>NZ_CP070496.1:2400000-3600000 GCF_016925535.1 Natronoglycomyces albus | reverse complement strand
CGAGCCGATGTGGAGCGTTCTGCCCGGCATTCACTGATTGTCGGTGTCTACTTCGAGGGTAGCCAGGTCGGTTATGCCCGTGTGGTCAGCGACTTTACCCAGTTTGCCTATTTGGCTGATGTGTTCGTCTTGGAAGAACACCGGGGCAACGGCTTGGCCTCGTGGCTGGGTTCGTTTTTGTTGGAGCACCCCGAATTGACGCCGATCCGCAGATGGCTGCTGGCGACCTTGGACGCCCATGAGCTGTACCGCAAGCTAGGTTTCGACTCGCTGCCTAACCCGAGCCGGTTCATGGTGCGCATGGACGAGGACTCGATCGCCAAGCGCAACGCGCGAGAGTTAATCGTCAAGCACTGTCGGTAATCATGTGGCGAGGCGAACTCCGCTGAACGCCCAGCGGGCGTTGGCGCCGAAGAAGTTTCGGTAGGTGGCCCGCACATGATGCGGCGGGGTCACACAAGATCCTCCTCGCAAGACGTGTTGGTTGACCATGAACTTTCCGTTGTATTCGCCGATGGCTCCTTTGGGGGGCTGATACCCGGGATAGGGAAGATAGGAGCTGGCGGTCCATTCCCATACATCGCCGAACATTTGCATGGGGCTTTGCTTACCTTGGGCGGGTTGGGGACGCAGGCGTGTTTGGTTGAGAAACGCACCTTCGGTTGGCAATGCCGCTGCTACGCATTCCCATTCGGATTCGCGCGGTAGGCGATGACCGGCCCAGGTGGCGTAGGCGTCGGCCTCGAAGTAGCTAACGTGTGAGACTGGCTGAGCTGGGTCGATCGCTTGTGGACCTGCGAGGGTGAAGGCTTCGTCTCCAGTGTGGTCCCAATACAGTGGCGCTTTCCAGCCCTGTTCCTGGACGGTGGCCCAGCCTTCGGATAGCCACAGTTCGGGGCGCTGATAGCCGCCGTCCTCGATGAAGGCTTTCCATTCGCCATTGGTCACGAGGCGGTTGGCCAGCGCGAACGGCTCGCACCACACTTTGTGGCGGGGTGTTTCGTTGTCGTAGGCGAAGCCGGTTCCCGCATGCCCTATTTCTATGAGGCCGCCGGGGTGTTCGATCCAACTGAGGGATGCCGCCGTAGTGGGCTTTGGTGGCGGTAGGTCCGCATAGGAGGGCTGGAGCGGGTTTTGCCATAGTGCGTGTTTGATGTCCATGAGCAACAGTTCTTGATGTTGCTGTTCGTGTTGGAGCCCCAGTTCGACTAGTGCGGCTAGGTCGTCTCCTGGTTTGTCGGTCAGTAGGCGTTCCATTCCCGCATCGACGTGCTGGCGGTAGGCTTTGACTTCTTCGATGCCGGGGCGAGAAATCATGCCGCGTTCGGGGCGTGGGTGTGGGGTCCCGACTGTTTCGTAATAGGAGTTGAACAGGTAGCCGAACTGTGGGTGAAAGACATGGTAGTCGCGTAGATGGGGTTGGAGGAGAAAGGTTTCGAAGAACCATGTCGTGTGCGCTCGATGCCATTTTGTGGGGCTGGCGTCGGGCATCGACTGGATGCTTTGGTCTTCGGCCGACAGTGGTGCGGCTAGGTCTTCGGTGAGCTCGCGGACTGCCTTGTAACGCAACGGCAGATCCGGTGACGCTAGTGCGTCGGGAGTGGTGATCGTCATCGTCTCTTTCTTGTATCACGATGGATGTGCCAGCGCTCCCTATTTTGGTCTCTCGCCTTGCTCAGCCGCGCGCCGAAAGGTGAGAAAGTTTCACGCTGGGACCCCCAAATTCTATCTTTTCAAGGGGCGGTTCAGGGGTCAAGAAGAAGTTTTGTGGTTGTGGAAAACCGCGACCTGGGGCCTGGGAGCACCCTGGCCCGCACGGCCGCGTATTTCGGGCCCAGATCCTCCCCGCGCCGGGTGCGCAATGCGGGTTGCGCTGGGTATGCGTTACTGGTGGCCTGCCGCTGCCAGGGCGGTACGACATGCTTTCTCTAGTTGGGCTTGGTGTCGAAACCGAGCGAAGAGCCCGCGCGGGCGGGACAGGTCCACCGTCCCGGTTTGAAAGTCAAAGTGGAATTCGCCCTGGGCGATGTCGCCGGTGGCGAGCCATTCGGTCCACTGTTCCATGTCGGGCACGGAAAAGTCGTGGTTGAACAATGCGGCTGGCCCCTCAGGCATGTCCTCGCCGATGTGGTGCGATTCGGTGGGCCGGTGAACCTCGATGGGGTTGGTATCGAGGACGTGGGCGCGGCGGTCGCTGGTAAAGAGCAGCGGTTGTCCCTTTATGCGTTCGGCGAAGGGTTCGACTGCGGTGGGTGTGATGTCGATAAGTAGTCGTGGCAAGTACCACCAGTGTTCGCGGCGCAGGATGATCGAGTCGGCCAGCGCCCGGGAGGGTGGGTATTTGGCCAGTTCCTCAGGTAGCAGCGTGTCGGTGAAGATCTCGCCCTCGAGGTCGACGCGCATGGAGACGTCGCCGTGGATGAGCAGTGGTGTCCAGGTGGATGAACCGGAACGTGGGTCGGTGATGGTGACGGTGGCGGTGTCGGCCTCGGCCAGGGAGCGGGCTTGCTCGGCCTGGGCGAAGGTGAACGCCACGGTGAGCTGTTCGCCGTCACTCAGGGGCGTCAGGGCAGTGGCATGGCGTTTGCCGTCGACGCCGATCCAAGAGATTTCGCAGGTGGCGGCGGCGCGGATCGCGTGGTTTGTGTCGGGCACATTGTTCGTCATCATTCGCCACCCTTGTCGTCATTGACACCTATTTGCGCCCATATTAGTGTGATTTCACCGCTGAGTGATCCACCCCACTAGGCCAATGTGCCGCGTTCCGTTCGAGGAGGTCGCCGTATGCCTGCCTTTGTGCTGGCAATAGGCGTGTTGTCCCTATTTGCCTGCGGGTTTATATTCTACTCGCGCTATTTGGCTCAGAGAGTCTATTGCCTAGACCCCACATTCGTCACTCCTGCTCATCGATTCCACGACGGCGTGGACTTCATCCCCACTAACAAGCATGTCCTGTTTGGCCACCATTTCACCTCTGTTGCTGGTGCGGCTCCGATCGTGGGGCCGGCTATCGCGGTTTTCTGGGGGTGGGGTCCGGCCTTGGCCTGGGTAGTCCTCGGCACTATTTTCGCCGCTGGCACCCATGATTTCGGTGCGTTGGTCATTTCGGTGCGGCACCGGGCGCGCAACATCGGTGTCTTGGCGCAGGATGTGATCAGTAAGCGTTCCCGAACCTTGTTCTTGCTGATTATTTTCTTTCTTTTGACGCTGGTCAATGCTGTCTTCGCGGTGGTTATCGCAAATTTGCTCGTCGCCCACCCTGGGGCGGTGATCCCGATTTTTGTCGAGATTCCCATCGCGATGGCGATCGGCCAATACATCTATCGCAAGAAAACCGCCGCCTTGATTCCGTCGATCGTCGGTGTCATTTCGCTGTATTTGCTCATCATTGTCGGCGACATGTATCCGGTCGACATCACGCCGCTGGCCGAATGGCTGGGATTCGATAACCCCCGCAACTTGTGGGTCATCATTTTGTTCCTGTACACGTTTGTTGCCTCTCGCCTGCCCATTTGGATGCTGTTGCAACCGAGGGACTACATCAACTCGCATCAACTGTTCATCGCCCTGGCGGTGGTGTTGGCGGGGGTGCTGGTTGGCTGGAACACCGTCGTGGCTCCCATCGTCAACGATGTGCCCGCTGACTCCCCTAGCTTGTTTCCGTTCTTGTTCATCACCATTGCCTGCGGGGCGATATCGGGTTTCCATTCGCTGGTGTGCTCGGGGACCACGGCCAAACAGTTGAACAAGGAAACCGATGCCAGGTACGTGGGCTACGCCGGTGCCATCGGAGAGGGCTCGCTGGCTTTGTGCTCAATCCTGGCCGTCACCGCTGGTGTCGTGGCCACCCAAGCCGACTGGTCCAGCCTGTATCCGGATTTCTCCACTGCCTCGGGCGGGGCCGTTGGCAACTTCGTCGATGGGGTGGCCGTCTTCGCCTCGAACCTGGGCGTGCCGTTGGATCTGGCGTTGATTTTCGCGGCCGTGGTGGTCATTTCGTTCGCGGCGACCTCGCTGGACACGGCAGTGCGGCTACAGCGCTATGTGATTCAGGAAATCGCGACCATCATCGGGTGGAAGAAGCTGGCTCGCAGCTTGACCTGGCCGGGGCTGATCACCATAGCCTTGGGCATGAGTTTGGCGCTGATGCCTGGCGGCGAGGACGACGCCGGGTATGCGTTTGGAGTGCTCTGGCAGCTTTTCGGCACCACTAATCAGCTGATGGCCGGTTTGGCGCTGGCGGTCATCGCCGTGTGGGTCACGAAGCTGGGGCGCAATCCGATCGCGATTGTGGTGCCGATGGTCTTCGTGACGGTCATGACGGTGTGGGCATTGGTTTTGAACCTGCGTAACTTTATTGAGCAGGGCGAATGGGTGCTGGCGCCGTTGGACGCCATCATTTTGGGCCTGGCGATGTGGGTCATCGTGGAGGCGTTGATGTCGATCAAGGACATCCGCGCGGTCCGTCGCTCCGCTGGCGCGAAGTCAGAGGCGGCCGAGCAGGCCTCTAAGGGGGCCGATTCCAAGGATTAGGTCGTTATTCGCCCCGTCCGGCTACGCGGTTGCCCCGGGTGGCCGGACGGGGTGGCCTCATATGCGGATTTCACCAACACGGCGGAAGGGGCAGGCTAACCTCGCCAGGAAAAGGACACCTCGCTAATGGTGATCAATTAGTGTCATGTCGCACCCCGCCGAAATATTACTGGCTAGTAACAACTATTGTGTCTGACAGCACCTGTAGCGAGGGAGGACGCCGATGGGTACGGTCCAAATCATTGCCTCGGTGATCGCGTTCGGCTTTACCGCCGTCGCCATCACCCTCTTTGTGCGCGCTTGCGCGCAAATCCTGGCCATCATTCGCCTGGGAGCCAAAGACGACAGCCGCAGCGGCAACCGCGCGCAACGCCTCAAGACCCTGGCGGTCGAAACCCTCGGGCACACCCGCATGCTCAAACTGAGCCTGGTCGGAGCCGCCCACTGGTTTGTCTTCATCGGGTTCTTCTCCCTATTCCCCATCCTTGTGCAGGCCTATTTCGAAGTCCTCAACCCCAACTGGTCACTGCCGCTGCTCGGCCACTTCATCCCGTGGCTGATGCTCTCCGAACTCATCGCCCTGTTCACATGGCTGGGAATCGTCACCCTGTTCATCGTGCGCATGGTAAAGCTGCCCAGCCGCAACCCCGCCCCCGAAGACGGCCCCGCCTCCGAAGCCGGACAACGTAAGTCCACCTCCCGCTTCGAAGGCTCCAGCCAATGGCAGGCCTTCTACGTCGAAGCCACCATCTTCGCCATCGCGTCCTTCCTCTTCCTGATTCGCTCGGCCGAATACGCCAAGGGCGCCATCGAGACCACCTGGGCTTCCCCGATATCGGCCGCCCTCTCCAACATTTGGGGCGACACCAGCGCCGAAACCCTCGGCACCGTCGTCACCCTCCTGGCCCTGGGCAAGATCCTCGTCTCCTGGACCTTCTTCGTCATCATCGCCCGCATCCTGACCATGGGCATCGGCTGGCACCGCCTGACGGCATTCTTCAACATCTACTACAAGCGCGAAGCAGACGGCCGCGTCGCGCTCGGAGCCGCCAAACCGGCCCTCGTCGACGGCCGCCCCATCGACTTCGAAACCGACGACCCCGAAAAGGACCCCTTCGGCGTCGGCCAAGTCGAACAGTTCACCTGGAAGGGCCTGCTCGACTTCACCACCTGCACCGAATGCGGGCGCTGCCAAGACCAATGCCCAGCCTGGAACACCGGCAAGCCGCTGTCGCCCAAGCTGCTCATGACAGACCTGCGCACCCACCTGTACGCCAAGGCCCCCTACCTCATGGCCGGAGGCCGCAAAGACGCCCTGGGTGAGGAGACCGCCTCGGCCGAACAACTCAAAGACGTCTCCCCGATCGCGCTGGCCGAGGCCGACAAGAGCCTCATCGGCGACATCATCGACCCCGAAGTCCTCTGGTCCTGCACCACCTGCGGAGCCTGCGTCGAACAGTGCCCGGTCGACATCGAACACGTCGACCACATCCTCGACATGCGACGCAACCAGACCATGATGGAATCGGCCTTCCCGCCCGAGGCCGGAGTGCTGCTGCGCAACCTCGAAAACAAGGGCAACCCGTGGGGCGAAAACCCCAAGAAGCGCACCGACTGGACCGAAGGCCTCGACTTCGAAGTCCCCGTCATCGACTCGGCCGCCGAAGACTACGAGTACCTATTCTGGGTTGGCTGTGCGGCGGCCTTCGACCCCAAGGCACAAAAAACCGCCCGTGCGGTGGCCACACTGTTGCACCAAGCCGGGGTCTCCTTCGCGACCCTAGGCAAAGGCGAGACCTGCACCGGCGACCCCGCCCGCCGCATGGGCAACGAATTCCTCTTCCAAATGCTCGCCGAGCAAAACGTCACCGCGCTCAATGAAGCCGGGGCCAAGAAAATCGTCGCCACCTGCCCCCACTGCCTCAACACGCTCGGCAATGAATACGGACAAATGGGCGGACACTACGAAGTCGTCCACCACACCGAACTACTCTCCGAGTTGCTCAAATCCGGCAAAATCAAGCCCGTCCGGCAACTCGAAGGCGGACTCACCTACCACGACCCCTGCTACCTGGGGCGACACAACGGAGTCTTCACGCCCCCCCGCGAAGTCCTCGGCGACATCTCCGCCCAAGGACTCACCGAAATGCCCCGCTCGGGTAAAGAGTCCTTCTGCTGCGGCGCTGGCGGCGCCCGCATGTGGATGGAAGAGGACCTCGGCAAACGCGTCAACATCAACCGCTCTGAAGAAGCCATCAACACCGGCGCGAAAACCGTCGCCGTGGGCTGCCCCTTCTGCTCCACCATGATCAACGACGGCGTAGCCGCCTCCGGAGAAGAAGAGAACGTCCAGGTTGTCGACGTGGCCCAACTGCTGCTGGAGCAGACCAAACCCGACCCAGCCCAGGCAGCCAGCTCAGAAGAAGCCGCCGAGGCTGAGCCGGACAAACCCAGCTCCTAAGCCACAACAACTAAAGGGGCCCGGAGCCGCGAGATGCGGCCCCGGGCCCCTTTAGTTGGACAAGGCACCTAATAATGAGGGCAAGCGACGAACCCCAATCCCCACGCCGAGCGCGGCCACCCCATACCGACGCCGACAACACACGACGCCGCTGTCCCATGGTGGTACCCTCGGCGCTGGCCACAGTAGGAGCGATGCGTGTCAAAGAAACCATTTCAGGGTTTTGCCACCCCGGCGGTCCCCACTGCCGAAGAGATCCGGGAATGGGCCCACGACCCCCATGCGGGACCCCCGGAAGGCCGACAATGGGACCTGTTGTTGGCAACGGACGAACTCATTCACACCTGGTTGGAACTGGCCGCCGACCCGCTGTGCCCAAAACGGGCGTTCGCGCTACACGTCATGTACATCTACTCAGGCGACGCGGTGCGCACCAAGTTCAAGGTCCACACCGAGAAAAAGGTCGAGAAACTACTGGAAGCGGCCTCCGAACATCGCGACCAGTGGATACGGCTATGGATTCGCAACACCAAAGCCCTCATCAAGTACCCGAAACTGTTCGACTACCAGGAATGGTGCAACGGCGGCTTGGTGCGCAACCCCCGGCGCATTCGCTAAATTGAAAGATATGACCGGAACTGAAGAGCCCGACCCCCGCCTGCGAGTCTCGGATGCCGAACGCGAGCAGGTCATCGCCCACCTGCACCGCAGCACCGAAGAGGGACGCCTCGACCTCTCCGAATTCAACGACCGTGCCGCCGAAGTTTATCGCGTCCGTACCCACGGAGAACTCAAAGACCTGCTCAGCGACCTGCCCGAGATCAACCGGCAACTGAGGGCCAGCGCTGGCGGCGTCGAGGTGGTCGGCCCCGGTGAGCTGGAATCGGATTCGCCCGCACTCTTGAAGTTGACCCCCAAAGCATCGACTATCAAACGACTCGGACGCTGGAGGGTGCCGCAGCGGATCGTCCTGAAAGGGAAAGCCTCGAATATCAAACTCAACTTCACCGAGGCGATCTTCTCCAGCCGGGAAGTCCACATTCAGGTTGACGACATGGCCTCAAGCATTGTTCTCATCCTGCCCGACGAGGGCGTTTACGCGGTCGACGAGATCGACCTCAAAGCCGCCTCGGTGAAGAACAAGGTCCACACCGGCCCTCAAAACTGGGTCCGCATATCGGTCACCGGCAGCCTGTCCGCCTCATCGCTGAAGATCCGCCGCCAATACCGCTTCTTCAAATGGCGTTGGTGACAAACGTCTTCACAGTCATGGCGATACCTGGTCTGAGCCATGTGGATAAGTACAAAGACACGGCAGGGGAACTGGCGGACAACATTCGCTTGTTTGACCATGCGCTTAGTGGCCCGGCCGACCGGATCAAGGAATCAATTGACCACTGGCATGACGTTGAGGCCTATGCAAAAGGCACTTTCAGCGTTCTCGTCGGCTCGTTTACCTGCGTAAACTTCGCCTCCTGCGGCCTTGAATTTGCACTTTTGCCTAAGAGCTCCTATCAGGTTTGTTTCCGTGGCGAGGATGGTGTGCTGTCAGTGCGTGGGGAGGCGGAGGTGCTTGTTCATACCCAGCGGGTATGGGCAAGGGCCGACAACGCGGCCAGGCGCGACATCACTCCACCGCAGTAGGAAGAGAAACCTGATAGGAGCTCTAAGCCTCATTGATGATGAACTCCGTGCCTCATTCGAGGAGATCGACGGCATGATTGCCGATTCATGACCCTAGCTAGCAGTCCGGCTCTGCATGATCAAGACATCAATTATGTCTCGGAGGCGGCCAGTGGCCTGTCGTTGTTTCAGTGGGGCGTCGTGGCCGCGCTGGCTGCCCTGGTGGTCGGCTTGTGCGTCGCCTGGGCTATGCGGATCGTCCTCTTGCGGGGGCAGGAGGTCGCTCTGTCGCGATGGGCGCTGGCTCATGCTTTCGTCTTTCGGGGCCGAACGAGCCTCGACACGGTGATGGACGTGCTCCCGTTCGGCCGCGCCGCGTCTTCCTCTGAGACCGGCTCCCGCCTGTTCGCCGGGTTTGCCGCGCGTCCCCCGATGTGGAGTGATAGCGCCGAGACGTACGGCCCGCTGCTGGAGTCTGCCGACGATGGTGTCCGCATTTGGCAAAGTCGCGTCCTCGCAGGGTCGCGTCGCCGACCTCCACCGCGCACTCTCTTGGGGCAGGTGGTGCGGTACCGCTTCATGAACCTGGTCGGGGTGGACCTCGAGCGTGAGCTTCCGACTGTGTTGGTCGTGCCCAAGCCTCGGATGCGCATCGCCCTGTTCACGGCACGACGGTTGCGAGTTCGCACGGGTGAGGCCTCGTTCGACTCCCGCTTTGCCGTATTGGCCCTGGATGCTGAAGCTGCGAAGACCCTGTTGGATCGCCAGCTTCGCATGCTGCTGTGTCGGGCGGAGGTGCCTGCAAAATCGTCGGTCGTGTTCGAGGGGCGGACGTGTTACGTCAGTCAGTACGGACCGTTGCGCGCCAGTGACCTCGACGTGCGATGTCAGTTGGTGCGCCGGTTGCGGCAGGCGCTTTCGTAGGTGCCTGCGCAGTTTCAGTAGGGGGCCAACGGCGGTTCGCTGCGGACGAAGCCAGGTCAATGCGGTGCCCTGGCGGCACTTTCACAAGTGATCGAAAGCTTTTGGTTGCGAATGTATGGGGTGCTTGTGCGTACTCGATTGGCGCGAATCTATGCGCGTCCCACAATGCTTGCCGCGTCGATTAATTGAACCTGAGTTGATCTTGTGGAAGATCGCGTGTAGGCCCGACGTGGAATTCTCGTTCGAGTCCCTTTTCTTTGCGGGCGTTGTGTTGTAGCTGTTCGGAGCATCGTCGGTGGCATGTGGTGGTGTCTGTGCGCAATTGCAAGGGTTTACCCCGATGCGCGGCCTCTGGGCCCGAATTAGTCTCACTTCTAATGCGCGGACCCCCTTTTCCGCGCGCCCCCGGAAGGAGACCCAACAATGGGAGTCACAACCCCATTGCGGCGGCGGGCCGTGTCCGCCACCGCAATGACCGCTGCGGCAATCACCGCAGCAGGAATCACCATGGTGGCCGCTAGCGGCGCGTCCGCCGAACCAACATCCCCACTCGGCCTCGAGTCCGAGACGTTCACCGAAGAAAGTGCCTACCTCGATGAGTTCGACGGTGGCTACTACATAGTGGAGTTCGAAGCCGAGCCCACCGTCACCTATGAGGGAGACCTCAGCGGGTTCGCGGCGACAGCGGTGGAGGAGGGCGAGCGCTATGACCCCGATTCGGCCGCGGCGAAGGCCTATCGCGACTATCTGGCGCATGAGCGCGAGGAGATCCTCTCCGATTTTGACGATGCGGCCGTGAACATGGTCTACGACAGTGTTTTCAACGGTGTCGCCATGCATTTGAGTGCCGACGAGGCCGAGAACCTTAACGATCATCCCAAGGTGAAGGGCATTTTCGAAGACCGGAACCTTGAGCTCGACACTGTGAGCACCGGCGAATTTGTCGGTGTTGATGGGGCGGGCGGCTCCTGGGAGCGTGAGTTCGGCGGAGCCGACAACGCCGGTGAAGGGGTCATCGTCGGCATTATCGACACTGGTTTCGACCCGAGCAACCCGTCGCTGGCTCCGTTGCCGGAACCGCGTCCGGATCAGGACATCATCGACGCTAAGTGGCGCGGCACCTGCGATGAGGGAGACGAGGAGGACCCAGCTCTCAACGTCACCTGTAACAATAAGGTGATTGGTGCCCAGTGGTTTGACAGCCATGGTCTGGCCGCTTTCGGTTACGCCTCTCCTTTGGAGGAGGTCAACCACGGTACGCACGTGGCCACCACGGCCGTGGGTAACCACGATGTCGAAGCCATCAGCGAAGGGCGCTCCTACGGGAACGCGTCGGGCATGGCTCCGGCGGCGCGACTGTCGGTTTACAAGGTGTGCTGGAGTCTCTTCGGCACGTGCGCCGAAGCCAACTCGGTAGCCGCGATCGAGGCGGCCGTCAATGACGGCGTTGACGTCCTCAACTTTTCGATCTCTGGTTCCACCAGTTCTATCGTTACGCCTGTGGCACAGGCGTATTTGCGTGCCGCGGCAGCGGGTGTCTTCGTGTCGGCTTCCGCGGGTAATAGCGGGATGGCTGGGCCGAGCACGGTGGCCCACAACTATCCGTGGGTGACTACGGTGGCGGCTTCGACCCATTCGCAGAAGCTGCGCTCCGATTTCGTTCTCGGGGACGGTCAGGTCTTCGAGTCTGCCGCGTTCCAGAGCGCGGAACTGGAATTTCCGCTGGTCTCGGCCGTGGACGTGGCTAGGGATGACGCAGACCCGGCCGCTGCCCGCACATGTGCCACGGGCACGATCGACCCGGCCAAGGTCGACGGTGAAGCCATCTTGTGCGAGCGCGACGACGCCAGGCTCGGGTCGAGCCTGGCCGAAGTGAGGAACGCTGGTGCTGGTGCGTTCATCTTTGCCAATACCGAGGAGCACCCGGCGAACCAGCTGTACCTGGTCCGCAACGAGTTCCCGATTATCAATATCGGCCTCGAGGCTGGTGAGGCTGCCCGCGTCTACGCCGCCTCGGTGGGTGAGGACGCTGCGGTCACTATTGGGGCCACCGAACGTCGTGACCAGGTCGCGCCGGAGATGGCGTGGTTTTCCTCGTATGGGCCTGCCGTCGCCGGTGGTGGCGATTTGCTGAAGCCGGACATTACCGCGCCCGGTGTGGAGGTTATGGCCGGTTTCCCGGAGAACCTCACTGGAACGCAGTATGGTCCGATGTCGGGCACCTCTATGTCTGCCCCGCATATCGCGGGTTTGGCCGCGCTGATCGCTAGTGCGAACCCCGACTGGTCTCCGGCGATGATCAAGTCGGCCATGATGACCACGGCCTACACGGACGACTCTGCTGGTGAGGCTATCGTGACCGCTCATGGCGACGAGGCGACCCCGCTGCACTACGGTGCGGGCCATGTCGATGGTTCGCGCATGTTCAACCCGGGGCTGGTCTACGACGCGGACTTCATTGACTGGACTTCTTACGGTTGCGGCCTGGGCCAGTTTGAGAGCGTTCCGGAGTTGGCGCTGATGTGTGAGTTTGTGGATCCGATCGAACCCAGTCAGCTGAATTACCCTTCGGTTTCGGTGGGTTCGTTGGAGGGTTCGTATACGGTAACCCGCACGGTGACCAATGTGGACGATTTCACTGGGGTGTACTTCGCGCATGTGGAGGCTCCCGCTGGCATCGATGTTCGGGTCTCGAAGCGGACCTTGGTTGTGCGTCCGGGCCAGACGGCTTCGTTCGACGTGACGTTCACGCACGCGGGTGCGCCAAGTGGTGAGTATTCCTTCGGGGCGATTACGTGGATCGATAGCAGAGGTCATCAGGTTCGAAGCCCGCTAGTGGTGCAGCCGGTGGCTGGCTAGGTCGCGCAGGGTGCGCACGTGAATAGGCGGCGCTGTGTCGTGGGGCCATGGCATTGCGGCAACGTCTCACGTGCGCACCCTGTGTTTTTGGGCGAGCAAACGGTGATGCGGATTAACTATTGTTGGTTTTGGGGCTATTTTTCGAGTTTTCGTCCCAAGGGTGAAAGTGCCTTTTACGTAAACCTCGAAGTTCCCGGTGCGACTAGCGGGGCGCTTGGTTGTTCCTATGCGTGCTTGGTTTGAACAATCAGGTTCGGCTTGCCACTGCTGGAAGTTCCGCCCCCTCGTTTCCGATTCGACCCGGAAACAAGCCCTTTCGCCCTCTCGCCGCAGATGCTTACTCGCCGTAGTCGGGGTCAATACAAATGTTTTCCCGGCCTTTGTGGTCGAGGGCTCTAAACGTCAGTTAGTAGCTATACCGAGCAAAGCGGTCGCCGGGGTATTATTCCGGCAATTGCATTGGGAACCACGTTTGCAGGTGGTTGATACTAAAGGCAAAAAAGGAAAAAATGAGTGCAGGCATTCTATTGCAAGGTATTTATGAATGCTGATTAGTGGAATTCGCGGGAATGTGATCAGTGGCGAATAGTCCCCATTTAGGCTATGGAGATTAGTTGGTAACCAGTCTTAATTCAGCGGCATAACCACTGCGCAATGCCCAAAAATAACAATTTGGTGGAGCTTCTTCGAAGTAGGTACTTCTGGGTTTACATCGTTAAGAATGCGAATTAGGCTCAGCTGGCATGCACTGCCGCCCCCTTGGCGGTGCATACCCCGGAAGGAGCTCAATCACATGGGAGCGAGAACCCATAAACTGCGGCGTCGGACTGTGTCTGGCGCCGTTATTGCTGCCGCGGCATTGACTGCCGCAGGCATGACTTTGGTGGCCGCCAACAGTGCGTCCGCCGAGCCGACCTCCAACAATGACTTGGAAGTCACGCAAGGCCCAACTGAAGAACACGCCTACCTTGACGACTTCGAGGACGGCTACTACATCGTTCAATTCGACGATGAGCCCGCAGCCACCTACTCCGGCGAGGTATCTGGCCTTAACGCCACCGCGGTCAAGGACGGCGAGAAGTTCGACCCTGACTCTCCCGAAGTCAAGTCCTACCGCGCCTACCTGGCCAAAGAGCGCGAAGAAATCCTGGAAGACGTCGACGACTCCAAAGTGAGCATGGTCTACGACTCCGTGTTCAACGGCGTGTCCATGTACCTCACCGCCGAAGAGGCGAAGAAGCTCAACAAGAACCCCAAGGTCAAGGGGATCTTCGAAGACCGGATGCTGGAAATCGACACCCTGTCGACCCCCGAATTCGTCGGTCTCGAGGGCGGCTCCTGGGACAGCGAGTTCGGCGGCGCCGAAAACGCTGGTGAAGGAACCATCGTCGGCATTATCGACACCGGTATCGACCACACCAACCCGTCGCTGGCTCCGTTGCCGGAACCGCGTCCAGACCAGGACATCATCGACGCCAAGTGGGACGGTGTCTGTGACGAGGGCGAGGAAGAAAACCCAGCCCACAACGTCACCTGCAACAACAAGCTCATCGGCGCCCAGTGGTTCGACAGCCGTGGCGAAGCCGAGCACGGCTTCGCCTCCCCGCTGGAGGAACTCAACCACGGTACGCACGTGGCCACCACCGCCGCCGGTAACCACGACGTCGAGGTTGTCCTCGACGGCAACTCCTACGGCACCGTCTCGGGTATGGCTCCGGCCGCCCGCGTCGCCGCCTACAAGGTGTGCTGGGGTGCCAGTGGACTGTGCGCCGAAGCCAACTCGGTCGCGGCCATCGAAGCCGCGCTGAACGACGGCGTAGACGTGCTGAACTTCTCGATCTCTGGCTCCCGCGACTCGGTCATCACGCCCGTGTCGGTGGCGTACTTCAACGCCGCCTCGGCCGGAATCTTCGTGTCCGTCTCCGCCGGTAACTCCGGTGGATCGGGTCCCTCGACCGTGGCGCACAACTACCCGTGGGTGACCACGGTCGCCGCCTCGACCCACGACAAGACCTTCCAGGCTGACTACTCCCTGGGCGACGGACAGGTCTTCCCGTCCGGTTCGTTCCTGGGTGAAGAGCTGGAACTGCCAGTCGTGCTGGCCGAAGACGTCGCCTTCGACGACGCCAACCCGGCCGCCGCTCGTACTTGTACGCTCGGCACGATCGACCCCGACAAGGTCGATGGCGAAGCCGTTCTGTGTGAGCGTGGCAACCCGTTCGTCGACACCGACGCCGAAATGATCAACGCTGGCGCTGGGGCGGTCATCGTGGCCAACACCGCGAGCCACCCCTCCGGGCAGTACGTCGTCATTCGCAACCAGACACCGACGGTGCACGTTGACTACGACACCGGTGTGGCCACCGAAGCGTACGTGAACTACGCCGGTGACGACGCCACGGTGACGCTGGGCAAGACCGAACGTATCGACCAGACCGCTCCGTCGATGGCCGCCTTCTCCTCATATGGACCGGCCAACGCCGGTGGGGGAAACTTGCTGAAGCCGGACATCACCGCACCTGGTGTGGAGATCATGGCTGGGTACCCCGAGCACACCACCGGCACCCAGTACGGTCTGATGCAGGGAACCTCGATGTCGTCGCCGCACATTGCCGGCCTGGGCGCGCTGATCGCCAGCGCCAACCCCGACTGGTCCCCGGCGATGATCAAGTCCGCCATGATGACCACGGCCTACACCGAGGACAACTCGGGCAACCCCATCAAGACCGCTTCTGGTGCGGACGCCACCCCGATGAACTACGGGGCCGGTCACGTTGACGGCTCGCGCATGTTCAACCCGGGTCTGGTCTACGACGCCGATGGCATCGACTGGGCGCAGTACGGTTGTGGCCTGGGACAGTTCCAGCAGATTCCGAACCTGGAAGGCTGGTGTGACGCCTTTGGTGGCATCGAGCCCAGCCAGCTGAACTACCCGTCGATCTCGGTCGGCTCTCTCACCGGTGAGTACACCGTGACTCGTACCGTCACCAACGTTGACAAGCACAGGCGCGCTGGCGTGTACTTCCCACACGTTCAGGCCCCGGACGGTTTCGATGTCAGTGTCTCGACACGTACCCTGGTGGTCCGCCCGGGCCAGACGGCCTCGTTCGATGTGACGATCAAGCGCACCACAGCGGACTTCAACGAGTACGCCTACGGTTCGCTGACCTGGATCGATGGCCGTGGCCACCAGGTTCACAGCCCGATCGTGGTGCAGCCGGTGGAGCTTGACGTTGACGGTGAAGTTTCGGCTGAGGGCACCTCGGGTGACCTGACGCTGGAGGGAAAGTCTGGTTTCACCGGTAATCTTGCCGCGTCTTCGGCTGGCCTGTTCGCCTCTGTGAAAGATGTGCAGACCCTGTCGAACGCGGACGGTTCCTCGTTCCCGACCGACAACCCGGTTGAGCGCGATCAGACGTTCGCTGTTGAAGTCTCCGTCCCCGCTGACGTCGACTTCGTACGGTTTGGATCGTTTGACGACGACCACACCAGCAATGCCGACGTCGACTTGTTCGCTTTCCACGACTTCGGTGACGGCAATGGCTTGACGCTGGTGGGTAGCTCAGCGGCGTCGGGTTCCGATGAAGTCATTGACCTGCCGGGCGGCTATACCTTCACGGTGTTTGTCGACCTGTGGTCCGGTGACGACCAGGACGTCACGTTGCACACGTGGCAGGTCGGCACCGCCGACCAGGGCAATGTGGATGTCAGCCCTAGTTCTCAATCCGTTAAGGCCACTGGCGATTTCTCCGTCAACGTGGCGTGGGATGAGCTAACTGCTGGTGAACGTTACCTGGGTGTCGTCAACTACGGTAAGGACGGCGGCTTGATCGCCCAAACCGTGTTCGGGGTGACCGCCTAGGTTGCCTTGCCGTGGCGGGCTCGGTGAAAATCTGAGGCCGTCAGGGACGAAATAAACTAAAGTAAGTGGCCGCTCGGTTTTCCGGGCGGCCACTTCGTGTCTGTCTCAACGGTATTGGAAGTCGTGGCCTGTTCAGGCTTGCGGTGCGGCCACACCTGAGACGAACCGTCCGCCAGGCTTATGGAAGGGTGCTGCAGGCGTTCTCGTCGGCTGCGTCCACTGTATCCTTGAGCTTGCGTTTTTGCATAAGCTTCCGTGTGTTTTTAGAAAGGGACCCTCATGCGCCAACTGGTCTATTACATTGCCGCCACTGTCGATGGCTATATTGCCGGACCGAACGGGCAGTTCGACTTTTTCTCGCACATTGCCGACCCGCAGGCGGGTTTGAAGTATCTCGACAGCGACACGTGCCCGACCCACGTGCGCCAGGCGCTGAATCGAGACGAGGTTCCCAACGAACGTTTCGACACGGTGTTGATGGGCCGACACACCTACGAGGTGGGGTACCGCGAAGGAATATCGAGCCCGTACGCACACTTGCGCCAGTTCGTGTTCTCCTCCACGCTGGGCGAGGTGGACCCCGCGGTGACAGTGGTCGACCGCGACCCCGTCGAGACGGTACGGCGGTTGAAGTCCGAGGACGGGCTCGACATATGGCTTTGCGGTGGAGGGAATCTCGCCGGTGAACTATTGGGCGAGATCGACCGGCTGGAAATTAAGCGTGACAGCATAGTCGCGGGCAGTGGAATCCCCATGTTCGCCGGCGGTTTTGCTCCGACGCCGTTTCGCCGCACAGGTACCCACCAGCGAGGACAGGTCACGGTAGAGGTGTGGGAACGCTGTTAGGAGTTGGCTTGCGCGACTACCTCGTCACTGTCAACCGGCGGGGCGACGAACTTGTAGCCCACCTGCCTTACCGTACCGATGAGCGCCTCGTGCTCGCTCCCGAGCTTCGCCCGTAGCCGTCGTACGTGTACGTCGACGGTGCGGGTGCCGCCGAAGAAGTCGTAGCCCCACACTTCGCGCAGCAGCTGCTCACGGGTGAAAACCCGTCCGGGGTGTTGGGCCAGGAAGCGCAGCAGCTCGAATTCCTTGTAGGTCAAGTCCAGTGGTTGCCCCTTGAGCTTCGCCGCGTAGGTCTCGGGGTCGACCGTGAGCGCGCCGACGCGAATGAGCGCCGCCTCAGCGGTGCCCTGGGTGTCATGGGTGCCAGAGGCCAGCCGAAGCCGCGCTTCGACCTCGGCGGGGCCCGCAGTGTCCAATACGAAATCGTCAATGCCCCAGTCGCCCTGCAATGTCACCAGACCCGCCTCGGTGACCACGGCGATCACGGGTGTCGATCCGCCAGCGGCCTGGAGTAGGCGACAGGTGGATCGGGCATCGGCTAGTTCGGTGCGGGCATCGACCAGGATCAAGTCCGGGGCGGGTCCGCCCAACAGGGTGTTGACATCGGGTTCGGCATATCGCAGCCGGTGGCCTAGAAGCTCCAATGCGGCCAGCGGAGCGTTCGAGGCGACAGCGAGGCCGGGACGGACTGGTGCCGTACGGTCGGCGCGGCGGGACTGAGGGCCGTTGCTTGAACCAGGGGTGGCGGTGAGAATGAGAATCTGCACAGAGTTCCTCCGCGATAACTGAACAGCCTAAGACTGGCTGTTCGTCGCTGCCCGGCACCGCTGGCGGAAAGCGGGTGGTGATACGCCCACCAGTATACGGCTTCGCAATGCAAGATTTCACCCCCTGAGGCCGATCGCGTACGCTCAAGGGCGTGTCACTTGAGCAACATGACGACGTCGATGCCCCCGTTAGCCCACCGGCGGAGCCCCCCATCGACCCCACGATGCCCCCCGCGCAGCCGCCTATCTGGCAGCTGGTGCCGCCAATCGTCTTGGCCGCCTTGATAACTGCTGGCCTGATCCTTGGGTCACAACTGGAACGCATGTTTTACGCGATCGGGATTGGCGGCCTGCAAGCGCTGCTCGCGATTGCCCTCGTGTGGCAGTTGAGAGCTCGGTCACCTATCCCGCCGGTCGCCGTAGCCGTTATGACGGGCCTTGGAGCTGGAGCCGTCGCCGTGCACTGGCGGCCGGTGTCGCTGCTGCCCATCGCGGCACTACTGGCCGTGGCCTTCATCGCCGTGGTCGTGGTGCAGCTGTTTCAGCGCGACCGCCGTGACTTGGTCGACCAATTGGCAATTTCCATGTGCGCGGTGGTCGGCGCGGTGGGCTTCGCCTCCTATATCGCCCTGTCGCGCCTGGGGGCGGCCCCTCCAGCCATGTACACGGCCGTGATGGCCGCCGGGACGGCGATCGTGGCTGCCCGCGCGATCGACATGGCCATGCCCAACCCGCGCATCAACCGGCAAGTTCCCCGTGGTGCGTTCGGCATCGTCATCGGCGTGGTGTGTGGCACGGGAGCGGCCGGGTACGCCGGGGTCGTGCTGGAGGGCCCTGACCCGACTTCGGCCGCGATCGGCGGGCTTCTGGTCGCGCTCGTGGCCGTATTGTGCGATCTTTCTGCCTCCTACCTTCAAGCGGCTCGCCGCATCGACGGGCTGGGTACCGCCTGGTGGCTGGTGAATGGACTGCTGGGCCCGCTCCTCGCCTTCGCCTTGGCAGGGCCGGTGATCTACCTACTCAGCGCCTACTACATGGTGGCCTGATGCGGTTCGTTGTTGCCGTGGTCGATGGGCAGTATGGTTGCCCCAGACGGCCGCCCGAAATTGCGCGCAACCCCATGCCAACATTCGGATTCGGGCCGTCTACCCCTGACGTTGACCCACGGTGCCACAACGCTGCCGTCGGGGCGTCGCATCGCTGAGGAGAAACCCGTGAACAAGACTCGTCGCCGTATCGTCCGCTGGCTGATCGCGTTGCTCGTGCTGGCCCTCGTGCTCGTTGTTGGCGACCGCGTCGCCGCCTATGTCGCCGAGCGCCAGATCGCCAAGCAGGTGGCCTCCTCGGCGGCGTCCGAAGGCGCGGCCTCAGAACAACGCCCTCACGTCGACATACACGGGTTCCCGTTCCTCACCCAGGTCGTCGGCGGCGAGTATGGGCAGGTCGACATCGCGCTGCGGGACGTGCACGCGAATGGCTTGGTCTTCCCCAGGCTGGTACTGGAGGCCTACGACATCGACGCTCCGCTGACGGACACGGTGCGCGGCGGCTCGATTGTGGCCGCGCGCGTCGAGGCCACCGGAACGGTGTCGGCCGAGTCTCTGTCCAATTTGGTAGACGATGTGGTCGACTTCGACATCAGTGTTTCCACCAGCGGTGACATGACCATTGACGCGACGCTGAATGTGTTCGGAAACGACATCCCGCTCCAGGGCACCGGCTCGGTGTCGATGGCAGACAACGCCATCGTGATCTCCGCGGGTGATTTCAACGCCGTGGGCACCCCGCTGCCGCCTGGGGGCGAGGAGATTGTGCGCGGCATGGTCGACCGCCTCAACACGACCGTGGCCCTGCCTACGCTGCCTTATGGGATCACGTTGACTGACCTGGAGTTCACCAGCGACGCCATCCACCTAAAGGGCTATGCCGAAGACGTCACCCTCACCTGAGCGGCCACCTGGTTTTTCAGGCGACTCATAGAGCCGCCGCAAGGGGAACATTCGCCCATAGTGGGGCGTGTTTGATCCCAGTTGACATGGCACGCTCACCTACGAGGCCTATAAGAAAGTGCGAACTTGACGTAAGTAAACGAGCCGACGCGAGCGCCTTTTGTCGAAGCCTCTGCGCGCACGGCTAATCGCTACTGCCGAGGACTGGGAATAATGGCGAATACGATATGGGCGCATAATGCCACTTTGGGGCGAGGATAATTGATTACTGAATGGATTTGTGTTCGCTTGCCGTTGGCTTCTAGGTAGCTTTTGCTGGATGAAATTAGCCTATAGCTTTATCGTATTTGCTCGCATCCTAACTCTGGGATCGAACGACGTCGGTGAGTTCTAGGGTCGGGGCGTGAACTGGTCGTCAACCCGTTACAGGTCTAATGCGGCCATTCCCCGGATGTCCTCGCGTTGCGGTTGTAAATCGTGGCCGCAAGTGGGTGGACGCGCGTATTTGTCGATTTTGGTATCGGGGTATCTTTGCGTCGTTGCGGCTGTGTCTGAATGGGTCGTGAATGTGGCGTGACATCACTGTGCGGTATCGGTGCTCTCGCACAGTCGGTGTTTGCGATTCGCGTGGGCCATTACAGGCGCACGTCACTGCTAAGAAGAATCCTAATGGCAACTGAGGCGGGCGGCCTCGTTCGGCATTTCTTGGTCTCAGGACGAGTAGCTCATCTTTTTGGGTGGCTGTGAATTCGCCGTGCGGAAAGGCTTTGAGTCGGTGGAGGAGGCCGCGCGGCGCTCTGCGATGGCCGAACCGGGCAGGGGCGTCGCCACTGGCAGCCGGGGGCGCTCGAGGTCGTCGGTGAGAAAACGGATATTCGTGCATAGAGTTCACGATCGCATCTGACCGGCACTTTCGTAAGCGTGAGTCACACTGGCCAATGAATCTGAGGCTGGCAGCGTTACCTACCCAACATTTTCGGGCCTGTGTCCAAAATCCGGGACGGGGGCTAGCCGGAGCGCCCGCAGTCTGTTACCGTTCTCCTCATGCGCAAAGCACTTCTAACCAAGCGGCGCGCGATCGATTTTTGCCGGATCGCCAACTCGCTATGTCGAATGCCCTAGGCAGCCCTCAGGCTGCCCGGGCGGCTGTATGAGCCGCCAGAGGCGTCACAGCGAGTACTGGTGTATCGAGAATCCGGATTCTGGGTTTCTGCCCAATCTTCCTACGTAGACAAGTGAGTCCTTGCTCCTGCCATTATGGCTGCGAGCGGGGCCAAGTCTCCGTATCTCAATACCCTCTTCATAGGTGACGCCACGGTCCCCCGGGGATCGCCATAAGTGGTGTTGCGCGGTGATGATCAACGTGGATTCGCAACCCGTCACAGAGAAGCCAACCGGCTTCACCTGAACAGTTCGAACCACCTGACAACCAGTTGGAGCAACCCCCTATGGATCGAACCCCAAGATTAGAAACGCGTAAACACAGGAAATTCGCTTTCCCTATCTTTCGACCCTCTACTTAGGAGAGTTAGCACATATGAGCCGTGAAGACGTGCTGGTAACCGCCGAATGGGCGGAGAACAACCTCGACACCGCAGGAATCGTTTTCGTCGAGGTTGACGAAGACACCACCGCATACGACTCCAGCCACATCAAAGGCGCCATCAAGCTCGACTGGAAGACCGACCTCCAGGACCCGGTTCGACGCGACTTCGTCAGCTCCGAACAGTTCTCCGAACTGCTCTCCGAGCGCGGAATCAGCAACGACGACACCGTGATTCTCTACGGCGGTAACAACAACTGGTTCGCCGCCTATGCCTACTGGTACTTCAAGCTTTACGGCCACGAGAACGTCAAGCTGCTCGACGGAGGCCGCAAGAAGTGGGAACTGGATGCCCGCGACCTCGTCGCCGAGGTTCCCAAGCGCGAGCGCACCAAATACGTCGCCAAGGAAGCTGACAACTCCATTCGCGCCCTGCGTGACGAGACGGTCAACGCGATCGGAGCGGTCAACCTGGTCGACGTGCGTTCCCCCGACGAATACGCCGGTCGTCTCCTGGCCCCGGCCCACCTGCCGCAGGAACAGTCCCAGCGTGCGGGCCACATCCCGACGGCTATCAGCGTCCCGTGGAGCAAGGCAGCCAACGAAGACGGCACCTTCAAGTCCAACGAAGAGCTCAAGGAGCTCTACACCGAAGCTGGCCTCGACCTCGACCGGCCGACTATCGCCTACTGCCGCATCGGAGAGCGTTCCTCCCACACCTGGTTCGCCCTGCAAGAGCTACTGGGCTTCGAGAACGTGAAGAACTACGACGGTTCCTGGACCGAGTACGGCTCGCTGGTAGGCGTGCCGATCGCGCTCGGCGATGAACCCGGCGATGCCAAGTAAACCGGCTGACGAGAAAAGGAGAAAAGAAATGTCTGCTGCTACTGCCACCCCCGTTAACACTCAGACCAGCGGTTGCGGAGCTCCGTCTCAGGATGCCGCGCTACCAGCCGCCGTTGACCTCGAGACCGAAACCGTCGTCACTGGCCTGGTCTATGACTCCGACGGCAACACCGTGGCCGGGGCCTACGTTCGGCTGCTCGATGGCACCGGTGAGTTCACCGCCGAGGTCGTCACGGGCGCGGAGGGCCGTTACCGGTTCTTCGCCGCACCAGGTAACTGGACGCTGCGGGCGCTCTCACGCTTCGGAGACGGTAAGAGTGAAGTCACCGTCTCGCAGGGACTCAACGAGTCCACTGTGACCGTCGACCGTTCCTAGGCACGTACTGGCTGGCGCCGACAGACCGGTCAGGACGTTCGCAACCGTGAATGTCCCCTCCGGTGGCCTCGCGCCAGGATCCGACAACCTTCAGAACCTTCATCGAAGACCGATCCCTGTGCGGTCTTCTCCTCGGACGACTGTGTTCGTCTTAGTGGGATAGGGGCGACACCTGACCGACCAGGTGTCGCCTCTTTTTAATGCCCGCCAGTGTTGGGGGACGCTATTTGCTGCCAATCGGGATTGGCAGCCCTGGGAAAAGCAGGGGCAAGTAAATCTTGCGGTGTTTGGCATCGTCATCGAGAAGGGTCTCAAGGATGACAGTAGCCATATCACGGTAGAGAAATACGTCGTAGATGCCAGCAGAGCGATGGTGGCATCCTCCGATGGGCCGAAGCCACTGCGTATTGAGCTCTTGGTCCAATCAACTCTCGGCCAACCAGAGCGACTTGATGGAGCCCTTGGTTAGGCTTAGAGAACCATCTTGCCGATAGCGGATTACGTCGTTGTCCAACAGCTGGATGCGTCACCGGAGGAAAGAGACGGACTTCTAGACCGCGCTGAGGCAGCACTCTTGCGACATGTCAGTGGCTGGATGAGGCGTGACCACTTGCGATGAGCCTGAGGCAACGAATCCCGTAAACATGGGTCCGCCTAGCTGTGGGGCTAAAAGTCGAATTCGCCGTCTTTGGCTCCGGCGAGGAACGCGGCCCACTCTTGGTGGGTGTAGACGATGAGGTCACCTTCGGGGTGGTGGGAATGGCGCACGGCGACCCGGCCCGAACCGTCGGCCAGCGGCCCGGCTTCGACACACTGGCCCCCGTTGGTCGAGCTTCGCGAACTTACATGCCAATCAATGACTTCGAGTTCACTACGCTCTAGCGAAGGCTGATTGCTAGATGTCATTGGTAGCCCTCCATGTGCCGCTTGATCAGGGCTCTTGAGTCTTCTTCAGTGAGCGCTCTGCCTCTTACACTGTCCCACACGGCCTGGATGTGTCGGACCTGTGGTTCTTCGATGTAGAGCGACCCTCCAACAGTGTCGATGTACGTCACGTCCATGTATGGGAAGGGCATCTCAAAAAGTTCAAAGCTCCCTGACTGAGCCTTGTGTGGACCGCCGCTCATCGGCATGACAAGGACCTCGATGTGGCTCTCCAGCGATCGATCGAGCAGGTGCTGAAGCTGATCGGCCATAATTCCTGAGGTCGCAACTGGGCGTAGAAGAGCTACCTCTTCCAGTACGACTGAGAGTTGAACCGGTGACTCCCGGTGCAGAACCTTTTGCCGCTCGACTCGAACGTCAACCCACCGAGAAATCTGGTCCTCAGGCGTGCGCTTGGGCGCTTCGTTCCGAATAATTGCGTCGGCATACTCGCGCGTTTGAAGCAAACCAGGCACAAGCAGATGTTGGTAGGTGTTGATTCGATCAGTTCTCGCCTCTAGCCAGGGAACGTTGATGAATTCGCTACCCATGTCATCTCGATGCTGATCCCACCAGCCCTTTCGCCATATGTCGTCACATAGTTGCAGCAGGCCGTTCCGTTCGATTTCGTTGGACACGCCGTAGAAGTCCAGGAGGGCTAGGACATCTTCCCGCCGGAACGGAATCTCGCCGTTCTCATATCGACTGAGCATTCCGGGGTTGCGACGGATGTGCTTGGAAGCTTCACCTTGCGGAATCCGGAGGCGTTTCCTGAGGTCACGCAGTTTTTCGCCAAGCCACTGTGCGCGAAGGCTGGGCTCTGGGCCGGTTCTCTTCACGTGGACCCTCTCCTGACATTTCTGGCAAAAATAAACAAATCGCGGAAACTATCCGTTGCAATCTTGCAACGGAACTCTGATTGTGTCATGCTATCAACCATCGTGAGAGTGACGCTACTGTCTGTGGCGAGATGTTCTAAAAGGGCACCTCTTGCGAAGTTCACATAAGCCGACCGGGGCGGCCAGTAGTTGGTAGCTCAGCCCGCCCCGGTCTCTAAAGAAATCGGAGGTAGACGATGTCTACGCCCGACCCTGTCATTATCGCGCACAGTAGCGATAATCCCAAACCTGATTCGCCCTCCGGCGGTCCGTCATCTGGACATCAGGAGGAACAACCCGCCGCCAAGCTGGATCTCCACCGGACCTTGGTGGGCCAAGATCTGGCGTTTACCAGCACGACTCCTCCTACCGAGTCGCCCAAGACAACACCCGACTCTGTGGTCGAGTTCCGTTACAACTCAGAGGTCTTCACCGTCTCGCCGCATCCGGAACGAGGCTCAGCCCTGGCTTTGCGGATGCGCGGCCAATGCATGGCCATTCGCGTCGCCACGATCCTGTTCGCCCGTGGACGCATCACCGGCGTCGAGTGGGAGACACCGTTCTCCGGCCGCCCAACCGAATGGCAAGAAGCGCTCCTCGCCCAAGCGGTCGCCAACGCCGACCCGGCTTTGCGGGAGGTGGGCTGAAGTGCGCCACAACAGGTTTCGAATCCCGAAGACGCGCATCGTCAACGGGCGCAAACCATCGATCAACGCCATCAGCCGAGCCTCGACTCATGATCTGTGGGGAACATACGTGGAACCGGGCAAATACTACGGGCGGTTTCTCTCCGACAACCAGTACTTCTACCTGTACGGCTCCTGGCGCGGAGACTCCATTTCCGTTCACCGCGAAGAGAATCGCGACGGTGAACCGGTAGCCCGCTTCTACCTAACGCCGCTGGGCGGCTGGTGGATGCAACCGTGCGTCTGGGGCGACAAAGCCAAAGGCTTGAGTCGACTGAACGAAAATTTTCAGGAATATCTCACGACGCACTCACAGCTGCGCGACTTGTAGCCACAGCTGGCAATCACCGTCAACCAACCGTGGCCACCATCGCGCCGCTGACCCACATCGGCCCGTCTGGCCTGCGCTGACCTGGGGCAACCGGTCGTGGATGCGGCACGTTGGTTGACGTACACAACCTAAGACACCAATTCAATACGCACACTTTTGGCTGTAGTGGGGGTGGCCCTGGCGCGGCAGCTGCGCGTCGGTCTAGATGGCCCTCACCCAACGGCACCGACCCCCGTTGGCGTGGAGACGACGAGACCCCAACGAGTGCGATGTATCTAGAGCATCCAGCACCACCGGGATTCCTCGACGGAGCGCACCGCAGCACCACCAGGCGCGCGGCAGCCACTCCACGACCAACGGGTCACAACATCCCACCTTGAGGAGAGAACGACTTCCCTGCCGTGACCAGGCATCGAGCGTGCGCGGGCCGCAGCCACAGATGGACGTTTCGGCCAGCCAGCAGCGATGGCGGGAGAAAGGACCACATCGGTCGACGCCGGGTGAGTTCGCCCATGGCCTCTTGGGGCACACTAGAATCTGTGTTTGCTCAAACCAGCCAGCGTGGCCGCCGCATTCTTCTCGCCGTGACTGCGGTCTGGGCCGTTGCCATCGTCGTAACCGCCTTTGTGGCCAGCACCCCGACCGTGCGCGAGCAAGCAGACGCCGCCAAAGGGGTCGAGGAGCTACAAGAGGCCATGACCGAGGGCATGACCGCCCTGGCCGGGCAGCCCTACCCCTTTGTCATCACCCCGCAGCTGCTGGAAGAATGCCCGATCACGCTGGTCCGTGACGGAGTCGAACACTCCCAATCGCTGCGTGTGGTCACCGAATCGGCTCATCGGGAGCAGGCGGCGGCGCGAATGTTTGAGCACCTTGACACCCGCTACCATTTCCGGCCACTGTCCGACCACGGAGGCATAGTCACGACGCCGGAGTTCCTCGACTTGCGGCTCGTGGGCACCGGGCAGATCACGTTTTCCGCCGACACGGGTTGTCGAGGGGCCGAAGGATTCGAAAGCCGCGCGCCCTACCTCGACACCGACTCGGTCGCGGGGGAGCTCGACCAGCTGGCCCGCATAGTCGGCTCAGTCGACCGTTTCGACCTAGGCACTGCCGAATGTCCCACATCGGCGCAAGGGCCGTCCCCGCACGCGGCCACCTTCTGGGCCGAACTGGACTTCGACGGAGACCCGTCCGAGGCGATGGAACGGTTCTGGCAGCTGGCGCCCGAAGAAGCGGTGCGGCTAGTGGACAATGCAGAAGACGCGGCCTATCGCGATGCCCAAGGCGACTTCTACCTCATGCAAGTGGGCAAGACCCTCAGCGAGGCCAGCGGCATGACAGTGGCGATGACTCGTCCCTGCGGGTGAGCCACGAGAGGCCGGGTCGATCACTTCTCAGAGAGTACGCACCCTAGACGGTCTTGAGCACCCGCTCGGCAAAACAGCGCCACGCGCCCGACAGCGCACCCGGGTCCTCAAGGGAGGCCCAGATGCCTCTCTCCGCCTCGAGCACTCCCTCATCCAGCCCCAACAGTCGCACCCAGTCGGCCCGATGGGCAATACCGGGAAAGAACTCCTCGGAAGCGGCAAAAAACGCCACATATGCCCGGTGCAGGCCCACATCAAGCAGATGGGCTCTGTGCCACGGATCATTGGGCATCTCGATGAGCGTCTTGGCCAAAGCCTCCGCATTCTCCTGCAGAAGCTGCGCGGAAGCCTCGATCAACTTGTCCGGAAAATCAGTGATGCGCCCGCGCGCCTCGCTGCCCAGCTCCGAATCATCGGCCAAGAGCGTGCCGTGGCTGAACTGCGCCGCCAAGGTCAAAGCCGTGGTGCCAGGCTCGTACCAGCCGCGCCCGGCATAGAGCTCGTCGAGGTGGCTATGGAACTGGCCCACGGTGATATGGCTTGCCACGCCGTTGAGTTCGGAAGGCGCCTCTGGCAGGTCCCAGACACACAACAGCTCCGCGCCTTGCCCGAATTCGGCTACGGCGGGCCCGTGCGCAAAGGCAAACGCCAACGACTCGTCGTCGTTGAGGTCCGCTAGGACCTCCGTTGACAAGTGAAGAACTACCTCTGGGAGTGACATGTTTCTAAGTGTGGCCCGTCGATGCCACTCTCGTCCACCAATTCCGAGGTCGACCAGTCATATCGGTGACTTTTCGCGACACACCCAGGCTTAGACGTCAGCCGTGGCACGTTTTGGTTCCTCCCCGGGGGCGGGCACATCGGCGTCGCGCTGAGCTCGGAATCGTTTCATGACGCGATGGTCGAACCACAAGGTGGCGAACGGGGGCACCGAACAGATGCCACCAATGAGAAGTTCCTTCAGCGGCCACGAGTGTAGGCGGGCGCTGACAAGCACCGCCAGAAGGTAGGCCATGAACAGCGCGCCGTGAATCGGGCCGAAGATCGCGACTCCAATGTCATTGCCTCCCCCGAGGTACTTGAAGTACATGCCGATGAGCAGACCCGCCCACGAGCAGGCCTCGGCGATGGCGACGACGCGGAAGATTTTGAGGTCTAGTGGGATCACGCTTCCCAGGCTATCGACTTCCGACGGCTATCCCAGAGGTGTGGCGCCAATATGGCGGGCATCTCCACCAAGGGCCCAACGTCGAATGCCTGGAGGCGACATCTTTGGGCGAGCGGAAGTTTGGCCGGACAAATACACTGAGAAAATGAACCCCGGCATAAACCATCCCGAACTAGCCGCAGCTTCGCAAAAGGTGATCGTCTGCGGAGATTCCGGGCTGGCGTATCTCTTGATAGAGGAGCTCACCGAGCGCCACGGCATCCCCGTGACCGTGTTGCTGCCCTCCGCCCACGGCAGCCGCCGCCGGGAAATCCGCGAATACTCCCAAACCTCCTCACTGGTGACGATTTCGGAGCGCAATGGAATAACCGACGTGTCGTTGCAAGAGGCCGGGCTACAGGATGCCACGGCGGTCGCGCTCATGAACCAAGACGACATCGGCAATATCAACATGGCGATGCGTATCCGTGAGGTCTCCCGCAGCCTGGGGGAGATACCCAAACAACGCAACGGCTCCGCGGCCTCCCAACGAAGCAAGGAGACCGTACCGGGACCCAAGATCATCATCCGGATGTACAACCAGAACCTCACCGACCGGATCAAGGCCCTCATCGGCGGCGACACCGTGATCATGTCCGATGCCGACCTAGCCGCGCCCACCTTCGTGACAGCGGCGCTGGGAGGATTGCCGCCCGGCGACATCACCATCTGGGGCCGTCGCATGACCCAGTCACGCGAGCGTGAGGCCGAAGGGAGTCCGTCGGGAGAATGGCCCATCGCCAGCCGCCGCGATGACCACCTTTCGTTGCTACCGGACGACTTTGAAGATTGCATCCGCGTCCTGCGCCTGGAACGGGAGACGAAAATCCCCTGGTGGCGGTCGCGGCAGTCCTCGGCTCGGCAGTTCCTCATCCGGTCGTGGGAAATGGCGCGGCGCGTCTTTGACATGAAGCTACGCCTCACCGCCGTGATCTTGTTGGTGATCGTCATCGGCGGCGTGTGGATGCTCAACCACTTCGACGCCACCGAGGCCGAACCCGAAAACTGGTGGGACGCCCTCTACATCGTCACGTTGACCGCAGCCGGCGGCATCGACCCCGACATTGAGGCCTCCAAATGGACCAAGCTCGCCCACGGAGTTGTGGCGATGTCCGGTGCCCTCTTGATCCCCGTCGTCACCGGCGCCATTGTCCAGGCGCTCGTGACCCGCCGGATGTCGCTGGACGAAGGCCAACTGGTGTACCCGATCCGGGGCCACGTGATCGTCGTCGGACTGGGCAACGTGGGTACCCGCGTGGTGCAGCAACTGCGCGAACAAGGCGTCCAAGTCGTCGCCATTGACCGCAACCGGGAAGCCACAGGAGTGAGGGCCGCACGTCAATGCGGGGCGCACGTTCTGTTCGGCGAAGCTGGGCAGCCCGAAATCTTGGAGGCGGCGCACATCCAAAGCTGCAAGTCCCTGGCGGCCTTGACCTCCACCGACGAGGCGAACCTGGAGGCGGCACTCAACGGCATGCAGCTCAAAGAGGACCTGCATGTGGCCTTGCGCATCTACGAGTCGGAAATGGCGCGCTCGCTGCGCGAAGAACTCAACATTCGTTCCTCATACAGCGTGCCGCGCGTGGTGGCCGGTGCCTTCGCCGCGACGATGACCGAAGACACGATCCTGGAGACGATCCCGGTACGTCATCAGGCGATCTACATTTGCCAGGTGAAGATCCAAGGTGGTTCCGCCCTCGACGGTGCTTACGCCGCCGATGTCAGCGAGGTCGAATACACGCGGCTGTTGGCGATCCGCCAACCCACCGGCAAGGAACATTGGGACCCGATGGCCAATCCCGCCTTCTCCAAAGGGCAGCCGCTGCGAATGGGGCAAACTTTGCTGGTGCTTGCGTCGAAACAGGGACTCAATCACCTGCTATCCCAAAGCCGGGGTTCGGCTTCGGTCATGGATTAGCCCAGCGGCCATTAGCTAGACCTACTGCCAAACTCCGTGGCCGACAGCATTGATGGGGATCGAACGCAAACACCGACACTCCGACGAGCGGTCACACATTCTGTCCGCTCGGACGGTTCTGCTTCTCCGTGCCGCACATGTCCGTTAGCTGCGAAAACGCCGAAATTCGCCCCTGGTGCGGGATTTGTTGACCAAGGAACCAAAACCCGCCTCGCTCGTTACACAGGAAACGGAACATCCTGGGAAGGAGCGCGTAGTGACGATGTCAAAGGGGCAAGGGCCCAACGGCGACAAGGCAACTGGGGGAGGTGACTTTCGCTACCAAGACAGTCTGGGTGCCCACGACCACGTCAGCGGAATCTCACAGAGCAGCATCGAACACCTCGGCGCCACCAACGGCCCCAGCCTCCCCGGCGAGGCCGAGACTGAGCGCGTGAACGCGCCGGGGCGTCGCCGCCGCCACCTGGTCGCTGCCTCAGTGGGGGCCGCGGTCGTGGTCACCGGCGCATTCGTCGTGCCCAGCGCGCTGGCGGAGCGGGCCGAAGAGTCGACGCCCCCGGGTGAGAGCGCCGGTTTGGTCGAGGACCGCGCCCCTGGCCTACTAGAAATCGGAGACATCGAGGATGTCACCGAGACCATCTCCTATGTGGATGTGGCGGATGTGTTCGCGAACACGGGGATTGACCCTTCGCTGATCGCTGGCAGCATTGTCGACAACCTGACACTCGATCACCTCACTGGTAACGGTGTGCTCGACGGCAATAGCCTCGATACGAATCTGACCGAGAGCTACGAGGGCGAATCCGATGCTGCGGCCCTAGACTTGGCCGACGTCCTTGAGGCACCGAACCTCGTCTTTCACCAAAGCGATGCCTCCTATGTCAAGGTGCACTTCCAAGAAATGGAACTTCTTGGTGACGACTACGTGACCGTCTCCAGCCCTGATGGCGAAGAGAAGTACGTGATGGATTCCTCCAACGTGGACAACTGGGCTATGTCCATCACCGGAGACACCGCGATTGTCGAACTGCACCCGCGGACGGGTCTGGCTGATGTGACCGACAGTCTCGACCAAATGGGTGTTGTTGTCGACCAGGTCGCCTACGGCCTGCCCGAGTCCGTCATCGGGGATCGGATGCAACAGATGGGTCGTGAGCACATCGAGGAATCCATTTGTGGCGGTGACGACAAGGCCCCGGCGGTTTGTTACCAGGAGAGCCACCCGGAGGCGTTCGCCAGCACCGAGCCGGTGGCGCGACTGCTGCTGGACGGCACCGTATTGTGTACTGCCTTCCGTGTGAGCGAGGACAATCGCCTGTTGACGAACAACCACTGCTTCACCCAGACCTCCGAGGCCCAGCGAGCAGAGCTGTGGTTTGACTACCACTGCGTCTCATGCGGCAGCAGGGCGACGACGCAGCCGGTGAAGGTGCGGGGCGAGCAGGTCATCGCCACCAACCGTAGCTTGGACTACACGTTGTTTACTGTGGACGACTTCGAGGCGGTGGAGCACTTTGGGCACTTGAGGCTGTCGGACCAGCGTGCCTCCCAGGGCGACGAGATCTACATCCCGCAGCACCCGGCGGGCCGCCCCAGCGAACTGGCGATCACCTCAATTCCCGACAACGGCAACTGCGTGGTCTCCCACGCGGTGTATGACGGTTATGTGGCTGGAACCGACATCGCCTACATGTGCGACACCGAATTTGGTTCATCGGGTTCACCTGTGCTCAACGCCCACACTCACGAAGTGGTGGCGCTGCATCACTTCGGCGGATGCCCCAACTCCGGAGTGAGCGCTGACCAGATCTTGGCGGAGATCAAAGACTGGATTTAATCCACCCGGTTGCAAAATTCGTGAACGGGGAGAAATAGCCTAGGCATATAAATAACGATGACAAGGCGGCGTCGCCTGAGGCACGTGATCGTGCCTCAGGCGACGCCGTAGTCGTCTCATCCGACGGCATTGGCAACCGGAGGGAGTCAACCGGTTCAAGGAGGGCAGCCGTAACCTGCTGATACGGCTGGAGAGTAGCAAAGTATCAAGTGAACAGAAGATTATCCGGATGAGGATAATCCTCATCCGGATAATCTTCTGCAGACACGTGTCGGGGTGTGGGAGGCAATTCGTTGCAAACAACAGGGTGGACCGTGGCCTCGTGAGCCAGATCCACCCTCTTGTGTCTCGACGCGGACCCCGGACCGCGACGAAACTGAACCAATGCAGACGATGAAACTGTCATCGGTCCTGCTGTTGAGCGATATCGACGTGACATCGCGGTCAATCAGGCCGCATAGGCCCAGTGGCCGTGCGGCCCAGGCACTTCGCTCGCACACCCCCAGCGTCGCGCGAGCGGGCCAAAGTCGACGGCGGGATCGTCACGGGTAACCCCTGACGATCCCGCCGCTATCCGGGGGGATAGAGCCCGCCCCGTGGCAGTAATTGCAATCCTCCAGCCACCACGAGTCGAGCGAGGCAAAGTCCTTGGATATGCCTTGATCTGGCGAGCTTGCGTCGTAGTGGCTTCGCCAGAGGCCCATCAGGTTGCCCAGTGGTCGGGGCTCTGTCTAAGCGGTGCAGCGCCCTAGACAGAGCCGCCATACCGACTAGGCAGGTTCGATGTCGCCAGAGAGGATTCCCATCATCACCGGGTTGTCCTCGTGCGGGTGGTTCTCCGCCCACTCGGAGGGGAAGTCCAGGCTCTTCACCCGCACACCCTCGATTCCGTGCGTCAGACGCACGAAGCCCCACACCGGCAGTCGCGGCAGCGTTTCGTTGAACTCTCGTGCCAGCTCCCGGTTAGCCTCTTCTCGCTCCTCCTCGTCGAAGGAGTCACGGGCGATCTCGTACTGGTCGTCAACATCGTCGGTCGGCACCCCCATGCCCGGGTTGGTTCCGGTGCGCTCGTTGTCGACGTACCAGCCCATCTGCCAGGCGCCCCAGTAGTCGGGGTTGAACGGGTTGCCCCATTGGCGGATCGCCATGTCGAAGTCGCCAGTTCCCCAGATGCCCCAAGGGTTGTCCTCGGGCACGTTCAACACTTCGATGTCGAAGCCGAAGTTGTTCAGCTGCTCACCGATCTGCGTGGCGGACTGCACGAAGTCGTCCCAACCCGAAACACCGATCAGCTCGTAGCTGGCGCGGTCGCCATTGGGCTTGAGCCAGTTGTCGCCATCCAGGGTCCAGCCCGCATCTTCCAGCAGCGCCGTGGCCTGGTCGGTGTCGTGCTCGTAGTGGTTGAAGTCCTCAAGTTCCTCGGAGGTGAACAGGCGCTCGGCGATTCCATCGGCTAGACCCGTCACGTACTGCGTCGGGTAGGAGCCGTCCTCGCCCTGGGCGATGATGCCGACCTCTTCGCGGTTGATCACGTGCATCAGAGCCTGACGTACCCGCACATCCTGGAACTCCTCGTGGCGGCCCCAGTTCAGCATGACGCCAACCCCATCGGGCGAGGCGGCCATTGGCAGCTGCTTTAGGCCCTCCACACCCGCGACGACGTCGCGGTCCGAGGGGTTCAACACGTGCGTGGCGTAGTCGATTTCGCGTTCCAGCAGCAGTTGAGCAGCCGTGGCGTTGTCGGCCTTCTGGATGCGCACCTCGTCGAACTTCACCTGGTCGGTGAAGAGGCCCTTGTCGTGCTTCTTCATCACCACGATGTTGTCGCTGATGTCGCTGGGCTCGATCTTGAAAGGCCCGCAAGTAAGGTAGCCCTCGTCCTGGAATTCCAGGGTCGAGATCTCACCGGTGAGGTCTTGCTCTTCGTCGTCACCGAAGCTGACGCCGTCGAGTACCAGCTCCTTGGCGCGGTCCATGAACTCGCCAAAGCGAGAGTGCGGCAAGATGCGCTCGCGCATGACGTTGTATTCGATACCGTCAAAGCTGTTACGGAACTGCACGTGCAAGGTGTAGTCATCCGCAACGTGGATTTCTTCCACGTCCGGGTATCCGATGTCGTCAGGTGCCGAGGTCAGCTTGGCAAGATAGTACGTGCCCTCAAAGTCCTTCGAGGTCACCTCAGTGCCGTCGGTCCACTCCACTCCGGGGCGGATCTTGATTTCCAATGAATGGTCATCGCCCAGCTCATAGCTTTCGATAAGCTGCAATTCCCACTCGCCGGTACCCCAGACGCGCAAAGCGCCACGGGGGGTGAACAGCTCGCTGTAAACACTGTCGAGAAGGAGAGCGTTGTCGTCGGCGAAGGCGTTGAAGTGAGACGCCGTCACGTCGAAGTCGTAGGAACCGACAAAAGTCCCGCCGCCCTCGCCGTTACTGCTCGAATCCGCCGCGCAAGCGCCGAGCGCGCTAGCGCCGGCCACGCCGACCGTACCCATTCCCGCGGCCTGCAATAGGCGCCGCCGGGACATCTCCATGGAACGTGAAGTCTTTCGCTGAGAGGTCACTGCCTCTTCCTTTCTATGAATAGGGCAAAGGTGGAAAAGAGCGATAGGAACACTCCGATTCCGACCGTCAGCACGCTGATGACGAACTCGTCGGTGTCCGTAGGTAGTGCTAGGGCCAAGGCACCGGCACTAATCACCAGGAAGATCCCAATGAAAAGCCCAGTGCGGGCGATCAAGGTGAACATCGCATCACCCCACCGCCTGCGCCTGCTTGTGGTCACGTGCCACCACATGGCAGGCCAGCCGCCGTCGACCGTCCAGACGGACCAGCGGCGGTTCGGTCGCATCGCAAGTACCCGCCGCGAACAGCGGGCAACGCGGATGGAAAGTGCATCCTGAAGGCAGGTTGGTCAAACTGGGGATGTTGGCTGACCGCAGCCCAGCCGTCGCGTCCACGCGCCGAGCCGAATCCGGATCCGGCTCGCACACCGCCGCGATCAACGCCTTCGTGTACGGATGCTGCGGATCATTGATCACCTGCGGAGTCGGGCCGTGCTCAACGACCTTCCCCAAGTACATGACCGCGATCTCCCCATCCCAGGCGAAATACTTCGCCACGGCCAAGTCATGAGTGATGAACAAGAACCCCACATTCAACTCGTCACGTAGCTTCCCCAGCGTGTTGAGAATGCTGACCCGGATCGACACATCCAGCATCGAAGTCGACTCATCACAGATGAGCACCTCGGGGTCCATCGCCAAGGATCGGGCCACGTTGACCCGCTGGCGCTGGCCGCCGGAGAGCTGGTGCGGATACTTGTCCAGGTAGCTTTCGGCCGGGGTGAGGTCGACTCGTTCGAGCAGTTCGACGGCCCGCGCGCGCGAGCGGGCACGGCCGGTGACGATCCGGTGTTTACGCAAACCAGCGGTCAATGTGGAATAGATCGTGCGGGTCGGGTTGAGCGCCGCGTACGGGTCTTGGTGGATGTACTGCACGGCCCGACGGAAGTCAAAGCGCTCCTTGCGGGTCATGTGTTTGACATCCTGACCCTCATAGGCAATGTGGCCCGAGGTGGGCCGAATCAGCCCGGCGGCGGCGCGAGCGGTGGTGGTTTTGCCACAGCCGGACTCTCCGACCAAGCACAGCACTTTGCCCCGCTCGACCTTGAGGTCCACACCCCCCACAGCGGGAACGTCCCCTCCTTTGGTGGAGAAGACCTGCTCGATGTTGTCTAGGCGCAGCAGCTCAGTCTCAGACATTGGCGGCTCCTTTTGTTTCGGGCTGGGCTCCGCGGACAGGCCTAGTTGTGCTGGCGGGGCGATGTTCGACGGTGTTCGGTAGCGGCACCGGGGCCGGGTCGTCGTGGGTGAGGCGACGATCAAAGTCAACCTCGCCGGGTCGGACGCACGCGGCGGCGTGGGAGCGGCCCATGTACCGCTTGGTGATGGTCTGCAACGGGATCGGCTTGACGGAGCATTCGCCCAAGGCCAGGCTGCATCGTGGCTCGAAGGCGCAGCCGGAGGGCAGCGAGGACAGACTCGGCGGGGAGCCGGGAATCGATTCGAGAGCCGGCAGGTCACCCTTGACGGGCATGACCGCGTTGATCAGTCCGGCCGTGTAGGGGTGTTGCGGGTTGTAGAAGATGTCACGCGAGGTTCCGGTTTCGATGATCCGTCCGGCGTACATGGTCGCCACCCGGTCGGACAGTTCGGCGGCCAGGCCAAGGTCGTGGGTGATGAACACCATGGTGAAGCCGAACTTTTCCCTGATCTCGTGCAGTTGCTGCACGATTCCCCGCTGTGTCAACAGGTCCAGGGCCGTGGTCGGCTCATCCAAAATGAGCAGTTGCGGGTTTAGTGCCATCGCCAAGGCGATGAGCGCGCGCTGTTTCATGCCGCCGGAGAGTTCGTGCGGGAATGCAGGGAGCACGCGCGCCGGTTCGAGTCGCACCATTTCCAGCAGTTCGGCGGAGCGTTCTTCTATTTCCTTTTTGGTCCACTTTTGCTGGTGGGCGTGGTCAATCAAGGTGTCGGCAAAATGGTCTTGGATGCGGCGTACCGGGTTGAAGGCGTTCATCGCGCCCTGGAAGACGATGGCGGCTTCGGACCAGCGAAAGCGTCGCATGGGCTCGCGCTTGAGCTGCATGAGGTCTACAATGGAGCCGTCTTTGCGTCGAAAGTTCAACTCGCCGGAGCGGATCTGGCCCATGGTGGGCAGCAACCGCAACAGACCAAGCCCGAGAGTGGTCTTGCCGCAACCGGACTCACCGACCAGGGCAAGCGACTGCCCTGCGTACAGGTCGAGGTTGACTCCGGAGACTGCCGTGACTTCCTCGTTTTTTCCAGTCTGGTAGGCGATGCTGAGATCGCGGACCGAAAGAATGGGTTCGTTGCTCATGGATGCTTACCTTTCCCGCAGCCGTGGGTTAAGCGCCTGTTCGAGTGATCGTCCCAGTGTGACTAGTCCGATTTGGAACAAGATGATCATCGTCAGTGGTGCGAGCACGTAGGGGAGTGCGTTGGAGTTGAGGTAGGCGTTTTGGGACCACGCCTCTTGGATCATGAGGCCCCAGTTGTAGTCGGTGATGGGCAACAGTCCCAGCAGGTAGAGGCCCACGACGGCGTAGATGGCGTTGTTGATGGCCAGAATGAAGCTCACGAAGATGAACCCGGCCATGTTGGGCAGGATCTCCCGGAAGATGATGCGGGCGGCGCCGAGTTGTTGCAGCTTGGCGGCCTCGACGAATTCGCGTTCTTTCAGGGACATGACTTGCATGCGGATGGAACGCATGAGGACTGGCCAGGTGGTGAATCCGACGATGAGCGCCACGGCCACCGCGGGCAGGTTGCGGAAGAACGCGACGATGGCCAGCATCAGCAGGAACTGCGGGATGGTGATGACGGTGTCGGTCAGCTGCAATAGCCGGTTGTCCAGTGAGCCGCGGAAGTAGCCAGCGATGGCTCCGAGGAAGACGGCGATGAAGATCGCGGTGAACGCGGCGAGTGTCCCGATCCAGATCGGCTGGGCCCCGGAGAGGATGAGGATCGTGAAGGTGTCCTTGCCCTGATATTGGGTGCCTAGCCAGTGTTCGGCTGAGGGGCCGTTCCAGATCTTGGAGGTGTCGGTGGGCAGGGTCGAGTCCACAAAGAAGGGGCCGACGAAGGACAGCAGGACGATGAACAGGACGATCATGCCACCGGCGAATCCGGAGGGCGATCGGGTGAGCCCGTTCCAGATCAAGCGCCCGGTGCTGGCGGGCTTGTCGAATTCCGGTGGGGCGTCGAGGAGCGCTTTCGTCATGAGTTACGCCTCCGTGTCGTCGAGTCGAATGCGGGGGTCGAGGCGGGAGGCCAAGAGGTCGCAGATGAGGTTGGCGATGACAACCGTCGAGGCGAGAATGATGGTGGTTGCCTGAATGACTGGGTAGTCGCGTTGGTTGATCGATTCGAGGAACATTCCGCCGATGCCCGGGTAGTTGAGGATGCGCTCGACGAGGACCGCTCCGCCGATGAGCGTTCCCAGCGCGAGGGCGATTTGTGGCATGAGCGGCAGGATCGCGTTGCGGCCGATGTAGTTGGAGCCGATACGCCATCCTTTGAGCCCGCGAGCGCGGGCGACCATGACGTAGTCCTCGGTCATGATTTCGGTGGTGGCGGCTTTCATGGTGAGCATCCAGCCGCCGGTGATGGTGACCGCGTAGGCGAATACCGGCAGGATGGCGTGGTAGAGCGCGTCTCCGATGAAGACCATGTTGAAGCCGGTTTCGACGCCGGGGGAGAGCCTGCCTCGCATGTTGGCGAAGCTGAATAGGCCCAGCCAGGTCGATCCGATGACCACGACGGCTGCGGCGAGCAGGTAGTTGGGAACTCCGGCGAGGAATGAGGCGATGGGGGTCATGATGTGGTCGAAGGTGCCGTTACGCCGGTAGGCCATGATCATGCCGACGCCCAGGCCGACGAAGACGGCGATGAGGACGCCGAGGCCGACGGAGAAGAGGGTCCACGGCAGGTACTGCATGATGTAGTCGGTGACCTCTGTGGAGGGCCGGGTCATCATGTTGCCGTAGTTGAAGGTGACCACGCCGGTCATGAACTCCAGGTACTGGACGTACCAGGAGGCGTGCGGGTCGTAGGGGACGATCGCTTCGGCGATGCCGCGCGCCTGGGCGTGGGTCATGCCCGATTCGGTGAGGCGGCCAGCCATGATGTCGATGGGGTCGCCGGGCATGAGGCGGGCGAGAAAGAAGGTGCCGGTGGCGACGAACCATATGGTGAATATGGCTTGTCGTATGCGTTTGAAGGCGTAATTGCGCCAGATGCGCACGGCGAGTGGCCGAGGCGGGGGTGTTCCTTTCGTACCCGCTCGGGGAGGCGGTGCGACCGTCTCAGCTGTCACTGGCACTCCTTCAGTTTCGCTGACAAAAATAAAAAAGAATGTTTCTAGTAACGTACCGGCGTGATGCGTCCCACGCTAGCCTCGCAGCCAAATCGTTATCTTTCTTGACTAATTATCGCTAGCTGAATGTTATCCCAGCTCGTACCGCCTAGTAACCCGAGAATGTCCAGAGAGATAACCCGGAGGTGCCGGATGGGTCACCTCATGCAAAAGTGGATAAAAAACACGAAGAGTGCTCAATAGGCCACCGATGACGCGGCGTGGAGAACGACATCAGCTTGCGCGCCCGGCCGCCATACGGCGGCATCGCACCGCTGAGCCGGAGAGTTGGCATCGTCATAAGCTAGGGCTGGGAATTAGTGCCGCAACGCGCCGTGCAGTACGCTCGTACTGTTAATTGTCTGGGAGCGCGGTCCCCGCACCATCGGGAGATCGCCGAACGCCTGCCTGGCACGAACGAGGGCAGTGCGCACAACCAGAACAGCTCGCCGAGACTCCGGCGAGGGCCACCCGCTTGACAGTCTTGACATCTACGGCTCGGCCCAGCCCGCGGCCGCCTTCACAGTCGGGCGCTGAGCCATACTCACGGCCACAACAACGAAGAGTCCAGCCAGCACAGACTCGCAACACAGACTCAGTAAGAGGAGAGAGGTAAGGCGCATGGCGAAGAAAATCAAGGTAGTCAACCCGGTCGTCGAGCTTGACGGCGACGAAATGACCCGCATCATCTGGAAAAAGATCAAAGATGAGCTCATCCACCCCTACCTTGACGTGGATCTGAAGTACTTTGACCTCTCGGTGGAAAACCGCGACGCGACCGATGACCAGGTCACCGTCGATGCCGCCAATGCCATTAAAGAGCACAACGTCGGCGTCAAGTGTGCCACCATCACCCCCGACGAAGCGCGCGTGGAGGAATTCGGCCTCAAGAAGATGTGGCGCTCGCCCAACGGGACCATCCGTAACATCCTCGGCGGCGTGGTCTTCCGTGAGCCGATCATCATGAGCAACGTGCCGCGCCTGGTGCCCGGCTGGACCCAGCCGATCATTATCGGCCGTCACGCCCACGGTGACCAGTACAAGGCAACGGACTTCAAGGTCGACAAGCCCGGAACCCTGACCGTGACCTTCCAGCCCGACGACGGCTCCGAGCCGATGGAGTTCGAGGTCGCTCGCTATCCAGAGGGCGGCGGCGTCGCGATGAGCATGTACAACTACCGCAAGTCGATCGAAGACTTCGCCCGTGCGTCGTTCCGCTACGGCCTAGCGCGCAACTACCCGGTCTACATGTCGACCAAGAACACCATCTTGAAAGCCTACGACGGCATGTTCAAGGACATCTTCCAGGAGATCTTCGACGCCGAGTTCAAGGCTGACTTCGACGCCAAGGGCCTCACCTACGAGCACCGCCTCATCGACGACATGGTCGCGGCGGCGTTGAAGTGGGAAGGCGGATACGTCTGGGCCTGCAAGAACTATGACGGCGACGTGCAGTCGGACACTGTGGCGCAGGGCTTCGGCTCGCTGGGCCTCATGACCTCTGTGCTGATGACCCCCGACGGAAAGACCGTCGAGGCTGAGGCCGCGCACGGGACCGTGACCCGTCACTACCGCCAGTGGCAAGAGGGCAAGAAGACCTCTACGAACCCGATCGCCTCGATCTTCGCCTGGACCCGTGGGCTGGCCCACCGTGGCAAGCTCGACAACACCCCTGAGGTGACGGAGTTCGCGCAGAAGCTGGAGCAGGTCATCATCGACACTGTCGAGGGCGGTCAGATGACGAAGGACCTCGCCCTGCTGGTCGGCGCGGATGCCCCGTGGCTGACCACTGATGAGTTCATGGATGCGCTAAATGTCAATTTGGCGAAGGCCATGAACTAGGGATTCGGTATGGATGCGCTAAATGTGGCGTGTCCACGAACGATAGGCCTCGTGTCAGCCGTGGTTCGAGCAGCGGCGGCCAGGGCGCGAGCGGGCTTAGGGTCGCTCGCGCTGGGTTGCTGATTCGAAGCGGGGCTAGCTGAGAGCCCGCCCGGCTGGTTTTAGCGTGTGGAAGCCCGGCGCACCTTTGGTGCGCCGGGCTTCTTGGCGCATGGGGTCGGGCGTGGGGGAGTGGGGAGTTGCCAGCGGGCGGCGTTGATGTTTGTGGAATGGCCCCATCGGGCCCAAAATACGTGATAGAAACTCTAAAACCGCATAAGGTGCCGATAAGGGGCATACCCGTAACTTGGGAATTGTCGGCTCGTTATATCGGTTGCGGCACGCAATTCCAGACTGCCTCACCCAATCGGGGGAGTGTCACGCGCGGAGGAGCTCGCCGTCCCTTCCCAGTTGGAGGCCCTGGCTCCCATCGTTAACGCTAGGGCCTCCCCCTCTGTCTACGTCCTTTTTCGAGCTCCGCCTCGCTTGTGCATCGGTGGCTTCTCGACGCTCAACTAAGGTGACCTAACGCGAGCAATCGGGGTGCGCTTTCCGCCTCGGAGGAAACGTGTCGAGCCGATATGCATATGCAGAAATGTCGGGAATACGACTTAACACGAGATCTAACCCCGGGCATGTCCGCAGTTGAATATCGGCGTCTCGCCATAACGTTGACTCCATGGTCACCTACGAACACGAAGTGCCGCTGAGATTGCTCCGGGACCATCCGGCCAGCGCCCCGGCACTTGCCAAGCGCCTCTTTGATCTGGAGCTACCCGAGTACGTCACCGTGCGATCGGGCTCAGAGGCGCTGACCAATACCAACCCGCCCGAACTCACCTGCGATAACGTTGAAGTCTGCTATGACAGCGAGGGAGAAATCTCCTGCACGCTCATTATTGAAGTGCAGCGTAAGCGGAAACCCGATCGGCCTCCTACCTGGTTCACGTATCTGGCCCAGATGTGGAAGCGCACCAACCGGCCGACCTTCATCATCGTCTTCTGTCCCGACCGGGCCACGGCTGGTTGGGCACGAACCGTGACGGGCCCCGGCCACCCGGGCACGACCTTTGTGCCGCTGGTGCTCGGCCCCGATGAGATTCCCATTGTGACGGAGCGCCTAGAAGGGGACGACAGTCTGCTTCTGACGTTCCTGTCCGGACTCGTCCATGGAGAGGGCCCGCACGCCGAACACATTGCCAACACCTTTGACCGAGAACTTGGAGATCTACCGCGTGAACAGGCAATCGAGTACGCTAAATGTGCTCTCACCATCTTTCCCAAGGCGGTCCGTATGACGATGGAGGCGCTGATGAGAACTGAGAAATTCGACTACCACCGGGAGTTGCTCGGCGACTCGGCCGATGTTTTCCTCGCACAAGGCGTTGAGAAGGGAATTGAGAAGGGCAAGGCAGAAGGTGCGGCCTCTCTCCTGCTATCGCTGATCAAGGCGCGCGGGTTCGATCTCACCGAAGCGCAACGGCAATTGATTGCTGAGTGTACCGATGAAGATCAGCTAACGAGGTGGGCCGAAAACGTCCTAAAGGCGGAAAGCGTTCACGACATCTTCGCGTAGGAGGTTCTCAGGTCCGGCCGCGCCGGGTCGGGGCCGGAAGGCGAATCCACGAAGCGGTTCGACGGCCCCTATCAGTCTGCTATTGCGGTGGGCAATAACCGTCGCCAAAAGAACTGCGGCCGTCTCATCCACTGACCCAAAATCTCCGCCAATGGGACCATCTAGGCAGAGGCTTTCAGATTCGGTTAGATATTGAGCCAAACCACCGCAGCCCCAATGTGACGCCCATCAGGCACCCTCGACACGCCCCGCCCCACAGGTAGGATGGCAAGGTCGCATTCACATCCGCCGAAAGGGACACATGCAAGGCGTAATTCTCGCTGCCGGGCAAGGAGTGCGGCTGCGGCCCGACACCGACAACCTGCCCAAAACCCTCCTGAGCGTGTCCGACGATGACACCCTCTTGGACACCATCGTCGCCAACCTCGCCGAAGTCGGCATCACCGACATCGCGCTCGTCACCGGCCACGCCGCCGAAGCACTCGAAGCCCACGCACCCATCCTCAAGTCCCGCTACGGCGTCAACCCGACCCTCGTCGCCAACGACCGCCCGGACTGGAACAACGCCTACTCGCTGTGGTGCGCCCGCGAATACTTCGCCGACGGCGCCCTCATCGTCAACGGCGACACCCTCCACCCCTCCTCGGTCGAGCGCGTCATCCTCGACACCAGCCAGCACGGCATCAACCTGGCTATCGACAACGTCAAAGACCTCACCGACGAAGCCATGAAGGTGCGCCTGGCCGACGACGGCTCCGTCAACCGCATCACCAAAGAAATGCCCATCGACGGAAGCTACGGCGAATTCATCGGCATCAGCCGCATTAACGCCGACACCTCCGCTGCCGTCACCACAGCGCTGGCCGAGATCTGGCGGAACCAGCCGGACCTCTACTACGAAGACGCCTATCAGCTCCTGGCTGCCGACGGGCTCCTGCTCCCCGCCCCCATCGGGGCCGTGGACTGGGTCGAAGTCGACGACCACGCCGACCTGGCGAAGGCCCGGCAGCTGGCATGCCGCTCCTAGCCCGCACCATCCTCGCGCCCATCGCCGTGGAGGTGAGCGCCGGAGCGTTGCAAACCCTCCCGGACCTCCTCGTCGACACGCGCATCTCCTCCGGCGGCCGGGTCGCCATCGTCCTTGGCCCCGGACTGGGCAAACGCCTGGATGAGCAGCTGCGCACGACCTTTCCCGACGCCGTCATTCTCCATATCGTCCCTGGCTCCATCGAGGCGGCGAGCATGCTGTCGGTGAAGCTGCGCGAATCCGATCAAGTCGGCCGCGGGGTAGACGCTCTGGTCGGTATCGGCGGCGGACGTCTCATCGACACCGCTAAATACGCCGCCACCCAGTTGGGCCTACCCATGGTCGCTGTGGCGACCAGTCTCGCCCACGACGGCATCGCTTCCCCGACGGCTTCCCTGGAGAGAGAAGGCCACTCGGTCTCCTACGGTGTGCACATACCGCTGGCCGTTCTGGTTGACCTAGACCTCGTGCGCACCGCACCCATCGCCCAGTTGCGGGCAGGAGCTGGAGACGCCCTGTCCAACCTTTCGGCCACCGCCGACTGGCAGCTTGCGGCCGCCGTCAAAGGTGAAGCGCTCGACGGACTCGCGCTTTCCTTGGCCCGCACCGGAGCTGAAGCGGTCCTGCGGCATCCGCTCGGAGCCGACGCTCTCTCGGGCAACCCTCAGCACAACCCCGAAGACTTCCTGGCCACCTTGGCCAACGGTCTGATTCAAGGTGGCTTGGCCATGGCCATCGCCGGGTCGTCCCGCCCTTGTTCTGGGGGCTGCCACGAGATCGCCCACGCCCTGGAAACCCTGCATCCGGGATGTGCCCTCCACGGCGAACAAGGCGCATTGGGGGCGCTCTTTTGCACCTACCTGCGCGGCGACGCCAATCTTTTTAGCGAACTGGCCGATGGCCTAGGCCGATTCGGTCTGCCACGTCTGCCTTCCGACATCGGGCTCACCAGCGAACAGTTCACCGATGTGGTACTCCACGCGCCCATGACCCGGCCGGGCCGCTACACCATCTTGGAACATAAATCGCTCGAACGCGACACCATCACCGGCCTGCTGGCCGACATCGAAGGCGAACTGGCCTGAAACATTGGGTAACAAGCGCGAACTAGAGCGAAATCGCCCGGTCGCGCGCCCTGTGACACCGCTTCGAAGGGGCGCGTGCGCCGCATGGGGCCGCGCCGTGACCTCCTATTATCAATACTCGAACCGCCGGCCGACCGACCCCGGAGTGCCATACCGATGACTTCTCCATCTCCCGCGCCAGAAGCGAAACGCATCTTCCCCAAAACCACGGGAATCATGGCGCTGTTTCGCTACCGCCAGCCATTGAGCGTGCTGGTGCGTCGCGATTTGGCGGTCAAATACCAGTCCACCACCATGGGCTACTTCTGGTCGATGATCGAGCCGCTGGGCCTGGCCCTGATCTTCTGGTTCATCTTTGGGGTCGTCTTCGGCCGCGAAGGAGACTTGCCTCCGGGCGTGGGCTACCCGATCTACATCGTCTCGGGAATTTTCGCCTGGCAATGGTTCTCATCGGCGGTCAACGAAGGCTCTAAGTCCCTCACCGGGCAAAGTCGCCTCATCACCGTCATGAAAGTCCCGCGTGAAATCTTCCCCGTGGGCAAGGTGTTCGCCCGATTCGCCGACTACGCGATGGGTTTCCCCATCCTCGTCGGCGTCGCCATCCTCTTCGGCGGTACGTTCGGCTGGAACATGCTGTGGCTGATTCCCGCCCTGATCACCCAAGCCATCATGCTCACCGGTATGGCGTTCATCGTCTCGGCGATCAACGTGCTCTACCGCGACGTGCAACGCTTCCTCACCCTCTTCACCCGGCTGCTGTTCTACTCCTCGCCGATCATCTACCCGATCAGCCGCGTCACCGAAGCCCTGCAAGAGCACACCTGGGTCCTCTACGCCTATCTGGCCAACCCCATGGTGGGGCTATTCCTTATGCACCGCGCCGCTTGGATACCCGAACTGACCCCGTCGTGGTGGCAAATCACCTCAACGGTGACGTTCTCGGTGGTCCTGCTGTTCTTCGGACGTTGGATCTTCCACCGGGTCGAGCCGAAGGTCCTCAAAGCCCTCTAGATGGCAGGAGACAACCGCACGGTTGAGTCGCCCAGAGCGCCCATCGGTGCGAAAGCGTCTAGTCAACCTAGAAACCCCTATACATTCTGAATAGTATTGGACCCTTTTAGTGCCCGAGTGAATCCTGTATCGTCGGAACCGTGGCTGTTCACGACGAAAACCAGATCCCTCCCGCCCTCCTCGGCTTCATTGACGACGCGGCCGTGTTCCCACCGGGCAACGCCGAACTGGAGGATGCCCTCAACAACCACCGCGACTACCGAGCCAGCTGGTACGAGCCGCTGGTCGGGCCGCTGCTGCTGCCCGCAACGAAGCTGCCGCGCCTGCTGGAGTTGTGGAAGAGCAACGAACGCCTGCGCATCGGCCTCATCGGTGACACCGGCATCGACGGCGTGGCCGGGGCCCTAGACTCCCTGCCCGACCACATCGAAGTCGCCCAAGTTGAAACCCGCGCCGCCGACACAGCCGCGCTCCACCAGCTCATTGGTGCCGCGAAGAACTGGGGAGTTCCCGCCTACGCCGAAATCAGCCCCGTCGACGACCTCACCAAACACCTAGAAATCCTGGCTGAAACCAACATCAGCCCGAAATTTCGCACTGGCGGTATCCCCGCCGACCTACTCCCGACCCCCGACGTCCTCGCCCGGGTCATCATAAGCTGCGCCCAGCTAGGCCTAAACTTCAAACTCACCGCCGGGCTCCACCACGCAATACGCCACATCGACCCCGCCACCGGAGCGGCCCACCACGGCTTCGCCAACGTGCTCGCTGGCGTCTACGCCGCCATCGACGGAGCCGACATCCCCGACGTGGCCGACATCCTCCACACCTCCACACCCGACAAACTCGCCGCCGCGATCCGCCCCCACCTTAACCAGGACCGCCCCCTATGGGTCGGCTTCGGATCATGCAGCGTGCTGGAACCTCTCGAAGACCTCACTGAACTGTCGCTAGTCAAGCCCTGAACCGGGGGCCCACACCATAGGAGTACAAAAGACGTGACTTGGGTAGATGCCGCCGAGGGCGGTTTCGGAGTACACCACCTCCCATACGGAGCCTTCTCCACCACCGACGACACCTCCGTGCGCCTGGGCGTGCGCATCGGGGACCACGTGCTCGACCTGCGCAAACTAGCCGCCAACGGCCTCGTTGACACCGCAGTGGCCGCCGCGCTGTCGACCGAAACCCTCAACGCCTTCATGTCGCTTGGTCGCAGCGCCTGGGATGCCACCCGCTCTCGCCTCCAGGAGATCCTCACTGATGCGACCTTCCAAACCGATGTGTCGCCGCTGCTCACACCCGTCGGTGACGTGAGCCTTCACATGCCGTTTGACCCGGCCGACTATGTCGACTTCTACTCTTCGGAACACCACGCCACCAACGTCGGCCGCATGTTCCGGCCCGACGGCGACGCGTTGATGCCCAACTGGAAGCACATCCCGATCGGCTACCACGGGCGCTCTGGCACCTTGATTCCCTCAGGTAGCGACATTGTGCGCCCCACCGGGCAACGCCGCACCCCCGACGGGGACATTATTTTTGGCGCTAGCGTCCGGCTCGACATCGAGGCCGAAGTGGGCTTCGTCGTCGGCGTGCCCTCCCAACGTGGCCAGCGCGTCAGCGTTGACGACTTTGCCGATGTCGTGTTTGGAACCGTCCTAGTCAACGACTGGTCGGCCCGCGACATTCAGGCTTGGGAGTACCAGCCGCTCGGCCCGTTCCTCGGCAAGTCCTTCGCCACCTCCATTGGCTCCTGGGTGACGCCACTGGCCGCGCTGTCCGCCGCCCAGGTTCCCGCGCCGACCCAAGACCCGCAGGTGCAGCCGTACCTGGCCGAGGCGAACCGCTACGCCTACGACCTGTCGATCTCGGTGGAGTGGAACGGCACTACGGTGGCCAACCCGCCGTTTGCCAGCATGTATTGGACACCAGCCCAGCAGCTGGCGCACCTGACCGTCAACGGTGCCAGCGTGCGCAGTGGCGACTTTTACGCTTCGGGGACGGTCTCCGGGCCCGAGAAGGAGCAGCGTGGATCGTTCCTTGAGCTTTCGTGGGCTGGTAAGGAGCCCGTCAAGTTGGACGACGGCTCGACGCGCACGTTCCTTGAAGACGGCGACACCGTCGTCCTTAAGGCAACCGCTCCCGGCCCCGATGGCTCCGTCATTGAACTGGGCGAGGTCTCCGGAACGATCAAACCGGCGCTGTCCTAACTGGATGTGCTTTCAGGTCCTCTTCAGGGTGGGGCACTAATCTTTGGTGTGTCAACCTGAAGAGGACCTTATGTCCGCAAGAGACCCCTGGAGTGCCCTCACTCATGACGACCCCGGTCGCGGCCCGTGTCTTTCCCAAGACCACCGGCATGGCGGCGCTTTTTCGTTACCGCCAGCCGCTGAGCGTTTTGATTCGACGAGACTTGGCGATCAAGTACCAGTCCACGGCGATGGGCTACTTTTGGTCGCTGGCCGAACCGTTGGGCTTGGCGCTGATTTTCTGGTTCATCTTCGGCGTGGTCTTCAAACGCGACCTCGGCCTCGGCGAGGTCGAATATGCGCTGTATATCGTCTCGGGAATCTTTGCGTGGCAATGGTTTCAACAGTCCGTCAGCGAAGGGGCCAACGCGCTGACGGGGCAAAGCCGCCTCATCACGGTCATGAATGTGCCACGCGAGATATTTCCCGTTGGCAAAGTGCTGGCCCGCTACGCGGACTTCGTGCTGGGTTTCCCTATCTTGGTCGGGGTAGCGGTGCTTTTCGGCGGCACGTTTGGATGGAATCTCATGTGGCTACTTCCTGCCATGGTCACCCAAGCGGTCATGTTGACTGGACTGGTTTTCATCGTTGCCGCGCTGAACGTTCTCTATCGTGACGTCAAGCGATTCCTTTCTCTCTTCACTCGGCTGCTGTTCTACTCCTCGCCGATCATCTACCCCATCGCGCGGGTAGTTGACACTTTGGAGCCACACCAGTGGGCGGTCTACATCTATCTTTCGAACCCCATGGTGGGGCTGTTCGGAATGTATCGGGCGGCCTGGATTCCCCAGCTGGCACCGGAACTGTGGCAACTCGGCGGCACCGTTGGATTGGCGATCATCCTGCTCTTCTATGGGCGCTGGATCTTCTATCAGGTGGAACCCAAAGTTCTCAAAGCTCTATAGCGGCGGCACCAAAGCCTGAGCACAAGTGGACTGAACAGTCATGAGATAGCCATTCCGAAAAAACACCTAATTGGGTCAAGGGCTCCAATAGCGAAGCGTCCGTGCACAAATGGACCATTCTCCATTTAGGACATGACAGTCCACATGAACCACTCAAATGTGAGACGCTATGATCTGACACGTTGTCTGCTGCCCGCGGCAACGTGTCCATACCCCTAATAGCGCCTTGAGTGCCGACCCTGGAGATCACTGTGCCCAATTCCGAACCCACCCCTGCCCAAAACCAGCCCGGCGTTAATCCACAGCCGCCAGCTCTTAAGCGTCCCCCGCCGCTCGCCGCGCCGCGTAAACGACCGGGAACGGTGACGGCGGTCGTCGTCATCACCTGGATCTTTATCGTCATCAACAGCATCTTTGCCTGCTTGGGCTGGATCGTTTTCCTCGACTCCGACTCGCAGCTGGGAAGCGGCGGCCAACTGTCGCTGCTGTTCGGCCTCATGATGCTGTTTCACACGGCGATCATCATCCTCGTGGGGGTGTTCGTCGTGAAGCTCAACCAGGGCGTCAAGGCAGGCCGTATTGGGTTGTTGGTCCTCTACGCCATCGCGGCTGCGTCCGCTGCCGCCCAGGTGATCTTCCTACAGGACCTGTTCTCGATAGTTGACCTCGCGGTCGCCGCGACGCTGATTCTGTTGCTAACGCTGCCCAGCGCCGTCAGCTGGTGCAAGCCAGCGACAACCGCACAACTGTCTAACTAGTCGATACGAGTGGCTGCCTGTACGCCTTCGATCCCAATCCGTGTATAGGCAGCCACTGCTGCGAAAACGATGCGACTTAAACCGATATGCAGGCATGACGGCATAGTCATACACATGAAATCGGCATATCGAAAGCCTGAGGCCAGCTAAGGAATACTGGGTGCGCTGAATACGTCGATTGTCACCGTTTCCTGTTTTTCTCCCGGCATAGTGGTATGTGGAATTGGGGTGGCTGGCGGGGCCATGGTGAACTCCGTAAAGACTTGCTCGCAGAATCCTGGTACTAGTGAATGTGGCTACGTTCTTCTGAATTCTTTTGCTATATCGACTCTTGGTGTTGTCCTTGGGAAGAGTCTAGCTAAGTACAAAGCGAATCATGTTAGCCCCAATAATCCCGGAAAATCATCAGTCACTTCTCAGGCAGTAGATTAGGAAGCAGAGTGTCTGAAGATTCCGAACGCAAGCAGCATCAAAAGATGGCAGCAATTACGCTTGTGACTGCCATTGTGCTGTCCCTACCGTTGCCCTTCGTTCTGGCGATATATAAGTCATATGGTCCGGAAACTTACCTCTGGATACTCTATGTAGCTATATTTACGCCGCTGGTAGCTCTTTTTGCGAAGTATGAGGTCCTGCCCCAAAAAAATCTCTAAGCTAGGTTTTAGAACGGGCCTATGGATCGCGGGCTTTCTTTCCCTAGTGCAAGAGCTCAGGATTTCGCTGATTGATGCGAACAAGATTGTTTGGACAAATGTCGCCCTGTTGTCTGTGTATTTTGTTATCGTGTGTTTCCTCTTTGTTGCATGGTATAGAAAGGGAGCAGCATAGAGGCTTATGCATAAGGCTCAAGGAAGAAGCCCGATCAACCGCACACGGCACCGTCGTTCTTATCGACGGGACCCTGTGTCCGACCTGGTCATGGCGAGGAAAGAAAGAAATGTACAACGGCAAACACCACCGCACCGGTCACACCCTGACTGTCATCTCCACACTCGAAGGCCAAACAGTGTATATCTGCGATTCCTACCCCGGAGCTACCCACGACAAAACCGCCTCGACCAGGCCCGACGTCTCCTCAACTCTGGAAAATTCACACACTGCCATCGGAGACAACGGCTACCAAGCAACACCATGCCTAACCCCGTACAAGAACCATCGAAACCAGCCACTCACCACCGCACAACAACAGGTGAACTCCCAGATCAATAAACTCCGCGCCCCCGTTGAACGTGCCACCGCCCAACTAAAAACCTGACGCATCCCCCCCCACACCAACTACCGCCGCCCACTCCACACCTGGAACCACACACTCCAAGCCACCAAAGCACTCCACTTCCTTAAACAAACAACAAACCGTTTTGCATAAGCCTCTAGATATAGCATCCACTCATGGGAGAAAAATGTTCGTACTCAGTTTGCTACTTCTGATAGGAGCCTTTATTGGAAATTGGTATATTGCGATCATGGTTATGCGGGGAGAAGAATGGCCTAAAGAGCGGATTCGGAAGAAATGGAAAGGTTATCGAGCTCCCTGGTTTCGGGATTGTTTGCATAGAGCCTACTTTCCGAGCGCTCTAGGGGGCACCCCATTTTTTATAGCTATAGCTATTGTGGCAATTCTGGATATCGGCGATATAGAACCTCCCCAATGGGCGTTGTGGGCAATTTTGATTCTTGGGGCAATTGGATTTGTTTCTATTCTCGCTATCCAGGTTGTACTATCTTTCATAGTTGTCAGATACAATCGGCCCGACTTTCTCGTGCCGCCCCACGAACGGGGCCTACCGGGGTCAGCTGAGTTGAAAAGGCAGTATCTCGGTTAAGGATGAGGCTGTGCTCGGTCCTTTCTGCCGGCCATACTTGGTGTTTTGCGAAACCTAACTGTAATTTGCAGGGGCATCAGTGCTTGAGGGAAAGCCTGGTGACGCGAAACTGAGTCCGTTTGATGTGCATTGGCGTGCGACTATGTTAGAGATTTGTGATCAAAGTAGATACGACCATTTTCCCAACTCTCTGGTAGCGTATCGTCTCGGCTGAGGTTGTCTCTGTGATACAGCTCCTCCCCCTAAAGCAAAGGTGTAGCGTATCTTGCGCAAACTGCCTCGATAGAGAAAATTGAGGTGATGGCACCAGGATCCCAAGGCCAGGCATCTTTAGCTTTTGGCCTGGCACTTTGAGCAGCCGCAAATGTATGACCCGAAGCCCTTGCCTAAAGCAGGTATCCGGATTAAGTCTGTTTTTGGAGGACCCGCGGCAAATCAATGATTATGACTTTGATGTCTGCCACGGCTGTGGCACGCCTAGTGGCCCGGCTAAATCCGGTACAGAGTTTCGTGTTAGATCTGATGAGAATGGCGCTCATTAGAGCTCCTATCAGGTTTGTTTCCGTGGCGAGGATGGTGTGCTGTCAGTGCGTGGGGAGGCGGAGGCCCTTGTTCATACCCAGCGGGTATGGGCAAGGGCCGACAACGCGGCCAGGCGCGACATCACACCACCGCAGTAGGAAGAGAAACCTGATAGGAGCTCTTAGTGCGTCTACTGCTGAGGTGGGTTCCGGTCGTTCTGAAAGCTGGAAAAGGAAAAATTGAGCAATGGTAGGTGAAGAGTTCAGCCTTTGGGTTCGGGGAACGATCGTATTCTTTTTCTACAATCTTTTTCTCGTTGGTTCCATGTTGATGGGACTTCAGCTCGGTTATGCATATATTGAAACTGAGCTAGATGCCACAATCTTGCTAACCACACTGCTAGCTGTGGCTTCCTACGCAGGAATCGTCACTGTTCCGATAGCAATATTTGTTCTTCTTCCTTTCTCGCGTGTCGGGTCTAGCGATATAGGACAGAAAGCGCGTATGGTATTTCGTTTGACTGCATACTGTGCTGCAGTTACGCTGTATTGGATTGCCCCTCGTTTGCTTATGTTTAGCTCAGTGATAGAAACTGCGATTGTTAGCAGCCTCGGTGCAATCATAGTGCTTTTCGTTCTTGAGAAAAGACAGAATAAGCGCAGTAAACATATCCATGGATCGTGATCCACCCGAAAAATAATTGAAGTTCTTGCTCGAGCTCCTAATGTCGCGCTCCCTGGTACACATCGATTCAGGTGGTGCGGAGTCCTCGAGCAAGGCAGAGCAGAAATCGGGTTCCGGCACGGTGGGAATTCTCTGAATGGTGACGTCAGCCGTTGGCTTCGACGTGACAACAATGTGGGCTAAGCCGGTTGAGATGCGATCAAACGGTATGGGAACCATAAATTGTGAGCGTTTTCAGGCCACTTCTTGCCATATGGGCGTGATGCTTGTCATACAAAAATTGCCAGAAGGGAGGCGTGGATTGCATTCGCTGGTTGTGCCTGAACCGTGACTCAAGTTCGATCGAATCTGGGCGAACAAAAATTGGCGAGTGTTCTAAACAAACTGTCCATTTTAGTTACTAATGATGTCTCGATTTCCGATTTTTCGGGCCGTGAAAATGAGAGCTGACGCTATTCCTGTTGTTACAGTCTCTGTGCCTTCTGCTCACGCCCCGAGCGTCGGCCTCTAAAGCCCAATATCGAGAGAGTCGCCCATTTTTATGAAGCCCCCTTCTTCTCGTGCAGCCGGGAGGCTGCGTACCGCATTCGTGTTCGCTTCCAGCGCGTTGATGCTTGGTTCGCTCGTCGTAGCAGGTACTGCCCATGCCAGTCCGAGCGATATCGACTGCTCGGTGTTGTCCAGCCCCGACCATTTCGTGGAATCTGACGGCGAAGGTGTGGAGTTCTCCGCAGAGTGCGACAGGCCCGTTGAGGTCGATGGACTGCGATCGCCCACGACCAAAGTGACTGCTAAACCCGACGGAAGTCTTACCGCTGAGCTTTACGTACAGCCACAATGGACTCAGGAGGAAGCGGGGGAGTGGGTTGACATCGACCCAAGTTTGGTCCTCGATGGGGATACGGGTGTCGTTCCGCGAGCAACCATCGGTGACATGGTCCTTTCCGCTGGAGGCGAGGGCACTCCGCTGGTGACCTACGGCGATGGGGCCGGGGGAGAAATGCAGCTGTGGTGGCCCGAGCCATTGCCTGAGCCAGAACTGGTCGACAGTTCGGCGCGATACGTGAATGTCACGGACGATATCGACCTGGTTGTAACGGTTGAGGCAACCGGTTTCTCTTATAAATTGGAGGTTCACACGCCTGAGGCAGCTGCGGCTCTCGACACATTCGCGGTGCAGCTGGCAGGGACGACAAGTGTGGACCAAGATGGCGGCACTGGTGTTGTCACCGTGACCAATCCTGATACCGATACGGTCGTACTCGCCTCGAGCGGCGCGATGATGTGGGACTCCTCGCAAGCGGTGTCCAACGATGCTGGCCCGAGTGCGATGTCCGCCGCTGCAAGCGAAGAGGACGCCGCAGTTGATCCGGGCAAGATAGTCGGTCTTGATGTCGAACTAAACAACGATCTCCTGACCGTTGTCGCCGACGATGAGTTTCTCGCTGACGCGAACACGGAGTACCCGGTCACGATCGACCCGGCGTTTACCGCCCCGGAGTGGGCATGGGCGACTGTAGGTAGTGGACAGTATGCGAATGACACCTGGTGGGATGACAATGAGTTCCCCCGTGAAGGTGGCATGCGGGTTGGCTTCAATGGGTGGGTTGCTGAAGGCCAGACCGGGCACGGGATCTGGCGGTCCATGGTGCGATTCGACTTGCGGCCGATTTTGAGGTCCCGAGTTGATGAGGCGCGTGTCAATCTCAACGTCTCGCATACAGGGGGATGCGGCGAGTATCCGTTGCACCTGTGGCAGACGCAATACATCGCCAAACACGCTGTACCGACTTCATGGAATTCGACCTCCGGACGTTGGATGCACGAGGCGCCGCTGGATACGCAAACCGTTCCAAGCGCGAACAGCGCCGGTGGCTGTCCGGAGTCCCATCCTGATCAGGAAGTGACGTTTGAGTCTGAAGATCTAACACATCATGTGTCGCGGCACGTGAACCAGCCGCACGATTCGATTACTTTCGGCCTGCGTGCGGACGATGAGACCGACCTCCAACAGTGGTGGCGTACCGACGCCGGAGCAATGAAGTTGGAAGTAGACTACCGGCCGCATATGGGAGCACCCAGCCAGCTTGCCGTCAACGATATTGGTTGCCTGGCACCCGAAGGCGCTCGCTACTCGGGATCAAAACCGACATTCTCAGCCATGCCCTTTTCGTCGGACAATATCGTTGACGTGCAAATTGTGGTCCGTGAAATCGGAACTGACGATGCCATCATCGACTATCGCACTGCCGAGCCTGTGACAGCAGGTGAGACTTGGTCCTGGGAGGGCCCGAATGAGCTTCCGGAAGGAACGTACGAGTGGCGCGTGCAATCGCATTCTCCTGACGACAGCGCGAGATCACGGGTCACCTCGTGGTGCTCCTTCACCGTTGATCACTCGCTCGACGACGTGATTGAAGACGAGTGGGGTGCGCTGACGTGCCCGCACAACCCTGAGGAAGTGGCCGAGGGATTGAGTTCCTTCTCCGAAGGCGGCGCTCTCTTCTTGGCCGAAGCCTGTCAGGCGCAGGTCGAGGTTCGTAACGAGCGCGACTTCGACTCCCAAGTAATGGCCGACCCAGACGGCACCCTAGTTGCCGAGGTATCAACTGTTCCAGCGTGGGCCGTGGGCTCCGATGGCGAATGGGCCGAGATCGACACGGACTTCACCACTCGTGACGACGGAACGGTTATCACTGCCGCCGCAGTGTCCGATATCCAGGTCTCGACCGGTGGCGGTGACGCCTTTGTCACCGCGACTTCGCCTGACGGTGGTTCCGTGTCCCTCATCTGGCCCGAGCCGCTGCCCGAACCTTCCCTGGACGGAGCCAAGGCGACCTTCGCCGACGTCTTGGACGATGTCGACTTGCAGGTCAAGGCAGGCATCGATGGCTTTTCATATGCCTTTGTCGTCAAGACACCCGCCGCTGCGGCCAACCCAGAACTTGCCCAAATCTCCGTCGGTATTGACGTTGACGGTTTGGAACTCGTGGCTGACCCCGAAACCGGTGGACTGAACGCAGTCGACGCTGCGGGTGATGTCGCCTTCGCCGCGATCTCTGCCTATATGTGGGACTCGTCGATCGACGACGGCGAAATCTCCGATGGCGATGGAATCAATGCCACCGACGAAGGAGGGAGCTCCCCGATTGGTCCCGATGACGGCAACCCCGGCCGTTATGCGGAGATGCCGATCCAATTCGACGGCAACACCGTGACCGTCGAAACCGACCAGACCATCCTCACCGACCCTGACGCCGAATACCCGATCGTCATCGACCCGCCGTTCGTCGGAAGCCGTTTGCACTGGGCGACGGTTCTCCAATCAGCGGCCGGTCGAGGCTGGACCGACGACAACAGCTGGCCTCGGAGAGGCGGAATGCGGGTCGGTAACTTGACATGGGCCGGATGCGCGCCCGACGCATGTGGACTCTGGCGTTCCATGGTGCGTTTTAACACCTCGGGAATTCGTGGCAAGGACATCGTCAGCGCCCAGGTTAAAGCCACCCAGACCCACACGGGTGGCTGCGGAACCTACGGGCTGCAGCTGTGGCAGGTGAACGCGTTCACCTCCGGGACATCCTGGAACGGCATGTCGGGCAAGTGGATGCATGGCTCCCCACTGCAAACACAGCAGGTAGCCTCCTCCAACAGCAGTTGCGGGCACCCAAATCGAGGAGTCACCTACTCCTCGAACGCGGTTCGCAACCGGGTTCAGAACCACGCGAACCAGAACCACCGAACCATTTCGTTTGGGTTTCGCTCCTCAAGTGAAACCAATGCGAGCCAGTGGCGACGCCTGAGCACCGCGTCATTGCGGCTCGAAGTGGAGTACAACTCTCCGGCTCAGGTGCCGCGTCTCCTGCGCACGAACGGCGCAGCCTGCGTTACTTCGGCTGCGGCAGCGCCGTGGTCGTCGGAGCCGCGCCCGACATTGTCGGGGCAGCCGCGGGACCCCGATGGCCGGGTTGGCGCGCGTATCGAGGTGCGTCAGCGCGGTTCGACCAGCAACTTGCGGACCTGGTCGACGCCGTCGCAGGTCAGCCACGATAGTCGGGTCACCTGGCGGATTCCGGCCGCGCAGTCGCTGAGCGGCGGCGAGTACCGGTGGCGCATGCGGTCTATCGACAACCACTCAAACGGGACCAATTCGGCGTGGTCGAACTGGTGTCATTTCAAAGTGGACGTCACCGCTCCGACGCCGCCAAAGATCGAGCAGATAGAGCCCAGCGGTCAACCGACCGCTGGGGATACCGTCAAATTGCGCCTGACATCAACCGATGCCCATTCCGGCGTTAAAGGATTCCATTACGGGATCGGTGAGGAAGTCCAGCGGGAGTTCGTATCGTCCTCTGGAGAGGCCATTATCGAATTTGAAGCGCCCGCGGGCGGCGGATTCGAGTGGGTTTACATCTGGGCCGAAGATCACGCGGGCAACACCTCGAACAGGGTCGTGTACGACTTCTTCGCGGCGCGCCTGGTCGAGGCGACTCCGGCGGGTGCTTGGAGACTCGACGGAGACGGGTTGGATGACTCCGGAGCAGGCAATGAGCTGACCGCTGGACGCGCTGGCGAATGGGTAGACTCTGGACAGAGCACGCCACCCGGCCAGGCCATGAGCTTCGATGGTTCTGACTGTGTCGCCACCGCCGGATCAGCGGTACGGACGGATATGCCGTACACCGTAGCGGCTTGGGCGAAGGTAGATGAGTCGGTGGGACGCTATCAAACGGTAGTTGCTCAGGCAGGTAACTTCCGTCGTGCGTTCGATTTGAGATACGCCTATCCACATGGCACGTGGCAGGTTATGTTGCCGTGGCAGGACCAAGCAAACCCTGAAGGGTTCGTGAACCTGCGTGCCAACGATCCCATTCAATACGGGCAGTGGTACCACCTCGCCATGACTGTTGACCCTGCGATTCAGGTAATGAGCCTGTGGGTTGACGGCGAACACCAAGGTGATCGCAATTTCGATATCGAAACGTGGAATGGTGCAGGACCGGTCACAGTTGGATGTGGCAAGGTCGAGAGCGGCCATCGTGGTAGCAATCGCCTAATCGGCGGAGTGCAGCATGTCGGAATCTGGCAGGGTCTACTAACAGACGCACAGATTCAAGACGTCATGGGCGGCAACCTCCCTGCTGGCAAGGCTGGGGAATGGCTCATGCGAGGCACCGGCGAGGATTCAACGCTGCATTCCAATCCGCTGGTCACTCCCGAGAACACGCAGTGGGTCGATGACCAGTGGGGGCGACGCGCCTCCGCGCTCGAAAGTGACCCAGCGGGCTGCCTGGCAACGGAAGCTCGCACTTTGGACACTGATCGTTCATTCAGTGTTTCCGCCTGGGCACACATAGACGAGATTCGCACTGATGATGAGCAAGTAGTCGTAGCTGAGCAAATCGGCCCACGCAGCAAGTTCAAACTACGGCTTGACCCCAACGGCCGCTGGGGATTCCAGATGGTTTCCCACGAAGGACCGTTGGACGAGGTGGATTGGTTCAACGCCCACGCCCCAGCCGAGTACACGACCCTAGGCACCTGGACGCACCTGGTCGGCGTCTATGACGCCCTTGCAGGCGAAATGCACCTCTATGTCAATGGGGAGCTGGCCGGGAGCCGTTACGATGCCGATGGCATCGAACAGGTTGCCGGAAACGGCTCTGTCCTTATTGGATGCCGAGGCGAGAGAACCGATGGATCTATCGAAGGCCCGCTTCACGGTGCCGTTTCCGACGTAGCCGTCTGGCGCGGGCCGCTTGGCCCGAAACAAGCGGCCGAGGTCTACGGCGGAAACCCAGCCGCCGAACAGCAGGCGAACTGGTCCCTCTCCGGCAATACAAACGATGCGCATGGCAGTTTCCCGTTGGATCTGCACGGAGACGAGACCACGGACTTCGACTGGGTCACTGACCGGATCGGATTCCCCCGTAACGCCCTGGGGCTCAGCGGAGGATACGCGGCCACGGATGGCCCGGTTGTCGCAACCGACGAGTCGTTCACGATCGCGGCGTGGGCCAAATTGGACGACATCAATGGTGTACAGACCGTGCTCTCTCAAGACGCCGAAAACATGTTCGGCTTCCAACTCGACCACAGTGAAGAAGCAGACGCCTGGCGCTTCCAAATGCTCGGAGCCGACTCGATATCGAGTAGCTGGCACCGGGTCGATTCGGAAACGAACCCAGAGGTTGGCGTCTGGTATCACCTCGCGGTCGTCTATGACGTGGCTGCCTCAGAGATGAGGTTGTACGTGGATGGACAGCTGGAGAACACTGCCGATGGACCGTCCTCACCATGGCGGTCGAACGGGAAAGTACTCATCGGAGCGGTCTATCGTGAGCACACCACGCCGATCCAGCGGCTGCGTGGGGCTATCGACACCGCCCAGATGTGGACCTCGACAGTCGACCCCGACCGCATCGCCGACATGGCCCGAACCCGCCCCGACTGGTAGGGCCAACCCAAACCCGCCCGCCCCCGACTACCTCGCCCCGTTAACTGAACAGAAGGTACGAAACCGTGACTGCTAAGCCTTCGCAGCCCACCCCCGAGTCAGCACCTAGCCCAGTGGCGTTGGCTCCCCGGCCCGACACTGCCGGGATCTGGTACCGGCGCATCGTCACCATGGTCGCTACGATCCTGATGCCGTTGGGTCTTATGGTGGCTGGTGACGCCGTTCCACAGTATGGGGTCGGCATCGACGACTTCACCTCCGATGACGCGGTTGGCGTCACAGACGTGGACCCCGGTGGCGTCGAATTCTCCGATCCTTCCGCCGATCAAGTGTGGACGGAACAGGATTCGGCGTGGCCCGAGGCTGAACGGCACACCTTTGGGCTCGATAGCGATGGCATGCAATGGCCTGAGAATTCCGTGGTAGGTCTACGTGCTTCCCAGGCCGGAAGCGGCGATGTCACGGTTGACGTCCACTCGCAAGCGGTGTCGCGGAACGCGGGAATTAACGGCTTGGTGGTGCAAGTCGAGGGCTCCGCCGATGCCTCGGTCGAGCTCAGCGTCGCCTACGGAGACTTCTCGCGCGCCTACGGTGCTGGCTGGGGCTCGCGGCTGCAACTGACTGAGTTGGCCGACTGCGATCCGGCCACCACCGATGACCGCTGCCGGGCCGAAGTGGTGCCAACTCGTAACGACGTTGTGGAACGGACCGTCTCCGCCGACATCGACCTCGCCGAGGGTGAAACGGCGACTTTCGCCGTCACGACAACGTCTAACGGTACTGAGACGGGCGACTATGCCGCCACTGACCTCGACCCGATCGGTTCTTGGGAAGCCGGTGGCAACGACGGCTCGTTTGGCTACTCGATTCCTATTAGTGTCCCGCCAGCCGACGGCCCCGAGCCGCAGATCTCCTTGGGGTATTCCTCGGCCTCCCACGATGGACGTACCTCGGGCCGTAACAACCAGGCCTCCTGGATCGGCGACGGCTGGTCGTACGACCCCGGGTATATCGAACGCTCCTACACCGCATGCGCCAGCGACCACGAGGGCAACGCCAACAATGACGAAACTGACTTCACCGGCGACCAGTGCTGGGATGGCGACAGCAACCATCTGACCGTCTCCCTTAACGGCACCAACGCCACGATCCTCAAGGACGACGACAGCGGCGACTGGTACGTCGACAGCGGAGTGCCCTGGAAGATCGAACTCCTCGGCAGTCCCGCCAGCAACAGCAGCTCCACCACCGAGCGCTGGCGTATCACCACCGACGACGGCTCCCAGTTCGAATTCGGTTTCCGCTCCTCCTCCCGTCTCACCATGCCCGTCTTCGGCAACCACCCGGGCGAACCGTGCCACGCCTCCCAGTTCGAGAATTCCTCGTGCGCCCAGACCTACCGCTGGTTGCTCGACAGCGGCGTCGACACCCTTGAGAACAAGATCGAATACCGCTACTCGACCCGGACTGGCCACTATGGAGCCGCAGGCGACGCGGATAACCGCACCTCGTACGTGCGCGAGTCGTGGTTGACCCGCATCGACTACGGCCTACGTGCCGACGACTCGTCCGTCCCGGCCACCGGCCGCATCGTCTTCGATGTCTCCGACCGCTGTGAATCCAGCTGCACCAACTCCGGGCGGCCAAACGAAGACAACTGGCCCGAAGTGCCCTGGGACCTCAACTGTTTTGAGAGCCCCTGCACCACTCAGCTGTCCCCGGCTTTCTTCAGCACCAAGAAACTCGACACCATCACTACCCAAGTGCGCGAAGGCAGCTCATACCGCGACATCACCACCTGGAAACTCGAACACGAATTCAAAGACTACGGAGACGAAGAGCAGGTCGTCCTGTGGCTGAAATCGATCCAGCAGACCGCCGGGTCAAACGACATGCCACCGCTGGAATTCGGAGGCATGGCGCTGCCCAACCGCGTCGACGCCATCGATGGCGCGCCTCAGATCTGGCGCTGGCGACTCACTGACATCAAAACCGAGACCGGGGCCGTCATCTCGGTGAACTACTCGGAGCCCCAATGCACCTCCAACAACCGGCCCAGCTCGGCGCACAACAACAGCATGCGCTGCTACCCGGTCAAGTGGACACCGCCGGAGTTCTCCGAACCCGAAGAGGACTACTTCCACAAATACGTCGTCACCGACATCACCGAAGCCGATCAGACAACCGAGAACGTCGCCGTATACACCGCTTACGAGTACTCCACCTCAGGCGGCGGCACGAGTGTTCTATGGGGCTGGGACGACTCGGCCTTCACCGACGACGACGATCGCACCTGGGGCGTGTGGAAAGGATATTCCCAGGTCACGACCTATGTTGGCGATCCACAGGAAGGCGATCGTCAGCGCACCAGGGCCCGCTACTACCGCGGCTTGCACGGCGACAACCTGCCCAGTGGCACTCGCAGCGTCAACGTGACCGACGCCGAAGGCAACTCCGTCCGTGACCACCGGGCCCTCGGCGGGCAGCTGTTCGAGTCGCTGACCTACAACGGCGGCCAGATCATCGACGGTCACACCACCCGTTTCTGGACCAGTAAAGTTGCCGAGCAAGACCACGACGGCGGGTCGTACGCCGCCTGGCGCTCCGGGCCCAACCGGGAAGAGTCACGTCGCTGGCTGACAGGCAGCAACTGGCAGCGTTCCCGCGTCGACACGACTTATGACTCCCTGGGACGCCCGGCCTCGATCCACGACTACGGCGACCTGAGCGAATCGGCCCACACCTGCGTGCGCCTGACATACGCCGACAACCCCTCGGCCAACATCTTTGATCTACCTCGCACCGAGGAAAAGGTCGCCGTCGGCTGCGATGCCACGCCGCAAAAACCCGGCGACGTCCTCGCCTCCACCCGGCACTACTACGACGAAAGCAACTCCCTCAGTGCCGCCCCGACCAAGGGACTGCCGACCCGGTATGACGTGCTCGACGAATGGCCCGAGGACGGTTCGGCCAGCTATGTCACCACCGAGGCAACCGAATACGACTCCGTAGGCCGCGTCCTGTCCGTCACCGACGCGATGGGCCGCACCACCGCCACCGCTTTCACCCCCAGCGGGCCCGGCCCAGTGACCCGCACCGACGACACCAACGCCGCCGGACACACCAGCCAAACCCACTTCGATCCCGCCTGGGGCCAAGCGACCAAGATCGTCGACGCCAACGGCCGCGAGACCGTCATCGCATATGACGCCTTCGGTCGCACGGCAGACGTGTGGCTGCCAGGTCGCTCCTCCTCCCGCTCCCCGTCGCTGCGGTTCGAGTACCGACTACGCGACGACGCCCCGTCGGCCGTCATCACCCGCGAACTCAACACCGGCAACCAGTACGTCACCTCCGTAGAGCTCTATGACTCGCTACTGCGCCTGCGTCAAACCCAGACGCACACCGCCGATAACGGTCGTGTCCTCACTGAAATCTGGTACGACAGTCACGGCCGCGTCGAAGAGGAACTGGGACCCAACCACAACGCTTCACCGCCCACCGACACTCTCGTCCGCGTCGAACCTGGTGCGTCGCGCAAACGCGTCACCTACCACTACGACGCTGCCGGGCGCATCACCGACGAGGTGCTCTACAACCGGCACGTCGAAAAGTGGCGCACCACCACCACCTACGGCGGTGACAACAGCGGATTCCGCGTCGCCACCACCCCACCCGAAGGCGGCAGTGCCACCGCGACGATCGAAAACGCCATCGGCCAGCTGCTCGAAAGCCGCACCTACCACTCGCGCACGCCGACAGGTGATTTCGACGCCCTCACCTACTCCTACAACACGGCCGGCGACCTGGTCGAGATGAACGACCCGGCTGGGAACGCCTGGACCTGGGGCTACGACTTGCGTGGTCGCCAGATCTCCAGTGTCGACCCCGATGCCGGGGAGTCGGTGACCGCATATGACGCCGCCGGACAGACCACCTCCGTTACCGACGCGCGCGGTATCAGCCTGCACTACCAGTACGACGAACTCGGCCGACTCATTGAGCGCCGGGACGGAGAGGGAGAGCTCCTCGCCAGCTGGGAGTTCGACACGGTCCCTGGAGGGATCGGCCTGCCCGGAACCAATACCCGCTATGTCGACGGTGCCGAATACGCCGAACGCGTGCTCAATTATGACGCTGGCGGGCGCGCGACCCAGGTGGAGATGGTCATCCCTGCCGAAGAGGGGGCGCTGGCCGGCACGTATCTGACGACGCAAATGTTCTTCGACAACGGACAGATGCAGTTCCGTGGATATGGCGCGGTGGCGCAGTTTCCCAACGAGGGATTGCAGTACGCCCATGACCCAGTCGGCAACGTCGTCTGGATGAACTCGGTGATGGAGGGCCAATACAACGTCGTCATTGACCACGCCAGGTGGTCTCCGTACGGTGAAGTGCTGACCCGCCGCATCGGTTCCAATGCCGGTAAACAAATGTGGCATGGCTTCGTCTATGACGAGACGACACGCCGTATCGAGCGCATCGGCTTCGGGCATGACACGAACAAGCCCGTCATCGGCGATTCTCGCTACACCTACGACGACTACGGCAACGTGTTGTCTATCGCCGAGCACGCCGAGAGCGCGCCCGAACGATGGGAACGCCAGTGCTTCGAATACGACTCCCAGCAACGGCTGGTCGAGGCGTGGGCGCAGGAGGACCTGACCGAGTGCGCTGAGTCTGGCGCACAGGCCACACTCGGTGGACCGGCTCCGTACTGGAACAACTACCACTACGACTCCGCCGGTAACCGCACCAGCGACACTCTGCGTCTGCCGGGCCGGGACGTCGAGGAGCGGGCATTCCACTACCCGAGCGCGGGTGAATCTCAGCCGCACGCTCCGACGCATGTGGACATCAACGAGGATGGCAAGGCGGTCTTCGGCTACGACGAGGCTGGCAACACGACCTCGCGTGACATCGACGGCGATGTGCAGATCTTCGACTATGACGCCGAGGGCAACGTCGTCGCCGTTCATGAGGGCGACAATCTCACCCGCTCGGTGTATGACATCGACGGCGAGCGGCTAATCCGCGATGACGGTGAGACGGCGACACTTTTCTTGCCGGACACCGAGGTCGTATGGGACAAGGTCACTGGTTCGCTGGAGGCCACCCGCTTCTACACCCACGCGGGGCACCTGGTCGCTTCTTCGAAGTCCTCGCAACGCAGCGAATGGACGTTCTACGGCGTCGATCCCGCCGGTACGGCCACGCACATGATCAATGCGCAAAACCACAATGACGCTCGGGTGCGCTATTTCGACCCGTTTGGCAATCAGCGGGGCGAGAAGGTCGACTGGGTGGGCCAACGCGGTTTCGTTGGCGGAATTCAGGACCCCACGGGCCTGACCTTGCTCGGGGCTCGAGACTACGACCCGCTGTTCGGCCGTTTCATGTCGGTTGACGAGGTTATCAATATCCTCGATGACCAGCAGATCAACGGCTACGCCTATGCCAACCACAGTCCTATCACCTTCGCCGACCCCACCGGCATGTTCCTAGGGCTGGTGGACAAGGCCAAGTCCGTGGGCAAGAACGTCGCCAATACGGTCACGGACGCGGCTACCTCGGCGTCCAACTGGGTCCAGGACAACGCGGGAACGATTGCGCAGGTTGCGGGCACGGTAGCGACAGTTGCGGCGTTCGTGCCCGGCGGGCAGGTGGTCGCGGCAGCCGCTGGCGCCGTGGCCATCGGAGCCGGTGCGATCGAGACGGCTCAGTCGTGTTCCAGTGGCGACACGGTGGGGTGCGCGATGGGCGCGGCCTCGATGGTGCCGGGCGTGCGCACAGCCACCGACGTGGGTAGCAAAGCGTTTACTTGCGCGACGGGGTCGGCGGCTGACTGTGCTTCGGAATTCATACCGGGCGGCAGACGTGGGCCGAAAGCCACCGACGGCGGCGGAACGGGCGGCTCTGGTGGCCCGGCGTCGTGCTCGACGGGACGCAAGTCGTTCCTGCCGGGCACCCTGGTGGTGACGGCCGATGGCGCGACGAAGCCAATTGAGGACATCGCCCCTGGCGAGCAGGTCTTGGCGGTGGACCCGGTGACGGGCGAGCTGACAGCGGGCTCAGTCTCGGTGACACACACGACGCCTGATCAGGAACGCGACCTGGTTGACATCACGGTGGCTCCGCTTGATGAGGAGCAAAGCGGTGCTTCTGGGGCGTCGGAGACGATCACGGCGACGGTCGGGCACCCGTTCTGGGCGCCGGATGTTGACGAGTGGGTGCCCGCCCGCAACCTGGAAGCAGGTTCGTGGCTGCAGACGTCCTCGGGCACTTGGGCCCAGGTCGAGGCGGTCGAGCACCGCAGTGAGACGGTCACTACCCACAACCTCACCGTGGCCGGAGTACACACCTACTTCGTCCAGTCGGAACAAGCCGAACTTCTAACCCATAACCAAGGTAGCAGTGGTGGCTGTGACGACCCACTACAGAGTTATGCAGAGAGCGTCCGGAATGAAGAAGGAAACAGGTTTGCAGCAGAGTTTACGTCACCCAGCGGGAACACCTATTACGGACGAAACAATAACGATCCGCTCCACCCTGATGTTCGTGCGGCACAGGAAAAGCATCTTCCTGCCTATGAAAAGGGGTGCGCTGAGATGCATTGTGTATCGAATGCTTTGAATAGTGGAGATAGTGTGCAAGGGGGAAACATAAGGGTCGTCCACACCACTAACAACCAATATTCCCAGCAGCGATCAGGTCATGGACACGTTGCAAGTCCATGTAGGGTATGCAAAGCTGTGCTAGGCGACTTGATGATCGCGGTATGGTGAAAGCTATGTACATCGACTATCAGTCATTTTCGGGCGAACTGACGTCGTCTCTTGAAAGCGCGGGCTGGTATCCCGGCCGCCGCGTTGACCTGGCTACAGAGTTTGAATTCAATCGGACACAGGGATACAATTTGCATCCCTACGCCAGAGAATTTCTTGAGGCATTTCATGGAATCGAAGTGGAGCCATTGCCGACAAGTGACCCGGGGCTTCAATATTGTGACCCGCTTATTGTTGATGTTTACCTTGGTGCACACGGCGATTCAGCTGATACAAAATGGCTAAATCGGGAGCTAGGGGGACATTGGTACCCTGTAGGCGAGTGGAATTCCAAGATGGCACTATACATTGACTCTACCGGTGCAGTTGTCTGTACTGGGCTTGGGTGGCATTGGTTTCTTGGGCCCAGCATTGAGGAGTCACTAGAGCTAGCTGTCCGGTTGCATCGCCCGCTGAGATGTCTCAACTTGAGACCAGGTACAGCGCCAGCACCCCCCTATGATGATGGTCTTTGGTTCAAGACATCGATTGAAAATGGTAAGCGTATTTACGAAAAACAGCATTATTATCCACCCAAGTAGGGCCTATGAGTTTCTAGCTAGTGTCCGAACAGGCTGGCCCAGGTGAGGGTTCTTCGGCCGATTGGGGTTTCCGCCAGGTCGCGCCCGCCGTCGTATGTGAGGGATTTGGCTGCGTCGTCGGAGAATTGGGACCTGACCTTGTCTGAGTTCGTGATGAGGCGGGCCATGACACGTAGCGTTTGTCCGTTGTAGTGGTGTATTGATAATGAGGTAGGGCCTTGGAGTTCCTCATCGTAAGTTGAGGCCGAACCATGACGCTTCCAATACTCCTGGATGAATATTGGAAGCCACTGATGTTGTGATTGAGGTCCGGAATGCCTGAAGAAATAGACCGAGAGCGGCTTCACAAAGAGTCAGTAATCATGGTATGGGCTGCCGTCGTGCTGTCTCTTCCACTGTCCTTTCTTTTTGTGATATATAAATCCCATGGTATAGAATCTTACCTCTGGATAGCTTACCTTGTAGTGTTCATGCCGATCGTCGCTTTGTTTGCAAAGTATGAAGCGTTTTCGCTGGCAGTGCCGACACGAGATTTTAGATTGAGCGTGTGGATCGCAGGACTCTTCGCATTGGTTCAAGAGATTAGAATGTCGCTTACTGCAGGCGACATCGTCTGGGAAAATGTGAACAAATTTAGGAAGTAGGCACAATAAATTAAAGCTATTGTTTCGAATTCTATAAGTCTTTCGCGCTTGGCTGTACTACCGGAGTAGCTAACCACGCTGGAATAGAGTGGTAAAAATGACGCACAAAGAACGATCAAACGACCGAAGCCGAGTAGTTGAGTCAATAGGATATCTGCCACTTGCATTTGCTGCCTTCTATCTGGCTGACGATGTAGCCCATCTGTTTTTTGCGGCGATCTATACAGCACTTTTCTCTGCTGTACTTCTTACTGTTTATTTTGCATTCCAATTCATTATGCGAAAGGTGAAAGGTCTTAGAAAATCACGAGAATACGGATCATGATTCTGCCCGGTTTTCTAGTGCAACCTGGTTAGTGAGGACTGCCGGGGGCAACCGAGTTGACAAGGCAGTACCTCAGTCGAGGATGAGGCTATGCTCGGTTTTTGTCGATCATACTTGGTGCTTACCGATCTCAATTGTGATTTGCGGGTGGGCCCGTCAGCGCTTGCGGGAACGTTTGGTCACGTGGCGCAGAAACGGTTGATGCGTACCTGTTCGTGGGTGGGCATGAGACTACGTCGTCTCAGCTGGGTGGGGTGAGCGCGGTACGTACGTATGCGCACAATGGCACCACCATCGCCACCCGCTCTACCAGCGAGGGCGTGACCTGGATTGGCGCGGACCATCACGGGACGGCCATGTGGGCGCTCGCTGCTGGAAGCCTGGCAGTGACGTTCCGTCGCCAGGACCCCTTCGGCAATACCCGGGGCGAGGGCGGTGAGGACTGGAAGGCTACTCAGCGTGGTTTCCACACTGGTATTGAAGACCCGACTGGATTGGTCCAGATGGGAGCTCGCTCCTATGGCCCACTGACAGGCCGCTTCATCTCCCGCGACCCGGTAGCTAATTTCTTGGACTCGCAGCAAATCAACGGCTATAACTATTCGAACAACAACCCGATCTCGTTTAGCGATGCTTCCGGGCTGAGCCCGTACGGATGGGTACTCGACGATTTTCACTTCGCACCATTCGAGCCGATGGGGGAACCGCATGGCAACGAATGGCTTTACCCGCAAGCAACCGGGCTTGATACGCAGTACTTCCTGCTTGATGAGCGTCACATCATTATCGCCGACGTTATCGACTATGAATGGTGTAATTGGAACAAAACCGCGTGTTCTCAGTCAATGGGGGCGAATGGTCAATACCAAAACAATTCCGGTCAGATGACTGTGCGAGTCACCATAAAGTCAATCGACTACGCCAATAGCGTCTCGACGATCGGACCCAATGGTCTCGTCATATATGACGTCGAGCAACGAATAGAGGATATTCAGCGTGCCGCTGCGCAGTATGCTGAACAGCTGGCACAGTGCAATCGAAGCCTCCTTCACCAGTCAATACAATCTACTTCTTGTGGCGTAAGCGGAACGGGTGTTGACTTCAGTCTCTCTAGAGCTTTCGAGTACGCAGGTGTGGCTATCGACGCTTATGAAAAATTTGACAATAACCAGTTCTTTGCCCGTGCAGCTGGAGCCCTCACAGTATTGAGCGAAGCGGCTGGTGCGTACGACAATATTAAGAACGATAGGATGTCAAAGAAAGCTGCTGCAACCGTGTTTTGGGAGGAGCAGGTGGAGCGCTCTTGACCGGATTTTATGGAGCCAAGTATGGGCTCGCTATTTGTGGGCCGATCTGTGCGGCAATAGGGGGAGTAGGCGGCGGTATGGTTGGAGGTTCCGCCGGATCTCGAGTCTCAAGATGGATTAACGACAGACTCGGCTGGTAACATTGGGCGCCGACCATAGACTGGAATTCGAACTTACTCATTTGGGATTCTGAAATTGAGGAGAGAGGGTGCAGGACGAAGGTGCCAGTGTAATAGCAGAGCTCGGTGGGTTCGTGATTGGGGCGCTTCTTATTGCTAATTGGTGGATGGCAATTAAGGTAATGAAGGGAGACGAAAAATTCATCGCTAGATACAAGCGAAACTGGGGTCGCAATAAAAAGCTTTGGATACGTGACTGCGTTCATAGAACGGCTCTCCCTATTGCGATAGGCGGAACGCCAGGGGCTGCCCTACTGCTCAGTTTTTCAGCTGCGTCGATAATGGGACTGGAGATGAGTGTTTGGCTTGTTGTGTCGCTAGGACTGATTTCGCTGGTCTTTATAGTGGTGTTCTTGCTCATATTGACACCGGTAGTGTTGTGGACCAATCGACCAAGTTTCCTTGTTCCCCCTCGCGAGAAAGGGCTACCGGGAGCAACTGAGTTGAAAAGGCAGTATCTCGGTCAAGGTTGAGGTTGTGCCCACCTCCTTTAGCGGCCATGCTTGGTGCTGTGCGCGGCCGACTGTCGGTTGCAGGGCAATCAGCGTTCGTGAGGACGTTTAGTTGCCTCGGTTGGAACCGCGTGGACGGTCTTACGAGTGTCGGCATGTTGCACTGTTAGAGGCCCGTGAACAGGGAGAATATGATCTCGCACTACCCACTTCAATAAGAGGATTGAGGTAATCACCCCAGAATCTTAAGGTCTCAGGTGTCCTTGACTATTAGAGGAGCAGTTTGCGTAACCCTGCGCATATGTTCCGATACTCTTGCCCACTGTAGGTTTGCGGCTCAAGTCTGGTTGTGGAGGGCCGAGGGCAAACCAGTGGGTACGACCTTTCGATTGTCAATCCGGATTTATGGAGCAACAGCGAGTTCGTGTGCTTTAACAGATTAACGTGGCGTTCAAAGAAGCACGGCATGACGATTGGATACGTTGGAGTATTGAATGCCCTGACGGAGCGGATTAGTCTTGGAAAATCGATGTTTGATGTGAGGAAGTGTTCGCCGCAAGTGTTGGGTCAGCTTGAGAAGGCTGGATGGTATCCGGGGCGGCAGGCGGATCTTGAGCAGTTGTTGGATAATCTTCGCCGTGACCTATACGGCAGCTTGCCTGACAACTCGATCAGTTTCTTGGAGTCATTGTGGGGTTTGTCAGTGGAACCCTTTGTCAACGTTGAATGCGGATTTCCCGATGAAGATGAATTTCTAATCGATCCGCCTAGTGCAAGTGAAGGCGGGCTTGGAGAGCAATGGGTTAAGGATGACATTGGTGGTGAATGGTTTCCCATTGGTTGTGCGCTTGAGACTTTTTCAGTTTTCGTAGAAGTGAACCGAGAATTGGTGTGCGCCCAGTACAACAATATGTATTTTCACCTCGGTGGCTCGCTGCAGGAAGCACTTGAATTCCTGATCTTGCGAAACAAGAGGATTAGACCTGTTGACGCTTACCCTGGTTTCAAACCCTGGCCGCCGCCTGTGGAATTGTATACCTAGTGAGTATCACTGTACGATTCCAGGCTATTCCCTTAGAAATTTTCTGTGCTCGTCTAGCCAGTGCCCGAACAGGCTGGCCCAGGTGAGGGTTCTTCGGCCGATTGGGGTTTCCGCTAGGTCTGTTCCACCGTCGTACGTGAGGGATTTAGCGGCGTCGTCGGTGAATAGTGACATGACCGCATCGGATGCAGTGATGTGTTGGGCCATGACCTGCAACCCGTGCTGGTTGTAGTGGCGTGTCGGCAGCGGTGCTGGGTCTTGGGGTTTCTCGTCGTGAGTTGACGGCAGGGCGGCAGCCTGTGGGTTCGCGATGCGCAGCATCTGCCGGTAGAACTGGCCGTCGGCCTTGTCGGCCAGCGGCACTCGCATTGCCAGCCGAATCACGTCCGGGTGGGCGAATGGTGCTTGGATGCGCACCTCCGGAGCCAGCAGAGACAGCGGGTTGGAGGCGATCGCCCGTGCCGTGCGGGTGTGCAGGACGGCGAACATTGCGGCCGCAGGATGGCCTGCCAGCGGTTTGATCGCCGCCGCGAAGCGAGCTTCAGCGCGTTCACGGTACTCCTCGATCACGGAGGCCCGCAGGTACCCGCCTTCGCCTAGCCTCCGCTGCTGCATATTCCGCAGTAGTTTGCCGCTTCCTTTCGACAGCGTCGGGTCATTTGCGACGGCGGGGGAGATGAGGAAGTTCTTGAACAACACGCCACCGGCCAGCCCGTCAAGATAGTCGCCGCCTTGGCGATGCAGCTCCCTGTACAGCGGCATCGCCCAAACATGGTGGGTGGTCTGGAAACCAGTCCGGTGTCGGACGGCCGCGTACTCGCGTACCCAAGCGTCGTCGCCCGGTATGACAAAGCGGTGCCGGAACCCCAAGACGCTCGCCACAGCCGGAGCCATGTTGACGTCGCGATCCCATCCATCGTCGTTACTGGTCGTCCAGGCTCTCCGGCGTCGAATTCCGCTGCCGATCAGCGACCCGAGTAGACGTGAATCCCAACCCCCGCTGAGAGGCAGGGCGGTTTTGCGGGTCGGGACGATGGCCGCCTTGATCGCCTCAACCACGTCGGCGGCCGAGGCCGGGGCGGTGTCGCCATCGCTGAGCCACGACGCTGCGGCCGGAATCACCCGGGTGCGATCTCCGTAGTAGTAGACCGCTGTGCCCGGCGCGATCCGGGTGATCTCGGTAAACGGGGTATCGGAGTGGAGGGGAGCTGTGAAGGCGAACGTACAGGCCCAGGCATCCCAGTTCACCGACAATTTGTGTGGTGCCGAGGTCACTAGTGCATCGATCCGGTTGGAGAAGTACGCGGCCGTGCCCTCATCGCGCACGAACATGTCTTGGAATCCCAAGGCGTCCGTGTGCAGGATGGCCCGGTAGTCCTCCCGCTGCAACCCTGCTGCCATGCGGCCCTCGGAGGCTGATTTCCAATCCGAGGGCGGGTGCCCTGCTGCCAATTCCCCCCAATAGAAGCCCTCGGCCGCTCCGTTCGACCAGGTGGCGGGCGGGCTTGACGCGAGCAGAATAGCGTTGGGGCTGGAGTGCACGACCGAGACGGGAGCTGGTGAGGCGGCTACTAGCGCGTCGATCAGGGGCTGTTTCCATTGCCCGATAGCACCGCAGACGTATGGCCGAGTACGGAAGGTGATGTGGGGTGATTGAGAATTCATATCAGTGTGCCTTCTCTAGCACGTTACTGGCGAATCAAGTTACCACCTGAAAAGTGATCTTCAAGTGTCGCATATGGATGGGAAAACGTGCGAATAGTGTGAAGTGATTGCTGGTGGCCTATTAGGCACTATCCGGGCAAATGGGTACCAGGGTTCCCGGAATGCAACGCGCTCAATAGTGGGGCGACCGGACTTCGCGCGAGTGCAACATGCGGTGCCCACACCGCGTGACATTTGTGCAAATGTCCTGAGTGGTAAACTGCCGCTGAACCTGTTGTCGCAGCGTAGTGACCTGAGACGAGTCTCGGTCTACGCGCGAGCTCGCTCATGCCCTTTCATCAACGCCCCACAGATTGCTTATGAAACAGCTTCTTACTCAGTTTTCACGTTCGCCCAAAGCCCACGCGCTCGGTGTCCTCCTCTTCGGTATCGCACTGTTCACGGCAATTATCACTATATTTCCGATCTCCGTCGGAATCGCTGTGGTCGGCTTCGGTTCGGTCTTGCTCCTGGCGACCTCCATTGCGCTTTTTCTCAAACTTCGGCGGTTTGAGAAATCCCAGCGAGATTGGATCGAGCAAGAGATCACCTCTCTCCATGGCCAGTTCGCGACTCTGCATCTCAGTCTCAATAGTGACCTCCGAGAGCAAGAGCGAAACACGGTCGCCGTTCTACGCAGAGAACTGAGGGAGATCTCCAGTAGCGTCCAGGGCCATAAGAGCCTTGTGACCAAAGAGCTTGCCTCCCTGCGAGAAGTGCGCGAGGAATCCTCCACTCGCGGAACATTCTCCGGGGTCCATGACGACGAACTGGTGCGCAGTAGTCGAGCGGCCCGGGCCTGGGACATTGCCGACCGCATGCGAAGCATGTCAGCGTTGGCAATCGAACCGGATCTGGATGCCGAGACCGACGCCATCCGCCGTTCGAAATTCTTCGATGAGGACTGGTACCGCACTCAGGCGGGGGAGATGCCCGCCGACCCGGTGCGGCACTATGTCGAGGAGGGTGCGCTGCGCGACTTCAGCCCCCACCCGCTATTCGACCCGGTGTGGTACCTGGAACAACAGCCAACCTGCCTGGCCACGTTCCGCACGCCCCTGGCGCACTTCATCGCCCAAGGCCGCAATGCGGATATCGACCCGCACCCGGCCTTTGACAGCCGCTGGTATCTGGGCCAGGTGCCCGGAATCGAGCCTGACGTGACCGCCGCGCTTCACTACGTCCAGCAAGGCGACCGTTCCCACCTCAACCCCAACCCATTCTTCGACGCCGAATGGTACCTAGCCGAGTATGAGCCCGACGCCACCGGACTGCCTCCGTTCCTGCACTATCTGACGGTGGGATGGAAGCGCGGCTACCGCCCTGGCCCCGGCTTCCGCAGCGACGAAGTCGCCGCCCGCATAGGTACCCAGTCCGACCCACTCTCGGTGTTCTTGTGGGACCAACGGACGGGCCGCCTGCGCGTGCCCCCCGGCGAGGCATGCCACAACGAGGCCGACTGGTACTGGCACCATCTCACCAGCGGCGCCTACCACGAGCCGGTCGAGCCCGACACGTTCGCGCTGTACCGCATCATCGGCAACGATCTGCCGCCGCGACACAAGGAAAACCAGACGCTGGAGAACATCGGGTTCATCCTCGAAAACGAGGAGGAATTCGAGAACTGCCAGAAACACTGGATCGTCAACCGCATTGCCGACCCAGCCACGGAAGCCGACATTATCGCCCTGCTGGACGAACACGGAGCCAGCTATATTCGCATTCCGTTCGACCTCGACGAGTACGCTGCCGCTGAGTGGAACTTTTCGGGAATGACCAACGAACACCGTAGCTATCGGCCCACGTTCTCAAATATCAAGTCCAGCAGCCAGCTGCGGGCGAAGGAACACCCCTATCACTACAAGAACTTGTACGCGATCAACAACAACGGTGCGCGCAATACCGCTTTGGAACACGGCCGCCAACGGGCGACCTGGGTCCTGCCGTGGGACGGCAACTGCTTCCTAACTCGTGAGGCATTCCAGGAACTTAGGCGTGAGATCCGGGAACACCGGCACTTGCGATACTTCATCGTTCCCATGGCCCGCCTGACCGACAACGCATTGCTACGCCAAGCAGGGTTCAAGCCACCTGCCGAGGAAGAACCACAGGTGGTGTTCCACCGCGACGCCGAAGAGTCCTTCGACCCCAACGCCCGCTATGGCCATCGCCCCAAGGTTGAGCTGTTCTATCGCCTTGGCGTGCCGGGGCGCTGGGACCAGTGGCCCGCTCTCGAATGGGACCCGCCCCGAGCCGATTTGGCGCGGGAGTCCGGCCGCTGGGCGCATGCGAGCTGGGTGGCACGCCTGTTTTCGGGCGAAGCCACCCAGGAGAGCAACACCAGCTTGCGCGGAGAGCAGCGCGGGATCGGTATCCGCCTGCACCTTGACCAGTTGGACGAGCAGGCGGTGCGCCGGGGATTCGACTCCGGGGCACTATTCACATTGGACGACCACGTACTCGATGCTCAGCGCTCTCTGTACCGCGACGGGGGCGACAAACTCCTCAGCGGTGTCCTCGACGACATCATCAGCCGAGCCACAGCTGACCTGACCAACCCGGTCTACTCGGTGACGACCAAGACCACCCTGGCGCCCAGCGGCGACATTCACGACTACTGGCACCCCGCACCGTACTGGTGGCCGAACCCTGACACCGCTGACGGCCTGCCCTATGTCAATCGCGACGGTATCCGTGTACCGGGAAGCATTCTGGGAGAGGAAGGCAGCGAGCAATACGACCGTACTTCGCTGCAACTAATGATCGAAGAGACCTGGCGCGCCGCCCTAGCTGGCTACTTCACAGGCGAGCAAAAGTTCTTCGATCGAGGTGCCCGACTGTTGCGAGGCTGGTTCACCGACCCGGCTACCCGCATGAACCCGCACCTGGAATACAGCCAGGTACGCATGGGCCACAAGAAAAATCGCGGCAACAGTACCGGAATCATCGAGACAAAGGACTTCTACTTCCTGCTGGATGCAGCCCGCCTCATCGAACGCTCTGGTGCCTTCGGCGAGACCGATCGCTCTGAGTTCCGCCGCTGGTTCGTCGAATACCGGCGCTGGCTGAGTGAGGGCGACTTGGGGGTCCGAGAACGTTCGAGTCTGAATAACCACGCCACGTGGTACGACGTCCAGCTTGCCGGTATCGATGCGTACCTTGACGATGTGCGAGGGCTGCTTGAGACGTTCCGCCGAGTCCATGAACGGGTCGGCCAACACTTCGACCCGCTTGACGGCCGACAACCGGAGGAATTGCACCGCACTGTCACACAGCACTATTGCCACTACAACATCCAGGCCTGGATGACTCTCGCCGACTTTTCGACCCGGCTCGGACATAACCTGTGGGTCTACGAGACCCCAGAAGGATCGGGCCTAGGACGAGGAATCGCATGGATTCTTGACCGCGCGACCAAAGAATGGCCTTACGAGCAGGTGCAGCCGTTCGATCCCGAACGCACCCGTGTCCTCGCCCACTTGGCGAAGGTCGATCATCCGAACCGCGACGAGGTGCGCGGTGGGGAGCGGTTCGCGGTCAAACAGCAGTTCACCGCCCACGACGGCATCCGGCCATATTGGGCCGTCGGCACCAGGCCCGAGGGAAACGGGTCGTCATGAATCACGCGAAGAACAGAAGTGGCGAGCTCCATACCCTAGACATGGGCCTGAATGGGAGGCAATGACATGGCGAACGACCAAACGACCACACGTCGGGTGAAGGTCGCCCTGCGCTCCCCGGAACCGGTGGTGGCAGCGGCGGTAGACCCCAACAGCGGCAGCATCTATACGCTTCAGCGCCGCCGAGGGGGAGAACAGCAGGGGCACCTGATCCTCTCTAAATGGGCGCGCCACGGCACGGCGATGGATTTTATGTACCTGTACGGATTCGGTACCGGCACGAGCCTGTGCATCGAGCCGACCACGATCGGCCCGGCGGTGTGGATCTCCTCGCGTAGCACTAAAGACTCGGGTTTCGACCGAGCCGTGAGCCGCTTCCACTACCGGGCCAACGGAAGCCTGACGTTTGGGGACGCCGCAGCGCGAGTGTTCAAGCTCAGCAGCTCTCCAGCAACCACTGCCGTGTCCGTGGACGCGGACGCAGACCGCGTCCTCCTTCGTTTCGCGTCGAACAAGGCCGTTGATTATGGCCTCTTCGGCCTACAGGACCTCCTCGACGGTTCCACCACTCCACTCTCGCGGTTCACCGCAGTTGATGAGGACCCCAAGCGAGTCAACCGCTCGGTCCTGCTCAGCGGCGAACGAGTTTACAGCCTCGCTCAGTCGCTATTGGAGGGTCGGATGAGCTGGGCATTGGACGCCTACGACCTCGACGGTATCCCAGGAGAGGCGAAGACCGCCGACCGATCCAGGGCTCCTCGCGGGCCAGCAACCGAACCGGTCGGCCTTGCCCAGGCGGCGCAGCCGGGTTTGACCGAGCTGATCGGCATAGCGCGAAGCGGTCAGGTCGCACTCACCTTTTCAAGTGTCTGAACGGATTGAACGTAGAAATTATGACGATGACTGAACCCCCCGAGTCCTCACTTGACCACTGGGAAGAACAACTGTCCTGGGCCAAGAAGTCCCAGGGCCGTTGGCACGCAGAGATGACCATGTCACAGCGCATGAGTGTGGTCGTACGAATTGAAGCCGATATTGAGAAGTACCTGCTTGATCACCCAAACGATCTCCGTGCGCGCTATCTCTACGCTCGCGCCGCTTCCCAGCGGAAAAACTGGGATGTTGCCTTGGTGCGCTGGCGGGAGTTGGTGGGAGAAGAATCGGATTTCCGTGACGAGGCGTGGATTGAACTTTCCCGGGCCCATCGGATGCTCGGCAACCCGATCCAGGCGTTCAACAGCCTGAGAAACGTATCGCCTCGGCGCCAGCGCTTGCGTTCGTATACGAACGAGGAATCGCGGGTTCGCGAACTGTCGAATGCCATCCTGCACACTCAGGTCGGTGACAGGTTCATCGCTGGGTTGAAGGCGGGGGTCTCTCGATCTGATCTTGGCGATCGGGCCAAGTTCGTGCTCGAAACTCGGGGAGCCCGTGACGGTGACCCGGGGCCGCTGAGTCGACTTTTGACTGGAATGGTGTCGATGTCATGGGCGCAACGGCGTGCTCTACGGCGGCGCAACTCGCGGCTGGACACGCTACCGCAGAGCCAGTCACGTTTCGTCTGCGGCATGGGATGGTCTGGATCAGGGGCACTGTTCGACTACATTGTCCAATCACCCATGGTGAGTACCCCATTCGGCCGAATCGAAGCAAAGCTGTTTAGCGGGCGTGGCGATTCGGTCAGTGATATAGCCGCTCAATGCGAACGAGAGCAGTTCGTTGAGCGCGACCGTCTGGTGGATATGATCTTGCGCTGTGTTGCTGGCGTGGGAACCAGGCCCTATATGGCACCGCTGAAAGTGGCCGAAGGTTCACTGCTCAGCTTGTTGAAAGACAGCGCCACCGACGTAAACACGCTTGTGGATCGTACCCTCCACTTTTACCATCGGCTGGCGGGCCTGCCTAAAGAAATTGACTCGCGGATGCTCGAAGACCTGTTCTGTGACTATTACGGCGGGCTCTTCTCCGGCATCGGTAACAGGTCACTGAACTTTTACAACAACATCGTCCACGGACATGCTTCTTGGCAGCTCCGTTTCGTGCCAGGTGCTCGGGCCACGGTTGTCATCCGCGACCCGCGCGATCAGTACGTGGCTCGCCAACGGGAACAGGATTCGACCAAGCGCATGTCGGTCGACCGTTTCATCTCCGCGCAAAAGTCCAACAACGCCCGGCTGGAACAGGCCCAAGCCGATTCCCGCATCGCCGACCGCATCGACATTGTGCAGTTCGAACGGCTTGTCTTGGATGAAGGGTACCGGGACCAAATAGTCTCCTCACTCGGCATCGATCCCGAAACGGTGGACCCCGGTGAAAAGGGGTACAAACCTGGGGACTCCGCCCACAACGTCGGCTTGTTCAAGGACTTCCCGAACCGTGACGCGATTCGGCGGATCGAGGATGAAATGTCGGAATATCTCTACCTGTGACCGGTTGATACGATGAAATATCGTGTCGATGACGCCCCGCCACTGTGGTACTCCGGCGGCCCTCAGCATCCCAGAAAGTGATGAACCGTGTCGCGAGACCGGCTATTTCGCCATTACGCCCATCTCCATGAGAGCGCGCCCGCCGCGTCGCTGACGAACACGATCCTGCGGCAGAGGCTCACTGAAGCTCGCGACGTTGTCGCTTACTTGCTTGCCGGTGAGCACGCTTCGTTGTCGGACATCCTCAAAGACGCGCGCTCTGGGCGATTTGGTCGTTCGTTGACATCGTTGGAGACATGGAAGCCCACGCGCGTGACGTCACTGGCACGCCTCTTGGCACTCCAGGCGGCTCGACCAAGTGACATGGAGGAGGCAAAAGCGCTATTCGACGTGGCATTGCATCAGTACGGCCCCAGCCCGATCATCCCTGGGCACCAGGCCGTCCATGCTCAACTGGCGTACGAACTGGGAGATCTCAAAGCCACGTCCAAGCTTCTTCGGACTTATGCGAATCTCCCGGAGGACATACGCCTGAGCCTCGAGCTCAATTTGGGCAACCCCATGCACAACTCCAGCAGGGGCAACGATGGATTGGTGGCCGCGTTGGAGGCTCTCAGCCCTGACGGCGCCCGTTTCGAAATTGCAGCTGGTGATGAGCCGCTCTTTGACCGTCTGCGAGCCCAAGCACAGCCTGCTAGCTCAGACTCTGCTCTCATAAGCGTGGTTATCACGTGCTTTAAACCCAACCATGAGCTGAAGACAGCTATCAAGTCGATTCTGGCCCAGACTTGGCAGAACTTCGAGATCCTGGTGGTTGACGACGCCTCACCGTCGGACTTTGACGCTCTCCTTAAAGAGTGTGAGGCGCTAGACGAACGCATCCGGTTGATCAAGATGCCCGCCAACGGCGGTACTTATGTAGCGCGAAATGCGGCGCTCGATCTGGCGAACGGAGACGCGGTCACGTTCCAAGACTCCGACGATTTCAGCCATCCTAAGCGCCTGGAAGACCAAGCGAAGATCCTGTTTGGATCGTCTAGTGTTCAGGTTGTCACCAGTGATGCCCTCAAGATCAGCGAGGACTTGGTGGTGCGGCGGCTGGGCCGGCGGGCTATCGAATACAGCTTGCCCTCAATGATGTTTAAGTTGGCCGCGGTTAGGGAGCGCATTGGATACTTCCACAGTATTCGCAAATCCGCCGATACTGAGTTCGTAGACCGAATCAAGGCCACCTATGGCGACAAGTGTGCCGCGAATCTCGCCGGGCGTGCCTATCAGCTTATGAGGCAGAACGAAGGGTCACTTTCTCGTAGTGACTTCGGTCCGGGCTGGATGCACCCGGCCCGGGTGGCTTATAAGTCCGCCCAATCACTGTGGCATCGGCGTATCCGGCAGGGGCAGGCCGATGGCTATCTTCCGCGCGAAGATAATGTGCGCCTGATCCCAGCTCCGGACCACTTGCATACCAATGGCCACGTCGACGAGTTCGATGTCAAAACTAAGGACGTCATCTTTGTGGGGGATTGGCGATTCCTGACCAGGGACGTTCGTTCGGGTATTGACGAAATCGCCGCGACCGTACGCAGCGGGCGCGAAGTCGGGATCGTGCAGGTTGACGCGCTACACCAGATGGCCGCGAAGCGGCAATATCTTTGTGAGCCGCTACAAGAGCTCATCAATTCCGGGGAATGCGAACAGCTTGACCCGACCCAGCGGACGCGCGTAGGTACCCTCATCGTCCGGGACCCGGCAGTCGTGCAGTTTAGCCTGCGAGACAACCATTTTCGCATTAGTGCCGAGCAGCTGTTTATTTTTGCTGAGGACGAGCCGTGGCCGGGCAGCCCCATCACCTACACCGCACCAAAGTGTGACCTCAACGCGCGAGAAGCTTTCGACATCGAACCAGTCTGGGTGCCTCGAAACGACGTGGTACGCAGCCGCTTGGAAGGTCTCGCGTTTGATCAGGGCGGCATCGCCACGCAACTCAAACTCTCAGCAGAGAACATTCCTTGGATTGTGCAGGTGACCGGTGAGAACCGTGCGGCGTCTCGCTTGTGGACTGGTCGATCCATCGTGGGCCGGCATTCTCTTGACCAGGAGGACTTCTGGCCTGACGACGCTGAGACGCTGGCGGCTGTTTACCCAGAAGCACATGACATAGACTTCCGAAACCTTGGAGGTCTCGACACGGCTCGGGCGCTGCGGGGCGTGGACCACCTACCGGACAACTGGGTTGATTTCGGCCACGAGATGCTTGGCGTTGCCGACTTTCTCTTCCCGTTGGACTTCTGGGTTTGGTTCCCTAGTCAACGCCGTCCAGTCCAGGTGGAACGAGAGATTACGGAGGCGCTCGCAGCAGGCGTCGTAGTCATTTTGCCTGAAAGATACGAACCAATTTTCGGCCACGCGGCCCTGTATGCTGATCCGGCGAACGTTAAATCTCTCATTGACGAAGTCAGTGCCGATTCGGTGCGGAAGAGCGCGCAGTCGCTACGGGCGCAACAATTCTGTACCGAGAATTTTCCATTCAATGATGATTGCCCGATTTGGGGCGCGTCGCGAAGTTGCGGTTGAGCCTTGGTATGTGGTCGGCCGCGCAGGTGAGTTAGCACTCTAGCTGGCGGCGCCCGTCGAATCGAGGAGCAACGAATGTGCGCCGCTGTTGTAGAATGGCGATAGCTGAATCTGCAGCTCCGTTGTCAAATGCCCACCCCAGGGACGCGATGAATCTGGTCATCGGACCCTCTGGCTCAAAGCCGTTAGGTTAGCCTCATGCGACACAAGTCTATTGCTGCCCTCGCTGCCGCCACTCTCCTGCTTTCCGGTGCGTGTGCCGCGGAATCGTCCTCTGCCGTGGTTGAAACGGACGATGTTGACGCGCGCGAAGGCGGCTTCGATGTCATCGTGATTGACAATGATGACGACGAGCCGGAGGACGGCGATGACGAAACCGGTGAGGAGGCTGATTTCCCAGAGATCACAGCCCCCATCGATCCGGTCATTGACGTTCCGGGCGGGTTTTCGCAGATAGGTGAGGAAAACCGAGACATTCTCGGCTTCGAGTACACGGCTACAGCGCTACAGCTGGACGGTGCGTCCTCTGGCGAGCGGATCTATATCACTTCCTACCTGCTTCCCGACCAGGTTGCGGCGAGCAGCTACCCGGAACGGCTTAACATCGTTCGCGAGTACGATGATCTGACCAACACCGAGAGCGCGGACCACAACCATTCCTTGGCGTTGACCAACGGGGAACAAGGGGTCTTCCGCTTCATTCAGACTCGGGATAGCCGAAACCAGCACCTCCAGCAGCGCAACACTTTTGTTTTCAAAGGGCCGGTCATGGTCCAGGTGACGTGCCAGTGGCAGGAAGAACGCGCTGCAATTCATGACGCATGCCATGACGTGCAGAAGAGTTTGGAAATCCCGTTGCAGTAAAACCAACGGACGAGAAATTGAGCTGTATTCCATGAAGAGAATTGTCGCAAAGCTACGATCGCTTTCCTCCTTTCACCAGGCGATCGTGGCATCGACTGTGACACTAGTGGGGGTCGTCGCTCTCGCGGTGATTTTTGAGGCACTTTCGATAGCTCTGATTGCCCTCGCCCTACTTGGAGCGCAGGTGGCAGTGCAGTTGGTATGGCTGCATAGCGCTGTACGTGCCGAGTTCACGTCGGCTAAGTATGTGTCGACGACTAATCGTCTGTCCCGGCTGGAAAATCTGCAGCATACGACGTTGGCCGCTATCGAGTCACAGCGACGCGAGATCGCACAGGCTGAGTTGGCCCGTTCCAAGAACGGTTGATCCGCGGAAACTTGAGCAAGAGATACGTTCTGTGTTCTCCTCCGGTGCGTCACCAGCCTAAGTTTCGCCATCAGCAGTGCTAAAACTACGGCCATGTTAGACCGGCTTAGACGGTTAGCGAGTGTTTGGTTTTCTGCCTATGGGAGCAGGCATAAACCATTGGCGCAAACTGACTCTACGAGCAAACCCAATTGCGCGTGACCTACTAGTCGGTCTCCAATGTGGCGAGTGCCGCAAGCAGTTGCTCTTCCATCATGGCCGCGAGTGTTGCCGCATACGTGGCCGATATGTGGCGGCTATCGCGATAGACGAGGACATTGCCGATAACGGCATAACATTGCTGTTCGGGGCAAATGTATGGAGTGAAGTCCGCAGCGATGACATTGTCTGGCACGCGGCCGTTATCGATCATCGGATCTTCGGCTGGTATGTGCGAGGTGTCGTATACGCAGCTGTCACCTCGAGCGACGCAATCGACGACGTCATTATCGACGATGGGGGTGTCACGAATGCCAAAGACCGTCAGCCCCAATTCGTCGAGCTCTTCCCATCGCTCGATGTATCCGGATGGCACGTATTCTTGATCTGACTCGGTGCGAGTCGAGGACGTGACGACCAAGTCAGGCTGTATATCTTTGAGAATTGACACTACATCGTCACGCCAAGCCATGCAGTCATGATAGGTATTGCCTTGGTATGTTGATGTTCCCGTAGTAAACAGACAGGCGCTTTTGGTAATAGTTAGGACTCGCCAATTATTCGCTTCCGCACGTGCCTCGATGGCGGGAAACCAGTGAGCGCTTCGTGACGCCCCCACAACGGCCAGCGTGACATCCGGAGTATCTGAACCATATTCGCAAATCCGGGCCCGGTCTCCGTCAATGCCGACGTGGCAATCATCCTCATACATTTTCGGTAGGTCGTCCCGCACTGCCATCGGGCTCGGAGTAATCGGAACCTGCCCAATCTCGGCCGCTGAATCGGGGTACCGCAGTGCCAGTGCCCCGGGGTGAGTGCCTATGTCCTCGGGGTCCGCGCTGGTTATGCGGGCCATTGGTTGCTCATCTAGGGCTATGGCTTGCGTCCAAGTCAGGCTTACCGCCAGAACAGGCACTATGAACGAAATACCGATGACGAGACCCCAGCGGGCTTGCGCCACAGTACGTTTGGGGATGAGGCTTCTCAGACCGTCGTCGAAGGCTTTCTTTGTGATGTAGGCGAGAATGATGGACAGGGCGATAATCCCAAGTCCGTCAAATAGCCCCGCTGTTTGCTCTCCCGAGATCTCCCTGAAGGCGATAAAGAGAGGCCAATGCCATAGGAAGATGCCGTAGCCGAGCGTGCCTAGCGTGGCGATGGGAGCCCACGTCAGGAAGCGATCCACACCGTATTGGTAATGAGTGGTGCCAGCGATGATCACCAACAGCGCGGCAGCGGTAGGCCACAAAGCGATATAGCCAGGGAACATAGTCGAGTCGGGCACGAGCATTCCGCAGCTGACCAGGGCGAGGAGCCCAACCCAACCAAGAACGAGTCGTGCTTGTCGTGGCAAGCTAATAGACCCGATGAAAAGCGCGAATAGGGCACCGAGTGCGAATTCCCACATGCGGGCGCCGGTATCGAAGTAAGTCCAGACTTGGTTGTTCGCGGTCCCATAGATCGAATAGGCCAACGATACGGCGAAGATGAGGCCAAAGGCCGTTCCGGCTAGGAGGCGCATTCGCCGCATATCGCGGGCGGCCAGGGCGAAGACCCCGATGAGGAGAAGAGCCCATACTACGTAAAACTGGCCCTGGATGGACAGTGACCAGAAGTGTTGCACGACGCTTGCGGGCTGATCTTGTTGGAGGTAGTCCGTGGAACTGATCGCCAGTTTCCAGTTTTGGAAGTATAGAGCCGAGGCCAGGATCTCCCCGACACTTGACTTCCACCGCGTCATGGGCACGATGAACATGGTGATGAGCAGGCTTGCCAGCAGCACTGTCGCTGCGGTGGGGATCAGTCTGCTCGACAACCGACCGAAATAGACACCCAAGTGAATTTTGCGGTCCCTCTCGGCCATGCGCAACAGTGAAGCCGTGATGAGGAAGCCGGTGAGGAGCAAGAAAACGTCGACTCCGCCGGAGATGCGGCCTAGCCAAATATGGTAGGCGGCAACTAGCAAGACGGCGACCGCTCGCAGACCGTCCAGCTCTGGGCGGTAGTAGTGTGGCGAACCACCTCTAGGCAGCGTCGCTGTTCGCTTAACGACGGGGAGTTGCTGCGTTGCGTCCCAGTCGGGAGCGGGCGCGCGCGTAGGGGTTCTCAATCGAGGTGATCTTTCCAGGGGACAGCGAACAGATATAAGGTTTCTGTTTGCTTCAAAAGGATGAGCATGACCATTCTATCGTCATGGGGTCAACCTCGCTGCCTGTGAACCCACGGTGCGATATACCTACGCATCCCTTTTACCAGCGATTTAACGCGAAGTGGCCATCGATGGAAATTCCCGATGTAACTGGTCTCACTAATGCGGATGCTCAGATTGCTAAATGGCGTGACGTAGTGGGACACGGTGGGTAGTGAACGACTCTGTGCGGCAGGAGCATTCGCGGGCTGTCGTTGTTTGGGGATGGTGGGGCGGCCGGTGGGGATGCCGATCCGGCGGCGGCAACGGAAGTCGTCGAGTTTTACCTCAATGTAGAAGTCCCACACTCCGCACACGTTGTTTCCTTGTGCGAGCAGCTTATGGATGTCACAGGAGGCTTCGTAACTGATGGTGGGTGCGCCCTCGGCCGTGTCGATGGTGGCAGCGAACCGTTGTTCTTCGTCGGTACCACGTTTGTGGAGCACGATAGTGATGTCTTTGCTATGTACTTGGCGGCGATCGCTTGTGACGTTGTTGACGGTGGCCGGTGGCAGATCCACAGTTCCAGCCAGTTGGTAGTGCCACTGCCTGTGTTCGAAGTGCGTGAGGTCGTGTTGGGGTTTCACCTCGGCGGAGACGTCGAAGTACTCATCGTCGACCGCAAGGTCGGAACTTCTAAATCCGGGGTAACGGGCGAAGGCGCGTTTCCCTTCGATGACCAGCGACGTGGGTTCCGGTGCGGCCTCGGCGGCGGCTACCGCTAGGGCCGCTGTGAGTTCGTCGCGTCGTGCCAGCTCAAGTTGCAGGCGATCGATCGCGGGCAACGGCGTGGACACTTCGGGGGAACACCACTGTTTTACGAACTGAGTGAACTCCGCATAGAGTTCCTTCTGCACTGATGCATCGACTTTGCTCAGGTGGCGGAGGAAGTCGCGTTGTTCCGTTTGAAAATGCCGGCGCAGTAGCAGATCACGGCGGGGGCCGGCCGGAACATTTTCGGCGACGAGGGGCAACATGTGGGCAAAGATCCGCAACCACAGTCGGGCGCTGTCGACACGTTCGGTGTTGTTTCCACCGTCGCTGCGCAGTCGATAGTGGTAGCAGTCGTAGCTAGCTAGGATCGAGATGCTGCGGGCGCGGAAGTACGCTTGCGCGGTGAACGGCTGGTCTTGTCCGACAGGTAGTTCGGTGGGGAAACGCAGCTTTGCGTCGTCGATGAGGCTGCGACGAAACAGTTTGAGCGGGTTCAGGGTCCAGTACGCGCGAGAATTGAAAATGTCCGTGCGGGGTTGGTCGTGTGTAAACATGCTGGCGGGGACTTTGCGTCCGTCGACACTGACATATTTACCGACCACTACGTCAGTGCGATTGGTATCGGCCATGGCGACCATGCGTTCGAGCGCTTCGGGTGCCAGCCAGTCGTCCGCGTCCAGGAAGAAAACATAGCGGCCACTTGCCACGTCGAGCCCGGCGTTGCGCGGAGATGCTGGTCCCCCGGAGTTGGGTTGGTGTAGGACAGTGATTTCGCTGTGGCGGTTGGCGAGCTCCTTGAGCTCTTCTCCGGTGTTGTCGGTTGATCCGTCATCGACGACAATTAGTTCACGCTTGCTTTTGTGCAAGGTTTGGTCGAGGACGGACTGCACACATTGGGCAATATGCGCTTCGGTGTTATAGACACCGACGATCACGCTGACGTCGGGGCAGGACATTGTTTGCGTTCCTTTGCATAGGTCGCGCGAGCGGCATCAAGAAAGGTGTCCTTGTACCGTTCGGGGGGCACGTTCCCCAAGTAGTATGCCTTAGTTTCAGCTCGGACGCTCTTTAGCGGATCCACGGTGAGCATTTGCCCGAGTATGTGATGAACATCCGAATCATCGGCTTTGGTGGCTGCTTCGTTCAGATTGAGAAGGTAGGAGGCGCGTGCGAGTGGGAACTGTTGTGCGAACGTGTCGCCAAGTGCCACTACATCAGTGATCGCGAAGGGTTTTTGAGAATACAACCAGTCGGGAGCCACGGCGCTGACATCGCAAACGAGGGCGTCCGAAGCGTTGAAGCAATCGGTCAAACTCATCTCATTGCTGGCTTTGGGTCCCCACGTATGGTTTCGGTCGCTATGCCGCGAATCGTGCGCAAGCAGGTCCTCCAGCTGAGCTAGCAGCCCAGCGGAGGCAAGGTTGCGGCGGGAAAATGGGTGGGGTCGCAAAATGATGTCGACGTCATGGGCAATGAGAGAATCAATAATCTTGTGCCCGTAAGGCAACGAACAGTAATTGACGTCACTGGAGTTGCCCGTCCATGTCGGGGCATAAAGCACCGTCAAACGGTCTTTCTTGTCAATAGGGGTTGTATCGACTTCGATATCGGCGACTTGAGGCCGTCCGACTATGTGAAATTTTTCGTGGGGGATGTTGACACCGTGATCGCGATAGCGGTCGATGCCAGCTTGTCCTGCGACGAAAATGTGGCTATACATCGCGGTGACGGGACTATAGCTCGACGGCTTATCGGAGTCGCCATGTAGTAGCTGCACGTGGTTAAGGTCCGAGAAACGGACGGCGTGAGTGTTCATCATGCCGTTGTTTACATAGAAAACGCTGCGGACCGACGGCACAAGGCATCTTTCGAGATCAACGATACGAGGCGCGACGACAATCGGTGAAGAGGTCAATGCCGACAATTTGGCTACGGGCTGAGGGTCGCGCAAAATCACGATAAACCGATCACCGAGAGCTTCCAGATACGGCAACCACATGGCGAGTTGATATTCGGCGCCTTCAGGCGCGGTGAAGTGCACGGCAAATTGCGGCTGAAATTCGTTCAGCGCCCGATGAACCGCAGCATCGTAATAGTTCGCGTCTTGCCTACGTCGTCGCCATTCGCCAATCACTACTCCCAACAGGCTCAACGTTCCGACGCCAGCGAGGATGCCGATTGGCCAACCCGGGAATTTAAAGGCAGCAGTGGCGATGAGCCCCGTGAGCAACGCGGTGCATAGGAACGCGGGAACATGTGGGGAGATCCGCGGGCGATAAGCGGAAAAGCTCAAATTGGCAGTGGTCAGCTGCGAGGAATCGAACGGTTTGACTAGTAGGTCGTGCTGGGTGGCGAGGAATGCCAGCAACGTGGCCGCCACAGCCAGACCAAGATCGAGATGGCCAGTCGCGGAAGCGCCAACGAGGACGGTGAGAACGAGAGCCACAATTCCCGATGTCTGCGAAGCGAAATGGGCTGGCTTACCTTTGCGCCACAGGAAGAGGAGCCCAACCAAACACAGGGCCCACCCGATCCATGCCCCCTCGGTTGCGGCGAAAGCGATGACGGCGATACCTGGCAAGCCAACCGGCATGGTGCGCCAGAACAACGTCTGAATCGCAGTTCGCATCATAGAGTGGGCTCTCTTTGCTCAAATGGCTCTACAGGTGGTAGGGATCGGGCGCTCGGTCACGGTCGTTGTCGGCGCTAAGGCATCGGTAAGTGATTTCAGACCGACGGGGATCCTCACGTGACGTTCGGTTCGACACCATTTAATTGTCGGGCGCATGCGAGCCCTTCAAAGTTTCACGACGAGCCGTTCGCTGTCGATGAGTCGACTTGCGTCGGTAGTCAGGAACTCCACGATCTGCGCGACGTGTTCGGGCTGCATGATCGTGCTGGGGTCCTCTTCGGGAGCAAGCTTGGACCGTAGTGCGGTGGCACAGCGCCCGGGAGCCAGGCAGGCCACTCGGGTTCCGTAGATCTTGAGTTCCTCTTTCATGACCTCACTCATGTTAATGAGCGCCGCTTTGGACGCGGAGTAGGTCAACCAGCCAGCACGTCCGTGCAAACCGGCAGTCGAGGCGATATTGACGATCAAGTCGAAGTGATTGCCCGCGCGTAGAAGTTCCCGGACCAGGATAAACGGGGCGTACAAGTTGACGGACATGGTGCGCTCGAAGTCGGCCAGTTCGCTTTGTTGGATAGCGGCCGGGGCGGTGTATCCGGCGTTGTTGACCAGCATGTCCACACCGCCGGTGGCCCGGTGGACGGCGGCAACGGTGTCGATGAGGGCCTCGGTGTCTCCTAGATCGACCTCGAACGGCAGCAAGGTCTTGTTGTGGGGGTTGTCCGCTTCGAGCGTCTTGATGAGTTGGTCGAAGTCATCGGAGGCACGAGCCAGGAGAGCTAGTTGGCCGTAACCGTTGTCGGCGGAAACGAAGCGGCGCACGGTTGCGGCACCGATTCCGCGTGAAGCGCCAGTGAGGAGCAGGGTTTTATTCGTCATCATTACCGCCGGAGCTGAGGAGATAGGTCGCGAGTTTGACGTCGAGGGGAGTGGTGACCTTGATGTTGCTGTCGCTTCCTTCCAGGTAGAAGACTTTGTGCCCGGCCTCGGCGCACAGAGTGGCGTCTTCGGTGAAGGTGCGTCCGCTACGGCGCGCCTGCTCATGCGCGGAGACCAAGTCCGCTTTGGCGAACTTCTGCGGCAGCTGCACGTTGCGAAGCCGGTCGCGTTCGAGATATCCGGTTACGGACTGGGTCTGCGGTTCGACCGGGGCGACAGTAAAGGGGATGGGCAGCATGTAGCTGACGTTGCTGCGTTGGTCGGCAATGATGGCGCGGAAGTCCTCGGCGGTGACCATGGGACGGGCCGATTCATGGAGGATCACGTTTTCGTTGCGACAATGGCCCAGCATTTCCCAGACGGATTCATGCCGGGTCTGACCTGCCTGAACGTAGCGTATCGGGGTTTTGATGGCGAAGTCGGAGACCAGTTGACGCAGTTCTTCGAGCCATCCGTGGGGATAGTTGAGGATGATTTCGTCGATGTCGGCGACTTCGTCCGCGGCCACGAGACTGAACACGACGATGGGGCGGCCGTCCACACGGAGGAACTGTTTGGGCGCTTCGGCGCGTACGCGTTGGCCGATGCCGCCGTTGAGGAGTACAAGGCTGTACACAGTGCCTACCTTTGTAGTGGAGTGTTGTCAGGGTTGTTGGTGCGCTATGCGGTTAGTCGGCGAGCTGCCGTTGTCGCGGTGTTGAACTGGAGAGTCGCAACGGCACGGTCCTGGATTGAATTTCTGAACTAGACACGTGTTTATATGGTGTCAGGTTGCGATGCATGCGGTGACACCGCTGGTCAGCGGCTTTTCGCTATGGCCTGTGCCGGCGTTCGTTCTACGTTATTGAGCTTCACGTTCGCGGAGAAGAGGTCTCTTTCCGTCGAAACGCGAATGGTGCTCGAGCAAAGTTTACTTGTTGGGGACCAAATATTGGTGCCACCGCTTCGTACCCTGTAACGACCGTTACGCCTGTGATCTATCGCATGGTCGCAAGCGCTGCCGGGCGTGACGTGCGCGTTTATTGACAAAGCGGCGAGAAGCTAGCCGTGGGGCGAATGGTGCCAATGGGCTTGATCGACCAATTGTCGAAATTTATGGCACTTGCCCGTATCCCCGTGCACCACTCATCGTTACCCCAATAGCGGGCGAGTCAACTCGTCCCAACTCAGGTCAATGGCGACGCGACGGCGATTCCATTCGGAGTCACTTAGCCGTCATCGTTGTACAAACCCTGACAGCAAACACGCCGACAGAAAGTGTGGACGATGTTCGACAGCAACCGCGACCGGGGTCTATGCCTCGGTTGGCAGCGTATCCGTGGAGCTGTGCGCTCCATGGCCAACGCTGGCTTGGTTGCTGGGTCCATGTTGATCGGCGCGCTGGCAGGAGCGGTCTGGGCCTTCGGCTTGACTGCTTCAGCCTCGGCAGCTGAAGAAATTGACTCAGACGTCGATCTTGTTGCCGTGACGGATTCGCTCTCCGATGAACTTGCCGACATATCGCATCTGGCCATGCGGGCGGTCCAGCAAGACCAGCTGGGCCTCGGTGAGGCATCGGGAGACTACGTCACCGAGCGACTGGTGTCGGATCTGACGCACGGAGTCGATGAGCTCGTTGACGGGGCTACGCAGCAGTTCGCATCACTGGCCGGTGAAAACCAGACCGCAGACGATGCCGGTGTCAACACGGCGCAAAAACACAGCGTGACTGACGATCGCGCTACCCGCGCAGGCGGGGACGAACCCAGTTCTCAAGATGACAGCGTGACTGCGCAGGGCGCCTCCGTTGATGCTGTCGCCAGCAGTAATGGTTCCACGGGCAACGTGTCCGGGAACGCCTTGCTCTCTGATGTGATGAACCCACTTGGGGAGACTGTCTCTCCCCTGGTGGAGAACGTCACCGAGGTGACACAGTCGCTATCGCCACTCGTCCACGCTCAGGACTCATCGCTGAGCAGCGCAACTCAGAACAGCTCAACCCAGCCAAGTGCGCTGACCCATGTGGCAGCGCCGCTGCGGGATATCCAAGGGCAATTGTCGAGCGTGGATGGAAAAGTGGGAAGCCTTGTGCAGGACCGGCCGGTCCGGCACGTGCTGGCTTCGATTCAGCTTCCGGCTGCAGGGGATGAAACGCTACAGGCTCTTGCGGCTGAGCCAGCATCGACTCTGACCGCGGTGCCGTTGGCATCGTGGGCTGCGGAACCACTGACCACATTGGCGGCTGAACTTACCTCGCCGTTGAGCGTCGATACCGCATCTGCCACGTTTTATGGTGGCAACGGTAGTGGCTGGGATGATTTCACTGGTTGGCACCAGGCTGTTGCGGCAGCCGGTCCCGGCGCATTTGCCGATGGGGTAAATGTGGGGTCAAATCCGCGCGAGGACGTCATCGCCGGTTCTTGGCCGACCCGTGGAACGTGGGGTACCGATGACAGCAGTTTCGCTGAGTGGATCAGCGAGTCGGCTGCGGCATCGGCCGCCGAATCCATGAATAACACCGTCACCGTCCGAGACGTTCACGAGACAAGCCCGGCTGGTCCGGCTCCCGTGGGCAAACTGGGCGACCTGAGTATTTTCCCCGGTGGGGCACCTGCTTCCTCTACCGGTAACTCCGCAGACTCCGCACCATCGGCAGTCTGCCTCTCCCAGTCGCACCACGTGACGCAGGTGTCATGCGTCCGTCCGGCGACGGGGAGTGTGGGGCAACCCTTGGACCGCACCGCCGAGCTGTCCATAGCCCCTGATTAGACCTACTCTGCGCCTAAGTCGCGGAGTGGGATTGTGAAAGCGCGTCCATTGTTCACCACATGGAGCTTTCTTCCGCAATGATCTCCTGGATCGCACCCATGACCCGCACTTAGGCATGCGGATAGGTCAGAGAACTTCGGAACTCAGAACCAAGTTCTTCCCTTTAGATCAGTTCATCGCCGATCCTGTGGCTGAGTTGGCAGTTGTGCCTCGATCAAGCCGCGGCCAACTTAGCCACAGGTCAGCAACCATCAAAGAAATTCTTCCCACCCGGGATGAGCGTTGCGTCAGGACGGACCGCTGAGTTTTGCTCAACGGAACGGATGGCCGCATCACCAGCCCAAGGCAGAGTTTCAACCAGCGGGAGAGAAGGAAGCAGAACATGCGCACCACACATTTCTTCACCACCATGACAACCAGCGTGGGTCAGTGGAAAGCCGGTGTTGTCTCCCACCTGCACCGCCTTCTCTCTGCGACCGGACATCACGAGTCTCGTCCCATCGACGCCCTCGGCTCCGCTGAGCAGTTCCACGGCGATTCTCGCGATTTCTCCGGTCTGTGCACACCAGAGGGGATACGTTGTGACCTGGCCAGCCGGTCTGGGACGTCGACTAGCGGGGAATCGGTGGACAGATTTCCCAGCGTCGGACCCACATCGCTGGCCGGGCCCGACGGCAGCGCGTCAATCGTTCGCGACGCAGCCGCAATTGTCGACGCAGCGACCCGGGATCTGTGCGGTAATAAGATCTCATCCGAGCAGGACTCGAACCACTCCGAACACCTAGCCGGAAGGCCAGCCACGGTTGACCGGAAGCAGGCCAGCGCGATCATGACGCTGATTGGTGCCCGGCGTGGTTTCGAGGACCTGACACCGGAACACGTGCTCAAGCGGGAGGTGAACCAACGCTCGTCTCAGTTCTGGACCGCGATGAACTACCAATCCACCTAGAACCCATCCGGTTACGCCTCACTTAGCGAGGCCGCAACAAGTGAACATGTGCCGAGTGTCCCATGGGCCACCTGCTTCCACAGGTTTCCCGCTAGACGCCGGTTACGACGACACTTGACGGTCCTCCGAGGCATCAAGCCCTGGTGAATACGGCGGAGTCGCTACCGCCACATTCGCCAGTCCCAACCGCCACAAATACGAAAGAAACCGCAATGCGATACCTGAGCCGAATCGGATGCCCAACGCCTGGGCCCGACTGCCAATCGGAACCCGATGCACGCGAAGGGCGCCCAGTTCGATCCCGCCAGGATCGGCATCTCATACGCCAACATCAGCTGGCCTGCGGCAGTCGCTAGCCGTCGAACAGCGAATGGCACCGTTGACAAACGAAAGAACACCGCACAGAACAGAACTGACTGCCATCACTGGAGAGGAAACCACCGCAATGACATCCGTCGCCCAGGAGACCGATCGCCATATCGGTATGGCCTGGTCGAATAACGCGGACGCGATGTGCACTCTGCTCCAACAGAGAAGCCATCGGCAGTGTCATTGGCTCCCCAAACCCTTGTACTGCAGGCTTGGGTACGGAATTGAGTGGATGACCTCGTCTTCGCCGAGCTTTGCCAGAGCAGGCCAAGACAGGCCGACGGTAGTCAGGACTATGAAGTGAACCGGACACCAATGGTTCCAAGCTTTGCTCGGAACGATTGAACCAGGATACTGGCGAGCGGAGTTGACATAGAGAAGACTCTGCCTGGCCATTCCAGGACGAACGCTTAGCAAGCCAGTGAGCGGCTACACCTTGTGACAAACCAGTGTAGTTGCTCACTGGCCCTAAGTGCTTTAGGCGCGGCCTGGTTTCGCGTATACATGATTGTGATAGCCCCGACACCACGGTCGTTGAACGTCTGGTTCCGATCAGTGGAGGAAATAGGGACGACCTCGTTGTGAGTACGAGCCGAAAGTTTGGCTAGGCCCCGCCTCGGCGCCTATGGGTGTCGAACGCTTCGATGGATCGTCTGAGCGCCGTGAGATTGAGCCGGTTGGCTCGGGCCGGAACACCACACTGGCCGGCCACAAACTGGCCGTGGCCGCATCGGATGTGCCCAACGTGCAGCCGGTGGGCTGGCCATATCGGTTCTACGCCTCAAACGCATACAGGTCAGGGCGGCATAAGCCGCCCTGACCTGTATTAGCTGTGACTCGCGTGGGACTCGAACCCACAACCTACGGATTAAAAGTCCGCAGCTCTGCCAATTGAGCTAGCGAGTCGTGGAGTAGCTTACCTTATGGATTGGTCCTTGGCGGGTAGAGGGCGCTGCCCCATGAGAGTTCCGTTACCTCAGCCCGTGCCTATGAATCAACGGGGATGAGTTCGCAACCGGTGACCCTTGTGACGGTAGTGGTCAACGTGACGTTAGTCGGGGTGTGGACGTCGGACTCAAGTTTGGTGTTTAGCGACCGATAGACTTGGACACCATGTTGATCTTGCTGCCTCCCTCCGAAGGAAAAGCCGCTGCGGCCGCCGATGGTCCGCCCGTGGATCTGCGCCAGTTGTGTTTTGCCGAAGAGCTCACCGACCAGCGCCGCAAGATCGTCGATGCGCTGCAAGTTGTCAGTGGGCTGGATGGCGCTGAAAGTTTCCTTGGCATTACCCGCAAGATCGGTGCCGAATGGCTGGGGCCGAATCAGCGCCTGTGGGAGTCGCCCACAGCCACTGCCGCGCAGCTGTACACCGGTGTGTTGTACGAGAACTTGCAGATTGCGACCCTGCCTGACACCAGCGGTATCTATATCTTCTCGGCCGTATGGGGCGTGCTGCGTCCTGAGGACCGGGTTCCGCCCTATCGCATGAATATGAAGGCGAAGCTCCCCGGTTTTATGGGCACAGCCGGAATTTCGCGTTTTTGGCGCGAGGGCATGAGCGAAGTGTTCGACAGCGCGCATGCGGGGGAACTAGTTCTCGATATGCGGTCGGCTGACTATGCCTCCACTTGGAAGCCGGGGAATCGGGGCATTTCTCTTCAGGCTTACCGCGAGGAGAACGGCAAACGAAAGCCCATTACCCACATGGCGAAGGCGATTCGGGGTGAAGTGGCCAACCTGATCGTGCGCGAAGGCTGTCAACCGCAGTCGGCGCAGGAACTGGCTGAGTTTTTGACTGGTCACGGCTACCAGGTGGAACTGACCGAACCCGCAGACGCGCGCAAGACCTGGACGATGACCATCGTCATTCAGGGGTGAGCGAATTGATCCACGTGGCTCGACGTGGGCGCGCACCGGCATTCGAGGTTGTCGTCGCGGCTTGATATGGCGCTGAGGCCAGGCGCCGAGGTCAGCAGGGTAGAGAACGATCGCGTAGGACTTGATCCCATCACCTACGGATTAAAAGTCCGGTGGGCCCCGAACCTTTCGATTCGGGGCCCACCGGACTTTGGCTCTTGGTGCTGAGAACCGTTGCTGCTTAGTGGCGCGTGGTATAGCCAGCCTCTTGGGCTCGCTCGAAGGAACGCTTCACTTCTGCTTCGGCTTCCTCTCGGCCCACCCAGGTCGCGCCTTCGACGCTCTTGCCAGGCTCGAGGTCCTTGTAGACGGTGAAGAAGTGCTGCATTTCCAGGCGGTGGAACTCGGCCACGTCGTCGATGTCCTGGAGACGGTCCTGTCGCGGGTCGTCCGCGGGTACGCACAGGACCTTGTCGTCGATGCCAGACTCGTCCTTCATGCGGAACATGCCGATCGCGCGCGCCTTGATCAAACAGCCGGGGAACGTCGGCTGCACCAGAACTAGGGCGTCGAGCGGGTCGCCGTCTTGACCCAAGGTGTCTTCGATGAACCCGTAGTCGGCCGGGTATACCGTGGCGGTGAAGAGGGTCCGGTCGAGACGCAAGCGGCCCGATTCGTGGTCCACTTCGTACTTGTTACGGCTCCCCTGGGGGATTTCAATGGTGACGTCGAACTCCATCGGCCGAGACTCCTCAGGGATTGGGACGAATAGTGCATTAGTTCGCGCGCGGCTTGAGCTCTGCGCACGATACGTTAGTCTGGCCCAGTGACCACCCGTGATGAAAACAGCCCCCAGAGCGGGAGTAATACACCACAGGACGACTCTGACCAGACTACCGGGGAAGCAGCTGCCGAATCCCCAACCTCTGAGCCTCAAGAGTCACAGAATTCACATTCTGATCCCCCTGCGGCTGGCTCTGACGAGCCCCGAGCCGACGGAGCAGAAGCCGAATCCGACCGTGGGTTCTCGCCTCCCAAGATTGAGTTCAGGTCCGCGTCCTCCAACGCCGACTCCGCTACCGACAGCTCCGCCTCCGGTGTGCCCGCCGAAGCGGATGCGACAGCTGAGGACGAAGTCTCCCCAATACAGATGGAGTTTTCCAAGGCTCCAACCAAAACCTCCGACCAAAGCGAAACCGAGGCGCCGGATACGACCTCCTCCGAACCACAAGGCCCGCCGCCTCCTCGCCGGCAGTGGCCCACCCACACTGGGCCCGCAAAAGGGTGGCCCACCCCGGCCACCCCGGCAAAAACGCAACCGGCACCCCCAAACCAGGCACCCGCCCGCCCCGACCCGCAGCCATCCCCACAGCCACAGCCCGTACCGGAGCCCGCGCCAGAACCACCCACTGCGTCATCGGCAGAGGTAGAAGCTACGCCGACCTCTCCCAGCGTGACCCCTGCTGAACCGGAGGCAACCTCGCCTCCGGACAGCGAGCCATCCCAGGCACCGGCAGCCGAACCAGCCGCGCAAGAACCAAAAAGGCGCTCGGCCATACCGGTGCTGGCCTCCCTGGGGCTCGTTGTCATCATGGTCGTCGCGCTGGTGGGGGTGTGGGGATTCATGCACACCCAATCACCAGAACAGGGCTCTTTCAGATGGCAGGAACGAGCCATACCGGCCGAAGCGGCGCCGGTATGGGCGAACCTCAGCCACGAGGCCCCCGTACCGGACCCCGACCTACTGGAGGAGACACTGTCACCGTTGCTGGCAGATCCGCGCATGAGTGGGGTTCTCGGCTTCACCGTCGCCGATGCGCTCAGTGGCGATGTTCTGCTCAACCTCAACGGAGACGAGCCGCTCACTCCGGCTTCCTCCACCAAAGCTGTCACCACAATGGCTGCCCTGGCCCACCTCGGTCCCGAATATCGCATCCCCACCACTGTTGTCGCCGGGGAAGAAGAAGGCACCGTGGTGCTCATCGGCGGGGGCGACATCACGTTGGCCGTCGATGACGACGAGGGCTTCTACCCAGGAGCTGGCACGTTGTCCGACCTGGCCGACCAGGTCTTGGAAGCGCTCAATGGCACCGAGCCCTCTCATCTGGTGTACGACCTCAGCCTCTTTACCGGCGACATCCAAGCCCCCGGTACCACCAACCTGGACTACGCCGAGGGCCAGACGGCTCGCATGTACCCGGTGATGACAAATGGCGGGCGATCCGTCTTCACCCCCGGCGACGGCAGCCCGACGACGCGGTTCGATCACCCAGGAGAGGCGGCCGCCGAAGCGTTCGCCGATCTGCTGGGAATCGAAGAGATCGAAGAAGGAACCGCGGCTGAGGGGGCCGAACAGCTGGGCGTCGTCCATTCCGCGCCTATGCATCGCCTTCTTGAGCACGTCATGCGAATGTCAGACAACGTGCTTGCTGATGCCGTGGCGTTCCAGGTCGCTCTCGCTACCGAGAACGAGGGGAGCTACCCGGCCGTGCAGCGAGCCCTGACGGCCAGCCTCGAAGACCTCGGCATCGACACCGCCGGGCTAAACATCATGGATGGTTCGGGACTGTCGCGCGACACCCTGATCTCTGCGGAAGTCTTTACCCGCATGCTGGTGCTGTCGATTGAGAACCCGCTGTTCACACCCGTGTTGGACACCATGCCAGTCGCCGGATACAACGGCACTCTCACCAACCGCTTTTACACCAGCCCGGCCGTAGACGCCGTGGGAAACGCCAAAGCCAAGACCGGTGCGCTCAACGAGGTCTCGTCCCTGACGGGAACCGTCGTGACCGAGGAAGGACGTCAGTTGGTGTTCTCACTGGTGCTCAATGAACGGGATTGGATTTTCGGCGCCCAGGAAGCACTCGACAATGTCGTGGGGGCGATGTCCGGGTGCGGATGCTCCTAACCCGCAGTTGCCCTCACCGGAACGAGTAGTCCGTGCGTTGGCGTCTCGACGCCAACGCACGGCGGCACACGCGAGGACATCCCTAGCTCTCAGGGCCAATAGCCGTTAGTGTTGGGGACATGACAGAAGCCACTACGGCAATTATTCCGTCGCGCGCGGCGATCCCGGCCCTCGATTGGAACACCGCGCTGGCGTGCGCGCGAGTGCTGGGGCGCGGCGGGCCGTCCGTGCCCATGGCCACGGCCACGGCCGCCGTCACCGAACTGCGAGAGGTCGCTGCGGAATCGGTCGGGATGGTCTCGGAGTACACACGCCTAGAGTGCAACCCATTGGTGCCCATAGAGGTGGTCGATCGATACCGGTGGGTTGAGGCCAATGTCGATGGCTTGTCGGCTCTGCTGCGACGTTACGAGAAACCAGCCGAGGGAGGCGAGGGCAGCAACCCGATCACGGCGGCTTCCCGTTTGGCCGGCGCGCAAGCTGGAGTCGTTTTGTCCTATGTGTCTTCAAAGGTGCTGGGGCAGTTGGAGCCATTCGCGACCGAATCGGGCCGTTTGTTGCTCGTGGCCCCAAACGTGGTGGAGACTGAACGCAAACTACGCCTTCCCACCACCGATTTCCGGCTGTGGATCGCCATTCATGAGTCGACCCACCTGGCCCAGTTCTCGGGTGTGAATTGGTTGCGTTCGCACTTTTTGCACCTCATCGACAACTTCTTCGCCGCTGACGATGAAAGCGATAGGTCGGTATCGCAGATGAGGCGGGCCTTGGCCACCGCCGCCGATGGCGTCCGCGGCCGCAATTCCAGCGGTACTTCCCTGTTGCAGGCGGTGGTTACCGATGAACAGCGTGATGCGCTCAACCAATTGCAAAATCTCATGACGGTGTTGGAAGGGCATGCCGAGGCCACGATGGATGCCGTCGCACAGACGCACATTCGCAACCTTGACCTGCTGCGCCGTCGATTCGACCACCGGCGACACCATCCGGGACCGGTTCAGCGCCTCATTAGGCAGCTGTTGGGCATGGATGGGAAAATTCAGCAATACGCGCGGGGTCGCGCCTTTGTCGACCACGCGATCGCGGAGGCCGGGATCGACGGATTCAACCGAATTTGGAACACGCCCGACAATCTTCCTACAGAGGATGAAATCGGTCGTCCGCAACAATGGTTGCAACGGATAAACCCGTGATGAGCGGCCGTGACTGCGTGAAAGTCGCCTCCGCCGCCGCATCAATGCTCTAATCCTCGCGTACCCACCCGCGCCGCATACTGACCACAGGGCCACGCCATGCGCGGGCCGAGAAAGAGCAGGCGACCAGCCAATGAATGCTAAATCGGGACGACTCCCCGCCTCAGTGGCGAGGCTTCGCAATGCTGTCCGCGCGTCCCTGGCCGATTGCGCCGCTGGGGATCTGGTCTTGGTTGCCTGCTCGGGCGGGCCCGATTCGTTGGCTTTGGCCGACGCCGCCGTCTTTGTGACGGGGAAACTTCAGATGCGGCTTGGGCTGGTGACAGTCGACCATCAGTTGCAAGAGGGCTCAGACGTACGGGCCAAGCGGGTAGCTGAATGGGCGCATGAGCAGGGCATGGACCCGGTCGAAGTGGAGACGGTTGACGTGGGGCGTGCAGGTGGGCCGGAGGCGGCGGCGCGCGACGCTCGGTACGCGGCGCTCACCGACTCGGGACGCCGACACCATGCCAAGGCAATTCTCCTCGGGCATACCCGTGACGACCAGGCCGAGACGGTGCTGTTGGCGCTGGCTCGCGGGGCGGGGCCTCGGGGCTTGGCGGGGATGCCCGCCATTTCAGGGGTCTACCGACGTCCGCTGTTGGACATTCCCCGGGCGGATACGGTCGATGCTTGTGCGCGTAGTGGGCTGGAGGCGTGGGAGGACCCGCATAATTCTGATCCGCGTTTTCGCCGGTCGCGCCTGCGTGGGGTTATGGACACGTTGACACAGACGTTGGGGGAGGGCCTGGTTGATAACTTGGCCCGTTCGGCTCGGTTGATCGCATCGGACAACAGCTATCTCGACGAGCAGGCCGCGGCGATGGTGGAAAAGGCGGTGATTGTGCCTTTCGGGCTGTCGGTCACGGTCATGGAGGAGCTGCCGGAGGCGCTGCGGACGCGCGTGATTCATGTGTGGCTGCGGGAGGTCGGGGTTCCCGGCGGCGCGTTGGCGCATAAGCATGTGGCTGCGGTCGACGCTTTGATCACTGACTGGAAGGGCCAAGGGGACGCGGCCATGCCCGGAAGGATTTTTGTGCAGCGAAAGGGGCGGCACTTGCTGGCAGTCTATGCCGCTGAGGGCCTGCCTAAGGTGGGTTAAATGGGGGCCGCGTGCCTAGGTATCGGCACCTGTCGATGTCTGTAAGCCCCTACCTTTATGTTCGCAAGTTGGTGTTTTTCGGGCAAGGAAGACGTTGACTCCTGTGGATAACTTGGTCTGCGATGCGGCTGGGGCGAATGCGCAGATCACGGGCTTATGTGAAATTTCTTCAGTGAGCTGCCCCCGAATTGATTGTCCCAGGAATCTGGCTTTTCGGGCACGGCGATATTCCCCACTTGTGGATAAGCGTGTCGCTACCTGGGGAACTTCGGTTCTCTGTGGCCGAGGAGGCTACTTCTGATAGACCTCGGGTTTCACCACGCCGATGAAGGGCAGCTCGCGATAGCGCTCGGCAAAGTCCAGACCGTAGCCAACGACGAATTCGTTGGGAATATCGAAACCCAGATAACGGACGGGCACGTCGATTTTCTGAGCGTCCGGTTTACGCAGCATCGACACCACCGATACCGACTCAGGGCTCCGGCTACCGAGGTACTTCAGCAACCACGACAGCGTCAGCCCGGAGTCGATGATGTCCTCCACGACAATGACGTGCTTACCTTTGAGATCGGTGTCCAGATCCTTCATGATCCGCACCGTTCCCGACGAGGTGGCCGCGTTCCCATATGAGGACAGGGCCATGAACTCCATCTCCACAGGAACGGTCAGGGCGCGGGCCAGGTCGGCCATGAACATGACCGCTCCTTTGAACACCCCAACCAGGAGCACCCCGTCAACGTCGGCGAAGTCCGCCGAGATCTCCTTGGCCAACTCCTTCACCTTTGCGGCCAGTTCGGCCTCGTCGATGATCACGCGATCGATCTGGTCGGCGTACCAGGCATTGGCATCCATGCTGTTGTTTGTCTCCGTAGGGCTGGTGAGCTCCGGCGTCATGTACCTAGAGTGCCACTTACTTCCCAGGTATGTCACCCGAGGTGCGTCGGTTGACCGCCATTGCTCACACTCACGCCTGGAGCCCACGGGCGCGAAAACCGACATCGTGTTCATTCGACACCGGTCTTCGCCGAGGTCATGCGCGTGCGTGACGTGACGAAGCTGACGCCTGTGACCGCCTGGACCGCCGTTAGTCGGATACGTGTTTGCCAAGGGGTACCGTGTAATGTCGAGTGAGGGCTGTGTTGCGAGGCAGTGAGGTCGTGAGTCGAAAACGCATTCGGGTCTACCTTGCCAAGTCCGCAACTCCACTTCAGGTGGCCCCACAGCCCGACGACGTCGATTTATCTTTGACCTTGCAGGAGGACCGGGTGTCCGACACCGGTAAAACCACGGACCGTAAGCGCTTCTTCCGTAGGCCGCTGGTGTGGATCGTGCTCATCGCCCTGGCTGCTGTGCTTATCGGCACGCTCTTTTCGGGCGGAAGCGACTACCGGGGGGTATCCACCTCCGAAGTCCTCACCGAGATTGACAACAACAACGTTGCCAGCGCCAACGTTCTCGACAAGGAACAGCTGGTTCAGCTGGAACTTTCCGGCGGCTCGAAGATTGAGGCGTATTTGCCCGCCGATCTGATTGGGGACGCCGCCCGCGACCTAGAGGCTTCCAATACCGAGTTCAACACCGAGGTCAATGAGACTTCGCTGTTTGTGTCATTCCTGATCAGCCTGCTGCCCATCGCCATCATCGTGTTGTTGCTGATCTTCTTCATGACGCAGATGCAAGGCGGCGGCTCGCGGGTCCTCCAGTTTGGCAAGTCCAAGGCCAAGCTCCTGACGAAAGACACCCCGAAGACGACGTTCGAGGATGTGGCCGGGGCCGACGAGGCGATCGTCGAACTCGAAGAGATCAAGGACTTCCTACAGGACCCCTCGAAGTACCAGGAGTTGGGCGCGAAGATCCCCAAGGGTGTCTTGTTGTTTGGCCCGCCCGGTACCGGTAAGACATTGCTGGCCCGTGCTGTCGCCGGTGAGGCTGGTGTCCCCTTCTACACCATTTCCGGTTCCGACTTCGTCGAAATGTTCGTCGGTGTGGGTGCTTCGCGAGTGCGTGACCTGTTCACGCAGGCGAAGGAGAACGCGCCTGCGATCGTGTTTGTCGACGAGATTGACGCGGTGGGCCGTCACCGTGGAGCGGGTATGGGCGGTGGACACGATGAGCGTGAACAGACGTTGAATCAGCTTTTGGTGGAGATGGACGGTTTCGACACCAAGGGCGGCGTGATTCTTATCGCGGCCACGAACCGGCCCGACATTCTCGACCCGGCGCTGCTGCGTCCGGGGCGCTTCGATCGACAAATTCCCGTCGACGCCCCCGATATGGAGGGCCGTAAGGCGATTTTGCAGGTGCATGCCAAGGGCAAGCCGTTCCGCCCCGATGTTGACCTGGAGACCATCGCGCGTCGCACGCCTGGATTCTCGGGTGCTGACCTGCAAAACGTCATTAACGAGGCCGCGTTGCTGACCGCGCGCCATAACGAGAAGGTCATTACCAACGAAAGTTTGGAAGAATCCATCGACCGGGTGACGGCCGGGCCCGAACGCAAGGGCCGGGTCATGGGAGACGACGAGAAGAAGGTCACCGCCTACCACGAAGGTGGGCATGCGTTGGTGGCTTTGGCGTTGCCGCATGCCTCACCGGTACACAAGTTGACGATTCTTCCGCGTGGCCGTTCCCTGGGGCACACTCTGGTGTTGCCAACGGAGGACAAGTACACGCAGACTCGCTCGGAGATGATTGACACCTTGGCTTACGCCCTGGGCGGTCGCGCTGCTGAGGAGCTGGTCTACCACGACCCGACCACAGGTGCGCAAAATGACATCGAGAAGGCCACGAAGATGGCCCGCGCGATGGTGACCGAGTTCGGTATGTCGACCAAGCTGGGTGCGGTCAAGTACGGTTCGTCGAGTTCGGAGCCGTTCTTGGGTCGCGATTATTCGTCTCAACGTGACTATTCCGATGAGGTCGCCGCGACGATCGACTCCGAAGTGCGGGCGCTCATCGAGACGGCTCACGACGAGGCGTACGAGATTCTCACCCATTACCGGGACGTGCTTGACGAGATGGTGGTGGAGCTGCTCGAGAAGGAGACGCTGAACCGTGAGGACTTGGAACGTATCGCCGCTCGGGTTGAGAAGCGTCCGCCTATGTCGCCGTACAAGCTGACTACGCACCGCAAGCTGTCGGACCTGCCGCCGGTGGAGTACGTCAATGGTGACAGTGAGGAGCCCGCGCCCAGTTCTGCGGGCAACAACGGTTCTCGGCCCCCGGCTGAGTCGGATGTCAAACCTGGCCCGTCGAACTACCCTTCGGCGTCTGAGACCGGCACCGGCGAGGTGCGAAAAGACGACTCGCGGGAAGAGTGATGAGCGTCGACGACACCCCAAGAGAAGACGGCGATTCTCCTTTGGATGCCCTAGCGGCTCGTCTGGTGGATGGTCGTATCAATGGCGGACCTATTGGTGACTCCGTTGACCTTAAGCGTATTGAGGAGGCTGTGCGCGAGATCCTCATCGCGGTGGGGGAGAACCCCGACCGTGAGGGGCTACAGCGCACGCCGGGGCGGGTGGCACGGGCTTATGCCGAGTTGTTCGCCGGGCTGCGGGTGGACCCGGCGCAGGTTATGAAGTCGTCTTTCGCCGAGGACCACAACGAGTTGGTGCTGGTTCGAGACATTGAGGTCCAAAGCTTTTGTGAGCATCATTTGCTGCCGTTTTTGGGTGTGGCTCATGTGGGCTACATTCCGGGCGCGGACGGTCGAGTGGCGGGTTTGTCGAAGCTGGCGCGCCTGGTGGAGGTCTATGCGCGACGTCCGCAGGTGCAGGAGAGACTCACGTCGCAAATTGCCGACCAGCTGCAGGATTCGCTGAAGGCCAGCGGCGTGATCGTCGTGGTCGAGTGCGAGCACACGTGTATGTCGATGCGTGGCATCCGCAAGCCAGGGGCCAAGACGGTCACTTCGGCTGTGCGCGGGACGCTCCAGGCTGACGCGCGGACCCGCGCGGAGGCGATGAGCCTGATCCACGGCTCCTAGAGCTACCGGCGCGAAGCCCTGAACAGGGGATTTTCGCCCACTGGTGTTGTGTTGTTGAGAGAGCATGGGCATTCGTGTTGCCCTGCCCATGCTCGCTAACTTTGCCCGAGGCGTTACTGGGCCAGGTTGTGCAACAGGTCCTCTACAGAGGTTTCGTATTCATACCAGTCCACGTCGTGCACGAATCCCAACTGGCTATTGACCCATTTGATGTCGCGGGCGTCTTCGGCGGTCCACGTCTGCACGTCTACTAGCTGTGGTTCGGCTCCCCGCAGTTCGGTGAGCAGGCGGGCCTTCATTGTCAGAGCTAGTCCATAGGACTTGTGCTCAGGGGCGACCACTGTGTCGTATTGGTCGGCGCGAGTGGGCCGTTGTTCGCTGACGACCAGTTCAGTCAATCCCACGACCTTTTCGTAGGGTTCTGAGATCGCGACCATGACGTGTGAGCGCATTCCGCGCCGTCGTAGCGTTTGCAGCGAGTCGCGGAGGCGATCGACGTCGGTCGACCCGCGTCGGTCGGTCGTCAGGGCGATCGGTTCGGCCGACCCGCGCAAGTACGCCTTCAATTGCGCGTAAGGCTCTAGTAGCTCCTCGGGTAGTGATTCCGAGTAATATTCCAGTCGATAACCGGCCGCGACTCGTCCGGCAGCTTCTTGCACCTTGTCCCAGTCGACTTCGTCCCAGCGCAACAAGTGCCGTTGTTCGACTACGTCACGCCTGAACCCCAGTTGGTCATAGAAGCCCACTGCCGGTGTCGTGGCGATGACCTCGACGGCCAAGTTCTCGCATTCTCGTTGTTTTGCGCATTCGGCTACCGCCTGTAGCAGTGCTTTGCCGACCCCTTTGCCGCGAGCGGACGGGCGCGTGAATAGTTCCAGAACTCCTGTGTCACGGTGCTTTCCGCCAAAGATCAACAGGTTGGCGTGCCCGAGCATGTCGCCTGAGGACTCATCGCGGTAAATGAAGGCCTGCCGGTATTCGTCCGCCATGTTCTCGGCCAGATAGTCGCGCAGCCGTTCGGGCTGCCAACGTGGTTCGTTCGGCATGTCGGTGCTGGTCATCTCGTTGAGGACGGAGCACCAATCCTGCAGATCCTGCGTTGACAGGTTGGCGGGGGTCAGCTGCTTCAGGGGCATGTATTAATCCTTACCCGATTCTCATGGCGATAGAAACCCCAAGTCACGCCTTGTGATCTGCGCGAAGCGCCACGTAATCGCGTGAAGTTCGCTCCGATCTCCACGGCGTGCCTGGTTTTCCGTGTGATGGTGTGAGCCCATCGGTGGCTGTGGGCCGCAGGTGCGGACCCGGTCGGGTCTGTGGCCCGCCGCTGCCGCCCGTTGCTTGGTGTTGATGGGCTGGCTGGTCCGCATCCGAGCGGCCAGCGCGCGTTTGTTCCTCAGTCTTGCAGCCTAAGGCACTGGGTGGGTTCTATGGGGGACAACGGGGACGTGGGTTTCCTCGGGTGACTCCTGCCAGGCGTGAGGTTCGCTCACGTCATCATATTGTTACGCGCGTTCCTGGCGCGAGGCATGGGGCCAACGCAGTGTTTGCTAGCTGATTTGGCTGGCGTTACTGGTGGCTGCGCTGTCCGTAGTCGTCGGCGCGGGCGAACACGTTACGCACGTAGGTCTCGATGGGGTTGTAACCGTAGACCGCCGCGTACCAGTCAGCGGGGTCGGTCAGATCCCGGCCGCCCGAGCAGAGGAAGTTCGCCGCCGAGACCGTCGCGTCGTCGATGTTGTGCGGGTTGGCCTCCGCGGAGCCGTCGGCGGAGGTGCCCCACTCAGCCCACGTCGAGGGCAGGAACTGCATGGGGCCCTCTTCGTCATAGTCGGGGCCGATGATCGGGCGCAGAGTGTCGCCATCGGGTTTGATGCGGTTGCCGCCGACCGTTCCGTGGTTGGACTCGACCTGTCCGATTGCCGCCAAGGTCGTCCAAGAGAGGTTGCACTGGGGGTTGTGCACCGCCGAGATCAGTTCAGCGCGCCCATAGGCGACTAGGGCACGCTGGGGGATGCCGAGGCTAGAGAGGCTGCTGGCCCAGCTATCCAGGTCTGAGACGCTGTCGACTGGGTTTGACTCGTCGATGGGGTCGGCTCGGGTGGGTCCGTCGAATTCGTCGAAGTTCAACTCTTCAAACCCACCGGTCGATCCGGGGGCGGGGATGTCAAGGTAGGCGGCCTCTTCGGGTGTGAGAGCCAGAGCGCGCCGCTCGGAGGCCTCTATCGGTTCGGGGAGGTCGCCATACGCCCAGTCGGGACCGGAGTGGGGCGCGAGGATGTGCCCGATTGCCAAGAATCCCGCCACGAGGGCGGCGGTGAAGGTGGCTTGCAGGCTGACTCGCCCGGCGCGGCTGGTTAGTCCCGCACGGGTGGCTTGGGCACCCGTGGTGAGGGCGCGGCCGGAGGCGGCGCTAGCGCGGGCGATGGCCTGGAGGGATGACGTCACCGGACGCACGATGGGGTTCTTGTGGGTCCACACAAAGATGAGTATTCCTTATTCGCGCCGGCGACTCAACCGTGAGTGGGGCCCGACGGCTCTGCCGGTCTCAAATTTTCAGCCCGCCTTCCCTCCGGCGTGTACCAAAATATGGGAACCGGGCAGGGGCTATAGGGCTTCCTGCCCGATGTGAGCCCTAACCAGCCCCCTTGTCGTGTTCGTGACGTACTGCGTTGTGCGCATTGCCAAGAAGGGTTGGGCAGTATCAATGACTTACGCAAAGATGCGCAATTGTTAACCAAAGTCGGTCGGCGCATCCGGTAGGTATGCAATGTCGCCCCCGCCCGGCAGCACGGGGCATCAAATGTCGTAGCAACCTGCGCAAATACTGGACAAAGTGGCAATAATATCGCACTGAAGCTCACCCAGGGACATAGACATTGCCACATTTACAAAGCTGGCGCGTTAATGCACTTTGCATAGCCGAAGTCGAGTATTCGCTACCTGCGGTTATTTCACCAGGTGAAATCTCGCAACTTTGATAGCAACTTAACTGGTGGTGCAATCGTTGCTACTTAGGGCAGAGATTTTTAGCGGCCGCCACTTGCCAAGATCATGTTTGACCCGTTGGGATAGGTATCACCAGGCTTTGGCAAGAATGGGCGGATCGAGTTGCTTTTCGCGCCGTTTGCACAGGTAACGCGCTTAGCTGACAGGAACCGTCACTTTTGCGAAAGCCTCGATATTGTCCGCTACGAGTGGGATTCCCTGCTCACATTTACGGGGGTTTGAAAGGTTGATTAATACATGGATACGACCATGCACCTCGGCGCGGCCCAGGAACTGGTGCGACTCCCCCAGGGCCGCGTGACTTTTCTCTTCACCGACATCGAAGGGTCGACAAGGCTCGCCAATAGCCTAGGCCCACGCGGCTACCGCCAGTTGCTGGAAAACCATCGCGAAATCCTCCGAGCCGTATTTGCCGCTCATCGAGGATGCGCCTTGGGCACAGAAGGCGACTCATTCTTCGTGGTCTTTTCCGATGCACGCGATGCGATCCGCGCCGCGCTGGCCGCACAACAACAAATGAAGGCCTACGGGTGGCAGCATCGTCCCAAAGTGCGGATGGGCTTGCACACCGGGCCAGCGACGCCAACCGCTCAGGGCTACGCCACGGCTGAAGTTCACCGAACCGCCCGTATCTCCTCGGCCGCCCATGGCGATCAAGTCCTCTGCTCACGTTCGACGTTGCGGGCAGCTGGCATATATGCTGACCGCCCGCTTGTGCCGGGGATTGGAACGGCTGGTGACGTGGCCGCCGAAGGCTTTGACATTCACCTTGCGCGGATAGGCCTGTGCGAGCTGCGAGGCTTCTGCGAACCGACCGAAATCTTCCAAATATCGGCCGCAGGCATGAGAAAGGAATTTCCCCCCAGCCCCCTACATCGCATCACGCACAACCTACCTGCGGAAATGGACGCTGTTATGGAACGCCCAGCCGACTATGCCGAGCTCAGCCAGCTGTTCAACGGCCACCGAATGGTCACGATCACCGGCCTGTCGGGCTCCGGTAAATCCACCGTGGCCATGTCGTGGGCGCGTCAACAGTTGGCCCTATGGCCCGACGGAGTGTGGCTATTGGCTGGCCAGGGTGACCGTTCGCTCGAGGAACAGTGGGTTCGGGCGACCGGAATGGAATTCGATCTGCTGCGCCGCCGAAGTGCTTTGTTGCTGATCGACGCCGCGCCCAAGGAATGGGTAGGGGAGATCTCCTACCTGCTGCGCACCGCGCCCAACATCAAGATTTTGGCCACTGCGGCCAAACCCATTGGGGTGACCGGCGAGGTCAAGTGGGCGCTTCCGCCGCTTGATGACCGCACCGCCACCGAGGTGCTATGTCACTACAGTGGGCATTACGTAGGAGGGCGGCAGGTAGGCGACTGCGCTCCCATCGTCGAACAGCTCGACGGATTCCTGCCCGCGCTACTTCCCTTGGCCAAACCGGTGGCCATGCGTGGGGCGGTATCGGTAGCCCGATCGCTGGCCCGCAACCCGTACAAGACGATCAACTACAACGGAGCCTTCGAAAAGGAGATGGAGGCGACGATCGCGGCGCTGTCGGCCGAAGCCCGCAAGCTACTGCGCAGCTTGTCGGCCTACCCGGCCGGAGCAGCGGTCGAACAAATCGAGGAACTTGCCGATGTCTCCGACTCGACCTTGGACGCGCTCATCGAACTAGTCGACGCGTGCCTGGTGCGGGTCAACTCCGCCAGCGGTGAGGCAAGTTATCGTCTGCCAAATCCAGTCAAGTGGCACCTACAACGGCACTTGCCGCGCCTGACCATGCATCCGTTGCATCAACTACCTTCCCGGTTGGTCGAGGCTCCATCATGGCGGTTAAGCCCCAGTAAGCCACGTCTCAGAGCGAGCTCCTCGGACAAGACGGTTGAGGAATGTGGGAGGCTGGCGGTGTGGACTCGAAGAACTATTCCCAGAGCGATGCCGCCAGCCAGCCAGAACCGCAGCGCAGCACCCACAATTCCCACGTGCTGTTCGAGCGAGCCGGGAAAGTCATTCCCGGCGGAGTGAACTCCCCGGTCCGAGCATTTCGTGGGGTGGGCGGTGAGCCCGTCTTCATCGAGCATGCCACCGGTTGCCGCATGCGTGACGTCGACGGCAACACCTATATAGACCTTGTCGGCTCCTGGGGCCCGCTGATTCTCGGCCACGCCCACCCGGCCGTGGTCGACGCGCTGACGCAAGCCGCTGCCGCCGGCACCTCCTACGGCACCCCGTCCCCGGGCGAGGTAGAGCTAGCCGAAGAGATCACCGCTCGCACCCCGTGCGAAAAGGTTCGGCTCGTTTCCTCTGGTACTGAGGCGACGATGAGCGCCACCCGCTTGGCGCGCGCCGCCACCGGCCGCGACCTCATCATCAAGTTCGCTGGCTGCTACCACGGCCACGCCGACTACTTTCTCGCCGCCGCCGGGTCCGGCGTGGCCACACTTGGTCACCCCGACTCCCCAGGCGTACCCGCCTCGGCAGCCGCCGACACACTTGTGCTGCCATACAACGACATCGCCGCGGTCAACGCGGCCTTCGACGCCCACCCCGGCCGTATCGCCGCCGTTATCACCGAGGCGCACCCGGGCAACATGGGAGCCGTCGCCCCGCGTGACAACTTCAACGAGGCGTTGCACCACATCACCCATAAACACGGTGCACTTCTCATCTCTGACGAAGTCATGACCGGTTTCCGGGTCGGGCGCGGCGGGCTAGCCGCCCCCGCCGACCTCTACACATACGGCAAAGTCATGGGGGGCGGGCTTCCCGCCGCCGCATTCGGTGGACGAGCCGACCTCATGGACCAGATCAGTCCCTCCGGGCCCGTCTACCAGGCCGGAACTCTCTCGGGAAACCCGCTCGCGGTCGCCGCTGGCCTTGCCACGCTGCGCCAATGCACCGACTCGGTCTATCAGCAACTCAATGAGATCTCCCGCCAACTGCAGGCTGTCGTTGGCGAAGAACTAACCAAAGCTGGCGTGGCGCACCACATCAGCGCGCCGACCAACCTCTTCAGCGTCTTCTTCGCCCAAGGAGAGGTACGCAACTTCGACGACGCCTCCAAACAAGACACGAACGCGTTCGCCGCGTTCTTCCAATCCATGCTGGAACAGGGCGTATACCTGCCACCCTCGGCGTTCGAATGCTGGTTCGTCTCCGTGGCGCTAGACGATAAAGCCCTGTCACACATAGCCAAGGCGCTACCCAAGGCGGCCCAGGCCGCAGCTAAGGTGCAATCATGAGCGGCGAAAAAACCACGGTTCACCTGCTACGTCACGGTGAGGTCTACAACCCCGAGGGCATCCTATACGGCCGGCTGCCCGGCTTTGTCCTCTCCGACCTAGGCCACGAAATGGCCCTAGCGGCCGCCGAACACCTGTCCGGGCGCGACATCTCCCATGTTGTCGCCTCCCCGCTGGTGCGCGCGCAACAGACCGCCGAGCCGATCGCGGCCAGCCACCGCATCGACACCGCCACCGACGAGGGCCTCATCGAGTCGGACAACTTCTTCGAAGGCAAGCGAGTCTCCGTGGGCGATGGGGTACTGCGCAACCCCTCCTACTGGTGGCAGCTGCGAGACCCGTTCACCCCCTCCTGGGGTGAGCCGTATGTCGACATCGCCCGCCGCATGATGAACGCGGTCAGCCGGGCGCGACAGACCGCCCTCGGCCACGAAGCCGTACTGGTCAGCCATCAGCTCCCGATTTGGACGCTACGTCGCTTTGTGGAGCGCAAACGCCTCTACCACGACCCGCGCCGCCGCGAATGCGGCCTCGCTTCACTCACATCGCTGTCGTTCGTCGGCGCGAAGCTGGTGGGAGTCGACTACGTCGAACCCGCCGCCCACCTAGTCCTCAAATCCGCGACCGCGAAAACCGCCAAAGGAGCCTAGCTCGCCATGTTCCCCCGCCGCCGTTTCTTGGCGGTCTCGGCTGCCGCCCCCCTCGCAGCGGTCTTGTCCGCCTGTGCCGCGACAAGCAACGAACCGTCTGTCAACCCCGCGCGCGACGTCAACAAGAACCGTTACGTCACCGGGGATGGGTCCACGATTCGCTACACGGACATCGACGACAGGCCACACGCGCCCCACCTGAGCGGGACGACACTGCAAGGTGACGAGGTGACAACCCAAGACTGGGCGGGGGAAGTCATCGTCCTCAACTTCTGGGCCCAGTGGTGCGCCCCCTGTCGGGAGGAAGCCCCCGATCTGGTCGAGGCGGCCGAACACTATGAGACAGGCGTGCAATTCCTGGGCATCAACGTCATGGACACCAACTCCAAGGCCCAAGCCTTCGAGAAACGTCACGGCAAGCCCTACCCCTCCATCGAGGACCCACCCGGGCGGCTGGTCCACAAGTTCCTCGACGTGGGCGTCTCACCCAACACTTTCCCGACCACACTCATCATCGACCGCGAGGGCCGCGTGGCCAGCGTATGGCGCCAACCCATCACCTCCGACGTCCTCATCTCGGAGATTGACGCGGAGCTGGAACGATGACCGGTGTGGAGGAGCTGGCCAACAACGGGCCGCTGCTAGCGGCGATGGGAGTGGCCGCCCTGGCCGGGCTCCTGTCGTTCTTCACCCCCTGCACACTCCCACTCGTTCCCGGCTACGTGTCCTATGTGACCGGGCTAGCGGGCGACGACCTGCAACGCGGTAGCTCGCGTGGCCGGGTACTGCTGGGCTCCTCCCTCTTCGTAGCGGGATTCACCGCCGTTTTCGCCACCATCACCTTCGCGGCCTCCAGCGTCGTGCTCACCATCTTCTCCTCCGAAGAATGGCTAATGCGCATCAGCGGAGTGCTCATTATCGGGCTGGGTCTAATCTTCATGGGGGCCGTCCCCGGCGGCCGCACCCTCCAACTCAAACAGCGACCCTCCACAGGACTAGTCGGCGCACCCCTGTTCGGGGCAGTGTTCGCGCTCAGCTGGGCCCCCTGCTTCTCGCCCATGCTCGCCGCCATCACGGCGATGAGCTGGACTCAAGGTGGCACCGGACGCGGCGTGGCCCTCATTATCATCTACAGCTTCGCGCTGGGTCTGCCATTCATCGTCTTCGCCGTGGGCATGCGCCACCTCATGGGAGTCTTCCACTTCTTCCGCCGCCATTCGCAAAAAATCGCCGCCGCCGGAGGCGTCATGCTCATCCTCCTGGGCATTCTCATGGTCAGCGGCGCGTGGATGCACTTTGCCAACTGGCTGCGCGCCACCGTAGGAACCGGAGCTGTCGGCATATGAAACGCCTCGCCAAAGCCACCCTGACCTTCGCCCGTCGCTGGTGGCACCAGCTAACCAGCATGCGCACCGCGCTCATGCTGCTACTGGTGCTAGCCATGGCCGCCATCCCCGGGTCACTGCTTCCTCAACGCGACATCAACCCCGAAACCGTCGCCACCTACTTCGCCGACAACCCCGACCTCGCGCCCATCCTCGACCGGCTGTGGCTGTTCGACGTCTACAATTCCCCCTGGTTCGCCGCGATCTATCTGCTACTGATGATCAGCCTCATCGGTTGCATCCTCCCCCGCACCAAAGCCCATCTCAACGCGATGCGGCAGAAGCCCCCCGCCGCCCCCCAACGGCTCGACCTCATGCCATACCACCGCCAACTGGGCACCAGCGCCAAAGCTGAACCCGAGGCCGTGGCTACATGGATGAAGAAACACCGCTTCCGCTCCCAAATACACACCCAAGCCGACGGTTCGGTCTCCGTAGCCGGGGAGAAAGGTTACCTGCGAGAGACCGGCAACCTCCTCTTCCACGTCAGCCTGATCGTCATCCTCGTCGGAGCCGCCCTCGGCAGCGTCTATGGTTGGTACGGCAACCGGCTCCTCGTCGAAGGCGAAGAGCACGCCTTCTGCAATAACCTGCAGCAATACCACGAATACGGGCTTGGGCCCTGGGTGGACGAAACCAAACTCCCCCCGTTTTGTCTGCGGCTGGACGGCTTTGAAGCCGAATTCACCGAACGCGGCCAAGCCCTCAGATACGAAGCCGACCTCGCCTACACCGAAGCGGCCGGAGAATTCGACTCGCAATACGACCTGCGCGTCAACCACCCCCTCGGCCTCGACGGAGCCAACGTCTTCCTCCTAGGCCACGGTTTCGCTCCCGTACTCGAATACACCGACAAGTACGGAGTCACCCAAACCTCGACCATGCCGTTCCTGCCCGTGGACAACGCGCTGAACTCCGAAGGCGTCGCCCTCTACCCCGATGCCAACGTCAACCCCGAAACCGGCCGCGTCGACCCCAACTCCCAGGTCGGATTCGAAGGGCTATTCATCCCCTCCTTCGACCCCACCACCCCCATGCTGCTCTCGGAACGACCCGAACCGACCAACCCAGCCCTCATGATGTGGCTCTACCGAGGCGACCTAGGATTCGACGACGGCATGCCTCGCTCCGTCTACGAGATCGACCCCAGACAAGTCGAAGACGGATTCCTCGAAGGCATCCCATTCCGCGACACCCCCGGGGTGCGCGCCGCCGGAGCCGACCCCGACACCGAAGCCTCCAACAATGACCCCGCCGTTGATGAACTACCCGAAGCCGCGCTCCTACAAATGGGCGACACCTGGGAACTCGACGACGGCTCGGTGATCGAATTCGTCGACTACCAGCGCTACATCGTGCTGGAAATTCGCCACGAACCCGGACACTGGATTCTGCTCATGGGCTCGATTTTGCTACTGGGCGCCCTATACCCGATGCTGCACGTGCGCCGCCGCCGCTTCTGGGTCCGCTTCAACCCCGATCACACCGTCGAAGTCGCCGGACTTAACCGCACCGAATACGACCAGTTCACCGCCGAATGCGACGCGCTCGCCGACGACCTCACAGACCACATCGGTGACCTGCGAGATGTCGACAAGGCCACCGGCTCCGATGAGCCGCCCGCTACGACCGAAAACACTGACCGGAGCACACCATGACCGCATCAGATTGGGCTGATTTCGCCAACGTCCTGTTCGTCGGCTGCATCATCCTCTACGCCCTCGCCATGTTCGGCTTCGCACTCGAATACTCATTCGGAAAGCGCGCCGAGGAGCCGGTCGAGGCCAAGGAAATGGCAACCGTTGGCGGCGCAGAGGAGAAACCGAACCCGTCCAGCGAAACGCCCTCCGTACCGATCACTCCCAACGGAGCGAGCCGAGCTGGGTTCGTCGGGCTGGTCATGACCCACATTGCCACGATCGCGCTTCTAGCGTCGATCGTGGTGCGCACCGCGGCCTCCGGGCGCTGGCCGTGGGGCAACATGTTTGAATTCACCATCGGTATGGCGCTCGTCGGCATGATCACCTGGCTGATCCTCGTGGCCCGTGACCAAGTGGCCCGCCGTCACAGCCTCTTTGCGACCTTCGCGGTGACCATTACGCTGGGCTTGTCAGTGCGTGTCTACACCGAGGCCGGGCCCATTGAACCGGCCCTGGACTCCTACTGGATCGCCATCCACGTATCGGCGGCCGTGATCGCCTCCGGTATCTTCCTCGTCGGCTTCGTCTTCGCCGTCATGCACTTGATGAAACGTCGTTACGACCGACTCATCAGCGACGGTAAGAGCCCAGGTTTCCTTATCAAGCTGGCCAAAGACATGGCCGACTCCGAACGACTGGAACGCCTCACCTTTAAAATGCACGTGTTGGCCTTCCCACTGTGGACCTTCTCTATCTTGGCGGGCTCGTTGTGGGCACACCTGGCTTGGGGCCGCTACTGGGCCTGGGACCCCAAGGAAGTGTGGGCTTTCATCGCCTGGGTCATCTACGCCGCATACCTGCACTCCCGGGTCTCCGGTAAAGGAACCCGTATGTGGGCGCCTTGGTTGGCGATCATCGGCTTCGCCGTGGTGCTGTTCAACCTTTCGGCGGTCAACCTGATCTTCCCTGGTTTGCACTCCTACGCTGGCGTGTAAGACCCACTTGTGCCCCGGCCTCGGGCCGGGGCACAACTATGCGCAGACCATATCGACGCCACTGGCACCGCCGTGGCGTCCCATGCCCGCGGGTTCCTCATCGCTGCCATCTGGCCACCACCGAGTTGCCACAGTGGCGAAAGTTAAATGCGAGACTCTGACCAGCTTCGTTGCCGACAATGGTAAACAACACTAGTGTTCGAGGAGAGTCATGGAGGTCCAAGCAAGGTGGACACGCTGAACCCGCAGGTCGCCAACGACTTAGCGTAAGCGCCCACGTGCGTGGACCTCAAGGTCCAAATGGACTTAACGACACGAACTAGAGGTGCACAAATGACAAAGGCGTCCTTCGCGCTGACTGGGGCGACAGTCCTCCCCATTACCTCCGAGGCCATCGAAAACGGCGTGGTCGTCGTGCAAGACGGCAAGATCACCGCAGTCGGCGGCGCAGACACGGCCATTCCCTCCGGGATTGAAACCACGGATGTGTCCGGCAAATGGGTCGTGCCCGGTCTCATCGACGCCCACGCTCACGTGGGAGTATCCGAAGAAGGCATGGGTTGGGCGGGCAACGATGTCAACGAACTGACTGACCCCGTAACCTCCCACGTGCGGGCCCTGGATGCGATCAACCCAGCCGAACGAGGCTTCCGAGACGCCATCGAAGGCGGGGTACTCACCCTCAACATCAACCCCGGCTCGGGCAATGTCATCGGCGGCGAAACCGTGGCCATCAAGGCCCACGGGCGTACCGTGGATGAGATGGCGCTACGCTCCCCCTCCGGCGTGAAGTCCGCACTGGGGGAGAACCCCAAGCGCGTATACGGCGATCAAAAGAAAACCCCCTCCACTCGCCTCGGCATCGCCGCCGTCCTCCGAAGCGCCTTTGTGGACGCTCAGAACTACATGGCCAAGCACGCCGCAGCCACCCCAGAGAAGCCAGCCGAACGAGACCTGAAAATGGAATCGTTGGTCAAGGTCCTCAAAGGAGAGATCCCGTGGCGGCAGCACTGCCACCGCGCCGACGACATCGCCACCGCCATGCGAGTGGCCGAGGAATTCGGTTACACACTGGTACTGGACCACGGCACTGAAGCCCACCTATTGGCCGACATCGTGGCCGAGAAAAACATCCCAGTCATCATCGGGCCGCTCGTGACCTCTCGCAGCAAGGTGGAGCTACAGAACCGCTCGATCGCCAACCCCGGCCGGCTGGAACGCGCAGGGGTGACGATCGCGATCACCACCGACAGCCCGGTCGTGCCCATCGGACACCTCATCACCCAGGTGGTACTGGCCGTGAAGGAGGGTCTCAGCAGGGAGAACGCGCTGGCGACGGTAACGATCAACCCGGCTCGCATCATGGGGGTCGATGACCGCGTCGGCTCGCTTGAGGTGGGCAAGGACGCCGACCTGTGCGTGTGGAGCGGGGACCCGCTTGACATTTACTCGCGGGTGGAGACGGCGTTTATCGACGGCAACGATGTGACCGAGCGGTGAATTCTTGCCAAGCGATAATTGAACTCGAATCGATGTGAGCGGTCTCGGGCACCTGCGCTGAGTGATCGGAGAAGGCGCGGAAGTCATAGATGTCACTGCAACCACATCGAATCGCCGAATGTGTGCGCACAGAATGTAAGTTCTGTGCGCACATGTGTGTCCACAAAGCTAATACTCAACATTTGAACCTTGTGATTCCGCAGGTAGAAGCCGGTTCGGGATTGTTTCAAGATGAAGCTCTACTTGATTGTGGTGGCCGAAGGGCAACGGAGTGTATCGGGTCTGATATCCGGCTAGTTGAGGTCAGCGCGGGTGGACAGGGGTTGCTAATCTAGAAGGAACTAAGAGTTTCACACGCCCCCGGAGGACACCTCATGGCCAAAGGCGATCGCGTCCTAGATCCCGAAGCTATTCAAGATTTTCAACAGTACATTCAGGCGCAGTTGGACCATCTCGACAACGTCGTTGTGCCCTCGATGGAGTCGGGGACTCTCTCGTACGCGCCCGCGTTTGGCCGGTTGGACTCCTCAGTACAGGCAGCCCGGGTCTACAACGACTTCTTTGGGGCCACTTGGGACAATGTCCAGCAGCTTCGCGGGGTGTACAAGGCGATGCTTAAGCAGTTGAACGGCGCGCTCGGCGCTCATGACGAGTCCGAGACGGCGAACACCGCCGATACCACCAACATCGACGGTCAGATGACGGCCTAGGCGCTGATGACGATATGAAGTTTGCGAACAACCGGGCCTTGGGCATATCAGCGGTGGCTGTGATGGCCCTTGCAACTGGGGCGTGCTCCGACAATGCGGACGACGATACCGGTGGTGGTGGCAATAACGATGTTGGTATCCCGCTCGAAGTGCTCCAGGAGTGGGATTCCTGTGAAATCTATGATGACTTGGCTGTGCTTGTAGAGTTTCTCGATATCGACCACTTTGGGATAGGCGAGGATGACGGGGGCCCGCACCTCAATCCCGTTGGCGGAGCACCCAATTACGCCGCCGCAGAATGCCATGGCGAGGTTACCTATGGCAGTTTGGACATGGAAATTGGCGAACATGGTGCCGAAATCGATGTTGAGGCGAATGGCCGAGTCAATGTCACCTTCGAACCATGGGAAGACGTCGAACAGGCCACTGAATGGCTGGAATACAGCTTTGAAGAAACCACTGAATTCGGATTCGACCAGCAGTATGACGTCGAAGGCAGCTGGGATGAAGGTCGTTACTTCTTTTTGGAGGATACGAGCCGTTTTTTCCATATTGTCTGGATGCGCTACGCCAACATAAACATGAAGGTGCAAGTCGAGTACCAGGGTGATCCGGGCCCGCGGAGAATTGAGACCTTGCAGGGGCATGGCCTGGTCGATGAAGACGTCGATCCGTTCGAGTACGCCATCTACGATTTCACACCTGAAGACGTTGAAGACTGGATCGTTAACACCTACCTTTCACAGGTGCATTCTGCAGTCCTTGAGAAGATAGAACAGGAGAGTTAGCTCATGGGTGAGACTGACGAAGAATTCACTGCCGATTCCCATGAGGGGCTTGAAACTCAGGATGGCCCTGACGCTCTCTCGTACAAGGGCGGTTGCGGCGAAGGCGATTGCACTAACGGGCACAACGCTTCTGAAGACGCGTGGATTGCCTTGATGTCAGCGGTGCCGGTCCAATTCCAGGATATTCGCCCTAAAAACGACGGAAACATTGCTCTACCCTCTGTCTCGGAGCTGAGGGAAATCGTCAACCATGTCCGGCCTGACAACCCAAGTTTGCATGCAATTGAACGAATTGCCGAAGCATGGCAAGAGCAGGTTTACGAGCAGCTAGAGGATACCCCTAACGCGCTGAAGTCCAAACTCAAGGCTTTGGCTGGCGGTTGGGAAGGCACCGACTTCGACGCATTCGAGCAAGCCTGTACCAAGACCGCGAACATGATCGAAGAGATCCTGGAAGACGTCCAGGAGGCGCACACGCACCTGACTAACAAAAAGGAGACCCTGTACGCACTGCAAGGGGGCGACTCGGGAGAGGTCCCGTATCCCCCGCCGCAGTTCTGGACCCACAAGAAGTGGGGCGGGATGAACTCGACCATCCACATTCGCCCTGCGTTCTGGGACGGTCACTGCGAAACCAAGAAGTGCAACCAGGCTCGAGAAGCCCTGAAGCTGGCCGGTATTGACGAGGAAAAGGCCGAAGAGGTCGAGACGTACCGCCAGACTCGCGAGGACGTCTACTTCCAGCGTTACACCACCGAAGAGGAACACCCGACGCGTGACCCCTTTACGCGTCAGGACGCCCGCGAGATGGCTCAAATCGATGCCGATCAGACCGCTACGGAGACTGTGGCGGAAAGCATGTCGGACTATGACGCTCGTGCGACCACGATTCGGGAAGACATCACCGAGCGTAAGCAGATGGCCAACGAGGAGATCCAGTCGATCTCGCTTCCGAGTGACCGCAAACAGCCGCCGATCGACACTGACCCCGATGACATGAACCTTGGGGGAATGACGCCCGGAGCGCCCGGCGGGATGGGAAGCCCGAGCGCGGGCCCCGCCTCGACGTTGAGCCCGCCGTCCAACCAGACGGCTGTCAGCCCGTCGCCGCCACCGGAGGCCCCCACCACACCCGAGGCTCTCGCCTCGACGCCGGGATCGAACCCGGGTGAGATTGGTGGGCCTGGTGGCTCCGGCGGAGGAAACCCGAATTGGGCGTTGCCTGCCGACCCAGACAATGAGGGCGGAACGATCAGCGATGGTCTCTACGCTGGTGCGCCACCTGCGACCGCTCCGGCTGGACTCGGTACCGGACCTGGTGTCGGTACGGGTGCAGCTCCTGGCGGTGGCGGTATGGGTGTTGGTGCTGGCGCGGGCGCCGGTATGGGCCCGGCGCGTTCGGCTGCCGGTGCTGGTGGGGCTGGTCTCTCCAGCGCTCGCGGCGGTGGCGGCGCGGGTGCCGGTGCTGGACGCGGCGGCGCGGGTATGGGCCAGGGCATGGGTGCCGGTGGCCGTGGCGGTGCCGGAAGCGGAGCCGGTCGCATGGGCGGTGGAGGCTCCATGATGGGTGGAGCCGGTGGCCGTGGCGCTGGCACTGGAGAAGACGAAGAAAAAGAAGGCAACAACTGGCTCGTTGAAGACGACGATGTATGGGGCATCAACAACCCCGACTTCGAACAGTACGCATAGCCGGAAAATTACAGCATAAGCAAATTAGAGGGGGCGTGCGCGAAGCGCACGCCCCCTCTTCGATTCCACTGTTGGGCGGCCCTGATCAGACGCACATGCTGAGAGAGTACCGGCCGAGAGGAAGATGACATTGTCGTTTGGCCTCTGGGCGATCGTTGCGGACCTCAGTCGGCCTTAAATGTTCAACACGCGACCCTGGGTTTGCCTGACAGCATGCAATGGGGCCGACTTGATACTTGATGATGAGTTCTCTAGGGCAGTTGATAGCGACTAGGTCTAGTTCCACTTCAGACGGTTAGGTGGGACACCTTCATATCAACCTGTTGGGGGGCCCTAGGACGAGAACTCGTCGGCCCCCCAACAGGTGTCAACTCAGGCCAGCTAGAGCCGCTTGAGCGCCGCCGCGAACGGGTCGAGGCCCATGGGGCCTAGATTTAGCGAATCGGAGTGGAACTGAGTCAGGCTGAAATCAGCACCCTTACGTTCCTTGTAGTCGTCCCGCGCCTGCTTCCACAGTCGCTCTCCAACCTTGTACGAGGGAGCTTGTCCCGGCCAGCCGAGGTAACGATTGACCTCGAAGTCAAGCATCGGGTCCGGTACACGGCAGTGCGCGCGCATGAATTCCCAGACGCGGGCATGGTCCCACTTTTCACCTGGACGGAACCCGAACGGGTTGTCTTCGGGGATCTCGAACTGACAGTGCAGTCCAATATCCACAATGACTCGGGCCGCGCGCATGGCTTGGCCGTCGAGCATCCCGAGCTTTCCAGCCGGGTAGTCCTTGTAGTAGCCCAGCTCATCCATGAGCCGTTCGGAGTACAGCGCCCAGCCCTCGGCGTGACCGGAGCAGAACAGGAGCTGGCGTTGGTAGCGGTTCAAAAGCTCGGAGCGGTACGCCGTCTGCCCGATCTGCAAGTGGTGCCCCGGAATACCCTCGTGGAAGACCGTGGTCATCTCCCGCCACTTCGAGAAATGAGTCTGGCTGGAGGGCACCGACCACCACATGCGACCCGGGCGGGAGAAGTCCTCGCTGGGGCCGGTGTAGTAGATCGCTCCGTCTTCAGCTGGAGCGAGCATGCACTCTAGTTTGCGCACCGGCTCGGGAATATCGAAGTACTCCTGCATTTCCTCCACGGTGCGATCAGATAGCTCTTGCATCCAGTCGCGGAAGGCATACTTGTCGGTCATCCGGTCGTCGTCACTGGAGTCAAGGTATTCGACAGCCTCGTCGACAGTCGCGCCAGGCTTGATGCGGTCGGCGACCTCACGCATTTCCTCTTCGATGCGCGCCAGCTCGGCCCAGCCCCATTCGTAGGTTTCCCGCAGGTCGACTTTGGCACCGATGAAGTAGCGGGACGCACGCGAATAGGCGTCTTCGCCGATGGCGTCCTCTTGCGGTGCTTGCCCGGCTAGTTCGTCGCGCAGGAACGTCGCGAACGCCGCCGTGGCACGGTGGGCCGCTTGGGCGCCCTCGGCCAGCTCCGCAGCCAAGGCGCCTGTAGCCGGCTCGCCGTCAACGGTGACCGTCTTGGTGGTGAGGTTTTCCCAGAAGTTGTCGCCGTTGGCGCCGTTCCAGTTGTCGCAGTGGCGGGCCACTTCAGTCACCTGACGGTGGGCCGCCACCCGGCCAGCTTTGGCTTCGCCCCGCAGCGTCTCGATGTATTGGTCGACGGCGGTGGGGAACGCCTGGAGGCGGCGAGCGATGTTGCGGGCCGCCTCTTCGCCTTCGTGCGGCATGAGGTCGAAGATTTGGCGCATCCCGTGTACCGAAGAAGTCAGCACGTTGAGATCCAAATGGGTGTCGCCAGCGTCGTATCGCTCGATTTTAAGCTCGAAGCGCTCGATCATGGCTTCCTTGGCGGCACGCTCACTCGAATCGGCTGGCTCGACCGCTTTGATCTCGGCCAGAACCCGACGGTGCAGGTCTATGTCCTTCGCGTAGCCAGCTGGGGAGAGGTCATCCCACTTGTCGTCGTGACCTGGGTGGCCCAAATATGTCGCAGTGGTAGGGCTATTGGCAATGAATTCTTCGACGAAGTCATTGGCAATGTCATCAATTTTGCTCATGCGGGTACTTTACTGGCTCACAATCTCAAATGCGTAACCGATTTCCGCCCCGATAGTGTCCAGATTGCTTCGCATGGCCTCGGTTTGCGACATGATGTGCCATTAGCGGGGCCGAGAGTTGGGCACTATGTGCGCATGATCCATTTCTTAACCTCAGGTTGCGGCTTCGGTGCGTCCAAGGCGAGTCGTGCCTGTTGTAGATCGGCGATCGCCTCATCGAGGACGTCGCGCAGCGCAGCGGCGTTTCCGCCGCACATGGCGGCTATGAGGTCGACCGGGCTGGAAGCGACCCGCGTTCCATCGCGAAAGGACCCTGCCGCCAGGTCCAGGGCGAGCTCATCGGCCTCGCCACAGCGCCTCAACGTGACAGCCAACAGGTGGGGAAGATGCGAGATCCTGGCAACCGCTTGGTCATGCCGCGCGGCCGTGGTGAGAACCGGGTCGGCTCCCAACGACATCAGCAGGACCCGCAGCACGTCTAGGTCGTCCTCGCTGGTGCCATCGGTGGTCAACACCCACGGTCGATTCCGAAACAAGCCCGCCTCCGCCGCAGCGAACCCGGCTGTTTCCTTGCCCGCCATCGGGTGGCCGCCGACAAATCGCACCTGCGGGGCCAACGCGGCGACTAGCTCAAGCACCGGTTGCTTAACAGAGGTGACGTCGCTCAATAGCCCTTCCCACTGAGCAAAAGTGGGAAGGAGGTCCGCTAGAGCAGGAAAGGGGACCGCGAGGATGACCAGATCGCTATCGCATAGCTGAGTTGCGTCCTTTAGGAGAGGAAACGGGACGTCGACGGGTTTGGCGACGGGGTCAAAACCCCTTACCTCATGGCCCGCCTCGGCTAGCGCCAATGCCACGGACCCGCCAATGAGCCCCAAACCCGCTACTCCGATACGCATTCGAGCAGGTTAACGCACCAGCTAGGCCTTAACGGCAGGTGGCGTAGGGGTGTCGGCTTTGTCTTAGAGATACAGTCCCGAACCGTCGGAGTCGACCCGCTTTGCGGCCACCGCGTGCACGTCGCGTTCGCGCAGCAGAATGAACGTCTCCCCGTGCAGCTCGACCTCACTTTTTTCGTCAGGGTCGAACAGCACTCGGTCATTCACTTCCACGGAGCGCACCAGCGGTCCTACGCCCACGGCTTCGGCCCACGCCAAGCGGTGCCCCATGGAAGCGGTTGCCGGGATCACGATGCCCCCAGAGGAACGGCGCTCGGAATCCGCGTCTTGGCGGACGAGCAGGCGGTCATGTAGCAGGCGTATGGCCAGGCCAGTTTCGTAGTCGAGCGGTGTGGAAGTCACACTACACACGATACCGCGCGCACTTGGGTCGAATCGGCCTCGTCTGTGTCGCTGTGACCGGCTACTGTGTCCGTAGCGATACATACACAGAACACCCCAATCGCCCGTGATCTTCGTCGGTCGGTATCGGAGGAACAGTGAGCCGCATGCGTAAAGCCGCTGCCAAGGCCCGCCAGATGTGGGTAGGTGTCCGCACGAATCCATACACGGAGCGGATGGAGTCGGCGCGTGCGCGCCGCCGGGAACACGCCAATCCCTTGGCCATAGACAGCAAACCGGATTCTGAGGACGAGACCCCCGCCACCACTGGCGGTGGAGGCGACGACGGTAATGACGGCAATGGCCGAGACCCGTCGTTTGCAGAGGCAATGCAGCCTCCGGAACGCCGCCACTTGGCGGACGCGATGGCCATTGCCGCCGCGTGGGCGTGGCGCATCATCGTGCTCGCCGTTGCGATCATCGCGGTCTTGTATCTGTTCAGTTTGCTCGCGGTCGTCGTCATCCCAGTGGCGGTTTCGTTCCTTCTGGCCGCATTGTTCCAGCCGATCGTGGGCTGGCTAGTCCGCAGAGGCTGGAACCGTTCGCTAGCTGCCGCCGTGGTGTTGGTCGGTGGTTTGACCACCGTCTTCGCGGTATTCACTTTTGTGGTACAGCAGTTTATCGCCGGTATTCCCGACTTCGCCGACCAGATCAACGCTGGCATCACTCGCCTTGAAGAGTGGCTGCGTTCGGGCCCCTATGGCCTGGAACCGGACATGATCGAAGGCCTACTCTCCGACGCCGGTGACGAAATTCAGAGTTGGGCGACCGATAACGCTAGCGACATCGGCGGGCAGGCACTGACGATATTCGGCACCGCAGCCGGAGCCCTGGTCTACTTCTTCACCGGATTCTTCCTCGTGCTGTTTTGCATGTTCTTCTTTATGCGCGACGGCGACAAGATCTGGCACTTCCTGACCGGCCTGCTCCCCGTTCCCTCCCGCGCCCCGCTGCGGTTCGCCGGACTCGCCTCCTGGAAGAGCCTGGTGCAGTTCATGCGCACCACGGTGGTGGTGGCGCTAGTCGATGCGATCGGTATCGGGTTGGGGCTGTGGATTCTGGACATCCCACTAGCATTGCCGCTGGCGACGCTAGTGTTCCTCGGCGGCTTCATCCCCATCGTCGGTGCGACGGTCTCAGGAGCGGTCGCGGTATTGGTCGCCTTGGTCGGCACCGAGAACGGACTCATCAACGCCTTGCTGGTCTTGGGTCTGGTGCTGCTGGTCCAGCAGCTAGAGTCCAACGTTTTGCAGCCGTTGCTCATGAGCCGGGCCGTGAAATTGCACCCGTTGGCAATCGTGCTGGCCATTACCGTCGGCGGTATCCAGGCGGGTATTGTGGGAGCCTTGATCGCCGTTCCGATCCTGGCAATCATCAACGCCGGTGTCCGGGCTGTGATCGCCTACAACAAGGCACACAGCAAGAGCGATCCGCCGCCGAAGGCAGGCTCGTCGGACAAACCTGACGACAAACCCGATCTCGATCCGGAGACGATGGCGGCCAAGCCACAGGGCAGTTTGTAACCGCCCTTCTCGGCCCTATACATGTCGCCGCCGCGTCCGGCCCGCTATGGAATGAATGCGGCGGCGCTACACCACCGCGTAGCCATACTTCGCGCTGGCCAACCAGGAAAAGAGCGACGTGTCCCTCGCAAGCGATCTTCTCGAAGCCGCCGTCTCCGCGACCCCAGGTGGGCAGGCCAGAGAAGGCCAGATCACGATGACCGAGGCCGTCGCCGACGCGATCACCAACGAGCGGCATTTGCTGGTACAGGCCGGGACCGGCACCGGGAAATCCTTGGCGTATTTGTGCGCGGCATTGGCCTCGGGCCGAACGGTCGTCGTCTCCACCGCGACCCTTGCCCTGCAACACCAGTTGGTCACCGTTGACCTGCCGCGCCTGGTGGAGGCGGTGCAGCCGGTGATGGGGAGACGCCCCACTTTCGCGCTTCTGAAGGGACGGCATCATTACGTGTGCCGTCACAAGATGTCCGTCGACGAAGAAGACGGCGAGGCCGAAGCCCTGCCGGAGATGTCAAAGCAACGCTTCACCGGTGGCAATTCCTATGCCGCGCAAGTGGCCCGCCTGTACGACTGGGCCAACGACACCGACACTGGGGATCGAGACGACCTCGACCCGGGCGTGAGCGACTGGGCTTGGCGGCAAGTGTCAGTCAATTCCCGCGAATGCGTCGGCGCCAGTAACTGCGGGCAAGGCGCTGACTGTTTCGCCGAGACGGCCAAACAGCGCGCGCACGCCGCGGACATCATCGTCACCAACCACGCCCTATTGTCCATCGACATGATGAAGGGCCGCGAGATCCTGCCGCAGCATTCGGTCGTGATCGTGGACGAGGCCCATGAACTGGCCGACCGCGTCACCTCCGCGGCCGCCGCCGACCTTTCACCGGCCCAGCTGACGTGGTTGGCGCAGCGCAGCCGTAAAAAACTGGGCGTCGACATTTCTGAGAAGTTCCAGGACGCCTCACGGGCGCTGGCAGATGCGCTCGACGCGACGGGAACCGAGCGACTGGTCGAGCTGCCTGCTCCGGTCAGCGCGGCTTTGGGTTTGATCGATTCGGCGTGTGCCGAGGCGACGACGATCTTGGCCGGTTCGGGGGAGAAGGACAAAGGCGATTTGGCGGCCGCGCAGCTGCGCGAGGCGATGACGGCGGCGCGGGAGACGGCCGGTCGGCTTCAGTCGCCGGGCCCCACCGACGTGGTGTGGAAGGACTCCAATCCGCGCAACCCGCAGTTGTCGGTAGCCCCATTCGCGGTGGCGGGTTTGTTGACCGAGCAGCTGTACCCGGACCGGGTGGTGGTGGCGACGTCGGCGACGTTGACCTTGGGAGGGACCTTCGACACGGTGGCGAGGTCGCTGGGGCTTGACCCGGCTCGACACGCGGCGGATGAGGACGTCCTCGACTACGACACGTTGGATGTGGGTAGCCCGTTTAACTACCCTAAACAGGGAATTCTCTACGTGGCGTCGCATCTACCGCGTCCACGGGCCTCGGGTTTGGCCGACGATGCGGCCAAGGAACTGCGCCGCCTGGTCGAGGCCATTGGTGGACGGACGTTGGGTCTGTTCTCCTCTCGCAAGGCCGCCGAGTCCGCCGCGGATTTGCTGCGTGAGCACACGGATTTGCCGATCTTGTTGCAGGGGGAGGAGACCCTTGCCGCGTTGGTGAAACGATTCCGCAGTGAGCCGCAGACGTGTCTGCTGGGGGTTATGAGCCTGTGGCAGGGCGTGGACGTGCCGGGCGATGCCTGTCAGCTGGTGGTGATTGACCGGATTCCGTTTCCGCGCCCGAATGAGCCTTTGACCGCTGCCCGCAACGACGCGGCTGAGGCGGCGGGGAAGTCTGGCTTCGCTGAGGTGAGTGTGCCGCATGCGGCGGTGCGTCTCGCGCAAGGAGCGGGCCGGCTCATTCGCCGAGTCGACGACAAGGGCGTAGTGGCGATCCTGGATTCCCGCCTGCACACGGCGCGGTCCTATGGCCCGTTCTTGCGGCGCTCGCTGCCTGAGTTGTGGTACACCACCGATGCGGACAAGGTGGCGGGGGCCTTGGGGCGTCTGGGAGCGAACCCAGTGTCGTGACCCGGTGGCGGTTTCTCCTCAGGTTTCCTTGAGAGCTTTACGGCGAGCGTGGCCCTGTGGCGAGGTGAACGAGAAGTAAATGGCACACTAGCCTCACATGCCCAAATAGCAGCGGGCATCAATGTTGCCGCTGGTAGTTGAATCGACACGCATTCGGGTTCAGCTGTGTCAGCGGTGACACCAGCTCGCCGAAACTCAATGTCGACTTATGCGTGCTGGGTAGAGTGATTTTGCCAATTGTACCGATAGACCATGAGGTGTGCCTGTGCGGTTTTCATTGAAACCTCAGGACGATGCCTTCTATTCTTTTTTCACGCAAGCGGCTGAGAACATTCAGCGCGGAGTGAAGATTCTAGAAGAGCTCGGTGACGACGATGCCGATCACCAGTCCATTTCTGAGCGACTCGTTGACGTCGAGCATGACAACGACAAGCTCACCCACCAGCTGTTTCAAAAGATCAATTCATCGTTCGTCACGCCCATGGACCGTCAGGACATGGTGCGTTTGGCTAGCTGCCTGGACGATGTGCTCGACTACATCGAGGCCGCCGCTAACCTCATCTACCTCTACGGACTCTCCGAATTGCCCGCGATCCCCCGCGAAATGCTGGAAATCGTAGCCGTTTTGTCGCAGCAGGCCGATGCCACCGCCGAGGCTATGCCCAAACTTAAGGGCCTCGACGAGCGCATGAAGGACTACTGGATCGAATGCAACCGGTTGGAGAACGACGGGGACCGCAACTACCGCATGTGCGTTGTGCGTCTTTACTCTGGCGAATACGACCCGTTGACGGTTATGAAGCTCAAAGAGGTCGCCGACATGCTCGAGAAGGCCTGTGACGGGTTTGAGAACATCGCCAACGTCATCGAGACCATCTACGTGAAGGAATCCTAGGCGTGGATCCCCTTCTCATCAGCGTGATCCTGGTGGTCGCGGTGGCGCTGTTGTTTGCCTACACCAATGGCTTCCACGACGCCGCCAACGCTATCGCGACCTCGATCTCGACTCGTGCCCTTACCCCCCGGGTAGCTCTGGGTATGGCCGCCATCGGCAACTTCGTTGGCGCATATCTGGGCGCTAAAGTCGCCGCGACTGTCGCCGAAGGGCTGGTTTCACCCCAACTGGGTATGGCTGGTCTGGCCATTGTCATGGCCGGCGTGCTCGGCTCTGTCGCCTGGAACTACTTGACGTGGTGGAAAGGCTGGCCCATCTCCGCCTCGCACTCCCTGTTCGGTGGCGTCGTCGGGGCGACCCTGGTCGGCGGCGGCGTCGTCTACTGGAGCGGTATTTGGGAAAAAATCGTCCTGCCCACGATTTTCTCGCCACTAGTTGGTTTTGCGCTCGGATTCCTCTTCATGCTGGCCGTGTTCTGGGTATTCCGCAACGGCACGCCGCGCAAGCTGACGGTTCGCTTTCGCCAGGCCCAATCCGTCTCGGCTGCGGCAATGGCGGTTGGTCACGGTATGCAGGACGCGGCCAAGACCATGGGCATCATCGTGCTGGCCTTGCACGTTGGTGGATTCCAGGACTCGGCTTTGGAAATCCCGCACTGGGTGTACTTCGCTTCGGCCGCCGCCCTGGCTGGCGGCACGTATGCCGGTGGCTGGCGCATCATACGCACCCTGGGTCGCCGCATCATCGACTTGCGTCCTCCCCAGGGCTTCGCCGCCGAGACCGTGGCCTCCTCGGTGCTGTACGTCAACACGTGGTGGCTGGGCGCGCCCATCTCCACGACCCACACCATTACCGCCGCCATCATGGGCGTCGGTTCGACTGGCGGGAAGCGCGCGGTGCGCTGGGGCGTGGCACGCACGATCGTTATCGCCTGGATTCTCACATTCCCCGCTGCGGCGATAGTCGGAGCCCTGCTGTTTTACCCGATCAGCTGGATCATGCTTTAGAGATGAAGTGTTACGCGTTGCCGCCCCGCACTTATTGGGGCGGCAACGCTCAGCGGTCGAACCGAGAGCACACCATAAAATAGCTTCTCGCCTACGTCATGGACTCAGTCGAAACAAGACGCCACGCCGAGGGCTTCCGTTAGCCTCTTTTCATGGACGTCTATCTGGCAGATGCGGCGCGGACGCCCTTTGGGCGTCGCGGAGGCGTCGTAGCGCGTCTGCATGTGGCCCAGCTAGCCGCCATTCCGCTGCAACAGTTGCTGTTGCGAAACCCCTTGTTGGCTGACGTCGACCACACCGAGATCTACCTTGGCGCAGACATCACGGCCGAGTCGGGTCCCAACCTGGCGCGGTCGGCGGCCCTGATCTCCGGTCTCAGCGAGCACTTCCCGGCCATCACCATCGACCGCCGCGAATCCTCTGGCCTTGATGCCCTGATCCTGGCAGCCCGGGCGGTGCGTCTCGAAGACTCTCACTCGGCTGTGGCCGCAGCAGTGGGTTCGGCATCCCGCGTCGGGTTCCAACTCAACACCCCCGACACCGCCTACCCCACTCACCTGCGACTCTTCCCTTCCGGCAGCGAAGAACACGTCGGCCAGCTCCTGCCCTCAGCGTGGCGGCACGGCCCAGGTTGGTTCGCGCAATTGGCCGCCTATCAGTACGACATCGATCGGGCGGCGCAGGACGGATGGGCCCTACACAGCCATTCGCTGGCGCACCAGGCTTGGCAAGATGGCATTCCGCAAGACCACATGTCCGTGGTCGATGGGCATTGCAGTGACGAATGCATTCTCACCGAAATCGATAGTCGGACCATGGGCGCCCAGCCGCCCTTGTTCACCACCGATGGGACCATCACTGTGGGAAACTCCGCGGTTGACGCCGATGGGGCGGCGGCGTTGCTGGTTAGCTCGTTTCCTGGTCCGGATCCGATGGCGCGGTTCATTGGCGGCGAGACTGTCGGTGTGGCGCCCAACGAATACCCCTTGGCCTCTGCCGCGGCCATCCGTAAAGTTCTGGCCCGCCATAACCTCAAAGCCTCCGACATCGCAGCCTGGGAGATCGAGGAACGCTATGCGGCTGCTACGCTCGTCTGCCTGGCACAGATGCCTGAGCTGGGAAAGAAACTCGTCAATACGGCGGGGAGCACCATTAGCTACGGCCATGCCGGGCCGGCATCTGCTCTCCGCTCCCTCATTAACCTGTGCACGGTGCTGCGCCGTCGCGGCGGCGGCTATGGCGTGGCGGCGACCAACGTCGCGGCGGGACAAGGAATGGCGGTGATAGTCCGTGTCGATGGCTAGGCATTTCGGGAGACTAAACCTGCGCCAGCTGGATCCCAAACGACTGGAGAGCGCCCGAACCTTCTACAAGAATGGTGCCTCCCCCGCCCCTTTGCGCCGGGCAGCCACGTGCGTGCTGCTGCGGGAAGCCCCCTTGCGTGTCTACTTGATTCGCCGCGCTGCCACCATGAGATTCGCCGGGGGTCTGTTTGCGTTCCCCGGCGGAGGTCTCGAACCCCAAGACGCGGACGTGGCCAGTTGCGGTATCCGCGAAGTCATGGAGGAGACCGGCGCTCATGTGGCCTTGCAACGGGCCTGGTCGCGCTGGCAGACTCCGGAATTTGAGCCGGTGCGGTTCGATACTTGGTTTTATATGGCGACGTTGTCGGAGGGTTATCAGCCGCGCGCGGCCTCGAGCGAATGCGAGTTCGCGACCTGGATCGGTCCCGAACAAGCCTTGAGCCGTTACGGCGAACAGATGATGCTGCCGACGGCCTCGACGTTGCTGGAGCTGTCGCGCTTCACCACGGTCGGCGAAATTTTCGCCGCCGCCGAACAGCGCGATATGACGCCGATCCTGCCACGGGTGGTGCTGGACGCCTCAGTGCCGGAGTTCGTCTTGCCGGGCGAACCGAACTATCCGACCGAGGTACGAGCCTAGTGCGAGAGCTGGGTTGCGTACTGGACGTCCACGCGCCGCTGGGTAAACCCCTGCCCGCGATAGAGCTGTACGGCTTTGGTGTTGGACTCATCGACATAGAGGATCACCGACTCCAGGCCGCGTGAGGCCAGATGCGCCAGCCCTGCCTGGGTCAGGATCTTTCCCAACCGCATCCCCTGCGCCTGCGGGTCCACGGCCAGCACGTACACCTCACCATTGCCGTCCGGGTGGGTCTTGGTCCAGTGGAACCCCACCATGTGACCATCTTTCCAGGCTGTGATGAGGCCCGCGGGGTCGAACCAGGTTGAGTCCATCCGCTGTCGCAGGTCGTCGAGACTGAGTCGACCTTGTTCGGGATGGTCGACGAACGCGGCCGCGTTTACGCGCAGCAACTCCGCTTCGTCCTGATCGCGGACGAATGCCCGTAGCTCCACGTCCTCCGGTAGCGGGGGAGCCTCGGTGACCAGCCCCTGCAGTGTGCGACCTAGCTGGAAGAGCACTCGCTCCCGCTTGAAGCCGTCGCGCTTGGCCAATGCACTCGCCCCGTCGAAGTCGCCGTGCGCCCACAGGCGTAGCTGTTGCCCTCCGGCAGTGCCAGCGGCGGCCCGCACACGGGCGAGTAGGGCGCGGCCATAGCCCAGCCGCCGATATTCGGGATGCGTGAACATTTCCCCGCTAGCTTCGCCACTGGTGATTTCCAGGAACGCGTAGCTCACCGGTTTGTCTGCCTCGGTCAGGAGAAAATGCAGCTGGTTTTCTGGGCGGTCGGTGAGTTTGAGCTGCAAGAGCGTGTGCTCACCGAGCGGTTCAATGCCGTCGGATTCCAGGCTGGCCTGGTTGGCCTCGGCAATCCACTGTAGGTCGGTCTCGGCGAGGTCGGTGCGAACGTCCATGTCTTTACCGTATCCGGGTCGCCCTCGCTCTAGAAGTCCATTGCGGGCCATATCATTGCGTACGTTCCTCGCCTGGTGGGTGGAAGGATCTGCCGGGTTGGGGTCAACGGTGCTGGAATTGCGGCCGTGGTGGACATCCGCACCCAGTGAGGTCGGCATACCGTACAGGCGGATGTGCGACCTATATGCAATAAGCCGTGGATAAAACGGCAGCTTAGGGGCCAACACGACAAACGCGGCCACACTCTCAATACTGAAGTATGACCGCGTTCTTGCTGCACAGGGCAGTTATGTGGCGGAGGATGAGGGATTCGAACCCTCGATCGGGGGTAACCCGAAACCCGCTTAGCAGGCGGGCGCCATAGGCCACTAGGCGAATCCTCCTTGGTGGCTGCCAGACATGGGCAACTGTCGTGCGACATGACAAAACAGTCAAAGACCGAATGGGGCCACCGACAGTTGAGCATACCGGCTGCCCAGAAATAGCGGCAAGCGGGTCGCAGCACGATGGGCGGGCGTTCGCCGGTTGATCGCGGGGACAGCCCGTTGAGGTGAGTATTTCTCACTTCTGGGGCCCCTGTTCCAGGTTATTTCAGGAATGTCGGTGGGCAAAGAAGTTTCTTTTCGGCTGTGGATAACCCTGTGGACAATTTTGGGCCAGCGCTGCGTGCGATCGGTGGCCGGGTGGCTAGAGCCAGCTGAGGTGGTCCACCAACAGCGCATAACCCACGAACGCCACGATGTCCAAGATGAAATGCGCGATGATCAGCGGCATGATTCGCCCATAACGCAGGTAGAACGCCGCGAAGACCGCTCCCATGACCACGTTCCCGATAAAGCCGCCTATGCCTTGATACAGATGGTAGAAGCCCCGCAAGAGAGCGCTGGCGACGATGATGGCCACTGGGGACCATGACAGTTGCTTGAGTCGTGTCGCCAGGTACCCCACGACGATAATCTCCTCCAGCAGCGAATTCTTCAAGGCCAAAAGGATCAGGACGGGGATGGTCCACCAGTGTTCGTAAAGCGCGGCGGTCTGGATTGTGGTGTTGAAACCCAGTTCGCGAGCGACCAGATACAGGCCCAATCCGGGGATGCCGATGAGCGCCGCCAGGCCCACGCCGGTGAGGTTGTCAAACCAGGCCCGACGAGAGTCCATGCCGAGTAGCCGAAATGGATTGCCGCGGTCACTGTGAAGAAAATGCAGAGCCAAGGCCGCAGGGGCCAGCGATATGGCGATGGCCGTCAGTTGGCGGGCCAGGTCTAGCCAGGGGAGATCTTCGGCCGCCCGAGCTCGGTTCATGGCGATTGTCTGGTCGGACAGTGTGCCAGGTTGGGCCAGTAGTTCGATGAAGTTGAATACCGACCAGATTGCGGAGGCACCCAGCGAGAGCGCCAGCAGGATGATGATTTCGCGGTACAGGGTTTGTCGGGGTTGGGCGGTCGCGGTAGGTTGGGCTGACATGGGCACTATTTTTCTATGTGCCGCACACCGGGTGCGACGCGCCGTACCCCCAGTCACCCACACTGAGTCTGCACCACAAGGCGAGGCGTTGCGAGACTAATAACACACGGCGTCGCTCTTCCCAAAATCGCAGCGCTTCGCCTTCTGGCTGTTCTAAGCTCAGGTTTCACTCCTCCGCGCAGCTGTCGCATACTTGACAGTTGCAGTTCCGCCTCGGGTAAGGTTAGGCGTACCTAATCATATTGCGGCGTAGCTTGGAGGCCGGGTTCATGTCAGCGGTGCGGACCGGATATTCGTCTGCGAGGGATGGCGCGTGACGCTCATCTCCTCCCTAGCCGTATCTTCGACTCCGACGCACCCAGGCGAGCTGCCACACCGGAGCTCGGATGCCTCGGGCGATATGCGCGCCCCGATGCGCGAGGCAGCGTACTACCTGGAGAACCACGTCGGCCCTCACCCTCTTGCTGGCATCAAGCCCTGGCTGGAGCACGGAGACGTGCCGCAGGGAACGATCGTTAACTCCGGTGATCTGGCCGCCGGTGGTGAGGTTACCGCCGCGCTGATCGAACATTCCTCACAACTGTGGGGCGCCGCCGACCATGTGTCGGTGGCCTTGGCCTGGAAAACCTACTGTTACTGGTCGGTCTTGCCATCGGTCTTGGGCTTTGTGTCGGCTCACCGGGTACCGCTGTGGAACCCTGAGGAAGCCCATTTCGTCATCGGACGGGAAAGCCCGCTGTTCTCCCTGCACTTGGGCGACCCGAAGTTCGCGGTCTTGGCTGACGACCCGCTGGCCTCTCACCCCGCCGCCGTGGTCATGAAAGACCACCAAGAATTGCTAGATGCGATGCGGGCCACCCTGTTTGATGGTCACCTGGAAGTGGTGATGTCGGCGCTGCGGCAACAGGCTCGCATCGGCCGACGTAACTTGTTGGGTTCGCTGGCCTCAGGCATCTGTTACGCCGTGGCCTGTTGCGCGGAAGCCAGCCACGTCAGCTCCGAGGCTATCGCGGCGGAGCTCCTGGAGGCTTTTGACGTAGCCCACCTGGTCGACATATCCAGCGATGAGTTCGGCAAGCTGACCTACCGTCGTCACACCTGCTGCCTAGCCTTCACCCTGGAAGGGCGAAATGTGTGCAGTACCTGCTGTCTGCCCGAGGCCGGCCAGTCCGCCTGCGGCTAGCGCAAACGACCGAGCCCCGACGCGATTTTCGTCTCTAAGTTAGCGTTTGGTAGATTATCCGAGCCTCGTATCGATGAGAGTCTGTGCCGTGGTGTTGAAGCTGGGCCCTAGCGCCAGGTTCAACGCTGGTGAATTCGCATCGTGGGGCATGGAGGAGTCGCATAGTGGACTAGTGCACCGGTCTTGAAAACCGGCGAGCGGGGTGACTCGTTCCGTGGGTTCGAATCCCACCTCCTCCGCCAGCTTAATAACGTCTTCGCAGCTAGATGACCAGGTTATGCGCCCAGATGCTCTGGGGCGCTGCGGCCCCTGAGGGTTCAGAATCAGCGTCGGGCCCTACCAGGGCCCTAATCTCCTCGACATACCTTGTCCGGATCGTATTTAGCGCGGCACTTTACTGTCGTGTTGTACGCCGTATCGCCGATTGAATGAAGTAGAGGATCGTCGCACCGGCGAGCACCAGAAGCCCGGCGATGATGGATGTGGCAGGAAGAGCGAACATGAGCGCCGCGCAACCGGCGAAACCGACCAGCGGGATGACTCGCGCGGGCCGTCCTTCGTCTGCGTTGAGGGTCAATGCCGAGGCATTCGCAATGGCGTAGTAGACCAACACACAGAACGAGGAGAACCCGATTGCTTCCCGCAGGTCCAGGGTGAGCACCAGAATCACCACCACTGATCCCACGAGCAGTTCCGCGCGGTGGGGAACGTTGAAGCGCGGATGGATGGCGGCTAGCCCAGTGGGAAGATGGCCGTCGCGCGCCATGGCGAACATCGTGCGGGAGACTCCCAGTATCAAAGCCAGGAGCGCGCCGAGGGCCGCTACGGCCGCAGCAACGGCGATGACTGGCGTCAACCAGGTGACTCCGGCGGCTTCGGATGCCGCCGTCAACGGCGCGGTCGCCGCAGCGAGCTGATCTGCGTCGAGCACCGTCAAGACGGCAATGGCCACGGCGGTGTAGACGGCCAAGGTGATTCCCAGCGAGATGCCGATAGCGCGGCGTAGGGTGCGCTGGGGGTCGCGGACCTCCTCGGCCAAGGTGGCGATGCGTGCGTAACCGGCAAAGGCGAAAAAGAGCAACCCGGCGGCCTGGAGCGCACCGGTCCAGGTGAGGTCGACCGTGAAGTCGATGCGGGAGAAGTCGGAAGCTTCAGATGTCAACGAGGAAACGACGAGCGCGACCAGGGTAGTGAGTACGACCGCGATGATGCCTCTAGTCAGCCAGGCGGCTTTCTGGATTCCCGTGTAGTTGAGCGCAGTCAGGGCGGCGGTCGTCGCTGCGGCGATCACATTGGCATGCTCGGGCCACAGATACCATCCAACGGTTAGCGCCATGGCGGCACACGAGGCGGTCTTCCCGGCGAGAAAACCCCACCCGGCCAAGTAACCCCAGTACTGGCCAAGTCGCTTTTGTCCGTACACATAGGTGCCCCCAGACATGGGGTACAAGGTCGCCAGGCTGGCCGAGGTCATCGCATTGCAGTAGGCGACGATGGCCGCTAGGCCCAACCCGAGGAGAAGGCCGGACCCCGCGGCTTGGGCGGCGGGCCCCAATGCGGCGAAGATTCCCGCCCCGATCATCGCGCCCAACCCAATGAGGACGGCATCGGGCAAGCCAAGTGTGCGGCGCAGCTGGCCTTGGTTGTGGTTCACACCGGCGAACGTACCAAGGTCCCGCGCCTTCGAACGATGTGGACGCCCACGCCAGCTGGCAGCTACGCCCCTTTTAGGGTGAGGGGGCTAGTTATGGGTGAGGTGGCGGTGCCCGAACCGATCGGATTCGTGTCGCCACCCCTGAGTCGTTCCCGCATCCACAGTGGCTTCATGTCTTTGATGCAGCGTGGAATTGGTGCTGGCATCGTGTCGATACTCCCGGGTGGACGAAGGCGGCCACGCTACCAACATCGTTTCCAGGGGGCCGTTGGCAACAGGGAGTCCGGATAGCGTCATTGTCACCACCGATGAGAGGGGCCGAGTCGCTCAATGGAGAACCCCTCGGAACGCCAGACGCAGTAGCTGCTCTCCAGTGACGCTGTCGTCCAATCCCTGTTCGGCGGCCCACGCCGCCCCAGCGGTTAGCAAAAACAGTTCGGCCGCGGTGACGTCTGGGCGGGCCTGTTTTGCCGCTTGCGCCTTGGCCAACAGCGCCGCACCGCTTTGCTGTGCGGTATGGCACGCCACGTGCAAGGGCGAAGGAGTGGTGCCGGGGCCGGTGAGGCTGGCGGCCAAGCCTCGATAGGTCGACAGGTGCTCCAGGACGCGCAGATGCCATGCGATCAGGCTTTCACCGGGGGATTTCTCCTCGGCCAGTAGTTGATTGGCGAATGTGTCCAGTTGTGAGAGGCGCTGATGAAGTAGCCCTTCCAAGAGAGCGGCCCGATTCGGGAAATGGCGGTAAAGGGTACCGATGCCGACTCCAGCCTCTTTCGCGACGTCCTCTAGGGCGACGTCCGACCCTTGCTCGGAGAAGACTGTGTGCGCGCAAGCGAGTATGCGGTCGCGATTTCGTCGCGCGTCGGCTCGCAGCCGTGGCCTGTCCTGCACGTCGTGGTCCTTTCTGAGTCCAAGTTGAAAGCATACCCCTTGAAACGGAGGTCGCCTCCAGTTAGTATTCGGAGGAACCCTCCGTTTAGGTGTGTCTGGTCGAGACCCTAACCCGCGCCCCGATCGCCCGAGCGTGAAGAGGCTCATTCTATGTAAGCGACAAGGAGAACCACATGATTCCCAAGACCGCTCCAATCCTGGTCACCGGCGCAACCGGCCAGCAAGGTGCCGCAGTCATTCATCATCTGCGCCGAGGCGGATGGAACGTCCGCGCCTTCGTCCGCGACCCAAACGCACCCTCCTCGGCCGCACTAGCCGAATCCGGAGTCGAACTCGTCGTTGGCGACCTTGACGACCGCGCATCCCTCGAACACGCGGCCCAAGGCACCTACGGCATCTTCGCCGTGACCCCGATCGAAAGCAGCCCCGCCCGCGAAATCGCCTGGGGAGAAAACATCATCGCCGCCGCGCACAGCGCACACTCACGGCATGTGGTGTTTTCCTCCGTGCTCGGATCGATCCGGGACTCCGGGGTACCCGATTGGGACACGAAGAGAGTCATCGAAGAGCGACTAGAACACAGTGGACTACCAGTTACGATTCTGCGGCCCGTGAGATTCATGGAGAACCATGCCACCACATCCCCCATGGGTGGCATCGTGGACGAAACCCTCGTCTTCCTCTTCGCGGCCGATGACCCCGTCCAACTGGTCGCCGTCGACGACATCGGCGCATTCGCCGCGCTGGCGTTCGCCGACCCCGAGCGCTACCTTGGCGCAACCATCGAACTGGCCGGGGACGAAGTGACATCGCACGAGGCCGTCACGCAGATCAGCGAAGCGGTGGGGCACACCATCACCTATCGACAGTGGCAGCCAGGCGATCCCATTGGGGTGGACCCCGCCTCCGAACAGGTGCTACAGCAAGCCGGGGAACGCCTGAGTGCTGCTGGTCGTGCCGGCGACTTGTGGAGCGCCGACATCCCGGCCCTGCGCCGCACCTACCCGGGCTTGACCGACTTCGCAACCTGGTTGCGACTCGGTGGCGCGCAACGCATCAAGCAGATCCTGTAACCCCATACAGCGATGAGCCATAGGGCGGGGCGATAGCAGGTTAAGGACCGTCATCGCCCCGCCCTAAGCGTCGTCATTAACGAACTCGGGGTACCGCGTCATCCAGTCACCCAAGCTGGCGTTCTGCAAAGCCACAAACAACTCCTCAGCCATCTGCTGTTGTTCATACGTGGCGATACACACCGAAGAACCACCGGCGGTTTGACACGATTCCGAGGGAATACGGACGGTGCGGAACTGCTCGGGGTCAATATCGCGCAGCGCCACGATCAAGTCCAGCGGCCGCAAGTCCTCCGCCATGTCCATCGTGATGTTGTCGCCCAGGCTATTGAGAAGGTCGACGGCCTTATTGGGGTTGGTGTGGTAACCCTGATCCTTCGCCTCGATCAGGATCTGCTTCAACACGTGTTGCTGCATTTGCTGGCGGCCGAAGTCGCCATAAAGGTCGCCCGAGTAAGTTTTGCGTTGCCGCACAATGTCGAGCACCTGCTCCTCCGCGTAGCGGGCGCAGCCCTCCGGGTAGGTCACCTTCGAATGCTCCGAGTAGACGTCAGTCCAGGGACAGACCTCAATCTCGCCCAACTCGCCGACCAAAGTAGTGAAACCGTCGAAGTTGACGATCGCCCCACCGTGAAACTTCACCCCAGTCAATTCACTGAGCGTCGCTGCCGAATTCGCGAAACCCACCGACCAATCCGCACTCACCGCGAAAGCCGAGTTGATCTTCCCCTCATACCAATTCGGGGCGATCGGCACCCACAGATCACGGGGGACCGACACCAACGTGGCTCGATCTAGATCCTCGTTGACCTGCATAATCATGATTGCGTCGGTCAACGACGGGTCAGTGTCGTCGGGGCGCTGATCCGAGCCAAGAATCAAAAAGTTCAAAGGGCCCTCGATGTTGTTCACATCGATTTGGGCCCGCTCATCACCCAAGAGGTCATCGGAGCGAACCGAGTCGTTCACCGTGTTGATGGCAACCTGACCGGCCACGGCGGCCCCGCCCGCGACAACCATCAGCAGCGCGCCAAAAACAACCATGGCATGGGCCCACCACGGCGAACGCTGAGACGCCGAGGGGTCCTTACGGCGCTTTTCGGCTTCGGTACTCATACGCTTCCTCACGGACGGATCAAGTCAAAGTAAGTTACCCACAGACACGTTTAAAAGTGGGCCCCAGTTGCACCGTTGGCAAGGTTTGCCGCCTCCGGCTCATCCAGCCGGAAACTGCGAACCCATCAGCCCTCGCCAGCGCCTTGCCCTCCGTCGGCTAGCTCGTCGTCAGACTCGTCCTCGTCATCGGAATCGTCGTTGTTTGTCCACTCAGGGTGCTGGGCCACCCATTCGTCCAGCCTATCGTTGCGGATGGCTTCGTACAGTGCCTGAGCGGCTATTTCCTGTTCACCCTCCATGGTGCGAACGTAGGAGGTTCCCGCGTAGTCCCATGGCTCGGAGGGCACCGTCATCGTCTGAAAACTCTCGGGGTCGATGTGGCGCAGCGCCACCACCAAGTCAGTCAGTGACGTGTCGCCAAAGTCGACGGTGACCTGCTCGCCGATTCCCTCCACGAGGGTTCCGATCTTGCCCGGGTTGGTGTGGTAGCCCTGGTTGCGTGCCTCCACCAGAATCTGCTTGAGCGCCTCTTGCTGCATGCGCTGACGGCCGTAGTCGCCGTCGGCGTACTGGTAGCGCTGTCGGACCAGGTCGAGAGCCTGCTCTTGGTTGTATCGTCCGCAGCCTTCGGGGTAGAAGTTCCTATCGCCGTGAATGGAGGTGATGTCTTGCTCCAGGCACAGCTCGATGGTCCCCAGTTCGTCAATCAGGTCCAGGAAGCCCTCAAAGTTGATGATGGCCCCGCCGTGGAAGCGCACCCCGGTCAGCTCGGTGACAGTTGAGGAGGTATTCGCGAATCCGGTCGCAAGGTCGAGGCTGATCGACGAGGAGTGATTGATCTTGTTGTCGCATCGATTGTGGTTCCACGCTGGCCCACAGTCGGGAATCGACACATACAGGTCGCGGGGGATGGAGGTGAGATAGGCGTTTTCGAGATCTTCGTCGATGTGGAAGATCATGATCGCGTTGGCCATACCGGGTTTATCGGATTGAACCCGTTGGTCAACTCCGAGAATCAGGAAGTTGAGCGGCCCTTCGACGTTGCTACCGATCTCGAGCCGGTCTTCGCCGAGTAGATCCTCTGAGCCCACCGAATGATTGACCGTGTTGATCGCGACCTGGCCCACTACCGCCGCCCCACCGGAGATGACCATCACCATAGCTCCAAATACCACCATGGCGTGCGCCCACCACGGCGAACGACGGGTGGAGGCTTCCTTACGGTGTTTGCTTGCCGATGTGCTCATGGGGCTCCTACGGATACCGATGTGCCGAGGTTTGCGTATACATATATAGACGCTCCGGGGCGCCTAAAAGGTTGCGGGGCAGCCAGTCGACGATCGATCTGGAGAAGCTTGGGGCGGGGGTTCATCGTCGCACAGGCAGCTGCTTGAACCTGGGACCTCAACGAGGGTGAGAAGGGTCCACAGACAACTGTATCGCCAGTTGGCCGCCACCGCTTGTTAGGGATACTCAATTATAGAGAGTAAACAGCCGGTGACGGGCGCTTATCTCGACCGCTCACGATGCCACAATCGCAGTGTGCGATCACTCGCCCTCTTCGGAGTCTTCCCCCTCGCCCGAGGTCGGCTCATTGAGTGCGTCGGGATTGTTGGCCACCCACTGGTCGACCTGGTCGTCACGCACATGCGCGAACAAGTCCTCCGCCAGCGCGTCGTCGGAGTAGATGACGCTCTCGCCGCCCTCGTATCCGGTCCCCAGGTTCGGGCTAGTCATGAACTGGATGTCATCGGAACGCAAATGCATGAACGCCAGTGCCGTGCCCACCGCGTTGAACTGCGTATCCACGCTCAACGCGCCAGCGGTTGACTCGACGAACTCGGTGACGGTGCTTTGGCTGCGCAAGACTCCGGCCGAGGCCGCGCGGTCCAGGATCGCGGTAATGAGTTGCTGCTGGTTGCGCATGCGTGTGTAGTCGCCGTCGGAGAACTGATAGCGCTGGCGGATGTAGTCCAGGGCTTCTTCGCCGTTGAGCCGGTTCCAGCCTTGTTCGAAGGTGCGCCTTGGTGGGTGGATCGAGGTGATGGTCTTCTCGATGTACATGTCGACGCCGTCGAGCGCGTCAACGACTTTGACCAGGCCGGGGAAGTTGATTTCGACGACGTGGTCGACGCGGACTCCGGTGTAGGCCTCCAGCGTCTGGATGGAGAGCGCGGCACCGCCCCAGGCGTAGGCGGCGTTGAATTTCGCCATGGTGTCCGAGTGGGTGGCGTGTTCGTTGTGGGGGATGTGCACCCACAGGTCGCGCGGGATGGAGATCACGTAGGCGTTTTCGCCTGCGGCGTCGACATGCATGAGCATTGAGGAGTCGGAGCGACCGTCCTGGTCTTCGTCGCGGGCGTCGGTGCCCAGGATGAGGATGTTCATGGCGCCCTCGACGACTTTGTCGGGCCGGTCGGGAATGCCGTCGAGGTCGAATGCCTTGTTCATGCTTTCGTTGACGTCTTTGGCGAAGACCCAGGTGGCGGTCCCGGCTCCGAGGGCGGCCACGGAGGCTCCTAGCCCTAGCAGGGACAACACAAAACCGCGGCGGCTCACTGAAGCGGCCTGGCCTGAGCCTGAGGCAGGGGAACGGGGGCTGACGACCCGAGCGCCTTCGTTGCCCGAGGGGATCGAGGCGCGGCCGCGGTAGTAGTTTCCACCTTTATCAGTCATGTGCTCAGCATATCGGCATACGGCCAGGGCGGCTGGTGATGATGGCGCGGTGCGGCATGTCAGCTAGTGGCGAAGTAGTCGATGGTCGCCTTGAGTCCTTGTTCGTAGTTGACGTGAGGTTCGTAGCCCAGGAGTTCTTTGGCGCGGGTGAGGTCGGGGCGGCGGCGTTCGGGGTCGTCGGCGGGCCGGTCGGTGAACTCGATGCTGGAGGTGGAGCCGGTGAGGCGGATGATGATCTCGGCCATCTCCCGCACGCTTAGTTCGTACTCCGCTCCCAGGTTGATGGGGCCAGGCTCGTTGGATTCCAGCAGCAACATGAGGCCGCGGACGAGGTCGTCGATGTAGCACAGGGAGCGCGTCTGGCTGCCGTCTCCATGGACGGTCAACGGCTGGTTTGCCAGCGCCTGGTTGATGAAGTTCGGGACCACTCGTCCGTCGTCGGGGCGCATGCGGGGGCCGTAGGTGTTGAAGATGCGCACGATCGCGGCGTTGACGCCTTCGTTGCGGGCGTAGGCGACGGTGGCGGCCTCCGAGAATCGTTTGGCCTCGTCGTAGCAGGAGCGCACCCCGATGGGGTTGACGTTGCCCCAGTACGACTCTTCTTGGGGGTGGATCAGTGGGTCGCCGTACACCTCGGAGGTGGAGGCGACGAGAAACCGTGCGCGGTCGGTCTTGGCCCGTTCGAGGGCGTGCAATGTTCCGATGGAGTCCACCCGCAGGATTTCCAGCGGGATGGTGGCGAAGTCGACGGGGGAGGCTGGGCAGGCGAAGTGCAGAATCGCGTCGAATTTTTCCGACAGTGCCGGTTGTTCGCTGGGGATTCCGTCGCAGATGTCGAGGTCGAGGACGCTAAGCCGCTCGTTGTCGGCCAGGTTGGTGCGGGTGCCGGTGACAAAGTTGTCGATGACGACCACCTCGGCGCCGCGCTCGAGGCATGCGTCCACTAGGTGCGAGCCGACGAGGCCCGCCCCACCGGTGATCAGTACTCGACTGTTGTTACCCAGATTCATTGTCACAAGCCCCAATTTTAGCAGGATTTGGAGGGAATTCACCTGGCTGTAAGCGACAATATCCGCAGGTCGATGCCCTATTTTGTCCTCGGTGTCGCCTCAGGGCGTCTCGCGAGGCGGGGTGTGCTCACTGCCAGGGCGAAGAGTGCCTAGTAGGCACCTTTGCTGCGCAAGACTACCCCAATGGTGCGGAAGAGGATCTGCAAGTCGGTGGTGAGCGACCAGTTGTCGACATAGTACAAATCCAACCGGACCGCGTCATCCCAGGACAAATCCGATCGTCCCGACACTTGCCACAGGCCGGTGATTCCGGGGCGCACTAGTAGGCGGCGACGGACATCACCGAGGAAGTCGCCGTCTTCGGCGGGCAGTGGCCTGGGTCCGACGAGGGACATTTCGCCGCGCAGGACATTGATCAGTTGGGGCAGTTCGTCCAGTGAGGTGCGGCGTAGGAACGCCCCGACTCGAGTCACGCGCGGATCTTGTTTGATCTTGAAAAGTAGGCCGTCGGTTTCGTTTTCCATCATCAGCGCCGCCTTGCGTTCCTCGGCGTCGATGTACATGGTGCGGAACTTCCAGCAGCGGAACATTTCGCCGTCGCGTCCCACTCGTCGTTGCCGGAAGAACACCGGCCCGGGGCTGTCGAGCTTGATGGCCAGCGCGATCACCGCGAAGAGAGGTGAGAGCACGATGAGCAAGAACAGCGAGGAGAGGAAGTCGAGCACGTTTTTGGCCAGGAGGCTGACACCTGAGATGGTGGGCTCTTCGACGTGCAGTAGCGGCAAGCCCTCCACTGGCCGGATGTGTACGCGGGGTCCGGCGATATCGGTCAGCTGTGGGGCTACGACGAGGTCGCGGCCGGTTCCCTCCAGTTGCCAGGCGAGGCGGCGCAGGTCGCCGGGTTTGGCTGAGGAGGTGCCGCACACCGCGAGGGTGTCGGCCTTGAGCTCGGCGGCGAGTTCGACCACGTCACGTCCGGCGAAGGTCGGCACTGGGGTTTCCAGGCCGCGCACAGCTGAGACCCCTTCGGTGACGTAGATGCCCACGGGGACGAGCCCGGCGGCCTTGGACCGGCGCATGACCCGGTAGACCTCGAGGGCTTCGGGGTAGGTGCCCACTAGGAGGACCTGTTGGGTGCCTTTGCCCTGTGCGCGCAAATGGTGCAAGATAGCCCGGGCGATGGCGCGGAAGCTCACGAGCAGCACCAGCGCCGAGGCCAGCACGGTCGCCACGGCGACACGGGAAAGGTCGGCTTTCAAGGTCAACGCCATGAACGACACTAGGGCGACCATGATGAGGAACGCGCGGACGACGCGTTTGAATTCGTCGGTTCCCAACCCCAGATAGCGGCGGTCGTAGGCTGCGGCTCCCCACAACACGAGCATCCACATGGCGGGCAACATCACCCACGCGGTCACGTAGTACCAAGGGTCAATGTTGGGCTCGGCGTGGCGCGGTGGGGTGGGCAGGTGAAAGCCCGCGTCGGGTACGGAGGTGAAGTTCACCGCGATCGCCGTGGCCAGGAGGACGGCCGCGAGGTCGGTGAACACTAGCGCCAGTTGGAAGGGGCGGTGCCAAGTCGATTTGGAGGTAAAGCGGTTCCAGGCCGAGCGTGTCACGCCGTTGGTGACCAGCTGCCGCTTTGCACTCACCTGTGTCCCCGTCCGTTCGCCTTCCACTGCTGGGCGTTCCAGGCTTGTCGCCACTGCACATCCCTGTTGTCTCAACTCAAACGCACGTGCCGATAACCGTTGGGACGCACACAATGGCGAGTCGAAACCAAGCTTAAGGCACTGGCTGTGAGTATCGTGCCACCACAGCCGTCGAGGCGTTATTTGCGGTGCTGACTTGCGACTTGACAGCCCATCTGTTGCAGATGCTACGCCATCCCCGCTGTCGCAATATAGGACAACTTACACTGGTCCGCTCCGAAGAGTATATTTACCCGACCATCAATTGGCCTGTGTGGAATATGTGTCCTCCACCTCCAGGCGGTCGGAACAACCGCTTGTGTCGGTCAAGTCATGCAGCGTATTGATCTTTGTTTATCAATCCGTTGCGCAATGTATGCGGGAGCGAGATTGAAAGTCCTCATTGCCCACAACCGGTATTCCTCTGCCCAGCCTTCGGGCGAGAACATCATCGTCGATGCCGAAATCGGGCAATTGCGCCAGGCGGGGGTGGAGGTGGTCGATTTTCAGCGTGACTCCGACGACATCGCCTCCTTTACCCCGGCGGGCAAGCTCGCGCTCGTTGGCAAGCCCATCTACGCGCGCGGCGCGCAAAGGGAACTGGCCGAGACGATTCGGGCCGAGAAACCCGACCTCATGCATCTGCACAATTCCTATCCTTTGTTGTCGCCAGCCGTGGTTCGCACCGCGCATGCCAGCGGCATCCCAGTGGTGCAGACGATCCACAACTATCGCCACGATTGCATGAATGGCCTGTACTTCCGAGATGGCGCACTCTGTTATGACTGCCATGGAAAACGGTGGAACATCCCCGGTCTCGTGCATGGTTGCTACCGGGGTTCGCGGGCCCAGTCGGCGGTCATGGCCACCTCGCTGGGGGCTCACCGCGACACGTGGCGTTCGGTTGACCGTTTCATAGCCTTGACCGACGGCATAGCCTCCTATCTGCGGTCCATCGGCATGAGTGATGAACAGATCCGCGTCAAGCCCAACGCCATCCCAGACCCGGGGACTCCACCGAAGCTGGGCTCGGGGTTCCTTTTCGCCGCCCGGCTGGTGCCTGAAAAAGGTATCGCTACGTTGCTTTCGGCTTGGCGCAGGCTTGAACCTGGCAGTAACGGAATTTTGCGGATCGCGGGGGATGGGCCGTTGCGATCCGAGGTCGAGAGGGCTGCGGCCGACCGTAGCGATGTCGAGTATCTGGGAGCGCTGGACCGCGACGGGATGCAAAAGGCGATGGCGGCCAGTTCGATCATGACGGTGCCCTCCGAATGGGAGGACGTCTTGCCCACGACCTGTTTGGAGGCGCTCGCCACAGGACGCGCGATCCTGGCCACCACGTTGGGCGGGGCCCCGTTCATCGCCGGGGTCGACACCGAGCGGCCAGCTGGGATCGCAGTGAGGCCCGAGGCGGAGGAGCTCCTCGCCGCGCTGCGCACAATGTGGCGTGACCAGGCTAGCTTCGCGGCCAATGCTCGGGATCGCTATGAGCGGGTGTTTTCACCGACAGTGGTCTTTGAACAGCTTTTGGACATATATCGCGACGTGATCGAGGGCTACCAACGGCGCGGGTGACGGTGCCGAAATGGGCCCCCCAGGTTGTTGCGGCTACTCGCCGGTGTCGTGGCTGGCTACTGCGGCGGGGCGTAGCGCCTTGCGGGCGGCGACGGCGATGCTGGCTAGAAGGAAGAGGCCGTTGACGGCTCCGAAGAAGATCATGATGCCCAGGAGCGATTCGGGCCACAAGGCCAATGCCACGCCCACGACAATGATGATGAAGCTGAAGTCGCGGATAAGTTTCGCGATGCGAATGGGCAAGCTGTCGTTATTAATGAGCGAGTCGTGGGTGTCGGAGGAAGCCAGGACCGACGTCACGAGGTTGACCATCCACAAGGCGGCGAACGCCGCCGAGATCCACACCGGGGTGTGGGGCCAGTAGGCGTGGACAACTGTGACGATGGCGGCGACGAATGAGGCCTGGATGGCCACGTCGCACAGGATGTCGACGCGAGCCCCTGCCGCTGAGCCGGTGCCGGTGGCGCGAGCCAACTGCCCGTCGGCGCAGTCGAACATGTATGCGACCTGCCACATCAGCGTCACGGCGAGGGCGATAGGCCACCAGGCCCAACCGCTTTCGGCGGCCGGGCCGGCGTATCCGATGACCAGTGCCGAAGCCGACAGGCCAAGGAACAAATTGATGAGGGTGAGGTGCGTGGGTGCCCACCCCAGGCGGTAGGCGGCCAGGGAGAAGTAGGCCGCGCCGCGCTGGTTGGCCATGGTGAACAGGCCACCTCCGCGCAAGTGGGAGTGGAAATCGGCGGTGGTGAGTGTGGGTCGCGTCGTCACGAGCGCATCTTATCGGGCGCCAGTGCAGCCCTATCCGGAACATGGGCCCGGTGCAGTCGAGGTCGGTGGGGCGGTCGTGGCGGGCGTGGGCGCTGACGGTGTCAATTTCGAGCCTTTCTCTGGTTAACGGTTTCATTACGGCCGCGCAACAGGGACAATTGGGTCATTCACATCAATCGATATGACTGTGCGGTGGGAGGTATGACATGCGGGTAGCGGATGCGATGAGTGAAATCGTCTTGTCAATCGGACCGGCTCATACACTGAGGCAGGCTTCGGCGCTTATGGCCAGGCGCCGAGTGGGCTCAGCGGTGGTGGTGGACCCCGATGCGGTCGGGCACGGGATCTTGACCGAACGCGACATTCTCAATGCCATAGGGGCGGGCTTGGACCCGGATGTCGAACACGCGGCGGCTCATTTGACCAGCGATTTGGTCTACGCGGGCCCCGACTGGACGTTGCTGAAAGCGGCCGAGGCCATGCTGCGGGGCGGTTTCCGCCACTTGATCGTCATGGACGACTCGACTCCCGTCGGGATCTTGTCCGTGCGCGACATTGTGCGGGCCTGGGCCCACCAACAGGCACCTGCGCAAGTGTGAAGCCACTAAAGCCAGCAATAACCCGCCAGGTCTCGGCAACGTCATTTAGTGCCCTATGACTGAAAACCCGCGTTCGGGGACCGTGGCGAACCTGCGGGTGAACACCTCCGCTGGTGAGGCTTCCGGAGGGCCCTCAATGCTGCGTCTGACGATGGTGGAGACGGCCCTCGCCTCGCCGTAGAGAATCGCCTCGGCCCGGTGGCCGAGGTCATCCACACGGATGCTGCCGTCGACATCGAGCTCCGTGGCAGCCGCGGCCATCCACGACCCGTAGCCGACGCCAGCTACATGCCCCCGAATGCTGACCTGGACACAGAGCTTCTCCTGCATTGGTGGTACGTCAATGTCGTGCCGCGCTAGATGCTGACGTAGGAATTCGGCGAACACGTCCCGCCCTGGGCCGAAGTTGGGAAAGAAATGACCGGTCAGGCTGGGGGAGGTGTTTACCTCCGTCACGGCAATGGCTTGTTCGTCAGCGGGCAGCCGGTGATTGGGAATGATCATGTCGACGCCCCCGAAATTCAGCCCGGTCGCTCGCAAGGACTTTATCGCCAGCGCGGTCAATGTCGGGTGTGTTTCGTCGAGCACCTCGACCCCCACCCCGCCTTGGCTGACGTTGTTGACTCCGGCCAAGAACACCCGTTCTCCGGAGCGCGGAATCGAATTGAGGTCATGGCCTTGCGAGGTTATCCATGATCGCACCTCCTCATTGGGGTGAATCAGTGTTCCTCGGCACGAGGGCACCTTTCGTCTTCCAACATTGTGGAGCGTGATGAGCTCTAGGACCGAATTGTGTCCGTTTCCCAGAACTGATGCGCGTTGCCGACGAGTAATGGAGAGAGCGGAATTTTGAGTGCACAAGAATCGGTAATCTTCGCCCTGCATATGACGTTCGACCACAATCTTGTTTCCTCGGAATCGTGAATCGTGAGCGGCTCCGACTGCTTTTTCAAGGTCGTCCCATTGCTCGATGCCGGTGGTGATTCCTTCGCCTTTCGATCCGCGTGCTGGTTTGACGACCAGCGGAAACCCAAGTTTTGAAACTTTGTCCTTAAAGTTTGAAAGCCTGGTTTGTGAGGTGGTGAAGCCGGGCGCGACCGGTATCCGATGCCGCTTTAGTATTTTTCGGGTTATTCCCTTGTCTGCCACTAGGCTGGTTGCCCCGTGACTCATCAAGGGAGCGCGACCTTGCTCAAACAGCAAGGTCACATCCTCGCCTGGGACCGATACGGCCACAGTGTTTCGTGACAACCTCAAGACCTCCAGCCCCATCCGCAGGGCTGTCTCCTCGCGCAGCGAGGTCCCATTGGGGCCTTCCATCGCCCCGGGAATCAGGTAGTGCGAATAGTCGTTTTGCGCGGCGCCAATGTCAGGTCTGGTTTCGGGATATACCGCATACTCTTGCGCCGAGGTGGCAAGTTCAACCTCGTCGACTTCTTTGAGCGGGCGGTGAACCAATCTCCGAAGACTGCTCAAGCTCGGTGGGTCTTGCGACCTCACCAGGGATGCCAGCGCGCCATTGATCGCCTCTGCCGCGGCCGGAACGCCGGAAGTGACCTTCCATGACGTGCGGTTGATAGCAGTGCCGGGGAGCGCTTTGGCCAACGACGTGAGTTCTTCCCACACCATGTCGGTCTCAAGGGCATCTATGTCTACTTGGCCCCAATGGGTGACCTGCTCGGAACTGTCGTCCCGGGCGTGAACGCCGACTAGTATTTGCTGGCCAGGGCGGTCAAAGTTGTGCGCCGGTGGCTGGGCGTGCTTTCTGGCGAGGGAGATCTTTTCGATGGTGACGACGTGAGCTTTGGGGTCTAGTTTTCTAGCCACGAGAGCCCTTCGGGTTTGTGAGTGGTCGTGGAGTTCTCTTTCTTGCTTCGTAGCCGGTGCATCAAAGGACGGGTCTTGCGCTGGCGGGAGGATGATTCAAGGCCGAAGGTGCGGCGCGCCTGGTGAGGGGACAGAGCGCCCGTGGCGTATCTGGTGGCCGCGGCCGCTGGCCGATCCGAGGCGCGCCCACCCAAGACTGAGAACACAGTAGTGGCGGATACTCACCAGCGGGCGGATCTGGCGGCCCTGGGAATGTCGGATGAGTTCGGCGAGGAGGCAAGCGGCGCTGGTGTTGTCAGATCGATCCTGTGCGTTCGTGAAGTTCATCGGCTTGGCCGTGGATGTGGTCAGGCCGGATCACGTTCGCGATGCCGTTGCCCGCGACGTTTACGAGCGCGTTGGACGATGCGCTCTTCATCTTTGACTTGATGGTGACCACGCAGATGCTGCGAATGGCGATCCTGACGGGGCGGCTGCCCTGTGCCGGATTGAGGGTGCCGCAAGTGCAAAGCCCGACGTAATATTGATGACCATCGCTTTAGGTGGTGAATCGACTGCGTTCGGTTGAATTTTTTTCAGATCCGTGCCGCTTCGCAATATGCCCAACACCCTGCATTTCTATTGCCTCACGGCCTGAAAACGCTTCTATAGCGACGATTCGCGGACGATAGTTTGTCAATCTTCTGACACTTACCGTGTTGGGTCAGTCGTAATATCAGCTGAAATTAAGCCAATTCGGACTGACATGTCACCCAGTGGTCATCCACGGGTGACTTTGCCTTCACAGGGGCAGTGTCGCAAAAGGCATTTCTGAGGAGTTCCCACCTCAAAGTGCCGCACAACGAGGGACAACGTCCACACAATGGCGTCTAGGCGACGGACCGCGGCAGCAAAGCCCGCTCAGTCCTCACTCGCGAAGAGGCTTTCCCTGGGCGACGTTGTCCCACCCAGGACACCGCATTCACAAGGCATGTCTGCTTGCGTTGGCACACAACGCCGCAGTGGACCGGGAGGGCCATATGGGCGAAGAAATTGACAGCGATGTCAAGACGCGCTGCGACGTCGACGAATATCGACGCAAACTGAAAGTGTCCCTACAAGCGCTGGAGGAGATGCAGTACGACACGCACCGATTTAGTGACCATCGTCCGATGACCGGACTAGAGCTAGAACTCGACCTAGTCGACCGCTACGGTCATCCGGCCTACACCTCTCTAGCGGTTCTGCACCATCTGAAAGAGGCCGTCGCCCCTCACGGCGAACATGCCGCACCCTTTAGCGCGCAACAGGAACTGGGAAGCTTCAATCTGGAGATCAATATGCCCCCGCGCGGCATCTCCGGGCGTGGCTTGACCGAATACGAGGCCGATATTCAACAGGCGGTCAAAGCGGTGCGTGAATGTGCCGCCAAAACCGATAGTCTTGCCTGCGCGATAGGCACCCTGCCGACCCTATTCGTCGACCACCTACGCGAAAACATCCTCTCGCAAGGCGAACGTTACCGACTTCTCGACGAAGCGATCATGAGCTCGCGCGGAGAGCAGATCCTTATCGATATCGTTGGAGCCGAAGCAATTCGGCGTAGGTTCGACACGATAGCCCCTGAAGCGGCGAACACCAGCGTTCAATTCCATATCCAAACGACGCCCGAGGACTTCGCGCGCTACTGGAACGCCTCGCAAGCCATCGCGGGCCTCCAACTGGTCGTCGGTGCCAATTCGCCATACCTGTTCGGACGACATCTATGGGCGGAGACCCGCATCAAGCTGTTCGAACAGGGAACTGACACCCGAATCGCATCCGAGCGCGCCAGTGGGGCGATCCCCCGAGTCTGGTTCGGTCGCGAATGGGTCAATAACATCATTGACCTCTATAGAGAGAACAACTATCACTTCCACCCGCTTTTACCACATTGCTCGGACGACGACCCCCTCGCCGATCTGCGAGACGGTCGAGTGCCCGAGCTCAAGGAACTGCGATTCCACAACGGCACCATCTACCGTTGGAATCGCCCCATCTACGACATTCACGCAGGTGTACCCCATCTGCGGGTCGAGAACCGCGTGGTACCGGCTGGCCCCACCACTGCCGATGTCTGCGCCAATATGGCGCTGTACCACGGACTAGTGCACTACCTGGTGCATGAGGACAACCCTGTCTGGAAGCGAATGGACTTCCAGCTAGCCTCTCGCAACTTTCAAATCGCCGCCCGCCACGGGATCAACGCGGACCAATACTGGCCCGAATTCGGGTGGCAGCCGGGTCGCAAGCTGCTATTGGAGACGTTGCTGCCCGCCGCCGAGCAAGGACTCAGCGCCATGGGTGTGGCAGCTGAAGACAGCGCTCGTTACCTGGGAATCATCGAACAGAGGTGTCGACGTGGAGTCAATGGCGCGTCGTGGCAAGTAGCCCGGGTGGCGATGGCGGAACATCGTGACCGGTTGGAGCGTCACGACGCGTTGCGCGCCATGATGCTTGACTACATCGCCCAATCCTCGACCGGCCTGCCGGTCCACGAATGGGCGCTGTAGAAAACTGTGAATGTGGTGGGACGGAAGGACGCTTCCGTCCCACCACGCAATCTGGAAAAAGCCTGGGGCCTAACTGTTCGTCGTCGGACTTTTTCTTCTTCGGCTTCTTACGCGGCTTGCGGCCCTTCGGTTTGGGCTCGTCGTCTTCCTTGAGGCCACTAACCCAATCCTCGGTCTCGTCGGCCGATGAGACCTCTGCGGCGTCGACATCAGCTTCGCTGACCTCGAGAGGTTCGCTCGATCCCACGATCGGCTCCGAGGATTCCTCGGCGGGGCTGCCAGGCAACGTCTGCACCGTCTCGCCCGATTCGGTCGAACTCGACCAATACGTGCCGCCCGAACTCGCCGCGGCGGCCGGAACCGTCTCGCGCGCAGGCTCCGTGGCTGGCTCGGCAGGGGAGCGCTCCGGAAGCGTGTCGTCCACCGCCCCACCGACACGCGGAAGGGCCGAGACCAGCAACGAACCGAGCAGGCCCGCAATAACCGCATAGGGACCCACCAGCGCGACGGCCATCGACTCCATATCGGAAGTGCTGGTCGGGCCGCCCACCAAGTGCGCGACGGTGACCAGCAACGGGCCAGCGATACCGCTCGCCGCGACGAGGCGATAACCCGAGGCGTTGACGGACTTGCCACGCGCGGCAAAGGCCACGACAATACCGATCAACAGCGAAGCCAACACGAACGGCAAAGCGATCGACAGGCCACGCCTGCCCAGCGCCGTATCCGCCTCGGCCCACGACCCCCACACCGCCACCTCGGTGACTGGGGAGACCGCTTGGCCGATGTCGGTAAATGTCGCCATCACGGCGAAAAACCACACGACCACGACCGAGGCACCGACGTTGGCGGCCACAGCCATGGAGGACAAACTGATCAGCGCCACCACCAGACCGGCGAGCGCGCCGATCGCGGAGGCGGCCAACGGTTGCATCGGGATGTCGGTGGTGATGTTTCCGGCGGCAGGAAGGGCCACGAGGGGCCCGACCACGAACGCCCCCAGGCTGGCACCGAGCCCGCAGCCTAGGCGCCAGAAGGGGTGTTCTGCGGAGCGGCCGCCGATAAAGCCGCCGATGACGGTCGACACGGCCGCGAACCAGGCCACCCAGGCCAGATTCGCCGACAGCCGCATGTCGAGCACCGACTCGGTGGTTCCATCAGTGGGGCTGAACTCGTGCCACGACAAGATGTCGAGCCCGAATGCCAATCCCAGCTGCGCGAGGGCCGCAGTGGCGGCGACGACGAACGCAACGCCGACGGCCTTCGCCGAATCTAGTGAACTTAGGGATTTATGTGGGGACATGCTCTCGAACGTAGCGCTATAAAACTATGACGTAAACCTCACCCCGCAAATATCGCTGCTGGTAGTGGGCTCGTAGCAGACCGCGATGCGGGACGGAGGCGAGGCAGAGGCGTCACAGCGTGAGAAGACCCTAGTATCGGCTCTGAGCCGGTCTATAAGCTCGACGTACGCACACCGCTCGACCTGCTGCACGAAGAAATTTGAGGGGATAGCCAATGACCGACGCCTACACCGAACTCACCGCCGACCTCGCATCCGTCGATCCACAGATCGAACGACTCATCGACGCCGAGGGACGCCGTCAGTCAGAGAAGATTCGCCTCATCGCCTCGGAGAACTACGTTTCCGAGGCGGTCCTGGAAGCCACCGGGACCCTGCTGACCAACAAGTACTCCGAAGGCTACGCGGGCCGCCGTTACTACGAGGGCCAGCAGGTCATCGACCAGGTGGAAGAAATCGCCGTCCAGCGTGCCAAGACCCTCTTTGGAGCCGACCACGCCAACGTCCAGCCCTATTCGGGCTCCCCAGCCAACCTGGCCGTGTACTTGGCCTTCCTCAAACCCGGCGACACTGTCATGGGCATGGGATTGCCGATGGGCGGGCACCTGACCCACGGCTGGTCAGTCTCGGCTACCGGCAAGTGGTTCAACGCCGTCCACTATGGCGTCGGCAAGGAAAGTGGGCGCGTTGACCTCGACGAGGTCGCCCAACTGGCCGCCGAACACAAGCCGAAACTCATCTTCTGCGGTGGCACCGCCATCCCGCGCACCGTCGACTTCGCCGGATTCGCGCAAATCGCCAAGGACAACGACGCGGTGCTCGTGGCCGACATCGCCCACATCGCTGGCCTCGTCGCCGGTGGCGCCCACCCCAGCCCCATCGGGCACGCCGAAGTCGTCACCACCACCACGCACAAGACGCTGCGCGGTCCGCGTGGAGCGATGATCCTCAGCAACGCCGAACACGCCAAAGCCATCGACAAGGCCGTCTTCCCCGGCCTCCAAGGTGGACCGCACAACCACACCACAGCCGCGATCGCCGTGGCGCTGAAGGAAGCGGCCCAAGAGACGTTCAAGACCTACGCCCACCAGATCGTGGCCAACGCGAAGGCGCTGGCCGAGGGCCTGTCCTCCCGTGGTTTCGACCTGGTCAGTGGTGGCACCGACAACCACTTGATCTTGGCCGACCTGACCAAGAAGGACATCGGCGGCAAACCCGCCGCGAAGGCGCTGGACCGGGCGGGAATCGAGCTGAACTTCAACACCGTTCCCTACGACACGCGCAAGCCCTTCGACCCCTCCGGACTGCGGATCGGCACGTCCGCGGTGACCACGCGCGGCATGGGAACCCAAGACATGGACAAGATCGCCGAATGGATCGACCGCGCCGTTCTGGCCGCCCGCGACGAAAAGGAAGACGCGCTCGATGCCATCGCCGGTGAAGTGCGTGAGTTCTGCGGCAGCTTCCCCATCCCCGGCTGGCACGCCAACTAGTCGTTGCCACCGCATCGGCTAAGCCACCTTGGCCGATGCGGTGCGCACAGAGCACCATAGCCATCAGTTACTCGGGCCACTCGCATACAGCGGGTGGCCCGCTTTCGTGCTGTCCGCCCGCACTAGAGCACAATCATCGAAAACATTCACCAGAGATCAGACCCCGTCGAGGAGACCAGACATGGCCCAAACGTGGCGCATCATCATCGAGGAGAACAAGCCTTCCACCACCCAGGGCGTCCACCTCACTATTCACCCGGCGACCTTTCATCACGAATGGGAGGCCGAAAACGAAGCAAAGCGGCTGGCCGAGGAATACAAGCCCGGTTCGCTCATGACCCACCGCGAACGCACCATCCTCCGGCGAGGGAAAGGAGAATATAAGGTCCTGGTACAAGGCATGGTCGGAAACACTCACTTCCAGGTGACGGTCTACGAAGTCGTCTCTGGCGCGCCGACCGGCAGCCATTTCGCCAACAAAGCCCTCCGGTAGGGCTCGCCTCAGGAGAAACATGGACCAATTGGGAGTTAGCGTCGGCCACTGGACTAACGCCCAGGCGCGTACAGGCTGTACGGTGGCGATCTTTCCCCGCTCCACGGTCGCCTCGGGCGAAGTGCGCGGCGGAGCCCCGGCCAGTCGCGAAACCGATCTACTGGACCCCACCCGCGCCAACGCCGGGATCGACGCGGTGCTGTTGACCGGAGGTTCGGCCTTCGGGTTGGCTTCAGCTGATGGCGTCATGCGCTGGCTGGAGGAGCAGGGGCGCGGCGTGCCCACTCCGGCCGGGCCCGTGCCCATTGTGCCGACCCTGGGACTGTTCGACTTGCCGCAGGGGCGAGGCGTGCGACCCGGGCCAGACGAAGGCTATGCCGCGTGTCAGGACGCCTCACTCGATGCCGTGCTCACCGGGCCGGTTGGGGCTGGGGCAGGCTGCACCTACGGGCAGTGGCGCGGTACCAGCATTGACGCCGGGTTGGTATCGGCCACCCTGACGTGCGGCGAGGTCGTGGTCTCGGTGCTGATCGCGTTGAACGCCTTTGGCGAGCCGGGTCCGCTGCGCCGCGAGCTATTGCGGCCACAGGGCTTTCCGATCATGTTTCAGAGTCAGCGTTTTCGCCGTGACCCCGAGGGCGAGTCCGAGCAGGGAAGCGCCGAGACGACAGTCGACTTTGATGTGGCCACGGTCGACAAGCAGAGGTGGGAAAGCGAAGGCGGGGCCGAGGGCTTTGGTACCAACACCACCATCGGCCTGGTCGCGACCAACGCGGCGCTGGACAAGGTCGGCTGCCACCTGCTGGCGCAAGGCGCTCACGACGGGCTGGCTCAGGCGGTAGCGCCCACGCATACCCGCTTCGACGGGGATGCCTTCGTCGCGGCCGCGACCGGCGAGGTCGAGGCCAACATAGACGTGGTCCGCAGCCTGACAGTAGAGGCCGTGGCTGAAGCGATCGGTTCATTGGGCTCTGAGGTATAAACGGGTCGATAACTCCGTCCTCAGAGAGATTAGCTGCACATAGCTACGATTTGAGACATTTTTTCGTCGAAAAATTGCGAGAAACAACGTATCATTGCAATACACCCGACGATAGGCCGCCCATGTTGATCAGATTTGAAGTCTCGAATTTTCGCTCCATCCTCGACCCGGTTGAGCTGTCGATGGTGGCGATCGACGAAGACCGTCCGGCAGCACGTGCCCAAGAGCCCCTTGGGCACAGCCTCCTTACGACTGCGGGCATCTACGGTCCAAACGCCTCGGGAAAGTCAAACCTTCTACGAGCTCTGGGTTGGTTGCAAGAAGCGATTAGAACTTCGTTGGTTTCATGGGATGACGGCATTTCAGTCGAGCCTTTCGCTTTCGCTTTGCCTGAGGGACGAGAGACATCGTTCGAAATAGAACTTGCCATCGAGGGTGTCCGCTTCCAGTACGTCCTTTCGTTGGATGCCAGCTCGGTTCACTATGAAGCTCTGTTTCACTACCCGAATAGGAAGCAGCGGCTGCTGTTTGAACGACATGGAGCAGACGAATTCAAGTTGCAACGAGGGCTGGGACACCTGTCCGGAACCAGGAAACTGCTTGCACCCCGAGTGCTCGCTCTGACGGCAGTTCGGCGATTCGATGACCCTCTTGTCTCGGGCCTTCTTCGCAAAATACTGGGAATGGACCTATATGGAGCCGACTCGTTTTCAAACCTCCGGCGGTGTGGGTCCGCCAGTCGCATGAGTCGTAAGCTGTTTGATCCATCGCAGTCGACGGCGAAGGCTGAGAAGCAGGATGAGGGGCGGCCTGTGGCTGACGTCCTGGAGCGTCGCCTTCGTGCGCTCGCGATGTTGCGTATGGCGGACCGGTCCATCGAGGACGTGGAGTTCAAGCCAGACCCCGACATTGAAGCTGTACTCAAGTCGGGCTCTGACGACCACCCCAAGTGGATGAAATACGCCTTTGAACGTCTAGGGGATCATCAGAGGCCACACCTGATTTACAGGACCCATTCTGGGAGCGCCAGTCTGGACTTCAATCATTCAGTATCTGATGGAACACGCACATGGTTCAACCTAATTGGTCCGGTTCTTGAAGCGCTCGACCAAGGAAAGGTCCTAGCCGTGGACGAGCTAGACTCCAGCCTGCACCCGACCCTCTCGGCCCAGCTAATCGATATGTTTCATCGAGCTGACACCAATCCGTATGGGGCTCAGTTGATTTTCACTTCGCATGACACCAGCCTGCTCAAGCACCTCAATCGCGATGAGGTTTGGCTAACAGAAAAAAATGACGACGGTTCCACTCAATTGGGTTCGCTCGCCGACTTCGCCGAAGAATACGTACGAAAAGGTAGCAACTTGGAGAAGGCATATCTCAGTGGCCGATTCGGTGCGGTGCCGGATGTGAGTGATCAAGATTTCCTCCGGGCCTTGGGCCTCATCGGTTGAAGCGAATGGGCAAACGGAGAACTAAAGCCAAAGATCTCAGGCGTAAACCAGGTACCAGACGCGCTCGCAAGACGATCTATGTCTTTTGTGAAGGAAAGGTCACCGAGCCCGCCTACATAGACGGGATTAAACGGCTACCTTCAGTGCGTTCGAACACCGCGATCCGGATTGAGACTGTGAGTGGACTGGGACAGCCACTCCCGCTGGTGAAACGGGCTGTTGATCAGAAGAATCGGGAAGCTGCCGACATCGATGAGTACTGGTGCGTCTTCGACGTCGAAGCCCCACAACCTCACGCGAACCTACGGGAAGCGGTTGCACTCGCCGAAAACAACGACATCAGCCTCGCCGTTAGCAATCCATGCTTCGAACTATGGATCGCGCTGCATCATGCCGACCAATTCGCAAGCCTCGATACGAAACAGGCCAGCAAGCTATGTGCCGCACAAACGGGGGTGAAGGGTAAGGCCATCTGTGCTGAGGACATCGTCCCCTATCGTTTGGAAGCGATTCGTAGATCGTTGGAGCTGGAGAAACGTCACCGAGAAGCAAGACGAGATTTCCCCGCCGACAACCCGTCCTCTACGATGTACCAGTTCCTCCGCTCGGTTGACCCCGACTGCCGTTCAAAGAGAAATGGGGCTTGACTGCCGCCTCATCTTGCCTACGGTTGAGTAATGACCAATTCTGACAGTGGCAGAGGCCACAACGTCGTCAATCAGCCGCCTCCTCTGACTGGCCGCGACCTCCTGGCCGACAACCTTCCGCTCTCCGAAGCGCTGGAATGGAGCGGCTCGGGCTGGGCCGCTAGCCGCGCCCACCAACTTGGCACCATCCTGGGCAGCGCCGAAGCGGCTCGCAACGCCGATGAGGCCCACCGCGATCCTCCTCGCCTGCGTACCCATGACCGTTATGGCCACCGCCTCGACGAAGTCGAATTCAACCCGGCCTGGCACTACTTTATGGACATCGCCGTCTCGCACGGCCTGCACGCCTTGCCGTGGAGTAAACCTACGGAGGGCGCGCATGCGGCCCGGGCGGCTCAGTTCCTGCTGGCCGCGCAAGTTGAGCCCGGGCACGGCTGCCCGATCTCCATGACCTACGCGTCCATCCCCACCTTGCGCGCCAATCGGGATCTGGCCAAGGAGTGGGAGCCAGTCATCACGTCCAACACCTATGAGCCGCAGCTGCGGCCCGTCGCCCAGAAACACGGTGCGCTCATCGGCATGGCCATGACGGAAAAACAAGGCGGCTCCGACGTGCGGGCGAACACGACATTTGCGCAACGTGACGGTGAGGCTTGGCGTCTCACCGGCCATAAGTGGTTCTGTTCGGCACCTATGAATGACGCCTTCCTCGTTCTGGCGCAGGCGCCAGGCGGCCTTTCGTGCTTTCTGCTTCCCCGGGTGCTGCCGGACGGCGCGAAGAACGCGATGCAATTGCTGCGGCTGAAAGACAAGCTCGGCAACCGTTCCAACGCCTCGGCCGAAGTCGAGTTCGATGACGCCTGGGCTCAATTGGTCGGGGAGGAGGGGCGCGGAGTGCGAACCATCATCGAGATGGTCAATCACACTCGGCTCGATTGCGTCATCGCCTCGGCCGCCGGGATGCGGCAGAGCGTCGCGGAAGCGACCTGGCATGCCGCACATCGTTCCGCGTTCGGCCACCGGCTGATCGATCAGCCGCTCATGGCCTCGGTGCTGGCGGACTTGAGTGTGGAGTCCGAGGCCGCCACCTTCACCGCGATGCGTCTGGCAGCGGCCTACGACGACCCCAATCAACAGGCATTCCGCCGTCTGGCTACGGCGGTATCGAAGTATTGGGTTTGCAAGCGAGGCCCCGCGCACGCGGCGGAGGCGCTCGAATGCTTGGGCGGCAACGGATATGTGGAGGAAGCGCCGCTAGCCCGCCGCTATCGGGAGCAGCCGTTGATGTCCATATGGGAAGGGTCGGGCAATGTCATGTGTCTGGACGTGTTGCGCGCGTTGGTCACCGCCCCGGAGACCGCCGATGCCTTCCTTGACGAGGTCACGCAAGCATTGGGCGCCAACAAGTTCCTCGATGCCCACCTGGTCGGCTTGGGAGAGCGCATGCGTCGGCCCGAGATGAGCCAGGCCAGGCGGCTGAGCGAAGATCTGGCGTTGGCGTTGCAAGCCTCGCTATTGGTGCGGTACTCACCAGCGCCCGTGGCCGATGCGTTTTGCGCATCGCGGCTAGGGCCCCAACGGGGCCTGAACTATGGAGATCTGCCGCCGGGGTTGTCGCCCGAACTCATAGTCCAACGGCATCAGCCCCCGGTCTAGGCAGGCATAGGGACGACCACGCGCTGTCGTCCCAGGCAGTGCCACACGACCCCGTTTGATCCCGATGAACGCATCGCGTTCCATGTTCGAATTAGCTCACGTTGATCCGAAAGCTCACGCAACCACTGTTCGCGCTCAAGCGAGCCCTCCTATGGTCTTGGTGAGTCCCGCCCAACGTTGCCGCTGCGGCAGGTGCCCTATGGCGTCCATTCCGGGTTGCGGCCGGTGAGGCCGAGCAGCTTGTCAAACGTCTCAGCGTCCTCGGGCACGGGGTGCACTGACTGGAAGGCGCCGGTGGCACGGCCAAGGGCGGCCAAGTCACGGGTGAGTTCGTAAAGGACTTCCACCGAAGCCTGGTCGGGCCGATAGCTTTGCCCGGTGGCCTGCGCCAAGTCCCACCCGTGTACCAGCAGGTCTATCAGCGGCATCTTCACGAACACATGACGGGGGATTCCCGCCACGGCTTTGCCCTCGGCGCTGCGTGGGTCGGCAAGCGTGGCGGCGAGTTCCTTCGCGGTGTCCGCGTAGCGGGCCCGCCAGTCGCCGCCTTGGCCAATATGGTCCTGCGGTTGTGCCAAGGGGGCGATGTGCTCTCCGTTGACGCCCTTGTGCAGTTCGCCGGCAATGTGAAAAAGGTGATTGACCAAGCCACGGACGTCAAACTCGGCGCAAGGGGTCGGGTCGCTCAGTTGGGAATCGTCAATGCCGTTGACGACCGCCACGGTGTCATCGGCGACTTTATCGCACATGTCGTGCATGGTGAGAGCCCTTCTCGCCGTGGACGCGGCGGTGCTCAAGCGCCGGTAGCTGGCGCGACGGACAAGTTTCGCAGTCGGTGTCGGGTACACAGTGGGGAGGAGGCGGGGTAGACGAATATCGGGGAGGCTCGCTGCGGTCGAGAGATTTCCCCGCCGGGGCTGGGACGGTGGTCACATCACTAGGTGCGGATGAGAAACATATCAATCCGAATGGGGCGCAAAGGAAGGCGGGCGCGCCGAAAGCCACTTCCGGCCGCCCACATTGACTCCCACAGCTGCGAACCGATGCGGGAATGGGGCGCTGCCAGCGTGGGAGAAGGCGGAGGTGCTTGGCCATAGCTAGCGGGTAGGGGCAACATGCCGACGACGCCGCCAGATGCCACACCGCCCACCACCGCAGTAGGAAGAGGAATGAGACGTATGTAAGAGACACTTTCGACGTTCGTGTCGGCTCGGCTACCTTCGCCTTCTGCGGCCTAGGATTCGCACTCTTGCACAATCCTCGATCAACAAGCAGCCCTAAGGCCTCCAGTGAGGATCCCGCCCGGTAAAGGCCAGGAGCCGTGCAAACTCCGAGGCGTCCTGGGGGACCTCGACCGCTTCGGCGAATACCCCAAATTCACGACCGCCTGGCACGACCTCTTTCGAAAGCTGGTCCAGCAGGTCGACCGCAGGCGGATACGGGTGATACTCCTGGCCGGTGGCGCGGGCAAGGTCCCAAGAATGGATGACGAAGTCGAACAACGGAAGCAGCGCGGCCTGTGAACGGGGAAGCCCCAACAGAGGATCGCCCTGGAGAACGGCCGGATTCGAAAACGTGGCGCCGCACTTTTCGATCGCCTGGGTAAAACGATTCCGCCAGGTCTGTTCAGGGCTCATGAAATCCGGCGGCGTGTCGGTCATTTCCATGTCCTCGCCGGCGACCCCCTTTTCCATCAGATCGGTGACATAGAACAGGTGGTTGAGCAACTCTCGCACGGTGTACTCCGAACACGGGGTAGGCGCGGACAGTTGGTCGTCGGCCACCCCGTTCGCCACCGCGATGAGTCCTTCGCTGGCGTGGCTGTACTTGTCGGTGAGATCGTTCATCGGTTGACTCCTCGCAATGTGGTCGACTTGGATGGAGCAGCCCGGTGCCTTGATGCTCGGACGGTTCGAAGGCAGGTTGCGCGGGCACGTCTGTCGTGCCGCGCGGGCCATAGCGGTGACTTTCGGTCCCGTTGGCCCAGACCCATCCACGGCAGATAGGCCCGCATTCGGCTTCGGTGGGCCGTACTCCTCTATGCCGAGAATGCTAGATGCCGACTCTGACATTTGTGCGAAAAAACGCCTCACCGTGCGTTGATATTGGATGAAGAGTGGCTGCCTTCGCTCGGAGTGGCTGCGGATGGGCAGCCTGCTGCGTTTGAGGTTCCTCGGGGCGAGGGCCGACGGTGCGTATGGCCCTCTCGGCCGGCTAGACGATTGCTCGTAGGCTTTGCTTCGCCGTGCCCACCCATTGAGGTACCTACCCAGTGTCGAGGCGTGTAGGGGCCTCTAACCGTGATCCTGAGGATGGTGTTCTTCATGACCGACCCGCTACCCGATGCTGTCATTGTCGATATTGATGGCACGGTCGCGTTGCGCGCCGACCGCAGCCCCTACGATTGGTCTCGAGTCGGGGAGGACACCCCAAACCGGCCAGTCATCGCGGTGGTGGAGGCGCTGGCGGCGGCCGGGTACGCGATTGTGTGCGTGTCGGGACGCAGTGAGGTCTGCCGCCCGGCAACGGACTTTTGGCTACATGCGCACGTCAACGCTCAGATCAGCCAGCTCCATATGCGTGGCGACGGTGATAACAGAGCTGACGTTGAGGTGAAGCGGGAGATTTACCAGCGTAAAGTGCGGGGGCGTTTTCGGGTCGAGTGTGTGCTGGATGATCGAGACGCCATAGTCGCGATGTGGCGTGAGCTTGGGCTCACATGTTTGCAGGTGGCGCCGGGGGACTTTTGAGCCTGTCGGACAGCGTGGCCTATGGGGTGTGCTGAGTAGGGCGCGGGCGGGAAACGCCCCCTGGTCGGGCTCAGCGGTTTGTGGGCATGCGGGAAGCCAGGCTTGCTGATGTCACATCAGCGGGCGTGCGGACGTGAGGCACTGGGCGGAGATTTAGCCGTTTTCGTCGGGCGTGGTGGGACGCTTCAACAGCGACGCCACATAGTCCGACGGGGCACCCGCCTTTTCGGCCGCCTGTGCCAGCTCCTGGAGATACCAGGCGCTGGGTAGGCCGTCTTCAAATCCATCGAAGACGTACATCCATACCGCACGGTTGCCTTCGAGCGTGGCCGCTTGGGTCTGGATCTTTCGATACAGTCCCGAATTGCACCCTTCGAGGTCGTCCAGTACCGACTTGTCGAGCTGGTGTAGCTCGTACAAAGATACGAAGGTGCGTTCCCCGGGGGATTCCACGACGGTCGCGACCGCCGATTCCCACCCCAAATCAGCCCCGGCAAAGGTCAGTCTCCAGCCCTCTAGCCAACCAGTCCCGACCAAGGGTGATCGCGGACAGGTCGCCTGCATGCGAGCTGGGTCTAGATTCGAGCCATACGCGGCGTAAAGCAGCACATCATGACGATACCCTGAAAGCGGCCATTTATACAGCAGGCAATACCAAGAGAGGTCGCGCGTGACACGGGTAGCGATTATTGGCGGCGGACCGGCAGGCTACGAGGCGGCTCTTGTGGCGGCCCAGCTTGATGCCGAGGTCACCCTCATTGAGGAGACCGGAGTCGGCGGCGCTTGCGTTGTGTCCGACTGTGTCCCTTCCAAGACCTTCATTGCGTCCTCGAATGTTCTCACTGAGATTCATGAGGCGTCCGATCTGGGAGTGATGGTTGAGAAACCGCAGGTAGACGCGACCGTCTTGTACAACCGTGTGAAGCGATTGGCTCGGCAGCAATCCACTGACATCGCCGCGAAGGTTTTGGCGGCCGGGGTGACGGTGGTCGATGGCCGGGCCTCGTTGTGCGAGTCCATGCGCGATGCCGCCGATGCGACCGGATCGCACTTCACGCACCGCGTGTCGGTGCAGCCTTCCAGCGGCGATGGCTACACGATCGATGTCGACGTGGTGTTGTTGGCGACTGGTTCGACTCCGCGTGAGCTTCCCTCGGCCAAGCCCGATGGCGAACGCATTCTGACGTGGAGGCAAGTCTATGACCTCGATGAGCTGCCTGAACGGCTAGTCGTGGTCGGCTCGGGTGTCACCGGTGCCGAATTTGCCTCCGCGTACTTGGCGATGGGTTCGGAGGTGACGTTGATCTCCTCTCGTGAACATGTGATGCCGCATGAGGACGCCGACGCCGCACAAGCTATTGAGACCGTGTTCCAAAACCGGGGCATGGACATCCGTTCCCGTTCCCGCGCCGAGGCGGTGCGTCGCACCGACTCCGGAGTCGAGGTCGAGTTGACCGACGGCACGATCGTTCGTGGCAGCCACGCCCTCATTACGGTGGGGTCCATTCCCAACAGCCGCGATATGAATCTCGAAGCCGCCGGGGTTCACGTCAACGAATACGGTTACATCACCGTCGACAAGGTGTCGCGAACAAATCTGCCTGGCATTTACGCCGCCGGTGACGTCACCGGGGTGCAAGCCCTCGCCTCGGTCGCCGCGATGCAGGGGCGCATCGCCATGTGGCACGCCCTGGGCGAGGCAGTTCGGCCCCTCAAACTTTCGAATGTGGCCGCGAACGTCTTCACTGACCCGGAATTGGCCTCGGTGGGCGTCAGCCAAAAGGCAGTCGACGACGGAAAGCTTGACGCCACCGTTGTCATGCTGCCCTTGGCCAGCAACGCTAGGGCGAAGATGTCCGAACGCACCGAGGGTTTCGTCAAGCTCATCTGTCGGGCTGGCTCGGGGCTGGTAGCTGGCGGGGTGATCGTCGCGCCGCGTGCCAGCGAACTGATAACGCCCATCGCATTGGCTGTGGAGCAACGCCTCACGGTCGAGCAGGTGGCGCGCACCCTGACGATCTACCCCTCGCTCTCTGGTTCGATCGCGGAAGCGGCGCGGCAGCTGGTCGAGTACGAGAACTGATATCGGCCCGGTCAACCTGCCTAGTCGCCAACCGCTTCGTCATGACATTGCCGCGACGTCACAGTGAGTCGCCACGAGGCACCGTGGCCGGTGGCTTAGTGTTGGTCCGCTTGGGCCTGATACGCCGCGAAGTGAGTGTCGACGGATGACCAGGCCTCATCGAGTGGCTTGCCCGCGAGGCTGAGCTCAATCGTGTCGAGGATGGCGTGCCAGCCGGTGGCGAAGTCAACCGCGGTTCTCTTGGCAACTCCAGGTGCTCCACGGTCAATGTGCTGCCCGTGTCAGACGCAACTAGATGCCAGGTGACGTGGGAGGTCGCAGTGCCCTCCCAGTTCCACGAATGGACGATGGTGCCGCTGTCACCGGGCGCGGTGGCTTCGATGACTTCGCCCGTGGCCACGCCCTCTTCCCCGAAGTCGAACCGGAAATTGCCGCCGGTTTTGGTCTCCAATGTGCACCCAGGCATCCACGTCTCCAGCGCAACCGGGTTGGTGATGGCCTTCCAAACATCTGCGACCGAGTGGTTTAGCTGGCGTTGGAAGTGTGGCCGGAACGCTCCGTTCGGGTCGACTCCCAAAGTGCCGTAATGCGGGCCCAAATCGTTTATGACGAGCCCTTCTCCGTATGGGTTTCCTTCGTGATGGCTTCGGGCGAGTTGCGATCAGAGGTGGCTTGGTCGTCCAGGGCTTGTTCCAGCGCGTCCAACGTGCGGTTCCATCGTTGCCTTGGCGCCTCCAGCCAGTCGGAGACCTCCTCCAGCGCCTGGGGTCGTAGTGAGTAGAGGCGGCGTGTGCCCGCATGCCGCCGATGCAATACCTCTGCTTCAACCAGTACTTTTGGATGCTGCGAGGCAGCGGGCCGACTGATGGGGAATTGTTTGGCGATATCCCGGCCGAGAATGGCCCGGTGGCGACCAGCTCGTCGATATGGCGTCGCGTGGGATCGGCGACAGCTTCGAGTGTGTCCATGCCATACGGTGAGTGTCACCGGATGTGGAAGCATCGCCCGGCCACGGCATCGCGTCGATCGATGCCCAAATCGTCACCCTGTCGCCACCAAGAAGCCTTAGAGGAGAACCATGAGCGAACACAATTGGACGGCGCCGCAGGCCCAGCGCGTCGCCATCAACTTTTCCGGGGGCGAACGCGCTGTGCTGGAGAACATGCTCGACTGGCAGCGCGACACTCTCATGATGAAATGCGCCGGACTCAACGCCGCCGAACTCAAGCGAACCCCGCTCGACCACACCGGCATTTCCCTGCTGGGCCTCGTGCGACACCTAGCCGACGTGGAACTGTTTTGGTTTCGGTTCAACCTCGACGGCGAACAGGTACCCGGCTACTACCACACCATGGAACGACCAGATGCCTGCTTCGAAGGCGTCGCGCAGGCAGACGCGGGCACAGACTTCGCCAACTTCACCGAGTCGGTGACCATCTCCCGCCAGCGGGCCTCCGCCCACGAACTCGACGACCAGTTTCCGTTCCCCTTCGGAAAGGGAAACAGCACCTTGCGGTGGATCTATGTACACGTGATCCAGGAATACGCGCGCCACAATGGACACGCTGACCTACTGCGAGAGAAAATCGATGGCACCACAGGAGAGTAGAAACCCTCCGGCGCTACCAAGTCGACAACGGCGCGCCTTCGGTAAACCCGGCAGCTGACTGCACACCCACCGTCGCCCGCTCATGGAACTCCTCCAGATTCGACGCGCCAGCATAGGTTGCCGCGGAACGGACACCGGCGACGATCGAATCAAGCAGGTCCTCCACGCTAGGGCGCTGGCGATCCAGATACATGCGGGACGTGGAGATACCCTCCTCGAACAAGGCCTTTCGTGCCTGTTCGTATGGGGTGTCACCACTAGTGCGGAGCCGAACGGCGCGGGCGGAGGCCATGCCGAAATTCTCCTTGTACGGCTTACCGTCAGCATCGTGATTGAGGTCCCCAGGCGACTCATAGGTTCCCGCCAGCCACGAGCCGACCATGACGTTGGACGCCCCAGCCGCCAACGCCAGCGCCACATCGCGCGGATGGCGGATGCCGCCGTCAGCCCAGGCGTGTTTGCCGAGCTTGCGGGCCGTGGCCGCGCACTCCATGACCGCGGAGAACTGTGGGCGGCCCACGCCGGTCATCATGCGGGTGGTGCACATCGCGCCGGGGCCGACCCCTACCTTGACGATGTCGGCACCCGCTTTGACAAGTTCGCGCACCCCGTCGGTGGTGACAACGTTTCCCGCTGCGATCGGCACGTTTGGTGCCGCGCCGCGAACCAGCTTGAGGGCTTCCACCATGCGGTCTTGATGGCCGTGGGCGGTATCGACGACCAGCACGTCAGCCCCGGCCTCGACGAGGCGGCGGGCTTTGGTCTCAACGTCGCCGTTGATCCCGATGGCCACCGCGATGCGCAGTCGGTTCGCCGCGTCGGTGTTGGGCGTGTAGAGAGTGTTTCGCAGGGCACCTGAGCGGGTGAGTACGCCTTGCAGGCGACCGTTGGCGTCAATGACGGGAGCCAGGCGATGGTTGGCGGTGTCGAGGGTGTCGAAGGCTTCCTCGTCCTTCGTCCCCGCCTCGATCGTGGTGAGGTCGGTCGAGGCGACCTCGGACACCTGCGTGAATCGATCAACACCACTACAGTCGGCCTCGGTCACCACGCCCACGGGCCGATTCTCCTCGTCAATGACGACGACGGCCCCGTGGGAGCGTTTCGGGATGAGCGCTAGAGCGTCACCGACGGTCGAGGAGGGTCGCAGCGTGATCGCCGTATCGCATTCGAGCGGTCGTTGCTTGACCCAGGAGATGTTTTCGGCGACGACATCGAGTGGGATGTCCTGCGGAATCACGGCGATGCCGCCTCGACGAGCCAGGGTTTCGGCCATGCGTCGTCCCGAGACCGCGGTCATGTTCGCGGCCACGATCGGCACGGTGTTACCGGTCCCGTCCGACGTGCTCAAGTCGACCGCGAGACGCGACTTGACGGCGGATTTGTTGGGGACCATGAACACGTCCGCGTAGGTCAAGTCGTGTTCGGGTTGAACATCGTGGATGAATCGCATGGATAATCCCCAGTTCCGACGGCCATCGGCCGTGGTTGTCGTTCGGCTGCGGTGCCATTGTGCCCTACAGCGATGGCCTCTGGCGCGCTTGTCCCAAAGTGGGGAGCTTTGCACATAAAAGCAGCCTGGGGTGGTTACCGCCAGGCTGCTAGTCAAGCTCATGGGTTGGATCGTAGGGCTGCGTGTTGCGGCTCTACCAGCCAGTTCGCCGCACTTGCCCTAACGGGCGAGAGTGCTTAGTCGACGATTTGGCACAACGCCACTCCGGCCGAGACCACGTCTCCCACTGTGACGTTGAGATTGGTGACCGTGCCGGACTTGTGCGCTTCGATGGGCTGCTCCATCTTCATCGCTTCTAGCACCACAATTGTGTCACCGGCTTCGACCGATTGTCCATCGTCGGCGGCGACCTTCACGATCGTTCCTTGCATCGGCGAGGGCAGCGCGTCGCCGCCGACGGCCGCGCCGCCACCGGAGCCGCCCGTCTTCTTACGCTGACGGCGCTCTTTCTTCGCCGCTGGGGCAGGGGCTGCGGCGGCGAAACTGGCGGGCAGTTTGACTTCGATGCGTTTGCCGCCGACTTCGAGGACCACGTTGGTGTGTTCCTCAGCCTCCGGCGCGGCCACGGGAGTGACCTCGGTAGGCTCCACGCCCGCCCATTCGGTTTCGATCCAACGGGTGTAGACGCTGAAGGGCTCGGAGGTGAACGCCGGGTCCTTGACGATGGCGCGGTGGAAGGTGAGCGCGGTGGCTAGGCCCTCCACCTCCATCTCGCCCAGCGCGCGAGCGGAGCGGCGCAGCGCCTCTTCACGAGTGGCGCCGGTGATGATGACCTTGGCCAGCAAAGAGTCAAAGTTGCCGTCGACAACCGATCCCTCTTCGATGCCGGTGTCAACCCGGACACCCGGCCCTGAGGGCAGACGCAGTTTAGTGACCGTGCCGGGGGCGGGCAGGAAATTACGTCCGGGGTCTTCGCCGTTGATACGGAATTCGATCGAGTGGCCACGAGGCGTGGGGTCCTCGGTGAAGGCCAGCTTCTCGCCTGCGGCGATCCGGAACTGTTCGCGCACCAGGTCCAGCCCGGTGGTTTCTTCGGAAACCGGGTGTTCGACTTGGAGGCGGGTGTTGACTTCGAGGAAGGAGATGGTGCCGTCTTGGCCGACGAGGAATTCGACGGTACCGGCACCGTGGTAGTTGGCCTCCAGACAGATGGCCTTGGAGGAAGCGTGAATGCGTTCCCGCTGTTCATCAGTCAGAAACGGGGCGGGTGCTTCTTCGACTAGCTTTTGGTGACGACGCTGTAGCGAGCAGTCGCGGGTACCGACGACCACGACATTGCCGTGGGTGTCGGCCAGGACCTGAGCTTCCACGTGGCGGGGGCGGTCGAGGTAGCGCTCGACGAAACACTGCCCGTTGCCAAAGGCGGCCTCGGCCTCGCGTACAGCAGAGTCGTACAGGTCGGCGATCTCGCCCATTTCGCGGGCGACCTTGAGGCCACGTCCACCGCCGCCGAAGGCGGCTTTGATCGCTACGGGTAGCCCGTGCTCTTCGGCGAAGGCCTTGACTTCATCGGAGCCTGTGACGGGGTCCTTGGTGCCGGGTACGAGTGGCGCGCCCGCTCGGGCGGCGATGTGGCGGGCGGTGACCTTGTCGCCCAGATCGCGAATCGCCTGCGGGGTGGGTCCGATCCAAGTGAGTCCCGCGTCGATGACCGCTTGGGCGAAGTCGGCGTTTTCGCTGAGGAAGCCGTAGCCGGGGTGGACGGCGTCAACTTCGGCGCGCTGGGCGATGCTGATCAGCTTGTCGATGCGCAAGTAGGTGTCGACGGCGGTGAGACCGTCGAGGGCGTAGGCTTCGTCGGCCAGCAGGGAGTGCGGGGCATCGCGGTCGGAATCCGCGTACACGGCGACACTGGCGATGCCTGCATCATTGCAGGCGCGGATTACTCTGATTGCGATTTCGCCACGGTTGGCGATGAGCACCTTGCGCACTTTTTCCTCCTGAGGGTCCGGCCTGGAGTCTAATGGCCGCATCGGGTGAGTGGCACCACACAGGGTTACTGCAAGTGCCCAAAAGCCGACATTAGGGGACAAGGTTTGTAGCTAGTGGCTAGTTTCCCTTGTCGAATTTTTTCATTCTCTCTCGCCTGATGCTCTCACGCCATAGACGAGCCTCTTCCACGCTAGGGTCTGTTCCGATATCAAGCTCACCCGCTTCGATCCGCGCCGCCGTTTCGTCACACCAATCGGCGGCCACGGCCAATTGCTGGATCACTAGTCGCAGCATAGAGCGCACGTGTGGGGGTAGGTAATCCGAGCGGGACTTGTCGGATGTGGTGGAGCGAGCGGCGATATCGGCGGTGAGCGTATCCATCTGCGTCTGGAGGTACTCGGCGCGCCGTTGCAGGGCGGCGATGGCCTCGGAGTCGGCCAGGGCTGGGGCGAAGGCCCATACGACGCCGAAGTCGTGCATGTTGGTGTTTTCATCCCATAGCCGTTGGCGCAGGATCGAGTGAAATGTGGATTCTCCGGCCGCTGTGATGCGGTAGGTGGTGCGGGCCGGGCGGCCGGGGTCCTGCTCGGTGGAGTCGACCTCGAGCAGTCCTTCACCGGTGAGTTTCTTGAGTGCGTGGTAGATCGAGCCGGGCTTGATCTCGTGGAGGCCGGGGACGCTCCAGCTGGTCAGTTCTTGATGCACGTCGTAGCCGTGTATGGGCCCCAGCCACCGTACGAGGCCGAGAACGAAAAGTCGAGTGCTCCACATATGCCGCAGCTTACGTCAAGCTTGAGTAGCTTTCGCCAGTGTGGGAGGCGCGCTTATGCGGGTCCAGCTCTGCCACGCGATTACCGGTGTCTATATGCCTGTTTGGACTAGAGAATCTTAGTCAAATTTATCCATAAATGGTCTGTTGGTCGCGATTATCGGCGTGGGTGCGTTAGGTAGGGCGACCTGGCTGCCGCTGGGATTGATGTGATGGAAAAACAGCTGTCGTAGCTGAACAAAGAGCTATCAGTGTCCAGCTGGCTGCCTGCGTGCCCGTGTTCCCATCGGCGCGCCAGTGGTAAATGGGTTGCGGGTAAAGGCAGCGCTCCGCTATAGTCAACGTTGACTATGATGGTGGTCGTGTATGCCGTACCCAACGGATGTACTTGTGTCTTTGCTCGAAACGCTCCAGGCAGGCCATGGCACTGCACGGCATCACCGCCCAACACCCACCAACAGAATCGTTCACCCTTGAGGTTTCCATGTTGATCCAGACCAAAGGTCTAAAAAAGACCTTCACCACCCGCGGTAAGAGTGTCGAGGCCGTTCGCGGCGTCGATCTGTCAGTCAAGGAAGGCGAGATCTTCGGCCTACTTGGCACCAACGGCGCCGGAAAAACCACGACGCTGCGGATGCTGGCCACTTTGATCGAGCCCTCCGCAGGCGAAGCGACCGTATGCGGACACGATCTACTCGCCGCACCCGCTAAAGTGCGGCAATCCATCGGCTACGTCGGCCAAGCAGGCGGCACCTGGGGCGAGGTCAGCGCCCGAGCCGAGCTCGTCCACCAGGGGCGCCTCTACGGCATGCGTAAAAAAGACGCCGCCCAGCGAGCCGGGGAGGTCCTCCAGGCCTTCCAACTGGCTGACTTCGCCGATCGGCCTTCGAAGACCTACTCGGGTGGTCAGCGCCGTCGGCTCGACATCGCGCTGGGCATCATGCATGAGCCGCAGTTGCTGTTCCTGGACGAACCGACAACCGGGCTTGACCCGCAATCGCGCGCCCACATGTGGGAGGAAGTACGCAGGCTCCGGGATTGGGGTACGTCCGTCGTCCTCACCACGCACTATCTGGACGAGGCCGACGCCCTATGCGACCGCCTGGTGATTGTGGACGAAGGGGCGGTCGTGATCGAAGGCACCCCTGCCCAGCTCAAACAAGAGGTCTCGGGCGACCTCGTCCTTATTGGAGTCAATGGCGATGCGCCCCGAGCCGAAGAACTATTGCGGCAGCGCTCCTTTGTGCGAGAAATCGAATCAAGTGAACCTGATCCCGCCGGCATCGTCACGCTGCGGCTCTATGTGGACGAGGGGGGCTCCGCAGTCCCGCTCTTGCTGCGTGAACTCGACGCCGCCGACATTTCCCCGATTTCGATCGAGTTGCATCGCCCCAGCTTGGATGACGTTTTCTTGAAGCAGACCGGCCGGTCCCTCCGCGACGAGTAGTCGCGCCGATTCCCTGGTGCGGTCTCTCTTTTGCCCAGGGGGCGAACGTCGAGTTGCCCCATGCGTCATGTTTCGCATCGCGAGGCCAGAAGACGAACCGCGCTCTTTCACCTGCGCCTCTAGAGGAAGCGCAGCAACTCAGGAGTAACACCCAATGAAATTCTTCCGCGACACTTATTTGGTCTTCGAGCGGCGAATCCTCTTGCAAATCAAACAGCCCATATGGCTGTTCGTCATGCTCATCCAACCGCTGTATTACCTCGTCCTCTTCGGGCCCCTGCTGAACGGCATGCAGGACATGCCCGGTTTCGAACGCGGCGTCATGGAGACATTCCTCCCAGGTCTGCTCATCATGATGGCGCTATTTGGTTCCATCTCCGTGGGGTTTGCGCTCATAGCCGAGCTGCGCGAAGGCGTCATCGAACGGATGCGGGTCACGCCCGTATCCCGCTTCGCGCTCCTCTTGGGGCGTTGTGGATCGATCGTGGTTGGCATGATCTTCCAAGTGGCCCTGTTGATCTTGCTCAGTGTTCCGTTGGCTGGCACCACCATCTACTGGGAAGGTCTCTTTATGCTCATGGGCCTGGTCGTCCTGATCACGATCATGCTCTCGGCGATTTCCTACGGCCTTGCCTTGATGACAAAGAGCGAAGATGCGCTCGCTCCGCTATTGAACACAGTGACGCAGCCGGTGATTTTGTTGTCGGGCATCATGTTGCCCATGGCATTGGCCCCGGGCTGGTTGCAGACGCTTGCCGCCTTCAACCCGTTCGCCTACGCGGTCAACGCGGCCCGGGCCCTTTTCGTTGGCAGCTATGACGACCCAGTCGTCTGGCAGGCCGGAGTGATCCTTGGGGCATTCACGCTGCTGATGGTGGTTTGGTCTGGCCGCCGTTTCGCCCGCGCAGTCGCCTAAGGAACCTTCGACAGCCCTTCATCCGCAATTGAATGAGGCATATCAGCGCCGCCGCCCTCCGTCTGGGCGGCGGCGCTGATATGCCTGGGGCCCTTGCGTCATATACCCATAGGGGGTATAAATGAATTCGCCATTACCCCCCAGGGGTATATCTCAATTGAGGAGAAACAATGACTTACCGACGGTGTGAAACCGAGGTGGCACCTGATGTCTGATGTGAATCTGGCGACCGGCCACACAGCGGGGCGACGTGAATGGATGGGGCTCGCTCTACTGATACTTCCCTCGATGCTCCTGTTCATGATGCTCACGATCCTGTTTCTGGCCGCACCCCATATGGCCGCAGACCTGCACCCGAGCAGCACCCAGTTGCTGTGGATTCTCGACATTTACGGGTTTCTCATGGCTGGCTTCCTAGTCGCCATGGGCGTACTGGGCGACAAAGTGGGGCGACGGATGCTGCTCATGGCGGGGGCGGCGGTGTTCGGACTGGTGTCAGTCCTCGCCGCCTTCACCAACGACCCGTCGATGATGATCCTGTGGCGGGCCGTGCTCGGTATTGCCGCCGCAGCCCAAATGCCCGCGACCCTCGGGCTGATCTTCGCTATGTTCAATGACGTCAAGCAGCGCGGTGTCGCCATCGGGCTTTGGGCGGCGGGTATTTCGGCCGGAGTTGCACTCGGGCCATTGCTCAGCGGCGTATTGCTGGAGTTGTTTTCATGGCGCTCGACGTTCCTGGTGGCCGTTCCAGTAATGGCGCTGGTCTTTATCGCCGCGCCGCTGTTGCTGCCTGAACATAGGGATCCGAACGCGGGAAAACTTGACGTTATGAGCGCCGCAATTTTGCTGGCGACTTTGCTACCCGCAATCTATGGCGTTAAACGCCTAGCTGGGGACGGTTCGGTAGCGATAGCTGCTGCGGCGATCGCCATGGGGGTGGCCTTCGGGATTTGGTTCGTGGCCCGCCAGCTGCGGCTGCCAGCGCCCTTGCTGGATGTGCGACTGTTCGCCAACCCCACCGTTAGCGGGGCCCTGAGTGTGTTCATCCTGTCGGCGGCAGCCCTGGGAGGGGTCTATTTCCTGCTCACACAGCACTTGCAGCTTGTTATGGGCTTGTCGCCGCTTCAGACTGGGCTGGCGATATTGCCAGCGGCGCTTCTGCTCATCGTGGTGGCGGTGTCTTCGCCCATGCTGGCGCGGCGAGTCCGGCCCGGAAATGTGATCGCTACGGGCTTGGCCGTCCAAGTCATTGGCTATCTGTTGTTGACGCAAGTGAACAGCACCTCTGGGCTGCCGCTGGTTCTAGCAGGCTTCATCATTCTCTATCCGGCCGTGGCCCCGTCGATGGCATTGACGACTGATCTTGTGGTCGGATCAGTGAAGCCAGAGAAGGCAGGCGCTGCTTCTGGCCTCGCCACAACCGCGAACGACCTAGGCATTTCGTTGGGTGTCGCCGTCGTGGGCAGCATAGGTGTCGCGGCCTATCGCTCCGAGATAGCCGACACGCTTCCCTCTGAGACGCCGGCCCAAGTGCGGGCCGCAGCGGAAGACAGCCTCGACGGTGCCATCGCCGGGGCTGGGCAAGTGTCGGCAGACATCAGCGTCTCGCTGCTGGAAGCAGCTCGGGCCGCCTTTGCTAGTGGTCTTAATGTGGCCTCGGCGGTGGCCGCTGGTATCGCCGTCGTGGCATCGATCATCGCTGCCACGCGCTTGCGGCATATCCCCCCGACGGGGAGTGTGGCACGAGAGGAAACTGAACTCACTTCGGCACCTGGCAACCAGAATTCTTAGCCGAGCCCCTTGTCGGTAATACCCACATGGGGTATACAGGTCTTAAGGATACCCCTAGTGGGTATATGGAGGAGGAATAACTTATGGCATCACACGAACCCGACCAACCAGCCCCCAGCGGCTGCCACCACCCGTCGGCCGAAACGCTGGCCGCCACCAAGGCCGAGGACATCGTCGACTGCCCGGTCATGCCCGGCAGCACCGTCATCAAAAGCGAAGCCGAAGCAGCAGGCCTCTACCGCGACTACCTGGGACAGCGGTACTGGCTGTGCTGCGAAACCTGCGGCCCAATGTTCGACGAAGACCCCGCCGCCTACGCCACTGTTGGCTTAACCCACTAGCCCGTGGCGGACAACCAGGGTTCGCCACGGGCCACAAACACCGAAACCACCACCAGCGCTCAACCGATCCGTACGATCGAACGGGGGAGTACCTATGGAGCAGCCACACCACCACGACTCAGCGCGCTCGGGCCCGGGTCTGGCCCAGCACGCCAGTCACCTCGACCCCGACCAGGGGCACAGCGCCCCGGACGACCAGCCCGGCGCCTCCCACTCCCACCACGACCACGCACAAGGCGGACACGGAGACCACGTAGGACAGTTTCGCCGCCTCTTTTGGATCATGCTGGCCCTGGGCATACCCGTGGTCATATTCAACGACATGTTCGCCATGCTCCTGGGCTACCAACTTCCCGACCTGGCCTGGGTGCCCTGGGTCTCGCCCCTGCTAGGCACCGTCGTCTACCTCTGGGGCGGTCAGCCATTCCTCACCGGGGCGATCGGAGAGATCAAGAACCGCGCACCAGGCATGATGCTGCTCATCGGCCTAGCCATCACCGTCGCCTTCGTCGCCTCATGGGGAGCCAGCCTCAAAATCCTCGATGGGCAACTGAACTTCTGGTGGGAACTGGCGCTACTAGTGATCATCATGCTGCTGGGCCACTGGATCGAAATGCGTTCGCTCGCCCGAACCACCTCGGCACTCGACTCCCTGGCGGCACTACTGCCCGACGAAGCCGAACGGGTCGAAGGAAGCCACATCGTCACCATCTCTCCGGCAGACATCCAGCTCGGTGACGTCATCGTCGTGCGTCCGGGTGGAACGGTGCCCGCCGACGGCCGCATTATCGACGGCTCGGCCAGCATGGACGAATCGATGGTCACCGGCGAGTCGCGCCCAGTGCGCCGCGATGTCGGCGACCACGTGGTAGCCGGGACCGTCGCGGCAGACTCTGGCGTTCGCGTGGAAGTGACCGCGATCGGCGACGACACGGCGCTGGCAGGGATTCAGCGTCTCGTCACCGACGCTCAAAACTCCTCTTCGCGAGCGCAAAGGCTAGCCGACATCGCAGCCGGATGGTTGTTCTGGTTCGCGCTGAGTGCCGCCGCCATCACCGCCGTGATCTGGACGGTATTGGGAGTGCCCGATGCCGCCGTAGTTCGCACCATCACCGTGCTCGTAATCGCCTGCCCGCACGCGCTGGGGCTCGCGATTCCCTTGGTCGTCTCCATTGCCACCGAACGCGCCGCCCGCGGCGGAATCCTGGTCAAGGACCGCCTCGCGCTGGAGCGCATGCGTACCGTCGACACGGTACTTTTCGACAAGACAGGCACGCTCACCAAAGGTGAACCAACCGTGACTGCCATTGAGACCGTGGGCGACTGGCGAGAGGACGACGTTCTCACCCTTGCCGCAGCGGCCGAAATGGACAGTGAACACCCGCTGGCCGTCGCGATCGTCAAAGCCGCTCGAGGCCGTGGCCTGTCCATACCCGCCGCCACCGACTTCACGTCCGCCCCAGCCGTTGGAGTCACGGCAACCGTTGCTGGGCAACAAGTTCGCGTCGGCGGGCCCTACCTATTGGAAGAGCAAGGCCAATCTGAACTGGCGATTGCCCAACAGTGGCGATCTGACGGGGCGATCATCCTGCACGTCCTTGCCGATGGGGAGCTTATCGCGGCTGTGAAACTCGCCGATGAGATCCGGCCCGAATCGCAAGCGGCAGTCTCGGCATTGCATGAGCGAGGCGTCCAGGTTGTCATGATCACCGGTGACGCCGAAGCCGTTGCCCAGTCTGTCGCCGCGCAGTTGGGCATTGACCGCGTGTTCGCCCGAGTGCGCCCCGAGGACAAGTCCGGAAAGGTCAAGGAACTTCAAGAGGAGAAACGAAAGGTCGCCATGGTCGGCGACGGCGTCAATGACGCGCCCGCACTCGCGCAAGCTGACGTCGGCATCGCCATTGGCGCGGGAACCGACGTGGCGATTGCCTCCGCCGGAGTCATTCTCGCCAGCGACGATCCACGGTCGGTCCTGTCGGTCATCGAGCTCTCGCGCGCCAGCTACCGAAAGATGAAACAGAACCTATGGTGGGCCGCCGGGTACAACCTGGTGTCGGTGCCGCTGGCAGCGGGAGCGCTGGCGTCGGTGGGTTTTGTGCTGCCCATGTCGATCGGGGCCATGCTGATGTCGGCATCGACCATCGTGGTGGCGCTGAACGCGCAGCTGCTGCGGCGGCTCGACCTTTCCCCGGACAGGAGCGCTCGTATCAGCCCTTGAGCTGTGCCTCGGCAGTGACTTCCGAGGTGGCTGGAGCGGCACCCAGCGGTGGTTTATCGCGGTGGGCCCAGGCGACACCGACCGATAGCAGCAGTCCCGTCAGGGCCAAAGCGGTGCCCACCAGGATCGGGGAAGCTAGCCCGAACCCGAGGCTGATGGCCATGCCACCCAGCCACGCGCCGTGAGCGTTGGCGAGGTTGAACGCCGAGTGGTGCAAGGCCGAGGCCAGCGACGGTGCTTCGTGTGCGGCGTCGAGGAGGAGCCGTTGCAGAATCGGGCTGATCATTCCGGCCGTGTTGGCCATGATGTACGCCGCGACGACGGCGGCCACGGGGGTTTCGACGCTGAAATACATCGCCGTCAGGGCGACCGCGAGGCTGCTAAAGGCGACGTATAGGCCCTTTTGCGGATATAGGTCGGCCACATGCCCGCCAATGAAGTTTCCGGCGGTGAATCCGATGCCGGTCAGCGCGAGAATGAACGCCACGGTCGTGGGCCGGAAGCCGGTGACGTCGGTCAGGATCGGCGTGATGTAGGCGTAGCAGGCGAACAGGCCACCAAACCCGATTGTTCCGGTCAACAGTGTCATGACGACCCGACGGTTTCCCAACGCTCTGACTTCGGCCTGCGGGCTGGTCGGGGCAATCAGGTCAGCCTGATTGGGGACGGTGCGATGGATGGCGATCATGGTGATCAGGCCGATCGCGGTGACGATGAGGAAGGTAAAGCGCCAGCTGGTCTGCTGGGCTACGAGCGTCCCGAGCGGAACGCCGAATACGGTGGCCAGGGTCAGGCCGGACATGATCACGGCTATGGCGCGGGCGCGGCGGTCGAAGGAGACCATCCCCGCCCCGACAACGGCGGCGGCGCCGAAGTAGGCCCCGTGCGGCAGGCCGGAGAGGAAACGTGAGCCCAGCAACGTCCAGTAGTCGGGTGCGATCACCGACAACATGTTGGCGGCGGTAAAGCAGCCCATGAGGATGAGTAGGAACTTTTTGCGTTCCATTTTGGTGGCGACCATGGTGATCATGGGCGCGCCAACCACGACCCCCAGGGCGTAGGCGGAGATGAGCAACCCGGCGCTGGGCAGGGAGACATCGAGGGATTCGGCGACGTTGGGGAGGATGCCCATGACGACGAATTCGGTCATCCCGATGCCGAAGGCACCGATGGCGAGGACGATCAGCGGCAAGGGCATGTCGCTCCCGAAATGTTGGCGTGGCAATGCGAGACCGGCGACGATGCCAACCTCGTGTGACTCCAGGTCGGGCTGTAATCCGTTTCCGAGGTGAACGGTTGATCCAACCGCTGGAGGCGATGCCTACGAAATACGAAGTCCACATGCTGCCCGAGTCGATGGACGAGACTTCTCCACGGTATGACTTCAGCGCGCTCACCGACAGAGACGAGTCTCCTTCGTGACAGTGATTAGCAACACTGTGGACGATGGGTCAGCGAAGTGGGAGAGCGCTGCGAGCCTCAACGCAGAGGGCGATCGTTTCGGCCCTGGCCGCTTTGATGATCAGCTCACCGAATTCTTGGAAAGGGATGCCGAGCCTGAGGTTGAGATCGGGAACTTCACAGGTCGAGGTTCGCACAAAAACACTCTCGGGGTCCTCGTCGGCTCGTCTACCTGCCTAGACTTCGCCTCCTGCGGCCTTGAATGTGCACTTTCGCATGAGCCTCGTTATAGGTCCCGGCATATCAATGGCTGCGGATGAAGCCACAGGTCGAGGCTGATGACGATCTCATGTCAGCCAATGGCCGCTTAGGTGATCGGTAGTGGGAGACAACTTCGATTTCATTGCCTACCCACCACCGCGAATGCTATGTGGAGATTAGCCGAAGATGTCGGCGGCTTCGGTGGCGTTCATGGCCTTGACTGCCCAGGAATCGAGTAGTTCGCTGTCGCGGCATTGGCTAACACGTTGCCGTTGCTCTTCGGTCACCGTGATTCCGCGCGATGCGATGAGGACGAATATCAGCTCGGCCTTGCCCTCGACTTTGCCCTCGACTTTGCCCTCGGCAATGCCTTCAGCCTTGCCGCGTGCCAGGTAGGTGTCGGCTGAGTCACCCAGCAGCGCGCGATGATAGTCGTACTTCTCCGTTTTCATCAGCCCCTCCATAACCATGCGCATCGGTTCCTTGAACGTTGCGAGCGCACATTTAGCATACTCGACTGCCTGGTCAACACTGAGTTCTCCGAATTCGTCGTTGAGGTTCTTTCCGATTTCCTCCCGCGCAGCGCTGTCGGGGTGTACCAATGCCGACAGGAAGGTGAGCAGGAGGCTGTCTGGCCCTGTGACCGGTTCGATCACCTCGGGGATGTTGTCTGGTCCCAGTACAGTTGGCGCGAAGCACATGCCGTGGTGCCCGATTGTCACTGCTTCGCGGGCTCGTTTGGCCGTGCCTCTCCCCGGACAGATCACGATGAGGTGAGTGGGGCACTTGACTCTTCTCCACAGGTTCGCCAAGTAGGCGAACCAGGTGTATTGCTTGTCGGGATCGTGGCTCATCTGCATCTCGACTATGAGCGCCGCTACAGCCCTACCCTCGTCGTCGTAGAGGACCCCGGCCCCGTCACAGTTCAGCTCGGGAGGATAGGTGGTGGTCAGCGCCTCTGAGGCAGGCTGTACCGAGGTGTAGGCCGGTAGCTCGAGGCCTAGCAGCCGAGTGACAAGAGCTGGCCCGCTCTCGGGATGGTGCCGCAGTAGAGTCAGCGGCATTTCGTGTTCGTATGTCACCATACGAGCAAAACTACGTATAAATTCTCATAATTCTCATGCGACACACTAGGTCGCAAAGGTGTACTTGAGTCGGGTTCAGGACACTTGTTGTGGCCCCGGAGCCTCGGCCACGGAGTCAGCGCTCGGAACTATCGCCCGACTGGGGTTCGCGCTTGAAATACCAGCCGATCAGCGCCGCTGCGGCGATAACCCCCATGAAAATGCGCCCGCCTGTCAACTCGTCGGGGCCCACCAGGGAGAACAGAAAGACCACACCGAAGATTGAGCCGATGCCCAATAGGATCGGCGGCAACATCGGCCCGGTGAACAGGTTGTGCCGGCCGGCCGGGCGGCGTTCTTGCCGCGGATCATGCGCCGCGCCTTGGCCAGTGCCGAGGGCATTGCCGTAGAACCGCGCCACCCCCTTCCCCAGACGTTTACCGCTGGAGGACTCAGCGACATCATCGGCCGACTGGGCAGTGCCGTCAGCCGAGACCGCGCCCCGCGAGGAGATCGTGCGTCCTTCGGCGAGGTCCTCAACCTTGGTGATGGCTTCCGGGTCAAGCCGTTGCGCGGCTGCGAGGGCCCGCTTCGACAGGTCGTCCAAGCCCAAATCGGCGGCGACCACCGCTAGCGCCAGATGCGCGCGGGGCTCATCGGGCGCAAGATGGACCGCATTCCATGCCGCGTCGATGGTGTGCTGTCCGTTCTTCACTTGGCGAGTGATGAGGGCATAGTGCACTTGATATAGCCACGAAGAGTGGTCGGTGTCTAGGATGTTGGCCGCGGCCTGCATGGCCTCGTCGCGGCGTTTGAGAGCGGCGAGGGCGTAACCACGAGTGATCATCGCGCGAGAGTGGTACGGGTCGAGCTGGAGCGCTGTTCCGGCAGAGGCCAAGGCGTTGTCGGCGTCGCCATCGGCCAGTTCGACGACGGCTTTCATCGCGTTGGCATCGGTATGGAACGGGTCGATGTGGAGCGCGGCCTCGACCTCGTGCTTGGCGTCGGGCAGCTGGCCGAGGTCATACATGAGTTCGGCGCGTTCTAGGCGCTCGGGAATCGTCAGTCCGGTGAAGTCGTCGTCAGTCATGTGGCCCAATACGCTCGCATCACGGAATCTAGCGGTACAGAAGAGCTACGGCGGTTGCCGCCAGCCCCTCGCCTCGGCCGGTGAAGCCGAGCCCGTCGGTGGTCGTGGCACTCAACCGTACCGGGGCCCCTACTGCTTGGGCCAGGATGGCTTGCGCCTCCTCGCGCCTGGTACCGATCTTGGGTCGATTGCCGATGATTTGTATGCTCACGTTCCCGATGGCCCAGCCATGGTCGCGTACGCGGCGGGCCGCTTCGGAGAGCAGGGTGACTCCGGCGGCGTTGGCCCATTCGGGTCGGGCTGTGCCGAAGTTAGACCCCAAATCGCCGATGCCAGCGGCCGAGAATAGGGCATCGCAGGCGGCATGGGCGGCGACGTCTCCATCCGAATGCCCTGAGAGGCCGAGCGTGTCGTCCCATTTGAGACCGGCGACCCAACACTCGCTGTCCGCATCGAAACGATGCACATCGGTGCCGTGGCCGATGGCGAATGGGGCGGCTTCCCCGAACGAGGCCGCTTGCGAAGGCTGGTGCGGATCGGGTCGGCCCAAGCGCGGTTGAGGGGATTCTGCCCTGTTGTCGCCCACGTGAATTAGCCTCCTTGGTTCGCGTCCCCCACTGTATCGAGTAGGTGTTGGGCCCATTCCATATCCGCCGGATGAGTGATCTTCATGGCCATATGGGAGCCGGGGACAGTTTTAACCCGGCCTCCGAGTCGTTCGATGAGGCCGGCGTCATCGGTCGCCACATCGAAGGAGGCCGCGTGTGCTCGGGCCAGAAGGTCGGCGCGACAGCCCTGCGGCGTCTGGATGGCACGCAGGTTTTCACGTTGTGGGGTGGCAGTGACGATGCCTTCGGCGTCGACGACCTTGATGGTGTCCGTTACCGCCAGTGCGGGGACGGCGGCGTCGGCTCCGGATCGGATCGCCGCGGCGACTGCTTCGAAGATGGCTGGCGGGGTGAGGGCCCGGGCCGCGTCGTGAACGAGCACGATATCGGCCCTGGGGGCCAACGCGAGGGCCTTTGCCACCGAGGCTTGGCGATTCTGCGCTCCGGTGGTGACAGTGACTAGTGGGCACCAGGAGAGCTGTTGGCGAACCTGCTCCTCCCATCCGGGTGGTGCCGCGACGATGATCGCGGACACCGAGGGTGCTGCTGCGGCACGGTCAACGGCGTGTTGAAGGAGGGTGCGTCCGCGCAGGAGTCGTAGGGCCTTGGGGAGGGTTCCTCCCAAGCGCAGGCCCTGCCCAGCGGCAGGAATGAGGACCGTGACATCACCTTGAAGTGAGTCACGGTCCTCGTCGTTTGTAGGCATCATCTTGTAGCCGATGTTCCGTAGCCGTTGTAGTGATGAACCCGGTCTTGTCGCTGTTCGTCGTACCTGGCGCAGTGTGCTCTGGCCTGGCGTTCGCTACTTTTACGCAACGGGAAACGCCGTGTGGTCAATACACGGTTATGGCGAACAGTGGCGCCGGAGTTACTCTATGCAACCGGGGCTTCAGACAGAAGTACCTTGTCCAACAGGGACTCGGCTTCGTCTTTTGTGCTGTCTTCTGCCAGCGCAATTTCCCCGACGAGGATTTCGCGAGCCTTGGTCAGCATGCGCTTTTCGCCGGCTGATAGACCGCGTTCCTTATCGCGACGCCAGAGATCGCGGACGACCTCGGCAATCTTGAGCGGGTTACCAGAGGCGAGCTTTTCCACGTTCGCCTTGTAACGCCGCGACCAGTTCGTTGGTTCTTCTGTGTGCGGAGCACGCAGTACTTCAAAGACCTCATTGAGCCCTTCGGAACCGACTACCTCGCGGACGCCAACCATTTCCACGTTCTTGGCTGGCACTTTCACCGTCAGGTCGCCTTGTTCCACTCGCAGCACTAGGTAGTCTTGTTCGACACCGCCGATGTTGCGAGTTTCGACAGCTTCAATGAGTGCGGCCCCGTGGTGGGGGTAGACAACGGTCTCGCCGACACTAAAACCCATAGGATCGAAACCCCTTTCGCTGTGTCTAGAGTAACACGTAAGCGCTCCGGATCGGGTAACCGCAGTGCATCGAATCCGCAGGTCAGCCCGTATGTGATCAATTACTCTACGGCAGGCGCGAGTATGAATCGTTCTCAGATCGCCGCATTGAGGCGTAGATTGCAGTCCCGCGACCGCGTCACGTGCGCTTTCAGTGACCGCGACCACGCGGGGTGTCCGGGTTGCCTACTAGGGGGCGAGGGCTTCTATTAGGCTATGCCTGAACTCCTCCGCGCGCGTGGAGGAAGAGACCTTGAGCCCCATTCGGCCTAGAGCCTCCGGCGACCGCATCGAATAGTTCACCGCGATGGTGTGCGAATGTGGTCGGTCGAATGAGGATTCTTGCCTTCAAGCGCGGGTTGCGACGTCATCGACGTCGCATCGTGTGCCAACGAACGAGAAAGGGTGTGCTGTGGCTACGGCAAACTCCATGACGCGGGTATCTGCAATTGCGGTAGGAGCCGTAGCGGCAATGGCCCTGTCCGCCTGCGGCGCGGGCCAGGTTACCTGGACTGACACCAAACCTCCGGCCATCGCGGGCGCGGACGCCGAAGCTGGCGAGATGTTCCTGCGTGACGTCCAGGTCGAGTACCCGGGGCTGGAGGGCTATCAGGCCGGTGACAATGCCCCCCTGCGCGTGTTCATCGCCAACCGGGGGCAGGAGAGCGACAGCCTGGTTGACGTCACCTCTCCCGACGCCGACGCCGTCACGCTCGTGACCGGTTCGGCCCCCGAGCCCGACGAAGACCCGGCCGAGGAAGACGACGCCGAAGGCGACGAGGACAACGGCACGGAGAATGGTCCCGAAGAGGGCGAGGACAACGGCACCGACAACGGTGAGCAGGAGTCAACCGAGGACGAGGCCAGTGAGGAAACAGAGACCACCGAGGCCGACAGCGTCTCCGGTGAGTCCGACTTCTCGCTGGAGATCGGCCCCTCTGGCCGTCTAGCACTCCTGGAACAGAACGAATTCTTCCTGCAAGTGGAGGGTCTCCACGAGGACTTCACCTCCGGGCAGCTGTTGACCCTCGAATTCACGTTTGCCTCGGGCGAGTCGGTGACAATGCGAGTGCCCATGGGTCAGCCCTTGGAAACCCAGAACCGCGACTGCATCGACGTGCCACGATTCCACGAAGACGAATACGAGTGCCTGTACCCCTTCGAGATCGAAGAGGAATACAACGGAGAGTCGGCCTAGGTCGTCTCTGGCCCACGCGAGCCACAAGCGGTGAGACGTTCGCGCAGCGCGCCGCGCTAAGCGCGCCAAACACGCAAGGTGGACCCCGACCGGATCGGTCGGGGTCCACCTTTGTGCTGGGAAGATCTACTCAGCGGCTTAGCGGCCAACGCCGGTCGACTGTCTCGTCGCGTCCTTTTGACCGGAAGAACGCTTCGAGGGAGGCCGCGTCTTCGGCAAACCAGCCCACTTGGGCCGCATGAAGATCAGCCGGGGCCAGGCGGGCCAGGTCAGGGAAGGTGCGGCCGATCGCGCGTGCGAGGGCCACCGCTGCCTGTGCGTCGGCTTCGGCAGTGTGCCAGTCTTGCAAGCTCACCGCGTAGTGTTCGCAGACGTTTTCCAGCTTGCGTTTGCCTCGCCGGAACCGATCTGCTTGTTTATCCAGCACTGACGGGTCAATGACCCGCAGTTGGTCCCAGGGCAGTTGAGCTAGGCCGTGGCGGTCTAGCTCATAGGAGAGCATCGTCAAGTCAAACCCAGCCCGAAACGCCACGATAGGGGTCCCGTCCTCGGCGGCCGCGTTGAGATGCTCACTGATTTCGGCTAGGGCCTTCTCTGGGGCGACGCCGTCGCGTTGGGCGATGTCGTCGGTGATGCCGTGGACGGCTGAGGCACCGGGTGGGATGGGAACGCCAGGGTTGATCAGCCACGTGCGCGCGCCCGCGTCTTGGGTCAGTGCCGCCGTCACGATGCGATCACTGTCCGTGCGCACTCCGGTCGTCTCGGTGTCGAAGCCAATCAAGGGACCCTCACACCACGTAATCTCGTTCATACTTCGCACGATACGAGATGCCCCCGACATCGCCGGTGGTTGCCCTCATTTGCGCAGTGTGGCATGAGCTCACCGAGGCGGTGAGGTGGCGGGCGTTACTCACAAAACGGTAAAGCTTTTCGGTGTCTCTTAATAATTGGCCAAAAAAGTTCTAGACTCCCGTTCAGGAATGCGTAACATCAGTCACAGTGCGCAAGTGTCCATTGCGCACGAGGCTAAAAGACGCGGTTTGTCGAGCACCGACTGCCGCGTTCGTGCTTGCGCACCCTGCTAGCGGATTTGCCGGGTATTTGTCACAACGGAGGGAACAGTCGTCGGCGTGCTGACTAATCCCACTAACCGTGGCATTGCCCACCCTTCACGCTCAGGCGCTCCGCTTTGTCCGCTGCGAACGCATGGCCCGAGGCGACCAGATCGCCCTCGGTCCGCACTAAGGAGGTCTTGCCAAGTGCCGTCTGGACAAACGCCAACTGGGGTCGTTCCTACACGTGAACGACCCCATCACTGTGCGTCTGGGCCGCTCGTGGCGACATCTCCGGGCCGCCTGGCCCACACGGCGCTACACCACCCCACTGGGAGGACCCGATGATTCTCGCCAACGCTTTTGACAATTTCGAAGACACGATAAGACCGGCTGTCGACACCACAAACAGCTTTGTTTGGGGTCCCTTCCTCATTATTCCGCTCATTCTCATCGTGGGTGTCTGGCTGACCGCGAGCCTGAGTGGAATTCAATTCCGCAAGCTCGGCTACGGGCTCTATATGGGAATCGTGAAACGTAACGAACCGGCCAGCGAAGACGGCGACATCAGCCACTATCAATCCCTTGCCATCGCGTTGGCCGCCACGGTCGGCGTCGGAAATATCGCGGGCGTTGGGTCCGCGATCGCCATTGGCGGACCCGGAGCCCTGTTCTGGATGTGGGTCAGCGGTGTCATCGGTATGGCCACCAAGTACTCCGAGGCGGTACTCGGTGTCAAGTACCGAGAAGTCAACGAAAAGGGTCTGCGCACCGGCGGCCCGATGTACTACCTATCGTCGGGTATCAAGAACAACCTCGGCAAGGTACTGGCGATTTCCTTCGCCGTCTTCGGCGTGATCGCCAGCTTCGGTATCGGCAACATGGCGCAATCCAACTCGGTGGCCGCCGCTGTCGAGGGACAGTGGGACATCGCTCCGCAGTGGACTGGCCTAGTCGTGATGGTGATCGCCGGTCTGGTCATCCTGGGCGGCATCAAGGCCATCGGCCGCTTCTCGGCGGCGCTGGTGCCGGTCATGATCGTCGGATACATTTCGGCGGCGCTGTTCGTCCTGGTGATCAATGTCGCCGACCTGCCCGCCGCCTTCGGCGCGATCTTCAGCCAAGCCTTCACCGGCTCGGCCGCCGTGGGTGGTTTCGCGGGTGCGGCGATCCTGACGGTGGTTCGACAGGGCATCGCCCGTGGCATGTTCTCCAACGAGGCGGGCCTGGGAACGGCCGGTATCTCTTCGGCCGCGGCCAAGACCGACCAGCCGGTTCGACAGGGCATGGTGGCCATGACCCAGACCTTCATCGACACGATCGTGGTCGTGACGCTGACCGGTATGGTCATCATCGTCACCGGCGCCTTGGGCATGGTCGACGGCGAAGGCGAGTCCTATGCCGCCGCCGAGCTGACTCGGGTCGCCTTTGTCGAAGGACTGTGGGGTAACGCCGGCGCTGGCATCATTGTCACGCTGGGCTTGATCGTGTTCGCTGTGTCGACGCTGGTCGGCTGGGCCTACTACGGCGAGCGTTGCCTGGAAAGACTGTTCGGCTTCAAGGCCTCGTTGGCCTATCGAGGTCTCTTCGTCGCCATGATCTATGTGGGCGCGGTGGCTAGCCTGGACCTGGTGTGGGACATCTCCGACACGTTCAACGGTCTGATGGCGCTGCCGAACCTGATCGGTCTGTTGATCCTGACGCCGGTTTTGGTCAAGGAGACGAAGAACTTCTTCGCCAACCCGGACTGGAAGATGCTTCCGTCGGACTCGATCAAGGACAAGCAGGACAACAAGTAGTAGTCACTCTTGACGAAGGTGGGCCCCGAAGCGTAGCTTCGGGGCCCACTTGTGTGGGTGGTGGTTAGTCGGCGGTGAGTTCTTCGGGCTCCATGGGCTTGACGCGGGCGATGACCTCTGAGCGCTCGGCGGCGTTGAGCTGGAGGTCGAACAAGTCGCCCATGGCGTCGGGGACTTCCTTCGGTTCTAGGGTCCTATTCTGGACCGTCCCATCTGGCCGCTTGGTCTTCAGCTGTAGGCCGGTCAGCCCGTGCTTGGCGCTTTGGCCATTGCGGGCCAAAACGTAGCTCTTTCTAAACGGTGAACGTGGGTGATGCGCGGCGATGTAGTTCGCGTCCACGTAGTCAACCCGAAAAGATGGCGCTAGGGCGAAACGGTGGATGTTGACCCAGTGCTGTTCGGTGGCGTTCCATTCGCGCATCGCCCACATCTGGAAGTCGAGTTTCTTGATCTGGTAGCGCCAGCCCGCTCCGAAGACGGCGTGATAGCCGTCGACCAGTTCCAGCGGCTCCAGTGGCCCCATGTCGCCCACGCCCACATCGGTGAACCACTCGCGTCCATCGAGATCCACCTTGATCGCGGCGTGGCCGGTGGCGCGCAACAGGGAGCTATCGGGGCTGTCCATGACGCGCGCGTTGAGACCGGTGACATTGAAGCCCAATCGCTCCAGTACTGCGGCGAAGAGCGTGTTCTGTTCGTAGCAGTAGCCGCCGCGTCTGCGTCTGACCATTTTGTCTTGAAGTCCTTCGAGGTCGAGCCGCGGCTCTAGCCCGGCCATGACGTCGAGGTTTTCGAACGGGAAGGTGACCGCGTGCGCGGTGTTGAGCGCTCGCAACGTGTCCAAGGTCGGATCGAGTGAACCTTCATAGCCGATGCGGCGCAGATAGGCTCCCAGGTCGAGCAAATGGGAGTCCCAGCCGTAGGGGCGTTCGAAGGCGCGGCGGTCGGTAGCGGTCATGGTGGTCTCCTTATCCAGCTTTTCTGCCCGTCTAAGCGGGAGAATTCGGTGTGGAGACCAGTGTCCGCACAGCGCATTGCGTTTTGCTTACGGTGTGCTGACGGTCTTGGACTCGACTACGTTCGCCTCATGAGCGACCCATGTCCTCGTACCATTCGCGGACGATGGTTTCGGCCTCGTCCAAGTGGAAGTCAAACCGCGTCCAGAACGTCTTTGAATCACTGGTGACCTTCTTGATGGTCAGCAGCTGCACCCGGAACTGCTTTTCGGGGGTAAGGTCGCCAAAGCGCTCCTCCTCACCCATCATCGCCCGAATGAGCCCCTCGATGTCCTGCCGGGAAATCGCCGGTTCACCACCGCGCTCGTCGCGCTCTAGCTGGATTGAAAATTCCTGTACGGCGTCCAGCGAGTGGTCGCGCCGAAAGTAAACGGCCAAGGCTTCGGTGAACAAAGCCGTGGCCAGCTGGTAGTAGTAGGCGCGCTCGGTTTTCTTCAAAGATTGGGCGTGTGCCTGGGTCGCTTCGGTCTCGCCGGTGGCGACCGAGGCCAGGAGCGAGCGGACGCGCGTGCGGTCGGGCGTCATAAGTGCCACATCCTTAGATCGTCGTGGAGCCGGTCTTGGTGACGTGCCTGTGGCCACTACCTTCCACCATAGGCGGATCGTCACCGTACCCGGTCTGGTTTCCGATCTCGTTGCGCCGTAGAGCCGGCGAAGGCTCGTGCGATTCCTCGGATGGCTCAGGGCCGGCGACTCTGAGCGACGGAATGGTTTCGCGCTGCCGCGGTGGCCCGGTGTCGGTCTCGTTCTCTGAGCTGTGGCCAGGGGTGAGAGCGGCCTGAACGCCCCCTACTCGCCGATGAGTCCTGATCGCGTGGGCGAGAGCGACCATCCACAGGCCGGCGATGGCCAGTAGCCCGGCCAGGGCCGCCCACGCCGGTATCGACGGACGCAGGTAGAGCAGATTGAGCGCCATGAGCGCGGCACCGGATGAGACACCGAGAACGGCCGGAGGCAGCCTGCGGACAATCCAAGCCACGAATGGGGCGACGAGCACTCCGGCCACGGTGATGCCAGCCACCAGCGGCCACACGATGCCCGCTTGCGGAAGCCTCCAAAATAGGACTATGGCGGCAGTGAACGACACCATCGTTCCGGCCGCCGCCGTCGAGCCTAGGACATGTCGTGGTTCGGCCCGGGTAGTGCTCAGCAGGACAGACACAGGGGCTGAGGCCCATCCCAGGCCGCTGGTGACACTAAAGGCTCCTCCGATGAGACCGGCGGGCGCCACCCAGCCTGACGGCGCCGGGTTGAAGGAGGGAAGCGGCCCGAAACCGAACCGGAACAGGACGATTCCTCCCAATGCGGCCAAAGCCAAGCACGTCACCGTCGAGGCGGAGTGTGAGATCGCGGCGGCAAGGGCGGCGGCGGTGATTCCAGCGGCGATACTGCCGGGGATGGCGAGTCGAGCAACGGTGGGCCAATGCACATTGCCCGCGCGTGTGTGGGCAACCGTGGCCCCCAAACCGACCCCGGCTTTGCTCAAGTGAAGGGTGGTGATGGCGACGGCGGGCGTGAGCCCCAGGCCAAACAGCGCGCAAGCCAGCATGGAATCCGCTCCGATACCCACACTGCCACCTAGCCCTTGTGCGGCGAAGGCCGCGAGCATGATGACGACGATCATGGGTGCTCCTGGACATGACTTCCTAGTGGCCAGCGTCGGCGGTTAGGAACGCAAGCCCGGTGCCCGCCCGCCAGCTTTGTGAATGCTGTGATTCGATTCTGGTCGCCGCTGCGGGCTAGGCGGAAACGAATGTGGGGCCCAACACCGTATCGGTTTGTCACGCGGTGGTCTCAGTGCGGTGACCGGCTGGTCCAGGCTTCGGGGTCGGCCAATAGTCGCGTGATCGACTCCGGCAGCTTCCCTTGGGCGACATCGGCCAGCTTGACCTCTTCGAGGATGTTGCGTTCGTTGACTCGCAGCGCCACCCACACTTGCGAGAGCGCCTCGGCGGGGCCCGAATAGTCGACGTGTTCGGGGCGCTGACCCCGCACGCCCACCAGCGGACCGTCAACGATGCGAATGACATCGGCCAAACTCACCTGAGCGGGGTTCTTCAACAAACGGTGTCCACCATCTGGCCCCCGGCGCGACTCGGCCAGTCCGCCGTGGCGCAGTTGCAGCAAGATGGATTCGAGAAACTTCAAGGGGATGTTCTGGCCTGCGGAGATGCGTTCGGCACGCGTCCAGGCCTGACCGGCATCTGCTAGACAGATGGCGGCGCGCAGTGCATAGTCGACCCGAGCTGAGAGACGCATATGCCCATTGTGACAGCCTCACCGCAGGTGGCCCACAGTCCTGCCCGCCACCTGCGGTGAGGTCACCGTCTAGATGAGACGCGCTTTGATTCGGGAGGGGGTAGAGCGGGCCCGCCTAGTTGTCTCCCATGAGTTCGTGCAGGTATCCGCTGGCTTCGTTGGCCGCGGCGACCGGGTCGCCGTCGATGATGGCTTGGACGAGACCGGTGTGATCCAGATGTGGCACTTCTTCCATCCGCTCGCCTAGCGCCGCTTCGACCGAGTCGCCGATCGCGTCGCCCAGGTGCAAGTAGAGGTCATGCAGCAATTTATTGTGGCTGGCCGCAGCGACGGCCTGGTGTAGGTGCAGGTCGGCGGCGATAAAAGCCGCACGGTCCTTGCGCTTCCAGGCGTCTTCTCGCATGTCGAGGTATTTGCGCAGTTCGACGATGTCCTCGTCGGTGCGGCGCATGGCCGCGAGGCGGCTGGACTCTATTTCCAGTCCGCGCCGCACTTCCATGGCTTCGCCGGAACGCCCTCGGGCGACCCGGCGTCGCATCGCCCCGGCCACCTCGGAGTTGCCCACCACAAAGGTGCCCGCGCCTTGGCGTATTTGGAGTAGCCCGGCGTGGGCGAGTGCCCGAACACCTTCGCGGACGGTGTTTCGTCCCACTCCCAACTGTTCAACCAGTTGGGCTTCGGTCGGAATCTTTGATCCCATCGGCCACTCGCCGCTGGAAATCTGGGCTCGCAATTGCTCGATGACCTGGTCAACCAGGGCCGATTTGCGGGCGGATCGGAGTGCCACGTTGAACACCTCTCCGGGGTCGTCTTGAGCAAGGGGTCAGTTACGGCTGAGGCAGCATGTGGCTGGACATGCTGGTGATGTGAAGGCCAGTAAAGCTAGTCTACTATTCATCCCATCATTCTATGAGCTGCTGAGTGTCGGGATCGGCCAGAATGGGGGTTGCAGGTGGCTACCACGGCAACGACAGCTTCTTCAGACGTTACCGGAATATCCCCTATTGCGGGAAAACGTCATACATCGGGTCACGGGATTCCCACATTTGCTTTCATGCTGGCGGCGGGAATCGTGCTCGCCTCGCTCAATTTGCGCACTGCGGTGACATCCGTTGGGGCGGTGATGGGGGACGTCCAGGCAGCCCTGGGCATCTCTGAGCTAATGGCGGGGGTGCTCGCCACCCTCCCCGTCCTCGCCTTCGCGGCCCTAGGCGCGATCGTCCCGGCCCTGCTGCGCCGCTGTGGTTACCGCCTCCTGATATCGGTGTCGCTGCTGCTGATGAGTGCCGGCCTGTTGGCGCGCGCCTTTGTGAGCCACATCGGGTGGTTCCTGTTGTTCAGTGCCGTCGCGCTAGCGGCGGGTGCGATCGGCAACGTGGCCATTCCTGGCGTGGTTAAGAAGCATTTCCCTGGCCATATCGGGCTCATGACCACTGCCTATTCGACGGCTCTGACGGTGGGTGCCACCTTGGGCGCGGCCTTGACCGTCCCCTTTGGTGATGTGTTGGGAGGCTGGCGCTTTGGCATTGCGGTGTGGGCGCTACCGGCGCTACTGGCTGCCATCCCGTGGCTGTTGTGGCGAGAGTCTGTGTCCACGACCGAGCAGCCGCCTGGCGAACGTTTGCGCGGGCTGTGGCGTTCCAAGCTGGCGTGGATGATGATGATCTTCTTCGGCTTGCAATCCGGGGGCGCGTTCGCCTTGTTCGGCTGGCTGGCTCAGCTGTTGCGAGACCAGGGAATTTCGCCAGCGACTGCCGGGGCCATGTTCGGGTTCTACAACGTGATCGCGATTCCGATGTTTCTGGTCATTCCCGTCCTAGCGGCTCGCCACCGCAACCAGCGCGGCATTCTGTGCGCGCTCATGTCCCTGTTCCCGCTTAGCTTGGCCGGGCTGTGGTTCGCGGGGGGCCCGAGCTGGCTGACCTGGGTGTGGGTAGGCCTGTTGGGCGTGTCAATGACGACTTTCTCGCTGATTTTGGTGCTGTTTGCCTTGCGGACTCGCACTCATGAGGGCACTGCGGCGCTGTCCGCCTTCGCCCAGTCCGGCGGGTACCTGGTGGCGGCGATCTCGCCGCTGGTCATTGGCGCCGCATATGGTGCGACTGGCTCTTGGGGCGTACCCATGTTGATTTTGCTGGCTGCGGGCCTGGGGCAGCTGCTTGCCGGTTGGTATGCCACTTCAGACCGGTTCTTGGAAGATGAGTTGGCCCACCTCAATGGGCGGACCTCGGACGTGGTTCGCCAGCGCGCCAGCCAAACGTAAACTTGAGTTAGCAAATTGTTCTGAATATTCATACAATGATTTGCGAACTGTATAAACAAGTGGCGACATAGGGGCCACATCACTAAGTTCAAGCGGTCTTTTACATCACAAATTGTCTACCGCGCCACTACTCCGGCGTTAGTCTTAACGTGCCCGCAAGATCCAATGTTTAGGCAGGATCTTCCCCGTCAGACTAAGTGAATCGGAGGTGAACCTCGGCAATGGCCTCACAAACAGTGACGCAGCAGAACTTTGACCGCACCATGACCCACCACATCCCCGAGGACGACCCCACCTCCGGTCACTCCCCGGCCCGTACCTCGTTCATCCTCTGGATGCTCGCCACCGGCATCATCCTGGCCGCGCTGAACCTCCGCACCGCTGTCACCTCGACCGGCGTCATTCTGGAAGAGATTCGGACGGGCCTAGCCATGCCCGAGGCACTCACCGGCCTGCTCACCACCTTGCCGGTGCTCGCCTTCGCCGCTTTCGGGGCCATCACCCCGGTCATGACCCGTCGGTGGGGACACCGCAGCGTCATGTCCGGCGCGCTGGTGGCCATGAGCGCCGGTTTGATACTGCGCGCCATGAGCGAGGACGCGGGCCTCTTCCTTTTCTTTAGCCTCATGTCGCTGGCCGCTGGGGCCGTCGGCAACGTGGCCCTACCCGGCATCATCAAGAAATATTTCCCGCACCGGGCCGGTTCCATCACCACCGCCTACTCCGTTTCGCTGGCCCTGGGCGGGGCACTCGCCGCGTTCTTGACCGTTCCAGCCGAACAGCTGATGGGGGATTGGCGACCGGCGCTGGCGGTGTGGGCCATTCCCTCCATGCTGGCCATTGTTCCGTGGCTGCTGTGGAACCCGCGGCCTGAGAGCGATACCGGAGCCAACCGGAACGCCCGTGGTGGCCTGCGGTTCACCTCGATATGGCGCACCCCCATTGGCAAGATGATCTTGCTCTTTTGCGCCTGTCAGTACGGAGCTTCCTACATTCTGCTTGGGTGGTTGGCGCAAGTGCTGCGTGACGCGGGGTTCAGCCCGGCCGAAGCCGGGGCGATGTTTGGGTTCTTCGTGTTTGTCACCATCCCGGTATTTCTGGCCACGCCCGCGCTGTCGTTGCGCGCCACGATGGCGCGGCGGGTCTTCTACGTAATGATCAGCTGCTACCCGATCGCGCTAGTGGCGATTCTGGCTGGTTTGACGGGGCCGGAAATGTGGCTGTGGGTGACGTTGCTGGGGATCGGCATGGGCACCTTCCCGATGACATTGACGTTTTTCAACGCCCGGGCTCGCACTCACCATGGGACGGCGGCACTGTCGGGATTCGCTCAACCCAGTGGTTATCTGCTGGCGGCGGGGGCTCCCTTTCTGGTGGGCTGGAGCTATGGGGTGACCGACGGCTGGGCCGTGCCGTTTGCGATCATCCTGCTGTTGGTGTTCGGCCAGTTGTTGACCGGTCGGTACCTCTTGCGGCCCAACTTCATTGAGGACCAAATCGCGCCTGATCGAACCGGTCCCTCAGCCGAGGTCGAAAGAATCAATCAGCACCCGGCTAGTGGGCAGAATGCCAAGACTGATGCGGTTTCGTTGGGCTCAGCGCGTGAACGCCTGGACGTTGTAGCAGCGGGGCGTTAGTGGTGGGGCTCCCGCAGAGTCCCACCTCTCTGATCTCTGTTAGCTGGGGTTTCTCCCACAGTATGGGAGCTTGTCCGGTGCCTCTAGTCACAGACGAGATCAAAATTCACAGCACAAGTGTTATTCTGTACGGCTAGGCCAAATTCATCCCATGATTCTATGAATCGATTGAGTTAGGCATACTGACTTCACGCTAAGGAGGCCCATATGGCGATCAAAGCCGCCACCAACCCCATCGCTGGGCCGCGCAACCGCACCATCCCCTTCACCGCCTGGCTGCTCATCGCCGGAATCGCCCTCGCCGCGCTCAACCTGCGTACCGCCGTCACCTCCATCGGTGCGGTCTTGGAAGAAGTGCAGACCGGGCTGGGCATGTCGCCTATTGCCGCTGGCCTCCTCACCACCTTGCCCGTCCTGGCCTTTGCCGGGTTCGGCATCACCGCCCCGGCCCTCATCCGGCGCTGGGGCCACCGCTACGTCATCTCGATCGCGTTGGTGATCATGAGTATCGGGCTCTTCGCCCGCTCGGTAGCCGAGGGCCCCGTCACCTTCCTCATCTTCAGCGCCGTCGCCCTGTCCTTCGGAGCCATCGGAAACGTCGCCATTCCTGGCGTCATCAAGAAACACTTTCCCGACCGCATCGGTGCGCTCATGATGGTCTACTCCGCAGCCCTGGCGCTGGGAACCACTGTCTCGGCGGCCGGGACCGTTCCCTTCGCCGAACTGTTCGGCTCATGGCGGCCCGCAATCGCCGTATGGGCCATTCCCGCCCTGCTGGCGATCATTCCTTGGATGTGGTGGAAAGACACCAGTGGAGGCCACGAGGACTCACCGTCGACCGCCCGCTCCGTGAGCAGCCTGTGGCGCTCGAAGCTGGCGCGCAACATGATGCTGTTCTTCGGGCTGCAATCGGCCTTCGCCTACATCATGTTCGGTTGGTTGCCGCAAATCTTGCGCGACAACGGTTTCACACCCGCCGAAGCGGGATTCCTGTTCGGCTATCTGACCTTCATGTCCGTGCCGATCTACATGGTCATCCCCATGCTCGCCTCACGTACCCGCGACCAGAGACTCTTGTATTACTTCATCATCGCCGCGTTGCCAATCGGTCTGGCCGGGCTCTGGGCCGGACCGCCCGGCTGGCTCACCCTGGTGTGGCTTACCCTCATCGTCGTCGGCATGGGATCTTTCCCGCTGTGCCTGACCCTGTTCGGGCTGCGCGCCCGCACTCACGAGGGCACCGCCGCGCTTTCGGCATTCTCACAATCGGGCGGATACCTCATCTCCGGGCTGGGACCGTTCGTCGTTGGCGTCCTCTACAGCGTTACCGGAGGATGGAACGCGCCGATGATCTTCATGTTCGCGCTTATCGTCATCTTCAGCATCGTCGGTCGACACATCGTGCGTGATATCTACGTGGAGGATGAACTCGACCGGCCTGTTGAAAAGAAGGCGGCTACCACCTAGGAGCTCTAAGGAGCGCAATAAAAGAGGGGCAGCCGCACCGACTACCCCTTACTCCTCACGGGGCGCTGTCGTTAGTCTTGGCCGACATACAGGAGGCAGTCCGGGCCGTTCGGATTCACGATCACGCCGCTGGTGCAGTTCTGGCTTAGCCAGCTGGCGATGTCCGCGGCCGAGAAACCAGGGTTGTCATGCAGCACGATCGCCCCCGCCCCAGCCACGTGCGGCGCGGCGAATGAGCCACCACTCATGGTTATCGTGTCATTGGGTCCACCGATACCCGGCCCAGTGATGTTCACTCCGGGCGCGTAAATGTCAACGCAGGGGCCCCAGTTCGACTGCGGCGGAACCGTGTCGTTGATGTTAGTCGCCGCCGCCACGTATGCGCCCTGGGCGCTAGCGGGGGAGAAGTTGCAGGCGTTGGCGTTGGAGCTGCCAGCTCCAGTCACGAAGAACACCCCTGCGGCGAAGGCCGCGTCCACCGCATTGTTGAGGGAGGTGTTCAACATGCCGCCAATGCTCGCATTGGCGATCACAGTTGAGGAAGCGTCGTTGACGATCCAGTCGATACCGTCGATGATGCCCGCGACCGAGCCCGAGCCGTGGCAATTGAGCACCCGCACGGGAATCAGGTTGGCCTCGGCGGCTACTCCATAGTGGGTGCCTCCGGCAATCCCGGCTATGAAGGTGCCGTGGCCTTGGCAGTCGTCGGTGCCGCCGCCGACAGCGTCGTATCCGGCACCGACTCGTCCTCCAAAGTCGTTGTGGCCCGCGAAGATGCCGGTATCGAGGATATAGATGTCAACCCCGGCGCCGTTGTTCAACGGATCGTATATGCCATCCAGCGGAAGGTACCGCTGGTCGATGCGATCGAGGTTCCAGCCAGGCGGAGTGGGTTTGACACCGACGGGAATGTGTACGCGAGCGTCCTGTTCGACAAACTCGACATCGGGGTGTGCCGCGAGCCGTTCGGCTTGGGCGTGAGACATCTGGGCGGCGAATCCGTCAATGACACTCCACTGAGCGGATACAGTCGCTTCATATTGGAGGGCGAGCTGATCGACACTGGTGGTGGAAAGCTCACTGTGCAAACCGACTATGTAACTGCCGGGGATCTTGTCGGGATCGTCGATGCCGAGCACTTGCGCTCGGTCCTGGGATACATCGGCGGTAGCCATCGTGGGGGCCAAGGTCATCGCGCCGATGAGGAGCGCACTGGCCGAAACCAGAGCGAGGCTGGTGCGCCGCAGAGATATTGCTGCCATGTTGGGGTCTCCAGTGTTTGCGGAGAGCCGTCGATCGGGTCGCTCTTTCGCTACGAGCTGCCTTGAGATGTGTGGCGACGACGCCATTATCGCGTCGTTCGTATCAGCAGCGTTAACCCTTTCCTTTTGGCGGTCAGTCTCGTGGCAAAAGGCGTGCCGATTCCGGTCATTCCTGGGGTCAATGGGGAAGGCTGGGCAGGGTAGCCGTTGTCCAATCATAGCAACAAATAGATGAATGTAAATGACTCATGGATGGCATGGAATCGTATGGGGCAGAGCGCATCCGTGGTCACAGGAATCATTGAGGCTCGTGAAAGAGGTGCTTTCGGTGTTCTCGTCGACTCGTCTGCCGTCGTAAACTTCGCCTCCTGCGGCCTTGAATGTGCACTTGTGCGTAAGCCTCCTTAGAGCTCCTATCAGGTTTCTCTTCCTACTGCGGTGGAGTGATGTCGCGCCTGGCCGCGTTGTCGGCCCTTGCCCATATCCGCTGGGTATGAACAAGGGCCTCCGCCTCCCCACGCACTGACAGCACACCATCCTCGCCACGGAAACAAACCTGATAGGAGCTCTTAGTTGAGATGGTCAAGCAATCGACAGGAATTCAGGCGACGTCTTTCACCTCAGTTCCAAGAGCGAACGCGCAGCAGGGTAACCCCGGGTCTCACTTAATGGGGGACCTCCTGGTCGCGGAAAGAAAAAGGTGAAGCCCGCCAACGGGAAAATTCGCCAGTTAGCCCGATTGAGAACGCTTACCCAATCGAATTAAGCCGAATATAGATACTTACCGGAGCTTTATCGACATCACCTAGCGCCGTGCGAAGCCCCGAGATGAACTAAAGCAAAGACGATGTGGCGGCCCGCTACCAAAGCCGCCACATCGTCTTTACTCCATCCAATGCGATGAGCCGTCAAACCTGACAGGAGCTCTTAATGGCTGGACGTGAAGAAAGGAACCCACAGGTCCTTGCCAGCCCCAATCCACAGGTTGTTACGGAGACTCCTCCGCCGCAGACGTGATATTGCGCAGCATCCCGCCAAAAACAATTCCATGGAAGGGCGAGACTGCCTTCCAATAGAAGTGACCACCGAAACCTCGCGGTTCGAAAATCGCGCGCTGGCGATATACGGTGTCCGCTCCCTCAGCGGTCTCCACGCTCAACTCCAACCAGGCCCGGCCCGGCAGCTTCATTTCGGCTCGCAACCGCAACAGGCGTCCACGCTCGAGACTTTCCACCCGCCACCAGTCCAGAGCCTCACCCACAGTCAGACGGTGCGGGTGCCTTCGACCTCGGCGCAACCCCACTCCGCCCACCACCCGATCTGCCCAGCCCCGCACCGACCATGCCAGGGGAAACGAATACCAACCCGACTCGCCGCCGATCGACTCGATGACCTCCCACAAGACCTGTGGGTCGGCAGTGGTCTGCCGCTGCCGCACATCTTCGTAGATCGAACCACCGGACCACTGAGGGTCTGTTGGTAGTGGATCGGAGGGGGCTTGCGGCCAGGCCGCGTCCGACCAGCGCGACGCCACGTCCAAAGCGCGGATCTTATCCAGCGCCAACCGCACCGCATCCTCATATGAGGTCAAACCGGCTTCCGGTGGTGGAATATGAGCCGACACCTCGCCTTGCCGACACACCAGCTCATGAACTAGCGACTCGATCAGGGGCACCGCGATACTGCGCGGCACCGGAGTCACCAAGTTCACCCACTGCGCTGAGAGCCACGGCGACAGCAGCGGCACGGGAACAATGATCCGTCGACGCAGGCCGGCGATGCGCGCATATCGCCGCATCATGTCTAGGTAGGAAAGCACTTCGGGGCCGCCGATGTCGAACACGTGCGACCCCCGCGCGGGGGAGACAGCGCTGGCGACCAGGTAGTGCAGCACATCGCGCACCGCGATGGGTTGGATGCGATTGTGGACCCAGCGGGGGGTAATCATCGCGGGTAGTCGTTCGGTCAGGTAGCGCAGCATCTCAAAGCTGGCCGATCCAGACCCGATGATGACGGCCGCCTGCAATACGGTGGTGGGCACACCGCTATCCACAAAGGTGCGTCCGACCTCATTACGGGAGGCCAAATGAGCGGAGAAGTCATTGCCTTCGGGCATGATGCCGCCCAAATATATGATGCGCTTGGCGTTTGCTTCCTCAGCGGCGCGGGCCACATTTCGAGCCGCTTCGCGGTCCAGTGAGACAAAGTCGGACCGATTGAGAGAATGCACGAGGTAGTAGATGACATCGCCGGGGGCCAGGACCGTGCGGATACTGTCGGCGTCGGTCACGTCGCCCTGTACCACCTCGACCAATGACGCCCACGGCGTTTCGCGCAGTTTCTCGGGGTGCCGAGCGACGACACACACGTTGTAACCATTGTGCAAGAGCTCTGGTACGAGCCGCCCGCCGATATAACCAGTTCCCCCGAACACCACGCATCGCATCCTCTTAGCGTACCGATCGCAGCAGTCCACAGGGGCCGATTGAACGGTGACGGTGCACCTGCCCCAGCTTTGGCGAGGCCCTCGGGTAACTGAGCTGTCCACCGAAATTGTGCGCATACATAAGTGGGGCCCGCCGCAGGCGGGCCCCACTGTGAAAGGTGTGCGTTTGTTTATCGAGAATTCGGTGGCCCCTGGTGAGGCACCGCTGCTATCCGACGAAGAGCAGCAGGTTCGGGCTTCCGGTGCCCGGGTTGCCGACCTTGCCTTCCGAAGCGGTGGAGGTCAGGTGAGCGCGAACGTCCTCAGGGGAGGCGTCCGGGTTGTCCTGTAGGAACAAGGCGGCGGCACCGGCCACGTGCGGCGAAGCCATCGAGGTTCCGCTAATGGTGTTGGTGGCGGTGTCGCTTCCGATCCAAGGCGCGGTGATGTCCGAACCAGGAGCGAACAAGTCAACACATTCGCCCAGGCTGGAGAACGATGAGCGAGCATCGGTGCTGGTCGTCGAACCAACGGTGATGGCGCTGTCCGCACCGGCCGGGGAGTAGTTGCAGGCGTTGTCACCGCTGTTTCCTGCGGCCACGACGTGGGTCAGGCCAGCGGCCGAGGAGGCGTCGACGGCCGCGTTAAGCGAAGCGTCAGACGGTCCACCGAGGCTCATGTTGGCTACCGAGGGACCCGAGGCGTTCTCGGTGGCCCATTCGATGCCGTCGATGATGCCAGCGTAGGAGCCCGAACCATTGCAGTCGAGGACCCGCACTGGAGAGATGCTGGCGCCCTTGGCCACTCCGTATTCAGTACCCGCCACGGTGCCGGCCACGTGCGTGCCGTGCCCCTGACAGTCGTCGGCGTCGCCACCTGGGGTTACGGCGTCGTAGCCTTCGACCATGCGTCCGGCGAAGTCTTCGTGGGTCAAGTTGACACCTGTGTCGAGGATGTAGGCGGTGACGTCTGATGCGGTGTTGGGGTAGTTGTAGGTCTCGTCAAGAGGAAGGTCCGCTTGGTCGATACGGTCCAGCCCCCACGAAGGTGGGTTCGGCTGGCTGCCAGCGTCTTGGATCGTGACCACGGCGTTTTGCTCGACGAACTTGACGTTGGGGTCGGCGGCGATCTTCTGCGCCTGAGCGTAAGTCATCTGAGCGGCAAAGCCGTTCATGAACTCCCACTGGGCGGTGATATCCACGTCGTATGCGCCGGTGTTCATAGTGGATAGCTCGGAGTTGAGCACCACAATGTATTCGCCGTGGATCTTGTCGGTGTTGTCGACGCCCAGTACGTCGCCGGTGGGTGCTGTGTTGTCGGCGCTGGCCGGTGCCGAAACGAGTGCGAAGGAGCCCGCGGCTAGTGCGCCGGCCGAAGCGACGGCTATTGCTGCGCGACGGAGGGATTTCTTTTGCATGTGCAGTTCTCCTCTGAAGGTCTGCAACGAACGCCGCAACTGGAGTGTCCAGCCCAACTTCGAATGCGCATCGTGTCCTATGCGGGTGAGCTCTTCTTCGTCTTATGAATAGACGCGGAGGAGGGTCGGTATTCAAAGTCCGGGTGGGCTGGGGAGCAGCGCCCGAAGGGTTCTTGGCGAACCTGCCTCATCTTTTGAGGCATACGTCGCACCTTAACTCGAATAGGCGAGAACTGTAAATATAAGCAAGTTTGGATTTAGTGCGGGCAGTGAAATGTGATAACAGAACAATATATATGTCTGAATTAACAATTTGTTCTGACGGTGGCCCTATTGGTCACATCTTCGATGTATTCCCTGCTCACGGCGTAATTTGGCGCAGTGAGTAAGACATTACTGAGCGGTAATTCAGTGAATTAAAGGCCCACTGGCAATAAAGTTGCCAGTGGGCCTTTAATTCACATTGAGTTTAGTAGTGAATACACATTGTTCAATTGTTGTACCGGTAGGTAACTATTCAATGTCGTGACGTAGTCACTAGACTTCGACCGACCAACCGTTCAGCGTGCCGGAATTGCCGTAGTTGAAGATGATGAGTGTGTAGTAGCCCCATCCAGCAGAGCCCGCGTTGATCGTGTAGGTGCCCGAGTCGGTCTGACCCCGAGGCTTAATGAGGTGCACTTGACCGGCAGGGTCGAACACGTAGTATTCGAGGTTCTGCGTGGCCGAGTGGGTTACGTCCACATTGATCGTCGCCGTCGAGCCAGCGTCATCACAGACCATCAGAATGTTCGACGAGACCAACCAGCCAGCATGGATTGTCTGCGAGTTGTTGTTCTCCTCGACGCAGTCGCCCGGCGGAGGCTCAACCGGCTCATCGCCCACCGTCAGAGTGAAGGTGGTCGATTCGTCGTTGTTTCCAGAGGCGGTCAACGTGATCGAGTGCGTCGCGTCGCTGGCGTTGGAGCTGGCAGAGAACGTCACCTGCGTGGATTCACCAGTGGTCAAGGTGCTGTCGGCAAAGTCCACAGTCACGTCCGAACCGGCTCCGGAGTGCGACAGGGTGACCTCTTGCGCGTCGCCGGAGGTCGTCTCGGTGCTCAACGTCGCGGTGACAGAGTCACCGGGCTCAATTTCGGCGCTGTCGGGAGAGACCGAAACCGAGAACTCGTCCTCGGGCTCGCCCGGGCCACCGTCGATGAATCCGACGTAAAGCAGGCGGTTGGGCGATCCACTGCCGGGGTTGGAAATGACACCCTGGGTGGCGTTCGAGGTCAAAGCCTGCTTCACCTGCGCCGGGGTGGCGCTGGGGTTGGAAGCCAAGTACAGAGCCGCGGCCCCGGACACGTGCGGGGAAGCCATCGAGGTGCCGCTAATGGTACGGAAGGCGTTGTTGCCTCCGATCCAAGGTCCATAGATGTCAGATCCCGGAGCGAAGATGTCCGAGCAGGTTCCCCAGTTGGAGAATCCCGAACGGGCATCGGTGCGAGTCGAGGAGTTAACGGTAATGGCAGTAGCTTCACTGGCTGGCGAGTAGTTACAAGCGTTGGCGTTGCTGTTGCCGGAGGCAACCACGTACGTGACACCAGCGGCGACACCGGAGGCCACGGCCTGGTTGAGGGTGGCGTTGTAGCCGCCGCCCAGGCTCATGTTGGCCACCGACGGACCGGAGGCGTTGTTGGAAACCCAGTTAATTCCGTCAATGATGCCAGCGAACGACCCTGAGCCCTGGCAGTTGAGAACCCGAACCGGGGAAATGTAGGAGTTCTTCGCGACGCCGGTCAAAGTTCCCGCCGCTGATCCGGCCACGTGCGTACCGTGTCCGTGACAGTCGTTGGCGTTGCCGCCGGGGTTGATCGCGTCAAATCCCTGCACCATACGGCCGGTGAATTCGGAGTGGCTCAAATAGACGCCGGTGTCGAGGATGTACTGCGTGACACCAGTGCCTTGGTTGGGATAGGCGTATTGCCCATCGAGCGGAAGATTGCGCTGGTCGACGCGGTCGATGCCCCAGGCGGGCGGGTTGGGTTGCACACCAGCGCTGGCTAGGTGTACTTCGGCGTCTTGTTCGACGAACTTGACGGCCGGGTCGGCGGCCAGTTTCTTGGCTTCCGCCTCGGTCATCTCGGCGGCGAATCCGTTAAAGGATGTCCACTCTGAGGTGACTTCGGCGCCGTAGGTGTCGGCGAAGGTGTCGACGCTTTGGATGGAGACGTCACTTTCGAGGGTGACTAGGTAGCTGCCTTCGATGGCATTGGGGTGGTCGGTGCCGAGGATGTTTCCCTCGGCTTGGGCCGGAGAGGTGGCGAGGGCTATGGTGCCCACCGCGATTGCCCCTGCCGAGGCGACAGCTATAACGCTGCGCCGGAGGGATTTCTTTGTACTCATGTGCTGGGTTCTCCTTCAGGGTTTCCCGCAGCGACTGCCGGATTTGCATTGGGCAGGACAGCTTCGAATGCTCAGGCGACCCTGGAAGCCGTTTCAGTCGATGGTCGGCACAGGGGCGGTGAGTGCTCGATGCTGGCTGTGGCCAATTCGGGGTGGGCAGTGACGGCGGGGTGTGAATCGCATGCGTTACGGAGTGGTCGTTTCCGCCTGTGCTGAATGGCAAGACTCGTTTTCTGTCTGACGCCGCTGAAAGGGTGACTCACAAGACCGGGGCGATCGTGTGTAGGTGTGGCGGCGACGACCGGGGGAGAGTCGCCTGTTCAGTTCAGGTTGGGACACGTTGGTCGCTCGGGCATTGAGCGTGCTCGAACGGCCGTTTTTCTCCGTGAATGCATGAGATTCGCGGTTGAACCAGATTCACATTCATGAATCTAAGCGGAAGCCTAAGAGTCAAATCCATGAATGTAAACAATAAAATACGTTTACAGATCCAACTTATTTAGCGGGTGTTAAGTCGAGTTGACATAGGGGACGATGAGGTGAAATCCCTGCATTGGGCCCACGAACTCTGTGACGTCTTTTCAAAGCAAGCATTGACGGATGTGCGTATATAAATCGGATTTTCTGTATTCCTACTGTGCGAAACCGGGGTGATCGCACAGTGGAGGTTTCTGGGCACCGTAAAGCTGCGGGCGCGAGATCGTTGTGGGCGGGCTTTGGTGGCGGCGCCACAGGGCGAGGATATATAGCCCGAGTCGCCGCACCCGGTGTCATTACGGGTCGACCCACGAATGGAACTGCCTACTGACAGGGGTTGCTCTGGCACATTCGCCCCACAATGAATCTCGCCCTGGGTCACCTCAATGGGGCCCAGGGCGAGATCTTTAGAGCTCCTATCAGGTTTGTTTCCGTGGCGAGGATGGTGTGCTGTCAGTGCGTGGGGAGGCGGAGGCCCTTGTTCATACCCAGCGGGTATGGGCAAGGGCCGACAACGCGGCCAGGCGCGACATCACTCCACCGCAGTAGGAAGAGAAACCTGATAGGAGCTCTTAGGTGAGGCAGTCTCACAGAGCTACCTCACAGTGCCGGGCCACTGGATTCGATGCCAGGTGATGGCAGCGACGCCGACGACCTATCTAGTTTTTAGATGCGCGATTAGAAGTCGCTCACGTACAACAGCAGGTTCGAAGAACCGGTTCCGGGGTTGGAGATGACGCCAGTGGTGGCGGTGTTGGTCAGGGCGTTGCGGACTTGGCTGGGAGAGGCGTTTGGGTTCGACGATAGGTACAGGGCCGCACCTCCGGCCACGTGCGGGGCGGCCATCGAGGTGCCGCTAATGGTCCGGTAGCCCTTACTTCCGCCAGACCAGGGGCCATAGATCGCCTCTCCTGGCGCGAAGAGGTCGGTGCAGCTTCCCCAGTTGGAGAAGGATGACCGGGCATCCGAGCTGTTGGATGAGTTCACCGTGATCGCGCCTGAGGCCCGAGCCGGCGAATAGTTGCAGGCGTTGGCGTTGCTGTTGCCGGAGGCCACTACTTGGGTGAGGCCAGCCTCCACTGATGCGTTGACGGCCGCGTCGAGGGTGGCGTTGGCGCCGCCGCCGAGGCTCATGTTGGCCACCGAGGGACCGGAGAAGTTGTCGGTGGCCCAGTTGATGCCGTCGATAACTTGTTCCCAGGTTCCCGAGCCAGAACAGTTGAGAACCCGCACGGGCACAAGGGTGACGTTCTTGGCTACGCCGGTTTCCGTGCCGCCGATGGTGCCGGCGACGTGGGTGCCGTGGCCATTGCAGTCATTGGCACTGCGGCCGGGGTTCACGGCGTCGTATCCGGGGGCGAGGCGTCCGGTGAACTCCTCGTGTTTGAGGTTGATGCCGGTGTCGATGACGTAGACCGTCACTCCGGTGCCAGAGTTGGGCCACGAGTAGCTGTTGTCCAGCGGCAGGTTGCGCTGATCTACTCGGTCGAGGCCCCATGAGGGCGGGTTGGGTTGCTCACCTGCGGAGGCGATGCTGACTTCGGCGTTTTGTTCGACCATCTTGACGTTGGGGTGGGCGGCCATGCGCTTGGCTTCGCGCTCGGTCATGTCGATGGCAAAGCCGTTGAGGGCTTCCCACTCCGAGGTGATGGTGCCACGAAACGAACGGGCGAACCCGTTGATTTCGGAGGTGGACAGTTCGTCTTCGAGCGTGACGAGGTAGCTGTTTTCGATGGTGCCGGGGCTATTTGTGCCGAGGATGGTTCCCTCGGCTTGGGCGGGCGAGGCGGAAAGTGCCAGGGTGCCGATGGCAATGGCGCCAGCGGAGCCGAGGGCTATGAGTCGCCGGAGGGTCTTTTTCGTATTCATTTCGGGTGCTCCCAATCTTTGCGGCAGGCACGCCGTCGACAGGTGGCGCCGGGGTTCGGCCTTCGCGCATGGGCATGGGCATTGTGAGGGTGCGAGCCGGGTGCGCTTCCAGGGTGGCGTCGGCCAAATGTCGGGGTGAGGACTGCTGCGGATGCGGTATGCATTGATTCACGTTCATGAATCTATGCGGAAGCGTAAGAGGAAAGACCTCGGTTGTAAAGATTGAAATGGATGAATAGTGCGAACAAATTGAGTAAGTGTTCAGTTGTGTTACTGAAGATGGCTTTGGGGCAAGTTCTAGGGGCCTGGTCGCGCTGATTGACGTTTGTGGATCTGGCCGACTAACGACAACGGGCCCCGCCGGGGATGTAATTCCCTGAGCGGGGCCCTGTGACACAAAGGTGACACTGCCTTATCGCATTGTGTGGCGATTGAGGTTTAGAAGTTGCTCACGTACAACAGCAGGTTCGGGGAACCAGGTCCGGGGTTGGAGATGACGCCAGGGGTAGCGTTGCTGGTCAGTGCGTTACGTACCTGCGCGGGGGAAGCGCCAGGGTTGGAGGAGAGGTACTGTGCGGCTCCGCCAGCCACGTGGGGGGAAGCCATCGAGGTGCCGCTAATGGTGTTGTACGAGCTGTTGCCACCAATCCAGGGGCCGAAGATGGATTCACCAGGGGCGAACAGGTCCGTGCAGGTTCCCCAGTTGGAGAAGAACGAACGGCTGTCGGCACTGTTGGAGGAGTTCACCGAAATAGCTCCGGCGGCTCCGGCGGGGGAGAAGTTGCAGGCGTTGGCATTGCTGTTGCCGGAGGCGACCACGTGGGTCAAACCAGCGTTGACCGAGGCGTTGACAGCCGCGTCGAGGGTGGCGTTGGAGCCGCCGCCGAGGCTCATGTTAGCCACCGAAGGACCGGAGAAGTTATTGGTCGACCAGTTGATGCCGTCAATGACCTGTCCCCAGGTTCCCGAGCCGGCGCAGTTGAGGACGCGCACCGGTACGAGGGTGACGTTCTTGGCCACGCCGGTCCGCGTGCCACCGATGGTGCCAGCGACGTGGGTCCCGTGTCCCTGACAGTCATTGGCGTTGCCACCGGGGGTAACAGCGTCGTATCCGCGGGCGAGGCGGCCGGTGAACTCCTGGTGGGTGAGGTTGATGCCGGTGTCGAGAACGTAGACCGTCACTCCGGTGCCGGAGTTAGGCCAGGAGTAGCTGTTGTCTAGCGGCAGGTTGCGCTGGTCTACTCGGTCGAGGCCCCACGAAGGTGGGTTCGGTTGCTGGCCCGGTGAGGTGATGCTGACTTCGGCGTCTTGCTCGACCATCTTGACGTCGGGGTGCCCCGCCATCAGTTTGGCGTCGTCCTCAGTCATTTCGACGGCGAAGCCGTCGATGACGTCCCATTCGGAGGTGACGGTGCCGTTGAAGGATTCGGCGAAGCTGCCGATCTCCGGTGTGGACAATTCGCTCTCGAGCGTGACGAGATAGCTATTCTCGATGGCGTCGGGGTTGTCCGCGCCGAGGATGGTTCCTTCGGCTTGCGCGGGTGTGGCCGATAGCGCCAGAGTTCCGATGGCGATGGCGCCGGCGGAACCTAGGGCGGTAAGTACACGAAGGGTCTTCTTCGTCTTCATGGTGGATGCTCCCTATCTTGGCGGCAGCCCTACCGGAGGCATGTGGCGCACCGGGAACCGATCTCACGCGCAAGGGACTTATGACCAAGTGCTAGTTGGTGCCTATGGGGCGTTCAGGTTGGTGGTGGCCAAACAAAGGAGGAGGAAGGCTGCTGCGGATTCGGTTTGCAATAGATTCACGTTTATGAATCTATGCGGAAGCCTATGAGCCATATCCACGCCTGTAAATATTGAAATGGGCGCGTCGTCCGAACTTATTGAGCGGTTGTCTATTTGTGTTGAGATTGTTGACGTTTCAACCGCATTCAGTGAATAGTTTTCCACCAAGTCTGACCCTGGAGTGAAGAAAAATTCCACATGGCTCGGGCGCCTTTGACTGTCGCACAAGGTACCCATCGAAGTCCACTTAGGCGAACCCAAGCCTTGCCCTCCATGCTCATCGCACCCATTCCTAGCTACCCAAGTTCGGCCATCGCCAAAGCCACGAAAAAGCCCCCATCACCATTGGACTCCAGTGATGGGGGCGGCAAAGCGACCGTGCCACAAATCAACCCTCTGCGATTCCACCTAGTTTCGGACGTGTGCCGCCGAGGAACCCGAAGGAGAAACCGGTCCATCGGCCACACACCCGCACCTGGGCTCAAACGTGCGGCTAGAAATGAAACACGTGCAATACACAGTTCCCCAGAGCTAGGCACGGCCCCGAACTCATAGAGCCCGTCTACAGGCCCGAATTCGCGGCGGCCCCGAACCGAACTCGGTAACCGCCGCGAACCTAACGCTCTTGCCAGAAAATGTTTCCTTGGGCAGAGGCTCAAGCCCCTGCCCAAGGTGGACTAACCGGCCACGGACCAGCCGTTGAGAGTTCCGTTGCGGTTAGAGAAGTTCCACACCTCCAGGGTGTAGGTACCTGACTTACCACCGACATTGACCGTGTAGGTGCCACGGTCGGCTGAGCCAAACGGCTTCAGGTCATAGCTCGCGCCATTGGGCCCGACAAGTCGGTACCACAATTCACCCTTGCTGGCGTGCGACACGTCGACCGTCACGGTCACCGAACCCCTAGCGCTTCCGCAGTCGAGGCGAATATTCGAAGCCGCGATCCATCCAGCGTGAATGGTCTGTGACGAGGAATTCTCGCCACGGCACTCCGGCGGCGTGCTGTCACCTTCCACCGTCAAGCTGTAGCCCGCGGTGCGCTCAACCGAACCAGCTGCGGTCACGGTGATCGAGTGCGACCCAGCCGGAGCATTGGTGCTGGCGGTGAAGGTCACCTCGGTGGAGTTGCCAGTGGTCAGCGTGTCGTTGGCGAATTCGACGGTGACTCCGCTTCCGGCACCGGAGTGAGACAACGTCACTTCTTGAGCGTCACCAGAGGTGGTTTCGCTCGAAAGGGTCGCGGTGACCGACTCTCCAGCTGAAATCGTGCCACTGCTGGGGCTCAAGGAGATCGAGAACTCATCCTCTGGATCACCGGGATCGGAACCACCAATGAAGTCGATGTTCAACAAGCGGTTGGGCGAACCCGAACCCGGGTTCGAGACCAAGCCAGTGCTGGCATTGCTGGTAATCGCACTGTAGACCTGAGACGGAGTCGCACTCGGGTTCTCGGCCAAATACATGGCAGCCGCGCCCGCCACGTGCGGGGAAGCCATCGAGGTGCCACCGATGGTGTTGTAGCGGTTGCTACCACCAATCCACGGAGCGTAGATCCGGTCGCCGGGGGCGAACAGATCGGTGCAGCTACCGAAGTTGGAGTCGAAGCGGCGAGCGTCCGAAGACGTCGAGTTATTGACCGTCAGGGCGTTCTGGGCCGAGGCCGGCGAGTAGTTGCAGGCGTTGGCGTTGCTGTTACCAGAGGCCACGACCACCGGCACCCCAGCGGCCACCGTGTTGTTGACAGCGTTGTTGACCGACTGGTTGAAGCCGCCACCGAGGCTCATGTTCACCACCGAGGGACCGGAGGCATTGTTGGCCACCCATTGCAGCCCATTGATGGTGCCGCTCCACGGACCGTTTCCCTCGCAGTCGAGCACCTTGATGTTGAAGAAGTCGACGTTCTTGGCCACACCAGTACGGGTGCCACCAACGGTTCCGGCCACGTGAGTGCCGTGACCATTACAGTCGGCACCGTTTCCACCAGAGCTGATGTAGTCACGGCTACCAGCGATACGGCCGGTGAACTCCTCGTGGCCCAGGTTCATGCCACTGTCGAAGATGTAGGCGGTGACTCCCGATCCCTGGTTGGGATAGGAGTAGCTGTTGTCCAGCGGCAAGTTGACCTGGTCGATACGGTCCAGGCCCCACGACGGCGGGTTCGGTTGCACGCCCGCCGATGTCACCGACGCTATAGCGTCTTGCTCCACGAAGTCCACCGAGGAGTCCGCGGCCAGACGCTTGGCGTCAGCCTCACTCATTTCGGCGGCGAACCCGTTGATGATGGGCAGCTCAGCGGTGATTTCCGCATCGTAGGTGGAGCTGAGCGAACCGGCGCTGGCAGTGCTGGCGCCGTCCTTGAGGGTGACGATGTAGCTGCCTTCGATGGCCTCGGGGTTGTCGGTGCCGAGGATATTTCCCTCGGCGTGCGCGGGTGAGGTGATGAGGGCGAATGAGCCCGCCGCGAGCGCCCCGGTGGCGGCGACTGCGAGCAGCCGCCTTCCCAGGGTTGTTTTCTTACTCATAGAGAGGTGCTCCCTTGAATGTCCTGCCACCGTGTCGCTTCAAGTGGGTCCGCCCTTGTCATTCGGAGATGACCGGGGTTGGCGAACCAGCTTTAGTCGACCGATCGGGGTACGGCGACAGGGAATTTATATGAATTAGATTCATGACTGTGAATCTGTGCGGAACCATAAGCCTCGATACGGCGAAATGTAAATGTTTCGATGTGCGTACTGACAAAACTAACTTTCAGGCGCTGCCAAAAGTTCTAGCCTTTGAAAGAAAGGTCATAGGGTCCAGTGGTGCGGCCAAAATCCGATGGACGCAGATAGGGTGTCAGCCGTTTTCTTCGGCTGGAATGAAGGTTTTGGCGTTTGTCCTTCGATTCTCATGCGCCTTCGATCACAAGGTAAATATGGGGGAGAAATGGCCCGCATGGGGCCAGCCCCGCACGGTTCGCGGGGGTGGCAAGGGAAAGTATGCACGAGCGCTCGTACGAATCTTGGGCATGATGAAGCCCCCATCACCCGCGTCTGTAGGTGATGGGGGCCAGAAGAGATCCTGCCGGTGGGTCAACCCGATACGTTCTCGCGTGGTCGGTGGCGACACAAGGCCGTTATGAGACAAGACAGTGCGTATCTGGCCATTCCTCCGAAGGCCGGCGATGACACCGCATTATCGAATCGACCTACCACCGGAACCTCCCATTGCCGGGCCCCTGAAACGAGTCAGAGTTGGCCGTCGGCAAAATTACCGGTGGTCTGGCGACTAGACGGTCTTGACACTGTAGCCACGCGGAATACACCGGACCCCGGTGTTGGCCGTGGGCTTGATCTCTCGTCTCTTACGCTGGCCTCAACTCTGTGGAGAAACCTCAGCGCTCTGGGTTGCTTCACACTTTGGTGCGAAGCAACCCAGAGGTGAGGGGCGCTTCTCCCGCAGAGCGGAAGGCTAACCTTCTACGGACCAGCCGTTGAGAGTTCCATCGCTGAAGCTCAGGTTGAAAATCTGCAACGTGTAGTTGCCCGAGATTCCACCGACGTTCACCGTGTATGAACCCGAGTCGGGTTGACCGACGTTCTTCAGGGTGTAGGTCTGGCCGTTGGGAGCCACCAGCATGTACCACAAGTCCGCCGACTGGCTGTGGTTCACGTCGATCTCAACGGTCACCGATCCGGACTTGTCGCCACATTCGACACTCAGGTTCGACGTGGTCATCCAGCCGAACTGGATGGGCTGGGCCGAGTTGTTCTCGCCGTAGCAAGCCGGAGGTTCCGGCTCATCGCCCACGCTGAGGGTGTAGCTCGCGCTGCGGTCCACGCTTCCCGATGCGGTGACGGTGATGTCATAGACGGCGTCAGCGGCATCGGCCGAGGCGCTAAAGGTGACCTCAGTGGATTCACCAGTGGTGAGGGTGTCCTCGGCGAATTCGACCGTGACATCCTCACCGGCACCGGAGTACGACAAGGTGACTTCCTGAGCGTCGCCAGAGGTGGTTTCGGTCTGAACGGTCGCGCTAATGGATTCACCAGCGTCGACATGGCCGCTATCGGGGCTCACCGAGACGCGGAAACCGTCGACCGGGTCGCCGCCGCCAATAAAGCCAACGTATAGCAGCAGGTTGTCTCCATTGGGGTTCGAGATGACACCTTCGGTGGCGTTACCGTTGATGGCATTGCGAATCTGCTCGGGGCTCGCTCCGTTGTTGGCGGCCAAGTAAAGAGCAGCCGCTCCCGCTACGTGCGGGGAGGCCATCGACGTGCCGCTAATGGAGTTGTAGCGGTTGTTGCCGCCGATCCAGGGCCCGTAGATTGCCTCACCGGGGGCGTACAGGTCGGTGCAGCGGCTTCCAAAGTTCGAGAAGCTGGACTTGGCGTCGCGGCTATTCGAAGAGTTGACGGTGATGGCTCCCGAGGCCGAGGCTGGAGAGTAGTTACAGGCGTCGGCGTTGTTGTTGCCGGAGGCGACCACGTGGGTCAATCCGGCGCGGGACGAGGCGTTGACCGCGTCGTTGACCGACTGAATGTAGCCGCCGCCGAGGCTCATGTTCGCCACGGACGGACCGCTCATGTCGTCGGTGGCCCACTGGATGCCACTGATGATGCCGTCCCATGCGCCTGAACCGTTGCAGTCGAGAACGCGGACCGGCGACAGGCTGGCTTCCTTTGCCACGCCGGTGCGGGTGCCAGCCGCCGAACCTGCCACGTGGGTGCCGTGACCGTGGCAGTCGTTGGCGTTGCCACCGGGGGAGATCACATCGTGCCCTTGTACTAGGCGTCCGGTGAACTCTTCGTGAGTCAGGTTGATGCCGGTGTCGAGCACGTAGATGGTGACGCCTGCGCCGGTGTTGGGGTAGGCATACAGATCGTCCAGCGGAAGTGAGCGCTGGTCGATGCGGTCGATGCCCCAGGCTGGCGGGTTTGGCTGCTCGCCTGCCTGGGTGATACTGACTTCGGCGTTTTGTTCCACGTACTTGACCGCCGGGTCGGCTGCCAGTTTCTTGGCGTCGGCCTCGGATAGTTCGGCGGCAAAGCCGTCGATGAGGTCCCACTCGGCAGTGACGGTCGCGTCGTAGCTGGTGGCCAGAGAGTTGACGCTCTGGGCGGAGAATTCGCTCTCGTTGAGGACGACGATGTAGCTGCCTTCGATGGCATCGGGGTTGTCGGTGCCGAGGATGTTGCCCTCGGCGTGGGCTGGCGAGGTCGCGAGGGCGAATGCGCCCGCCGCTATTGCCCCGGCCGAGCCGACGGCTAGCAGCCGCTGGCGGAGGGATGTTTTGTTACTCATGTGCTGGGTTCTCCTCTAAATGTCCTGCGGCCGTGGGTTATCGGGCGAGGCGGGGTTGTCTTTGCCCAACGGCGGGGATCAGAGAATGGTCTCCGCCGAAGTCGGTTTGCAAAGTTGGCCACGCCTCAAAATAGGGGTTACGGCAGCAGTGTCTTTGTTGAACCAGATTCACGTTTATGAATCTCTGCGGAAGTTTATGAGTCAGATCAGGAGGAGTAAACATTAAAATTGGTCTTATGTCCCAACTTTTTAAAGGTGAGGAAATGTGCCGTGGGGATTAAAATAGAAGGCAAGGGTTGGCGCAGGGCATTGATGGCGCTGATCTGGCGACATTGATGAAGGTCGATGCGAATGGATGCCAGTATTCATGTCGTCCGCAGTTGGTGGGGAAATATTCAGGAGTCCCCGAGGGTGGTGGGACGATCCCAAGGGAGGGCGCTGGTGAGCGGGCGACCTCAGAGGGTGTCAATTTTTTGCCGTGGGGGCCGGTAGTGCATCTGCGCCCTCCTTATTCCACATCATGAGATAGACATTCCAGCTAGCGCAAGATCCTTGGATTAAAAGGCAATAACGGGCAGAAATCGGGCCTTGCTCTCCGGCCCCTTGGTATTGCCACTGGGCGGCAAGGGAAAGTATGCGTTTGATTACCAGGTGTCGATGGTGGCATGGGGCAGGGCTCGTGCGACGGTGCTGGCGGCAAACGCAGCTCACTCTCGGGCGTGTGATCGATTGGAAAACCCCTGACCCTGCCGCCGAATCGCACCCCTAGATAGGGCACGATGAGTGCTATATGCCACAGCGGAGTGGAGAGATATGGGAGGCAAAGTGACTACTGAGGTTCTGTGGATACCGCCATCCGATGCAGCCGAAACCACAAACATTGGCAGATATAGCCAATGGCTCTCGAAGCGAGCTGGTACAGACCTCACCAGCTACCCGGCCCTGTGGCAATACTCTGTCGACCAGATCGGCCCGTTCTGGGGCTCCATTTGGGAGTACTTCCATATTGGTGAGCCAGTCGCCGATCACCGCGTCCTCACCGACGAAACTATGCCCTTCCCCGTGTGGTTTCCCGACCAGTCGGTCAATTACGCCAAGAACATGCTCGCCGCACCTGGTGTCGCCGATGACGACGTCATCATCAAGTCCTACTCCGACACCCGCGAAGCAGAAGAGTGGACGCTTGCCGAGCTGCGCGACGCCGTCGCCCGCTGCCGCACCGGCCTCAAGAAATTGGGCGTCGACCGTGGCGACCGCGTGGCCGCCTGGATGCCCAACATCCCCGAAACTCTCGTTTTGCTGCTAGCCTCGGCGTCGCTGGGAGCTGTGTTCTCCAGTTGTGCGCCCGAGTTCGGGCCGCGGGCGGTGCTCGACCGCATCCAGCAGATCGAACCGAAGGTCCTCGTTACCGTCGACGGATACCGCTACGGACGCAAGGACATCAGCCGCGTCGACCAGGTCGCGGAGGTCAAAGCCGGACTGCCCGGTCTGCAACACGTCGTCCACCTGCCCTACCTGACCTCAGAGGTTCCCGATGGCGGCTCCACCTGGGACCAGTTGCTAAGCGAAGCCGGGCCGCTGGAGTTCGCCGAATTGACGTTCGAGCACCCGCTGTATGTGCTGTTCTCCTCGGGCACCACTGGACTTCCCAAAGCCATCATTCACTCGCACGGTGGCATCATCCTCGAACACGCCAAGGCCTTGGGGCTGCATCACAACCTCGGGCCTGGGGACTTGTTCTTCTGGTTCACCACCACCGGGTGGATGATGTGGAACTATCAAGTCTCCAGCCTGCTGGTCGGCTCCGGGATGGTCATGTTCGATGGAGCGCCCACGGTCACGAACATGTGGGAGCTGGTCGAAGAATCCGGCACCACTTTTTTCGGTACCTCGGCCCCCTACCTCATGGCGTGCCGTAAAGCTGAGGTCACCCCCAAGGACATTGCCGATCTGTCCAAACTGCATGGCATTGGCTCCACCGGTGCCCCGCTGCCGGCTGACGGTTTCGACTACGTGTATTCACACATCACGCAGACCGCGCAATTGCAATCCATCTCCGGCGGAACCGACCTGTGCACTGGCTTCGTTGGCGGTGCGCCCACGGTGCCCGTCTGGCGCGGCGAGATCTCGGCCCGCTGCCTGGGCGCCCGCGTCGAATCCTATGACTCCGTAGGAGACCCCGGCATCGGGCGCGAAGGCGAACTGGTCATCACCAAGCCCATGCCGTGTATGCCGGTCGGGCTGTGGGGCGACGCGCAGGGGCTCATGTACGAGACGACCTACTACCTGGACTTCCCCGGTATCTGGCGGCACGGGGACTGGATCACCATCACCGAGCGCGGCAGCTGCGTCATCAGTGGCCGATCCGATGCCACCCTCAACCGGGGCGGCGTGCGGATGGGCACCGCAGAGTTCTATGCGGTGGTGGAGAACATCGACGAGGTCGCCGATTCGCTGGTCGTTCACTTCACCGAGGACGACGCCGACGACTTGGTGTTGTTCGTGGCGTTGGCTGATGGGGCGACGTTGACCGACGACTTGGAGAAGTCGATTCGGGCGAACCTTAAGAACAACCTGTCTCCGCGCCACTTGCCGGACCGCATTGAGCAGGTGAACGCGATTCCGCGCACGCTCTCGGGCAAGAAGGTCGAGGTTCCGGTGAAGAAGATTCTGCTGGGCACGCCACCCGAGGAAGCGGTGTCGATGGATTCGCTTGCCAACCCGGACGCTTTGCGGGACTTCTTTCCAGACAAGAAGTAACTACCTAGCTTCCCTAGAGGTAGACAGTTTCCCCGGAAGTGGCAACGAGGCTGTTTAGATATAGGAAGACACCTTCGGCAACTGTCGCCGAAGGTGTCTTCCTTTTAGTAGTTAAGGAAGTTGTGACCCGTTGGTCGTGGAGTGGCTGCCGCGCGCCTGGTGGTGCTGCGGTGCGCTCCGTCGAGGAATCCCGATGGTGCGGATGCTCTAGATACATCGCACTCGTTGGGGGTCTCGTCGTCTCCACGCCAACGGGGATCGGTGCCGTTGGGTGAGGGCCATCTAGACCGACGCGCAGCTGCCGCGCCAGGGCCACCCCCACTACAGCCAAAAGTGTAGTTATGTGGAGGCTTCTGCAAGAGTGTATTTTCAAGGCCGCAGGAGGCGAAGTTTACGCTCCTAAACGAGCCGACAAGAACGCCGAAAAGTGTTTTTTCGCAGAAGCCTCGTGGTTGTGAGGCTGTTTAGTTGTGTGGCTATGCGGTTGTGCGATTGAATTCTTGAATTCGATTGTGGCTTCGTTGTGGTTTATGGCTGCCTGTGCGCGCTACAGGTTGCCTAGTTCTGGGTGTTGGCTGATATAGGCTTGGAAGTTGTCATTTAGCCTGGTTAGGCCGACGGCTTTGGCGCCCCATACGTAGGGTTGCATCCACCATCCACCCCGGGGGGTGAGGTAGACGCGGGCGTAGGGTTCCGCGTCGCGGTTGTCCTCGCGGTGGATGGAGATCGAGTCACCTCTCCAGGAGCCGTATAGGTAGAAGTAGGTCCCCTCGGACAAGAAACGTCCGTAGTATTTTCCGGGTTCCATGTGCGCTCCCCACTGGTCGAGAACGGAAGGGCCGTTTGCGATGTGTATGCCCGCTGGGGCGATGCGCCCGTTAAGCATGTTGATGATGGGCCGGTTGAATCGCACTGGTTCCATGCCTAGCCCACCTCCCGCAGGGCCGGGTCGGCGTTGGCGACCACATGGGTCAGGAGTGCTTCTTGCCATGCGGGTGGGCGGCCGGAGAAAGGCGTTTCCCATTGGGTGTGGGTGATTTTGCCGCGTCTAAAGCAGATGGTGGCCACGTTGATGGCCATGCACTGCCCCTGCATCCGCAACGCCAGGGCCGAGCCCTGGTCTGGGTGTGGCGAGATCATAAACCGCGCATTGTCGAAGGGAAACTCCACCACCGCCTGCGGCGTTGTCTTCGGCCCAGACGCAGACACAGAACGTTCCAGATCAGTATCTGGGCTGACGGTGGTAAAGACCGGTGCCTCACTCATGGCGACCTCCAGTAAGGGAGATCGTCTGCGAGGGCTGTTGCTCCTCGTGGACAGATTGCGCCCTGTCTTCGGGCGCATCGGGTTTGGGTTTATCGCCATCGTGGGCGATAATGACAGGGTCGGGCGTAGACATGTTCTACCTCCGAATTTAGAGACCGGGGCGGAAACGAGCTACCAACTTCAGTGCCGCCCCGGTCGGCTTATGTGAACTTCGCAAGAGGTGCCCTTCAGAACATCCCGCCACAGACAGTAGCGTCACTCTCACGATGATTGATAGCATGACACACGGAAATGGTCTACGCAATCTTGCTTAGGCAAGTTTCGCCAGGTTTCTTTGTCGTCTAGCTGACAGAATTGTGGATGAGATATGCCAAATTACCCAGGCCCTGGCCCGAGTCTTCGCACGCAGTGGGTCGGAGACCGGCTACGAGAACTGCGAAAACGCAACAAGATGTCCTTGAAATTCGTTGGGGACTATCTCCAGCGAGACGCTGGCACTATCAGCAGGTACGAGGCTGGGCATTTCCCTGTCAGACGCGGGGACCTGTTGGCCTTGCTGTCTCTCTTCGGCGTGTCGGAAGAGAAGGAACGTAATGAATTGATTCAGCTCTGCGAAGAGTCCTGGCAAAAGGGCTGGTGGGACCAGCACCGTGAAGATCTGGGACAAAACTTCATCAATGTTCCATGGATTGAAAGCCGTGCCCATTGCGTGAACAACTATGAGCATATGGTCGTACACGGCCTGCTTCAAACGCGCGACTACGCCGAAGCACTGGTGAAGAAGCGTGCAGCTCCTGGTACAACCTCTGAACAGATGAGGAGGTGGGTCGACCTCAGACTTGAACGCCAAAGAGCTCTCGCCGGTGAGACACCTCTTGAGGTTGCCAGCATCATCGAAGAGTCCGTACTTCAGCGGCCAGTCGGCGGACGACAGACGATGATAGATCAGTTTGAGCACCTCATCAAGCGGGCCCAGCAACCCAACATTACGGTACGTGTTGTCAAAACTGAGTCTGGTTCTCACGCCGCCCATACAGGAAGCTTCGTGTTTTACCGGATGCCGTCACCGTATCCAGATGTCGCAAACGTCGAAACCATCGGCGGGGCCTTGTACCTCGAAGGTGACGCCATCGGCAGAGTACTGTCAATATGGGAAGATTTGGAAGAGGAAGCACTCTCAGAGGCTGACTCGATATCCCTGATCCAGATGTATGCGGAGAGAATCTGATGAGCGGTACAACCAACCGAAATCTGTCTAGCGAGCAACTGACAGGAATCCGGTGGCAGACCAGCACACGGAGTCAGAGCCAAGGTGGCCAGTGTGTCGAGGCTGGCCCGCTCATGGACGGTTCGGGCCGGGTTGCTGTCCGTCATTCGCACCACCCCGACGGTGACTTGATCGTTTACACCCCCCAAGAGTGGAAGGCGTTCATCGAAGGCGTCAAGGACGGCGAGTTCGACTTCTAGAGACTGATCCGATCCCCGGACCTGTTTTAAGGAGCCTTGATGACTTTCCCGAAGACTGACCAAGATCTGACGGCCGCCGAGATCGCCGGGATCAAGTGGCAGAAGAGCACTCAGAGTACCGGTGACAATAACAGCAATTGTGTTGAGGTCGGCCAGCTGGCGGACGGTTCGGGCCGGGTGGTTGTCCGCCACTCGCACGCCCCCGATGGCGATCTGATCGTCTACACCCCGCAAGAGTGGGTGGCGTTCATCGAAGGCGTCAAGGACGGCGAATTCGACTTCTAGCAACCGAACACAAGCGTTAAGGGCGGACCCGCATCGCGGGTCCGCCCTTCATGTAGACGGTCGTAGTGCCATGTGATCATGGCAGTTTCATCAGTGGCCGTACATCGACGTCGGACAAGACAGTGTCGAAGTCGCCGCTTGAGTTGTAGTCGATTTCGTCTCGGAGGTAGGGGTCGAAAGCCGGGCGCTCGCCGGTGAAGTCACCGAGCATAATTTCGAAGTTCATGGTGAAGTAGCCTTGGCCGTCGTTTTCGCTGACGAAGCGCTTCAAGGCAGCCACAATCTTGGCGACCACGGTTGACTCGGTGTGTCCCTCGGGCATGAACTTCGCAGGGAAAAACGAGACGATGAGGACTTTGTCGACTCCAAGCTCCAGCGCCTCCATCCACTCGGTGAATTCGTTCGGCGGGTCGTCGTAGGCGTAGATGTCGAGCTCGCGACGGGTGCAGCTTTCCCTCTCATCGGGTATGGGGACTATTTCCATGTTGAGTTCTCGGGCAAAGAACTCGATGGCTTCCCTGGGCGTTACGGACGTTGCATACTCAAGGTGGTAGGAAGGTGCGGCCATTACGGTTTCCTGTTCGCGTTGAGGTCAAGGTCGTAGATGCGGTCGTTGTGGATTACTTTGACTTCACGCAATCTCGTGACAGGATCACGCTGCAACCTGGGTGGCACATTCGCGCACGGCCTCCACGTTGGTATTAAGGCGGGAGATCACCGCGTCTACCAATGACACGCCAGGACTTCCTTACCGAAGAAGGGGTGATGCGCATAGGGGAAGCTACACCAGGGTGAACCACGCGGCTGCCTAATTCAACCCCAGCCGCCAAGAGCAACCCTCGTGTCGCGCTACCCCTGAGGGCGACTTAATCGTCTACACCCCGCAAGAGTGGGTCGCGTTCATCGAAGGTGTCAAGGACAACGAATTCGATCTTTAATCCGCAACTACGACAGCCAGGTTTGTTCAGATGTCAATGAGCTGTTTGAGGACGAATCTGATGGCTTCGATTTCGTCCTCGGTTAGCTTTGCTCGGTGTGGAGAGATCAACCGGTTGGTGCTGATGGATTTCAGCTGGTCACACATGGCGAAGCTGCGGGTCCTGCCGAGCATGACTTCTGGGTGTATGGGCAGTTGGCGGTCAGTGGAGGTGCAGGGGACGGCAGTTATCAGCCCGTTTGGAAGGTCGCAGGACAGCAGGCTGCCAACAATGATCGCGGGGCGTTGCCCTCGTTGTTCATGGCCGACATGAGGATCGAAATTTACCCACCAAATCTGCCATGGTGCCACCTTTCGTGACAAATCGCCCTTGCTCACTCGGTGACCTGTGGGTCAATGTCGGCTAGTTGCTGGGCTTCGGCCTGATAATCGGCCAATTGGCTGGCGTTCATCCGGGCAAAGGCCGCACGGGTCTGGTGCTCGAAAATCACCGATCTCAATGCCTCGTCTAGGCTTGCTCCACCCAATTCAGTTTGGGCAATGGAGGCGAGCGCATCACGGTTCTTCTTCGTGACACGTATGGTCGTTTCGTCGGCTCCGGTTCGCATACAGTCAGTATACGAAATTGCATGCACGCAGGCAAGCAGTCGCGACGCATGCGTGTAGGCAAGTCGAGCCCAAGCGGATTCCACTCATTCGCAGGTGGAGATCTCCTCAGAGAATCGAGCCACGTTCGCCTTCCCGCAAGCGGCTTGCTCCCTCTACGATTACGGCCGCGACGATGAAACCCGTACCAACAATGTCAGATACCGGAACTTCGGGTGTAGTGGTTGAGGTTGATGTTGGCGGTCGGGTGTCGACCAACGAGTGGCTTGATGACCCTTGGAGTGGGTCATAAGTATCACTGATCGTGAATGATGTCGAATGGCTAGCTGACTTCTCTGCTTGCCCCTTCAGCCCGCTGCTATTGCGAACGATGTTGCGGCCGAGCTTGCTTAGCTTTCCCCGTCCAACGTCTCGTGGTTCTGTCAGGTCCTCGGGGTCTTTGAGCGGTTCGCCTACTTCGTTGCGCCACTGGCTGCTGGGGTCAGCGGTGATCACACCGCCTTCGGAGAAGAGCTTTCTTAAGCTGAACCTGGCGTACGCTACCAACCAGGACTAGATTTTGTTTTCTTCCTCGATCTCATTGATCCACGCCTGTGCCAAGGTTTCCGCGTCGCTCAAGTATCCGTCGAGGTCGTGACGGATCTCTTCGGACTCATGCGTGATCATTCGAATGACGGAGAGCTGGCTTAGATGCTGGTCTTTGGAACTGATTTCGTCAATGGGATGATTTTCGTCCCAGACTGCTTTGATGAGTGCCTCGGTTGCGAGAGGTTTCAGCGGTGGGTTCGCATCTCGAAAGGCGTAACGAAGCTCCTCCATGAAACCCGTAATGGCCGCGGGCGAGTGGTCGTCTTTGAAATGACGCTCGACAATACCGACGAATACAGCCGTTACGTAAAGGGCGAATCGTTCGGTCTCGTTGACTAGCAAGGGCCGGGCAAGCTCGTTGGCATCTGGCTTGCCGAGGGCTAGTGCCTTGACAGCTTGCTGGAACGGGTTGAGGTCAGTCATTTGTCGTCTCCTTCGATGCTCGGCGGCTCTGACGGAAACGGTCCCATATTCGGGAGCTAGCTTCGATACCAGCTGCCGTTACGAACACCATAGTTCCAATGATGTCGGGAGTGCTCGATTCCTGGTGCTGGGGACTGTGGAGCTGAGCGGGAGCCGCAGTTAGATGTGATTCCGTACGTGAATCCTTACCCCATGGATCGAAGTTGTCCAGCAATGGTTCGCTGTAGGGATGTGCGACCTCTTCGGCAAATTCCTTAAGATCGTCCATACCTCGAACTGACTTCCTGCCAAGCCTCCTTGCGCGAGACATGCCGATGTCCTTGCCTGGCTCGGTTTCTACTGGCTTGACTGGGTCTGCGACCTTGGCGGCTGGTTCCCTGAGATGGGTCGGTGCTGCCTCAAGCGGTGTAGGTCTTCGCTCTAGACCAGTGGTGACCTCAAACTTTGACTGCGCCTCGTGGTTCGCGGAGCTAGCGGCCGCGCCGCCGGTGGTTTTGAGTGTGTGGGCTTTGGTTTGGGTCTGTTCTAGTTGGGTGGCGATGGTTTCTAGGGTGGCTAGGATGTGGTCGCATTGGGCGATGGCCGCGTTAGTTTGGGTGGTTTTGCCGTGGGCGGCTAGGGATGCAAACTGGGTGGCGATGTCTTCCAGGGTGGACTTGGTACCGGCAACCTGGGTGGCGCATTCGCGCACGGCCTCGGCGTTGGTATCAAGGCGGGAGATCACCGCGTCTATCAATGACACGCAAAGGAGTTCCTAACAAACTAGTGAGGGCTCAAGAGGGGACTAGCGGGGGATGGGACTACAAAAAATGGCGACTACACGGCTCCAAAGCACGCGGCTGCTCGCCCTTAACCCTAACAAGAATGAAGAACATTCAAGTCCCCAAGAGCTGCCACACAACCCGTCAACTCCACAAAAAGAGTGTGGCCCCGGATCGGACGATCCAGGGCCACACTGGCAAAGAATTTAGGCGCGGGACTACTTGTCGTACTCGTAGAAGCCTTTACCGGTCTTGCGTCCGTAGTCTCCGGCCTCGACCATGCGGGCCAGTAGCTCCGGCGGGAAGTACTTCTCGTCGGCGGTGTCGTTGTAAATGTTCTCAGTGGCGTGCTTGAGGATGTCCGCCCCGGTCAAGTCACACGTGGCCAGCGGCCCCATCGCGTGCCCGAATCCGAGCTTGCACGCGGTGTCCAAGTCCTCGGCCGAGATAACACCGTTCTCAACCAGGCGGATCGACTCCATGACCAACGCGGTGATAAGCCTGGTCGTGACGAACCCAGCCACGTCGCGCTTCACTACGACGCAGGTCTTGCCAACCGCCTCAGCGAAGTTGCGGGCCTTCTCCAAGGTTTCATCGGAAGTCTTGAGTCCGCGCACCAGCTCGCACAGCTTCATCATCGGCACCGGGGAGAAGAAATGCGTTCCGACCACCCGCTCCGGGCTAGAGGTCGCGGCGGCGATTTGGGTGATCGGAATGGCCGAAGTGTTCGTGGCGAGCACCGTCTCGGGGCCACAGATGACATCCAACTTCTGGAAGATCTCCTGCTTGATGTCTAGCTGCTCGAAGACGGCCTCCACGACTATGTCGGAGCCCTTGGCGTCCTCGAGCTTGGTGGAGGTGGTGATGCGGTCTTCGATCGCGGCGGCTTCCTCGGCCGTCAGCTTTTCCTTCTTGATGAAGCGGTCCAGCGACTTCGCGATACCGGCGCGAGCGCGACCAAAGGCTTCCTCGTTGTTGTCATACAGGGTGACGTTCCACCCGGCGGTGGCGGCGACCTGTGCGATCCCCGATCCCATCAGACCGGAGCCGATGACCATGAGACGACCCGACATGCAGCAGTACCTCCTCGTACCTGGCTTAAGTTGAGAGCACTCACGAGCCTAAACGCTCGTTAGGTAAAGGGCTACCCCGCCCAGCCAATCAGACGAATGCTGCACAGCTGAGGACCACCAATTTTCCGCCCGGGCGCGGTTACCGCCATAGCCTCACTTGGGAGCGTGGCACTAGGGTGGAGTCATGTCGGTACGACTCACCAAGATTTACACCAAGACAGGCGACGACGGCACCACCGGGCTCGCCGACTTCAGCCGCATCCCCAAAACTCACCCGCGCATCACCGCCTACGCGGACGCCGATGAGACCAATGCCGCCCTTGGCGTGGCCGTGGCGCTGGGGGACCTAGACGAGAAACTCATCGAGGTCATCCAACAGCTGCAAAACGACCTCTTCGACGTGGGCGCGGACCTGTCCACCCCTGTCGCCGAAGACCCGAAGTATCCGCCTTTGCGGATCACGCAGGACTACATCACGCGGCTGGAAAACTGGATCGACGAATACAACGCCGAGTTGGAGCCGCTAAAGTCGTTCATCCTCCGGGGCGGAACCCCGGCCGCCGCGCTGTTGCACCAAGCGTGCACCATCGCCCGCCGTGCCGAACGATCCACCTGGGGACTCCTAGAAGTGGACGCCGAGAACACCCACGAGCTGCCAGCGACGTATCTCAACCGTCTATCAGACCTGCTCTTCGTGCTGTCCCGCTACGCCAACCAAGGCGGCTCGGAGATCCTATGGAAACCCGGCGGCGGGTTCGACCGCGACGAGAAGGCCCAGTAGCAAGCTGCGGGAGCGCTAGCGGTCAACACCGCTCAACGGTCGTAATAAGAAGAGGCCGCGCCAGGTGGCGCGGCCTCTAGCCAAGAAAGAAAGCCGGTTACGGCAGACGATGTCATCGCAAGTTCGGCAATCGTGCCCTTTTGCGTCTGACACTGCAAAATCTGCACCCCGGCGGGAAAAATCTGGGCTTCGAACCCGATGGGGTCGCGCCGGTTCGAAACCTCAAGTCGGTTGCGGTTCAGTTTTTCGCGCGGCCCAAAAGACAGGGAAAACATGCGATACCAGCACAGCTCGCCCTGGTTGTAGATCGCATAGCCCGGAGCCCAACCGCGGCCAGCGCTACGCCGCGACAGTCGTAGTGCCATCACCACCGAACCCGAACGGGTCAGCCAGTAACGCCGCGCGTAAACCAAGATGAGGAAAGCAGCGACCGCAGCCGCCAGCGACGCAGCGATAATAAGCGCTGTAACCATTGCAGGCCCGCTCCTTTCCATTCACATCGCCCATTGGTAGGGACTACCTGGGCGTGAGAGCCCGCCCTGAGGGGGCGAGCTCACTAGATCTTGTATGAAGGCCACGTCCCGCGCAAGGGGAGTCAGCCGATTAGGCGGCGGCAGTCGCGCCGTCGTACACCTCGGCGGTCTCGGCCAGTACCGTGACACCTTCGGTGGTCACCGACAGGAAACCACCGTTGACCTTGTACGTCAGAGTTTGACCGTCTTCGGTGTTGATCCGCACGTCACCGGGACACGCCAGCTCGCCCAGCATGGGGATGTGACCAGGCAGAACACCCAGTTCGCCTTCAGTGGTGCGAGCATAGACCGAAGTCGCCTGGCCGGACCAGACTTTCTCTTCCACGGCCACAAGCTCGACGTTCAGCAGGTTTGCCACAGCGCTCCTCGAATATCGATAACTTCCGGGTCGCGACCCGTCGGTACTCTCCCGGGCTTCTCCCGGGGGAAAGGCCTCGCTTCTGGCGAAGAGAGACTATGCAGACGAGTCTAAACACCAGTTGGCATGCCGTACACACCAGCACCACCTGGCAGGCGGCCGACATCACTCCCCGACCGCACCCCGTGGTGGTGTTTATCCGGAAACGTCCAAAAAAGGTAACTTCATTAATTCAGCTCCCCACCGCTGATGCGGAGGGGAGCTGAATTAGGTTCTCGGATGAGATGGAGAGCGCGTGCCTCAGACGCGGGCCCGGCGAGCCAACCGCTCGGGGTCCATGATGATGACGCTCTTTCCATCCAGACGCAGCCAACCGCGACCGGCGAAATCAGCCAAGGCCTTGTTCACCGTTTCGCGTGAGGCACCGACAAGTTGCGCCAGTTCCTCCTGCGTCAAGTCGTGGGTCACGCGCAGCACGCCGCCATCGCGGGTGCCAAACCGGCTAGCCATGTGCAGAAGCGCCTTAGCGACCCGACCGGGTACATCAGTGAAGATGAGGTCAGCCATCGAGTCGTTGGTCCGGCGCAGGCGGCGCGCGATCACGCGCAGCAGCTGCTCGGCAATTTCGGGCCGGTTGGCCAGCCAGGGCCGCAACGCGGTCTTGGACAGGCGAGCCAAACGAGTGTCGGTCAGCGCCGTGGCGGTCGCGGTGCGAGGCCCGGGATCAAACAGGGCCAGTTCACCAACCATGTCCGACGGCCCCATGACCGCGATCAAATTCTGGCGTCCATCCGCTGAACGGCGGCCGAGCTTCACCTTGCCGGACATGACGATATAGAGACTGTCGCCGGGCTCGTTCTCGGTGAAGACGGTCTGGCCCTTATTTACGTCGATGTACTCCATCTCTTTGATGAGAGACTCGACGGCTTCAGGGTCGACACCCTTGAATAGGGCGGCCCTGGCCAATACATCTTCCATGTCCGCTGGCACCTTTCCGTTAACGCACACCTCGTGCAACTTCTGAGTGTAGGTCTTTTGCCGCATTGCGGGAGGCAGACCCCCATATTTCCAGCCTTCGGCGTTAACGCTGAAACGGGGCATTGTGGTGTGGAAGGCACATTGTTCCGCGTGCGCGAGTGTGGCGTACGTTATTTTCTCTCAGAAACGGTGATCAAGGACTCACGCCTCCAACTGGGTATTTACCCCAAATGCCCTGCTCAAAGTTGACGCATCACCAGAGTACGCGACAAATAAGACATGCGCCAGTTTCACACAGTTTCCCCGATGAGCCCCGGCGATAGTGAGCGTAACCAGGCTCCAACTCACTGTCGCAATCCACTCAAGTGGATTGAACAACGCGGCAAAAACGCCAACGACGTAAAAAAGAACCAAAAATGGCACCGAAGGGTTTCACCTGAAAGAGGGTCATTGAGTACATGCCCCTGTAGACACCGGCGAGGTCGTATTGAGTCCCTCGTCCAGAATCGGACGCGACTCCTCCAACGTCAGTGCGTAACCGGTATTGGGGTCATCCACCGCCGCCGCGAAGATCACTCCGACCACTTCACCATCCGGGTTCAACAGCGGGCCACCGGAATTTCCACCAATGATGTTCGCGTACAGCTGGTATACCTCGCGCGTGACGTCCGAAGCGCTATAGATGTCCGGCCCCGACACCGTCTGCGCGTCTCGAACTCGCGCCGGAGAAGCCGTATAGCCGCCCCCTCCCGGGTAGCCGACCACGATCGCGTCATCCCCCGACGACACCGTGCTCGACGCCAAAGGCAGCGAATTCGCGGGCAAACCCGGCACATGCAACACCGCCAAGTCCCGATTCGAATCGAACACGACCACCTCGGCGGACCAGCGGCGGTCCCCATACTCCACCTGAACCGCGTCCGTCCCCGCAACCACATGCGCGTTCGTCGCCACCAGCTCGGGCCCATACACAAAGCTGGAGCCCTCAATGTGCCGCTCACAGGAGGGGGCCGAACCCAGCACCTTCAACACCGAGGATTGCGCCTCAATCGCGGCCGGGTCATCGGCCAACTCCCCATTTGGCGGGTCCACGTCCCTGACCTGCGTCGGATGCACCCCACCAAACACATCGGGAATATCGGAGGTATTGAGCGATTCGCGCATCGCGTCGTAAACCCCGCGCACCTCCGAGGGCATGTGCTGGTCAATCCCGCCGACCAGGAACGAATGACGCACCGCGCTGGCGACCGCGGGCATCCCCGACATGGCCAGCGGAGCCGCGACCATCCACGTCACCAACAACACCGTGGCCACCGAAACCAGCGGACCGCCAAGCTGATCGAGGCGTTTGGTGTTCTTGCCCGGCAGTTTCTTACGCAGCTTCAAGCCGACGAAGGTCGCCACCGCCTGCCCCAGAAGAGCCAGCGTGAAGACGACCAAGAGCGCGACGATGAGTTTAGCCAGCGGATCGACATAGAGGTCTACGGCCAGGGGGGCGATTTGCACCCCCAAGAGCGCCCCTCCAAGGAAACCCAGGAAAGTCGCGGCCGAGACGATGAAGCCTTGGCGGTATCCGTGGATGGCGAACAGCAGCGCGAGGACGATGATGATGACATCGACGACGAGTCCACCGCTGGTGATCGTCACAGCCGTACCTCTCTTCCGTGAGGCCGATAATGGCGCACACTGCTGCTTGTCGGTCGGCGTGATGGCCGACGGCCAGTTCCCCCTGGCAGCGGCTGTCAGACGATGGCCCGACGAAGCTTTGCGCACCTGGCACCGGAGCGTGCCGTGGCGGTTGAGCAAACTGACCTGGTTCTCGTCCCGAGTCGTGATTGCGCAGCTGTGCCCCGGCGGTGCGCGTCGGTCACCCAAGGGTAGTAGCCGATTGTGTCCTCATCCAGCCCCACGTGGGGGAAGAATCAGGCAATTCAGGGGAACATCTCACCCTACGGAAGGGCCCGGCATCGACGATGGCCACGGCGATTGTCGCCCTCGGCGCGCTCGACCCGCCAGGGTGAACGGACGCCCAAAGGACGCCTCGCGCCCCTAAACAGGATTTGGGCGCGGCCGCGCTGGCAGCTCCACCAGCCGCGAAGTGTCCCATTCCTGAGCCCACCCTCCCAGCTCCAGTAGCCAGGCCAGGACTCCGCCGGTGAACCCCCACACGAGGCCAACATCAGTTTGGAAGCCGGGCCCGAAGTGCCCAGAGGGAAACTTCACCCTCACCCGAATCGCCGGGTTGGCCAATGTCGACAATGGCACGTGCAGGGCGGAGGCCACCTCGGTCTCTCCCATGGGGCGCACGTCGTGAGGGGAATGCCACCAACCCAACACCGGGGTCACGGCGAAGTTTGACACCGGAATCCACAGTTTGGGCAGCTGCGCCACGACCTGTACCGATTCGCGTCGCACCCCAAGTTCCTCGGAGGCTTCGCGCAGCGCGCACTGAGCGGCACCAGAGTCGGTGGAGTCCATCATGCCCCCGGGAAAGGCGATCTCCCCAGCATGATGGCGCAGACCGGCCGCGCGGCGCTGCAAAAGCACCTGAGGTCCGGCCCCATTGGCGCCCTCTTGAAGCAAAATCAACACCGCTGAGGGACGAGCCGGTTGTGAATGCCAGTTGTTCGGTTCGCCCTCCCGTGGTGGCACCGGTAGCACCCCCGGCCGGACGTCTGACTCGGCCAGTCCGTCCAGTTCACCCAACAGCGGGTTGAACCAACCAGGCAACGGCGCGGTCTCGTCGGACGGGTTCGGCCTTAGCGTCTCGCGCATGCGCGGTTACTCCTTCAGGTCGACATCGAGGTGTGCGTTTGCCGCCTCGATCAGGTCGGACGTCGTAATGCCCTGCTGGCCAATCAAGTGAACTACAGACCCCGACTCATCGACAAACGCGAATCCGGGAACGCCAGTCACCCCCAATGACTTGCGTACCTGGCCAGAAGGGTCGAAAACCGAGGGGAAAGTCCAGTCGTACTCACCGGCGAACGCCCGGCCGTGGGAGAGAACATCCTCCGAATCCACGCCCAACACCGCCACCTGGCCCTGGGCGAGCTGAGCGAAAGCCTCCACATGCGGCGCTTCCTCGTGGCAAGGCGGGCACCACGAAGCCCAAATCGCGATGAGAAGCGGCTGCCCATCGCGCACGCCCACAGGAACGTCGGCCCCATCGGCAAGGCACGCCAATTCGATATCTCCGATGTTGTCGATGACCGCGTCAACCTCGCCCGGTGCGCAGGCCACGGCCCAGTCGGTATCCAGCACATCGTCCGTCGTCTGGCCGGTGTCGGCCTCGGAAGCACAGCTAGCGGCCAGGACCGCGACACAGGCGGCGGCCAGCACTGTCGACCAACGCCTCATGCTTGGGCCTCAGCCAACGCGATGAGCTCGGCGACACGATCGCCTTTGAGCAGCTTGCGGGCCTCGTCTGGCTCGGTCGGGCCCGCACCGTATGAAGGACACAGGCGTGCGATCGGGCAGGCCCCGCACGCGGGTTTACGAGCTGAACACACGCGGCGGCCATGAAAGATGACCCGATGACTGAACATGGTCCAGTCGCGTCGCTCGATGAGCTCGGCGAGCTGAAATTCGATCCTGACGGCGTCTTTCCTGGCCGCGTCGGTGCCGTCAACCAGCCCCCACCGATTGGCCAGGCGCATCATGTGAGTGTCGACGGTGAGACCAGGCACCGCGAAGGCGTTACCGAGGATCACGTTGGCGGTTTTGCGGCCGATACCGGGCAGCTTCACCAGCTCTTCGAGCGTGTCGGGAAGTTCGCCCCCATGCTTGAGTATGAGCTGCTGACCCAAGCGGATTATCGAATTCGCCTTGTTGCGGTAGAAACCGGTGGGGCGGACGATCTCCTCGACGTCGGCCGCGGCAGCCTCGGCATAGTCCGCGGCGGTCTTATAGCGGGCGAACAAGGCCGGAGTGGTGGCGTTGACACGCACGTCTGTGCACTGTGCCGACAGGATCGTCGCAATAGCCAGCTCGAGGGGGTTGGAATAATCCAGTTCGCAGTGCGCGTCAGGGTGGGCCTCGGCCAGAATCCGAGAAATCTTGCGGGCCCGACGCTTCTTGGCCAGCGCCGACTCCTCCTTGCCGATGCGAGCGTGGCGGCTTGCCCTCACCGGGGTCGCGGAGCTTTTGCCAGCTCCTTTGCGCGCGGGTTCCGAAGGTGAGGAGCCGTCGGCGGAAACGTGGTGTGGTTCAGCGGGGACGCGAGGTTGCCTGGAGGTGGCCATGGAGCTAGTTTACGCAATCGTGGCCGTATCCCCCACCACGCCAAAGCGGCGATGGCCACAACTGAGAGCCACCCGTAGATCGCCACTGGCACCGAGTCGGTCGCCAGCGTCAAACCCAGGTCCTCACCGGGGGCTGAGAACCGACCCGGGTCCTCGCTCAATGCGGCGACCGGGTCGATGATTCCCGCTCCTAGCTGATCTGTCGACCAAGTGGGGGAGCTGGCGGTTTCGGTCATGAGGGTGGCTATGGCCGCCGCGTCGAGGTCGGGGTTGGCTGAACGCAAAAGGGCGGCTGTACCGGAGACGAGGGCGGTGGCGAAGGACGTCCCGGTGACGTGTCCGCGTCCTCCGCCGGGGATGGCGGCGGGCAACTCGGCGGCCGGGGCGGCTAGCTGGGTTTCGGGTCCGGTGAGGGCGGAGGGCCATAGTCGTCCGTCGCGGCCGGTGCCGGTCACGGCCAGGGTGTTGTCGTTGCGGGCGGGAAACCAGATGGTTTGGTTGTCGCGGCCTTGGCGGACGTTGCCGGTGCAGGCGATCACGAGCACGTCATTCTTTCGGGCGTATTCGAGGGCTTCGGCCACAGCGCGGTTGTCGTTCGCGCCCCCCAACGACAAGTTGATGATGTCGGCACCTTCGTCGACGGCCCAGGTGAGGGCGTCGGCGACGACGGTGGAGTCGTGGTAGCGGTTGTGTTCGTCGAGGACCCGTACCGGCAATAGTCTCGCGTCGGGGGCGATCCCGATTGATCCGGTCGTGGTCCCGTTTCCGGCGATAAGGCCAGCGATGGCGGTGCCGTGTCCGGCTGGGTCTGTGTGGGCGGCTTCATGTAGTCCCGCTTCGGCCTCTAGTGGGGCAGTATCGGGCACGAAATTGCGTCCGGGGTGGACGACGTTGATCAAGTCGGGGTGAGTTGCGTCGATTCCGGAATCGATCACGGCGACGGTGATGCCTTGGCCGGTGCTCAATTCCCACGCCGCGGGCACATCCAAGGTCCGCATGTGCCAAGAGTATTGGTGTTGGTGGGCGTGAGCTGGGGCAAAGCCCATCGTCGCCACAGCGAGAATGGCGACGAGCAAGAACCAACCGAAACGGGTAGACGACTTGTATATAAGTACTATTGCGCCCATCAGTTGGTGATAGTTCCATAGTTCCCACGCCCTTTTGGCCCAATGACACACTTTCGCCTTTACAATTTCGTTATTTTTGCCCGGCTGACCGTTTGTGATGCGGGTTAGCGCGTTACCGTTGTCGACGCGCGCAAATACGAGAATGTATCGGCCTGTGGCCGCAAGAGGTGGACACGACCACCCCCGGCCGCTATGTTTTCGAAAGACCCACCGTGGGGGAAGCGCACCATCAACGATGCTCAACGCGCCAGGCGCATCACGTATGAGCAGGCAAAGGATTAGTGGGATCGATGTGGGAGCCAAGTAACGAAACTGAGCACCATCTTCGGGAAGCCTTGCGCGCCGAAGACCAGGACGCTTATTTCCAGATCTTGTCGCAAATGGAGTTGATCCTGCCGCTGTCGCAGGACGACTCGCACCCCTCCGGGTCCACCGACACCTGGGCCACCTGGACCGACAACGAACGCACCCACGTGCTGTCGTTCACCTCCGAATCGGCGATGCAAGCCTGCCTGCGAGGTAACGCCGGCCCAGCCCGCCGGGTGCGATACGACCAGCTCGCCTCCGCCTGGCCCAACGAAGACTGGTGGCTCGCCGTCAACCCCGGCCTTCCCATCGAGGGCTACCTGCCCGCCTGGTTCGTCGCCCAAGTCGCCCACGGCGACACCTCCGTACCCGAGGAGAACACCGGCGGCGAATACGCCGACTCCAGCCCCGAGGACTTCTACGGACAGCCCCCCGCCCCCAGCGACGGCACCGCCTACGAGCAAGCCGCTCGCTCCCAGGGATACCCCACCGACCAGCAGCGCGGCAGCTTCATGCCGCCCGCCCCAGACGTGCCCGACGTCCCCAGCTCCCCACGCCGCCCCGAACGTGGGGGCGGTCTCGCCGGAGCCTTCGGTAAGCGTTCCTCGGCTCCCAACCCCGCCGACGCCGCCGCACCAGTGGGCCCCAGCCAGACCCCAGTCAGCTCCGGAACCACCGAAGGCGGCCTCCCACAACGCGCCCCGGGAGCGAACTACCACCTCGGCGGCGAAGTCCCGCCTCCGGCGGAAGAGACCGCCAACTACGATCGCAGCGGATATTCCAGCGACACCTACCCGACCGTTGAGGACAACTACCACTCCGAGGCCGGGGAATTCGCCTCCGGATACGAAGACGACAGCCGATACCAGCCCACCGACACCGGCTTCGACGCCTACGGCCATGCCGACCAAGGCGCCTACGGCGGCGGGGGTTACGAAAGCCCCGGTTCCTACCGCGACACCCCCGGCTACGAAAGCCCCACCTACGACCGGCCTTCCTACGAGCGCCCCCCGGCTCCCGCCGAAGTCACCAGCCACGCCGGAGAAAACCTCACCGAGCTGAGCGAAGAAGACGCCGAAGCCACCCTGGCCCACGCGGCCAGCCAAGGCGACACCGCCGTCTTCCTGCACACGCTGCTACGCACCTTCGTGTACCTACCAGTGGCCGACGTCAACGCCGTTGACATCCGCGTGGGAGACCCCGCCTTCCGCTGGGCCTCCGATGTGGTCGACGGACACCACGGCATCACCGTCTACACCACCGTGGAACGCCTCCAAAGCCGCCAAGGCGACGTGCCGTACGTGCGCGTCCCCTTCGGCTGGCTATGCCAACACTGGCCCGGACAGCTCTACGCCCTCTACGTCAACCCCGGCACCGAAGTCGGCGCGAACATGTCCGGCCCCGAAATCAAGCCCCTGCTGACCTGGGCCGAAGCCCACGGACTGCTCGAATTCGCCGCCGAACTCGAAAAGCGCCAAGCCGCGGCCGAAGCCGCCGCCCGCGAAGCCAGCCGTCGCCGACCCCCGCAAATGTGGCAGAAAGTCGTGCCCCACCACCAGGTCGGATTCTTCCTCGAACGCGGCTACGACCGCATCGCCGGATTCGTCCACCCCGTCGCCGACGTCGAACGACTACGCACCCCCGCACAGCTGTACCTGGCGCTGGGACTCCTGCGCGGCAGCGACAACTTCATGCCCACCGACGCAGATGTCCACGTCATCCGCTGGATGGGCTACCGCGCCGACCTCTACCAACCCGCCCTTGGTGGCAACAACTTCCAAGACCTGGAAGCCAGCGGAGGCTGGGTCATCGAAGCCCCACCATTCCGCGGCGACGGATTCGCCGCCTCCGAAGACCCCGACAGCAACATCCCCGAATACAAGGTCGACTCCGCCCGCCTCCCACACGGCGCGCAAATGATCAAACTCTCCGCCGACGGTGCCGTCACACACGTAGCCTCCTACGACGCCGACACCCGCTCGTGGAGAGGAGAGAGTCCGTCTATCGGGTCAGGGCCAGCCTCCCTCGACTCCAACCCGGTGATCCCCCGCCAAAGCGAAGGCGACTACTCGTCCTCACACCTCACCTCTCGCGAATGGACAGGAGCCTAAACCATGCGCGACGGATACGTAGCTCGTTGGCGCGGAGCCGAATACGACGCCAGCCCCGACGGCGCCCACGTGCGCCTGTACTCACCCACCCCCGGGGCCGGGTTCGTCCCCGTCTCCGAAGGCCGCTACCGCCGAGGCGTCCCCGCAGACGAACTCGACGACTTCTTCTACGTCCGCACCGTTTGTTACTGGCGCGACAACCCATTCCTGATCCTCGGAGAATCAGGAGACTGGCTCCGCCTCGAATACCAAGGCGGACGCGCCGACATCGCCGCGCAACTGGGCCTAGAGCCCTACGACAGCGGCGTCTACCAAATCTGGGCCCCCCGCTCAGAGGTCCGCGACATCGCCGAGGAATACATCTAGCCAGATCGGCCCAGCCATTTCCTCACACCCACACAGGCCAGACATCTAGCTTCAAGGGCACCTCATGTGCCAGTATGAGTGACATGTCATTCCCGGGTTCCGGCCTGCTGAAAGGCTTGGCCACCACCGCAAAGACGGCCACGCGGCGAGCCGTCACGGAACAGTACCCAGAAAACAAGCCCGACCTACCCGATCGTACCCGCGGCGTCATCGCGCTCTCCATCGACAACTGCACCTCCTGCATGCTGTGCGCGCGCGAATGCCCCGACTGGTGCATCTACATCGACTCGCACAAGGAAACAGTGCAAGAGGAAGGCGCGGCACGCCCCCGCCAAGTCAACGTGCTCGACCAATTCGACATCGACTTCTCCCTGTGCATGTACTGCGGCATCTGCATTGACGTGTGCCCCTTCGACGCGCTGTTTTGGTCCCCTGAATTCGAATACGCCGAAGGCGACATCCGCAACCTCCTGCACAACAAAGAGGGCTTGAACAAGTGGATGGACACCGTCCCCGAAGCCAACCTGCCAGCGCCCAAAGAAGACAAAGCCGCGCCCAAACGCGCCGCCAAGAAAGCCGCGAACAAGCCTGTGGCCAAGACTCTCGAACCCGAAGCCACCGACCCAGCGGCCAAGAACACTCGCCCCAACCAGAAAACAACCGAACCAAGCGATGCCTCAGGCCAAACTGACACGCCCAGCGCGGAGGACGACCAGTCGTGACCATAGCCGACATCCTGCTGATCGCCTTCGGCCTCATCGCCATCGGCGCCGCGCTGGCGGTCGTCACCACCAGCCGTATTGTGCGGGCCGGGTTGTGGCTGGCGGTGTCGTTCGCTGGCGTGGCCGCCTCGGTGTTGGTGATGACCGCCGAGTTGCTCGCCTGGGTGTTGGTGCTGATCTATGTGGGCGCGATTGTGGTGCTGTTGTTGTTTGCCACGATGTTGACGCAGGCTCCGACGGACGCCTCGGCGCAGATGGACCGCAACCGTTGGCCGGGCGTGATCATCGCCGCCGGGGTCGGCCTGGGCCTAGGGGCGGTTTTCACCGGCGCGATTGGCTGGAGCCGGGTGGACTTGGCAGGTGTCGAGCCGGGCTCTCCGGCGGTGTTGGGTGAGCAGATCTTCGCCCACTGGGTGTTGCCGTTTGAACTGTTGTCCCTGTTGCTCCTGAGTGCCCTGATTGGTTCGGTGATGATCGCAACGCAGGGAACCCGTAAACGTGTTGACTAGCCGGCCGGTAAGCTATGGGGCATGACCACACCCATTTTTGCACTTGCCGATGAATACATCCGCACCCGCGCCGAAGTCGACCCCGCCTTCGGTCATATGGTCGGCATCGAAGGCGACTATGGTGTCGCCACCGACTACAGTCCCGACGGGATAGCGGCACGCCACGAACACCAGGTGAGTTTCCTGCGCCGCCTCGAGGCGATGGAGCCGACTGGCTCGGACGATGAGCTAGCCAAACTGCACATGAGGGAGCGGCTGGAGGCGAGCACCCAGCTGCACGAAACTGGCGACTGGAAGCGCATCCTGCGCGTGCCCTATGGCCTGATCCAAAACATGTGCACGTACGTTGACCTAGCCCCGCGCAAGAGCGAGGACGACTGGGCTCACCTGCTGGAGCGCATCAAGGCCATCCCGGGCACGGTATCCGGTATGCGGGCCACCCTTGAAGTGGGCCGAGCCGACGGCACGACCGTGGCTCGCCTCCAGGTTCTCAAGGGAGCCGAACAGGCCCGTCTCAACGCCAACAAGCGCGTCTTCGACCAGCACGCTGAAGCTTACGGCGACGGCCCGTTGCGCCCCGAGCTAGAAAGGGCCGCTCAGGAGGCCTACGCGGCGTTTGAGGAACTGGCCAACTATCTGCAGCGCGAATACGCTCCTGACGCCCGTGAAGCCGACGGGGTGGGCGCTGACTTGTACAAAGCCCACGCTCGCCAGATGCTCGGTGCCGATCTCGACCCGCAAGAAGCCTACGAGTGGGGCTGGGCCGAGCTGTATCGCATCGAGGAGGAAATGGCCACCGAAGCCTCCAAAATCCTCCCCGGCAAGTCCCTCGACGAGGTCATCGCGCACCTGGACTCGACCAACCTCATCGACACTCCCGAGGAATACCTCGCGTGGCTCACCGCCGAACACCAGTGGGCGCTCGATGAGCTCAACGGAGTGCACTTCGACATCGACGAGCGATTGATGAGCGTGGACGTGCAGCTTGTGCATGGTTCCTCGGCCGGGTCGCCCTATTACACCGGCCCCAGTGAGGACCTATCGCGCAAGGGCCGCACCTGGTGGCCCGTTGGTCCGCGCGAGAAGTTCGCCAAGTGGGGCGAGTACACGACCGTCTACCACGAGGGCGTGCCCGGACACCACTTGCAGATCGGGCAGACCAAGGTCGTGGGCGACAAGCTCAGCCGTTTCGCGAAGTCCAGCGGCAGCCTGTCGGGTTATGGCGAGGGCTGGGCGTTGTACGCCGAGCGGCTTGCTGACGAGCTGGGCTGGTTCGAACGAGCCGAAGGAGCGCGCCTGGGGCAACTGAAGGCCTCAGCTATGCGCGCCGCCCGAGTCGTCATCGACATCGGAACCCACCTTGACTTGCCGCTTCCCGCGCAGGAGGCGAAGCGTCACGGCGCGAAGTGGAACTTCGACGTCGCGCTCGATGTTTTGCAACAGCGTGGCCGCATCGCCGGGCACCGAGCCGAAGCCGAGATCGTGCGCTACTTCGGTTGGCCCTCCCAGGCCATCTGCTACAAGATGGGCGAACGGGCCTGGCTGGCCGCGCGCGAAGATGCCAAGAGCCGCGACGGGGCTTCCTTCAACCTGAAGGACTGGCACACCAAAGCACTCAACCTGGGCCCCATCGGCCTGGACAACTTGCGCAGGATTCTCAAGGAACGCGCCTAGTATCTCCCGTAACAGCGGCTGGGGCTCGCGTTAATGGCGAGCCCCAGCCGTTTGTCACCAACGTTCGAAGATCTCTTTGGCGACCGCGTCGATCTCAGCGGCCAGTTGCCGCTGATGTTCGCGTTCCAGCTGCGCCAGCGAGATCGTCAACGACTTGGCCCGGTCAGCCCCCGGCAGCCTCAACAGCCAATTGCGGGCGGCAATCGCATTGCGATATTGCCCCAGCAAATGTTGCATCTGCCCGGCGGGAATGATGATGTCGCGGGCAGCCCACGCCAAGGTCGGTTGCGTGGCCTCGGCCAAGTACCGGGCCCGGCGCGCAATCTGTCGAGTTTGATCGCGGGCCAAATCAACATCCGCAGCGGCGTTGAGACGCCGATAGGAATCCATCAGTCGCATCCGCGCCGCCGTCAACACGGCCGCCAAGGTCGCGGCTGGCTGATTGCCCTCCTTGGTCAAGTGCGGGTGCTCGGTGTAGTAACGGATGCGGGCGATCATCCTCGCCACCCACGTCTGCGTCGCCAGACGCTCCACTTCCAAATACGCCAGCTTTGTCTGTTCTCCTAGCCGCGCATACCAGCTTGGGTACTCCGGTTCCAGCAACCCCAGCTGGTCGAACCGGTCGGCAAAATACTCCTGCAAACTTTCCAAATGGTGGGCCCGCCGCAGCGAGTCGATGAGCTGATGCATTTGCGGGTCGGCTTCGGGCATTCCCGTGAAAAGATGGCCGAAACCTTCGGTGGCGGTGAGGATGCGACGAGTGGACTCACGAGTTTGCCCCACTGAGCCCGCTTCGGCCCGCTGAGCCCGCGCCAGAGCGCCGTTGAGCATGTCGATGTTGTGACTCATGTATTGCAGCACCAGATCCCCGGCTTTTTGGGAGTGCGAAGCCTCAGTCGGTGCGGCGATGGAAGGCGCTGACATCGTTCCTCCTTCCGCGGATATTTCACTGCCCTCAGTATCCCAACTGCCTGGTTTCGAGGGAGCTAAAGTGAAAAGTATGCGAACCGGAGATATCGCCCCCGATTTCACTTTGCCCGACGAGAAAGGAGAGGATCGAACCCTGTCCGAGCTGGTCAGCTCGGGGCCCGTCGTGTTGTTCTTCTATCCCGTCGCCATGAGTGGGGGATGCACCGTCGAAGCGTGCCACTTCCGCGACTTGTCTGTGGACTTCGCGAACGTGGGCGCCCGACCCGTCGGCATCAGCACCGACCCGGTCGACAAGCAATATCAGTTTGCCGACAAGAACACGCTGGGCTATCCGCTGCTTTCCGATGAGGATGGCGAGGTGGCCGAACTTTTTGACGTGCGTCGTTCATTCGGTCCGCTCCCTACTCGGCGCTGGACGTTCGTGATCGACACCGACCGGACAGTCATCGAAGTGATCAAGAGCGAGATGCGCATGAGCGTGCACGCCGACCGAGCCCTGGAAGTCCTGCGCGAACGCGCGCAGGGCGAGGGCACCTCATAGTTTCTGCCCACATGATAAAGCGGCTCCTCAGCGTGATGTGAGGAGCCGCTTTATCGCTTAGGTTCCGGCTATATGCCGGGCTAGCTTCCGAAACGCTTGGCCCCGGTGCGACAACCGGTTCTTGACCTCGGGCGTCAGCTGGGCGTTGGTGACCTCCTGGCCATCTGCCACGAACAGGGGGTCATACCCGAATCCGTTCTCACCGTGTTCGTCAAAGCCGATCCGACCGGGCATATCGGCCTCGACTACCTCGTGCCTGCCGTCGGGCCACACAATGGCCGCGGCGCACACGAACTTCGCCTGCCGCTTGCCCTCTGGCACATCCGCCAGCTGGTCCAACAGCAGTCGGTTGTTGCGCTCGTCGTCCTTAGGCAGCCCCGACCAACGGGCGGAGAGCACCCCGGGCATTCCGTTGAGCGCCTCCACCGCTAGACCCGAATCGTCGGCCACACATGGCAAGCCAGACTGCTTAGCCCCGTCACGGGCCTTCAACAGGGCATTGCCCGCGAAAGTCAGCTCGGTTTCCGGCGTCTCCGGATAGGCGGGGATATCTTTCAAACCGACGATCTCAATGCCAGGCACGACCTCGCTGAGAATGGCGCGCAACTCCGTGACCTTGCCACGGTTGCCGGATGCCAGCAGGATCTTCATGTCAGCTGCTCCATGAACGTGCGGGCCTGGAGGCTCATAAGCTCCTTGCAACCCTTCTCGGCCAGGTCCAGCATCTGGTTGAGTTCGTCCCGAGTGTAGGAACGCTCCTCTCCAGTGCCTTGGATCTCCACGAACGAGCCGTCACCGGTCATGACGACGTTCATGTCCACTGCGGCGGCCACATCCTCCTCGTAACACAAGTCGAGCAGGGGAGCCTCACCGACGACTCCAACGCTGATGGCCGACACCGAGTCGACCAGAACCTTGTCGGGCTTGCGGGCGATCTTCTTTTCGCCCAGCCATGTGACAGCGTCATGCAACGCGACATAGGCGCCGGTGATGGCCGCGGTGCGCGTCCCGCCGTCTGCCTGGAGCACGTCGCAGTCCAGAGTGATCGTGTTTTCACCGAGGGCTTTGAAGTCGACGCAGGCGCGCAGGGAACGGCCGATGAGGCGCGAGATCTCGTGTGTGCGCCCACCGATCTTGCCTCGGATCGACTCGCGGTCGGAACGGGAGTGGGTGGAGCGGGGAAGCATGGAGTATTCGGCCGTCACCCATCCTTCGCCGGAGCCTCGCCGCCAGCGCGGTACGCCGGTGTTGACGCTGGCGGTGCACAGCACGCGGGTGCGGCCGAACTCGACCAGGACGGAGCCTTCCGGGTGGTCGGTCCAGGAACGGGTGAACTTCACTGGGCGCAGCTGGTCGGCGGCGCGTTTATCACTTCGAGTCATCCCCATAAGCGTAAACGGCGACATTGACCCCGGCCACCGGGGACAGAGCCAGCTGTGCGGGGGTCACCCGGGTATGGCACACTTATGAGCGGATTTTGCCGCACCGCTTTGGTGAAGTCTTTGCTCGCGCGAGTGGCGGAATTGGCAGACGCGCAGGATTTAGGTTCCTGTGTCTACGGACGTGAGGGTTCAAGTCCCTCCTCGCGCACAGACGGAAAACCTGTCGGGTAGCCCGACAGGTTTTTTCGTGCCCGGGGTGTGGTTGTTGGCCGCATGGTTGCCCACGCGAGTTTCGGTGCTGGTGTCCGATTAACGGACGTGGGCCAGCTGGGGTTCGGTAAGTCCCTCTTACGCACAGAGTGAAGGCCCTGCCGACAGGGCCTTTATGGTTGCCGTGTCACTCCATGGCCCACAGATGGGGATAGTTGATGACGAGGCCGTCGTGGTCGACGTCCAGGTCGGCGCGAAAGCCTTCGGACTCGTAGCGGTAGCCGGTTTCGAGGCGGGTGTAGCGCTGTTTGGAGACGGTGAAGTCCAGCTCGGGTGTGAACCGTAGATAGATGGCCCGAATCTGAGCTGTGGCTCCTACCGCGAGGTCGAGGCGACGGATGGGGAGTGTGTTGGTGAATGGCGTCAGGGAGATGTCGACGTCGGTGCAGTTGGTCAAGTCGGGGCGCGCACTGCCGTTTTCAAACCAGTCTCCGTGTTCGTCGTGGGTGAGCGTACGGCGGTGGTGTCCGTGGACATCCACAGCGAGTGATTTGGTGCGCCAGCTCGGGTCGGCTTCGATTCGATAGGCCAGCCGGATCGGTCTTCCTTTTAGCGCGGCGAGGATAACGCCGTCGGCGATGATCTGGCCGGCGCTGAAGCGAAGATCTAGATGCTCGCAGCCCGGCCACTCGCGGGCAGTCCACATTACTTGACGGTTCATCAGTGGTCCTTTATGCGACGGGCAAGCATGTCCTGTTCCAGGCGCCAGGTGCCCTCAGGGTCTTGGATTCGGCCCTGCCAGTGGAAACTGTCGGGAGTGATGTCAGTGAAGGCCCAGTTCAATGGGCTGCCGTCAACGTCGCGACCCTCGAGGCGGATACCCTCGTCGGTTGCCTTGGCGGTCAGGAAGATCCGGGTGCCCGACACCGCGCCGAGCCAGAAGACGCTCCAAGTCTCGGTCGTGGCGTCGTAGTGCCGCAGGGATGTGCCGATGCCCCGTTCGCCTGGGTGCGCGCTACCGGCACGCGGGTAGGTGAGGACGTCCTGGATGGCCCGGCCATCAAGTACCCAGCCAAACGACCAGGTGCCAGATTCGTCGACGGACACCTCGCCCGCCGCGTCGAAGAAGCGGACCCGCAGGGTCCAGGTTCCGATGAACTGGCCAAAAAGCGACAATCCGGGTTCGAGGTCGGGGTGAGGACCCTGAGCATGGAGTTCCGTGAGTGCGTAACCATCTATCATTTACATAGGTTAACAGGTTGGCGGTATGATCGTACAGTGGTTAACAGATCGAATGGCCAAGCAGCTCCAGGGGACCTCGAGGCGGTGCGCCTCCTGCTCAATACCTGGCTGATCCCCAATGACACCCGCGAACCCGAGGATCATCTCGACGCATATGTTGAGCGTTCAAGCGTGCCGCGCTCACAACTTAGTCAACTTAAGGCGCTGCGAGATGACCTTCGTATGGCAGTCGAACGAGCGGGTCCAACCGCCGAGGTCGTGAACCCATGGGTCGAGCGATTGGCGATTCAACCGCGCGTGGCGGAGGAAGAACTGAACTTCGGCCACGAAGCCGGCCTGGCCGGAGATCTGGTTTGCGCGGTATTGGAGGCAGTCGCGAGCCGGCACTGGCACCGACTCAAAGCCTGTCCCGATTGCCGTTGGATCTTTTACGACCACAGTCGCAACGCTAGCAAGCGCTGGTGCAAGATGACCGCGGGCGGACCTGACGGTCGCTCATGCGGCAGCATCGCCAAGGTCCGTGCCCACCGCAAGCGGGTTCGCTCGACCGAATAGCACGATCAGCAACGCACACACAGCGACATCTGGCGGGCTAGTGAGGTCGGGGTCTGGGACCGGCTCAAGGTGATGTTGCGGGTCGAACACCATGGGGGAGGGGTGATCAAGCCGCAGGCGGTGTGTCTAGACGGCTGGCTTGTTCGCGCCAAGAATAAAGGGGGCGCTGGAGCCAGCTCGGAAGATCGTGGGCGGCGGGCCCCCAACATCACCTGGCGGGCGATGCGACCGGTATCCCGCCGGGCATCACACCACCGCAGCTGGGAACCTCCCCGCCATCACCACCTCACACCGCTCTATGCGGACGAGGGCGCGGTGGTGGCAGGTAAGGATGTGGTCGGCCGTTGTGCCTCAGCGGGCACGCCGAAGGCGGCCAGAAAGGTGTCGACGGCGTCTTTAACCGGATCGTCCAGTTCCTCATCGCTGAGCACCCGACGGCCGAATCCGCTGAGTACTGGCGCGTCTGAGGTGACGAGGGCAATGAGTTGCCGGGCTGCCCTTTGTGGATTCGACAGTCGCAGGTAGCCAGTGGTCGCCAGTTGGGCCAGCTTCCCCGCTAGGGCGTCGACGTTCCGGGAATGGTTAGTGCTGCCGTCGACGAGTTCGGGGAAGCGATGTCCTTCGGTCATTTGCAGGCGCATGACTTTGGATCCCTCTTCATGTGCGAAACAGCCGACGAGCTGGCGTCCGACGTGTTCGAGTTCGGCGCGAAGATTACTGGGTTCTAGGTCGAAAGAGTCGATTGCCGCAAGCACCCGGGCCCCCGAGCGTCTGATTCCACGGTTGACCGCTTCGGTGAACAAGGTCCGTTTGTCGCCAAACCGGTTGTAGATCGTGGGTTTGGCTACTCCGGCTCGGTGTGCGATCTCCTCGATTTTGCCGTTATCAAAACCTTGCTGTGCAAACACTTCCAGAGCCGCAATCAGAATCCGTTCTGCCTTGTCGGGCTGGGTGCGAGAAGACACGGTCATGGGCTAATTGTACTGGTCAGTTGGCAGACTTGAACTCGCGTGTATATTTTACCCATGAGTTCAAATAACAAAACCCATGAGTTCACTAAGGTGGTTTCACCGGAACCCACCCTCATGCGAACCGCGTCGGTCCTCATCCCCGGCGGGTTGCTCGCGCTGTTGAGCACAACGGTCGTCGGAGTGACGATCCCCGACGTTATTTCCGACCTCGACACCAACATCTCCTCAGCTCAGTGGGTAGTTACCGCATATCTCTTGGCAGCGGGGCTAGGAATCGCCATTAGCGCATGGGCTAGCGTGCGATTCGGGGTGCGCACAACCTGGATGGCGGCGTTGGGATTGTTCGTGCTGGGCGCTCTCGGCAGCGCTGTGGCTCCCACGATCGAAACCTTTGTGATCGCCCGCGCCATTCAGGGATTTGGAGGGGGAGCGCTGGAGCCGATCATGTTGACCGTTTTGGCGCGAGCGGCTGGTCCCCAACGCATGGGTCGTGTCATGGGGATGGCGGCCGCCGTCATGTCCATCGGGCCGCTGGCAGGCCCGGCGTTGGGTGGACTCGGCATGAGTACCCTGGGCTGGCGTTGGATCTTTGTCGCATCAGCAGTGGCGGGAGTCGCGATTGCGATCGGTTCGGTGATAGTTCTCAGCGAAGAACCAACCAAGGCCATCAAACTAGACCTTCCAGGCTTGGTTCTCGTGGCAGCGATGACAATGCTGGGAATGCTTGGCTTTAGCCGGGCTTCAACCCCCGCCGGATTCGATATCTGGGCTGTCTGCCTCATCGCCGCCGCCGGGATCGCGCTCATGGCGTTCGTGCAGTGGGCACGTCGACAACGTGACCGAGCGATCGTTGATATTTCGACTTTTCGCGTTCCCGGCTTCACTCCGGCCATCCTGATCATGACTATGACCGGCGCTACGGTCTATCCGCTGTTTTTTGGTCTGCCGCAGCTCTACCAGGAAGTCATGGGAGTCAGTGCGATGACAGCGGGAGCTTTGATGATTCCCTATGGGATCGGAAATCTTATCGCCATGCCGCTGGCAGGCCGGCTCAGCGACATGATCGATGTTCGGCACCTGGTTTGGTCGGGCACTGCCTCAACTCTCCTGGGGCTCGTTGCGCTGCTCGTGGCCGGCCCGCAAGCTTCGACTATCGCGCTGTTGGGCTCCTCCTTTCTCCTTGGCCTCGGGGTCGGCGCAATTGCCAGCCCCACTGCGGCGGAGCTGTTCCGCGTCCTTCCGGCGAGACTGGTCCCCTCCGGCAGCAGCACCCTGTTCATTGCCAACTTGTTGGGAGGGGCGCTAGGGGTTTCCATACTCACGATCATGATTGGAGGGCACTCGTGGTCCGCCGAGGTCGGAACGAGCCCATTGTGGGTTCCCGCCAGTGCGATAGCGGGAATCGGAATCATTGCGAACTGGATGGGCCGGGCTGCCTCCCGAGCGTGAGCGTCACGAGTGGTCGGATCCAGTGCTCAGGGCGGCCTTTCTCGCGAGAACTGAAAGATTGACAAACGTGAATTCTGTCGTGAATGTGACTCTAGTTTATGGTTGGGGCGATTGCGTGTCGCCGCGAACTTTATAGAGTTTCGCGTAATTTCGAATCATGGTCACGTACAAACACGAGATGCCCCTGAGCTTCTTGCGCGATGACCCCGCTATGGGGCCCGCGTTGGTTCAGCGGCTATTGAAAATCGACCTTCCCCAGTACACCTCAGTCAAAGCTGCTTCAGAGGCCTTGACCACAATGAACCCTGCGGAGCTCACTTGCGATGCGGTTAACGTCTGCTACGACTCCGCAGGGGAAGCCGTCGCAGCGGTCATCGTTGAGGTGCAGCTGAGGCGTGACCGGTTTAAACCGGGCGCGTGGCTGAGCTATTTGGCCAATCAATGGCGTCGTCACCAGGTCCCCACCCATGTGATCGTGCTGTGTTTCGATCGGGCAACGGCTGCGTGGGCCAAGACTCCTCTGTCTATAGGGCACCAAGATTTGGTTTTTGCGCCTTGGGTAATCGGCCCCGACGAGGTTCCGGTGACGACTGAATCGTTGGCGGGGTCCGATGCCTTGGCGCTGACCTTTTTGTCGGCACTCATGCACGGGCATGACCCCGCACATGCGGCAACCATCATTCCTATTTTGGACCATGAATTCGGAGGACTACCTAATGATCGCGCCGTTGAGTACGCTAGTAATGCACTTCGCATCTTGCCGGAGGCCGCACGCATGGTAATGGAGGGGATTGTGAAACTGGAACAGTTCGACTACCACCGTGAACTCCTCGGAGATGCCGCCAACGAAATCGAGGCTCGCGGGGAGGCTCGCGGAAAGGCTGATTCCTTGCTATTGCTCCTGGCCAGCCGGGGTCTCACGCTAAGCGAGAGTCAGACGCAGAGCGTCCGCGAATGCACCGACTTGCAAAGGCTTGATGAATGGATTAAGCAAGCCATTACCGCTGAGAGCCCGGACTTCCTCGATCAATAATGAAATGTCCGCCGCACGGGTCTAGACGTGCGGCGGACAGTCAATTTAGGGCCAATGCGGTGAAAGGCCGAGCTAATCGGCTCGGAACGTTTCACGAGCGTTCGTCGTGATAAGCGCGAACAGCATTCCACGCTTTCGCATCCAGCGTTCCAGCCTGGTTCTTGAACATCTTGGGACTCAAGAGGATTGGTCGCAAATCCAAGAAGCTATTGGATTCGGCCTTGGGGTCCCAGTCCTTCGTCGGAATCTCGACATGGTCGTCACGGTGGGAATAATCCTGGCTGGTGATCTTGAGAATCCGGTAGTTGCGCGAGTTGTAGCCCAACACCAGGCACGGCCGGATTTTCGAATCGGTTCCGTCGGAGAAGGGAACATCAGCCCACCAGATTTGCTTCGGTCGCGCCTCACCAGGGGGCTTCGGAGCCGAGGGCGTCGGCCCACTCGGGCGCGGTACCTCGGCTCGGCGTCGGCGGGCAAAGAGCCACCACGCCAACGCTGCGATGAGGGCGACCGCGATAGCGGCTAGCAACATGTTCTCTCCGAAAGTCGAGGTGTCGTTTCCCAACACGGGAATTGCGGGCCAGGCACTAGTATCGCCGGGTACGCAACGTAGTTCACCGCTCGACAGGCAACATGGCCTCAAATCTGTATCTTTGCGTCTACTGTGCTGCTGATGGTTTCGAAACTCCCAGGCAAGGATCTCGACGCGACATGTATGCCACGCAAGGCAAGAGCCGGACATCTGACCCGAGCATCATGCCAATGGCGCTACCGTAGAGCTTCTATCAGGTTTCTCTTCCTACTGCGGTGGTGTGCTGCCGCGCCTGGCCGCGTTGTCAGCCCTTGCCCATACCCGTTGGGTATGAACAAGAACCTCCGCCTCCCCACGCACTGACAGCACACCGTCCTCGCCAAGGAAACAAACCTGATAGGAGCTCTAAATAAGCCTCAACGGCCTCATTTGGCGCGCAAGCTGCCCGAGGTCGCGCAGGGTCAATTCTGCTCGATCCATAGGCGCGGCTGAAAGTGCGTCATTTCCTCCGAAGCAATCTTGCGGACGAAGTAGACACTGCCCCGCACCGACAGCGACGCGCAGCCATCTACTGGCACCGTAACCGTCTCAAAGCGGCTGATGACGTCCTCGGCGTCATCCTGGTCTGTATCAACATCGGGACCGGGACGTCCGTCCACCACGACTTGTATTTGGTGTTCTCCGGGCGTAAGCGGGTACCACCACCGGCCCCAGGAAGCGGGCTTCGGGGTGCCGTCGATCCACAATTGCGGAGGCAAGGCCGATTGCGCGGCCAGTTCGTCCCAGCGCGGCGGCACGAACTTGTGAAAGGGAACGGTCGCTACGTGCCGATCCAAGTGAAAGTCGATAATGACGCCCGGCGTGTTCTTTGGCCCCTGATGGTCGCCGCCCAGGAAGACCGGAGCCTGACTGTCAACGGTTCCCCAGGGGAATGGTTGTGGGGCGGGGCGTTCCCATGCCGCATGCAATGCGGGCTTAGACCGGTTCATCGCCCACGAACCCAGCACCTCCAGGCCGACCACGAGGGCGAGTGCCCCGGCCAGGCCGAGCAAATAGACCGCAAGGCTGTGCCCGATGACTCCCGTGACGGCCGAACCGATCAAGCTGACCAGCACCCCAATGGCCGCCCAATAGCGGAAACGGGCATGCCACGTGGAGGGGGGAATTGCCTCATCGAGGCTGGGAGAACGCCCTAGGACCGATTCGTCATCTGAGTCATAGCGGTAGCCGATGAACTCGCGGCAGCCTGACTTCAGGTCCACCACAATGCTGTGACTGTGGTTGTCCTGCACCTCCACCACGTGCCGCCCGGCGGGCAGAATCACTTCGGCGCGCCCGCGCCCCAGCGAGACCACCTCGCCGTTGACCAACAGCAGCGGCAAACCCGATGAGGGCAGGAGGATCACGTCGAGAACGGCATCGCGTTCGCGGTTGGACGTGTCCGGCTCCAGGCGGCTCGAACGGTCCTTCGCCAGCTCATCTGGACCGGTGACCGCGGCGGACAAGGTAGTGGACAGCGCGATGATCTCATTGCTGATGGGGGAGTAGTGAGGGGCGAACCGGCGCACGTGGTCGCGATCGGAATACCACTTATTCACGCTCTTGCGTCCGCCAGGGCGGATCTTCTCTGGCGGAAGTGGAAGGTCGTTGTGCTGGTCGCGCATTATGGTTGTCTCTCGCACGGTGTGGGTCAGAGGGGTGGGACGCAGGCAGCGGGCGAGGAGGAGGACTCCGCGAGCCGCTAGTTTCGGCCCAGGGCAACCCCGGCAGTCCGGTGGTGCGCGTGAGTGCCCGCCGCGCTGCGGACAACCAAACGATCGCGCGTCACCCCTGAAAGGATCACTACCGAAGAGTACAAGCAAAGACCGCCGCTGGCGCTGATTGAGACCGCATGTTTATCGGGCGTATCCGAAATGAAACCCCAGCTTGCGGCCGTCATATGGCTACCCAACGTTGTCGCGGGTGGCTCAAATCTCGAACGCGCCCGGTGTCGGACGGTGAATCCGCAGGTGGCACTACGTCTCGAATGCCCCATTTGCGAAAAGAAAAGCGTTGCGGGCCCCGATAGGGCACCGCAACGCTTCTGAATAGTGTCACCTTAGGCGACGTTGAGTTCCTTGCGCAGTCGCTCGACATGGCCGGTGGCCTTGACGTTGTAGAGAGCCTTCTCGATCTTGCCGTCCTCATCGATGACGAAGGTGGAACGGATGACTCCTTGCACTACTCGGCCATAGTTCTTTTTCTCCCCGAACGCGCCATAGGCTGCGAGGACTTTCTTGTCCACGTCTGCCAGCAGCGGGAACGTCAGCGCGTCTCGCTCGACGAACTTAGCCAACGACTCAGGGGAGTCAGGAGAAATACCCAGGACGACGTAGCCCTCCTTCTGCAGCGAAGCCAGCGAGTCACGGAAGTCGCAGGCCTGCTTGGTGCAGCCGGGCGTCATGGCCTTCGGGTAGGCGTACAGGATCACTTTGCGTCCCCGCAGGCTCGACAGTGCCAGCTCATCACCGGTGTCGGTCGGCAGGGTGAATTCAGGGGCCGCGTCCCCCTCTTGCAGCTTAATACTCACGGTTACGTACTCTACCGCCTCTAGCTGGTAGTTTGCTCGCCTGTTCCTGGCAAGAGCCTGAGAAGTGTCTACGGCTGGGTTGCAAAGTGGCTTGCTTTATTGCGGGGCCGTGGGGACCGGCATCGAAGCCGGTGTGTTTGGAGCGGAATTCTCCACGTTGCTTTGAGCGCCTTCGGCTGAGTTTGTGGCTGGGTCCTCGATCACATCGGTGATATCTTCATCTGCTTCTGGAGCCACTAGCGGTGGCAGAACCTCCTCGATGTGTTGGCCCTCCAAGAACAGCAGCGCTCGGTCGAGGTCTTCGGCAACATCAGATGTCGCCTCCTCGACGGCTTTCTTGATGTCGGAACATTTCTCGACAGTCTGTTCCATGACGTCCCACCAGTTGTCCCCGGACACATCGGTACTGACCGCGTCGATGAGCTGGCCCGCAGTCTTCACTGCTATCAGGATGCGTGCGGCGATAATCAGCGTGCCCCCTGGAATCGCGGCAGTGAGGGCAAGAATCGCGTTTTCGGCTATGATCGCGACCAGCTTGGCGCTATTGGACTGCCGGGAGGCCGTTATACCCTCAATCGCTTCGATGGTGCTATCGAGAAGGTCGAGATATTTCTTCCGAGCTTGATTGATGACGGCTTCGTGTACTTCGATAATGGTGGCCAATGAGCCGACCGCCTCGTATCTGGTCAGCAAGGCCTTATTGAGGTCCCTCAGATATTCGTTGCGGAACTTGTTGCCAGTAGGTCCCCGCCAGTCGGTGAGTTCGTCATCGATAATGCCGGTCGGACTGAATCGCTCCGAAAGAACGAAATCATTCATGGTGACCATGACTTCGTTTCGCAACTCTCGCAAGATAGGACGCGTCCCGTTGGAGATCGCTCCCAGCTCCCGGAAGTAGTCGTAGTACCAGTTAAAGCGACGGAGGAGCAGTTCGGATTCCTCAGTGCGAATTCCGTGGATTACCGACCAGCCGAGGTTGTCCTCGGTAGCCTCCCGAAACTGATCGTAGGCGTTTTCAGTGTCGGAGTAAAAAAGCTCATCGTTGGTAGGCATGTGGTGTCTCCTCCACTACTTCGGATCAAAGCGTTCGGTGATCTTACGGAGGGCGTTGCTGACTTCGACATCGTCTTCGTCATAGGCATCAGCTTGCCGCTTTAGCTCAGTGGCAGCCCCACCAATTCGGGTCATAGACGTGAGGCTGGTGTTGGTGAATTCCCGCAACGCGGTACTCCATTTCTCCTGCACTTCGGCAAAAGAGGGAGCTGGACCTCTTGGATTGGGCACTCCAAGAACTGTGCTCTCTTTGGAGTGAAACGCTGCGCCGGTGTATCTATGCACGGCCTGTAGTTGATTTGTCGCGTCATATATCGTCTCGGAGATGTCAGGAAGGTTCTCGCGTGCAACCTTGCGCATCTCCTCAATCGGGTAGTCATAGCCGTCGTCGCTCATCGGTCTCCTGGTTTCTACATGCTGGTGAATAGGGGGAAGTGGAGCAAGCCTTCGGAACTCGCCTCCGGGTTTCCATTCAAGGGCGGGTGTGGCCATTGCTGCTCGAAACAGCGTGTGTTCGGGATTTGGGCTCAGCACTGGTAATTAAGTTCCAGGAAGGCGGGAAATAAGCCGCCTCACCCCAGATAAGAATGTCACTTGTGCGCGGACGAAATCGAGGTTCACACGAACCCCTACCTGTCTCGCCATTGCTTCTGGCTCCAGCGCTGGTCGATATCTGCCTGCTTTTGTTCTTCGAGCCAGAGGTCATACTTCATTTCCCAAATAAGTACGTCCTTTGGGTCGTTCGAATCGGGTCCAACGTCGGGGTCGAATTCCATCCAGTTGAACTCAGTCTCCATCAGGTCGACGCCACTGTTCATACCGTCGTCCGGTCTGATGTCTGGCACCTGAGCCGCAGCCGCTCCACGTGCCTTGTCGGCCTTCTTTTCCTCGGATTTCTGCTTGGAACCACCGTGGTTGAGAAGACTAAGGCTGGAGCTGCCCTTGCCCGACGGATTGCCTTTGGCGTTGGTGAGACCATCGGCTTTCTTACTGGCCTCGACGGACTTGGGAGTCTTCGTATCGGTGGATGTGGACTTCGCTTTGCCGCCACGGCCTTTTTTCGCACCCCCGGCTGACCCGCCCTGGGTTCCAGCTCCGGCCATCATGGGCATCATGCCCCCGCCGGTGCCACGGGCACCAGTAGAACCACCGGACCCGGCATTGCTGGACAGGCCGGACGTGCCGCGAGATCCCCCAGCTGTCCCAGTGCCAGAGTTGCCAGAGGACGTGCCGGAACTGCCGAAAGCCGAACCGGGCACGCTGCTGCGCCCCGCCGCATTCGGGGAGCTCCCGCTGGATGAGGAACTGCCCCCCATGCGGGACGAACCGCCGAAGGCGGAGCTCGCACCGGATGCGGTGGTACCTGGAGCCGGTGCGGTTGTGGCACCACTGGGACCACTGCCTGGGAGCGCCGCGCCTGTCCCTGGTGTGCCTGAGGCGAGGCCGTCGGAGTAACGAGGGCGGTCTCGTGGGTCTTCGGAGGGCGAAGGGAATGACCAATTGGGCGACTCCGTTGGCGGGGGAGCCGCAGCGTCTCCTGAGGGCGCAGCGGGGCCTGGGGTCGGCCATCCGGGTGACGGCTGAGGAGACGGGGACGATGGGCCCGGGGATACCGGATTCGTCCCAAAACCCGGTGAACTCGCCCCTGGAGCGGGCCCGCCGATGATTCCTTGGTCGGGGCGAGGCGGCTGCTGGCTCACGGGTGGGGTCGGATTGTCAAAACCGATCCCGGGTGGGGGCGAAGCCGGTTCTGGTCCGCCCCATATCCCTCGGTCATCCACCGGCAACCAATTGCCAATGCGGTCCGGGGGCGAACCGGGATAAGGCCCACCGTCGGGATAAACCGGAGTTACCCCTGGCGTGGGCGGGTTCTCGAACCGGTCGGCGATCGCTGGCGGCACACTGTCGACAAGGTAGGGCCCACCGACGATGTCCTCGGCGGCTGGAGACTGCCCCGCCCCCGGATAGCTTGGCGCGCCTGGCATTTCCTGGCTCGGCACGCGCGGTGGCTTCTCGCCGTCCATCCAGTACTGGTAGTCGTCGGCAGCTTTGGCCACGATCTGAGCTAGCCGATCGTGTCGGGGCTTGTTGTGTGATTCCAGCAATTCACGGGCCGTCCCGAATGGGTCGTTCCCAAACTCGCGCAGATATTCGGAGGGGTCGAGGTTGTCGTTGGGGTCGGCCTTGTTCGCCGCTTCCTCTTTCGCCCAGCGGGCGGTGGATGCGATGTATTTAAGGGTGTCGTCGGTATGGCGCATTTCGGCTTGAGTGGCGGCCATGTACTCGCGCAACAGGCCGACGCGGCGCTGAAACTCCGAGGCCGCCGCGCCTTTCCATTGGCCCATCAGTCGATCCAGTGCCATCGACATATCGGACTCCGCTTGCGCGAGGACTTCTGCGGACACTTTCCACCCATCGGCGATAGTCTCCACCGCGTCTGGGTCGGCGGACATGATCGACGCGAATAGCTTCTCGTGCGGCAGCTTGCGGTAGTGCTCGTAGCCTTTTCCGCTGCCCTGGGGACTGCTCACGGGGTTGGCTCCACTTCGCTGGGGGCCGTCGAGGTGATCTGGCGTTTCTTTCCTCGCCTGATCGCGTCGATCTCATGCTCGATGTTTTGGTGCTCGGCACGCAAATGGTCTTCGGTAGCCGCATAGCGTTCGCGGGAGTTCTTGGCTACATGCCCGCATACCTCGGTGCCCCACAATATGCGGCCGATCTCGTCTCTGCGCTGGGCGAAGACGGACTCGCGATAGCGGCGGTTGACCTCCACCGCGTCCTCGAAGGTGCCGATTGGTAGCGATGTCATGTCGGCATTCACCGCCCGTGAGGCGAATCCGGGCAGCACGGAGAGGTCCCGTTTCTCCAGCGCGTGGTCTACCTGTCTGAGTACTGACAGCAGCTCACCCATCTTTTGGTTGAAAAGGTCGAGCTCAGCTAGGTCCACGACCACACCCGAGGCGGCAAGGTCGTCAGCGTTTAGGACAAATTGGGCAGGGGAATCTGGGGTGCTCATGGTTTCCCTTTGCTGCGTGGAAGTCTGGGGTTGGTCTCTAACTGGGTGGGTTGGGGATTCCTACTAACAGGATACTCGCCTATGCGAGAACGGACAGTTCTTTACCATCCGTTGTGCCACTTGGCTATCAATGTGGGTGGAGATGTGCTCGACTACTAAAATCCACATTGGCTTGTTGTCTCCATTGAGGAAGGCAGAAGTGCCTTCGGTTAAAAAGCCCATTGGGGATGGTGGAGTCCGAGGCATTCCTCAGCCCGGCTGTACGCCTATGGCTTCGCCTACCGATGGCCTGCGAAAGGAGTGGCAAATCGAAACGTGCGCATACGAAACGTTCCAGGCTATAGCTGGTTGGTCTACCTGCTTAGACGCCACTTCCAGTGGGCTCGATCTAGTCAATGTTCGCCCAGCTCCTCCCGAAGCACCAAGCGCGGGTTCATACCCACTAGGTATGAACCCGCGCTTGGTGTTACCAGCCTTTGCCGCCCCAACGACCTCGTGACGGCGTAAACTGGGAGCTGGACTAAAGCGTCACTCTGAGGAGTGCCCAGCCGGTGATTAGGTGTCCTCGCCATCGGTGGGCTCTTCGCCACCGGCCTCGGCGATCGCGGCTTCCACTTCGGCGACCACGTCATCGTTGCCAATGGTGTTGCCATTGACGATGACGCTCGGCGTCCCCTCGATACCCGCGTCACGTGCCTCTTGCGAACCTTCGCTAATCCAACCCAGGTAGCGACCGTCATTGACACAGTCGGCAAAGCTCTGGCCCAGGCCGACGCCTTCGCCGATCGTGATGATTTCAGAGTCTGTCACGTTCTGTGAGGCGCTTTCCGGCTGGTTTTGGAACATTGCCAAAGTGAAGTCGAGGTATTCTTGCTCGCCTTCATCGGCGGCGCATACCGAGGCCGCTCCCGCTCGCAGCGAGAACTGGTCGCCGACCCGAGTGAGGAAGTTGACCGGGTGGTAGTTCAACGTGATCTGGTCGTTGTTCACCCACTCTTTGATCTGTTCGCCATAAGTGAGTTCGAAGTACTGGCAACCCGGGCAGCTGAAGTCCAGGTAGACGGTCAGTTCAGTCTCCCCGTTTCCGAGGACCAAACCACCATCATCGCTGTGGGAGGCAGCCGGTTGTACCACGTCGCGCTCATCCTCGGTGTTCATCCAGATGCCTGCCACAATGAGGCCACCGATCAGCAGCACGGCTGCCCCAATCGCCCCACCGAACAGGATCTTCTTGCGACGCGCTTCCGCCTCTTGGTGCTTGCGCATCGCCATCGCGGCCTCACGGCGTTCCGATTTCTTCCCCATGCTGTGCGTCGCTCCTCGATATCGACTCGACGTTGATGACCCGGACGGTATGTGCGGGTCAGAGAGGGTCATCCAGAAACTACGCTTCCGCGAGCCTGGACGTACCCGGCGGAGCGGGCCTCGGCCCGCCCGCCACGCTACCCGAGCTCTTGCTCGGTCGCCCGGTAGCGGCCGGTGGCCCCGCGTCGACTGTGGAGGTGGCGCAGGGCCGTCCGAGTAGAAGTGTGGTCTCGGCTGCCATCCTGGTGCTTCCCGGCGTCGAATACCTTTCGAGACGATGCCTCGCTTGTCGCCGGGGAAGAGCTAATTGAGTAGGGTCCCCTCTTTTCCCTGCTCAAAGCGCTCATTGTTCGTGACGGCGGCGGCAGTCACTTCTTGGTTCACTGCCGGAGCGGTCAGTCTGCGCCTCAGGTTAGCTACCCGTCATTATGGGTGACGAACCTGAGCCATGCGCCGGGGTCCCCCTCGCGCGTCGTGCCATAGACATTCGGGGAACGAATCCGCCGTCAGGCGGGGTTGGCCGCCGACAACGTATAGACATCCGTCTAATAGTTAGGTTAGTTTCGTAAATATGAGATCTCCCCAAGTACACCGTTTCGTCCCCCTCGCGGCGTATGCGCTTGGCGCGTTGATTCTTGCCGGAATACTTTCCTTCCTCCCCGCCAGCCCCGCCTCCGCCCACGCCGTTGTCACCACCACCACCCCCGCAGCCAGCGAAGTCGTCACCGACGTCCCCGAAGCCGTCCACATTCAATTCAACGAGAAGGTCACCCCCATCGCCGCCGCGACCGGCGTCGTTGCCCCCACTGGAGAACGGGCCGACCTAGCCGATGGCGACCTATCGACAGACAACGGAACCGCCCTGTCCATCGCCCTTCGCGAAGACCTGCCCGACGGCACCTACCTCGTGTCCTACCGAGTCGTCTCCGACGACGGGCACCCCATCGCTGGAACCTTCACCTTCTCCATCAACGACACCAGCGACATACCCGACTCCGACGCCCTCAGCCTCGACGGCGACCCCACAACCCAAGCGTTCGTCTACCTCAACCGCTATATCGGCTACCTGGGCCTAGCACTGGCACTCGGTACGGGAGTGCTCCTAGTCGGCTGTAACCTGCGCCAACGCGCGCTGGCCGGAAAACTCATCGCCACCGGCCTAGCCGCCGTCGCCGCCACCGCCATGGCCGGGATCTATTTCCAAACCGCCTACACCAACGGTGTCTCACTAGGTGGGGTTACTGGGGAGGCACTGGAGGCGTTCCTCCTGTCCTGGGTCGGGGTCGGGCACATGCTGCGGCTACTAGTCGTGCTCATGGCATTGCCACTACTGCGCACCTTCATCGTCTCCGAGACCGACCAGCCTGTGCCAATGAAACTAGGACTTGGCGCTTTTGCCCTAGCCCTGTCCGCGACCTGGCCCATGACCGGTCACGCGATCGCTTCGGGCCACCCCGTCACCGCCATTAGCGCCGACACCCTGCACCTGGCAGCCGCGACCGCGTGGCTCGGCGGGCTCATCGTGCTGCTGGTGATCGTGCTGCGATATGCCGGCCCAGGAGACCACAATGTTGTGACCTCCTGGTCCACCTGGGCCGGATACCTCATCGCCACGCTGTTCGCCGCCGGCGTGGCAAACTCGTTTGTCGAGATCGACAGCATCACCTCGCTTTTCAACACCTCATATGGACAGATGATCCTGGCCAAGGCGGCAGGCCTAAGCCTGATTGTCTTCGTCGCTTTCTTCTCCCGCCGAGTGGTACGCAAACAAAGCGGCCAGGCGCGCACTCTCCTGCGTCGACTGATCGCCATCGAGGTGGCACTCGCGCTGGCTGTGCTCATGGTCGTGGTGGTGCTGGTGCAGACGGTCCCCGCGCGAGTGGCCAACTATGAGGCCGACCAGGCTGCGGTGACCGAACTATCGACGATCGTCAACACCGATGAGTTCACCGCGACGATCACCTTGGACCCCGGACGGGTGGGCAATAATTCGATTCGCATTCTCATCAACGAGGCCGACTCTGGCGACTTGATGCCGCTGGAGGAGTGGGAAGCATCGTTCGGCCAGTCAGGCGACCAAATGCGGACGATTCGTCTCGTGGAGTTGCGCGGAGGCATTCTCGGAGGAGAGATCACCCTCCCCGAGGAGGGGGAGTGGACTTTCGCCTTCGATATCACCACCGTTGATGGGGCGCAAGCCGAGGGCGAGGCGGTGGTGACGCCATATTCCTAAACAGCAATGACAGGTGAAGGTTGAGAAGAGGCGGTCCTCACTAATGTGCGCCAGGGCTTGGCGGCAGTAGTCCAGCAGTGACCCAGGTAGCGCGTCTTCGCGAAACCAGGCCAGTTCGCGACACTTGTCGGGCTCGCCATTGGTGGGCTTGCCCTGATAGGAGTCGACGGTGAAGAAGTAGCCGATGCGGCCGCCTTCGCAGGAACGGTGAGTCACGTGACTGAAACGCACATCGTGCGGTGTGAGGTCGAGGCACACCTCTTCGCGCGCTTCGCGAATGAGAGCCTCCTCAATCGACTCACCGGCCTCAAGGTGGCCAGAGGGCAAATGAAAGCGGCCGTCGGCATAGCCGGTGTTGTGTCTGAGGCCAAAGAGGATCTCGCGGCCAACTCCGTCAGCGCTGCGCCGGCGCAAGATGAGATGGGCCTCCACGATGACCCGGTGTCGTTGTGTCATGACCGTGCAGCCTAGTGGCGCACCCCGACATTGCCCGTGGATTGAGGATTGCGCAAAAGGCACTTTCGGGGTTCTCGTCGGCTCGTTGAGGAGCGCAAACTTCGCCTCCTGCGGCCTTTAATTCGCACTTGTGCATAACCTCGTCGCAGGGGTTCCAGATCAAGGGGCGAGTGCGGCCAACGGATACCCGCATGCAGTATCTAAAGTGGATTTTTGGTGCTCCAAAGTCGCAGTGCGAAACCTGACCAGGCTCACTATTTCCATAGTGTCACAACAGAATCACGCGCCGAAGAAGCGTTCATTCGGCTTTGTGGCCGGAGCCGACCACATCGTCAACGTCCTCCTACATGACGCGGGAGGCGATCGCCCGCAAACGGTCGAAGCGGTCAGTATCGTGGTGCCACACATGATCGAGCAAGGATACGAATTCAAAGCATTGCCCAATTGCTTGTGACATGCGGTTTGGCTGGGGGTCGATCATCTGGGCTATCTGGACGGCCGACCCCTTCAACCCGACCCGGCGCACCGCCTCCTAGTGCTTCGGGATCGGCCACCGGCCAACCCGACCCGCAGAGGTCCGGGACATCGGACAGCTTGGGTGCGCATTTGGCACTTGTCAGTGGCCGTCGATGCTCTCTCGCAAGATTCTCACTGCTTTTGGTCCGACCCCATGCAGGGCCTTTAGCTGCGCGTCCGTGAGGCGGGCTACCTGTTCGAGCGTGGTAATGCCCGCATTGGCTAGTGCCTGAGTGGCTGGTCGCCCGATGGCCTTGGGCAAATCACCGACCGTGCCTGGTGTGGCTTCATCGGCAGCGGAAGCTCGGGCCGCGAGTTCATCTGGGGCACAGGTGAACCAGGCGCGCCGTATCCAGTAGTTGAGCGCTTGGCCGTCGATGTCAGCGATGGGTAGCAGCGCCACATTTCCGTCCCATTGCGCGGTCGGGAACTGGGCGATCAACTCCTCGGCCTCGGCTCGCCTCAGACTTAGCCGAACGGACGAATCCGAGTCCAGTGAGACGAACTCGGTGCCTGCGATGGTAAAGATCGGGGTCCCGTTGTGGGAGCCTTCGACAACCTCAGGGTTGGAAAGTGCGCTCTTACGTAGGTGGGCCTTAGTAGTCATGTCAATGTCCATGGCGGCTTGGGCCGGTCGGGGCTATGCGACCAGCGAATTGGCGATGCTTGGTCAGCGATTTTAGACTCTGCCTGGGACATTGCGTTGGCAGTGACATCCGTTCAGCTCCACGTGTGTTTGAGCCAGCGGCGACCATGCTGGAATCGGCACTCAGGGCTCCATGCGGCTGAGAACCACGTCGATGGTCTGGGCACTTATGACGGGGATGCCGTAGCCGCGCGCGGTCCTGGCTTTGCCTGAGAGCGTGTCGGGGTCGGCCGCGACGACGAGGCGGGTTTTCTTGGTGACGTTCCCGGCTACGACGAGTCCGGCCTGGCGGCAGCGTTGGGCCCAGTGTTCCTTGGTTTCTGCGAACGAGCCGGTCAAGACGACGATATTCCCTCGGCGTAGGCGGTAGGGCACTATCTGCTCGGTAGGTTCGGCCTCCGCGACTGAGTCCATTTCCGCGTCGACAACCTGCTGTGGCAGCGCGAGCATCGCGGCCACATGTCTCAGTTCTTCGCGCTGGGTCTTGCTGATGGGTCCGGGTCGCATTGCCGCGGCCTGGAGCGCTCGCAGATATCTGAGGTGAAGATCGGCGGCCTCTGCTTGCCCGATGCGCAAGCGTTGGGCCAGCGCGACCAGTTGGTCTGCCTCGGTGGCCGAGATGTGCAGATCGACAAGAGCTTGGCCTAGGGCAGATAGATACGTCTGTGCTTGTTCGGGGCCTGGGGCATGTGGTGAGCGTGGGTCCAGTCGGTCGAGGAATTGTCCAGGCTCGGATTCGTCGCTACGGCGCAGAGTTCGGTTACTGGGTGCGAAGGTCGGCCAGGGCCATCGCGAGACCTCGTGGTGCCGTTGCTCCAAGGGAAAGTCAGCGGGCAGGTTGTCCAGATAGAAGCTCAGCAGTTGCGCTGTGGCCATGACATCTGACATCGCCTCGTGGGGGCGGTCGTTGGATATTCCGGCTGCTTTGCAGCATTCGGTGAGGCTGCGTTTGACGCCGGGAAGAAAATGGGTGGCCCACAACATCGTGCAGATCGCGTACTCGTTCAGGTGGGGGATAGTCACCCCGAGGCGAGCGTATTCCTGGTTGAGCATGCGAAGGTCGAAGTTCGCGTTGTGTGCCACGGGAATCCGCCCTGCCAACTGGGCGGCTACGTCTCCAGCGACTTGGGCGAAGGTCGGTGCGTGTCGGACATCGCGGGCCCGGATACCGTGAATGCTTTGTGAGCCCAGGTCGCGCCGTGGGTTGAGGAGCGTCTCCCATTGATCGGTGAGGTTGCCCTCGGCGTCTAGGTGCGCTATTGCTATTTCGATGACCCGGTCTCGGGCGGAAAAACCGGTTGTTTCCAGGTCGAATACCGCGAACATATTAACCACCCCGATGAGTCGCGTAAGGGGAAAAACACCGTATCGCGGGTTGGTTGGCCGCGGCTCCTCCTCAGGGGTTGGTCTGGGCGTCCTTTGGGTAGCTGGTGGTGGCCAGTTGGTGACTTACCGCGCTGTGGGCTGGGCTGGGACGGTCGGGTCTGCGTCGCCGTGGGATTCCAAGACGGTGCGTAGCAAGTCGGCCAGTTGTTCGCGCTGTTCGGCATCCAGGGCGATGAGCAGCTGATCCTCCGTGTTGAGGTGGTCGGGCAAGGCCCGGTCGATGAGCGCGCTACCAGCCTCGGTCAGGCGGATGAGTTGGCTGCGTCCGTCTATCTGGTTGCGGGAGCGAGTGATGAGGCCTCGTGACTCCAGCTTGTCGAGCCGCTGTGTGATGGCTCCCGAGGTGACCATTGATGAGCGCATGAGGGCGGCCGGGGTCAGTGGTTTGTCAAGGCCGTTGCGCCGCAGGGTGGCCAAGACGTCGAAGGAGGCCGCGTCGAGGCCGTGGTCCTCGAAGGTGCGTCGAAGCTCGGCGTTGACTATGAGTGACAGTCGCGATAGTCGCCCGATGACGCCCATGGGGGAGACGTCTAGGTCGGGCCGTTCTTGCGCCCATTGGGTCAGTACTCGGTCTACGTGATCTGCCATGTGCGCACTATATCTTAGCGGTGAGATTTGTAAATAATTTAGCACTAAGATATATTAGCTTAGTGCTAAGTAAAAATTGGGACATTGTGGCCACAACGGCCTTCGCGCCGATCGTGTGGGGGTCCACCTATCTCGTCACGACCGAATACCTGCCTCCCGATCGCCCCCTTCTGGCTGCGGTATTGCGGGCCCTCCCGGCAGGTCTGTTGCTCCTAGTGATTGCGCGTCGCCTGCCCCAGGGCTCGTGGTGGTTCAAGGCGACCGTCCTCGGAGCCCTCAATATCGGCATGTTCTTCACGTTGTTGTTCATCGCCGCGTATCGGCTACCGGGCGGAGTCGCCGCCACCGTGGCATCTGTCCAGCCGCTCCTAGTGGCAGGCCTGGCCGTAGGCCTGTTGTCGCAGCGTCTGCGTCTGCGGACGATTTTTCTCGGGCTGGCGGGAATGGCTGGCGTCGCGCTCTTGGTGCTGCGGGCGGAGGCTGCCATTGACCCCATTGGCGTGGGGGCGGCCTTTGCCAGCGCTGTCTCCATGGCTTGCGGGGTGGTGTTGAGCAAGCGTTGGGCCGCCGACGTGCCGCCCGTGGCGTTGGCCGCGTGGCAGCTGTTGGCGGGCGGGCTGTTGATGCTGCCGTTGATGTTGACCTATGAGGGGATGCCGCCGACATTGACGACGACACACGTGGCCGGATACGCCTATCTGGCCATCATCGGTGGCGCGGTGGCATATGCGGTGTGGTTTCAAGGAATCAGGCAGTTGCCTCCCGCCAACGTCAGCTTTCTGGGCCTGCTTAGCCCACTGGTGGCTACGGGCCTGGGGTGGGTTGTGTTGGGGCAGAGCTTGACGCTGTGGCAGGTGGTGGGGGCAGCGGTGGTGCTCACGGCGGCGGTCTTGGCGCAGATGGGTACCGCGCGGCAACGGGAGCCGAAGCGGCTGAGAGCTCCGGTCGCGGCGACCTAGAGGGTGGGTTTCGGCTCGATGATATGGTTAGTGAGTACTTACTAACCATAGAATTGGAGGAAGCGTATGTCCACATTGACCGCGACCGAGTCGCACTCGATGCTGCGCCGCACCGGCATCAGGGCCTCAGATCTGGTGATAGCCGGATTGGTATTGGTCGTTGAGCTGGCCGCGACCGCCATGTCTGAACCGCTGAACCTGGTACCGGGATGGGGGCAGACAACATCAACCGACTGGCTTGCTTTCACTATCGTCACACTCGGATGCCTGGCGTTGGTGTGGCGACGTGATCGTCCAGTGCCAGTGATGGTGGTGACGATGGTCATGTACGGGGCTTTCATGCTGCGCGATTACGAATTGGGGATGTTCCTTCCACCGATGGTGGCGCTCTATACGGTTGCCACTTTGGGGCAAGCCAGGCTGTGGACACTGGCCATCACCGCGTTTGGGCTCGCAGTTTCCGCCTTGTGGATACGGGCCCGGGCAGAAGGTATTGCCGAGGACGGGGTCGTGACGCTGGTGTGGGTATCCTTCGGAGTCGTCATCACTATTTTCTATGTTGGTTCTTACGCCATTGGCGATATCGTGCGCAGTCACCGCATGTTGCGTCGCCGGAGAGGTCGAACGAATCCATGAGTGAACCCACCCGGTCTGAGCGCACCCGAGCCACGATTCTCGATGCCGCCGCCGAAGTCATGCACGCCAAGGGCATGGCGCACGCGACGACCAAGGAAATTGCCCGGGTGGCGGGGTATTCCGAGGCGACGCTCTATAAGCACTTTGCCGATAAGACTGAGTTGCTATTGGCTGTGCTGGCGCACCGTTTCCCGCCGTTCATCTCTTCGTTGATCGCGATGCAAGATCAGGTCGGTCAAGGAAGCGTTCATGATCACTTGGTGGCCTTGTCCGTCGACGCGGTCGCGTTCTATCGCCACGGTTCGCCCATGTTGGGGTCCTTGTTCAGCGAGCCGGTGATGTTGCAGCGCCATCGGGATGGGTTGCGGCAACGGGAAGCCGGGCCGATGGCGGCCAACCGGCTCTTGGCCAGCTACCTGACCGCAGAGCAAGAACGCGGGCGACTGCCCAGCCAGATCGACGCCGAGGCGGTGGCCGCCCTTTTGCTGGGGGCGTGTTTTCAGCGAGGCTTCTTCGAGGCTTTCCTGAACGAACCCGAACAGTTTCCGCCACTGGAGGACTTTGCCCGTGACCTAGTGTCCTCGTTGAGAATCGACGCCTAGGTCACGGTGAGGCTGACCTTGCCTCGGACTCGTCCAGCGGCCAGATAATCGAGTGCCTCGGCCGCCTCTTCCAGCTCGAAGGTACGTTCCAGGGCCGGTTTTACCGCCCCGGAGTCGATCAGTTCTCGCAGTTCGCGCAGGTCCTTGGCGTTCACCGAGGCAATAAACGCCGTCAGCTGCTGGCCGATGAATGGGCTCCACAGCGCGGCCCACACGTTGCGTTGGATTCCGCCCAACCACGGCCCGCTTTCCTCTCCGCCCACCAAAACGAGACGCCCCTGGGGCTTCAGGGCCCGTCTCAGCACCCTGAGGTGTCGGTTCCCTCCCATGTCGATGATTGCGTCAAATGCCGCTGAGGGCAGGGGAGACTCATCGGCGTAGTCGATGACTTCGCTGGCTCCCAGTGACCGCACGAGGTCAGCCTTGGGCCCACTACACATTCCGGTGACCTCGGCTCCCAGATGGTTCGCGATTTGCACCGCGTAGGTACCCACTCCTCCCGAGGCCCCTATGACTAGTAGTTTCTCGCCGGAGCGAATGCGGGCGTGATCGCGTACGGCTTGCAGGGCCGTCAACGCTGAGTCTGGTACGACCGAGGATTCGACGAAGTTCAGGCTGTCGGGCTTGAGCGCCAAGTGGCGCGTCCGAGCCACGGCGTACTCGGCGAAGGCACCGACGGCCGAGCCGAATACCTCGTCGCCGGGGGAGAACTCGGTTACCTGCGAGCCGACTGCTGTGACCACTCCGGACAGATCGCCGCCTGGGGTGCTTCGTTTGGGGCCGCGCAGACCGAAACCGACCGCGCGCACCAGGTAGGGCCGTCCGGTCATGAGGTGCCACGTGGCGCGGCTGACTCCGGCGGCGTGAACGCGGACGAGGACCTGATCTTCTTCGGGCTGGGGACGCTCAATATGAGCGAGGCGAAGAAGTTCCTTAGCTGAGGTGCCGTAGCGGTCTTGCACAATCGCGCGCATGGTGTGGTCGGTCATGGTCGTCCTGCTTCCCGTGGCCGTGCGCGGCGAGTGAAGCTGCCTTGATCGGTCACTTAGTACTTACGATGTAAGTAGATTACGCTTACGTTGTAAGTACGTCAAGATCAAGCGGACGCCTCCAGGTCCGCCAATCTGCGAATGGAGCCATATGCCCTCGGCAAATGGAACTGCCAACGATTCCGACGACATACCCCGCGAGCCGCTCAACCGCGACCGTGTCCTCCACGCCGCCGTAGCCCTCGCCGACCGTGAGGGCATCGCTGCGGTCACGATGCGCAAAGTCGGCGAAGCTCTAGGGGTTGAGGCCATGTCGCTGTACAACCATGTGGCCAACAAGACCGACTTGTTCGATGGCATGGTCGACCTAGTTTTCAGCGAAATAGATATGCCAACCGGTGAGGATTGGGCAGAGGCGATGCGCCGGCGAGCCCACTCTTGCCGTTTGGCACTCGCCCGGCATCGGTGGGCGGCGGCGCTGATGAATCACCGCCAGGAACCGGGGCCAGCAACACTGCGTCATCACGACGCCGTGCTTGGTTGCTTGCGAGCAGGCGGTTTCTCGCCCGCGATGGCCGCGCATGCCTTCGCCCTCATCGACAGCTATATCTATGGTTTCGCCATCCAAGAAGCGACGTTGCCCTTTGAGACTGGCGAAGAGGCCGCCGCTTTTGCGGAGCGGATCATGGACGGTTTCCCCGAAGACGAATACCCGCATTTGGCCGAACTCACGCGCGAACACGTGCTGCGGCCCGGCTATGACTTCAGCCAGGAATTTGAGTTCGGCCTTGAGTTGATCCTCGACGGGCTTGAGCGAAGCAGCACCCACTAATGAGGGCACAGCGGCCAAAAGGCTTAAAGCGGCAGGGCGGCTACCGATTGGGGGCATCTATTGGCCCGCGCCTCAAGAGTCTGATCCCTTGGCGCGGTGGTAAGCCCTTGTCTTTGAAGTGAGTGCTCCCGGGCCGGCTGTCGCACGCTCTGGTCGACTACAACGGCGTCTTTCACGTCGTCTCCGCAGGCCGGTGCAATCACGCCGGGGTTAGCGGCGGCATTGGCCCCATTTTCACTGGGGACGGCAACACGATGCTGGTCGGGTGGGAAATCGACTACAACGGTGTATCCCCAGAGGTGTCGGCCGCGCAGTACTTGGCATCGGTGAGGGCCACTGCCGCAGTGCTGCGCCAGCTGGGTCGCGATGCTGAACATGCGCGCGGGCATCGCGAATCCAGCACCACCGGCAAGATCGACCCGGCGTCTATCAGCCTTGAGGCGATGCGCGCCGACGTAGCCGGACAGTTGTAGTAAACGTGGCGGCGGCCCTCCCGCGTTGCGACCTGACGGGGAGTGCAGAGGGCGCCGCTAAGAGCGGAGGCAAGCCCCAACTCCTCCCGGGGCTTGCCTCCTCCTATTTCATCCACAATGGCTCAGAAGCACCCGATGTGCTGCCATTTCACTTGTGCGCTGGGGTCTGCCAGGTGGCGCTCGCGCGTTGGCTTTGTGGTCGCCCCATCCGCGTCGCAACGACAAATAGCAGGCTTTACCTGCGATGATTCCTGCAAGGGGAGTAGTCAGGTCGCAGCTGTGATGAGGCTTGATTGCATTTGTGTGTCGACCGTGAAAATTCTCTTCATTTGGTTGACATTTGACGAAGGTTTACCCCATAGTGATCTTTACAACAGGCCCACGGCGCTGCGTGAAAGCGGCTTCCCGACGCTGGCCCGGCGAAATTTGGAATCAATTGTGAGGGACGGACTCCCCGTGAAAACGAGATCTATGAAGCGGCGGCTAGTTGCTGCGGGGGCGGCGGCTGTCATGACCGCCAGCATTCTCGCCACAACGGCCACGCAGGCCGCAGCTGAAGCCGACAACGACGATAAAAATAGCCTGCTGGTGGCCGCCGGTCAGGAAGTCGACACGTTCAACCCATTCAAATCGCGTTTCATCATCACGTACAACACGAACCTGATGACGTATGACACCCTGGTGCGCGCCAGCGCCGTCGACTACGAACCAGAGCCCGGTCTCGCCACGGATTGGGATGAATCCGACGACGGACTGACCTGGACTTTCTCCATCCGCGAAGGCGTTGAATGGTCCGACGGCGAACCGCTTACCGCCCACGACGTCGCCTACACTTACCAGCTGCTGATCGAAGACGAAGGAGTTCGCAGCTGGAACATCGACTTCGCGGGCAATCTAGCCAGCGCCGAAGCTCCCGATGACACCACCTTCGTTCTCACCCTCAACCAGCCCGCCCCGGCTGAGGTCCTTAACTCCGGCACCTACATCGTTCCCAAGCACATCTGGGAGAACTACGATGACCCGGCCGATGACAACATCAACGACGAGCTGCCGCTAGTGGGTTCCGGTCCGTTCCAGGTGAGCGAATACCGCACCGACGAGTTCATTCGCCTGGAAGCCAATGAGAATTACTGGGATGGCGCTCCGGGCTTCGACGAAGTCGTCTACGTCTACTACAACGAGCCCGACGCTGCCGTGGCCGCGCTGGAGACTGGCGAAGTCGACATTGTCAATAACCTCAACCCGGCGCAGGCGGCCGCCTTGGAAGGCCAAGACGGGATCACCGTCAACAATGCCCAGAACCGGCGTTGGGTTTCCCTGGTTCTCAACCATGGGGCCCGGACCGCCGACGGCGACAGCTACGGTGACGGCCACCCAGCCTTGCAAGACCAGGCCGTGCGACAGGCCCTGCACCATGCGATTGACAAAGAGGTTCTGGTTGAGACTGTTCTCGATGGCAACGGTGACCCCGGTGTGGGAATTGTGCCGAGGATTTTTGAGAACTTCCACTGGGACGGTGGCGACGAGCTGGTTCAGTTCGACCTCGATGAGGCCAACCGCATCCTGGACGAGGCCGGTTACGAGTTGGGCGACGACGGTATCCGCACGATGCCCGATGGCGATGAGGAGCTGAGCTTCCGCTTCTACCACCACGCCGACAGCACCGACTACGCCACTGTGGTCCAGTTCGTCACCGAGTGGTGGGCTGAGATCGGAGTCGAGGCGTTGCCTGAGCCGATTGAGCAAGGTTCGCTCAACGACCTGGTCTACCTAGGTGAGTACGATGTTTCGTTCTCCGGCTGGGGTGTGGGACCGAACCCGACGAGCATTCTGGGCCAGCACACCTGTGACGTGCTGCCGGAGACCACCGACGGTTCGGAGCGTTCGCACGAGAACTTCTTTTGCAATGAGGACTACGACCAGCTGCACCGTGCGCAGCAAGTTGAGTCTGACCCGGATGTCCGGGCCGACCTGATCCACCAGCAGCAGCGCATCCTCTACGAGGAGGCCCCGGTCATCTGGTTGTACTACCAGAATGTCGTGGAGGCCTACAACAGCGACAAGATCAGTGGCATGACGCTGCAACCGTCCGAAAACGGCATGATCACTGGTCAGCAGGGGTTCTTGTGGGCATATCACTCGGCCACTCCCACCGGTGAGACGGCTGGCGACGGTACCTCGACTGGGGTCCTGGTCGCCATTGGTGCCGCGATCCTCGTTGTGATCGCCGGTGGAGCGTTCTATCTCCTGCGTCGCAGGAGCACCGCCGATGAGCGGGAGTGACGCTCACACATGAGGGATAGATCCAACTCCGCGGACGGGAATCCTGACCGAGACCTGTCCGCGGAGCACCCGCCCTCGCCGCTGGAAGTTGAGGGCGAGGAACGTGACGACCAGCCCCGGGAAGCGAGCATCGACCAATCCGGTCGGGTGACTACCGGGTTCGGCCGTTATCTGTTCAAGCACGTCAGTGGCGCGATTGTGTCGTTGCTGCTGGTGTTGTTCTCGTCGTTCTTCATCTTCCGGCTCATCGCCGGGGACCCGATCGACCAATTGACGCGGGAGCGTCCCGTCACGCCCGAACAACGGGAGACGATGCGCGAGGAAATGGGTCTCAACGACCCGTTGTTCACGCAGTTCATCGACTACATAACGGGCATGCTGACCGGGGATTTCGGCATTTCGTTGCAATTTCGCCGCCCTATCTTGGAACTCATTTTGGAGCGGCTTCCGGCGACCTTGTTGTTGTCGGGCACCGGATTGGTCTTGGCGGTGGCGCTGGGGTTCCTCGTGGGCACGAAGGCCGGATGGAGACAAGGCAGCCGCTTTGATCGCACTCAGGTGACGACTGGGCTGTTGCTGTACTCGGCTCCGACGTTCTGGCTGGGCATGCTCGCCATTTTGGTCTTCGCCCGCTACTTGGGTTGGTTCCCCGTCAACGGAATGAGATCGCCGAACACTCCGGACGATTTCTTCTCCCAGGCTTTGGATATCGGTCACCACTTGGTCTTGCCGGTGTTGACGTACACGGCGGTGGTCTATGCCGGTTACCTGATGGTGATGCGCTCCTCGATTCTTGATGAGGTCGGTAGCGACTACCTGACTACGGCGCGGGCCAAAGGGCTGCGCGACGATAAGGTGCGGCGTAAACACGCCATCCCCAACGCCTTGCTGCCGACTATCACCCTGGTGTTCTTGGCTATTGGCAACATCGTCAATGGCGCGATCGTCACTGAGACGGTGTTTAGCTGGCCAGGTTTGGGGCGGTTGTTCGTGCAGTCGATCTTCTATCCTGACCGTCCGATGCTGCAGGCACTGTTCGTCTTGTTCTCCAGCGCCACGATTATCGCGGTGTTGTTCGCGGAGATTCTGTATTGGTTCATCGATCCGAGAGTCCGGAAGTCATGAGCGCACTCGAGAAACCCGCCTCGCGCCGCGCTGTCACTTGGCTGCGCCGCCGCGAGGCCCTGAAGCGCACGTGGCGCAGCTACCGGCAGCAGCGTGGAGGCATGGTTGGCCTCATCCTGTTGGGCGTTATCGTTCTGGTCGCGGTGGCCGTCCCGTTGTTTATCGACAGTTCACAATTGAGCGTCACCCAAGCCACGGGTGGCAGGATGGAGCCGCCCAACTCGGACTTTCTGTTGGGGACCGATGAGACGGGTCGCTCCATTCTGGCCTTGACGCTGTGGGGTACGCGCTTGTCGCTGCTGATCGGTCTGACCGCCACTGTCGCGGCGATTTTCATCGGCACGCTCATCGGGGTGACCAGCGGCCACATTGGTGGCTGGTATGGCTGGATCGCGCTGCGTATCTCCGACTGGTTCATGGTTCTGCCTAGCCTGGTGGTGGCCATCGCTTTGCTGGCGGTGTTGGGGCGCAGCGCGACGACGACCATCATCGTCATCGCCATTGTCTCCTGGGCGGGGACCGCGCGACTCATTCGCGCCCAAACTCTGTCGGTGCAAGCCCGGCCCTATTTGGAGCGCGCTCGCGCGCTCGGCGGCGGACACTGGCACCAGATGACCCGGCACATCCTTCCCAATGTGATGCCGCTGGTTCTGGCCAGCGCCACCCTGCTGGTGCCCTCGGCGATTCTGCTGGAGTCGTCGCTAGCGTGGCTGGGTTTGGGTGACCCCAATGTTGTCTCGTGGGGCTCAATCCTCAACCGCGCCTGGAGAAATGGTGCCGTCTCGGCCCAAGCGTGGTGGTATTTGCTGCCTCCGGGGATGGCGATCCTGATTGTTGTCTCGGCGTTCATGATGTGTGGGCGGGCACTGGAAGCCGTCTTCAACCCCCGACTGCGAGGTGAAGGCCGATGACACTCTTGGAAATTCGCGATCTCAACGTGACCTATCGCAGCTCACGTGGCACGGTCCCGGCGGTGCGCGGGGTTGATATCACTCTTGAGGCTGGTCAGACTCTGGGCGTCGCTGGCGAATCCGGCTGTGGCAAGTCCACTATGGCAATGGCGCTGTTGCGTTTGCTGCCCAAGAGCACCGAGATCACCGGCGAGATTCTGCTCGATGGTGAAGACATCCTCACCATGGGTTGGGGTCGACTGCGGGCGGTGCGTTGGGTGGGCGCGTCCATCGTCTTCCAAGGCGCCATGCACTCGCTCAACGCGGTGCAGCGGGTGGGCGGCCAAGTGGCCGAACCCATCTTGTTGCATGAAGACGTCTCGCGCGCCGAGGCTCATCGTCGAGCCCAAGAGCTGCTTGAACAAGTTGGTCTGCCCGCGTGGCGGGCCCGCAACTTTCCCCATGAGCTATCGGGGGGACAACGTCAGCGGGTCATGATCGCGATGGCGTTGGCCTGTAACCCAGACTTGATTGTCGCCGACGAGGCGACCACGGCCTTGGACGTCATGGTGCAAGCCCAGGTGCTGCAATTGATCTCCCAGCTGATTGCGCAACGCAATGTTGGGATGATCATGATCAGTCACGACTTGTCGGTGCTTTCACAAACGTGTGATCGCGTCGCGGTCATGTATGCCGGGCGCGTGGTCGAGCAAGGCGACGCTCATGACCTGTTCACCAGTGCCCGCCATCCTTATTCGGCGGCGCTAGGGTCGGCTTTCCCGATTATCGGGGATCTGTCGGCTCGTAAACGTCCCGGTGGCTTGGCAGGCGATCCGCCCAACCCGGCGAACCTGCCCGCCGGCTGCTCGTTCCAGCCGCGTTGCCCGGTGGCCATCGACAAGTGCGCCACCGAGTCGCCCCTTCTGGAGCCGGTATCCCAGTCGTCCGATACGACTGCCCAGCGGCTCAGTGCCTGTTTTGTCTCCCAGGCCGGAGACAGTATCGTGCCGACGCGGATAAAGGAGACATCGTGACCTCTGAGCTATTGTCGGCCCGGGATCTTCGAGTGGAGTTCGGACTTCCCGGTGGCCGGACGGCCCGGGCGGTGGCCGGGGTGAACCTTGATGTCGCCCCGGGAGAGATCGTCGCCTTGGCCGGTGAGTCCGGCTGCGGTAAGACGACTTTGGCCCGCACCTTGTTGGGGTTGGAGAAAGCCACCGGCGGCACTGTCTCCTTTGGAGAGATACCGTTGCGGCACTCGACGCGGGCCATGAAGGCCTACCGGCGCAAGGTGCAGTTGATTTTGCAAGACCCTTCCGGAGCCTTGAACCCGCGCCACACCATCTATGACGCGGTGGCCGAGGGCCTGCGCATCCATGGCATCACCGACAACGAGACCGAACGGGTCGCCGACGCGCTGGCGAGGGCTGGCCTACGCCCGGCGGAAAACTTCTTCTTGTCATACCCACACGAGCTCTCCGGTGGGCAGCGGCAGCGCGCGGTGATCGCCGGGGCGCTAGTGCTGGACCCGAAGATCATCATCGCCGATGAACCCGTCGCCTCACTGGACGCTTCGGTGCGAGGTGAGATCCTGGCCCTCCTGCTGCGGCTGCGGGAGGAGATGAACCTTGGCGCTCTGGTCATCACGCACGACCTGGGGCTAGCTTGGAGCATCGCCGACCGCATCGCCATCATGTATTTGGGGCGCATTGTGGAGCAAGGACCGGTCGAGCAGGTTCTCACCGACCCACAACATCCCTACACGCAAGCGTTGGTCTCGGTGTTGCCCGAGTCGCCCCTGCCCGAACCGATCGTGCTGGCTGGGGAACTACCTGACGCCACGAGCGTGCCGGGTGGCTGCCGGTACAACCCACGCTGCCAAGAAGTGGCCTCGGGCCGGGCCCAACCGGTGATCGATTCCTGCCGGGGCCGGGACCTGCCGATTCTGTCGCCAGATTCCACCGAGCACGCGGTCGCTTGCCACTTGCACGCTCTGCGCCAACAACAGGTGCGGTCGTGAAAGTCCTAATCAGCGCCGACATGGAGGGCGCCACCGGAGTGACGTGCCCGGCCGACGTGCTGCCGGGCGGCCCACAGTGGGAGCGGCTGCGACCGGTGTTCACCTCCGACGTCAACGCGGCCATTCGGGGCCTCATGGACGGCGGAGCCGACGAGGTGCTTATCAATGAGGCCCACTGGACAATGCGTAACCTGCTGCTAGAACAGCTAGACGAGCGCGCGCAGATGATCACCGGCCGCCACAAGGAACTCTCCATGATGGAGGGCATTCAGCGGCCGGACATAGACGGCGTCGTCTTCTTGGGCTATCACACCGGCGCGGGGACCGAAGGCGTCCTCGCGCATACCTACCTGGCCAACTCCATCACCGGGGTATGGCTCAATGGCGTCCGAGCCTCCGAAGGGCACCTCAACGCCCACCTCGCGGCCGAATACGGCGTGCCGGTCATCCTGATCACCGGCGACGACAGGACACTCCACGACGCCAAAGGCTACGCGGCCTCGGCACTAGGCGTCGCCGTCAAAGACTGTGTGTCCCGCTACGCGGCCCTGTGCCGACCTCCCGAACGCACCGCGGCCGACATCAGCGATGCCGCGCGCCTCTCGGCGGCACTGGCCGTACGGCACGAGCCGATCAACGGCGGCCCCTTCACCATGGAAGTCGAATTCGACGCCAGCCACCTAGTCGGGGCCGCCACCGTCATCCCCGGGGTGGAACAAACTCAGGAGCGGCGCATCGGCTACACCGCAGCGACCATGTACGAGACAATCCGCAGCTTCAAAGCAGTGACCACAGTGGTATCCGCAGCGATGGAGGAAGAATATGGCTGACCTCGAACCCGCTACCGGCAATGTCGACCAGCGCGCCTTGGACGAGGTTGTCCGATTCACCTCCGACTTGATCCGCTTCGACACAACCAATCGCGGCGGTGGCGACGGCAACGAAAGGCCCGCCGCCGAATACGTGGCCGAGCAACTGGCCGAGGCCGGAATCGAGGCGACCATCCTCGAAATGGCCCCCAACCGCTCCAATGTCGTGGCCCGTATCGCCGGCTCCGACCCCAGCGCCGAGGCCCTGCTGGTCCATGGACATCTCGACGTAGTGCCGGCCGAGGCCGCCGACTGGTCGGTCCACCCCTTCTGTGGGGAGATCCGCGACGACGTCGTGTGGGGCCGCGGAGCGATCGACATGAAAAACATGGACTCGATGATTCTGGCGGTGGCCCGGTATTGGCAGCGCAGCGGCCAACGCCCCCGCCGAGACATCGTGCTGGCCTTCACCGCCGATGAGGAAGCCTCGGCCGAATACGGCGCCGGTTTCCTGGCCGATCAACACCGCGACCTCTTCGAGGGCTGTACCGAGGGCATCAGCGAATCTGGGGCCTATACCTTCCACGCCGAGGAGGGGCTGCGTATCTACCCCATCGGCGCTGGCGAGCGGGGCACAGCTTGGCTTGACCTGTCGGCCCGTGGCAGGGCCGGGCATGGCTCGAAAGTCAACGCGGACAACGCCGTGTCCCACCTTGCCGCAGCCATCACCCGCATTGGCGAGTATCGCTGGCCGGTGCGGCTGGTTCCGACCGTGCGGGCGGCGTTGACCGAGATCGCCTCCCTCTATGGCGTGGAGGCCAACTTCGATGAACCCGATTTCGACATCGACGCGCTGCTGGCCCAGTTGGGCTCGGCGGCGCAACTAGTCGAATCCACAGTGCGCAATAGCTCCAATCCCACCGTGTTCCACGCCGGATACAAGGTCAATGTGATTCCCGAACTCGCCACGGCTCAGGTAGACGGCCGGATGCTGCCCGGGACCGAAGAGGAGTTCATCGAAACGATGAACGCGCTGACGGGGGACCTTGTCTCATGGGACTTCCACCATCGGGAGGTGCCTTTGTCCGCGCCAGTGGACGCGCCACTATTCGACCGGATGCGTGCTTCGCTGAAAGCGTTCGACCCTGAGGCTCACCCGGTGCCGGTCTGCATGTCCGGTGGAACCGACGCCAAGCAGTTTTCCCGCCTGGGCATCATCGGCTATGGCTTTTCGCCGTTGCTGCTACCTCCCGGCTACGACTATGGGGCGATGTTCCACGGAGTAGACGAGCGAGTGCCAGTTGAGGGCTTGCACTTTGGGGTGCGGGTGCTCGAAGATGTGCTGCGAGGCGCCTAACGCCCAGCCAATGGGGCCACCAGGCCCACGCTGCGGCGCGACGTCGCGCCCGGCGACGACGCCAATACACGGCTAAGGAGAGGCGAAACCAATGACCACCGAGCTTCCATACGGTTCCTGGCCATCCCCGATCACCGTAGACATGGTCGCCGAGGGCGACGGACGCCCCGGTTTCCTCGGCATGGTGGGCTCCGAGGTCTGGTGGACCGTCCCGCGCCCCAGCGAAGGCGGACGCCGCGCTCTGGTGCGGCGTGACGCGACGGGAGACACTAAGACGGTCGTGCCCGCGCCGTGGAACGTACGCAACCGGGTCCACGAATACGGCGGCCAGCCTTGGGCGGGACACGCCCGTCCCACTGGCGGCCCCCTGCTGGTCTTCACCCACTATGACGACCAGCGCCTCTACGTGTTCGAACCTGATCTGGGAGGGCAACCGCGTCCGCTGACGCCAGATCCGGCCATTGCGGCGGGCCTGCGCTGGTGCGACATGGTCATTCGGCCCGAACTGGGTGAAGTGTGGGCCGTTCTCGAAGAGTTCACCAGCCCCAAACCCACCGACTTGCGGCGCCTCATCGTCGCCATTCCCTTGGACGGTTCGGCCGCCGCCGATCGCTCGGCGATTCGGGAACTGACCGACGATACGGACCGCTTCACCACGGGACCGCGCCTTAATCACGACAGCAGCCGCGCCGCGTGGATCTCCTGGAATCACCCCGACATGCCTTGGGACGCCACCGAGTTGAAGGTGGCAGAAGTGTCAGATAAGGGCGTCTTCGCCAATATCCGCACGGTGGCAGGAGGCGGGGACGAATCCATTTCCCAAGCCCAGTGGGCCCCCGACGGCACGCTCGTCTACGCGAGCGACCGCACCGGTTGGTGGAACCTGTACCGCCTCGATGAGGACACAGGAAAGGCGGTCAACCTCTACGAAGACGAGCGAGAATACGCCGGGCCACTATGGAGCATTGGTATGCGCTGGTTCGAGATTCTCCAGGATGGGCGCATCGCCACCATTCACGGAAAAGGCGAAGGCAAACTCGGTATCTTGGACCCCGCCACGGGCACGATCGAGAACATCGAGGGCCCCTGGACCGAGTGGGCACCCACCCTCGCCGCGCACAGAAACGACATCATCGGCCTCGCCGCCAGCCCGGCCACTAGCTATGAGATCGTCTCCGTCGACGCCACAACCACAGCCGCGCAGGTCATCGGCAACCATCACGCTGATCAGGTCGACCCGGCGTACTATCCGCAGCCACAGTCACGCACCTTCGCCGGGGTCGACGGGCGCGAAGTCCACGCCCACGTCTATCCACCCCGCAACCCGCGCTGTACCGCTCGAGAAGGTGAGCTTCCCCCATACGTAGTGTGGGTCCATGGTGGACCAACAAGCAACGTGCGGGCCACACTCGACCTAGAATTGGCCTACTTCACCTCCCGAGGCATTGGCGTGGTCAACGTCAACTACGGAGGCTCCACCAGCTACGGACGCGAATACCGCAACCGGCTGCGTCACCAATGGGGCATCGTCGATGTCGAAGACTGCGCGTCAGTGGCCCGACAACTGGCCCAAGAAGGAGAGGCCGACCCCGATCGCCTCGCCATTCGCGGCGGCAGCGCCGGCGGCTGGACATCGGCGGCGTCATTGGCATCGCCAGCGGCCGCAGGGCTATACGCCTGCGCGACCATTCAATACCCCATCCTCGACCTCTCGGGCTGGATGGGCGATGAGACCCACGACTTCGAGTCCCAATACCTGCACACCCTGATTGGGCCCTACTCGGAGGTGCCCGACCGCTACCGGGACCGCTCCCCGGTCAACCACGCCGAGCGAATCACAGCACCATTCGTTCTCCTGCAAGGGCTCGAAGACGCGATCTGTCCACCAATCCAAAGCGAAAAGCTCCTCGAAAGCATCGCGGGTAAAGGCATACCCCATGCCTACCTCACCTATGAGGGCGAACAGCATGGCTTCCGGCGAGCCTCCACCATCAAGAGCGCCATCGAGACCGAACACTCGCTGTACGCCCAGACATTCGGCTTCGACGGCCCCACCGGAACCGAGGTGAAACTACAACCATGACTTCCTTGAGACGACCGCGCCGCCTCGTAGCCGGCGACCGGGTGGCGATCATCAGCCCCAGCGGCCCGTTCCCGCCCGACAAACTCCAGGCGGGTCTGGACGTCATGCGCTCCTGGGGACTTGAGCCAGTCCTGTTGGACCACACACTCGACACTCACCCTCAGTTCTCCTATCTGGCCGGGACCGACGCCGACCGAGGCCGAGACTTTCAAGCCGCCTGGAGCGACCCCACCTTCGCGGCGGTCATTTCCGCCCGCGGAGGCTATGGCACTCAACGGATGCTCGAACACGTTGACTGGCAGGCGTTGCGACAGCTCGAGCCGAAGGCATATGTGGGGTTCAGCGACGCCACCCCATTGCACGAGGCGATCAACGTACGGCTAGGAGTCGCCACGATTCACGGCCCCATGCCCGCCTGGACAGTGTTTATCGAAGACGGCGAAACCCAAGAACACCTACGCCAGACCTTGTTCGAACCCGAAAGCGTCCAGAAAATCGCCCCAACCACCGCCCGCACCTTGGTGCCGGGACGGGCCACAGGCGTAACTTTCGGTGGCTGCGTCAGCCTGTTGTCCTCCGGCATCGGAACGCCCGAAACCCGCGCTCGCGCCGAGGGCGGCATCCTCATCATCGAAGACCTGGAAGAGGAAGACTATCGGCTCGACCGCATCCTCACCCAATTGCGGCGCACTGGCTGGCTTGACAACCTCGCGGGCGTCGTCGCGGGTTCGTGGACGGACTGTCGTCCCTCTTACGAGCAGATCCGCGCGGTCCTGATCGACCGCCTCGGTGACTACAACGTGCCCATAGTGGAGGAATTTCGCTTTGGGCACTGCCGCCCCTCCTGGACCATCCCCCTAGGCGTTTCCGCCACCCTCGACGCCGACGCGGGAACCCTCGTCTTGGACGTTCCAGCCCTGACCTGACCGAACACCTGACACCAGCGCGGAACCTGGCACACCCGAGAATCGCCCACATCGCGACAAACGCTCGCGATGTGGGCGATTCGGCTCCGCGCCAGGCGCACTCGGGTTACGTTCGAGAAATGGACACCGTACTGACCGTCAAATGGCGACTCATCGTCGCCCGGGGCCTGCTGGCAGTAGTCATTGGTTTGCTTCTGATCGCATGGCCCGACCTCTCACTCGTCACCGCGATCGTCCTGTTCGGGAGCTATGCGCTGGCCGATGGGCTCATCACCATCTTCATCAGTTTTACGCGCCGCAGCGAGGATCGTTGGATTCCGCTGGTCCTAGGTTGGGTTGGAATCCTGATCGCGGTCTTCATCCTCGCGTGGCCGGACAAAACGACTGCACTACTGTTGTGGACGGCTGCGGCGTGGGCCCTCACCTCCGGTATCGGATACATGGTGCTGGCCTATCGATCTAAGGGCGAGGGCGCCTCAATGAGTTTGTTCGGCGCGATCGGTCTCATCACAGTGGTCTTGGCGTTGTTGTTGGCCGTACGCCCCGATGCTCCATTCGCGACGGTGGCGACGACCTTCGGTGTCTTCGCGGTGGCATGGGGAGTGCTGAGCGTCGTTCTCGGCGTTCGGTTGCGAGACATTGTCGCTCAGCTGCGGCGAGGCGAGGTATCACATCCAGAGCAGATGCCCTGATTCTTTGAGGCCGCCCGCGACTTAGCGTCGCGCTGGGCGGGTGGCCAGGCGCGCTTCGAATTCTTCCCGGTTGGTCTGGAACCACATGTTGGTGCCGCGATTGGATTCGCGTACGAAGTCGTCGAAGGCCGCGCTGCCGTGTCGCCATGGTTCGATATCGCCCAGCACGGCCAGGGCTACGCCGTAATTGGCCCCCTTGAGCATGATCTCACCGGCCGTCCGTGTCGAGAGGTCGAAAAAATCCTGGTGGAGGCGGGAAACAGGTATCGCGATCACGTCCACCCCACTGAACGAGGCATTGCCGATCAGGTCGATGATGGCTCCTCCAGCTGTGATCGGCTCCCCGGTGGGCTCGAGATACTCCACGGTGAACCCGTGGATTTCAATGACAGACATGCGGTTCAGCCTAGGGCGGCGACCGCTAGGGGCACAAGTTGATTAACCCGAGCCCTCGGCGGCGTCCCAAATATGAGGAATGCCGCCGAGGCGCCCCAGTGTCGAAGCGTGGATATGAGGCCGCCAGCGGTTGCTAAAGGCATCGAGGGAATCTGTGGATCACGGTCGCGGACGATAGTTCACCACCGCCATACCGCAGGCAAATGAGGTGGCGGTAACCAGTTCGAGCTGCTGATATCCCTGCGGTGTGAACACGGGCATGCCTTTGCCGATGGCCGTCGGGTTGACGAAGAGGTGAATGTCGTCAACCAGGTTCGCCGCCAGCAGCGCCGAGACGAGCGTTCCCCCTCCATAGGCGATGATGTCGCCTCCGGGCTGGTCCTTGAGCTGATTGATCGTCTCCACCAGGTCCCCGCCCTTGACCGTGGCGTTTTCCCAGGGCGATTCGGTCAAGCTATCGGAAATGACAACCTTGGGCGTCGTATTGAATTTGTCGATAGTGGACTGTTGCTCGCCTTCCGGCTGCGAAGCCCAATGGGGAATGAACCCCTCGGCGAGCTTACGGCCCAAGACAATGCAATCGACGGGCTTGGTCAAAGCGTCGACATAGGAACTAAGGTCGCTTGACCACGGGTGCGAGACCCAGTCCATTTCGCCGTTGGGACCGGCCATGTATCCGTCGGCGCTGACCTGGGTTTGCAGTTTGAAAGTGCGCATGTTCGGTCTCCCTCTATTCGTCCAAGAGGGCGTCCATTTGGCCCATCGCTTGTTTAATGCCCTCCATCGCCCCCATGGCGACGATTTGCTCCAGCTGCTCGCGGGTGTCGTACGAGGAGACCATCTGCATGTACGTGACGCCGTTGTGTTCTTCGAAGTTCACCCGGGTCGCTGATTGGGGAAGGGATTCGACCTCCTGGCCTTCTTGGTCCGCGAAGCTGTCGACGAACTCCAGCGAGGTCGGCCGGTCAACCTCGGTGATGCGCCAACGGCCAGGGATTTTATCTCCCTCGGGGCCGGTCATATGGTAGGCGACATCGCCGCCAGGGGAGAAATCGTGCTCGGTGACCGTCGCCGGATAGGTCGGCGGTCCCCACCATTTCTCCAGTTTGCGCGGGTTGGCCCACAGCTCCCAGACTTTTTCAATCGGAGCGGTGAACTCGGCGGTCACCGTCAACGTGCAGGAGTCGAGATCTTTCTCGACACTGGTCACAGTCATGATTTCGTCCCTTTCGGTGGATTGTGGCCTGAGTCCTCAGCCAGGAGGGCCGACATGCGGTCGATGCGACCGCGCCATGTCGCCTCCAGCTGATCGAGGGCCAGTTTGGCTTTGCGCAGGGCCTCGGGGTCGGTGCGCACCCGTTGCTCCCGTCCATGTCGTTCCTTGGTGACCAGGCCGGCGCGTTCGAGCACGACCACGTGTTTTTGTACGGCGGCGAAACTCATCGGATATTGCGCGGCCAGTCCTGACACCGACATCTCTCCGGCGAGGCAGCGGCGCAGGATGTCACGCCGGGTGGCATCGGCTAGCGCGTGGAAAAGCTCGTCAACGACCTCGTCGGTCAATTCATCTACAACCATTTGGTTGTAGATTAGCATAGGTTGATCCCACTCGAACATTTTTCAGCAAAGACTGTCTCTGGCCCACCCCGCAAGAGAAGCTAGCCGCAGATGAACCAGGCCAAAGCCCGGCGAACTCGCCCAGGGGAAGTGGGACCCAACAAGAGGCCCCACCGCGTCTACTCCCCGGTCAACCCATCGATGGTCTCGCGGATGAGATCAGCATGGCCGTTATGCCGCGCGTCTTCCTCGATCATGTGGCACAACATCCAGCGCAAGCTAATCTGGGTCCCATCCGGCCACGCCTTGGCGGACATGGTTGACACCCCGCCATCGGCAAGGGCCTCATCCACCAGTTGGCCCGAGCGTGCGACCGCCTCATTCCACAGCGCATACAGCTGATCGGGCGAGTCCTCAGCCGCGGAATTCCAATCCCAGTCGCGATCGGCCTCCCAATCCACATCTTTCCAAGGAGCTTCTGGGGTACGGTCGTGGAGAAAGTACGCAAACCAATACTGCTCCACCCAGGCCAGGTACTTCAGCATTCCCCCAAGGGTCATGGACGAATCCCCGACCGAGACACTCAAGCCAGATGAGTCCAGCCCCTGAGTCTTCCAGGCGAAAGTGGCGCGCTGGAAGTCGAGGAAACCGAGCAAAGTGGCCCGCTCATCAGCATTCGGAGGCGGCTCAGGCCGACCTTGTTCATCGATAGTGCTCATGACCAGAGCCTACGGCCGCCAAAGCGCATCTTCCAGCGCTTTTACTCGCCGTCTTTGCGCCTAGCTCCCCAGCGGAGACCGCGCGATCCAACACAGACAAAACGGGTGCCCGGCTGGATCGGCATACACCTGAAACCTGTCGGGCTCGGGGCTATCGGCGGCCTCCTGCAACAACGTCGCACCCAACGACATCACCTGCGCGTGCGCGGCCTCAAAATCCTCCACCCACAAATCCAGATGCACTTGCTGTTTGCGTTCCCCATCGGGCCACTGGGGAGGCAAGTGATCCCTCGCCAACTGCACGCCCACGCGCGCCTTGCCCTCGACGAGCACCATATGCCAGTCATCCTCGGCATCGACAGTGCCGCCCAGCACGCCAGCCCAAAACGCACTCTCCTCGGCGAGATTAGCAGCGTCGAATACCACAACTTGGTGATTGATCTTCATGGCGACATGGTCCCACGAGCGGGCGACATCTTTCCCAACTCGGAGGAACAGCGCATCACGGCGACAATGCCTACTCGGCCCGGTCATCAACGAAAATAGCTGTTCAATCCAGATCGGAAACTGCTAACTTTCAGCGGTGATAACCGCTGAAGAACTTGTGAAACAGGGAAGCGCCCTGCACGACCGATTCGGAACCGAACGCGCCGATGCCTTCGGCCAGGCGCTCCCAGCCCTGGTGGACGACCTCACCAGAGGCTGGAGAGTTCAAATCGAGTCGTTGTATTCCTCTGGCGCGACCTCGATCGCACTAGCGGTCAGCTCGCAGGAGCACGGCCTCGCCGTCCTCAAACTCAGCCCGGACACGGAATTCCTGGCGCGACAGGTCACTATGCTGCGCCACCTCGCTGACACTGGGCGAGTTCCACAGATCTTTGCCCACGACCCGAGCGCCGGTGGGGTGCTGATGGAGCGCATCATCCCGGGGGACGAAGTCGGCTCGACTCAACCCCGCCCCACTTTGGAGGACTGGGCGAGCCTGCTGCGCGACCTACACGGCGCGCCCACGGCCGGGGTCACCGACACCCTTCGGGCCCGCTGCGAAGACATGATCGAACGCATCTCAGACCGACAGCGCAAGCCATCGGTGCGCGACCACGTGCCCGACAAGCTTTGGAACCGCATTGTCGAGGCATGTCGGGAATTGCTGCGAACCGACCGCGAAAAGGTCGTGATCCACGGAGATCTACATCTGGGTAACGTTCTGCATGGTGGGAAGCGAGGACTGGTCGCGATCGACCCGAAAATGTGCGTCGGTGACCGATGCTTCGACATGGTCGATTTCGTGGCCGCCGAAGGCGGCCCCACCGAAATGACAGCCCGCGCGCACCGCCTAGCCCAGCTGACGGAGATCGACCCGGCCCGGTTGCTGCGCTGGAGCCACGTCAATGCCGTCGTGACAGCAATATCGAGCCTGACCTGGCGTGCCCCTAGCCGCCGGACTGAAGACCTACTGGCCTTCGCCCGCGCTGGACTCGCGGACTGACCGTTCACACCGGCTGGGGGCACCGTTGGCCTTCCCTCAATGGTGCAAGCCGCGTTTGCCTGGGGTCCAGAATGGTTTGACAATGATGGCTTTGCGGTCCCAGCCGCGGTCATTGAGCAAGTGGGAGCGGATGGCCTGACAGGTTCGTGCCTCTCCCACCAGGTAGGCGGCCCCTCCATCGGTGGGGAGGTCAAGTTGCTTCACCGCCGCTAGCAGCACTTCTGAGGAGGCGGCCGACGCCGTTCCTCGGTAAGCACGGCCTAGGCGGTGCGGCCCTGGAACCGGAGGCTCATCGTCTGGGGAAGCACTTTCGATGACGCCGTACACCTGTGCCTGGGCGGGTAGTTCGCGCAACAGCGGAGCGATTCCGCAGGCGCCGGTTTCCTCGACCGCGAAGAGGTGGAACTGCGCGTTCTTGACCGCAAAGTCTCCCTGCGGCCCCCAGTAGGTGAGTTCATCGCCCACAGCGACATTGCGCAGCCACGATAGGCCGATTCCGTCGCCACCGTACAGGTGCGCGCGTAGCTCGAACTCGCACTTTTCTACCGACCGGTCCCAGATCGTGTAGGTGCGTAGCGTCTCGCCGGGGCGAAAGATCCCGTAGAGCGACAGCGGGTCGTTGATCTGCACCCGCACATGTTGGCCAGGGGTGTAATCCCAGTTGGGCACCTCCTCAGAATGAATGCGGACCCGCACCATGGTCGCGGTCACCATGTCGACCTCGGTGACGGTTCCCTGAGCGTAGTGGTCGGACAGCAGCCGCGCCAGCGGGTTGCGGCGGGTTGCGGTGCGGGTGGATGGTCGGCTATTCACGGTTGCCTCCTGGATCGTGGCGTCGAACTAAGGTTCAATAGGTACTTAATTTATTTATATCCTATAAATGGTTCGAGAACCACTATACAATCAATCGGACGTCCGGAAACGAAGTGGTGAGGAGCCCAACTCAATGGCAACGCGATCAGACCAACGCAAGCAGCGCCTGCGGCAAGCCACGATGGACGAAATACGCACCACCGCGCGGCGATTGCTGGTCGAACGCGGCGCAAACGCCGTCACCATCAACGCCGTCGCCCGGGACATGGGCCTGAGCGGACCAGCGCTATATCACTACTACGCGGGGCATGAGGAGCTAGTTGAAGCGCTGGTGGCCCAGTTCTATGGCGAACTGACCAGTGCTTTGATCCAGGCGCGCGACCAGAGGGCGTCCGAGACGCCAGTCGCCAGGCTGCTGGAAGTCTGCCGGGCCATGCGGACCTGGGTGGTGGCGCATCCCGCCGAGTTCAACTGGATCTTTACCAAGCCAGTGCCCAGTACCCTGGACGATTCCGAGCGCGAACGGGCCGGGGCGCGATTCGAAGGCGTATTCCTGGACCTGTTCGTGCAGATATGGCGCGAGGCGCCCTTTCCCGTGCCTGAACTAGAGGGCTTGGACGCGTCGGTGCGAGAACAGCTGGCCGTCTATGTCGCCGAGCGCGGAGATTGCCTGCCCGTAGCAGCGGCGCACGTGTTCCTCACCTGCTGGACCCGTCTATACGGGCTGCTGTGCATGGAGGCCCTGGGCCAGCTCGACTTCGCCTTCACTGACGTCGAACCGGTCTTCGAACAGACATTGCGCGAGATTGTGGAGGGGCTAAACGGGGAGTATGCTCCGCCGCGCTGAAATACCGTGACTCGCCCACCCTAGGGGTTAAGGGGCCGTACCGTCAGGCTTTGCGAGACGACCCCGAACGGCCCCGCCTCGTCGTGCATCGTGCTGTGGGTTAGGCCGTGACCCTGTGGCCCGAATGACACGGTGGTGTCGTAACCGATCCACCCATCCATGGGGCTACGGAACAGGTGCGCGGTCAGGTCGACATTGGGAAAGGCGACCTCTTCGGGAGAGACACGCACCGTCAAACCATTGGCGACGTCGAACATGCCTGCGGCGCGTGCCAGCGGGCTAACGGGTTCGGCGAGCAAGGGCACGTCGGTGTTGACCCAGAACTGGGCCCGACCCGGTTCGATCTGTTCGCGGCGCACCTGGGCTGAGGCGATAAAGCCACCCTGCCAGATCGAGGCCGGGTCCCAGGTGGGCATTTCGAGGGGAGCGCGCAGACGCGGGTACGCAGTGCCCTCCAGTATGGAAGTGTCGCTGGTCGACATGAGCCACGCCCGCAATACGACTGTCGGGCGGCCCGCGTGCGTGATGGTGCATTCGACAAGTTCGATGGTGCGCCCGGGCCGAAGCACTTTCGTGTCAATGGTGAACTGCTCCATGGGCAGGGGGCCGAGGATGTCGTAGGACAACCTGGAGAGGCGAAGCCCGTCGTCGCGGCGTCGGTCGCGGTCGGTTTCCACCTCGTGGGCCATCAGGCCCAAAGCTGGCGCGATGTGTTGGTCCTTGACCGCCCATGCCCCGCTGACATGCTCGGTGGGTCGAAGGGTGTGCGCGTCGAGGCGGTCGAAGTAGAACATGGCCTCAGTCTTCCTGATCGAAAAGGCCCTCTCGTAAGCCACCCATAAGCTGCTTTTTTGTTCGTTTACCAGCGCGAACTGGCCCTGGGGCCTCCGGCATCGGGCCCTTTGGCGTCGCGGGGCTCGATGTGCCCCTTTATATCGCGCTCTCTGTGGGTTCGGTGGCGATCGCCACCGGAGTGGGGCGATGAGTTTCGTGCTGTCAGCTCGTCATACTTCCGAACGTCAACGTCATTTGGCGCACTGCCTAGGAGGGAAGCACGATGCCCAAAGTCTTTACTCACATGACGATGTCTCTCGATGGCTACATCGCGCAGCCAGACGACCAGGTGGGTGAGCTCTTCGAATGGTATGAGGCCGGAGAGGTGGTCGTGCCGGGGGGCGACGAAGCCAACTCCTTCCGCGTCGATGCGGCAGGGGCGGAGGTATTGAGCGACCTGATCGGCAACACCGGGGCGCTCATCACCGGCCGGCGACTGTTCGATATTGCCCAGGGATGGAACGATCAGCATCCAGTTGGGGCCCCCGTTATCGTGGTCACGCATCGGCCTGATGACGAGGCCGAAAAATGGCCGAACACCACCTTCGTGGATGGCATCGCGCCAGCGATTGCGCAGGCGAAGGAGCTCGCTGGTGGCAAAGACGTTGTCATCGCCAGTGCCAACGTGGCGCAGCAGGCACTCGCGCTCGGGGCGGTGGACGAGGTTTGCGTCAGTCTAGTGCCGGTGCTCTTTGGCGAGGGCATCCCCTATTTTTCCCGCCTTGACGATGGCCACCTACTGCTTGAAGATCCGATTGTCGTTCAAGGAAAGCGGGCCCTTCACCTTCGGTATCCGGTACGTCGATAGCCTCGGTCCCCGGTAAGGGATAAGTCGATCAGCCTTGGCTGTTGTGAGCCCGCGCCATTCGATCGATCGCCTCGGTGATCGTCTCAGGCGCGCAGGCCAGATTCATGCGGGCATACCCGGCGCCTTCGGCTCCGAAGGCATGCCCGGGCAATAGGGCGACCTTGGCGTGTTCGAGTGCGAAGGCGGCCGGGTCCTCACCCCAACCGACCCCACGCAGGTCGAGCCAAGCCAAGTAGGTGGCCGAAGCGGAACGAAGCCGCGCCTGGGGCAGCTTGGTCGCTAGTTCCTTTTGTAGAAGGGCAAAGTTGTTCTCGATGGTCGCGAGCGTGGCAGCGAGCCATTCGCGCCCGTGGTCGAAACCTTCACGTGTGGCCATGAGACCGAAAAGGCCCGCCCGGGCGGTGACTTCTTCAGGCAGGGAACGGATCAGCTGGGTCATGCGGTCCGACTCGGCGACGAACAGCGCGCCTTTGAGTCCGGCTAGGTTGAAGGCCTTACTTCCAGACTCAGCCGCGATGCCGTGCGCACGTGCTTCGTCAGACACGGTCAGGTATGGGGTGAACGTGACGCCGTGATGGGTCAGGGGAGCATGAATCTCGTCGCTGACCACGACAGCATCATGCCGGGCGACGATGCGGGAGAGCTCGAGAAGCCTCTGGCGTGAGTGGACGAGGCCGACCGGGTTGTGAGGGCTGCACAGCAGCACCGCGCGGGCACCGGCGGCCAATGCCTGGTCGATTCCCTCTAGGTCCAAACTGTAGGTTTGCTCGTCGTCGCGAAGCGGAACCTCGACCACGGTGCCGCCAGCTTCGGGCACCAGGTCGAAGAATGGTGGGTACGTCGGCGGGTTGATGATGACGCCGTCGCCGGGGCCTATCAGTCGGCGCAGGGCTTCGACGATGACGACGCTGACATCGGTCGTGTAGCCCATGCGCTGTGGGGAGGGGGACCATCCCCAAGTATCGGCGGCGAAGCGCGCGAAGGCTTCGGCGGCGCTAGCGTCACGCGCGTTGACATATCCGGTGTCGCCTCGCTCGAGTGCCGCTTGCAGGGTGGTTTTGATGGCGGGGGCGAGGGGGAAGTCCATTTCGGCCACGAACATGGGCAGAACGTCGTCCGGGTAGGCAGCCCACTTTTCGCTGGTTCGTCTCCTCAAGGTGGCCATTTCATCGGCAGTGGTCATAACTGGGCCCTCCTCGCTCGTATGCGTTCACCATGGATGCCGCTGGATGCGGGCGCACTGCTTTCGTTTGAACCTAGCCGATTGGCTCCACAGCGGCGAAACCCTTCTTGAGCGGATAGGCAGCGGCGGACGTCTAACCGGGCAAAGGGCAAGGCCAGGAGCTGGGGGAGAACGTCGCACAACGCGGCCACTTAATGTCAACGGAACCAGAGGATCCATTCTTCAGTCACATACCTGGCTATAAGCAAGGTCAGATTAAAGACCAGTGCGCTGGTCAAGAACACCCACTTTGTTTTGTGGGTCTTGTTGAACATGTGCAGTACTAGGAATATGGTCAGGACTATTCCGATAAACGGGGCAATAAACCCAATTCCGACGACGGCCACGATGCCGAATGCAAGGGTCGACCACTTGCCGTCATTCGCGATTTCTTGCCGGGTATTTTCCCTACTGCGGGTATTCACTAATTCACCACATAAATTGTCGAGACACAGAAACGTTGCTCGTTCCTAGGTCTACCTCATGAGAGGGGCGTACGCAAAGGCGTGCGACATCGGGCGAAGTCGCACACAGCGTGTGCGCTGGATACAGGATGTGCCAATGTTTCTGGCGGCCGTTGGTGGCAATATCGATCGACGGCGTCGGTCATCTTCGGTGTATGCGGGCCAATGCCCGCCGGGGTTTGATGAAGCCGCAGGCAAGCGTGACTGGAAGTTGGCGGCTGGAGGCGAATCCCATGTGTACAAGATCCGTACTCGAAGCAGCCCAATTGCGGACAAAAAGAAAGGCGCTACCGCCTGAACTGCGGTAACACCCTGGTTTGGTGGAGCTAAAGAGAGCTTCTCCGAACGTAAAACCGCAGCTAGTGACGTTGCTCGGTCAGCTCAATTACCTCCAATTTCGGACCAGGAAGAAACCTGACCCCTTGCCGCCCGAATCCCACATGCATCCCACCACACCACATGCCATCAAGAGGCGGCTGAGCGCTGAACAGCTAGAGAGCTTGGCCGAACGATTCACCCGAGGAACAACGCAGACGGCCCTGGCACACCAGTTCGTGATCAGCCTAAGCGGCGTGAAACCAATACTCAGGGTGCACGGCGGCCGATGAGATCAACTCTCCGGCAAGTATGCACTGTGCCAGAGTCGTTCGACGCTTGCGGCCGTTCCGGTTGCCAGCCATTGGTGCGTCAGCGGACACGGCCAGTAGACCGCCAGAGTCAATAAGGACCGCATGGCTAGTCGAGCATTCGTAGTTCAAACTTAGAGTGACGATTCCCCGATCAAAAATCGGAATCAAGATGCTACTACTGCATCAGCGATACCCTCGCCGAAGCCCCTGCGCTGATGCAAACTAGGTTTTAGGCTATTCCCCGATGATCCGGTCAGCTGCGGATCTATAGGCATGGAACAGGGACGCTTTCTAATATAGAGGCTTATGCATAAGCCCCTGATCGGGTGACTGGTCGAGCATAAAAAAGCAACGGTTCGTTGTTTTAAGTGTGAAGCAAAAAACAAGAAGCAAACCGTTGCAGGTTCACGGTATCACGGGCCTTGAAGAATCAGTGTTTTACCTGGTGGTGGAAGAAGTGGCGATTCATCTGGAACATCAGTGGGAGGCGACATCAGGACGACAGAGGTCCCTAGACCTACCAGCAGCAGTAGCGATCACGCTCGCCTACCTTCGCCATAACCTCACCCAACGCTTTCTAGCCTCCACGTTCAACGTTCATCAAGCCACCATCTTTGGCACCATCACCACACTCACACCCCCCATCGCCGAGGCACTCACCCCCATGATCCCCACCAAGGAAGAAGCCCGATCAACCGCACACGGCACCGTCGTTCTCATCAACGGAACCCTGTGTCCGACCCGGTCATAGCGCGGAAAGAAAGAAAAGTACAACGGCAAACACCACCGCACCGGTCACACCCTGACTGTCATCTCCACACTCGAAGGCCAAACAGTGTATATCTGCGACTCCTAACCCGGAGCCACCCACGACAAAACCGCCTCGACCAGGCCCGACGTCGCCTCAATTCTGGAAAGTGCACACTGCCATCGGAGACAAAGGCTACCAAGCAACACCATGCCTAACCCCGTACAAGAACTATCGAAACCAGCCACTCACCACCGCACAACAACAGGTGAACTCCCAGATCAATAAACTCCGCGCCCCCGTTGAACGTGCCATCGCCCAACCAAAAAACTGACGCATCCTCCACACCAACTACCGCCGCCCACCCCACACCTGGAACCACACACTCCAAGCCACCAAAACACCCCACTTCCTTAAACAAACAACAAACCGTTTTGCATAAGCCTCAGAGGTTGTATACTCTTGCTGGAATCTCACCCGCTATGCAAATCCTCGTGGCAGACAACGGTATTCCAAATCTCGATCGAGAAGTTACTCAAACCTTCAACCTGATTCGTCTTTCCTACGAACGGCCATTGCTTCGAGACGTTCCGCATCCGGGTGGCGACGTTGAGACTATCGGGTCGGAAAGCAATTGATGTCACCATAGAACTCTGAATACAAGCAGAGAAACATGGTTGTGTATCCCGATCTACACTGTTGGCAATGTGGCAAAATTTCTCATCGGCACGTCCCGACTCCAGGGAGGCACAGCGTCGAGACTTGATCTGCTGTAAACCCTTCAAATCCCGCTTACTCACTCGATTCGGACGAACTCTTAAACCTATCCGTCTGGAGGCCCTAAAACGCACCGGTAGAGCGCTTGGATCACTAAGTGGGCTTCTCGAGCTAGTAGGTCTTTGGCGTGGTGGTGGAGGGGGATCGCTAGGTGGGGGTGGTCGCCTGTTTCGATGCGGAGTAGCAGGCGGGTTATCACTAGTAGTTGTGCGAGGTGGCCTGTGGGTGTGTCGAGGATGTGTGCGAAGTGTCGGCGTATCTGTGCGATTAGGTCGGGGTTGGTGAGGCTGTAGCACAGCAGGGTGGCCGCGTCGTATCCTGCGGGGGCGGTTCCCCAGTGTTCCCAGTCCATGATGGCCAGGTCGGGTGCGGTGAGGTTGGCCCAGTGAAGGTCACCGTGGGCGGTAGTCCAGTGGGTGATGGTGGGGTCGATGCGATCGCCGAAGAACACTTGTAGTCGTCGGGTCGCTTCTTCTTGGGTGACTCTGCTGCGGGGGGTTGGTTGGCTGGCGAGGCTGTCAAGGTTGCGTCTCAGCGTTTCCCACCATTTGCTAGGTAGGTTGAGTTCCGCTGGTGGTTCTTCAGTTTGCGAGCACGGTGCATCCTTGACCAACGTCATTACCTCGGCTCGCATGACTTTCCAATGTTCGTTCCATGTGTGCGTGTCCAGGACGCGGGGCTTGCTGATGTTGGTGAGGGTGTTGGCGTCGCTATTGCCCGTCCAGGTGTCTCCGTGTGCCCACTGTGGGAATTCAGAGACGACACGTAGCCAGCATGTTCCGTGTCGGGGACCGGTTGCGGCGGCTCCGATGGTGCGTAGCCGCCAACCGTAGACCGGTTCGCCGCTGAGGTTGAGTCCGAAGTGTTCGGCGGCGTGGTTGAGGCTTGATCGCATGAGAGCCTGGTGGTTCTCATCGGCCGCATCAGTGTCGAGTTGGGAATTCATGCCGATTACTCCTCCTCGTCGGTGGTGAGGTGGCGCAGGTAGGCGTTGGGGTTGTTGAGGTATCTGCGCCAGTGGTCGACCAGTTCTAGTTCTTCCCAGGTGGTGGTGTGGAAGCCGTGCTCGCCGATTTCGATGATGTCGGCCCCCGGGGTAGCGGCCAGGATGGGTGAGTGGGTCGAGCAGATCACCTGCGCCCCGGTTTTAGCCAAGTCGTGCATGAGCGCCACTAGCTGGAGGCATGAAGTAAAGGACAGTGCGCCTTCTGGCTCGTCCAGCACAAACAGCCCCGGTTCGCCAAATTGTGCGGCGAAGACGGTCAAGAAACCCTCTCCGTGGCTTTGCGCTGTGACGTCTTCTTCCCAGTAGCCGGGCATCCCCGAGACGGTGGCGAGGAGTCCGAAGGCAGTTTCGGCGCGCAAGAAGAATCCCTTCTTCTTGTTGCGGGGCCCGCGTTGCATTCGGGAACCGGCTGAGGTGTAGTCGAGTTTCATGACCTCACCCAGGGCCGTCTTTGGCCGGTCGTTGCCGTACTTGCGGCCTGCTCGCCCGCCGTAGGCGTCGAGTCCGAAGGCTTCGGCGATGGCCTCGACCAGGGTGGACTTGCCCGAGCCGTTCTCTCCGACCAGGAACGTCACCGGGGCAGAGAACGCCATGCCCTCGGATACGAGTTGCGATACGCACGGCACGGTGAAGGGCCAGGCGTCGACGTCCTGGCCCTCTAGGAGCGCTTCGGATACGAATGCGCGTTCTACCAGCACAGATGACCTCTCTTGATCAGGGTCGGTACGAGGGAGCACAGGTGCCCACCGGGCGGCAGTTCGCCGTGGGCCGACATGCCGGTGAACAGCTGGGTCCGCACTGCGGGTTGCACATGTTGGGTACACACGGAGCCTGATGCGATCCCCTGGCCTCAAAGTGGGCATCGAGTTCGTTGCGGACCCGGGCGTAATCCCTACCGGTGAGGATATCGCCCAACGGAGCTTCCAGGACGTTTCCTACGGCAAGCCAGCGGGAGAAAACGCACGGCCACATCTCCCCGGTGGCGCTGATGGCGAGGACGTCGTTGGTGCAGTTACCGCACAACTGGTCAATGCCCGCCTTCCCGTTCGATACGCCGCGTCCGACTCCGCGTAGGTGGTCGTGACCAATGTCGGTCACTCCCAGCGCTGCTAGTTCTTCGTGTGCCTGGTTGGTGCGTTGATCGTCGGTGAGGTTGACGATACCCACGCGCAGCGGAATCTCACGACGCAACGCTTCGGCGATATTGTTCTTGGTACGGGCGTGAGTATTGCGTCCAGTGACCCTGGCATGCTGGCTGGACCTGTCGGAGTAGTAGGAGCAGGCCAGGCGCACACCCTCACGGCCGAACGAGGACCACAACTGGTCACTGACGTGGACCAGGTTAGAGAAGACCTCTACCTCCAAGCCCCGCGCCGTGGCGTGTTCGATGAGAGCAGGCAGATCGGGGTTAAGCGTGGGCTCGCCTCCGATGAACTGCACCATTCCCGCTCCCAGATCGGCGACTTGGTCGATGACGCCAAGCCAGTCGTCACGCCTCATCGGACCGTGAGTGCCGTCGGGGCCGGAGTCGGCATAGCAATGTGTGCAGGCCAACTGGCACTTGCCAGTGATCTCCAACCACACGAATGCTAGATCATGACGGGTGGACGGCGTGATGGAATCGACGGTGTTGGGGTGCATGATGACGACCTCCAGATTGGTGCCGTAGCGGTCTCTCACGAGGCACTTTCGATATGAGTGCCGCGTGCCTAACACCGTTTAGGTTCCTGGGAAGTTGGCCCCGTGTCACCGTTGCGTCGTTGCGTTGTTTTGAAGCGCTGCTTGTTGCCAATGTCGGTAAACCGGGTCTAGTTAGGTGTTCCGGCTTTGGCTGGTTTGCTGGGTGTGGTGGTCGGAGACATCGGGTCGAATGCGGGAGACTGCTAGGCCGTAGACGGCCAGGAGAACTATTCCGCCAGCTATGAGTGCGGCGGCCATTCCGGCCTTTCCGGTGCCGAGAAGGTGCTGGCATGCGGTTGAGGCGACGGCTGCGGCCAACGCTGCGAGGACAGTGGCTCCGAGGAGTTTGACGATGACGGCAGGTTTCCACACGGGCCTAGTCTCGAGGCGTTGGCGCAGGATGAGGTGGCCAACGATCGCCGAGAGCACGAAGCCTGCGGCGTTGACGGCCATCAGTCCGGCTGGCACCCATGCAAGAGGCGCTAGCCAGAACACGAGTCCACAACCGGCAAGTCTGACCGCCGAAGAGACAGAAACAACAACGGTTGGCGTTTTCGGGTCGCCGAGGGCCAGCCAGGCGAAGAGTTGGAGGTGGCTAAAGGCGTATGGGATCAATGCCAAAGCGGCCACAGCCACCACGAGTCCGGTGTCGGCAGCGGCTTCGAGGCTGTAGTTTCCCCAGCCGAACAAGGTCACGGCCCCGGGAATGCCGAGAACCAGCATCCCTGCGGTCACCGGCAAGCCCGCGACCGTGATGTATCTCAGCGCGCGACTATAGGCCCCGAGCGTTCCGTGCGGGTTGTTGTTGGCGTTGTTCGACATTGCGGGGGTGAGCGCGGTGATCACGGGGAGCGCGACCACTCCGAACGCCATCATCAGCAACAGCCAGGCGTTGTGGTAAATCAACGTTCCCGGGCCGCCAGCGGCAGCGTTGGCGCGTGTAATCGCGATGACAGCAATGGTCGCGGCCTGGCCAACCGTGACGTATACGACCATCCACCCGATCGTTCCTGCCAGGGGACGCAGTCCCAAGCCTCGCAGCTGGATCTGCCAGCGCCACGGCACACCGACCCGTCGAAGTGCCGCGATGAGCAGGCCACACTGCCCAATAGCTCCCAGTAGGAGGGCACTGCCGAGCACCGCAATGAGGACGGAGTCGTTGTCAGAAACACCCGTGGCCAGCAGGACCAGAGCGGCCACGATGAGCACAACGTTGTTGACGGCAGGAGACCATGCGGGGAGTGCGAACGAGCCCCGGCTGTTCAAGATGGCAGTGGCGACCGCACCGATGCCATAGGCAGCCATTGCGGGCACGGTGAACAGCGCCAAAGCAACCGTCAGGTCTGCGCTGCGGCCTTCGGTCGCCGAGCCCCCCAACAGCGGCACGATGAACGGGACGGTCAATGTTGCTACTGCGGCGAGAATGACGAAGCCTGCCGCCGTCGTTGTCAAAAGGCGTTGGGCAAACCGAGCGCCGTTCGTTTGGCCCGACGCAAACGCCTTCATGAGGTATGGCACGAGAATCGCCGTACCGATTCCGCCTAGGACGATCTCGTAGACGACCGTTGGCAGCATTGTTGCCGTGGCGTAGGCGTCACCGGCAATGCCCGCTCCCAGCGCCGCCCCGATGGCGGCCGTGCGAACGAATCCGGTGACGCGACTGGACAGCGCCCCAACTGCGATGAACGCTGAGCGCGACAAGATGCCGTCCGAGCCCGCCGAGCCTTCACTGTGAAGTCTCATCAACCTGCCTAAGCGATAGAGGAACGTAAGGCGGGTCAGACTGGCTCAGGTCCGCCTCGAAGTGTGGCAATGGTCGACCGCAGCTCGTGGACACCGTCGTGGTGCCCAGCTTGCGAAGATGCCTCATCGAGGGACTTTAGCTCCCTGCCGATGCGAACCGAACGGGCGTCGGGTAGTTCGTTGCAGGTCGACCAGGCCAAGTCGAAACCGGCCTCCAGGTCCGCGTTATCCAAGCTCATTTGGATGACGGCGGCCCGCAGCGCTGACAGCGCGGTCGAGCGGCTGCGGTAAGGGGCACCCGCGTGCGCGGCGCGGGTCATGTGTTCGAGGGCGTTGTTTGCTGCGTCAGTTCCGCCGCTACGGAGGTACGTGAGGTAGTGGGCGAATCCAATCGAGGCATCGAGGCTTTCCGGCCCACGGAAAGACGGTAGCCAGGTCGGGTGCGGAAGGTCTGGCCGCGACTCGGTGGCTTCGGCGACGGCTCGTTCTGTCCAGCGTTCAACTAGGGACTGTTCTCCGAGAACTCCGTATGCCTCGGCACGAACCGCGTAGAGCGCCGCGCGGAGGGTAGGAACAACCTCAAGATCACGGGCTGCCTCTACGCAAGCCAGTGCTTCGGCGGGCCTCCGGCGGTAAACGGCGTGTCCGGCCATGTCGGAGAGCAGTTGAGCGGTTACGTGTGGGTCCCCGGCTTCCGTTGCCAGCGAAAGTCCCTGTTGGAAGAACGCCGTGGCGTGGTCGTGAAGGCCCACATTGAACGTTGCCCAGCCACAGCGGTCCGCCATGTACGCCGCGAGGCTGAGAAGCTGCGTGCGAGCCGCCTCGGTACGGGTGGTTTGAACCAACGAGGTAGCCCAGTTCAACAGAGCCGTCCCGGCTGCCAATACAGTTCGACCTCCGCCGCTGAGTTCCTGGTTTGTCCACGACGAGATCGCGATTTCAAGATCGCGAATATCGGCTTCTGAAACTGATCGTGGGACCTCGCCCAGCGCAGAGGTGTCCACACTCTTGGGTAGCGTCGCCCCCACCATTGCGATGAGCCCGCTACTGACAAGTTTCCGTCGATTCACGTCGTCCCAGTTCGTGGGGATCTCTAGGTCTGGACAGACCTGACGATAAGCCAAGAGAACAGATGGTGTGGCCACTCGTTGCCCAGTCTCGATCCGCGACAAGTGCCCCTTACTCAGACCCGTCCGCCGCGCCATCGTGTCAAGACCGATCCCCGCTTCGCGCCGCGCAGCTCTCAAGCGTGAACCTCGATCGTCCATCAACCGGTCCTCACTGTCATGGGGTTGCCTGCCGAAATTTGTTGCCGCAACGACGCAACGGTGACAACCAGCCCATTCGCTAGGAATCTAGATCGTATGACATGGATCGCACTCATGCATAGGCATGGGAACGGGAACGCTGAGACAGACCAATGGGGTGAACGATGAGCGAATCCGAGACGGCACTCTTGCCAGACCGGCTACGGCACGCCTTCTCCAAGCATGTGGACCGTTGCAGCCGTTGCAACCGGGCCGCAATGACCAACCGGCTGTGCGCAGCGTTCACGCGATGCGCACGGGGCCGCCAGCTAAACAAGCAACTAAAGCATTCGGTGAAGACGTGTATTCGCACCAAGCGGCGCATCGCATCACACAATGTAGCGGCACGCTGATGTCGATCCCGATTTATCACTTTTCAGTCTTGACTGGCCCTAGCGAGAAGTCCCGAGCCCGAACTGATGTCGACATCCACGGCTTGAGCCTGTGGTTGGAAGCCAAGCCCATATCTCCGCTCGTGATAGCGCGGTTTCGGAACCGAGCACACAGCATCGCGGCCATCATTCGTTTCTACGGCCAGCTTTACTCCTCACGCTCAGGAACCCAGCACTTCGAGCCTGAAATCTGCATCGAGGTAGGTCGCAAGTACGCGCCCCAATGGGAGATGCTACGAAGTTGGTGTGGTGCCGAGGCCCAAGCACGACACGATGAACTGGCTGAGCTTCGAGGCGAAGTAGCCCGCCTTTCGGGACTGGTGGCGGCAGCCATCACCGAACTCGACAAATCAGGCAGTCAGGGGGCGGCCCGGCGCATCGAGAGCGAACTCATTGTTCCCCTGAAACTCATCCGAGCATCGCAACGCCTAGCACATCGCTGAGGACGATGTCGTTACCCCGACCGCGATGTTTGGTTCTAACAACACCAAATTCGCCAGGATCAAGACGAGGTTGTTGACCGCAGGAGACAAGGAGCGGACACACATCAGGGCCGCCACGATGGACGGCCCAGCAAAGCGTAAACCCTGGAAGTTCTCTATCAAGGTCGAAGTTCGGATAAGAACTTTTTGGTGGAGCTAAGGAGATTCGAACTCCTGACCTTCTCATTGCGAACGAGACGCGCTACCAACTGCGCCATAGCCCCTAGATTGTGGTTGCGAGCAACGCAACGGCGCCAACTTTAACACACCGGGCGGCCCTGCCAGGGCGCGGCCAGGCCCTAATGTGGTCGAGATGACCAGTTCGTCGATCAAAGGTCAGATCCAGCGGGAGCCCAGCCACATTCTGGCTTGCCAGTCCTCATATGGCAGCGGGGTCCCGGTGTAGATGGGCCAGAAGTACGTGAAGCACAAAACGACGATGGCCACGTAAGCTCCCACTGTGAGCGCGCCGGTGAGGCGGCGTTCCATCGAAGCGGTCGGTGAACCCAGTATCAGCCCTAGGCAGACGACGACCGCGAGAATCATGAACGGTACAGCCGGGGCTGTGTAGAAGAAGAACATCGTGCGTTCGGGATACAACAGCCACGGAGCGATGCCGGCGGCAGCGGAGGCGAGGATCGCTCCGGCGCGCCAATCCCGCTTGGCCAGCCCCCACAGGGCGAGCGTGATCATGGCGGGGACGAACGACCACCACAGGACTGGCGTACCCAGCAGCAGAACTTCGGCGGCGCAGTTTTCGGCCTCGCATTCGACATCCGATGACCAGTAGAAGACCACGGGCCGCAGATTGAACAGCCACTCGGTGACCGTCGACTGGTAGCTGTGCTCGGTGGACAGGTTCGAGTGGAACCGCAGGATGTCCAGGTGGTACTGGAACCAGTTGATCAGTGCGCCGATCACCGGCGGTTCACTGTGCCCGTTATCGGCCAGCCAGTGGCGGAACGCGCCCTGCGAATTGGCGAACCAACCGGCCCAGGTGGCCAGGTAGGTCAATCCGGCGAGGGTGAAAAACGAAACGAGGTGCCCATAGGTGTTGATGAGGGTGTCACGTATTGGCTTGCGGGTACCGACGTGCACACGCAGCCGCCATTCCCACAAGCATAGGAGCGCGGCGAAGATGAGGAGGAACCACACGGCAGACCATTTGACGCTCAGCGCCGCGCCCAGGCAGACGGCGGTGAGGATGCGCCAGTATGGCCAGGCGAAGGCCGGGCGTCTGCGCAACGGGTTGAGCCCGCTGTCGAGCGCTCGTAGCCAGCGTTGCCGCTGCCATTCGCGGTCCCGGACCAGGCAGTAGAACGCCAGTAGGATCAATAGCGCCAGAAAGATGTCGAGCAGGGCCGCCCGTGACAGCACCAGGTGGCTGCCTTCGACAGCGAGCAGCAGCCCGGCGGTGAGTCCAAGCAGGAGCGAACCGGTCAGGCGGTAGGCCAGGCGGATGAGGACGAGAACCATGAGGGTTCCCGCGACGGCGGCGCTGATGCGCCACCCCAGTTCGTTGTAGCCAAAGACCGCCTCGCCAAGGGCAATGAACCATTTGCCCAGCGGAGGATGTGCCACATAGGCGGACATGCCTTCGGGCGCGTTCCACTCAACTCCATGTTGCAACATTTCATGGGCGTTTTGGGCGTAATAGACCTCATCGAACATGAGGCCGGGAGGGTGGGAGATGCCGATACGTCGCAGCAGGAAGGCGACGCCGGTGATCAGCCCTGTGAGTAGCCATCCTCCGCGCGGGATAGACGGTTGGAGTTTGCGCCGCAAGAGCGTCGAGGGCCCAGCTGGGCGCATGGGTTCCCAGTCGCGCGGCGGGATGAGGGCACGAACCGGCGCGTCGCTGAGGTGGCTTCGGTGGGCTGTGTTCACTGCGCACATGCTATCGGCTGGGCGCGAAGGCGTGATTCCCACGTGCCGCAGCGGCGCGTCACGACCGAACCAGAGGGCGGCCGCCGGTTTTCCACAGAGTTATCCACAGGCCACAACGAGTAGCTTGCGTAGTTTATGGCAACTTGGGAGGATTAAAGCGGGGGTCCCCACATCGAAGTATTCCCATGTCTGATGGTCAACTTCCCCGAAAACCCGCCGCCGTTCTCGATCCACTAGCGAAGCGCCGCCGGCGGCGGAGCGAACGAACCGGTCGGATTCGACTCCCACGCCGCTTTCAAGATCTCCGCCGAAGCCTGCGCAGGTAGCGGCGTCCGCGAGGACCCCACGTTGTTCTGCGGAGAATCCGGGTCGGCGATAAACGTCGCGATCGCGTGATTGGGAGTGAAGCCCGCGAACCAGCCAGTCGAGAAGTTGTCCGACGTACCGGTCTTGCCCGCCACTGGGCCGCCCACCATCGGCGCGATATACGAAGCGGTGGCCGAACCACAGTCACCCGAATCGGCCCCATAGCCGGTTGTGCAGCGAGAAGCATCGGTCGCCGCGCGCGCCACCTCAGCGTCGATCACCTGCTCGCAGTCAGACTCAAACTCGATGTCGCGATCATTTGTCTTCACCACGTCCACCGGCAAAGGATCACACAAAACGCCGTCAGCTGGCAGCACCGAATAGCTGTTCGCCACCTCCAACGGGTGGTTACTGGTCACGCCCAAGGTGAACGTTCCCCAACCCTGGGCGTTCGCCGCATGGCCCAAGTCCTCGGCCGTCCGCCACGAAATTCCCATCCGCTCGGCCACCTCAACGGCGCGATCCGCCCCCACAGCCTCCACTAGCTGCACGAAGTACGTATTCACCGAGCCGCCGAAACCCGAACGCATATCGTGGTTGCCCGCCATCGACTCATTGGCGTTGCTCGGGCACCACATGCCTCCACAATTGGGGTCCCCGCTGATGGGGTACTGCGACCGATACTGATTGGGGGAGTTGTAGTTAGTCGACAGCGGCATGTCCCGCTCCAGGGCCGCGATCATCGTGTACAGCTTGAAAGTCGACCCCGCCTGATAACCGGGCAGACCCGGCCCGCTGGTCAGCAGTGGATTCGTCGTATTGGGGTAGGAGCCCAGCTCGCCGTCCACCGACGTGTTCGGCCCGTTGTTCGTCGTGTTCGTCGAATACACCCGGTTGACCGCCATCACCTCGATACGGCCCGTTCCCGGCTCCACGACCACCGAACCCAGCGCATAGGGCGAATCCACCGCCAACTGGTCCTCAATCGCCGTTTGCGCCCGTGCCTGCAAATCCGCATCCAGCGTGGAGACGATCTCGTAGCCGCCCCGGTTCAGACGAGCCAAACGCTCCTCCGGAGAAGCACCGAAGGCTTCCTGCTGGGACCACCATTTCTCGAAGTAATCGGTGAAGAAACCCCAATTGGAGGAGTCGGCAGCCCCGCCGCCGACAGCCGGGCGCGGTTGAGGATTCAACGACAGGTCCTCATCAATGACCTGTTGGGCCTGCGCCCTAGTGATCACCCCAGCCGAGACCATCCGATTCACGACATGGTCGCGACGGTTTTTCGCCGCCTCCGAGGACCCATTGATCGGGTCGTACTCACTGGGCGACTGCACCAGTCCCGCCAGCAGAGCCGCCTCGTTCAAATCCAACTCTTGCGGGTCTTTGCCGATATAGAGCTGAGCCGCGGCTCCCAAACCGTAGGCGCCATTGCCGAAGTACACCGTGTTGACGTAGTTGAGAAGGATCTCCTCCTTCTCCATCGCATCCTCCACGGCCATCGCATACGCCATTTCGCGAATCTTGCGCGCCGGAGTGTCCTCCGTGGCCTGGTCCAGCTCCTCGGGAGTCAAGGCGTTGTAGGCCAACACCTGTCGCACATACTGCATGGTGATAGTCGAAGCGCCCTGTGAGACACCTCCGGCCGAATAGTTTGACACCGCAGCGCGCAAAACACCGGTCGCGTCGATCCCGTTATGCTCCCAAAACCGCGCGTCCTCCGTGGCCAGTAGCGCCTCCACGAACACATCCGGCAGATCCTCATACTCCAGCTCGACGCGGTATTGGTCGCCAAATGTGGCCAACTCCGTGACCCCGTCGGAGGCATACAGAGTCGAGGACTTAGGCGCTGGTGGCAAAACCATGTCCTCGGGCAGCTCCAGCACCTCCTCAGCACTGGCCTTGCCCAAGAACCCGACGGTGACGATGACCGGCATGATGCCCAGGGCGGCGATTAGACCGAAGGTGATCGACAACGGAACCAATTTCATCAGGGCTCGGCGCTGCGCAGGAGTGGAAGGACCGGGCCAACGTCCGGTCGTGTAGGTGGTCGTGCGTGCTGCCCCCATTGCTGCCCCCAATGGTTTAATTCGATCCCACAAGTCTGTCGCTCACAGGTGATGTCAAGGAGTGGTGTGGCCTCGTCGAGGCGCATGCCGGTGGGTGTGCATGCTTGCCGGTGAACAACACCGGCGTTCGCGTCGGCCTTGTCCGCACGTCGCAGTACTTGAGGCTGCTCCATGAGGAAACTTGCGACGTTCCCATCAGCTCGTTTGCTCTGCCGAAGTCCGCCGACAGGAGCTCACTTGAAAAGCCTCGTATTTTGCCCAGGGATATGGAGTTATCCTCACTTCGGCAAAGCTACTGGCAACGGCGCCAAGAATTGATTGTCGAGTTCCGCATGACTCAACGAGAAGCTGGTCTAACTTTACGCTAGCGGGCCGTGCCACGCGCGATTGCGCCCGAGCAGGTGGGTGAGGTCACCACGTCACGGCGAGCGTTGCCAGTAGGAGGACGACCGGGGCCGCAAAACACGACAACACCGCTAGCGCGCGCCGGGGCTTGTCCAGCCGCCACGCCCCCATCATCGGCACCAGTAGCAAGCCCCCCAACAACACCAGCGTGAACCCGGGAATCCACCGCAAGTGCAGACCCAGGGTGTCGCCGTTGTACGCGGTGGTGGCCGAGGAGCCCGTCACGACTGCCTGGATCTCATCCCCGGCATCCAGGGCGGAACCGTCCGGCAACGTCGGGTTTCCCGTCAACCTCACTCGTTCGAGTGCCAGGTCGGATTCGGCGGAGTCGAATGTGCCGATACAGCGGGGGGCGAAGTCGCCTCCTTCGCACCTGTCCACCGTGACGGTGCCGGACTCAGACTTGCCCACGCCCAGCCAGAATGGTTCGGCCGAGACCACGGCGAAGAACACCATGAGGCACCCGATCACGATCAGCCCCGGCAGGGCCAGAAGGGGTCGGCGCATGCGCTGTTCGGTGGGCTTGGGGGTCTTTGGCGGTTTGAAAGTGTTTTTGTCTCCCGCCCGCTCCCACACCGACCGGATGGCGTCCAGACTGTCGGTCTGATCGCCGATCCGTCGTTGTGCGGCGACCTCGACTGGGGGAGTGTGGCGGGTTTCAGACATATAGGTATTGCACCATTGTCTATGCCTGTTTGGAGGGAAATCGCCCGGCTATGCCTCAAATAGCGGATATTTCTCGGGCCCGCCCTCGATCGTCGCCGATAGAATCCGCGGTGTTTTTCGCTACGCAGCGTCGCCCGTGGCTACCGTGGGTATCCACGGGCGCGACCTTCTCACATGATGGCATGCATGTGGTCTAAGCTGCGGCCTTGAAATTAGATCAGGTCCCTACCTATAGGATTAATCCCATGACCAATGTATTGACTGCGCTGGCGTGGCCCTATGCGAATGGCCCGCGCCACATCGGACATGTAGCCGGATTCGGAGTTCCCGCCGACGTCTTTTCCCGCTACATGCGAATGCGCGGTCATGATGTGCTCATGGTGTCGGGAACCGACGAGCACGGGACGCCGATCCTGGTGCAGGCCGACGCGGAGGGCATTTCCGCGCAAGAGGCGGCCAGCAAGTACAACCGGGTGATCGTGGAGGACCTGCACGCTTTGGGTCTCTCCTATGACTTGTTCACCCGCACGACCACTGGCAACCATTACGCGGTCGTGCAGAAGCTATTCGGTGCGTTGTGGGACAACGGCTACATCACCCAGAAGGTGACCGAGGGAGCGATTTCCCCGTCCACGGGTCGTACGCTGCCTGACCGGTATATCGAGGGCACGTGCCCGCACTGTGAGTACGATTCTGCCCGCGGTGACCAGTGCGACAACTGCGGACGTCAGCTTGACCCGACTGATCTGATCGACCCGCGATCCAAGATCAACGGGGAGACGCCGAAGTTCATCGAGACCGAACATCTGTTCCTCGACTTGAGCGCGTTCGCCGATGTGCTGAACTCCTGGCTTGACACGCGGGATGGTTGGCGGCCCAACGTGGTGCGGTTTACGAAGAATCTGCTGGAGGACCTTCAGCCGCGCGCGATTTCGCGCGATCTGGACTGGGGTGTGCCGGTGCCGTTGCCTGAGTGGGCCGACCGCAGCGATAAGCGACTGTATGTGTGGTTCGACGCTGTCATCGGCTACTTGAGCGCTTCCATCGAGTGGGCGCGCCGTTCGGGAGACCCCGATGCGTGGCGCAAATGGTGGAACAACCCTGAGTCGCTGGCCTATTACTTCATGGGTAAGGACAATATCGTCTTTCACTCGGAGATCTGGCCGGCGATGCTGCTGGGCGCTAACGGCAAGGGCGCGCATGGCGGCACCGCTTCCGAAGAACTCGGCGAACTGGAGTTGCCCACTGAGGTCGTCTCTTCGGAGTTCTTGACCATGGAGGGCAAGAAGTTCTCCTCTTCGCGCAGCATCGTCATCTACGTTCGGGATTTCCTGGAGCGCTATTCAGCTGACGCGTTGCGTTACTTCATTTGCGTGGCGGGCCCTGAAAATCAGGACACCGACTTCACGTGGACGGAATTCTTGCGGCGTAATAATGACGAGTTGGTCGCCAGCTGGGGCAACCTGGTTAACCGTTCGGTGGCTATGGCTGCGAAGAACTTCGGTGAGATACCGCAACCTGGCGAGCTTGAGCAAATCGACCGGGAGCTGTTGGACACGACTGCTGCGGCTTTTGAGCGCATCGGCGACCTGATCGCGTCCAATCGCATTAAGGCGGCGATCGGTGAGGCCATGCGCACAGTCGCGACGGCGAATAAGTATCTGGCTGACACGACTCCGTGGAAGCTCAAGGATGACAAAGAGCGGATGGGTACCGTTTTGCACACCGTCTTGCAGGCGGTTTCGGATCTGAAGACGCTCCTTAGCCCGTTCTTGCCGCATTCGTCGCAGGTTGTGTACGAAATGCTCGGTGGTGAGGGCACTTTTGCCCCGATGCCGCGCATCGAGGAGGTCACGGACTTGGATGAGGGCGGTGCGGTCGGCAACGACGGCCGGTATTCGATCCTGACCGGCGACTACTCTGATGTCCCCGCGTGGGAGTCAGTACCTATCACGGTTGGCACGCCATTGCGCAAACCGACGCCTCTGTTCACGAAACTCGACCCGTCGATCGTGGACGAAGAGCTGGAGCGTCTGGCCTAAGAGCTCTAAGCCTGTGCGAGGCCGGACGCCAGCCAAACTATGCGGCTGGCGTCCGGCCTCGCAATCTGAGTAGATGTCGACGTTGTGTCTGGGGCTGGATGCCACACCGTAGGAACAACGTTGCCTCGAGAGACACTGGACCATAGAGGCTTATGCAAAAGCCGCTTTCGGTGTTCTCGCCAGCTCGCTTAGGAACGCAAACTTCGCCTCCTGTGGCCTTGAATACGCACTTTTGCACCAGCCTCTTCGTTGTTTCCTGGCTGCCGGTCTCATGCGGCCAGTATTCGTTCGACCGGCTGGGGCGCACATGGCACAGTTGAGTCATGTCCAAAGCCAAGAAGCCGCGCACGATTACTCCACCTCCGCCTCTACCGGCGCCGATTGTCGACAGCCATACTCACCTCGACCTGGTGGTGCCCGGGTGGCCGCCGCGCCACGAGGACATTCCGGCGCCGAATAATCCGGCTATCACGGGTTTCCTCGACGCCGCTGAGTCGGTGGGTGTGAAGGGGGCCGTGCAGGTGGGTACGGGGGTTGCTTCCTCCCAGTGGGCTGCTGAACTGGCCGAGCTCGATTCGCGGGTGGTCGCGGCGGCCGCGTTGCACCCCAATGAGGCTCCCTTGAGTTCGGACCTTGCCTCAGACTTGGCGGCGATCGATAAGCTCGCCTCGCTTTCTCGGGTGGTTGCCATCGGGGAGACCGGTATGGACTTCTATCGCACTGAGCCGCAGGGCCGGGCCCAACAAGAGGAGTCGTTCCGCGCCCATATTGAGATCGCGAAGAGTCGCGACAAGACCTTGGTGATTCACGATCGTGACGCGCACGAGGATGTTTTGCGGGTACTCGATGAGATGGGGGCTCCGGAGCGGGTCGTCATGCACTGCTTTTCGGGCGATGCGGATTTCGCGCGCGAATGTGGTCGGCGTGGTTTTTACATGTCGTTCGCGGGGAATGTGACGTTCAAGAACGCGGCGATGCTGCGTCAGGCTGTCGCTGCCGCGCCGCGTGAATTGATCCTGGTGGAGACTGATGCGCCGTTTATGGCCCCGGTGCCGGTGCGTGGGGTCAGTAATACGCCGCAGTTGGTCGCATATACGGCCATGTTCTTGGCCGAGCAGCTAGACATTGGCCTGGCTGCCTGGTGTGAGCAGCTGGATAGCAATATCAGGGGCGCGTTTGGTACGTGGGTTTAGCGATTGTCGTTGGCGGCCAGTTGAGACCGATGCCAGGCGAGGGCCGGGTTCCTCTTGAACCCTATAGAGACGACTTTCATACCTGGTTGTGAGGCTTCAGGGCGCTCGATAACGGGTCGAGGACGTCGCAGGATCTTGCGCATCTGTGGTTGAGCCGGTCCAACAGTGGGTCCGCTAGGCCTCGCCGCCGGAGGCGTACATGTTGTGAGCCTTAGGTGAATCTTGCCCTCAGCCGAAATGGTTCGGCGGGACTGAGATTTTTCTAAGTGATCGTCCCAGCGCACAGCTTCGCGGAGGGACCTGATATCGCTTTCTTGATAACTGAGGGTGATGTGACTATCGCCCTCAGAGTTTTTCTCAGATACGCTGCAGGTATCCCTATAATCCCTGTTCCTGGCAGGAGTTTTGTATGAACGAGTATGCGCCCCTTTTGTTTATTCTGGCGGTCCTGGGCATCGTTTTCTACCTGTTCTACCAAAGGCCGCAACGTGGTTCGGGCGGCGATGGTGCGGCGGCCGGAATGAGCGGGCAGCGTGAGAAGTCCCATGACCATGGAAGTTCCGACAGCGGTTCGGGCGACGGTGGAGGTGGAGGGGGCGAGTAGTTCGCGATCGTCGCTCCCAGAGGCCCCGAGTCCCAGGCGCCCTAAACTGCGCATATGTAGGCCAAGTGGTAAGAGGCGGTCCTCCACGATGTGAACTGGTCCCCGGAAGTTGGACTGAGAAATGAGTTCCGACTTCTGGGGACCAGTTCAGATGAGTGGGGACCGCCTCTTACTGCTACGACAGGAGGGATGAGTGGCTAGGCGCTTTTGGTCAGTGGTTCCAAAGACGGAGCCTCCGCGTTGGCTCGCGGTCGATTCCAGGGAGCTTTAGACAGCAGGATGCCCATACCGCAGAAGTTGCTGATGGCCGCAAAGACCAGGCCCGCCCCGATAAAGGCAGCGCCCCACTTCAACGGTTCGAACGCCAGGCTTCCCAACACGAAGAGCAAGACGATAAGGCCAGCGGTGAATCGGACTTGGCGTTCGAGGTCCCAGGTGCCACCCTTCGACTCTTCGACTGGATTCCCGGCCGAAGCCCAGGCGTGGAGGCCACCATCGAGGACCACGACATTGCGCCAGCCATGTGCCACCAGGATCTCGCGAGCCTGGTGAGAGCGGGGCCCAGCGGCGCACGTCAGGACTACGGTGTCGTCATGGGAAGCGGCCAGGTTGGCCTTTTCCCTTTGCAAAAGATCGAGCGGGACGTTATGCGAGCCGGGGATGCGCTTGGCGGTGAACTCGCCGGGCGAACGCACATCGATGATGCGGGCGCGGTTTTCGATCAGTTCTTCAGCGGTGGCCGTGTCGACTGTGGCAGTCATTGGGTTTCTCTCATCTCTGGGCGAGGGTGTCTCGGGGCAGTTCCTCAAAGGGCGTGGATGTGGCGGCGAACGTCAGTATGTGGTGGCTTTGATCCTCAACGGCGTTGAACCGCCCACACGGGCGACCACGGATGGTAACCATTGTGGCAGCGTTGTGGATCTCCTGCCACATCCTAGACGGCAGGCTGTTGGCAAAATCGCAGGTGGGGACAGGGAGTCTCGCCTCTTGGCGGGAGTGGAGGTCACGTGCGTGCGGCAAAATCCCTTTTCAGAGCTTCCGTCACCGCGCACCGCCCCTTTTATCCCGTGATGCGGAACGGTGATGCTGGTGAAGGAGCCGATGTCCGGGCGCGTTATGCCCAGGCATTCGTCGCCACGCGGCCCCTATCGAGTGATGAGGTCGTGGGGGAGACTGGGCGGATCGAGCAACCCAGTCTCTATCATCGGAGTGTTCACCGGGGCGGACTCTTCGGGGCCGGGGACCGTGACTCCAGCGGCCTCATAGGCGTCGAGCATGTCTTGCAGCTCGGCGTTGAGGGTGATTCCCTCGATTGGCCTCAGCGGCGAGGCGTGCTCGCTCGGTAGTGAGTACAGGGACATGAGCGCGGCGGGCTCTCCAGGCTCGGCGACTTCTTGGACCCGGAGCCGAAATGACACGGTCATGTTGTCGAACTCGTTGACGCCCATGATGGTGCAGTCAAGCGCATCGGCCTCAACCAGGCATACGTGTTCTTGGGCTTCGGCTACGGCCGGGCCATAACCGTAGTCAAGCAACTGCACCCACATGTCGCGGAGTACACCGTAGGCGTCGCCGGTGACGATCCCGACGGCTTCGGAGAAGTCGTTATGGGCGTCAACCCAGGCGACTTCGGTCCCCTCAGGCACCTTCCACGGCTCGAACAGGTCCTCACCCGCTTGTAGGTAGTAAAGCCGGTCGAGTTCTTGGCCGCCGTGTTCCTCGGCCTGAGCGCGCTCCCACGTTGAGGTCTCACTAGCGCATCCAGCGCCAAGCGCCGCCACGCAACCCAGGGCCAGAATGGTTCTCACTGTCCTTGCTGTCGCCATTTCAATACGGTAACGGCGCGAGCGCCCCATGTGCGGGATGACGCACCGGGGGATGCCAATGGGGGGAGGGGGTATCGTCGAGAGTCGGCGCGGTGGCATCTGAAAAGATGACATCAGCGCGTTAGATCACTACAGTAAGACGATAGATTTGTCTCTAATCAGGAGATTGAACGTCTCTCAAAAGCCCGGTTCAGGTTTGGCCCGCAACGAGGACGGTGGGATGCCAGTGCCTGGCCAGGCGGCGGCGCTAGCTCACGCTCAACGGGCGTGGGCGAGCCACCCAGGTCGCCCAGGCGCGACATGTCGCCTCCGCGGCAGAAACGAGAACCTGAAACGAACTTGAGGACCCGATCTCGCTACGAGCCACGCGATAGTCGAGAAGAGACACACAAGAGGTAACGAACCACTGCCTGGCAGCGACCAGGCCCGAACAAAACCGGATGGCACTTTGCGGTAAGAGTTCCCGATATCCCTCTTGTGGTTCCCTTCCCAAAACACCCCATTCCGGATAGTCTCAGGCGTGACCGACTCCGTGTCACGCCCTAGAAAGGACACACTCCTCGTGTCGGACACCCACGCTAAGAACGGCGGAGCTGAAAGCGGCGATGTCGGCAAGAGCCCCGGTAGCGATGAAGAAGAGGCCGCGAAGTTCTCTGAAGTCCTCGGCAACCGAGAAGCCGCCGGTTTGCTTGCGGCCTTCAGCCTTTCCACCGCTGGCTCCATGCTGATGCGAGTGGCATTGACGTTTCTCGTCTTCAATGCCACCGACTCGGCCATTCTGGCCACCCTCGCCTTCGGTATCACCTACGCCCCATATCTGGGTTTCGCGCAGGTCCTCGGGGCGTTCACCGACCGCTTCCCGTATAAGAGGGTCATGATCACCGCGGACGTGGTGCGGGCGATCCTCATTGGCTTCGCCGCCATCCCCGGTATCCCGATCCCGCTGCTGATAATCATCGTCTTCCTGTCGTCGATGCTGCTGCCCGCCTACCACGCGGCACGTACCGCGATGCTGCCGCAAATCCTCAAAGGCGAAAAGCTCTCCACCGCAATCGCCCTCAACATGAGTGTCAGCCAAGCTTCCCAGCTGACCGGATACTTCCTGGGCGGAGTGCTGGCCGCCCTGAACCCACACATCGCCCTCGGCATCAACGCCGCAGCGTTCGCCGTCGCGGCGATAGTCGTACTATTGCTGGTTGACCACCGACCGGCCACGATCCCGAAAGAACGCAAGAACCTCCTGATAGAAACCGTCGACGGATTCAAACTCGTCTTCACGGACAAAATGCTATGCGCCATCGCGCTAGCGGTGTTCTTCCTCGTGGCATTCACCATCGTGCCCGAAGGCGCGGCGGTACTGTGGGCCGATCACCTCGACGGTGGCGCGATCCTCCAAGGCTCCATCATGGCGGGTTCTCCACTAGCGGCGATCATCTCAGCGGTGGTGTTCACACGGTTCATCAAGCCAGCGACCCGGCGAAAGATGATGAAGCCGATGCTCTTCATCGCCCCCTTGTCGCTCGTGCCCGCACTGCTGGACCCGCCAGCGGCTGTCGTCATCTGCATCGCGATCGTGTGCAACCTCATGATCGGGGTACTGGCCTCACTCAACGCCACGTTCAACCGAGCCGTCCCGGACGGATATCGAGGACGCACGAACACGATCATGATGGGCGGAATGTCGCTCATCCAAGGTCTGTCGGTGGTCGGCGTGGGCCTAGTCGTCTCAGCGGGAATCTCGGTACCGACCGCTGTGGGCTTGTGGGGCATCGTCGGCGTCTGCGTCATGGGTGCGCTGGTGCTCATCTGGCCAACCCCAGAACAGTTCCGACAAAGAGAAGCGCAAAGCGCCTAACCCCTGCATAAACCGCGAGCCCCGCACTAGCTTCAGTGTGGGGCTCGCGGTTTTCCGTGCCACGACTACGAGGAGGTTTGCAAACGCAGCAGCGTCTCCGCCGCCGAAGCCAATCCCCCCGTGAAGCGTGGATTCGCCGCGATCAACGGCTCGACTCGTTTCACAGCCCTCCACGCGTCGTCTTTATAACTCTCATCCTGGCTAGCCTCATACATGGCCAACAGAGCCTTTGCCATCAACGCCCAGCCCGAAGGTGTCGGACCATCATGGGGGTCCGCCGGACGATTGACCAGCTGCTCCGCATCTGAGGCAGTGTCGAAGAATCCGCCTTCGCCGTCGCTAAAGTACTGCCGAGCCGACGCGATCAGCCGCGAGGCCCGATGCAACCACACCTCGTCCGCGCCCGACCGGTATCGCGCCAAAAACGCCAGCGCCACCGCCCCGTAGTCCTCCAACACACCAGCCGCGTCGGAAACCGCGCCTGCGCGCGACACCCGCAGCAGCCGCCCATCCTCGCTCATATGACGTTGCGCCAGCAACTGCGCGGCCGTCTGGGCCGCCTCGTCGGCGAACGCCGCCGCTTCCAAGTCGTCTTGGTCGATCGCGTAGTCGGTCAAGGCGGTAATGGCCAGCGCATTCCACGCCGCCACCACCTTGTCGTCACGGTGCGGCTGTGGTCGCCCGTCGCGTACCTCCAGCAACCGCTGTCGCACCGTCTCGAACCGGGCGGGGTCATCGGGTTCGGTGAGCCGTCGCAGTACCGAAGTGCCATGTTCGAACGAGGGAACGTGGTCGTTGACGGCGAACAGATCCGCCGCCCACGTGCCGTCCTCCTCGCCCAGTACCTCGATGAGCTGGCGGCGCGTCCACACGTAGGTCAGTCCTTCTTCGCCATCGGTGTCAGCGTCGAAGGCCGCCGCGAACCCGCCCTCATCGGTGGCGAACGCGCTGGCCAAGAACCGGGCGGTTTCCCCGGCGACCCGGCGCGCGATGGGGTCGGACCCCATCCGCACGCACAGGGCCAACAGCTCCGCGTTGTCATACAGCATTTTTTCGAAGTGTGGCACCACCCAAGCCTCGTCGACGCTATAGCGTGCGAAGCCGCCGGCGAGCTGATCGTAGATACCGCCGCGTGCCATACCGTGCAACGACAGTTCGACCACCGAAGCCGAATCCCTCGACCCTGTGCGCTGGTAATGGTCCAGCAGGAAGTTCAAGGCTGGGGTGGTCGGGAACTTCGGGGCGTGTCCGAACCCGCCGTGTTCCCAGTCCGCCGCGGCCACTAGCTCCGCTGCGGCCGAGTCCAGCAGCTGTTCATCGATCGGTGGAGCTGGAGGGCACGGTCCCTCCAGCGGGCAGGCAACCGTCACGTCCGCGAAATCGGGTCCCGCCGAGGAACAGGCCTCGACAATGATGTTGCCTTGCTGGGTAAGCTCGGAACGCTTCGTCGCCCACGCTTCCTTCACGCCGCCCAGCAGGCGCATGAATTGTGGCTTTGGGAAGTACGTGCCCGCGAAAAACGGTGTCCCGTCTGGCAGAGCGAACACAGTCATTGGCCAGCCGCCTTGACCGGTGAGCGCGATGGTGGCCTGCATGTAGATCGCATCGACATCGGGACGTTCCTCCCGGTCAACCTTGATCGGTACCGTGTTCTCGTTGATGATGGCGGCGACCTCGGCGTCTGCGAATGACTCCCGCGCCATCACATGGCACCAGTGACAGGTGGAGTATCCGACTGAGATCAGCAACGGCAGGTCGCGCGTCTGTGCCTGTGCTAGAGCCTCGGCCGACCACGGCCACCAATGGACGGGGTTGTTGGCGTGCTGTTGCAAGTAAGGAGACATGGCCTCGGCGAGTCGGTTCATCTCTCCACCCTAACCTCCATATTTGCCACCGCCGCTTGTTCAGCAGCGCAGCCTGAGGCTCAGGACAGGAAGTGATACAGCAAGAGGTCCGTGACCGCCTCCGGGCGTTCCACGTTGGCCAAGTGAGCGGCCCCGGAGATAACCTCCATCTCCGAGTTCCCGATCCGCGCTAGCAGTGTCTCGGCATCGCTAAGTGTCGTGACCCGGTCGGCGCTGGCTATTGCGACGAGGGTAGGGGCGTCGATGCGGGGCAGATCGGGCCGTAGGTCCAGTTGGGCGATGGCCTCGCAGCAAGCCGCGTAGCCGGGCGGGTCGATGTTGGCCAGCATGTTTTGCGCCTGAGCCACACGGGTGGCGTGAGTGAGCATGAAGCTTTCCGAGAACCAGTACTTCATGGAACGCTCCGCGGTCTCGGCTAGGCCATGGTTGCGGACGGTTTGGGCTTGCGCATACCAGTACTCAGGTGTGGCGATCTGGGCAGCGGTGCAGATGAGGGCGAGTTTCTTGATGCGGTGCGGTTGGTGAATCGCCACGTGCATGCCCAGCGCTCCGCCCAGCGACATTCCGGCGTAATGGGCGCTGTCGATTCCTAGCTCATCGAGGACGGCTAGGACATCAGAGGCGAGGTCGGCAATCGTCCAGTTGCCAGTTTTCTGGATTGATCCTCCGTGTCCACGCAGATCGAAGCGGACGACCCGAAATTTTTCGGTGAGGTCGCCGATGTGCTGATCCCAAATGTCGAGTGTGCATCCCAACGGGTTTCCCAGCACGATCGTGTCAGCGTCGGATCCACGTTGTGATTCGTCGACGGCGTAGTGGGGGAGCATGGTGGGGTCTCTCCTGGGTGTTCAGGTGGTGGCGAAGCTGTCATTGTCGAGGCATGTTCGGGTTAGACATGTTCTCTCACAACGTACGTCGCCAGCACACCGCACGCTCGCTCACAGTTCGGTGAAGTCAAGACCGTGGGAGATCCAATACGGCAGGACCTTGCGAAGGGCCTCGTACATCTCCTCTTGGTTACTGGCTCCGTCGTGGAGAAGCACGATCGAGCCCGGCTCCGTGGCCGCGACCAGATCGTCATAAATGTCGTCACGTTCGTGTTCGACGTCCCAGTCTCGTGGGTCGACGTCCCAGTGGATCGACTCCATACCCATCTGCTCGGAAATGTGTACGACCCGCAGGGTCCAGTTGCCGCCCGCGTGCCGGAAGTAGGGGATTTCGGCATCGGGGACGGCCGCGCGAATGGCGTCGTTGGTTCGTTCCAGGTTCTCGCGGATGACGTTGGGAGATTGCTCGCCAAGATCCATTTCGTGCAACCAACTGTGGTTGCACAGGGTGTGCCCGTCGGCATGAATTTGTGCGACCAGGTCTGGGTGGTTCTCGGCGTATTTGCCAATGAGGCAAAAGGTGGCCTTGATGTCATGTTGGCGCAGCTGTGCGAGAACTTGCGGCGTCCACTCTGGGTGTGGGCCGTCGTCGAAGGTCAAGGCGACGCTGTCGCTCCCGGTGAGCTTGCGGGTGTTGAATATTCCGCCGTATACCTCGTTGAGATCGGGGCGGGGCGGTTCAACCTGGTCGAAGTCATCCTCAGGCTCGTGATCTGGCTGGTCGTCTTCGTCGCTCGGAGTTGGTTCGGCCGGCCTATGGGTAGCGGCAACCTCGGGGTGGTCGGAGCCTGTGCCGTCGCTGGGGGAGCTCGTCAATGGGAGGTTGAACACGAGACCCAGGAGGAGGACCGTCGCGCCCCCGAGGATCAGGAGGCGTCGGTTCATAGATGAAGCGTAGAAGCTCGGGCGGGAATTGAACACCCATGACGGGACCACCTGGGCAATTAATTGTTGTGAGCTTGCCTATTGAGTTGTTTCACAAGGGCGCACATACCAACCTATGTACACCTAGCGCGAACAATTTCCCTGTTGAAATAGCTTAAGTAGCGAGTTGCTGATATTTCGTGACTCTGAATTCACTTAATCGTTCGTTCAGCTCTGCGCGGCCAGGCCAGCTGAGTCGAAAGGGATGAGAGTAATTCTGTGTTATGTCAGTGATTACTGATGAGCGTGGGCTGAAAGGTGCCTGTTCGCGATGATAGGGATACGCCGATGGTGGGGCCGACGCGAAGCGTCGGCCCCACCATCGGCGATGAGGTTATTCGGTGACCGAAAGGTCGTGCCCGACTCCGCGATAGGTCCAGCCATAGGCCACCCAGGTGGCCCCGTCGAGGATGTTCATCCCGTCGAAGACTCGCTGCTTCGATACCTCGGAGGCGACTGCCTCCGGGTTGAGGTTGCGGAACTCCTCCCACGGAGTCAAGATGCACACCGCGTCAGCGTCTTTGAGCGCGTCGGCCAGGCTCTTGACGTAGTTGAGCTCCGGGGCCGCCTTTTCAGCGTTGTCTAGGCCCTTTGGGTCATAGACGGTGACGTCGGCACGCGCGGCGTGTAGTTTGCGGGCGATGTCCAGCGCGGGCGAGTCGCGAATGTCGTCGGTGTCGGCTTTGAACGTCGCCCCCAGGCAGGTGATCTTGATGCCTTCGAGGTTGGGGCCAGCGGGTCCGGCGGGCCGGTCCACCAGCTCCGCGATAGAGCGCACGGCGCGAATCCGACGGCGTGTGTTGATGAGGTCGACTTCGTGCAGGAAGCGGAAGGAGTCGCCCGCTCCCAGCTCTTCGGCGCGCGCGGCCAGTGCTCGCAGGTCCTTGGGTAGGCAGCCTCCGCCGAAGCCGATACCGGCGCGGAGGAACTTATTGCCAATACGCGCGTCATAGCCGATCGCGCGAGCCAGGTCGGTGATGTTGCCGCCGGTGGTCTCGCATAGGTCGGACATCGAGTTGATGAAGGAGATTTTGGTGGAGAGGAACGCGTTGGCGGCGACCTTGACCAGTTCGGCGGTGGCCAGGTCGGTTTCGACCACGGGCACTTCGCGATCTTCGAGCGCGGCTAGGTCCATGACGCCTTTGTGCGCGGCGCGCAGCAGGTTGCGGGCCCATTCGCTTTGCGTGGCGGCGACGATGCGGTTGGGTCGCAGCACGTCGTGCATGGCGTTGGACTCTTGCAGGAACTCAGGAGACCAGCCGACCTCGACGTCGAGCCCAGCGGGGGCGTTGGCGTCGACGATTTCCTGCACCCATGTGGCGGTGCCGACCGGGACGGTCGACTTGCCGACGATGAGGCATTTACGGGTGAGCTTGCGGGCCAGGTCGGAGACGGAGGACTCGATGTAGGAGAGGTCGGCTCCGGCTTCTCCGGGGCGCTGGGGAGTGCCGACGCAGATGAAGTGCACGTCGGCGAAGTCGGCGATTTCGCCGCTGTCGGTGGTGAAGCGCAGACGGCCCGAGTCGAGGTTCTTCTTAAGCAGGTCAGGCAGGCCGGGTTCGTGGAAGGGCACGGTTCCCGATGAGAAGTCTTCGATTTTGTTCTTGTCGATATCGAAGCCGATGACCTCGTAACCGAGCTCGGCGAAACAGATGGCGTAGGTGGCGCCGAGGTAGCCGCAGCCTATGAAGGACAGGCGGGGGCGGGGGGTGGACGTCAAGTGGGAGTCTGTCGAGGTCGTCAAGACGTGTCCCTTTCATTACAAGGAGGTTGTCGGGTCGGCTCAAACTCCGGTTCGGGAAGTCTACGTTGGTGGACGGCCCGGCAGGAGCGTTTCGGCAGCCAACCTGAGTCAGCCTCAAGGTGTGCGGCGGGTTTCGACCGATATAGGCGGGCTGAGGTCAGGATGGATGCGAGAGGCTTCCATGAGACTCCTGCGGCAGGTTTCAAGCTTGACTAGGTGGCTGCCTGCGGGTTCGCAAAGGCGATTCACCTGGGTAAAGCTCCTGACTGCGTGCCTTGTGCTGTGCCCGGTTCTGGTGGGAGTCTTCGTTCCATTATCTCACCCCTTACACGCCCACGTGGTGGGAGCGGTTGCAACAGCGACTCACGCAACCGGTCGATGCCTGCGCGGACGCCATCTGTGATGGAGAATGTGTTCTAGCTAACGTCCGCCCTATGTTACCGGTTGGTAGGATCGGTAGCGATCGAGCAGACACCAACTACGTTGCCTGGACGCGCCCGCCGCCTTGAGCGTCGTGCGCAAGTGGAATCAGGATAAGTATGGGAGCACCATGACCGCGAACAAGGACTTTGACCTCTATCAACTGCCGGAGGACTATACGGTCATTCGGCAGGCAACTCGGGAAGTATGCGATGCCGAGGTGGCTCCACGGGCAACGGAAGCTGACGAGTCGGCGCAGTTCCCGCAAAAATCCTATGAAGCCTTGCGCGCGGCCGATCTACATGCCCCCCACATCCCCGAGCAATATGGCGGTGCGGGGCTCGACGCCTTGGGCACGGCTATCGTGATCGAGGAAATAGCCCGTGCCTGCGCCTCCTCTTCCCTTATTCCAGCGGTCAACAAGCTCGGCACCATGCCGATCATGCTGGGCGGAAGCGAAGAGCTTAAGCAGAAGTACCTGCCAAAAGTCGCCGCTGGCGAGGCGATGTTCTCCTACTGTCTGTCTGAGCCCGAGGCTGGTTCCGACGCGGGATCCATGACGACCAAAGCCGTGCGTGACGGTGAGGAGTGGGTCCTCAACGGGGTCAAGCGCTGGATCACCAACGCTGGAACCTCCGACTACTACACGGTCTTTGCCGTAACCGATCCCGGCAAGGGCAGTAAGGGAATTAGCGCCTTCGTGGTCGAAAAAAACGACCAAGGCGTCAGCTTTGGGGCTCCCGAACACAAATTGGGCATTAAAGCGTCCCCCACCCGCGAGGTGTACTTCGACCAGGTGCGCATCCCCGCCGATCGACTGATCGGGGCCGAGGGTGAGGGATTCAAGCTAGCCATGCGCACGCTCGACCACACGCGGGTCACGATCGCGGCACAGGCGCTGGGCATCGCACAGGGCGCGCTCGACTACGCGGCTGGCTACTCCACCGAGCGGCAGCAGTTCGGCAAGCCAATCTCCTCGTTCCAAGGGCTGCAGTTCAAGATGGCCGACGCGGCCATGAACATCACCGCCGCCCGTCAACTGACCTATGCCGCGGCCGCCAAGTCGGAACGTGGGGACGACGACGTGACATACTTCGGCGCGACTGCCAAGTGCTTTGCCTCCGACACGGCTATGCAAGTCACCGTGGAGGCCGTGCAGATCCTCGGCGGATACGGTTACACCCGTGACTACCCGGTTGAGCGCATGATGCGTGATGCCAAGATCACCCAGATCTACGAGGGCACCAACGAGGTGCAGCGCATCGTCATCGCCCGCCAGCTACTGGGAGCTATCGGGGAGGTCTTCGTCTAACGACGGTTGGCTCTACGGCGCGAATGACGCAAGAGCGCTTTTTCAAAGCCGTACGAGGCGAGACCCATATTGGAAAATGAGCTAAACCCAACGCCGAAGGCGTTGTTTGCGGAAGCCTTAGACCTTGCCGCGCGGTTCGCTGGGTTGTCAAAGAGCCGCCGGTTTCCATAGGTGAGAAGCGGTCGTCCTCTAAAGGGGCGGCCGCTCACCTATTACGCGGCGTGCTCCACAACGCGACGGAAGTGTCCACAGTGATAACTGATTCCCCATTGTTGGCACACAGTAGTCAACCGAGCACCCAGGCGGTATTCAGTGAATTGTGCCCCCGCATCAACGCTGGTATGGCGCTTACCAACCTCGGTATCGTGTTTCTCAAGGAACGACGCATGTCGATTCTTCGATAAGAATCCCGTGGGATACCCCGACCCACATGGAGGAACACATGAAACCCCGGAATCTCAAACGCCTCCTAGCCGCCGCGCTGGCGGGCCCGATCATCATCGCCTCTTCCGCAGTGGCCGCCAACGCCGAAACCACTCCAGAACCAACCCCCTTCGATGATGTCGCAGACATCGAGCCGACCTACGACATCGACAACGCCATCACCGAATTCGTATACGTCCAATCCGACATGGACTCCGATGGCGACGGGCGACCCGACCGCATCGGTGTGGCCATCATGCGCCCGGCCGAAACTGACCACGGCGCGAAAGTTCCCGTCATCGCCCAACCCAGCCCTTACTACAACCTCAGCTCCAGCTCCATGAGCGCACAGAGCGACTTCCACATACCCCTAGCCGACGGATTCGAGCCTCGGCACTTCTCCAGCTGGTACGGAAACTACTTCGTACCACGCGGATACGCCTACATCGAACCAGAAATGCAAGGTACGGCCAGCTCCGAAGGCTGCCCCACCACCGGTGGAGTCGAGGACACCCAAAGCGTCACCGCCGTGGTCGACTGGCTAGCCGGGCGCACCACCGCCACCTACGCCGACGGCACCGAAGCCGTCGCCGACTGGGCCGAGCCAGCCGTGGGCATGATCGGCGGCTCCTATAACGGCACGCTGCCCAACGCCGTGGCCGCCACCGGCATCGAAGAAGTCAAAGCGATCGTCCCGGTCGTCGCCATCTCCAGCTGGTACGACTACACCCGCGCCGAAGGCGTCGGTCTACGTGGCTGGGACCGGGCATACGTACGCTATTTGGCCGACTTCGTCGCCAACCCACGAGCCCGCAGTCTGTGCCAGGACGTGTGGAACCAAATGGTCGCCGACGCCGACGACGCCACACACGACTACAACCGCTTCTGGGACGAACGCAACTACCGCACAGACGCCGACCAAGTCCAAGCCGCAGTACTCCACGTCCACGGCCAGAACGACCACAACGTGAAGACCACCCACACCGGACGCTGGTGGGAGGCGCTGGCCCAGCACGATGTGGACCAGAAGCTGTACCTGCACCCAGGCGCGCACTCCGAGCCGCCGAACACCGGGCCATACCGGCAGCTGGTGCACAACTGGTTTGACCACTTCCTGAAAGGTATTGACAATGGCGTCCTTGATGGACCAGACGTGATCGTCGATCGCGCCTCGGGAACCGACCACTACGACCATTGGCCCAATCCGGCCGGTAGCGACGTCACCTACTACCTGGGCGAAGACGCTCGGGGTGTGGGAACGTTGTCGACCAACCCGTCGTCGTGGGGTACGCATCGAGTGACCGCCAACCCGCCAAACGAGAGCACGATGCTGTCGAACCCGACGCAGCTGCGCAACGACCGAAGGGTCTTCCTGAGCGAACCGATGCGAGGCGCGCAGCAGCTTTCGGGCATTGTGGACATTGATGTGACGTTCTCCTCGGCCACCTCCTCGGCGGCGCTGGGGGCAGTGCTGGTGTCATACGATCCAGCCGGAAACGCCACGTTCATCACCCGCAATGGCGCCGATGGAAAGAACTACCAGTCGTTGTGGAATCAGCAGGCGCTCACACCTGGCGCAACCTATGAGATGAACTTCGAGCTGCAACCGCGCGATGTCATCATCCCCGACGGCCACCGGATAGGCGTCGTCTTGGTGATGAACCACCCCACACTGACCACATTCGACTCGAACTCGCGAACAGTCGACTTCCATTTGGGAGCTAGTGCGCTCAACTTGCACTTGACTCCCGCCTAGACCTCGGAAGCTCGGTATTCACATAGCGGGTATCGATGCCGAGGGCCGCCACGACCATGGCGGCCCTCGGGCCGTGCTCAGGCCACGCAGCGGGCTCATCGCTGAGGTGAAGACGCGACGCGCTAGCCACCCTCGGCGCTCGGGCGTAGCAGGCATTCGATGGCCTGTGAAAGGTATGAAGATCCCCAGTCGAAGTAGCGCCCTGTACAGGGATCACTGGGCTTGCTCTGGAGTCCTGGCGGCAGTTCACAGCGACGTTTTTCGCCCTCCGATACGCCATAATGCATTGATCTTGTGAAGTCAATCAAGTGCTGAATGTGAAGAGTCACAACGTTATTCACTGATTTGTTCTAATTTCTTCTTGAACCACAAAGGACAATTCGGCTACGGTTCGGGGAACGGAGCGACATATGTCGATACTTCACATGAGATCTCGTGGGAACCCCAACCCACTTGGAGGAATACATGAATCCCCGGAAACCCCGAAGGCTTCTGGCCGCCTCCCTGGCCGGAGCCGTCGCCATCACGGGTTGGGCGGCAACCGCAGCCGCCGACCCCAATACCCAAGAAACTCCCGAAGCGCCGTTCGACTTCCTTGACCCCATTCCCGAAGCCGAGTACGACCTCGACGACGCGGTTTGGGAGACGGTCTGGGTCCAAAGCGACTTCGACTCCGACGGAGACGGTGAACTGGACAAGATCGCCGTCGAAATCGTTCGCCCCGCCACCGATGAGGGCGTTAAGGTGCCGGTCATCGCGCAGCCGAGCCCCTATTACGACCTCATTCCGATCCCGGAGCTTTTCTCCCAGGGAGAGGACGGGCGACAGATCCCCATCGACCCCAACACCGTGCCACGCCACTTCATGGACTGGAAGTACACCCATTTTGTGGAGCACGGTTACGCCTACATCGAACCGGAAATGCAGGGGACCGCCCAATCGGACGGTTGCCCCACCACCGGAGGGGTCGAGGACACCCAGAGCATCACCGCCGTGGTCGACTGGCTGGCCGGGCGTACGACCGCCACCTACGAGGACGGCACCGAAGCTGTCGCTGACTGGGCCGAGCCGTCCGTGGGCATGCTCGGTACGTCCTATAACGGCACGCTGCCCAACGCCGTGGCCGCCACTGGCATCGAGGAAGTCAAGGCCATCATTCCGATCGCCGCGATCTCCAGTTGGTACGACTACACCCGCGCCGAAGGCATTGGCCTGCGGTGGTGGGATGACGAATACGTCAGCTACCTGGCTGAGTTCGTCGCCAACGAGAACGCCCGTGAGGTCTGCCGCGATCTGTGGAAGCAAATGGACCTAGACGCCGACGACGTCACGTTCGACTACAACGACTTCTGGGCCGAGCGTGACTACACCACCGACGCCGACCAGGTTCACGCCGCCGTATTGCACGTGCACGGTCAAAACGACCACAACGTTAAGACCACCCATACTGGACGTTGGTGGGAAGCTCTGGGGGAGCACGACGTCGACCAGTCGATGTGGCTATTCCCCGGGGCGCACGCCGACCCCACCACGAACGCGGCCAGCCCGTGGGCGTTGGAAGGGCGCGCGCTGTACCACTCCTGGTTTGACCACTACCTCAAAGGCGTTGACAACGGTGTTGCCGAGGCACCGAGCGTGATAGTCACTCGTGACGCCGACACCGCCGATTTCTATGAGGACTGGCCGAACCCCAACGGAGAGCACCAGCAGCTCTACTTGGGAGAGGACGCCGATGGCTTTGGAACTCTCAGTGGTGACGACTCGTCCACGGGCGTACACACTGTCAGCGGTGATGTGCCCGACTACGACACGATCGTGGTCGATCCGGGTACGCAGATTGACGAACGCGCCGTGTTCTTGACCGATCCGGTCGAGGGCGACCAGCACCTGTCAGGCATTGTTGACCTGGACCTCACCTTCACCTCCTCCAGTAGTTCGACGGCGCTCTCAGCAGTGCTGGTGCACTACTACCCAGGCGAAGGTCTGGTCACGTTCATCACCCACGCTGGTGCTGACGCTAAGAATCATGAATCGCTGTGGGCCGAGGAGGCACTGGTTCCCGGCCAGGAATACACGATGAATATTCCGCTGGAGCCGCGCGACGTCATCATCCCCGACGGCAACCGGATCGGCCTGGCCTTGGTCACGAACCACCCGACCATGACCACGCATGACCCGCTCTCGGATGTCGTGGACTTCCACTTGGGCGACAGCGTGTTGAACCTGCACCTGACCCCGGTCTCTTAACCGGAATCGCGCTAAACGAGCACAGTCCTGCGGGACAATGAATATAGACAGTGTGGCCGCCACAGTTTCCGTGGTGGCCACACTGTTATGAGATCAGTGTCGATGAGGCGAGCACCGGGGCATCGAAAGGGCGCCCTCGCGTGCCACCGTTTTACCCCGAACGCTGGCTCTTGCGATTGGCATGCTGCCCCAAAGCGGTCGGACACGGCCACGGGCACTTGTTCTTGCCTTCGGAGCACGTCGTGCAGTACTCCTTGGCCCGATCAGGATGATGACCCGCGATCCCGGGCAGGTCCCTACTGCTTTGCATGGCAATCACTCCCGCGTGGAAGACGTAGACGATGTAAACGCATCGGACACTTACTAGACGCGGGAATAGGGGACATATGACGCGCTTGGGGCGAAAAGATTGCTGGACTCCCGGACGATATGCCGAGAATGGGCTCGACGGTGAATCTGAGGTGTGGTTCAGCACCACCACTGCCTCAACAGCGCTCAGCGCGGTACTGGCCCATATCGTTCCCTTGTCCGACGCGGTCGTTTTTCGTCTGGGTGACAGGCCGCTGCATCTGTCCTTGACGCCGGTCGCGGAGGAGCGCTGTAGAGTTCTTCCAAGTCCCAAAGCGCGCACGGCGTCACGTGCGTGTTGCGGGAGCGGGGATATCCTCGCCCAAGGCGACTCATTCCAATTTCTCCAGTGGCCGCACCTCGACGTCGGACAAGATCGAATCGAAGTCGCCCTCGGCGTTGAAATCACTTCTCTCCATAAGGGAAACATCGAAGGCCGGTCGATCGCCGGTGAAGTCACCCAACATGAACGTGAAGTCCATTGTGAAATAGCCGGTGCCTTCGTTGGCAGTGACAAAGTGCTTGACCGCGTCGACAATCTCTGCGTCCATGGCCAGGTGGGACCGGCTGCGGGTCAGCTGCTTTTCCGGATCGAACGACACCACGAGGATCTTTTCAATATCGAGGCCCAACGCCACGATATAGTCGCTGAACTCCTGCGGCGGGTCCTCATAGGCATAGACACTAAGATCGCCGCGCACGCACCGAAGCGCTGTCTCCTCCAACGCACGATCGGGCTCGTGGTCGCCCTCATCGACAATGTCCGCGCCTAGCCGGCCCGCGAAAAACTCGATGGCCTCCCGCGCCGATACCGACGTCGCGTATTCGAGGTAGTAGGCAGGTAGAGCCATTATGATTCCTTGTTCGATGTGATGTCGAGGTCAACGACGCGACCGTTTTCAATGGCTTTGACTTCACGAAGCCCGGTGACAGGATCTTGCCGCAATTTTTGCTGTAGCTCCAACGAGGAGACCTCGCTGTCGCTCAGGTTGACTATGATCGAGTCCGCTTGCTCCGTCTTCACTTTCGTCCGAATTTTCCGGCGGATGGTGGCCAATTTTCCGCTCGAAGGGGCATAGCAGTCCCAGTCACGTCCTTCAATATTGAAGTCAGGGTTCTTCCCAGCCGGGTTGGTCGGTGGACTCTGATCAACGTCGTAACCAGCAGTGGAGAGCACATTGGCCGATTCACTCTGGCGCCGAAGACTCCGTTGCTTCTCGACTTTGCCACTGGAATTGCCTCTTCTGGCGGCACCACGCGCAAACAGAGGCGACCTGGGAAGTGGGACCGATCCTGAGGTAGATCTGGTGATTCCATGGTCGATCAACGCGTGTGCCCGCTTTTCGAGAGCTTCCAAATCAGAGGAAATGGTGGTGAGCGTGCGCAGGACTTCATGAAGTCCCTCGCCGATCCGCACGGCCGCTGAAGCTTGAGACACGGCACCGAGTCTCTGAAACCGGAGGATGACCTCATCTACGGAATTCTTTGATGCCTCAACGCGGGCCGCGACATTTCGCACAGACTCACAGTCGGCTCTAATACAGGTAGTTGCCTGGTGCATCAATGACATGTGAGGGCTCCGCTTATAGGGGGCTATCAATAACAAGTACCGGAGTCCAGGCCACTTGGCTACCCATTCGTCGCCTTTCAGATAGCTACTAGTCGCGGCGTCAGTCGCACATGTCTCGTCCAACAAGCGGCAATCGAACACCAGCGCGATTATTCGCGGGAATGCGGACCTATGCGGACCAAGAAAGCGGTATCTTCCCAACCTCACCCCTTGACCTCCCTTTAGGAAAGCCGTGCGGGCCATATTCGGCCTCCACCGGTGGGCTAGAATCAAGCTAGCGGCCTGAGGCCGCCTCACGTCTTTATTCCCCGTGAAGCCTGAGGGCTTCACTCACCTCACCCGCAGGTCGGCGCCGCACTTGGCGTCGAAGTAACGGCCCGAACCTCATGCGCCGCTAGCGCGAGGTTCGGGCCGTTCGCCGTCATGCTCCTAGCGTGGCAGGCGAGTTCACAGTGACGTATACGGATAGTGCGGCCATGGTGACGAGAACCGCATTCAGTGAATTAAAGCCGAACCAAGAATGTGGGCTGACCGAGTTTGAGCCGATATCGTACAGATGAAAGAAGAGACATCTGTCAATTCTTCGCAGCGGAATCTAGTGGGAACCCCGACCCACTTGGAGGAACTCAATGACACCCCGGAAGTCTCGGAGCCTGCTGGCGGCCGCGCTCGCAGGTTCTCTTGTTGTCACCGGTTGGACAGCCAACGCGCTGGCACAGCCGCACGAGCAGCCAAACCCGGAGAACCTCGCCAGCGAGCCTACTCACTCGATGGATGACGCTATTTACGAGACCGTGTTTGTGGAGTCCAGCATGGATTCCGATGGTGACGGACAACTGGACCGCATCGCGGTGGAAATAGTCCGTCCCGCGGCAACCGAGCAGGGACTCGAAGTCCCCGTCATCGCGCAGCCGAGCCCGTACTACGACCTGAGCACGGCGCAAATCGCGATGGCTAGCGAATACAACATCCCCATAGACCCCAATATGGACCCACGCCATTTCTCTGGCTGGTTCCATGACTATTTCGTCCCCCGAGGCTACGCCTACATCGAACCGGAAATGCAGGGCACGGCGCAGTCCGACGGCTGCCCGACGACCGGTGGCGTAGAGGACACCGAAAGCATAGTGGCTGTCGTGGACTGGCTAGCCGGTCGCACGAGCGCCACCTATGCCGATGGCAGCGAGGCCGTTGCCGATTGGGCCGAACCGTCGGTCGGCATGATCGGAACCTCCTACAACGGAACGTTGCCCAACGCCGTGGCCGCCACCGGGATCGACGAGGTCAAGGCGATCGTGCCGGTCGCCGCGATCTCCAGCTGGTATGACTACACCCGCGCCGAAGGCATTGGTCTACGCGGCTGGGACTCCGGCTACGTCAAGTGGTTGGCCAACTATGTGGCGAACCCCGAAGCTCGACAGGCCTGTCAAGGCCTGTGGGACCACATGGTCGAAGACGCCGATGATGTCACCTACGACTACAACGATTTCTGGGCCGAGCGGGACTATCTCAACACCGCCCATCAGGTCCACGCCGGAGTCTTGCACGTGCATGGCCAATCTGACTTCAACGTCAACACCACACACACTGGCCGTTGGTGGGAAGAATTGGCCCAGCACGACGTGGAACAAAAGCTGTGGTTGCACCCGGGCGCGCACGTCGACCCGACCGGGTCCGCCGCTGGGCGAGAGCTGGTCCACGCCTGGTTCGACCACTTCCTCAAAGGCATCGACAATGGAATTTTGGATGAGCCGGACGTCATTGTCGACCGTGGCAATCAATCGGATCCATACGACAATTGGCCGAACCCGGCCGGTGAGGACATCACCTTCTACCTAGGTGAGGGCGCGGACGGGGTGGGCACCCTCGGCATCGAACCCTCGGCCACCGGCACACACACGGTTTCCGGCAGTGTGTCGACTGAGGCGCAGATCGTCTCCAACCCGGCCGAAATCCGTGACAATCGTCGGGTGTTCCTCAGCGAACCGGTCCAAGGACCGCAGCATCTATCAGGGATTGTGGAGGTCGACCTGACTTTCACGTCGTCGACTTCCTCCACGGCCCTCAGCGCGGTGTTGGTCTCCTATGATCCGGCGGGAAACGCCGAGTTCATCACCTATAACGGTGCCGATGGGAAAAACTATGAGTCGCTGTCGGCCCAGCAGCCGCTGGTACCCGGCCAGACATATGCGATGAACTTCCAGCTGGAACCACGCGATGTGATCATTCCCGACGGGCATCGCATCGGTTTGGCTCTGGTCACCAATCACCCGACCTTGACCACGAACGACCCGCTTTCTGACGTGGTGGATTTCCACCTGCAACACAGCACGCTAGACCTTAATCTGACTTCACTGTCGTAGGTGGAGTCAACCTCACCCGCAGGTCGGCACACTGACTGATGTGCCGATATGCCGGCCCGAACCTCGTGTGTGTCACCGTGTGAGGTTCGGGCCGACTTCTTTTTCTCGCCAGTGAGCGCAGGGCGCATCGGCAGGTTCGCCGTGGCCGATGTCGAGCTGGAACCTGGTGGATAAGCTGGGCGCAACCGCATTAAGGAGACTCCATGCCACAGGCAACCGGCACCTACACCTTCGAGAAGAAGTCGATTCCGCAGGTCGACCTCATCACGGTTCGCGTGATTCAAGGCGATGTCAACAAGGTGTGGAAGGGCGACATAGAGGGAAAGAGCTCCGTGTTGACGGTGGAGACGGTCACCCAGTTGCCCGGTTCCGCAGGATATGTCGCGGTGGAGGTTTTTGACGGCACTATCGATGGGCACAAGGGCTCTTTCGCCTGCCTGCAGCGCGGCATTGTCAATCGCGATGTCGAGACCATTGACGCGGTCATAGTGCCCGACTCCGGTCTCGACGGCTTGCAAAACATCACCGGCACCTTCCGGATCACCAATGACGAGGGCACGATGCGTTACGTGCTGGACTATGACTTCATGGAGCCGCACCCGGACGCCGACGTGCCGGTTGAGGAGGGTAAGTGAGCCAGGGGCGTCCGACGCTGACTGGAGACACCTCGCTGGAGCTACCGGAGTTCGACCACCCGCCGGTAGCACCGTTGGCCCTGGTGCGGAAATGGTTGACGATCGCCGATGAGCGGTCGGTGCGCGAGCCGCGCGCTGCGACGTTGGCGACAGTCGATGCCGAGGGGCATCCATCGACGCGCACGCTCATGATCAAGGAGGTCGATGAGCGGGGCCTCATCTTCAACAGTTCGACCAACAGCCGCAAGGGGCGTGAGCTGGAGGCCAACCCGTGGGCCTCGCTGACATTCTTCTGGCGCGAGACGTTGCAGCAGCTTACGGCTGCGGGCAAGGTCGAGGTGCTGAGTGATTCCGTATGCGATGAGTATTTTGCGGCTCGGCCGCGGGCCGCGCAGGCTGCGGCGGCCGTGTCGCATCAGAGCGCGCCGCTGGATGACGAGGAGGCGATGCGCAAGCGGGTTTCGGCATTGATCGAGAGCGGCCGGCCGATTGCGCGCCCGGAGACATGGGTGGCGTATCGCTTGGTGCCGCACAGTGTCGAGTTCTGGTACGGCAGTCCCGACCGGATGCATCGGCGTCTGCGTTTCAACCGGCCGACCGACCAGACGCGGGAGTGGAACTGGCAACGTCTCCAGCCCTGAGTCGAACACCTACCCGTTGCCTCGGCGAAGAACCAAAATTGAGGAGCCTAGACCATACGCATGGGCATAAGGAGGAAGAAGAGGCCAGCGGCGAACATGGCCACGATTATGCCCAGGAAGAGAATGCGATCTTGGGTGGAGGCGGGATCACTCACGCCGGGGTCCTCTGGGTGGTACATCACCCGCGTCTCTGCGCCGATCTTCGGTTTCAGGAAAAAACCAGTGGAGCTACCCCGGTGGTTGCGACCATGGAGATCGGTGTACTTGTAGTGAACGACAGTGTCCGGGCTGCCCTGAGGGTTCTTTCGTTTCCGCAACGACTGGACGGTCGCCACCACCCGTATCCACTTGCGGTGCTTTATCCACATGATCGCGGCGAAGAGGGATGGCAGGACCATCAGCGCCACCGCGAATCCCCGAATGAAAAGTTCATCACCGTCCATATGTCATTATGCTCCGCCACGTCCACTTGAAGCCGTGCGACCTCAGCACCGTCAACCAGACTGTCTTCTGATTGAGGCAGGTTCACAGCGGGTTTAGCCTGGGTCTTTCCAGAGGTTGTCGAAGAGTCGGGCCGTGGCCGGGTTATCCTGCACCTCTTTGAGCTTCGGCCGATGGCGCTGAGCCGCCCATCGGCGGCGGTTGGCCCGCTTGATCGCCGCCACCGCCACCATGAGGGCCACCCCGCCCATAATCATCGACGTCGTGGCCGCCACTGCTATGGCCCCGGTGCGGCTGAGGAACTGTCCCCTAGCCACCTCGTCAGGATGCGGAACCGGGTGTTCCATCTGCGGCAGTTCGATCCTGTCGCGCTCAGGATGTACCTGATTGGTCACTGCCCGGTACGGGTCCACGATGCCGTGCCCATATTGCGGGCTATAGCGCCCGCCCGGCGCCCCGGCCGCGGTCTTGAAGAGCTGTTCGGTCACCTCTTGCGCGCTCCAGTCGGAATTTTGCGAACGCAATAGGGCCGCTGCGGCCGCCACGTGGGCTGCCGCCGCTGCCGAGCCCTCATGGTTGGCCCGCCACGTCTGCGCCCGATGAAGTGCCACCAAGTCACTACCCGGAGCCATGAGGTCGATCCAGTGCCCGGTAGAGGATTGTGGGTCGCGGACCATGCCTCGGTCGACCGCCCCCACCGCAACCACCCCGTCATAAGCCGCCGGATAGGTGAACTCCCATTCGTTTCCCGCATCCCCTGCCGCCGCGATGACCACAATGTCCTGGCCCAACACCTCGTTAATGGCGTTCTCAATAGCAGGATAGTCCCCCCGGTACTGCATCGAGACACTGATGACCTCCGCGCCCTGGGCCGCCGCGAAGCGCAGCGCGGCGGCGAAGTCGTCGGGGGAAAAATCGTCGGGCCTCAGATCGCTCACGTCACCGTCGGCGTCGCCACGAATCGTATCCACCCGCAGCGGCAAGACACGAGCCTTGTTCCCCGCGATGCCGGAAACCGCGCTGAGATCGGAAGTACGGGCAGCGATGATGCCCGCATTCGACGTTCCCGTCCCCTCACAATCGAAGTTGCCCGGCTCATTGCCGCCCCCACGGAGACCGAGTGAGTCATCGGTAACGTAGTTCGCTCCATCCTCGATGCGATCGGCCAACTGCGGATGACTCGCGTCCACCCCGGTATCCAACAACGCGACGGTCACGGTCGAGCCGTTGACATGCGGCCACGCCCGGTCAGCTCCCAGCAGCGCCTGATTCCAAGGAATCTCGGCGGGAATGCTTTCGGCACTGACCCCGGTCGCGGCGTTATTGCGGCAATTGGCGGCCTGCGCTGGCTGCGGCAACGCCACCGTCAAACCCGCTGCCAGCGCAACCACCAGCGCGAGTCGAGCGAATTTCGGCTTTCGTGAGCTCATGACCCTCAGCCGCCCAGCGCGGCCGGTTGGCGGGCCTGGCTCGGGTCAAGGTTTGGCCCTACCGGGATGAGACCAACCAGTCCGGCGGGCATGGCGACAAAACTCGACGGGTTGGTGTAGCCCAAGGTCGCGGCGACGTCGGGATGCGCGATCGGGTAGGCCTCCCCCACATCGGTCACCAAATAGAGCGCCCCCATCCCGGCCTCTGGAGTGATGGCGACTCGGACGACGGCCGCTTGCCCAGGTGGCACGATGATCCGGTCGGCCAGAGCCGTGTTCGCCGCAGTCTGGGCCCGAGTTGGCATTCCCGCCTCCACGTCGACGTTGTTGTCTACGGAGATGGTGGGTACCGAGGAGCCGGAACTGTAACTGGCGCACACAGTGTCGGTGTCGGCGTTGGCCACGGGCGGGATTCGTTCGGTATCCACGCCGGGAGCGTTCTCGGTGCCGGGGATGAGGGTGCGTGAGGAGGAGTCGGTTGGCGCTCCGGGTGGATAGGCGATGACCTGTGGGGTTTCCCCGACGTAGGCGTCGTCGCGAATATCGGAGTTATTGAGCAGCAGCTCGGCTTGCCAGGTGGTGACTTCGGCGACCCCGTCGCTCATGACAACGAAGTGCTGGTCGTCCCCGGCTTGAGTGGAGCGGACGAGGACTTGGCCAACCGGCACCTCATCGATGGGGCTTTCGTCGCCGATGTCGGGCACCCATGGCATCTGTACTGGCACTCCGGAGGGAATGCTTTGCAGGAAAGCTTCGGTGGTGGGGCGCGGTTCGGAACCAACTAGCAAGACGTCGAGCACTGTTTCGGGGTTGGGGATGTGGTGGCGGTAGCCGTTCCACAGCAAATAGACGTTGTCTTCTTCGGTGATCACCAGCGTCGAGGTTTCTCCCAGGTTGGTGCCGGTGGGAGTTTCGGAGACGTACACGAAGGTGTCGATGCTGCTGGCGCGGGCGGTCGGAACTTCGGTGGAGCAGGCTGACCAGGCGCCTTCAAGGAGTTGTTCGTCCTCGACGAGGAATTCCGGAGCGCCGTAGATACCGATGGGGGTTCCGCGCTCAATGTCGACAAAGGAACTGGCTTTAACGCTGGTGGTGTTGTTGGAACCAGCGGCCAGTACTGCGGAGGTGTAGTTGACTGCCGGGTGGAGAACGAAGTCATTCTCGCCGTATTGCAAGACCACGTATACGGCTCCGGTTTCCTTCTCCACCACGACAGTGCCGCCTTCTTGCCAACTGGTGGATCCACCGCCGCCGAACCAGCCGATGAGGGTGGTGATGCCGAGGACAAGGACGGTTAGGGCCGCGCCAGCCATGTAAGCGCCACCGGCTTTGCGGAAGGGGGAGGAGTGGGAATCGGTACGCCGGTACACCAGGGCGGAGATGACCCTTTGCATGGTGAATTGATAGCTCAGTAGCTGATCGCGCCTGGAAACCATGGTGTCCTAACGGGTGGGTGTCGCAACATTATGGACAGTTTTGCCGACGGTATTACAAGTTGGCGGCAAACTGTTTTTCTCCCCCTAGCTGCCCGAGTGCCACGTCAGGGGAGGAAGCAGCACGTGAGCAGGGGATATGCTCCCGGGCTGACAGAGATCGCCAGGTGAGGAAAATTTGCCTTGGCCTCTACGATAGAAGGGTTCGTCAAGAAAGCTCTTTCAGGTCGCGGCTCAAAGCGGTTCGAAAGGCGACGTTGACGCGAGCGGACACTCCACAAGGCGAGGGGCACCACAGTGCCCGAATCATCCACACCCCAGCGTGTGCCGATGATGAATCGCGTTCGCGTACCCCACACGGACCAACCCGGGAGGATACTTTGGGCCTGCGAGTTTTCAAGCGGCGTCCCCGGCTAAGCCCACCTGCCCTTCCCGAGGGCGAACTCGAGCTACAGGAGCCGCCCGAGCTTCCCGACGCAACCGGAAAAGACTGGTCGCGAGCCGTCATGGTCATCCCCATGATGGCGGGCGTGGGCGGCATGATGATGATGTTCGCCTTCACCTCGACCGGAGGCGACTCCACGCGCGTCACGCTGCGCATCATCGTCGGCGCCGTCTTCATGGTCGGCATGCTCGCCATGGTCCTCATGACCATCTCCCGGTCTGGAAAAGGCGGCTCCAAACGCGAACAGCTTGCCCTCAGGCGCAAATATCTGCGCACTCTCTCCCGCCACCGGCAAGAAGTGCGAGACAACGCCACCAAACAACACGCCCACATGACCCACACCCACCCCGATCCCTCCTCGCTGTGGACCGTGGTGAGTGGACCACGACTATGGGAACGACGCTCCGGAGACGACGACTTCGCCACCGTGCGCATCGGCACCGGTGAACAAGAACTGGCCACCCCACTCAAGCTACCGGCCAGCAAACCCGTGGCAGACCTAGAACCGGGCTGCGCGCTGGCGCTGCGTAAGTTCGTCGAAACGTATGGCATCGTCAAAGGTCTCCCCATCGCCGTGGATCTGCGCGGATATAGCCGCATCTACTTCTATGGCGACCATGAGCAACAGAAGTCACTGGCCCGCGCGATCCTGGCTCAAGCCGCCACCTGGCACACTCCCGACGACCTCCTGATCGGCGTTGTCGCCAATAAGCGCACTCGCATTGCCTGGGAGTGGGTCAAGTGGCTGCCTCATAACCTTCACCCCGACCGCACCGACGCCTTGGGCGCGGTCCGCCTGTTTGGGAACTCCTATTCCGAAATAGACAAACGTGCGCACGATCTACTCGAACCTCGGCCCCGCTTTAATCCCGACGCCTCCCCGTTTGAGGGCCCGCACTTCCTGGTCATCACCGATAAGGCTGGAGACTCCGGCGACAGCCAGTTCACTGGGCCGGGCGACCTTCAGGGCGTCACCATGTTGACTCTGGGCGACACGCCCCCGGCAGTACTCGACCCCGGCGAGGCTGTCATTGACCTCAATGAGGATGGCACTCTTCGCCTCACCAGCGCCGAACTCACCGGCCACATCGGTAACGCCGACACTCTGTCGGTGCCTGAAGCCGAAACCCTTTCCCGTGAGCTTGCGCCCGTGCGACTCTCTGGCGGAACCGCGGACACCGCCGATGTCGACGACGACTCTTCCCGCGCCACTCCCGGATTCTGCGAGTTGCTCGCCATCGGCGATGCCTTGCGTTACGACCCCGACCATGCTTGGCGTAAACGGTCTGAACGCAACATGCTGCGGGTTCCCATTGGCGTCGATCCTTCCGGGCTGCCCGTCGAACTGGACTTCAAAGAAGCCGCCCAAAACGGGATGGGTCCCCACGGCCTCCTCATTGGTGCCACTGGCTCCGGAAAATCCGAAGTTCTACGCACCATGACCTTGGCGCTAGCCGCCGTCCACTCCCCGGAATACCTCAACTTTGTGCTCGTGGACTTCAAAGGCGGTGCCACGTTCACCAAACTGGACAAACTTCCGCACACGTCCGCGGTCATCACCAACCTCTCCGACGAGCTGGTCCTCGTCGACCGCATGAAAGACGCGATCGCTGGAGAGACCCGCCGCCGCCAAGAGCTGCTGCGCTCAGCGGGCAACTATGCCTCGCTGAAGGACTACGAGAAGGCCCGCAACTCCGGCAAGGACCTAGAACCCTTGCCAACTCTGTTGATCATCTGCGACGAATTCTCCGAACTACTCGAAGCCAAGCCAGACTTCATCGAGATGTTTGGCCAGATCGGACGAGTCGGCCGGTCCCTGGGCGTGCATCTCTTGCTGGCCAGCCAGCGACTTGAAGAGTCCAAATTGCGAGGCCTGCAAGACCACCTTTCCTATCGGGTGGGGCTACGAACCTTCTCCGCCGCCGAGTCTCGCACCGTGCTGGGAGTGCCCGACGCTTTCAACCTGCCTTCGGAACCCGGTCACGGCTATCTGTCCTTTGCCGGGGACGACATGCAACGCTTCCGGGCCTCCTATGTTTCGGGGCCCTATAAGCGATCCAGCGGGCCGCTCGTTCTCGAATCGGACGACTCCGACCCGGTCATGACCTACACCTCCAACTTCGTCAAACCCAAACCCAAGCCCTCAGAGGACGACTCTGATGACGACGAAGCCGACACCGAGACCTTGCTGGACCTGCTGGTGGGCAAAATGGAGGGCAAGGGAATGCCCGCCCACCAGGTGTGGCTCGACCCGCTCAATGAATCACCCACTATGGACGAGCTTCTCCCGCCGTTGGAAGTGGTCGACAAGCGTGGATACATGGCCAACTCGCCCGAACTGTGGGGCAAACTCCGTGTCCCGGTAGCCATCGTGGACAAGCCGTTTGAGCAGCGGCGCGACGTCCATTGGATTGACTTCACCGGTTCGGCCGGAAACCTTGCTATCGCAGGTGGCTCCCGGTCAGGAAAATCCACTCTGCTGCGTACCATCATCACCAGCCTCGCCCTTACCCACACGCCTGAGGAAGCTCAGTTCTATTGCCTTGACTTTGGCGGCGGTGCCCTGTCGAGCCTGCGAGAGCTACCGCATGTCGGCGGCGTCTACCAGCGCCTGGACGCCGACCAGGTGCGGCGTACGGTCGCCGAGGTCGTCAACGTCCTAGAGGCTCGTGAACGCCGCTTCTCTGAGCTGGGCATCGATTCGATGGCGACCTACCGCAAGATGCGTGCCGACGGCACAGTCACCGACGACCCCTATGGAGACGTCTTTCTCGTTGTTGACGGCTGGTCGGTTTTGCGCGACGAGTTCGATCCGGTCCACTCCGTCATAGCGCACATAGTCCAGCGTGGACTTGCCTACGGCATCCACGTCTTGGCAGCCGCCTCCCGATGGCCGGAAATCAAGGTCCAGATTAAGGAACTCTTTGGCTCCAAACTGGAACTAAAGGTCGGCGATCCATTTGACTCCTATGTCAAACGGGAAGTGGCCAAACTGGTCAATGCCGGTCAGCCCGGGCGCGGGGTCACCCCCGACGAGTTGCAGTATTTGGCGGCGCTGCCGCGGGTGGATTCCGACAGTGATCCTGAGAGCCTCCTTGAAGGGGTCAAGGACGTGGTCGCCAAGGTTAAGGGCGGATGGAAGAAAGCCTCGGCGCCGAAAGTGCGGCTGCTGCCCGACGAACTGGCATACGCCGACCTGCCCGTGGAGGAGTACCAAGGCAAGCGGGACAAGTGGCGGATTCCAGTGGGGTTGGCCGAGGCCGACCTCGAACCGGTCTATGTAGACTTCGCGAACGAGCCGCACTTTATGATGTTCTCCGACACCGAGACGGGCAAGAGCTCCTTCCTGCGCCAGCTCGTGACGTCGGTGCAAGCTCGCACCGGGGAGCGGGAGGCGAAGTTCATCCTCATCGACTACCGGCGCTCCCTGCTTGGCGCGGTCAACTCGCGGCAGCTGGTAAAACACTGCTCGACAGCGAGCCACGTCAAAGAGGTGGTGTCGGCAGTTACGGAGGTCTCGCGTGAGCGGCTCCCTCCCGACAACGTGACACCCCAGCAGCTGCGGGAGCGTAGCTGGTGGTCGGGCCCGGAGATGTTCATTATCATCGACGACTACGACCTCGTCGCCTCCGGCTTCGACAACCCCCTGACCCCATTGGTGGAGTTCATTCCGCAGGGACGTGACATCGGACTTCACATCGTCGTCACCCGCCGTAGTGGTGGCGCGGCGAAGTCGCTGTTTGACGGATTCATAGGCGGAATGAAGAACCTAGGAACGCCCGGCTTCCAGGGATCGGTGCCTCGCTCAGAGGGCGACCTGCTGACTAAGGCTGGACTCTACCCGCCCGGCCGCGGCATGTTCATCACTCGCAAAGCCACACAGTTGGTACAGATGGCCTGGTTGCCGCCGGAGGAGTAGGACTCCTTCGAGGGCAATACCTGGCCAAACGGGTATAAACGATGGATCCGGAATAGACGTGTTAAGGGCCCGCGCGAAGCGCGGGCCCGATCCTTTAGCGCTTTGAGCTAACTGCCTCTGCTCGCCGTGCGAGGCGCCGGAGATGGTCGGGTGCGTAATCGTTTTCGGTTTCCACACCACCAAGCGGTGCGACCAGCGAAGGCACGTCAGCTCGCTCTACACATCCTGTCTGTCCATGCAGAGTTACAAGCTTTGCCACTCGATAGTAGAGGTTCACTCCGTCCTTGCGGATGGCCTCCAGCGAGTGGATACCGTTCACTCCCGCCTCATCACGGTGCAGTTCCCACTCAGGCGGCATCCAGTTCTGACGCAGTGACGACAGATATGTCTGGCGCACTAGCGGTTCGGCCGACCAAACGGGCGAGAAAGTGTAAAGCACCTCAACCTGGACGAAGCCGGTGTCTTCTGCCTCGTTTCCGTGTGAACAAGGGGCTGTGCGCCAGTTTCGGGTGGCAAAGCCTGGGAATTCTGGAAGCGCGGCGATGGTCTGCCCGATCGCGGTCTCGGCCCTCAGATAGGCAGCTTCCTGGTCGAATTCCCTTGGTGGGTGAATGATGTCAGTCATTTAGCTCCTTCGGGCGGGCCAATGAGGCTACTTTCAGTTGCCCACGTTGTCCGTGATGACATTGGAAGAGTTTTCGCGGAATTGATTGCCGGGATCGTAGTATCCGGAGTGGTTTCCCTTACTCTTTGCGTCGCCTGTCCGGTTGTCTGACTCGAGGACGTGGGCCCCGAAGTTTTCATGGACCGGGTCGGTTCCATGAACCAAGACGTCGTTGTCGCCAGGCAGGCCTGCCCATCCGATGATGTCCCCGGAAGCGGTGGTGGCATACACGTTCTCCGCCCCGATTCCGAATTCGCTGGCATGTATGGCCCCGGCTCCCGGCGAACCGATGAGCATAATCCGGTCGGTGTTTAGGCCGTCGCTAGAAGCGGCAGCATGGCCGATGATCGTACTTCCGTACGAGTGTCCCAGGTACGAGACACTGTCCGATCCTGAGGTCGCCCGCATCCCGTCGCTGAACGCGGTCAGGCCGGGAGCACCTTCTGAGGCTGGTTGTTCTGAGATCGCGTTGGATATGCCCTGGGGCGCGTCGTAGTCGAACCACAGCGCCACTGCGACACTGTCGCCACTATCATTGATGGCGTCTTCCGCCAGATTGCGGGTACGGTCCATCAGCTCATTGAAGCTGTCGGGATCAAGATTCGAGTCCGTGCCGGTGACGTGAACCGACAGATGGTCGGAGGTGCCGGGATCGCCTAGGAAGACAATGGGACGTCCCGATTCAGAGGATTCGTCAAATCCAAGCAGGAGGTGGTCGAGGCCCAGGTAGGGCTCTGCGATCTCGCTTTTCAAGTTATCCATGCGCACCAGTTCGCTTTGCAGCTGCTCCCGTTTCACGATCAGCGCGTCCAATTCCCGGTTCGGATTGAGGAAGGTCCCCTCGTCCTGCTGTGCAATGTCGAGGTTGACCGCCTCCAAGTCAATGGCGTTCTGAGTGAGCTTATCGTCCAGAATCGCACGGTTGGCGATGTCGCGCGCCGATGCGGGCACGCCGTTGACATCGGCGACGTTTTCGGGGCTATTCTCCAGGATGTGTTGTTGCTGATCTTCGGAGAGGCTGTCCCACCAGTCGGCGACTTCCTGTGGTGAGGCACCGCCAGGCGGTGCCTCGTTGTTGGCCTCAGCTTGCGATAGGAAACCATTTCCGTCGGGCCGGGCCGCCCCATCAGGACCGCGCAAGGACTCGGCTAGCGAGCCGCTGCCGCCGCTGGCGCCGGTGATGCCTTGGGCGTTGGCCTGGTCGGTTTCTCCGTAATTTCGGATGTTGTGGCGTAGTGCCATGGCGATGTCATTGAGACGGCCTGTGATGAGGGCTGATTCTATGCTGAAGGTGAAGCGGAAGGCGGAGAGGTCGTCGGCGGTCTGGCCTTTGAAGGTCTGCATGAGGTTGAATAGCGTCGAATCGACACTTTGGGAGTCAGTACGTATTTCGGCTAGGACCTGGTCGGTTTCGTCGGCGGCGCTGCGCATCTGTTCGAGGTCGGTGTCAACTTTGTTGGCCATGGTGGGTCCTTCGAGGTCGTGCTCGTGGGGCTTAGCGAGAGCGGGGACCGGGCGGCTACCCGATCACGGTTTAACGGTCGGGATGAATAAGTGCCTGTGCCTTGTCGTTGTCGAGTGTTACTCCGCCGAGGGCTGGAAGGTTGGGGAGCCTGTCGGTACGCACGACACATCCGGAATGGACTCGCACGTAAACGTAGTGCGCGACCCGGTAGTACAGGTTGAGGCCTTCGGCGGTTGTGGCTTCCAGCGAATGGTGAGTTCCTTGGTTGGTGGCCTCGTCGCGAAACAGGGTGCGTCCGTCAGTGGCCAAGGCTTGCCGAAGGATCTCCACATATGTCTTGCGGGTAACAGGAGAGGCCGAGTCGTCCGGGCCGAACACATACGTCACTTCGGCATGGACGGAGTCGGGTTTTACCTGGCCGTCGTGAGCGCATGGGTGCGCTATCCACATCCGCCGCTGGAATCCCACAAAATTCGAAAGGAGGGCGATCACGTCGGAGATAGTTTCCTCGGCCATGGCAAAGGCGTCGTAGTCAGTTCGGCGCAGCTGCGCGGAGATCGGGTTGATCATTGGGAGCCCCCGGGCTCTGTCGAATGTCGCATCGGAACTGGGGTCCTTAGTTGGAACCAGGATGGCGCGGATCGTTGTGGACCATGACTCCGGTCATTCCTTCCAGTCCTCGGTTGTGATCACCATCGGCGCCGTCGGGGGAGAAGTCGAAGTATCCGCGGTGGTTTTCGCCCATCTGAAAGCGATTTCCTCGGTTATCGCTGCCGAAAAAATCGGCCCCAAAAGACGGGTTGACGACGTTGCCGCCATGAACGTGAGTTTCACCGATTGAACCAAGACCGGGCACGTTTATGAAGTCAGAAGGCGCGGCGGTGGAGAAAACGTTGTCCACTGACAGGTCCGATGCATTGTAGACGCCGTCGCCAGCTCCGGCGGAGCCGACATAAATGAGATTGTCGGCCTGAAAATTGTCCAGGGCTGCCGCAGTGCCGACTGCGGCCCCTCCGGCGGAGTGGCCGATCGCAGTATGGGACTGGTAGTCGCTGGTTGATGCCAGGCCCTCGGTAAAGGTGGCCAGACCCTCGGCTCCGTTGGTCACGTAGTGGGCTTCGCCAGCCTCTCCCGTAAAGCCACCTGTCACGTTGGTGATATCGAAAACGGTCTGAGGGTTTTCGAAGTTGGCGTACATGATTACTGCGGTGTCGTTACCTACCCCGTATTCCAGCTCGGCGCTGTCCACCAGGCTGCGGGAGCGTCCCAGCTCGGTATTAAAGCGATCGGTGTCCAACATGGACATTCCGGTGCCCGGTACGTATGTGGCGATATATGCGGACGTGCCGGGATCTCCGACGGACATGATGACGTTGTCAGCCTCAGTATCGAAAGCCAGCAATAGATGTGGTTGATCGGTCAATTGAGTACTGGAGTCCAGTTTCGATTGGAGGTTCTCCAACGCGTCTTGTCGTTGGGTCAACTCGCGGCCCTCTTGGGCGAGCTCTCGGTAGCGGGCGGCGTCCATCTGGCCCTCTGGCGGTTGCATCGCGTCCATTTGGGAACGAATATCGGACAACCTTGTGTCTATGTCGGACAGCTCGGATTCCAACAGTGCCGTGTTGGCCTCGTTTCGGACATCGAAGGGGATGCCGTCAAGCTCCGCGATGTTCTCGGGGCGGTTCTCCAGGATGTGTTGTTGTTGCTCCTCGGAGAGGTTGTCCCACCATTCGGTGACCTCTTCTGGCTCCGCGCCGCGTCTTGGAGCCTCGTTGTTGGCTTCCGCTCGAGAGAGGAAGCCCTCGCCGTCGGGCCGGGCGGCTCCTGGGCTATCGATTCCGCCTCCGACTTCTCCCCGCGAGTGGAAGCCTCCGCCTTCGCGAGCCGCGCCCCCGTCGCGCAAGGCGTCGGCCAGCGACCCGCTGCCGCCACTGGCTCCTGTGATTCCCTCCGCGTTGGCCGAGTCGGTCTCGCTATAGTTGGCGATGTTCTGGCGCAACGCCATCACGATGTCCCCGAGCCGCGCCTGAACCATTCCCGCCTCCATCGCAAAGCTGTTTCGGAAGCCCATCAGGTTGTCCGCAGCGTCGCCCTCGAAGTTCTGGGCGAGGTTGAAAAGCCCCACGTCGATGCTTTGTGAATCCTTGCGAAGCTCGGATATGACGTTGTCGGTTTCGTCGGCGGCGTTACGCATCTGTTCGAGGTCGGCGTCTACTTTGTTAGCCATGGCGAGTCCCTTTACGATGGTGTTCGTGGGGCTGTGCGGGTTTAGGGGACCGGGATGGGTGTTTCCGGTCGCGAGTCGGAATCAGTGAGGGTGATCGCTGCAAAGAGCTAGCCTCCAATGAGGGCCATCTCCTCGAGGTCAACCCAGTCACTCAAGACAAGACTCCTTGGAGGGTGCTAGGGAAAACAGAAAGTACAAAAGGTGCCACTGCGTGTCCATTATGGAATGGTAGGTCGTTGGTCGCTCTCTGTCTCCCGTGGCGCGCTTGGGGCGCAGGAAGCGCTTTCATAAGGGCCACGCTCGGTCTTGGAGGGAAAGAGAGATCGGCTCTGGGACGATGAGCCACGAGTGCGGGTAAATCTCTTGGGTCTAAACGGCGATGGGTCCCCTCGCGACCGGCGAGGGAACCCGAATGCGTAAGCAAAGGAGTCGACTCCGAGGGAGTCGGTTTGTGCTTAGAACAGAGCCGCGTTGGCGCTGTCGGTGCTCTTCATGCTCGCCTCTGCGTCGGCCACAGCCTGGTGGACCTTCTCGGTCACCTGCGCGATGGTTTCGGTGGCTTCGTTCCAGGCGACCTGGGCTTCCTGGTATGCGATTTGCGCTTCGGCTTCCCAGACTCCTTGGAGCTTGTTGAGGATGCCTTCGAGTTCTTGCAGGTTAGACCGCAGCCTCGAAACGAACTCGATCATCGACTGCACGGCCTGTTCAATCGAGGCGTAGTCGTAAGTAAGCTTGCTCATCAATAGTCTCCTTTTCGCTTAACGCAGTTGGCTGGCGATGCCGTCCATGCCAGAACCGACGCCCCGGATGCTGGAACCGGATTCGGAGTCGGACGACTGGTACTTCTCGGCGCTCTGGTTGATCGCGTCACCGATTTTCTCGAGCTTCTGCTCGACGGTGGTCATTTCGCTTTGGACGGTGGAGACCCAGAGCTTGAAGGCGTCGCCGGCATCGCCGACTAGTCCCGTGCTCAGGGGCTCGATTCCGCTCAGTACCGATTGCGTGCTGGAGCGAACCTCGCCAGCGGTCGACTGGGTTTGGTTTCCTGCGTTGTGGAGTTCTGCGAGCTCTGCATCTACGCGTGCCACAGCCTTGCCTCCTCATGAGTGGTTGCCCGGAGGGTTCCCGGGGGCTTGGGATTAGGAGTGAGATATTTGTTTGTGTTGTGTACACCATAGGCCAGATTTGGCAAACGTTGTCTCCCCATTTTGTGCCACTACGGATCACGGTTCAATAACGGTTAGCCAAATCTGTTGCGTCAAAAGGGAAAACGCCTTAATTACTCTTAAGTAGACACATGATCTAGTATGGACGGTCGCCTATCCGAACATGCCGTAGAAGTAGCCGAAGAGCCCCAGAGCCCAGCACACCAACGGCACTACGGCTACGATGCAGACGATGTCGAGAATGTCGCCGAACCGGCCCCAGATCGGGTGCGGGGTCTTTCGGCTGTAGAGCAGTCCCAATCCCATCGCCAAGGTCATCAGCACGACTGGGATCAAGAGGGTGACGACGACATGTTGAGTGTCGATGAGATCCACGATCACGCCAGTGGTGATGACGGTGAGACCCCAATATCCGGTGATCAGGAAGGGCATCCGCTGGCGCAGCGAGGGGAGCATACGTGAGCGCAGCAAGAACACTCCGGTTCCGGCGATGACAAGCAGGAACCCTGCCGGAGGATTTCCCACGATTGCCACGGCCGTCAGCGCTACCGTGGCGACAATGGACACCCCGAGAGCTAGGCCGCTGAGCAACTCGTCGGTGCGCTCCACCGAGGTGAATACCGTATCGCGCTTCGGTTGCGGATAGTCCTCTAGAACGTCGTCGGTCTCCATCGGAATTGCGGGAAGCGGCATGCGGCCAATGCGCAGTGACAGCAAGGGCATAAAGGGAATCAGGCCCACCGCGATCGCGACGCTGGCCGCCGCGACCCCGTCGGTCGGCACTCCCCACATTGCCAGGCCCGCACTAGCGATGCCGACGAGTCCGGCCAGTGCCGAGCCAATGAAATAGCGCTGGAGGTCAGCCACGCCGATGAGCGCGCCGATGGCAAAGGCAAAAAGACAGGCCGATCCCAGCAAGATTTGGGGGGCACCCTGTTGCAAGAGCGGGTAGTGCCCGCCCAGCAACGTGAAACCGCCAAAGGCCGCAAACGGCAAACACAGAATTCCCAGGCTGGCTCCGGCGACCGAGTCTCCCAGGGCACGGGAGAGCGCGGTGCCCACGCCGAGCAGGAGCGTGGCCAACCCTAGGCTCGTGACTCCGATGGTGAACCACTCGGCATTGCCGAAGATGAGAACTAGCATCGCGATCACGGCGGTGGTGATCGTCAAGACGAGACCCGTGAGGCGAGTATGGATCTTATTCCAGTGTGGATTTAGCTTGCGGGAGCCGTCGGCAATGGTCTCCACAATGTCGTCATAGTCCGGCTCGTCCCACTTGGCCCCCATCGGCACCAGGCGAAGAATCGTGCCATCTTTGATGTCGTGGGCGGCCAGCGGCTTCTCAGCGGCCAGTCGCGTGCCGTCCAGGCGGCGTAGCTCGTATCCTCCGGCCTGGTGAAACAGGGCTAGGGCCTCTGGCGGCAGGTGTTTGGTGACCGATGGTAGGAGTTCGGCTACGGTCACGTGTTCGGGCACCATCAGGTCAAGGCGGCGTTGCGGGGCCGCCACCGTGATGCGCGCCAAACCGGTGAGGTGGGTAGTCGCCATGGATGCGTCCTAAGAATTCGGTGCGGGGAGAGGTTTCATCGTAGCCAACGGATGCATCCCCTCTCATGGCCGCGCATGCCCCGTCAGTTCAGCGGCGGCCGATTACGCACGGGCATAGTCGTGGGCGACCAGGTCCTATGCCGAAGTCGTGGCAATCAGACGTCCACAATGCTGTAATACTGGTCCGTTTGTCCGACGACGCAGCGGCAGAGTCCTCATACACTGGGTGCATGGCTGTTCCCACCAATAATCGGCGCGGAAGCGAAGTAGATGTCACGGCTGTGTCACAGATTTGTGATGCCCTGGCTGCCGAGGCTGGCGATGTTGCCCAACAACGAGAGCGCGTCGGTCAGTTTCTCTTGCGGGAGCCCTCCGAGGCGGATTTTGGTACTCCGCAGGCGACCACTGCCGAGCAGGCGATCGTTCGTGCCCATGGCACCCTCGCCCAAGACACCGTTCAGCTTTTGGCAGAGGTCGAGGTTGGTTTTCGGCGGGTTGGTGCCATTATGGAGCACTCATTGCGTTCGCTTGGCGAGCTCGATGAGCAGCAGGCACAGGCCATCAAGCGGGCCACGGAAGTGATAGCCGAGCAAGGCGGTTCCAACGAATATTTGACCAACCTACGGGGTCACCATGGCAGATGAGTCTCTGTTGCAACAGCAAGCCGACGCCTGGGTTAAAGTCGCGCAAACGTGCGAGCAGAAACTGGCGCGTGCCCAAGAACTTCGACAACGCTTGGAAGAGTCGTGGTCGGGTCAAGCTGCGCAGCAACAGTGCGCCGAACTAGACCGCATGGGGCGAGCATTGCGGCAAGCCTCGGAGGCGGCCCGTGAAAACGCATCGGCCTGGCAGCGAGTGTGTGATACCGCCGCCTGGGCGCGCGCTGAGATCGCCCAAGTTTTGCAGGAATGGCACCAGGCCCGACAACTAGCCGTGGCCGAGCATCAGCGGCAAGTCAAACAAGCCAACGACGAGCTACGTCAATGGATCAACACCCCAGTGCAGCTGTGGAGGCCCAAGGAACCGGACCTGACGGCCTTGTGGAATCCCTATGCGGGTCGCATCAGTGACATCGCCGCGCGCGCGGCCGCCATATACGACGAGTCGCGCACGAGACTAAAACACCCGCCCCGATACGACCCTCCACCAGCGGTGGGAGCCGAACCAGCCATCGCCGCCATTGTGGTGCCAAAGCGCAACGATCAACCTCGTACGGCCACCCAACAGGCGACCGCAGAAATCCCCATCGAGGCTTCTGCGCCCGAGGTATCAAGAGCGAAACAATCCTCTGCGGAGCGCACGGGGCCCAAACGTGGAGTACCAGCGGTTTTGGGTAGAACATCTCGTCGCACACCGTAATGATCGTGGGGCACAACGTTAATTGACTCTTCCCTCATCGCGCGGTATGTGCCAGTATGCCCTTATGCGAGATCGCCCCTCAGACATGAGCCCAAGCCAGCTTCGCTTTTTTCCCCAGCGATCAGTCAAATGGCTGTCGCCTCGCGTTCTGGCCGACACCGCCGCCCGCCTCGGGCTTGCCCGCGCGCTCGGAGCCTATCTGGACAAACGCGAACTGTTGGGGTTCTATCCTCAAGAGGTTTTCGACCATTCGCAAAAAGACGAGTTGTGGATCGACTATGTCGCCGACCTCGGCGATGGGTTTAACGCGACCTATTCGGTCGCCCACACGATGGCGCAGAGCCAACTTGACATCGACGGCGAAACTCTGCCGCGTGGCGAAGTCCTCGTCATGGGCGGCGACGAGGTGTATCCCAGTGCCAACTGGCGCGAATACGAAAACCGCACCAAAGGCCCCTACCAGGCGGCCAACCCGCAGCGGCCCACCGATTTGTACGCGATACCGGGCAACCACGACTGGTATGACGGACTGACCGCGTTTAGTCGCCTCTTCATGCAACGCCGTGAGTTCGGCGGGTTCCGGACCAAACAACGGCGCTCCTACTTTGCGCTGAAGCTTCCGCACGATTGGTGGCTATTCGCCATCGACGCCGAATTCGACGCCTACTTGGATGAGCCTCAGCTAGAGTACTTCCGCGAAGCGGCCCAACGGATGCTTCCCAGGGAAAAGGTCATTCTGTGTGTGCCGCAGCCATCGTGGGTGTGGACCGAGCTTGATCGTCGCTCCTTCGACCGCATCGACTATTTCATAGAGAAGATCGTCAAGCCTCGCGAAGCCACCGTTCCCCTGATTCTGACCGGGGACCGTCACCACTATGCGCGCTATGCCGAGATCGATGGCGATCGTCAACTCGTCACGGCTGGGGGTGGCGGGGCCTACACGTCACCGACGCACAACCTGCCCACTCAACTCACCGCGCCACCGAAGGACTCTGTCTCCAAGGTGGGGGAATCCTCCAGTGACTATCAGCTGGTGGAAACCTACCCGAGCCGTTCGAAGTCCTGGCGTTACGGCTTCGGAATTTTCCACCGGTTGCCGTGGCGTAACCCCGGATTCGTGACCTTCCTCGGCATCGTTCATCTCATCGCCTTGGTCTCCCTGCTACAAGGGACCGGGCCGGGGGTGACCGCCTGCGCTGGGCTGTTGGGAATCGCAACCCTGTTCGCGCAGCCGGTGGCCGGAGGGCGCATGATCAAGCATTGGGTCTTGGGACTAGGGCACGGCGCGGCCCATATCGGCCTGGCCTTTGGCGGGGTGCAAGTGTGGAGATGGCTGGACTACACCGGCACGCTCGCCTATATCGCCTATATAGGTCTGGCGGGCCTGATCGCTGTGTGGCTGGTTGGCGCGTATCTGCTCTTGGCCAACCGATATGGGGTCAACGCCAATGAACTGTTCGCCGGGCTGTCCGTCATCGATTCCAAGTGTTTTCTGCGGCTGAAGGTTAACCGGGACGGTGTCACCGTCTACCCCATCGGGATTCCGAAGTCTGGCCGTAAGTGGAAAGCCAACCCTGACGGCGACGCGGCGGATCCGTGGATTGAGCCGGTGAAGCCGTTGCGCCATGAGCTGATCGAACCGCCGTACACGATCCCCAAGCCTGGACCCACCCGCGAGGAAGCCGAGCAGCCCAAACGAATCCGGGCCTTCATCGGCCATGCTTTTGGTCTAGAGCAGTCGCGAGGGGAACGGGAGAACGTCCGGGATTGAGGTGATGGCGTCCCCAAGGTGTGCCCCTTGCGTGCCCTAAGCAAAGGACAATACCGGATTACATCGGGTCAAGATATGAAAGAAGCCGGTCGACCTCATCGAGGTCGACCGGCTTCTTCGTGCAGGTGAACCTGCAAATGTTGGCGGAGGATAGGGGATTCGAACCCCTGAGGGCTTGCACCCAACCCGCTTTCCAAGCGAGCGCCATAGGCCACTAGGCGAATCCTCCGCCAGAGACTTTACCGGATGGGTCTCGGCGGCCGCGAGGCCCCCCAAACCGTCAAAGTTGCCCCAAAAATGTGAGCTGGGTCGCTACTCCCCGGCGGTGGCGGGCGCTGTCGGTGAGGTACCCTTTTTGAGTCCCTCGTGCGGCGTTACCTTATGAACCTCCCCAGGGCCGGAAGGCAGCAAGGATAAGTGAGCTCTAGCGGGTGCGCGAGGGGCCCAGCCGCCTTAGCTCAGTCGGCAGAGCGATTCACTCGTAATGAATAGGTCGACGGTTCGATTCCGTCAGGCGGCTCCACTGACTACAGTCAATATGCGCCCATCTAGCAGTTAAAACACTGTTAGGTGGGCGTTTTTGCGTGTGCGCTCATGAGGGTCCGTTGGCGGCTGTCAGTGGAATAGCCGCAGAAAAGCTCGCCGCGCCAAAGCGGCTGAAGGTGCCGGTAGGCGCACGTTGAGCCTTAGGTGGCAGCGTTCCGCGTCAGAAAGCATCATGCTGACACTATATTCAGCGCCGCAATGATGCTATTGTGATGTCAAGCTGACATTATTTCTCAATCTCCGATAGTGAGGCTCCATGAGCATCCGAACCCGCCTCGGGCTCCTGCGCGACCACGACTACCGTGGCCTGTTCATATCGACCTCGGCCAGCCACTTCGGCCTCGCCACCACTCTGATCGCCCTCCCCCTGACTGCGGTCATCGCCCTGGACGCCTCACCATTGCAAATGGGATTCTTGGCCGCCTGCCAAACAGCCGCGTTTCTCCTCATCGGCCTGCCAGCCGGAGCTTGGGTCGACCGGATGCGCCGCCGCCGCGTCCTCATCACCTGTGACCTCATCCGGGCCGGTGCCCTGCTGACAGTGCCCGCCGCGTGGGCCCTCGACCTACTCACCATGTGGCAGCTGTACGCGGTCGCCTTCACCCTCGGCTGCGCGACCGTCTTCTTCGACGTGGCCTACCAAAGTTATCTGCCACACCTGGTGGGGCGAAGAAACTTGCCAGAAGGCAACGCCAAACTCGAGTCGATGCGGGCTGTATCCGAAGTGGCCAGCCCCGGCCTAGGTGGTCAGCTCGTCGCCCTCCTGACCGCCCCGTTCGCACTGGCCGTATCGGCAGTGGGAATCGCCTGCTCGGCCCTGGCGGTAGCGGGGATTCGCAAGCGGGAACCTAAGCCGGAACCAAAACCTGACGCAAACCTGATCCGGGAGATTCGAGAGGGTCTCTTCTTCGTGGTGGGAAATCCGATCTTGCGGGCCGTGGTCATCACCATTGCCAGTTTCGTTTTTTCCTCGTCCATGGTCATGTCCATCATCATGCTGTACTACACCGAAAATCTCGGCCTCAGCCCGGCGATGATCGGACTCATCTCCTCCGTAGTCGGTCTAGGTGGCATACTCGGCGCGTTGAGTGTCCGGCGGCTGGCCGCTCTCATAGGCCAAGGGCGCATTATTTGGATATCGTGCCTCGTCGGTGGCCCCATGATGCTGTTGATGGCGTGGGCCGAACCAGGATGGAAACTTTGGCTGGCTGTCGCCGGGATGACGATCTCCTCGGCCACCATCGTTATTTACAACGTCACGCAGGTCAGTTTCCGGCAGGCAATCACCCCTGATGCTCTGCTGGGGCGGATGAATGCCACGATCCGTTTCATCGCCTGGGGAACCATGCCCATCGGTGGATTGACCGGAGGAATCCTCGGTCAGGCATTCGGGGTACAGACGACCATGTGGATCGGCGGGGCGGGTTTGAGCGTGGCGTTTCTGGGAGTGTTCTTCTCCCCGCTGCGGAACATGAAGCACATTCCCACCGAGCCAGTGGAAGCGCCCGCCCTCGTCAAATAGGTCTTGCGCTGGGAAAAGTCCTTGCCTTAGATGGGTATATTTCTTGCATGAGTTTTAAGGACCGGCTTTCGAACGCGGCCAAGCAAGCTGGGGAAGCCTCAAAGTCCTATGGCGAAAAAGTAACTGACGTGACCACCTCGGCCACAGGCTCGGTGGTGTCTTCGACCCAGTCGGCCTCCGTGCGTGCCCGCGAGACTGCCGCACACAGCCGTGTTTCGGTGTCCCAGGCGTGGGCTTCGGCTAAGAACGCCTACGACGAAATGGACGTCAAAGCGACGCTACAGCGGGTCCAGCTGCCCCCATACCCGGTTTCCGAGCCTTGGCACTGGAGCCTGGGCCAGCTCATCACCGCTGGTGAAAAGCCGCGTCGTGGTACGGGCGTCCTCCTCAATCAACTCGATCGCTTCGGCCGCATCGATATTGGTCCCGACTTCATCGGTTTCGACGGCCGGACTGCCAAGTGGGACAAAGTTAAGGCTCTACGTACCCGGTCGATAGACGAAATCGTGTCGCGCCTCATCACCGATGGCTGCGCCGAGTCCATGCGCGGGGCTCTTCCGCCAGTACCAGGGCGGGCGTGGGTGTCGAAGAAAGCCGTTGGGGCACTGTTCACCATCTGGGCTTTGACCGCCCAGCGGGCAATGGACGAGGACGAGGCAGGGCAGCAGCAGGTGCTGTGCGAAATCGAGTACAAGGGATGGATTCGCACCAAGGAAGCCCAAACGGGGTGGTTCACCGGCCCGGTCATGGTGCTGATTCCCGAACTGGATCAGCTCTTCCAGCGCGAGACCGGGCGGCGCGGGGTACCGATTGAGCCCGCAGAACCCGACGATTCGATCCAGCGCGCCAGCGAGCGCGCCGATTGGCTGCGAGACAAACAGGCCTCGATCCTGAAACGACGCGATAGCGCCATCGCTGACATTGAGCGTGAATCTGTGGACGAGGACGACCAAGAGCTATAGAGCTCGGTACAGCAGTTCGACCCCAACGCGATGCGACAGGGCCGAACTCTCACAAGACCGGCGAGCTCTCAGTGGTATCGACTTGCTCCAACTGCCGAGCCACTGAACGCATCCGGAAGCCCAGCGCGACCGTGAACAGACCCCACACGATGGCCAAGAACCCGATGCCGAACACCAGCGCGACCGCGCCTTGCCCCGGCTGCGCCAACATATAGACGGCCAGCGCCACGATGGCCACTCCGCTCAATGCCATGAGGGCGCGACCGGTGAAGTCACCGTGCAATCGCAGCGCTGACCACAATTGACTAAAGCCGATGATCAAGGCCCAAATGGCCACGAATACCAGCAGGACCACGGCGGAGATGCCCGGCCAGGCCAGCACGAGGATACCGGTGAGAATTCCCAGGCCACCTGAAGCCAGCGGAATCCACCGTTCACCGCTGAGACGAGACAAGCCGACGAAAACGCTGGTGAAACCGTCGATAAGGGCGTAAATGCCGAACAGGAACACCAGCGACAGCAACGTGATTCCCGGCCAGACGACAGCCATCACCCCGAAGAGCACAGCGAGGAAACCACGGGCCACCACTAGAGGCCAATTGGCGGAAAGTAGCTCTTTCATTACTAAAGGTTACATCGACTCGCGTTGCCGGGGAGCCGATGAGCCGGTTTTGCCTCCCAAACAATCCCGGTGCCCGGCCGGGCCACCCTCGCCTAAGGGAATTGGTTGGGAACTGTCCAGGAACTCGCTGCATCATCCTTGGCCCAGACCCGAAGACCTCAGCCACTGGGCTAGACCACGCCGCTTAGGACTGGCCGAGGCCCTCCCATCACCAAGCCGAGGAGCGACCTAAATGGCCACCATTGCCGTGATGTCAGGCAGCATCCGCCGTGAATCGGTCAATTCCGCCGTGATTGCCACGATCACCGACATCATCACTCGCCACCACCGCGATCTTGCCGTCGTGAATGTCCCCATCGCTCAGTTCCCACACTTCAGCGAAGACATCGAGTCCGCTGGAATCGGTACTGATGTGCAAGCTCTCAAAGACACCGTTGGCCACGCTGACGCCCTCGTCATCTCCTCCCCGGCCTACAACGGCTTCCCACCCGGAGTGTTGAAAAACGCCCTCGATTGGCTCTCCCGCCCCGGCGGGAACTCCCCACTGACCGGCCTCCCCGTCGCCATCGCCAGCGCCTCTCCGGGCCGGGCCGGAGGCGAAAATGTTCAACCCCGTTTGCGGGAGGTCCTCACCAACTGTGGGGCTCGGGTCGTGGAGTGCGACCCGGTGGCTATTGGTGGTGCTTTCGCTCTGGAACGCAGCGGCGGGTGCTTTACCGACCCGGAGGTCCGCTCCCGACTTGACCGTCTCGTTGCCGCGACTCTGGCCGCGTTGCCCTCGCCGGAGCCCTGTGGCTCGCGTCAGCCAGTTCCGGCCCCAGTCGCCTAGAACCGCACCGTCACCGGAAAGGACACCATGTTCAGGCCAGGGGGATTCTTCTCAGTACTTAGGGAGGATGTCCGCACCATCGTGCAACGAGACCCGTCGGTGCGTAACATCTTCGAAGCCTTCACCCACCCGGCTCTACCCGCATTGTGGACTCACCGCATCGCCCATCCGCTATACCGTTGCGGCCTCAGACTTATCGCTCGCGCGCTAGCCCGTAGTGCCCGCTCGCAAACCGGCGTTGAGATACACCCCGGGGCGCACTTGGGGCGACGAGTTCTCATAGACCATGGCGCTGCCGTCGTCATTGGGGAAACGGCCACCGTCGGCGACGATGTCACTATTTACCACCAGGTGACGCTTGGGGCTGTCGGCTGGTGGCGGGATTGCGCGCGCCCTGACGGCGAACGAAGGCATCCGGTTGTCCACAACGGAGTGATTCTCGGGGCCAATTCCACTGTGCTCGGGCCCATCACCATTGGCGAAGGTGCCGTCGTGGGGGCTCAAGCGCTGGTCGTGACCGACATCCCGGCTCGGTGGCGGGTGTTGGCCCCGGTGGGAGAAGGCAAGAGCATCGACACCTCTTTTGGCCCACAACAGACTCCTTGCACCGAAATCGCCGCAGGCTCAGCCCAATCTGGTGACCACAGTGGCGACGCGGAAATCTACCGAAGCGCTCACCCGAGCCCAGAGCAGCCCCCTAGTCATCCCTATCGAACTGACCTTCCACCCGAGGCCGAAGCTAACCACAAGGATGCGCCGCACCTGGTCCACATGGCTGCCACTAGCGACGCATCGCGTTCCTAAAGGAGAAACGCCATGGTCAACCCCTCACTCGATACCGCTCTCCCGGTCGTCGACGGCATCGAAGATCTGGTGGGCTCCACTCCGCTGATACGGCTACGGTTGCCCCACATTTCCCCGCGCACGGCCGTCTTCGCCAAATTGGAAGCGGCCAACCCACTCTCCAGTATCAAAGATCGCGCCGCCTGGTACATGCTGCGGGAGGCCGAGAAACGCGGCGACCTGCCACCCACTGGCGGCGTCATCGTCGAGGCCACTTCTGGCAACACCGGGATTTCGTTGGCGGCGCTGGCTGCGTCGCGTGGGCACCGGTGTGTCGTCGTGCTGCCTGACAATGCTACGGCCGAGCGGGTGGCGCTGTTGAAGACCTTGGGTGCCCAGGTTGTGCAAACGCCTGCTGAACTGCGCTATCAGGGGGCGATCGACAAGGCTGTGGAGATTCATCGCGACACTGAGGGCTCGTGGTTTCCCTGCCAGCATGAGAATCGCGATAACGTGCGGGCTCACTTCGAGACGACGGGGCCCGAAATTTGGGGAGCGATTTCCTCTCTAGGCGGCCACATCGACGTGTTGGTGTGTGGGGTGGGCACCGGGGGCACGCTCACTGGAGTCGCTGGCTTTCTCAAGCAGCACCAGCCGACGATGCATGTTGTCGCCGTGGAGCCCGCTGGCTCCCCTGTGTTGTCGGGCGGGGAAGCCGGATCGCATAAGATCCCCGGCTACAATGGAGGGTTCGTTGCCGATACCACTGACACCTCGTTGATAGATCAGATCGTCACCGTCACCGATGAGGACGCCGCCGCGGCCACGCGGTCACTGGCTCGAAACGCGGGCATCCTCGCGGGCGTCTCATCCGGGGCCGCCGCGCATGTGTGTGGTGAATTGTCGGCTAAGCCCGAATACGCGGACAAGACAATAGTGACGATCCTGCCTGACACTGGTGAGCGGTACCTGTCCATGTGGACGTCATCATGAGTTGGAGCAGCCTCGACCCCACCTTGCGTATCCGCATTGGCGTCGGATTCGTGCAGCGCTTCCTTGCCATCATGCTGATGCCGCTCATGGTCATCTATCTGACCGGCCTGTACGGTATTGCCACCGCGGGCGTGCTCTCTCTCATCGTCGCCGCCGCGGCGATTGTGAGTAACTTTGTCGGCGGACACCTGGCCGACATTCACGGCCGCCGCCCGCTGTTTCTCTTTGGTGAAGTGGGTGCCCTGGTCACATTTGTCGGCCTTACTGTGGCTGTCTCACCTTGGTGGGACTCCGGTGTGGCCGTGTTTGGATTCTTCCTGCTCAACCAGGTCGTGTGCAATGTGGCGATCCCGGCGGGGGAGTCGATGCTCATCGACGCCTCCTCGCCGGAGAACCGCAAGCTCGTCTACACGATCAACTATTGGTCGATCAACCTTGCCTTCACCGGCGGCGCGCTCACCGGTGGTTTCCTCTACGGCAACTTCTTTATGTGGCTATTGGCCGGTTCGGCGGTTCTCTGCCTGGTCACGTTGATCATTTCCTGGATTTGGCTCACCGAGACGATGCCGCAGATCACCGAGGCCGCGCGCCGAGGCATCCTGGGCATGGTGCGCGGTTACGTCGAAGTCGCGCGCGACACGGTTTTCCTCCGGCTGATGCTCGCCGCCGTTCTCACCCGCGCGATCGAGGTGCAGATTGGCTACTACATCGCAGTGCGTTTGGCTGAGGAATTCCCGCGCCAGACGCTCGTCTCTTGGGGGGAGTGGAAGGCCGCCATCGGCGGTGTGGAGATGCTGGGAATCCTGCGTGCGGTCAATACGGTGCTCATCGTCGTGCTGGCACTGTTCGCCGGGGTTTTGTTTGGGAAGCTATCCGACCGGTGGCGTCTCTACGGCGGCATCACGCTTTTCACCGCTGGCTACATGGTTTGGGCCGTCAGTAATTCCGGCTGGTTGCTCATAGTCGCGGCCGTGGTGCTCACCATCGGTGAGATCTCCAACGTGCCGATCAAGCAGGTGTTGTTGGCCGACTTGGTCGATCCGAACGCGCGCACCAAGTACCTTGCCGCCTATGGGCTCAACGCGCGCATTGGGTTGCTGATCGGCTCCGGCTGCGTCATCCTGGGCGCCTTCGTCCCTTCGTACACGATGGCAATCCTCTACGGACTATGTGGGATCGGTGCCATCGCCTTCTACCGCTCGCTTCTGCGCATCCGCGAACAACGCGCGGCGCGGGAATCCAACCTTGTTGCCACATAGGGGGAACTGTGCCAACCGATATCAAACGCCTACTCATGGTCATGCCCTATCACCAGCTGGCCCGCAAAGCCGTCGAAACGGGATTCGAGGTATGGGCCATTTGGGACCCGGCTTTGCAAAGCCAGGATTATTTGCTCCAGGTGGAGGAACACGCCAGCCTCTATCTGGCGGACTTTTCCGACCTCGAGGGGCTTGCCGACCTGATTCGAGACGTGGTCACGCGGCACGATATTGACGCGGTTGTACATGTGGGGGCTGAGGCGACAATGGTCGCAGCCGCTGAGGCCGCTGGGTCGGTCGCGCTCAATAGGCCGCAGTCGCTACGCATCCTCAACGACAAGGCCACCATGAGAGCCACCCTCAACGAACACCCCGAGCATCGCGTCGTCTACCAGCAGGTCGACACCGTTGAGGCGGCCGTGGCGGTATGTTCCCAGGGGTTGGGCGACATCGAACAGGCCACATTGGCACCCGTCATCGTCAAACCCGCCCTCTCCTCGGGCTCGCGAGGGGTTGGCCTCATCGGGGATATGGATGACCTGGAACAGTGGCGTCACCGAGTTGAAGCAGCCGAGATCACCGGGCCCTTCGTGGTCGAGGAGTTTCTCTCAGGGCCCGAATACTCCATCGAGACACTCACCGTGGAAGGCCGTCACCATTTGATTGGTGTGACGGCCAAGGAAACCACCGGCGCGCCCACATTTGTGGAGACTGGGCATATCCACCCCGCTCCGCTATCGTCCGCAGACACCTCGCGGCTTAAAGACGCCGCCTTTGCGCTACTTGACCTGGCCGGGTACACCTTCGGGCCCGCCCACACCGAAGCCATCCTGACCGAGCGCGGGGTGCGGATTGTCGAATCACAGGCCCGGCTTGGCGGCGACCGACTTCCGGCCGTCATCGAGACTGCCACCGGTTTCGACATCGAAGCCGCGATATTCAGGTCATTGGCACATCGTCCGCTGCCCCAGATCAAGGCCTACCAGTATGGCGCGGTCGGATTCTTTCGTTTCCCGCCCGGGGAACTCACGGCCGAACCCGATCGGGAAGCGGCCGTGGCGTGGCCGTGGGTACGGGAGTTGAAATTCCCCTTCACTGCCGGTGAGGTGCTGCCAGCGGCTGTGCATTCAGGGACCCGCCACGGCCACGTCGTCGTCGGAGGGGACACACCACAGGAGGTCAAAGAACGCATAGCGACCGTCACGGCCCACCTGGGAGTCCACACCAGAACCAACCCGGAGGGCGCACCGGAGTGACCGGCCACATCGCTCGGTTGACTCCCAGCGGCCATTAAGGCACATCCCGCGATGGCCATCCTCGACCTCACCAGCACAACCGCACCCGGCAACAGACCCACTGAGGCAGAACAATGACACAACACCTCCCCAAACCAGCAGGATCACTGCTCCTTATCGGCGGCGTCGACCAACATATACGGCGAGCCAAGGAGTTGGGAGCGCATCTGATCCTCATCCAGCACCCAGACAAGATCAACCCCTACCAAGTCCAGGCAGCCGATGTGCTTCTCGTGCTCGACTACACCGACTACGCACAAACCCAACCCATCGCCGCCGCCGCGATGCGGGTATGGGACGTGACCACGATCCTGTCCTTGACCGAAGGCGGCCTAGAGACAGCGGCGCGACTCAACGCCGAATTCGGCCACGATGGCACTAGCGTTGAGACCATCCGCCGCATGCGCGACAAGTGGCAGATGCGACAGTATTTGGCCGCCAACGATTTCCGTACGGTTGCCGCCCAGCTCGCCACCGACCGCGACTCGCTATTGCGCTTTGGAGCCAGCGCCGGGTATCCATTCATCGTCAAACCGACTGCGACCACGGCCGGGTTCGGGCTCATGAAGGTCTCGGGCCCCGCCGACGTGGGACCCGTATGGGACCGCATATGTGAGTTGACCGGTACTCGCACTGACCGCGGTTCGACTTTGTTCACCGTCGAGCAGTTCCTCATGGAGGGATACATCGACGGACCCGAATACTCGGTTGAGGCGTTGAGCTTCCATGGCCAACACGTCATTGTCGCCATCACCGAAAAACTCGTCGACGAGGACCATTTCGCCGAACTAGGGCACGCGCTGCCGGCACGGCTGGAGGCTCAAACCGAATCTGACATCCGTGCCACAGTCACCGGTCTGCTTGACTTGTTGCAGGTAAGAGACGGACCGACGCACACTGAGCTGCGGGTTGGCCCGGATGGGCCGGTCATTATCGAAACCCACAACCGCATCGGCGGGGGCACTATTGCCGACTTGGTCGAAGAGGCCTATGGCATTGACTTGACCACCTATGGGTTGGCTTGGCCGATGGGTCTCATCGCGCCGCTGCGCGAAGCGCCCGTGCCCACCGGTGGGACCTGTACGCGCTTTATTGTGCGGCCCAGCGGAGTTGTCTCCCTCGTCGAGGGCCGTCAGGACGTGGCTGCCCACCCGAACCTGATTTCCTCTGAGCTCACTGTTGAAGTCGGGGACCCGGTCAGGCCCTTGGCGGACAATTGGGACCGCCTCGGGTACGTGGCGGTGCGTGATGTGGATACGGCCTCGGCCATCACATTGTGCGAGAAGTTGGTCAACCAGACGCTTGAGGTCCGCACTCGTCCCCGGGCGGAGTTGCTATTGCGACCGGCTCCGGAAGTCGCTGCTGAGGCACCCCACCGACCTGAGTTGGCCGCTAGCACTGTCCGGACACACTCGGTGCCACATGAGTCAGAGCGCTTCACAGTGGAGGCCCGCCGATGAGTCTGCTTGTTCTACACCGTTTTGGTCTGGAGCCGTTTCACTATGCGACATGGGTTGCCGATGCAGACGGCGATGTCGTTCTCTTGGCTGACCGGAATAAGATTCTTGCCGCAGGTGAAGAGTGCCCTGTGTCCCTACCTGGGTATGCGCACTTTGAGGCCTTTGACGATTTCGACAGCGCCTCGGTGTACTCTCGGGCCCTCGAACTAGCCGAGAAGTACCAGGTCACGCACGTGCTCGCCTATCATGAGGCGGACTTGATCAGGGCGGCTCGCCTGCGCGACCAGTTGGGGCTGGAGGGGCAGAAACCGGCGGATGTGCCGCGTTGGCGAGACAAGGTGCTCATGAAGCGCCGTTTGCGGGCGGCCGGGATTGAGGTAGCGCCTCATGAACTGGCCACCGATGTCGAGCGAGTGCGGGCGTTTGGCGACCGTCACGGTCTGCCGCTGGTGTTCAAGAGTCGGGACGGTTATGGGTCGATCGGGTTGCGGATAGTTCGCTCTTCGGACGAACTTGACGAGCTATTGCGCCAGGAGTATCCCACCGGCGCGGTGCGGCGCCAAGATTTGTTGATGGAGGCGTTCGTCCCCGGCAAGATGTGTCATGTGGACGGATTGGTGGCGCAAGGACGCACGGTCATGGCGTGGCCTTCGCAGTATCAATATGATCTGGCCTCATTCCAGCAGGATCCGAAAGCGCGCATCGACGTGACGTTGGATGAGGACGACCCGTTGACGCCGCGTTTGTTGGCCCTGTGCGATGAGGCTTTGACGGCGCTTCAGGGGCCACAGACGTATCCGTTCCATGCCGAGATTTTCCATACTCCCGATGACAGATTGGTGTTTTGCGAGGTGGCGTGTCGTCCGGGTGGGGCGCGAATTCGGGAGGCGCAGACGGCGGTGTTTGGGGTGAACCCGGCGGAGTACGCGGCCCGGGCCCATGTGGGTCTGGACTTGCCGGGCGTACCGGCGCAGGGGCGGATGGCCCCACGGCAGATGTCGGGCCAGGCATTGATGATGAAACGGCCGGGGCGGGTGGTGGCGATGCCTCAGTATCCGGCAGAGGATTGGGTGGAATTTTGTGGTCTGTTCGCCGAACCCGGCCAGGTGTTGGGCGACGCTGCCATTTCGTCGGATTTCCTGATTGCGGCGGTGGCCTCGGCTCCCAGTCGAGTGGAATGCGAACGGCGTCTGCGCCAGCTGGGGGATCGCTTCGAAGCTGAGGTGGTTATCGAACCGATGTCCGCCGAAGGTCACCGTTGAGGTCACGGCTTCGGTCGAGCCGAGATTTTCGGGTGTGGGCGACTCGCGGTTAACCGCGAGTCGCCCACACCTTTAGTGGGTCTCCCTTCGCGTTGGGGGGACAGCCAAGGGGATGATGCCCTCCGAGCGAGGGTGGCCGTGTCTTAACCGCTTTGACTTTGGCCGATTGCCGCGATTAGTTGGTCGACACCGGCGGGCTTCAACACCTGATAGTGGTCGCTTTCCAGCTCGAACACCTGCGGCGGGGTTGCCGAGTAGCCAGTAGCGCCTTCGATAAAGGAGTAGTCGTCTCCCTGGGCCTTGAAGATCCGTACCGGGGCGTTGAGCGAGCGCTCGTTCAATTCCCGAAAGGAATACTCGAACTCAAATGTCTCGGCCACGATCGCCCGGATGCGGTGGATGAGGGCGAGGTCTAGTTCCGGCAGCAGCTCATGCACGAACTGGGCGAACGACTCCTCATCGTGGACCGACGAAATACAGCGTTCCACCTGAGGACCTGTTATGGCGCCGGTGAACACGGAGAGCAGGATCGTCACATAGGTGCGGTTGTCCCAACTGGACTCGCGCCGGGTTGGTGGTTCACCATCCCCAACGCGGGGGTTGCCAGGGCACAGCAGCAGTACTTCTTCGACATGCTCCCCGGCTTGTTCCAGTTGCCATGCGGCTTCGAACGCGACGCGGGCCCCGAACGAATAACCCCATAGCTTGTAGGGCCCTTCAGGTTGCACGCCTCGCAGTTCGGCGATGTCGGCCGCGGCCATCTGGCCGATGGTGGCGTAGGGCGTCTCGTTGGGATTGATTCCGTGCGCCGCGACACCAAAGAATGGGCCATTCCCATTCCAGCGCTGGGCAAGTGTCCGCAAGTTCATGGGGTAGCCGCCGAGACCGGGCCAGCAGAATACGGGGTTGCCCTCGTGGAGATCGTTGAGCCGTATCAGCCGGGACGAGGTTTGTGGACCTTCGGTATCGAGGTGGGCTGCCAGTTGACGCAGTTTAGGGCAGTCGAAGAGCACCTGCAATGGCAATGTGGTGTTTCGTTCGCGGTTGATCCGGTTGACCATGGACACCGCGATGAGTGAGTTGCCTCCGACGGTGAAGAAGTTGTCCTCGATCGACACCTCATCGTATTTGAGCGCTTCTGCCCAGATGCGGGCCAACCATTGCTCGGTCGGGGTCGATGGCTCCACATGCTCAGCTGCCTTGGGCTGCATTTTTGTGACGGTCTGGGTGAGCGCCTTGGCATCGACTTTTCCGTTGTCGGTTTGCGGTAGGGCGTCGAGCACCATGACTCGGTTGGGAATCATGTAGTCGGGCAGCGCGTTGGCCAGATCTTCCCGGATGACCTCGGCGGGTCCCTGCATGTGGACGGTGTCCTCCCGCATTCCCTCGGAGGCGATTTGCATTGCGGACACTTTGCCGCCCACGAAGAAGTATGACGCTCCACTGTCGATGTCGACTCGACCGAGGATGTCGTCGATGCGTTGTGAGGCAGGGAGTGGATTGCCGGTCTTGGAGCTGTAACCAGAGGACATAAAGCCCAGTGATAGGCCTGGTCGAGTGAGCCCGCGTCGTTGCAGGTGGTGCAGTTTCGTGCCGAGGCTGATGTATTCCAGCCACGGTTGAGGGGCGCGCGAGATCGCCGAGATGCCGAAGGCTGCCCGCTTCCACACTTGCTGGTTGATCGCGATGACGTGGCGGGCTTGGATGATCTCCTCGGTTAGGTATTGCAGTTGTCCAGCCACGTAACGGTAGTGGCCTGCTGGCAGGTCTGCGATGCGGCCGGGGTGCGATTGCACGAACACGTCGGTGAAGTCGTTGTGCGCGGCTCCATCGTTGGAATCGATGTCGAAGGTGCCTAGGTAGTAGTCTTCGGCGGCGACGTCGAGGACGTCTTTGACCTGGGGTTGAAACGACCCTGGGCGAATTGTCAAACCTAGTGGCGGCAGGATTTCCTCGAAGACGCCGACCATGTGTCCGGTCTCGAACTCCAGCACTTCCAGGATGTTGTTCTTATAGACCGGCTCGATGGCGCTCCTCTTGCCGATGAAGTGCACTGACAATCGTTTGTCGTTTCCTTTGCCGGTGCACCGGTCAACTGGAGCGATTTTTACAAAGGTGTGATCGGCCGGGTGATAGTAGTAGATGCCTGCCTGTAGTCCCGCAATGCCGTTGACCTCGACGTACATCTGTGTAGCGTATAGCGATCCGGGGGAGGCATAGGAGTATTTGGCCAGTAGCCGCTGTTCGGAGTGAAATTGGCCGAACCAGCGCCATATCTCACCACATTCGGCCAACGATAGGTCCGCTAGGTCTCGCGAGTATGGGTTGACTGGAGGCGGTTGCAGGAGGGCTTCGATATCGGCGCGGGTGACGTCGCCGCCTTCGTAGAAACGGTAGGTCTTGCGTCCGAATGCCGCGCTGCGCTGCTCAGGTGATTCCTCTTTGCCAGGTAGGGCTATAACGGGCTTGGTCGCCAAGGATGAGGCCTCACGCAGCCCCGGGTTCGACAGTTGTGCTTTGACCTGGAGCTTGTTTTCTTTTGATTGATGATGTGAGCCGTGGTTGCCCTGGTCCATGAGGGCCGCTTCGGCCGGGTTGAGTTCGATGCACGCGGTCAGGTTGTGGTGGCCTGTCCGAGGGTCGTCGGTGATGATGGCCGCGGCGCGGCGCACCCAGGTGTGTTCTTCGATGGCCAGGGAGATTTCGTCCAGTTCGACTCGGTAACCGCGTAGCTTGATCTGGTTGTCGCTACGTCCGACGAACTGGATGGTTCCATCGGGGTTCCAATAGGCCAGGTCATTGGTGCGGTAGAGGCGTTCGGAGGGGACGAACGGGGAGGGGACGAACTTCTCGCGAGTTTGTTGATCGCGATGTAGGTAGCCTCGCGCCAGCTGTGCGCCACCGATGTACAACTCGCCAGTTTCGCCCACGTCCACTGGGGCCATGTTGTGGTCCAGGATGTAGCACTGTGTGTTATCGACGGGAATCCCAATGGGGACTGATCCGGGGCCATCGAGTTCATCGAGGCTGTCGATGGCGTGGAAAGTGGAGTTAATGGTGCATTCGGTTGGCCCATACAAGTTAACCAGCGACACCCAGGGAAGCTCAGTCAAAATGGTGCGCGCGAGTTTCTTTGAGAGTGCCTCTCCGCCAGAGAATACGCGCGAGAGCGAGCCGCAGGAATGGAATTGACCAGTGTCGATAAGTGCCTGGAGTAGCGTAGGCACGCATTGAACAGTGGTGACCTCGTTTTTCACAATGGCGGAAATGATTGCTTCAGGATCGCGGTACATGCCGGGTGATCCCATGACCACCTGACTTCCCATAGCCGGGGAGAGAATCTCCCACTGAGCGGCATCGAAACTCATGGGAGTTTTTTGTAGCACTGTGGTGGATGAGCCTACATAGCCGCATGATTCCATCCAGCGCATTTGTGAGACGATGCTGCGGTTTTCGATACCGACACCTTTCGGTTTTCCAGTGCTCCCGGATGTATAGATCACATACGCCAGGTTGCGAGCGCGAGCGGTATCGAGACGGGAACGGCTAAGGCCATCGCGAGTCGCACCTGCCGATCCACGGGCCACTGTGGAAGGGGTTCGGTTCTTTGGGTGGGTGCTGCCTGCGGCTAGTTGGCGCATGACGGGGCTGTCGACCGACCCCGGCTTAAGTGGAATGTCCGCATTATCCAGTTCTTCTACTGTGGAGATATCAACAACAATGGTATCGTTTGGTATGAAATTGGATAGTTGCTCGCGCAAGTGGCTTTGCGTAAGGATGACCCGGGTTTTGCTGTCCTCAATCATGTAGCGCAGGCGCATCACCGGGTAGTCCGGGGACAGGGGTAGGTAGGCCGCCCCGGAAAAGAGAATCCCCCAGACGCCAGTCATGAGGTCGGTCGAAGGATCAGCGTAGATTCCAACGCAGTCGTCAGGTTTGACGCCGAGTCTTTTCAAGTGAGACGACAATTGCGAACAAGCCCGTTCGAGTTCAATATAAGTAAGCGATTTCTGGTCATCGGAAACCACTATTGATTCGCCTCGTAGTTGCACTTGTGCACGTAGGAGGTCTGGTAGGGCCGATCGCAGCTGAATCTGTGGGGTATTTTCTTTGGGGTGTGCGGTTCTCACGGTTGCTCCGCCGGGTAGAAATCTCTCGCGACCACATCAAGGCAATCCCAACAAATCAATGTTGCGTACGTCACTTTATTTGAATTTCTGAGTAAGACTATTACCGGTCGGTACGTCGGGTGGAGAATGTGCTGGGAAGAGAGCCCGCTTGAAAAGGGACATGAATTTCCATATAATCAATGCGTCCAAAGCGGCATCAAATGGCTTCAGACGGGCTCTCGGTCGCATTTACCTGTCAAACCGAGAATCCATCGAGGACTTCCCACGCCGTTCCCGGATCGGTTCCGCATCAGCGAATGCGCTTGCACTCACAAGGTGAACCTCATTGAGACCGTGCTCCGTGCTCATCCCGCACAAGGAAACTCTATGAAAATGAACAATTCAGGCGCGCATTCCCTCAGATTCAACATCCTGGGCCCCATTGAGGCTTGGAATGGCTCACACCCGCTGCGGCTGGGGGGAACAATTCAGGAACGGGTCCTGACCATGCTGCTGCTGGAGCCCGGAAAGATCATCCCGGTCTCGCGGCTGGTCGAGGCGGCCTGGGACAACGAACCTCCCTCCTCGGCTGGCCACCAAGTACGCAAAGCGATCTCGGACCTGCGCCAACGCATCCCCAAGCAAGGCGAAGTCATCTATACGGCCGGTCCCGGCTACCGCATTCGCATCGACGACGACGAATTGGATCTGGCCGAATTTCGCAACTGGCTACGTTCATCCCGGCGCGCCAGCGACGAAGGGGACATCGGCCGCGCCGCCGAACTGCTGCAACAGGGGCTAAACCTATGGCGCGGGCCGATACTGGCCCACCAAGGCGGCAAGGTGATCACCGCCGCCGCGATCGCCTGGGACGAGAGACATCTGGCCGCGAAGGAACAACTTTTCGATCTGCGCCTCCAGCTTGGCGAGGGAAGCGAGATCATCAGTGACCTGCGCGAAGAAATCACCGCGCATCCGCTGCGGGAGAACCTGCGCGCCCATTTGATGGTCGCGCTGTACCGCTGTGGACGCCAAGCCGAAGCACTCGATGAATTCCGGGACGTACGGGAGCTGTTGGCCGAACAACTGGGAATCGACCCCTCTGTGCGACTGAAGAAGCTGCACGAGGACATCCTGCGAGAAAGTCCCACGTTGAGTGCCCCGTCGGCAACCACGTCGGTCGGGGGAAGCTCGCGGCAAAGTGAGCTAACCTCTCCGACGCCCATCCGCACCTCCCTGCCGTACTCGTTGGCCGACTTCACCGGCCGTAGCGAGGAGTTGGACCGCATCCGCCAACTGGCACAAAAGCCCAACTGTGGCACCCGCATCGTCGCCATCGATGGCATGGGCGGCAGCGGAAAGACCTCCTTGGCGGTTCACGCCGCCCATCAGTTGGCCAAGCACTACCCCGATGGCCAGGTCTACATAGACTTGCAAGGCTTCACGCCCGATAAAGACGCCCTGTCTGCCGAGGCCGCCCTAGACCGCCTCTTGCGCGACATCGGACTTGACAGTGTGCAAATCCCCAACGGCCTCGAAGCTAAAGCTGGCACGTGGCGTGCCGCCCTGGCAGGTCGCAAGATTCTCATCTTGTTGGACAACGCCGCGAACTCGGCGCAAGTGCAGCCACTGTTGCCCGGCTCGACCGAATGCCTGGTCCTCGTCACCAGCCGAATGCGGCTGATCGACATTGATGGGGCGAGTTGGGTTTCGCTGGGGGCCATGAGCACTGAGGAAAGCCGTACCCTCCTTATCCGCGTTCTAGGACAAGAACGAGTTGCGGCCGAGCCCATTGCCGCCGCGGAACTGGCCGACTTGTGCGTACGTTTGCCCTTGGCTTTGCGTCTGGCCACCGCCCGTCTGCGCAACCGTCCCCGCTGGAGCCTCGAATACCTGGTCGATCGGCTCCGCAACGACGAACGCCGCATCGCCGAACTTTCCTCCGAGATGCGCTCCGTCACCAACACCATCGACATGTCCTACCAGGTGCTTTCCTCGTCCCAGCGGGAAGCCTTCCAGCTTTTGTCCTTGCACCCCAGCAACGACATCGACCTGGCCTCGGCCGCAGCGTTGCTGGGCACAGATGCCCACGCGGCCGAAGAGCTGCTTGAACATCTACTTGACATGCAGTTGCTGCAACAACACAAGGCCGGCACCTACTCTTTTCACGACCTAGTGCGCTGCTTTGCCCACGAGGTGCGCCGCGGACATGACCCGTTGCGTCTGCGTGAGGGCATCGTGCGGTTGTTGGACTACTATGTGGCCGCCTCGGACAACGTCAGCCGGGTCATGTTCCCCGGTCGCCGTTCCTTTGGCCACCCGCTGAATCTGCCCGAAGTGGTGTTGCCGGAGGTCTCGGACAACTGTTCGGCGCTGGCGTGGTTGGGTGACCATCATCAGTCGGTCATTGGCGCGATCTTCCTGGCCGATCGGGAGGGGCTGGCCTGGCATGCGATGTTGTTGTCGCGCAATATCCTCTGCTATCTGACGACGCGCGGTTTCCATCGGCAGTTTCTGGAGATTGGCGAGTATGCGGTGGATTCCGCCCGCCGCATCGGCCAGGTCGACTACCTGGGCGCCAACCTGTCCAACCTCGGTATTGCCTATTGGAAGGTCGGACAATTCGACCGGGGAATTCAGGTGTGCTCTGAGAGCCTTGAGATCAGTCGCGCCCAAGACGACCGGTTGTCCGAAGCTCATGTCACCGGTGTCTTTGGTTTGCTGACAGCGCACGCGGGACGCTACGACCTCGCCCGGCCTTACCTGATGAGGTCGATTGAGCTCAAACGCGAGTTCGCCATGGTTCAAGCCGAGGCAAAGTCGCTGGCGGATATGGCCATGCTCGACATTCACGTGGGACGCCTCGAGGAGGCGATTGTCTGGGCGACTGAGTCTCTTGAGCGACACCGACGAGGGGGCACCATGCCGGTTGACGCCCTTGTCTATCTGGCTAATGCGCACTTTTGCCTGAACAACCTGGATCAAGCCAAGCAGGCGATCGAGCAAGCGCTTACCTTGTGCGACACCGAACAGCCCACCGAGATGACGTCGCTGGCTTTGGCCTATGCCGCCGCGATCTGGGATCAGGTGGGGGAGGCGGACCGCTCTGAGAGCTACGCTAGGCGCGCCTTGCATTTGGCCAATGCGAATAACTCTGCGATCTGGCAGGTGTCGGTGTGGAACGTGCTGGCGTTTCGGCAACTGCGGCTAGGTGCGCCCCACGAGGCACGCGCGCTGTTCGAGAAGGCGTTGCAATTGGCCTCCCAGATCACGTTTCGGTTCGAAGAGGTCCGCGCGCATCGGGGTCTGTCGCTGGCTGCCGCGCAGCTGGGTCTCCCAGAGGTGGCGGTGCGTCACCAGCGGCACGCAGATCAGCTGTGGGAGCATTTGCCACATGAAGCACGCTCATGCGTGTGATGTCGCCGAGTCCGGTTGTGAAATACCGCAGGCGACCGGTGCGTGGGTGAGGATGGGAAGCTGGCCGCGTTTCCTCCCCGATTGGCATAGTCGCGCAGCGTTTGCCGTCGAAATGGAATCATCTGCACGCCAGGTCGCCAATATGCGTAAAGAAGTCGCGTCTCACCCGCGCCAGGGTTGACGCACCGCTGTCACTCTCGGCCCGTATCGTAGCTGGTGGGCCATAAATTTCGTCGATAGTGGGAAAGGCAGGAGCCTTGGCGCTAGCTCTCTATCGTAAGTACCGGCCGCAGACGTTCGCCGACGTCGTGGGCCAAGAACACGTCACCGCACCGTTGATCCAGGCGATTCGCAACGAGCGCCTCAACCACGCATACCTATTTTCCGGTCCGCGTGGTTGCGGTAAGACATCCTCGGCCCGCATCCTGGCTCGCTCGCTTAACTGTGCCCAGGGGCCGACGCCCGAGCCGTGCGGCGAGTGCGGCCCGTGTGAGGCCCTCTCGGCCACCGGCCACGGCTCGGTCGACGTCATTGAGATCGACGCCGCCTCCCACGGTGGGGTTGACGACGCCCGTGAACTGCGCGAACGGGCTGTTTTCGCGCCAGTGGAGTCACGTTTCAAGATCTATATCATCGACGAGGCCCACATGGTCTCCTCGGCGGGTTTCAACGCTTTGCTCAAGCTGGTCGAAGAACCGCCGGAGTATGTGAAGTTCATCTTCGCCACCACCGAGCCCGAAAAAGTCCTGCCCACGATCCGCTCGCGCACCCACCACTACCCGTTCCGGCTCGTGCCTCCGCAGCCGATGCGCCAACTGTGCGAAAAGTTGTGCGACAAAGAGGGCGTCACCGTCGCCGCTGAAGTATTCCCGCTGGTGGTCCGGGCGGGAGACGGTTCCATCCGTGACACATTGTCGGTGCTCGACCAGCTCATTGCCGGTTCCGGCGACGAGGGAGTGACCTACGAGCAAGCGGTGGGCCTCCTTGGCGTGACCGACGCGAACCTGCTTGACGAAATGTGTGAGTCCTTCGCCGCCGCCGATGGCGCAGGGGTACTCACCACGATCGATCGCGTGATCGAGGCTGGCCATGACCCGCGCCGTTTCACCGCCGACCTGCTGGAACGTCTGCGCGACTTGGTGATCCTCAACCAGGTTCCCGACGCGGGAACCTCCGGGCTCATCGATGTCCCGGCCGAACAACTTTCGAAGATGACCAGCCAAGCCACCCGTATGGGCACCTCCACCCTGACCCGCATGGCCGAGGTCATTGGCACCGGATTGGATAAGATGCGCGGTGCCACCGCGCCACGACTACTGCTCGAGGTGGCGTGCGTGCGGGCGATCCTGCCCGGCAGCGAAGAAAGCCTGCCCGGGCTGTTGCAGCGGCTGGACCGGCTGGAAAGCGGAGCCGTCAGCTTTGCTTCGCCCGCAGCCTCATCACCCGCGCCCACCCCGACGCCTGCGGTAAAGCCGACCAGCGCGCCCGCCGCAGCGACGGAGCAACCCAAGGCCCAGCCTGCGGCCGCATCGGTGCCGCCTGCTGCGACCCCGCCAGTGGCCACGGCCCCGTCCAGTCCGTCAGAAAGTCCAGCTAGCGCCGCCCCTAGCCCGGCCGCTGCCTCCGCCCCAGCGCCGGCGGTGTCGGGGCAATCGGAAGGGATGGACGCGGCTGGCATCCGCCGTTCATGGGACCGCATCATGCAAGCGGTCAAAGGGCGCAAACGGTCGGTTGCGGCCCTCTTGGTCGAGGGCACTGTGATTGACGCGGCCCCCGGCCGGGTCACCCTGGCATTCAAACACGCCTTCCACGCGACCGCGATCCAGCAAAAAGGCGCGATGAAGGTCGTCGAGGACGCGCTGGCCGAGGTATTGGGCGGCAACTGGAAAATCGAATGCGATGTCGCTGAAGCGGCGGCTGCTCGCAAGCGGCCCGCCCCCACCTCCAACCCGGCCCCGCCTGCCCCCGCTCAGCCGACCGGCCCGCCCGCCGCGCCCACTCACACCTCCCCGCCCCCGGCCGAGGCCGACTATGACCCTTGGGAGGGCACGTCAGCCGCCCCACCCGGGGCCCCGCAAGCGCAGGGTTCACCCTCGGGAGGTGACGTGCCGCCGCCGGAGGACGAGCCTTCCCCTGCGGACGCCTATCTGCCAGGAAAAGTAGGCACGAGTCATGACCAGGCGGTGCAGATGTTGCGAAACGCCTTCGGGGCGCGACCGATGTAGGCTGGCCCCTCGGCGCTTCGGACGTCGGCGCCACTCGTGCGCGAACACATCCGAAGCTGCTTCGTGATTCCATTGGTACTAAGTGCAAAAGTGATCGAGGAGCGAGAAATGTTTCCAGGCGGCGACATGCAGAGCCTGCTTAAGCAAGCCCAGAAGATGCAAGAGGACTATGTGCAGGCTCAGCAGGAGCTAAACGAGTCAGAGGTGACGGCTTCGGCCGGGGGCGGCCTGGTCAGTGCCACCGTCTCGGGTGCGGGCGAGCTTCTCGGCGTCAAGATCGATCCGAAGGCAGTGGACCCCGACGATGTCGAGGCCCTCGAAGACTTGGTCCTAGCGGCCGTGCAGGCGGCGAACAACGAGGCGAAGAAGGTGGCCGAGGAGAAACTTGGCCCCATTTCGGAGGCGTTGGGCGGCATGGGCGGCGGCATGGGCCTGCCGGGAATGTAGTGAGGAACAGACATGTATGACGGGGCGCTGGGCGATCTCATCGAAGAGCTGGGGCAACTGCCTGGCATCGGGCCGAAAAGTGCCCAGCGGCTCGCCTTTCATTTGCTCGCGGCCGACAAGCCCGAGGTGGAGAGACTGATTGAGGCGCTTCGTAGCGTCCAAGAGCAGGTACGTTTTTGCGATAACTGCGGCAACGTGGCCCAGACGGACACCTGTCGGCTCTGCCAGGACCCGCGTCGGTCCGAAGAACAAATATGTGTGGTTGAGGAACCCAAGGATGTCCTCGCCATCGAGCGCACGGGCGAATACAGAGGCCGCTACCACGTGCTTGGTGGAGCCATTAACCCACTTGAAGGTGTCGGGCCGGATGACCTGCGGATACGGCAGCTGATGACCCGGTTGCAAAAGGGCGAGACGAAAGAGATCATCCTCGCCACCGACCCCAATACCGAGGGCGAGGCCACGGCCACCTACTTGTCGATGATGCTGCGGCCAATGGGTCTGACGGTGTCGCGTCTGGCTAGCGGACTACCGGTGGGCGGCGACCTGGAGTACGCCGATGAGGTCACCCTCGGACGTGCCTTCTCTGGCCGCCGCACCATGGATTAACCACGCTGACTCCGGACCTGTGGTCAGCCGCGCGGGCTGGTGAGATCCAGGTCCGTTCCATACGGGTTGTGGCCGTCGTTTTCGACGATCTCGGCGATGATCGGCGCTAGCTCCTCGACGCTCTTTCCCTGGTGTTCCAAACCGATGGCGGCACCGGCCTTGTTGTTAACCAGGTCAGAGTAGGAGTCGTGGGTGCCCCACTCCTCGCCTGGAGTGTCGCCGTCCATTTCGTGGGCGACGCCGAGCTCGATCGATGTCGACTCGTCGATCCCGTCCGCCGTCATCGCGGCGTAGAGCAAGGCGTGTCGGAACGCGTTCGACTTCCCCGTGTGGTCCGGATGCGCGGTTCCGTCCTCCAGCTGCCAGCCTTGCCCGTTTTCGCCGACCCACTCTGCGGCGACCTCTTGCACGGCGGGCTCGATGGATATAAACATCTTGGCGGCGGCGATGGGATTAAGTGCTGCCCACTCGGCCCGGTAACGCCGACCGTCGGGGACCGGCTCGGCCACAACGCTTCCGAAACCGTTGGCGAGGCGCTCTCCTTCGTGCACCGCCGGGTGGTCGATGAGATGCTGCGGCGTATCGCCTGACACTCCGGGCACTTCACCGCTGCTGCCGGTCTGCCGCTCGTCGTTCCAGGCCGGTACTGCTGCCTCGTTGGTGGCGTTGGCGCCGATGCCGTCGGAAACGCCACTAACGCTCACGGTTGCTCCTCGGAGGGAGTCCAGCAAAGACGGTTGGCCGTTGATGTTGTTCGCGTTGGCCGCGTCGGTGGCGGCGTATTCGTCCCGCGTAGTTTGTAGGGCCTTCCCGATCAGGTTGAGTCGTTCGCTGACCGTGCTCATTTCTTGCGCCAGTACTTGGCGACAATGTTTCAACTCGTTGGCCGCGTCCCCCTCGAAGGCGTCTTCGAGAGAGGCCAACATGGCGTCGATGCTGGATGTGTCCCGGCGCAATGTCTGGTGGGCGGCGAGGGTTCGGTGGGAGGCCTGTTGCAGAACAGCGAGGTCGGTATCAACTAGGTTGACCATGATGGAACTTCCTGGGAGGTGGGGCGATTGCCTAGGATATCCACTGTGTACCAGAGGACGGAGGTATCTGTCGATACCTTCCCCGTCATATGTCTTAAGAGCTCCTATCAGGTTTGTTTCCGTGGCGAGGATGGTGTGCTGTCAGTGCGTGGGGAGGCGGAGGTTGTTGTTCATACCCAGCGGGTATGGGCAAGGGCCGACAACGCGGCCAGGCGCGACAGCACGCCACCGCAGTAGGAAGAGAAACCTGATAGGAGCTCTAAGGTAATGGCCCCGTGCGTGCCTGTGGCGCAAGCTAGTCGATGATGGTGCGGCTGACGGGACTGACGGCATCGCGCCTGGCCAGCGGCCCGCCGGTGGGTAGCCACTTGGAGTACGCCGACGAGGTCACCCTGGGGCGGGCCCGCTGGGGCCGCCGCACGCCGTGCGCGGCCATCTTGTAGCCACAGCGCCAGCTGGCCCCTTCGCATGCCAGAAGCATCTCAGGCCTGTCGGATGATGTCTGCTCGTGCCTTTTTCACTTGTTGAGAGAGCATCCGCCCTATGCCGCACCAGCGGATGGACCAACTGCTGCGGCAACGGAGGCAGTCTGTGAGGTGACCGATGAGGTCGCTTTCGTGTTTCTGAAGGCTGGTGGCGAGCGGCCGGTACGTCATGATGGCTGACCCACCTTCCCCAGTTCTTGAACCTGGCTCCACAAGTTGATGGCGAACGACCGCAGGAACTTGCGGGTCGCCTCGGAGCCGTATTCAATGCTGAACTCGGGAACGATCCGCATGAGAGGGCGAGACGTGCCAGCTCTAGTTAGCGTCCCGATCGTCACAGTGAACTCGTCGGCGGTCGTGATCGTCACGCGCACAGTGGATTCGGATGGGTTAGTGGTGAATCGCACGGGCCGGTCAATGACGGTGTATTCGCTAAAGTAGCCCTTTGCGCTGACCTTGATTGGTTGCTGCTCTTGAGGTGGTTGAGCCCGTAGAGTGAGTCCTGCCATGGGAATTGCTCCAAGCGTTCTGGTGGTTTGTGGAGAGGTAGCCGGTCCCGGCAATTGCGAGTCGACGGACCGGCTACCTCTTTTTGCTGGCTGGTTCCCAACTGGACAGCCGCATCGCGGTAGCTGCCCCACCCTTTTGAGAGTTGCTACCGGTCAGCGCCATGCGGCCATCGAGAGCCTGACGCAAAGCCAGCATTCGCGCCCGGCACGTCACAAGTCATTGCCAGCCTGCGTTTCTGTGGAGGAAACCAGTCGGCCAGTTGCCTAGACGTGAGCCCATGCCGTCCAGCACAGGCACGAGGGCCCGTCCGTCGCACGAACTCGGACGTAACCCGACGATAGGTGTACTGCCGCGCAAAAGTGAAGCCGAAACGCTACAGTCGTTCTGACTACAGTCGGAACGACCGGAGTGAAAACGACTAGGAGTGGTGGTATGGCATACTTTCCGCATGTCTGCGCTTCCACGACCCTCTCTGGCAAGGCGTGCATTGGGCGCGAAGCTTCGAAAACTTCGCATTGACCGTGGTGAAACGTGCGCCCAGGTTGCCGAAGCTATTGGGTACAAGTACAAGGCGATTGAGCGTATTGAGAAGGGCCAACAAGGTACGAAGTTTTTGCAGCTCGATGGCCTCTGTGCCCACTTCGCAGTAACTGACGAGGTGCGCGCTCAATTGCACTCTCTACGAATTCGGGGCAACGAACGCGGTTGGTGGGAGGGCTACCTCATCTCAGGCGGCCAAGAGGTCAGCGTGCCTAGCCTGCAAGTCTTCCTAGAGGCAGAACAGGACACAGTACACCTGCGTTCGCTGGAGATTGAGCTGATCCCAGGACTGCTGCAAACGCCCGCCTATGTCCGTGCCTTGCAGGAAGCGGAATTGCCAGCTCCGGAGGAGGTCCGAAAGCTTGTCCGGGATCTTCGTCGGCTACGCCGAGAGACTTACTTTGCCAGGTCTGAAGCCCCGAAGACCGAGTTCATACTAGGGTCGAAGGCGATTGAGTTGCTCGATGACCTAGACCCACCGGAGCGTGACGAGCAGATCGCAAGCCTAAAGAGTGCCCAGGCGAGGCCCAACGTCGACATCTATGTGATCAGTAGAAAGCACGCGGCAATGGCCGGTGGCTTCTGTCTGTTCACTCTGCCAGATGGACTTCCGCCGATTGTCAGTATTGATGCTCTGGACGGCTGCCGCTATGTCGAAGGCGCTGAAGCGGTGTATCGCTATGAGTGGGCATTTGAGAACGTTAAGGACCGGGCAGTGCCCTTGCTGGAATATCTGTGATGACAACTCAGGGATCAATTGCCAGCCGCAGCGGCAATCAAGGTCAGTGTGTTGAAGCCCGGATCAACGACGGCGTTTTCCAGGTGCGCGACTCGAAGCTTGCTGACGGATCACCGCTGCTGACCATGACCGGGAGTGACCTCCGAGCCCTCATCAGGACTTCAGCGGCCTAGCGCATCATTGATCCTAGACATGAAGAGGGGGAGGCATCGAATGATGCCTCCCCCTCTTAGACGCTGTCGGGTTGTCAGGCCCGGTTGAGGGCGCTGGCCACCGCTCGCATCGTGGCTCGCACGATGTCGGGGTGTACCCCTGCGCCCCAGACGGTCTGGCCGTCAATGGCGCATTCCACGTAGGCCGCGGCCTGGGCGGTGTGCCCGGCCGACAGGGCGTGCTCGGTGTAGTCGCGTACGTCGATATTGATGCCGATGCCGGTCAAGGCGTCGACGAAAGCCGAGAGTGGCCCATTGCCGGAGCCGCTAATTTTTTGCTCCTTGCCGTTCACGGTCACGTCCACGTCGACCACGACTGTGCCGTCCCGGTTGGATGAAGCTGACTGGGCTCCGATCACGAGACGCTGTTGACGCTGGTAATCGGGGTGATACTCGGTGCGGAAGATGTCGTGAATCGCTTCGGCCGAAACCTCTGTGCCCACAGCATCGGTGTGTTGTTGAATGACGTGGCTGAATTCCAGCTGCATTCGGCGTGGCAAGTCGAAGCCGTATTCGGTCTTCAAGACATATGCCACGCCACCCTTTCCGGATTGAGAGTTCACGCGGATGACCGCCTCGTAGGAGCGGCCCAGGTCGCGTGGGTCCACCGGCAGATACGGCACGGCCCACGTTGTGTCGTCCACGGGCTGGCCCGCGTCGGCGGCCTTGCGTTCCAGGTGCTCCAGGCCCTTCTTGATCGCATCCTGGTGCGATCCGGAGAACGCCGTGTACACCAGGTCTCCCGCGTAGGGGTGCCGCTCGTGTACTGGCAGTTGGTTGCAGTGTTCGACGGTGCGTTTGATCTCGTCGATGTCGGAGAAGTCGATGCCTGGATCGATGCCCTGGCTAAAGAGGTTCAGTCCCAGCGTGACCAGGCAGACATTACCGGTGCGTTCCCCGTTGCCGAACAGGCAGCCTTCGACTCGGTCGGCTCCCGCTTGCACGGCGAGTTCAGTGGCGGCCACGGCGCACCCGCGGTCGTTGTGCGGGTGCACACTCAGCACGAGCGATTCGCGGTTGGGCAGGTGCCGGTGCATCCATTCGATGGAGTCGGCGTAAACATTCGGTCCGGCCATTTCGACGGTGGCCGGTAGATTGATGATCAGCGGCCATTCGGGTGTGGGTTTGATGACCTCGGCTACCGCCGAGCACACTTCGAGCGCGTATTCCAGCTCGGTGCCCGAGTACGACTCGGGGGAGTACTCGTAGCGGATCGCGGTCTCGGGTGTGAGGTCAGCGGCGTATTTCAGGCACAACCGGGCCCCTTGCGTGGCGATGTCGGTGATGCCGTCCTTGTCCAGTCCAAAGACGACCTCACGCTGCAAAGTGGAGGTCGAATTGTAGAAGTGAACGATGGCCTGTTTGGCTCCACGTAGAGACTGGAATGTTCTCTCAATCAAGTGTTCGCGGCACTGCACGAGTACCTGAATGGAGACGTCATCGGGGATGAGGTCTTCTTCGATCAGGGAGCGTACGAAGTCGTAATCGGTTTGACTTGCGGCGGGAAAACCGACCTCAATTTCCTTGTACCCCATGTCGACCAGCAGTTGAAACATTCGCTTCTTGCGCTCGGTGGTCATGGGGTCGATGAGCGCCTGATTGCCGTCGCGCAGGTCGACCGCGCACCATGCCGGAGCGGTCTCGATATAGCGATCAGGCCACTGCCGGTCAGGCAGATTTACGCGAAACTGCTGATGGTAAGGCTGGTAGCGGCGCGCTTTGCGCGCGAAATCAGATGGGTTCTCACAGGTGGAACCGGAGTTGGATTGAGATGATGTCGCGGATTGCGAAGTGCTTCCAACTGGGGCGGCGTGTTCGTTGACAGCCATGCTGCTCCTCATGTCATTCGCCGGTGGATTTCTACTTCAGCCGGCGCAACACGAAACCCCGCAGCGGGGAGCCGACTAATTGGCCCCGCAGCGGCAGGGAAGCATAATGCTGAAGAATCGCATACTGGAAAAGACAATACAGCGTGTTATGGGGAATGAAAAGGGGCCTCGCCGCTTTTCACGATGTGAGATAAAACGAGCTATTCTCTTAAACAATTCGTCCCATGTATGAATGGATTCATAGCATGGGACGAACACATGATTTCGAGTCAGAAATGGTATCCGACGTGGACGTTAGTTCAGGATGATGTCCTCGATCGCCAAGCGCTCGCGGGGCGAGAAGTCCGGGCCGCGCACGGCCTCGTCCAACTGGTTCGGGTCGCCGGGCACCCCGATGGCGATCGCAGCCGTCGGAGCCAGATTGTCGTCCAGCTGGAACTCCGAGGACACCGCCTCAGGGTCGAAACCCGCCATCTGTCGCAGGGTCAGGCCTTCGGCTGCGGCCTGGAACGTCAGGTGCGCGACCGACTGGCCCAGGTCATAGGCCCCCCACGGCATGTCGCCCTTGGCGTTGGTCTTGGCGCGCACCGCGATCATCAGCGCCGAGGCATGTTGCGCCCACGCCGCGTTACCCGGGTCGAGGCAATCCAAGACGCGCTTAAAGTCCGGGGTGTCGCGATGAGCCAGGAGGAACCGCCACGGCTGCGTGTTCGAGCAGGAAGGCGACCAGCGGGCCGCCTCCAGCAACGCGGTGGTTTGCTGTTCGGTGAGGCTCACGTCGCGCTGGAAGGCGCGCGTGGAGTGTCGAGAAGCCAACAACGGGTGAATGGGCACCGCTGTGGAGGCGTGTCTGTCGATGGAACTCATCAATCCAGGATGCCATGAAACACGCCGCTCGTCGTCATGAGAACGCACAGGTAGTGGTACCTTACTCATTTTCCGCGCCGCTACTGTCCCGTTCGCCACTTTCGTCGTCTTCTTCCTCCTCCTCGTCGGCCTCTGGCTCTGGAGCCGAACGGCCCAGCGCCTCACCCTCGACAATCTCTCCGGGCAAACGCACCGACCCCACCGCAGCGCGCGGCTCCTCGGCCAACGTCAACGTTCCCACCTGGGCATTCGACACCGACGCCACCTCACCGGAGGGCGACAGGCACCAGCGACCCGGAGGAATCGGCGGTTCCACCACCACCGTGTTCGGGGTGAGCCGGAAACACTGCGCCTCCTGCGCGGCCTCCACCTCGTCATCGGTGTAGGAGACCGCAAAAGGCGTCTGCCGGTCGAGCAAGACCGGCAGCCACTCGGTAAACGGGCGTTGTACCAGCGGATCGAATCGGCGCGGAATCTCTCCAGTGATACCCGCCAGGCGCACACACTCATCCTGCGCACACTGGAAAAACCCCTCGGCGGTCCACGCCACCGTCACGTCAACCTCGCCCCCATGCGCCCACCCCTGAACGTCGACCCGCCAGGTCCGGTCCATGGCGCGCCACACTGTCACCTCGCCCCCCTCTGACCACTCATAGGTCGCCGTGAATGAAGCGTCCATCGCCGAGGCCGCGAAGCCAGTCAACGCCTGAGCGGCGCTAACTGGGCGCGGAGAACGCTCCTCAGCCGGGGTAGGGTGAGATGTCCCACAGGCCGCGAGAGTCGCCAAAATAGCGACGGGAATCCAAATTCGCAGGTGCATCGGCATATTGTGCGTCTCAAAGACGCCTCCACCTGCCAGACTCGCCGAAGTTGATCGTTACTCTTAGGGGGCCGCGCGCTCACGCGCACTGGCACGACAGCACCGAAAAAACGTAAGAGGTGGTAAACCCGTGGCGCTCGTCGTTCAAAAATACGGTGGTTCCTCAGTGGAGAACGCGGAGCGCGTCAAGCGCGTCGCCGAACGCATTGTGGCCACCCGGAAGGCAGGAAACGACGTCGTCGTCGTGGTCTCAGCAATGGGAGACACGACAGACGAGCTGCTCGACCTAGCCGCCGAAATCACTCCCGTGCCCGACCCCCGAGAACTCGACATGCTGGTGTCCTCGGGCGAGCGCATCTCCATGGCCGTACTGGCCATGGCCATCGACAACCTCGGATTCCAGGCCCGCTCCTACACCGGTTCCCAGGCAGGCGTGATCACCACGTCCGCCCACGGCGACGCTCGCATCATCGACGTCACCCCCGGACGTATCCGCACCGCCATCGACGAGGGTTACATCACCATCGTCCAAGGCTTCCAAGGAATCAGCCAAGACACCAAGGACATCACCACCCTCGGACGCGGAGGCTCCGACACCACAGCGGTCGCCCTCGCAGCTGCCCTCGAAGCCGACGTGTGTGAGATCTACACCGATGTCGACGGCGTCTACACCGCCGACCCGCGCATCGTCCCCAACGCCAAACACATTCAGAACATCACGTTCGAAGAGACGTTGGAAATGGCCGCCTGCGGCGCGAAGATCCTGCACCTGCGTTCGGTCGAATACGCCCGGCGCTACAACATGCCCCTGCATGTCCGCTCGTCGTACTCAAACAAGACCGGCACCATGGTTGCCGGGTACATGGAGGACCTAACCGTGGAGCAAGCACTCATCTCCGGCGTGGCCCACGACCGCAGTGAAGCCAAGATCACGCTGACGAACGTGCCCGACAAGCCGGGTGCGGCCGCGGCGATCTTCCAGATCATCGCCGACAACGAGATCGACATCGACATGATCGTCCAAAACGTCGCCACCGCCGGAAACGGACACACCGACATCTCCTTCTCCTTGCCAAAGAAGGACGGACACACCGCCACCGCCGCGCTCAAGAAAGCCAAGGACCGCGTCGGTTTCGAGAAGGTCATCTATGACGAGCACATCGGCAAGGTGTCCCTCATCGGAGCCGGAATGCGTTCCCACCCCGGTGTGACGGCGACATTCTGCCGGGCGCTGGCCGAGGCGGGCGTCAACATCGAGATCATCTCCACCTCGGAGATCCGGATCTCGGTGGTCTGCCGCGACACCGAATTGGACACGGCTGTGCGAGCGGTTCACGACGCCTTCGAACTGGGCGGCGATGAAGAGGCCGTTGTGTACGCCGGAACCGGCCGCTAGCCGAACCGATGCAAAAGCGGCTCCATCCGTGTGGATGTTGAGCCATCTGGCCGCCCAGGCCCGCGACTGTGCGCTGTTGTGGCGAGTGACCGGAGGCCGGGCGGCCCAGGAGACTAAGAGAGTTAGGACATATGAGTAAGCCAAATGTAGCCATCGTCGGAGCCACCGGAGTGGTCGGCTCGATCATGCGAAACCTGCTGGCTGAAGACCGCGACCGCTGGGGCAAGATCAGCCTGCTCGCCTCGCCTCGCTCGGCCGGTAAAGAGCTGAAGGTCGGCGACGAGACGATCGTGGTGCAGGCCCTGTCCGCTGAAGCGTTCGACGGCGTCGACATCGCTCACTTTGACCTGCCCGATGAGGTCAGCGCCGAATGGGTGCCGGTGGCCGCCGCGAAGGGCGTCGTTGTCATCGACAAGAGCGCCCACTTCCGCATGGACCCGGATGTGCCGTTGGTGTGTCCGGAGTCGAACCCGCAGGATGTGTCGCATCGGCCGAAGAACATCATCGCCAACGCCAACTGCACTACCTTGGCGTTGATTCCGTCTCTGGCCGCCTTGAACGAGGCGTTCGGGCTCAAGGAAATGCGGGTGGCCTCCTACCAGGCCGCCTCGGGCTCGGGCAAGGAAGGGCTGGAGGCCCTGTACGAGCAGGCCGGGAAGGTCGCTGGGCTGACCGGGCTGGGCACGGTCGGGCATGAGGTGCGCGAGGTGCTGGGGGAGGACTTCAATGCTCCCTTTGGCGCGCCGCTGGTGATGAACGTGGTCCCCAAGGTCGGAGGCTGGAAGGACGGCGGCTGGACCTCCGAGGAACTGAAAGTGCGCAATGAGTCGCGCAAGATCCTCGGCCTGCCCGACCTGGCTGTGTCTTCCACCTGCGTGCGGGTGCCGGTGGCCATCGGTCACTCGCAGGCGGTGAACGCCACGTTCGCCAAGGATGTCACGGTTGAGGCCGCCCACGAGGTGCTGCGCAACGCGCCGGGAGTGGATGTGGTGGACGACCCGGAGAACATGGTCTTCCCGATGCCCATCGACTCGGTGGGAGCCAAGGGCACCCAGATTGGCCGGATTCGCCAGTCGTTGGACTTCCCGCGTTCGCTGGACTTCTTCGTCGTCGCCGACAACATCATGAAGGGCGCGGCCGAGAACTCGCACCAGACGGCAGTGCTGGTGGCCCAGGAGCTGGCCAAGAAGTAACGCTTCGTATGAGCTGAAGAAGAACAGGGTCGCCGAACGGTGTTCATGAGAACAGCGTTCGGCGACCCTGTTTGTGTTTCAGATGTTCGGTTTGTCGCAACCTCTCGACTTTGGAACCGGCGTGGGTTCTAGGGCCGCGCTTTTCCCGATGACCGGGCTTAAGCCCCGAACAGCATCGATCCTCCGGTGGCGTCAATGAACTGGCCGGTGACCCACCGGCCCTGCGGCGAGGCGATAAAACCGACTGCGTCGGCGATGTCGTCAACCTGGCCAACCCGGTTGAACACTGACCACGCGGCCGCCTGGGCCTCCGCCTCCGGGCTCGCATGCAGCCAGGCGGCGTTGATGTCCGGGTCGACGACTCCGGGGGCGACCGAGTTGACGGTGATGTTCCGGGGAGCCAGCTCCCTGGCCAGCGACCGGGTGAGTGAGTCCAGCGATGCCTTGGTCATGGCATAGGACGGGTCGGGTGTCCAGGGAACTTGGGAGGCTCCCGACGAGATGTTGATGACGCGCCCGCCTGAGCGCAGGCGATCCAGCGCCAGCTGGGTGATGAAGTAGGGCGCGCCCACGTTCAGGGCGAACACCTCTTCCAGCGCGGTCGGTGTCGTGTCTGTGAAGGCACCCCCGCTCGTCGCTCCGGCGTTGTTGACGAGAATGTCCAGCTTGCGGGGGCCGTTTTCGTCGGTGGCTTCGGAGTTCTCACTGGGGGCGCCGCCGAGTGCGCCGAGTGCCTTATCGAACGCCGCCCGCGCTCGTTCGATTCCGAGCACGTCCTACAGAAGGCCACCGAACTGTTCTGGCGGCACGGATACGACGCCACGTCAGTCAAGGCGCTCACCGAAGCATTGGGCATTCGCACCTCCAGCCTGTACGCCTCCTTCGGCGACAAACGCCAGCTCTTCGAGACCATCCTGGAGCGCTACCAGACATACGGGCAGCACGTGGCCGACCAGGCATTCGACAGGGCCGCAAACGCATATGAGGCGATCGAGTCGTACCTGCGCGCCCTAACCGTGGAATACGCCGACCCGAGCCACCCGCCTGGCTGTCTCGTCATCACCGCCGCCGTGAACTGCGCGCCCGCCTCGGCCGACGTCGAACAGCGGCTACGGGGAATCCGGCAAGCGGCAAGACAGGGGCTCATCGCCCGGATTCAAGCCGATATCGACGCGGGCCTACTCGCCGCCGATGTCGACGCCGAAGCACTGGGCACCTACGTCGCCGCGGTCATTCAAGGCATGTCCACCCAAGCGCGCGACGGCGCGACGACCGAGGACCTCCTCGGCATCGTGGAACTAGCCATGCGGGCCATGCCGACGTCGCGGTGAGCGCATCGGAGCCGCACATCCGCTGCACATTTGCCGGAGACTTCTCGCCGTCTCGCCGCACGTGAAACCCCAGCTAAAACGTTTGCCGTAGTCCCGGGCGTCACCACAGTCGACTCTGGCACCGGCCGTAGGCACTTCTTGCAAGCCCAGACGCGCGAACCCCAGGTCTCCCGTCGCGCCTGCCGTGTCCTGAACAGGCCGTCTTTGTATCCTGGGGGAGTGAGCTTGCGACTTTATGACACCGGTACCCGATCCGTCCGCGAATTTCGCTCCCGTAAAGAGGGCGAGGTCGGCATCTACCTGTGTGGGCTCACCGTGCAAGGCCCGCCACACATCGGTCACCTACGCTCCGGCGTCTCCTACGACGTGCTGATCAAGTGGCTGCGCCACAGCGGCTACCACGTCACCTACGTCCGCAATGTCACCGACGTGGACGACAAGATCATGGTGCGCGGCGAAGAACAGGGCCGCCCCTGGTGGTCGATCGCCTACGAGAACGAGCGCGTCCTCAGCCGCGCCTACGCCGCCCTTGGCGTCGAGCCGCCCACCTATGAGCCACGCGCCACCGGGCACATCCCCGACATGATCGACCTCATCAGCGAGCTGATCGATGCCGGGCACGCCTACGTCACCGACTCCGGCGACGTGTACTTCTCCGTGGAATCCTTCCCCGCCTACGGAGCGCTCTCACACCGCAAACCCGAAGACATGCTCTCGGCCGGCGACGGCGCACCGGGCGACAAGCGCGCCGCCCACGACTTCGGCCTGTGGAAGGCCGCCAAACCAAACGAACCGCTCGACGCCGCTTGGAACTCCCCATGGGGACGCGGCCGCCCCGGCTGGCACATCGAATGCTCCGCCATGTCCCGCCGCTACCTCGGCGACGGCTTCGACATCCACGGCGGCGGCACCGATATCATGTTCCCCCACCACGAGAACGAACTCGCTCAGTCGCGAGGAGCCGGGCTCGACTTCACCAACTTCTGGGTCCACAACGGCATGCTCAACCTCGCCGGAACCAAGATGGCGAAGTCCCTGGGCAACGTGCTCAGCGTCGAATCGTTGGGCGAAAAGGGCTTCCGACCCGTCGACATCCGCTACTACCTAGTCAGCGCGCACTACCGCTCGGCCATCGACTTCTCCGAGCAAGCCCTCGGCGAGGCCCAAGCCGCCTACGGACGCCTGACGAACTTCCTCAAGCGCGCCATCGAAACCCTCGGAGCCGACGCCGTCAACGGCGGCAAGCTGCCCGAAGAATTCACAAGCGCGATGGACGACGACCTCAACACACCGATGGCCATCGCCGCCATCCACGAACGCGCCCGCGAAGGCAACACCGCCCTCGACGCGATCGCCTCGGGCAATGGCGACCGGGACGCGGCCGCCCACGCCGCCGCGACCACCCGTAGCATGCTCGACGTCCTCGGCCTCGACCCGCTCTCGCCGCAGTGGTCCGCCTCCGAATCGGACACAGAGCTAACTGGAGTGGTGGATGCGCTGGTAGCGTTGGCACTGGAACAGCGCCAAGCCGCTCGCGCGCGCCGCGACTTCGAGGCCGCCGACCGCATCCGCGACGAACTCGCAGCAGCCGGAGTCCAGGTCAAGGACACCCCACAGGGGCCGCGCTGGACGGTCGGCTAACCGCACCGACACCCGCCCAATCAGCGCGACACCTCCACCTAGCCACATCACCGGCCTCGTGGTCTGTGCAGCCGCGCGGGGTTGGCGAAAACACAGGCATTGCTTGCCCCGCGTTGACAATGCGGACACAACAGCACTTCGCGTCCACCGCCGCACCGGCGGCCGGGACCACAGACAGGAAACGATTATGGCCAAGGGCAACTCCGAGCGTCCAGGTAAGCGCAAACAATCCAAAGCAGGCAGCAAGAAGGGCTCCGGCGGGCAGAAGAAAGGCCTGCAACCGCAAGGCCGCAGCCTCAAAGCCGAAGACCGGCCATGGCACAAGTCATACACCGGTGAGGACAAGCCGCAGCGAACCCAATGGAAGCAGGAGAAGGAACGCCGCAAAGCCGCCGAAGAGGGCCGCGTCAGCCACATCGGCAAAGCTAAACCCCGCAACGACCGGCGCAAACGCAGCCACGATGCCCTGGAATTGCTCGTTGGTCGCAACCCCGTGGTCGAGGCGCTGCGCGCCTCAGTGCCCTCCGCGACCCTATTCGTCGCCGAAGGAATCGACTCCGACGACCGGGTCGCCGAAGCCGTCCGCGTCGCCCACAACCGGGGACTTGAAGTACGAGAGGTGCCGCGAGCCGAACTCGACCGCCGCACCAAAGGTGCGATGCACCAGGGCCTAGGCCTGGAAGTCGAACCGTTCGAATACCTGGAGCTGCCCGACCTCATCGAGGAAGCCACCGCCGCCCCCGAGCCGGCGCTACTGGTCGCCCTCGACGGCGTCACCGACCCGCGCAACCTGGGAGCGATCGTCCGATCCACCGCCGCGTTCGGTGGACACGGCCTCGCCATTCCCACCCGCCGCGCCTCCGGAATGACCGCCGTGGCCTGGCGCAGCTCCGCCGGAGCTGCCGCCCGCCTCCCCATCGCCCGAGTGGTCAACATGACCCGCGCAGTCAAAGACGCCCAGCAAGCAGGCATCATGACCGTCGCTCTCGACGGTGAGGGAGACACCGAACTATACGACCTTCCCGTCGCGTCCGACCCGATCCTTCTGGTCGTCGGCGATGAAGGACGAGGTGTGTCCCGCCTGGTCAGCGAGACGGTCGACTTCCGGGTGCGCATCCCGATCGCCTCGGAGACCGAGTCGCTCAACGCCTCCGTGGCCGCCTCGGTCGCCCTCTCAGAGATCAGGAGGCAAAGGGCGATTAACCTAGGGTAGAGCGAGCGGCGAGTCTCCATGTCTCCAGCGCCGCCCGAGGAACCACGGGCGGCAATCTTTCGACACCTCAGAGGCACCCACTCGCCAGCCCATGAAAAACCCGACCGCCCACGCTGGGAGAACGCACCCCCATGAGCTCCGGTTACCTGCTCAGTGTTGACCTCGGCACGTCACATACCGTTGCCATCGTGCACTGGCCGGACGGCCGCAGCCGCCCACTGCTGTTCGACGGCTCCCCCGTGCTGCCCTCCGGGATCTATCTCGACGACGCGGGCACCATTCACGTGGGTAAAGACGCCCATCGCCTTGCCACCTCAGACCCCAGCCGCTTCGAACCCAACCCCAAACAGCGCATCGACGAAGGCACGCTGCTGCTGGGCGACCGGGAAATCACTGTGGCGACAGCCTTCGCCGCCATCCTCAGCCGTGTGGCTCGCCACGCGGTGGAAGCCGTCGGTGGCCTGCCCGATGCCGTGCTCACCTGCCCGGCCGCCTGGGGCGAACAGCGCCGCTCGGTGCTCCTCGACGCCGCAGCACAGGCCGGATACCGGCCCCCTCAGCTCGTCACCGAACCTGTCGCCGCCGCGACCTACTACACGACATCCCTGAACAACCAACTCCCCGCCGGACAGGCGCTGGCCGTGTTTGACTTTGGCGGCGGCACGCTCGATATCGCCGTTGTCGCCCGTCTCAATGACGGAAGCCTGACGGTCAAAGCCGATGGCGGCCTAGACGACCTGGGCGGCCTCGACATCGACGGTGCCCTGGTCGAACACCTTGGCACTACGATCGCCAGTCACGACGAAGTGGCGTGGCGGCGACTCAACCAGCCTTCTAGCCCGGTCGAGTTGCGTCTGCGGCGGTCGTTGTGGGATGACGCGCGTGGGGCCAAGGAGATGCTGTCGCGCACGTCGGTGGCTCCGGTGACGGTGCCCGGTCTTGACGTGTCGTTGCATTTGACGCGCGCGGAACTCGAGGAGGTGTCTAAGCCGCTATTGGCTAGGGCGGTGGCTGAAACCGAACGCGTGATCGGCCAGTCGGGTCTGGACGCGAAGAACTTGGCCGGGATTTTTCTCGTCGGTGGTTCCAGCCGGATGCCGTTGGTCGCGAAACTCTTGCATGCGCAACTCGGGGTCGCGCCCACCGTGCTCGAACAGCCGGAGATACCGGTCGCCGAGGGAGCGCTGAAGGCTGTTGCCCCGCCCACGGCTCCACCCCCGACGACTACCCCGCCGCTGGGTTTTGGTGGTTCGCCGCATTCGGGTGCGCCCTATGCCGGCGGGACCTCACCCATGGCTCCCGTCTCCTCCTCCCCGCAACAGGGCTTGCCTCCGCAACAGATGCAGTCTGGTCCGCAAGGCATCCAGTTGTATCCACATGGCCAGCCGCCCTACGACCACACGGTGCCGCTGGGTCAACCAAAGAAGGACCGGCGCAAACTATTCGCTCTGGGCGCGGTCGCAGCCGTGCTGGCCATCGCGATTCCATTGATCATCGTCTGGTTTACCGGTGAGCGCTACGATCAGCGCCCCTTCGAAGACCTAGTGGCGGTGGGCAATAACCAGGTTCCCTACGCAACCGACCCCGAACAATTGGCGCTGAATTCCTTTTCCGACATCCGTATCCGTGGCGACTTGGCGATCTTTGCCTACGTGGACGATGAGTACGATCCATTGGTGACCAGTCCGAAACTGTATGTGCAAGCGCTCAATGTTGACACGGGGGAACTGGAATGGTCCTCGGAGTTTGACGGCGATGGCTGGGTCAACGAAACAGTGGCCGGGGAAGACCTGTACGTGTTGGTGCGTGACAACGCCATTTCCGGTGGCTATGTCGCCATGTTCGTTGACCTGGAAGACGGTTCGGAAATCACTCGGCAGCGTCGTGACTATGGGCAGTCATTGCGCGTTGGTGAGTACCGTGTCTCGGTCGATAGCGACGACAGTGGACTCACCGCCCACGATGCGCGCGGCAACGTCGCCGCCCAATGGGTGTACCCAGACGAGGACAAGGGGTATCACTCCTATGGCGGTGTGAACATTTGGGACACCGAAGTGATGCCCCGCAACCCCGTTGAGGTCGACGACCCGCGATTTTGGGTCTTGACCGAGGACGGCACGATCCACATCAATGACATCAACTCCGGCGAGGAGATCACCTCGGCGCGAGTCGAGGCTCCGCACGATGTGTACTTCGCGTTTGAGGACCACCTGTTCGTCGCCTCCGGCGACGCCGACTACACGCTGAACGTCTATGACCTGGAAACGCTAGACCCGGTGGCGCAGGAACGAGTGCGGGACTTCGCCGGGGAAGTCACCGGCATCACCGCGTGCGGTTCGGCGCGGGTATGTGTGCGGGAGGAGAACGAAGATGGCACTGCCAGCTTCCGCGTCTTCGACGTCAATGAGGAAAAGTTCGTCCACACTTCCGATGAAAACCACGATGTACAACACGTCTTCCCCGTCGGTACGCACCTAGCGATGCAGTTTCACGAGGGCACCAGCGATAGCTTTCGCACCCGGGTGGTCGACAGCGACTTCCGTGAGGTGACGAACGTCGACGGTCAGTTCTGGTCGGTCGACGGAGCCAGCCTGTTGAGTCGTCCGTTTCAAGGCTCATCATCGTTTGGCTCCAGCCCCTTTGAAGGCCAGTTTGTCGGGCTGGGGGTCGATGGGTCGCGGCAGCCGTTTGGCACCATTGAGGCCTATCACCCTTGTGCCTATAGCGACACGCGCATTGCCTGTTTCACTGAGGCGGGGCCGCGCGTATATGCCTACCGCGACATCCCTTAGCCGGGAGATCCGGCTCTTGAGCGGCCTAGCGGTAGTGCCGGCGCGAGGGTGGTCGATCCAGTGGAAAAGCTTAGGAGAAGCGCGATCGGCGGGCCGTCTCCAGCCGGTTTTAGCCGCGCCACAGGCGGCCCCCACCGCCCGCATGTGGCCGTTGGCAAACGGGTACACTAACGTGGCGTCGCGCGGGCTTGACCTGCGGATAGTGGCCTTGAGCGGCTATGACGCACCCGAGGTGCGCCCTCGCGTCTCACAACTGAACACAGCCCGCCGACGTGGCGCAATTGGCAGCGCAACGGTCTTGTAAACCGTAGGTTAGGGGTTCGAGTCCCCTCGTCGGCTCTATGTCGACCAATATCGTCATCCTCGCCGCCGGAGTCGGTTCCCGACTTGGGAAACCCCATCCGAAACCGCTGACTCCCTTGACCAGCGGCCAGACGATTCTGCACCGGGCGCTGAGCCAGCTGACTTCTCGCTTCAACCGCCACTCGATCCACCTGGTCGTCGGCTTCAAAAAAGAGATGATCATGGAGGAAGTGCCTGACGTTGGTTTCATCTACAACCAGGCATACGGCGACACCAACACTTGTAAGAGTCTCCTCAAAGCCCTCACGATTCTTGGACCGGGGGGAGTTTTGTGGATGAACGGTGACGTCGTCTTCGATGACATGGTTCTCGACCAGCTGCTCCCGCACATCGCCATGGACCGCTCTTTTGTCGCCGTGAACACATCCTCGGTCGCCGAGGAAGAGGTCAAGTACACGTTGGACAGCGAGGGCTTTATCAATCAGCTGTCCAAGACCGTCTCCGAAGGAGCGCTCGGAGAGGCTGTCGGCATCAACTATATTTCCTCCACCGACCGCACTTTGCTGGCCAAGCGGCTCGAAGAGTGCGAGGACCAAGACTATTTCGAACGTGGCATCGAGTTGGCCATCGAACGCGATGGGGTGCAAATGGAGGCTGTCGACATTTCGCAGCACCAGGTCATCGAAGTCGATTTCGCCGAGGACCTCGACGAGGCCAACAAGTTCTTTACCTAGAGGCCGAGGCAAAAGGCGCTTTCGGCGTTCTCGTCGGCTCGTTTGCGTGCGTAAACTTCGCCTCCTGCGGCCTTGAACTCACACGTTTGCGTAGAATTCCCAAACTCACCGTGACGTAAATGTGCCGGACGCATATGGTGCGTCCGGCACATTGTATTGCCGACTTTCCTCGGCGTACTTCCCTATATTGAGCTCTATTGCCGTATCTCAAACTGGGCCCCGTTGAGGTCGATTTCCGCAGGGTCGATTGGCTCTGTGAGGACCTCGCTGGGGTAGGAGGCTCGTGAACCGTAGATGGCCAGCCGCGTCAAACTAGCCACGGCCTCCACTGGTCCGCTGAGGTGCGCCTGGACTTGCGTTGGGTCGTCACGGTTGGTGACCCAGCCACTGAGACCCAACTCCTCGGCTCGGGATGCGAACCAACGCCGGTACCCAACCTTTTGCACCAATCCGCGTACGGTGACGTGCACTGCCACTGTGTCTCGGGACGGTGGTTGAGCGAGTTCGCGTCGGCCGATGAAGTGTCGTAGTTCGGCCAGATACTGATCGCGGGAGGGGCCATACATCGGATAGTTGTGGGACAGCAGGTTGGGCGCGCTGTTGATCTCCATCAGCGCCGCCTCTTGCTCCTCAAGGGACTTCCGGTGGTCGTCGAGTAGCAGGTCGATGCTGCCCAAGGGTATGCGCAGGGTAGCCATAACTCGCTTGGCCACCTTCGCGACCGTGTGGTGGCATTCGTCGAGCACCTCAGTGGTGATCGCTCCGTGGCTGATACGCGCCGTCGACGCTAGGGGAACGACCGTGTCTTGGGGCGGAATCGAGTCTAGCCGCAGGTCTAGTTCGCGCAAATAAGCCGTGACCGTGTCGTCCAAGGGGATGGGGCTGGCTTGCAGGCACGGGTTGCGGCTGCGGGCCGCGTTGACGGCCAGAACTAGCTCGGCGATGGTGCTGTGCCCGTCGGCGACCACCTGCGGGCGGTCAATGCGGATCACCGACAGCACCTCCTGCGGCGTCGACAGGACCCGGAACAACGTCGTCGTACTTTGGTGTGGCTCGCACGCTTGCAAGCCCACCTGTGAGGCCACAGATTCCACGGCGGTGCGTTCATCGGCGAATTCCTCGAACGCAGCCGCGCTCTCCGAGGTCGAGAACCCTTGATAGGAGATGGTTTCGCCGCTGCCTGGATGGGTGATGATGAGGTTATTTTTACGGAATCGCTGGGTGGAGAATCCTAGCTGCAATGCGGCCCGTTCGCGGCGGGCGTCGTTCATGGCGGCGATGCGGCGGCCCGGCAATACCTCTTCGGCATAGTCATTGGGCTTGCTGACGGTCAACTTCACTGGCTGGGGGTATGTCTCGAAGGCGTCAACGAGTGGGGCTACTTCCGCCAGGTCCAGTTCTGATTCTGGTTGACCCGCGATGTGTAGGGCGGGCCAGTCCTTGCGGCGTTCCGGTTGCAGACAAAAGTCGATTCCCGGTGCCGATGACATCAGCAGGTTTTCCGCCGCGGCCACTCGGCCGTCATCGAAGCGAGAGGACCGCAGCCAAATTGTTCCGGCCATGTCGGAATGCTTTTTGTACATGCGGGCGGCGGGCACCATCGCGGCTAGTGAACCCCACTCGTCGGGGTCGAAGATGAGACTCACGGTAGGCGCGTGACGGCGGAACTGGGCAACCTCCTCAACCGAGGCGGCATTGGAGGCGATGAATAGTTTTTGGCCGGTGGGGCCAGAATGCTCGTCGGCGGCCTCTTGCAGTTTTAGCTGTTCGCGCAAGGAAGTGCGTTCCAAGGGCTGGTCGATGACGACGCGCGGGCCGTCCTGAAGCTTGTTGATCAGTCGCACCGATTTCAACACCAGATAGTGGGCGTCGGCCACACTGTAGTGTCCGGCAGGCTCCAGCCATACGGTGAGGCCTCGGGCGACGCTAGCGGCCGCGCGGGCTGCGAAACGTAGCCGCAGTCGGTCCAATTCGACGTCGCCGACTCCGCGAACGAACAGGACTTTCGCGTTGCAATGGGCGAGTTTGTCGGCCAGTTTCTCCCGTTGGGTGCGTGACTTCAAAGCGGTGGGGGAGTGGGGGACTTTGATGCGGGTGCTCAGCACTCGGGCTCGCAGCCGTCCGGTGTTCGCCAGCGGGCTGTACATCATATTTGTGTCCCAGAGGCCGTTGAACAGGGCGCTTTCGACCGCTAGGTTCGCGACTCCGTCGAGTGAGGTGGTCCAGGGGAGTCGATTTTCGCGGTCAGCGGCCCATTTTTTCAACGAGATGGAGGTGCCAGGTAGGGTCTGGGCGATTTTGCGAAGAGTGTCCCAGTCTTCCTCTGAGTTGTCGAGTCCTTTGATCCATTCGCCCCAGGTTGTGAGCGGCTGGTTGCGGAACCGGCCTTGGAGACCGACTAGGTATCCCCGGGTGGGTTGCAGGTTCAGGGCGGAGGGTTTAACGCCGACGTGCCGCAGAAGGGTGACTTTGTCGACGTGGAGCTCTCTTCGTGGCAACCAAAGCACAGGTGACCTTTCTTGTCGTCCAGTTCCCGAAACCGGGGGCTGACGCAACCAGTCCCGGGTTCCGGCGGATTTAGTTAGAGGGGCGTGATCACCGTGAAGCTCGGTGAGAAAGGGGGGATCGTGGACGACCGATGGCTTGCAGGCAGTGCGTTCTGACTGTTCGCGCTTATAGCGCCACAGGTCGACGGAGCTTCGACATCACCGAGTGCCGCCGTTGAACCTGGGCCAGCTGAAGGCTCGCCAGATGGGTGAAGATGTACCCTCAGCGGTCGATTTCGAGCCGGAAAGCCCGCGACTGCTAATAGACTCTTATGCTGTTTTTACCAGTTGCGACCCTGGTTGTCCAGGTGGTCATCACTCTAAGTGGTCGTACCTATCGTCTGAGTGGACATTGTTGGGCATGTGAACAACGATGATAGTTCACTGCCTCATGTGTTTCGTGGTCTCGGCGGTTTCGTGGGGACCCGGTCACCGGTTGATGCGGGCTAGTTCGCCCTCCAGTGAGGTGATGGCCAGTTGCTCGGCCTGCTCCCGATACGGCAGAACATTCCAGTTCGCCAAGTTCATGTCGATGATATCGATTCCGGCCCGAATTACACCCAGAGCAGCGCCAGCCTTCATGGTCAGCTCGATGATGGAGACGTGGGTCTCGCGAATGACCTCAACGTTCCTGCCGCCTTGGCTCACGCTTTTGACCTGTGAGATCTCAACGTCCTCGTCCAAATCGGGGACAGTGTCTAGGGTCCGTCCACTCTTCTTAAGGAACTTCACGAGCCGGTCGTCTACTGCCACCAGTCGATTCATGGGATGCGGATTGAGATGTCGGCCCGCGTTTTCAGCGATGACCAGTTCCAAGATGGCGTTCACCCCGTTGCCGTGTACCGACGCGGGCTAACGTCGGACTACTGAGGGAACCTTGTCAGCGATGGTCAGAAAACCGTAGTCATCTCCGATGATGTGGCGCTCGACCACAATACCGTCATGTGCGAATCCACTGTCATTCGCCGTTGGAAATGCAACGTCGAGGAGCTCGATGCTTGCCAATATTCGTGGTTACTCCGTGCCGTGATGACCGTTGGCGGGCTTCACAACGAGCGGGAAACCGAGGATGGCCGCCTTAGCCTTGGCTACATTGAGTTCGGTTTGGTCCACTGTAAATCCGGAGGCGTTTGGTAGACCGTAACGTTTTAGCTGGCTTACTAAATGCCACTTCTTATTCGGTAGCCTGCTGTCAACTGACTGGTCAGCCCGCCTCTATCTCACCCTCCAGGGATGCTAGCGCGATAGCTCCCGCTTGCTCTCGGTACGGCTGTACGTCCCAGTTGTTCAACGACAGGTCAATACTGGCAATTCTCGACGATTCTTCGGGGCGTTGAACATACGTCACCTCTGCCACCGCCGCAGCTGGCAACGCACCCAATGCGCGAACCGCAAGAGCCTTTTCTTCGTGGCTGACGCCTTTATCACTGGCAATGACAGTTCCGAAGGCTACCGTGGCCCGCTTTGGGTCGCCAAGATTCGCCGGCCTAAGAATAATGTCAGCCGGTTTCGTTTTGGGCTGAAGAGCTTTGATCGCATCCCATTCCCGCTTGACTGAGTCTGCGTCAACGATGCGCTTGTTTGAGGGTTCTCCTCGGAACCATGCTTCGGCTGGTTCCCCCAACCGCTGGAGAAAATCGTAGGCAGCGTCGACACTTCGGATGGGAACTTTGAGGGCCTCGACCGATGGGATGCCATCGGCTCGCAGCAATCGATGCAACCATGACGGGTCGCGTACTACCGCATGGGCCACACGGCTGTTGGATGGCCCGCTACCGCCGGAGAAGATCAGTTGATCGTCTCCGCGTGTCACCGCGACCATCGTGGGCCGTAGCCGGTGGCTCTCGACTCCGCTTACACGGCAGGCTGCCTCCAAGAGCGCGGACAATGGTCTTGCCTTTGTGTCTTGGGCAATAGCCACGGCGATACTAGTGATGCTCATATGCGGATCTCCTGGTTCGAGGTGGGGAATTTGCCCGTCAACTGCGAAGCGAATGGGCTACATGACGAAATAGGAAGCACGTTGCCGACCAGCTCCGCGGCAAGTTTCTTGGCATTGGCCCAGTGCCCATCATTGAACTCCTCAACGTCGACGTGTTCGCCCCAAAATTCCATCGGGCGGCTTGCAAACCTTCCAGAAAGGCCTGTGACGAGATGCGTTACGGGCAAAAAGCGGCGTGGTCCGGCAGCATTCACAAATCGGGCGATGGTGACATTGTGACCTTGGATTTGGTTTGGTCGAGGAAACATGGGCGTCTGCCTCTATTCGTAGGGACCGTCAGGTCAAAGTGCAGTGAACTCAGTGAAGCCCTCGCTGGGCACTGGTTCAGTCAGCAACTCTGCGACTACCGCCTTGGCTGGGCCACGGCGGGCCATTGCTGCCAGATGGACAATCCGTTTGATGGGGCCCTCTAGATGCACGGTGACCGTATCGTAGTCCCGATTCTCCGCCCATCCGCGCAAGTCAAGCTCTCGCGCGCAGTTCTTAAGCCAAGCCTGGAATCCGACCCCTTGGACGTGTCCGAAAATGGTCAGGCGGACCGCAGGGTCTGGTTGCAACTCCGTCGGCCGCATACCTGCTCCGCGCGCCGCGTTACGTACGACTGGTTCGCTTATCTCCACAGCCTTCCCAAAACAGGGGAAGGTATGCATATTGAGATCAGAGTTGCTGTTGACCTCGGTGATTGTGAGACGCTGTTCGTCCACAGGTCTACGGTGATCGGGCATGAGGATGTCGACACCTGCCTGGGGCATTCCCAGGACTCGGGCGGCCTGGCCCGCTAGCTCTAGCACCGAGGAATGGGTTTCATGCAAGACCTCGGTGCTACTGCCACCTTGACTGATGTTCGCCACTTGCACCAGTGTCACGGCTTGGTCAAACGATGGAACCGACTGTAGGTTGAGGCCCTGCTTGGCGAGCACACGGTCGAGATTGGCGTCGATCTTCACCAGGCGTCCGCGCAAGTGCGGATTGCGTTGCCGGGCCGCGTTGGCGGCGATGACAAGTTCAAGGACAGTGCTGACACCGTCTCCGTATGTTGAGCCAGGTTCGCGGCGCAGGACCGAAACGACGATGCCATCAAGAGTAAGGAGGCGGTAGTCGTCTCCGTCTATGTGTTGTTCGACCACAACCCCATTGCGGGCCTTTGCTCCCGCAGCGGCGAGATCAAAAGCACGCCCGAGCTCGTCCACGGAAGTGATACCAGTGGTGATGTCTTGGCCCTTCGAGCCATTGGAGGGTTTGACCACGAGCGGGTACCCCAGCTCAGGGGCTTGTTTAAGCATCGCGTCTTTATCGTTGACGCCGAAGGTCATGCCACGGGCGATCGGCAGTCCGTGGAGCTGGAGTTGGTCCCGGGTAATGCCTTTATCGCCGGTGAGAGTCACGTTGGATCGGCCCACAGTTTGATCGGTGAGTTTGTAGAATCCGGCTCGCGCTGCGTAGCCGGGCTGTTCGAGCATCATCATCTCGGCATCGTAGGTACGAACCGATAGACCCATTTGGAGCGCGCGTGCCTCCCGCAGCGATACCGATTTGAGTGTTTGGCTGCCGCCAGGAACGAACTCTTCGAGGTACTCCGTCGGAGACACTGCGTTAGGCCTTGGGGGCACCGGGAATGTCTGGAATCGATCGGCGTACTTGGCCAATGTCTTTAGATCTACGGCCCCGGCCTTTTCTAGACGAGGCCAACTCTTGGCACGGGTGCTAGATATGGTCGCGTCTACCTTCGTAGCAGCCCTCAGGAGTTGACTCTCTATTCGTCTAGCGCTCTCTGAATCAAATGGAATAGCCTCTGCCCACAGGAAAATGTTCTTCCCCCGTGAATTCCAGAGGCGGGTCTCAGTGGTGAATTCAGCGAGTGAGCGCCACTTTAGTGGATCAACGATAACGCAGAGGTCTGGGTGTTCACTTCGGATGCGGCTGAATTGTTCGGATGAGTTGACATCTTTGCGGGTAGCGATCGAGACTTTATCGTGCGACGTACCGGGCTCTCCAGAGATGATCGTTTGAAGTTTGGACAGCGCCTGGTGTCCTGGTACGAGGTCGCAGAACACTATGCGGGCTGTATCTGGGCCAATGTGGTCGACAGCAGTTTGTACGAGCTGCGCGGCGTCAGATACATCAAGGTATCGACCTTCGAACCACAGAGTCTTTCCACTGGCAGATGTGTCGAGGGCAAACCGCAAGCGAGCAACGTCTACTTTAATGTCACCTTGTGGGCGTATGTGCAACAGCTCTGCGTTATGTTTTGCAAGAAGTTTTGAATAACGCTTTTGTGCAGATCGTGAGGTGAGTTCAGCTATGTCGCGAGGTAGGCGGACCCGTTGCTTATTGTAGTGGGGGATGGTACGGTCACGCTTTTTGAGCTGTTTGGGCAATGTGTTAAACAAAGCCGACTCAAGTACCGGCAATGCTGGATTAGGCCCTGTATTAGGATCGCTAATTCCGGGAATAGAACCGGAATTAGCCCATATCCGCAATGGAAGAGTTTTTCCGACCAGCGTTGCTGCCAATGTTTCCAGATGGGGCCACAGTTCACCCGAACGATCTTCTGGGACGATCCATTCTCCCCAGGATGTCACGTCCCGCCTACGTAGCGTGCCATCAATGCGAAGTAGGTACCCGGTAGACGGGTAGAACGTATCGTGGCTTGGCTTGACACCGGTGTGACGGGCGATCGTGGTTTTTTGGATGTGGATCTCGTGCCTGGGCAGGCGCAAAGGGAAAGCCAAGATGCATCTCCAGAGCGGAAGTACTCCGAAGGCATGTGGGTGGCGCTACGGAGAGGGTGGGGTTGCCATCTTATCCGATTAGACATCGCGTGCTAGGCAGGCGTCAGTTACCAAAAGGCCATCAATGCTTTGCGTAGTAATATCCTAATTTGCGAAATTTCCGACATTTCTAGGTATATCGCCCCTACTCTCTATTGCCCATTGGCTCCTTTAGTTGATACGAGAGAATTCGCCGTCCACTATGGCGGTGATGATTTTTTCGCTGCCCTCGCGGTATGGCGTGACGTTCCAAGAATCCAACTTGATGTCGACATGAGACACCAAAGTGCCCGCCTTTGGGAGGCGGGTGAGATGAACCTCAGCGACCTCGGCACCAGGAATAATGCTGACGGTCCGCATGGCTAGATCTCGCTCGTCGTTCGTGAGATCGCCGCTGGCGTTGACCACGGAACCGAAAACCACCGTGACCGGTTCGGTCGGCCCCAGATCGGCGGGCTCGAACACGATTTGTGCCTTCGGGTCCTCGGGGCGGTGTTCGAGCAGTTCCTTCCAACCCGTCTTGAAGTCCTCAACAGTGAGCGTCACCGACGTCTGTGGCTGGTCGATCCACCAGGCCCGGGCCGGCTCGCCCAAGTCCTCCAGGTAGGTACGGGCTACCGCCCTGGCCTTCTCGGGAATCTTCACCGTCAGCGGCACCGGTACACCCTTGATCTCCAACGTTCGTCGTAGCCACGCGATGTCCTTGCCCAGCGTGATGGCGACACGGCTAGTGGAAGGGCCACTACAGCCAGCAAAGATCAGCTGATGCTCTCCCACTGCCACAGACACGAGGTTTGACCGCAGCCGATCCACCCGAAGATCGCGCGCACGGCACGTAGCTTCGAGCAGAGCCGACAGCGGCGTAGCGTTTGTGGATTCGCAAATATCAGTGGCGTTATTGATGATCAAAGACATCCCTGTAGCTTCCTATGACGTGGTGAATTCACCGGCTCACCTCTGGACGCGACAATCGGGCAATTTCGCCCGCAAGGATCGAATTCAGAACGTGATCGCGATGTGGTGCGGGGGTTGCGGAGTCGGCTAGACGGCGCAAGCCGGGGTCCACCCCAATAACCCAGGGGTCCTCATGTGCTCCGTGGCCGAGGAGGACATCGGCCACCTCGATACCTGGCAACGCCGCGACCGCAGCACGCGCCAGATCCGGGCCCGATCCAATGACCTGCCCGAAAGCGACTGTGTGGCAGCATTGCCGGCCCAGGTCAGCCGGTTCTAGCCGAATGAGTGGCTGTTGCTGCGGCGCGGCATCAACAAAAGCGCCCCATTTCCGGTCGAACTCTTCACCGGCCACCACTTTCTCGACGCTAGGGTGGTCGACCAGCCTCAACCGCGCATCCGTACCGAGTCGCCGCACAAAGTGGCGGGCCGTTGAGGTCGCCCGCGCTGGTAGTTCCGTAGTGGGGACTGTGGCGACCCCAGCCTGTTGCAACACCCGGCGCAAAGCAAAGGGACGCTCGCAGATACGGGCGCTCGCCTGGCTGTTTCCCGGCCCAATGGCACCTCGAAAGTACAAACGTTGCCCATCGACGCTCACCTCGATGACATCAGAGGCCGCCCGCCACACGGCAAGACCGCGCTGTGTGGCAAGTGCCTCCATGCGTTGGGAAAGAAACTCGTCGGTCGTTGTCACGGGGTGCCTCTCTGCCAGACAATCAAACCGAGTAGGTGTCCAGGACGGCAAATCCAGGCTTGGGGAGCTCTGAATGCTGTTGGGTGAACACTTCCAACACGGTCGCCTCCTGAGGTCCCTCGATGCTTCGCCTGACCAAGACCGACACAGCGGTCGCGTCACCGTAGAGAACGGCCTCGATTCCTCGTCGTGATTCATCGTGGCGCACCCAGCCGTCGACTCCCAGCTGGCGGGCCATATCAGCCAACCATTCACGGAACCCCACACCGGTGACAGTGCCGCCGACGGCGGTCCGCACGCACAGCTTCTCGGTGGGGGCTTGAGCTTCAAGCCCGGCCTCGCTCAGATGAGCACGCAATTCGTGTTCGAACACGTCACGGCCTGGCCCAAAGTTAGGGAAATAATGGCCGATAAAGCTGGGTGTCCCGTTCACCTCTGTAATCGCCAGCTCCTGCTCATCGATTCCGAGCCGGTGATCGGGGATGATCATGTCAACCCCGCCCAGCTTCAACCCCGAGGCCCGTACCGCCTCGTTCGCGGCCTCGATCAGTGACGGATGGGTCTGGTCGAGCACCTCCACGCTGACGCCGCCGTGACTGACATTGTTCACGCCCGCCAAATAGACCCGCTCGTTTCGTTCCGGAACCGAATCCAAACTATGGCCCTGCTTGAACAGCCACGATTCCAGTTCCGCAGTCAGGTTGACCAACATGCCCTGGCAAGAGGGGACCCGTTTACGGCCCGCGTTGTGCTCAGTGATCAGTTCCAAAATCGTGTGCTCGCCGTTACCGACCACTGCGGCCCGGTCACGCCGCGCCACCGACAGCACTTTTTCTCCGGTGGAGAGGAAACGAAAATCGGACCCCTCGATATGCCGTTCCACGACCACTCGGTTGCCCTTAAAGCCAGAGTCCAACGCGACTTTCAAAGCCCTGTGAAAGGCGTCCCAATTGTTGATGCGGGTGGTGATGCCGTCACCCTTGGAGCCTTTAGCTGGTTTCACCACCAAGGGAAAACCCAGCTCTTCGGCCTTGCGCACAGCATCGTCCATGCGGTTGGTGGAGATGGTGAAACCTGGAGCGACGGGAAGGCCACGCCGAATCAGTAGCTTGCGGGTCAAACCCTTGTTGACTGCGACCGTTGAGGCCCCGTGCCCAACTAGCGGCGAACGTCCGTGATCGAACATGAGAGTGAAGTTATGGTCGGGAGCGGAAATAACGACCACATTTTTCGACAGGCGCAACACATTCAACCCCATTTGCAGGGCCGTCATCTCCCGCAATGCGCTGCCGTTCGGTCCGTTCCACGCCCCGGGCAGCAAATGGGCCGAGAAGTTGTTTTGATCGGGCCCGTCGAGAGCGCGCATCGGAGGATAGAGAAAGTACTCTGTGGCCGACGTGGCCAGGGCTCGTTCATTGACCTCCAGCGGATCGCGAGTCTTACCGACGGCAGCCTTTCGCCGCAGCTTTGGATGATGTTCCTCTATGAAAGCCGCCAGCGCGTTGTTGATGGCTTCGGCAACTGCCGGATGGGTTGAAGTGGCTTTCCAACTCAGTAGGTCAATCTGTTGGCCCGGTAGCCGCTGGGCGGCTGTGGCAAGTTCGTTCCATGCCCGGTCGGCGCTGTCTGGTTCCACGTTCGCGCTGCCCCAAAATTTGTGCGTGACTCCGTCGAGACAGAGGTGGATGGCAGTAAGGAGGCGCTGCCGAGGCCGATGGAAGCTATGCTGCTGTGCCTCAATGGGCTCCCTGGCCACGGTGACTTTGCCAATCTCGATATGCAGCTGTGCCTGTGAAGTGCGTTGCAATAGCACTCGGAGGTCCTTCCTGATCGTCAGATGAGGTGAGGCTTCGCTTTAGGTTCGGAGCCACGGCGCGATCGGATGGGTGCGTTTGCGTCCGGAGCGAGGCAACTAGCAGGTGGTGCGGCGGCTAGGACGTTTGTGATGAGGCTGGCGCGACGTTGCGCTAGGTGGCTTTCCTCGCGCGTGACTACGCAGGTGGTGCCGACGAAGTCGCCCGAGGAGATGCCACCGGTTTTGTTGTGGTGTGGTTCGTCGTTCGATGCGCGTGGTGTGTTTATGTGCCGTGCGAGGTTCACGGCTTTATGAGAATGTAACTTCTCTCGCCGTCGCGAGGGCGTATTTGCGTCCGTTTCGGAGGGGCGCAGGTGTGACGGGTATGGAGGAGGACCGTCGGGCTCCGCGTTCGGCGCGGAGCACCGGCGAGCGTACCCAATACTTTGGCTGGCTTCCAGGCCATCGCCATTTTGTGGTGAGCCGATTGCCGCCGAGTTGGCTGAACTGGCAGCAGTGTTGTCGTATATCGCCACCTCAGGGGCCGGTCGCTAGGATGCGAAAGTCGGTTGGGGGCGTCTGTGTGACCGGGCGAGTGATCACTTCGTTGGGGTAGGACGGTGCGGGGCCTCGCAGTGCCAAGCCAGCCATGTACGCCACGGCTTGGGCCGGGCCGCTGATGAGGGCTTCAACCTGGTCGGGGTCATGGGTGTTGCGGACCCATCCGGTCAGTTTGGCGTCTCGGGCGCGGTTGAGAAACCACGCCCGGTACCCGACTTGCTGAACGTGTCCACGGATGCTGAGACGGGTGGTGAGCTGATCGCCGCTTTGCTTAGGTGGAACGTGGTCGAGGAGGCGTGCCAATTCGACCGCGTAAGGGTCGCAGGCGGGACCATATAGCGGGAAGGGGTGCATCAGCATCCCCGGTGAGCTATTGATTTCTATGATGCTGTGGCGTTGTTCTGCTAGGTCGCGTCGATGGTCGTTGAGGATCACGTCCAGCCCGACGAGCGGCAACGTGAGTAGGCGGCAGACTCGCATGGCCAGTTCGCCCAGCGAGGGGTGGGCTTCCTCGATGACCTCGATATTGCTTCCTCCACGCCCGATATTGGCCACTCGAAGAAGACGTACGGTCTCATTCACAGCTGGAACGGTTTCCATGGTGTGTCCCTGAGTTGCCAGAAACGAGTCCATTTCGGCGTTGGGTCGGAGAGGAAAGTCGCGCAGTCTAGGGTTGGCTGAGCGCACAGCGTTGGCCGCGAGGATCAACTCCACGATGTTGCTGCTCCCATCGCCAACGACTTCAGCGGCGATGCGGCGGGTGACCGACACGCATTCTTCGGCGGTGGCGAGTACACGGTAGTCATTGCCTTCGACCTGCTCTTCGACGATGACGCCGCTTGCGGCGTACGCGCCCTCCCGCACTCGCTTAATCGCCGCTTGCAACTGCGTGGAGTCTCGAACCGCGAGTGTTACGTCCGTTCCCAAACTTCCCTGGGCGGGTTTGACTACCAATGGGGAACGTAGCCGCTTGGTGGCTTGGACGGGGTCTGTCTTTTCATCCAAGGCGACCCCGGCCGGTACGGGCAGGCCATGGTGTTGCGCGAATCTGCGCGAGGTGTCCTTGTCGCGGGCGATCGCATCGGCGGGAACATTGGTGCCGGAACTATAAAAACCCCTGTAGCTGACGCCTGCTCCGGTGGTGGGTTGCCAGGCGAGTAGACAAATGTTGTGGAACTTCTGGGTGGAGAATCCCAACCGCAGGGCCGCCAGTTCGCGCAGCGTGGCCTGCTTGGAGGCGAACCGAGGGTCGGGCAATAGCGGATCGGCAAACGTGTTCGGTGTCGGCTCGATGGCGCGGGTGGGGGCGGGCCAGAGAGCGAAGCCGGTCACGTCGGTGGCTATGGAGACCAGCGTGGCTGTTCGGTTGCGGCGTAGTGAGATGGCCAGCGGGTCGTTCTCGTGGGCGTTGAACTGGGCGAAAGGCGCGGTCTGGCCGCAGTTTGTCCCCGGTCGTGCCTTAGTGCCGGGGTCCGATTCATTTCGGGTAGCCGTCAGCTGACGCGCCACCTGGTTGAGATGCCGCCAGCGGTTGCCGCTGCGTTCTTCCTCTCCGGCGGCATCGGGGTCGCATATGCGCACTGTTGCCCATGAATCACCTGTTCCCACGAGGAAGATCACGGGCGCTGCTTGGCCGTCGGAAAGCGCGGGGCCCGCCATCCTAATGAGGGTGATTCTTGTGGTCATGGGTACCGGCGGCCTCCGTTCTCCGGTTGGGCAACTTCGTTCGAGGTGGTCGGGCTGTGCGAAGTCGAATCAGCCTAACGGAGTCGATCCATCGGGCCGAAGGGTAAAGCGTCGAGCAGGGCATTAGTTGTGAAATAAACCCTTAATTTATCGAACAGATATCTGAGTTACCATTTGGTGATGTCGATAAGTCGGAAGCACGCTGATTCGCTGCGAATCGATGAAGTGCAGCTATACGGATACGACGGGCCCAAAAGCGGGTATAACGGGCTTTCCCCACCACTCGGTCTACTCATACGATTGCGCGGCCATCGTGAAGATAAATCAGGCCGTTCCTCGGTGGAGTCATTCGGGGAAGCCATGGTGTCCCCTGTTCACCGTGAGAAAGAGTGGGAACGGTTGCGGAAAGCGGCTTCTCAGCTGGAGGGCGGGGAACTGACATTGCGTCGTGGCCTGCGCGACATTCTGTGGACCAGACGAGGGCGCAACCTCCTCCAAAGGAATGAACTGGCAGGTGACGGCCCAGCCGGTGCCGCTGTGGGCCAAGCTATTGAACGGTTGGTGGCACGCGCCTGTGGTGAGGCTAAAGAGCCAGCGACGCTACGCGATCGAGCCGGGGCAAAATGGCCGACGGTCATCGCCGCTGGCACCGCGTCGAGTGAAATCGACTTCAAGACATTGGCTCAAGTCACCGATTGGTTCGAGGTTTACCCACCGGCTGAGGAGCCCTACCCGGCGCCGCGCAACACCTATAGCGGCCACCGTATGCCTGGAGCTCCGCACGGGTTGCCGCAGCTGTACTACTTTGAATTGGCGGCGCTGCGATATGGGCTCACCACCCGCCGTTACTCGAACCGTTTCCTGCTAGCCGAGCAGCCGGGAAACGAAGCATCCATTGGGTTCTCCGCAGCAGACTCCACCCACGTCAGCATTCCTAGCTGCACGGTCGTCAAAGACAAGCTCGTGGCCAAGGCAATCTTGGGCGCGGCTGGCGTTCCGGTCCCCCAAGGGTTCACCCTCACCGCTAGACAACTGCGTGCCGACGTGGACGCGTTCGAGCGCCAGGTGCAGAAGCTGGGTTTTCCGTTGGTGGCCAAGCCGGCTCGCGGGCACATGGGCTACGGCGTAACTGCGAACATCACGAGCATGGGGCAACTTCACCAGGCGATCGACCGCATAGCCGAGTCCGAATACGGCAGCGGGCGCATTATCGTGGAGCGCCACGTCAAAGGTTCCGATTACCGAGTGTTCGCGACCGACCAAAAGGTCTTGTGCGTCATGAAACGCACCCGAGCCGCTGTCATCGGCAACGGTCGACACACTGTTGCCGAGCTCATGGTGTGGGCCGGTGCGATCCGCCGTTCCAACCCCAACCTGTCACGTATCCGGTTCAAGTTCGACGTTGTCGCCAACGTTCTAGCTGAGCAAGGACTCGACTTCTCGTCGGTCCCCAAATCCGGCCAGGAGGTCTGGTTGGCCCGCTCCGACAGCATTAGCCAAGGGGGCGTGTCGACCGAGCTGTTGGACCAGACACACCAGTCGATCTTGGACGCCAGTGTCAGTGCCGTGCAGGCTGTCGGGATGCCGTATGCGGGCATTGATTTCTTTCTGGAGGACCACCGTAAGCCTCTGGAATCGCAGGAGTCATCTGTCATCGAGGTCAACAATGCCCCTGGCACGTTGGGTCACTTGTATCCCATGTTTGGGCGTGGCGTCGATGTGGTCGCCGAGCTGGTGGCATTGACCGCGCAACGTTCGGGCATCGAGGTGACCGAAGCCGTCAGCGGCGATATGACGGTCGAAATGCGAATTTCGGGCCATGTTCGTAACGTCGGGTTCTGTGAATGGTTGACAAAGGTCGCCACCGAACTTGGGCTGGACGGATGGGTGTTCTCGACGGGGGATGACATAGCCGCTGTGGTCAGCGGCCCGCAGATGAAGGTCCTTAACCTGCTCAAGCTGTCTTTCAAAGGGCCTGCGAAAGGGCGGCCCGAGGAGATCGTGACTCAACCTGTCAGCACCGTCGTACCTCCTGGATTCGAAAATCGTGACCGGTCCTCGGCCGCACCGTGAAATGGAGCCTTCTGAGGGCTCTTGGCAATCCCAGATGAGTACTTTCTCGCACGAGCCGTAAGGAGGCATTGTGACGAACGTATCCGACAAGGAAATACGGCAGGTTTTGTCGCGCAGTCTCCAACAGGCAGCCCGAGACCGAGGTCTCGACGTTGAACGTCTCGATTCTGTCCTCATACGATGCGATCGGGATGCCAGCCTCATATTTAACGGATTCGCTGGCGTCTCCACCAGCACTGTGGCTCGGAAAATGGCCCGCAACCCCGAGTGGCTGCGACGGTTCCTCTCCAGTCGCGAAATCCCGGCCATGACCCCGCCGCCCGTCGGCGAGGGCAACCCGTGGCCCACAGAACGAATACCGGTCGTAGCGGGAACGGTCATCGCCCCGTTGTCACATCTGCCGGCTTCCGTGGTCGACCGGATTCATGTTCTCCTTCCACAGGCGATCAGAGTTCTGCCCGGCCTCGCCAGTGGCGTCCTCACCGTGGCATTCGTGGACCAAAGTGCCCACGCATGCGACGTGGGCATTGTGGGTCTCGATGTCACGTTTGTCGAATGGGCCAAACAAGTCGATGGTGAGCACCTTCGCCGGGTCGCTGAGGCCATCCTCGCAGCGGAGCTCGATAGACGCCCTCAAAATGCCGAGCCGTCAAATACGGTGAAATAGGTTGAAATCCCACGGTCGGTCATGCGTGGTTCGGCATGGCACTCTCGGCGAGGAGGCGGAAGGGCACCGGCTCAAATGTGGGCGGAAAACAGGCTAAAGAAACACAGGTGAGCAGCGAAAATAGGCCTGTTGAACCGTCACTATGAGAAAGATTCAGTCCTGACTATGCTTGTGCGGGCTAGCGGTCTGAGCCTGATAAGTTTGGTTCGGCCCCCGGTCGAACTGGTTTCGCAGTCCAACCTCGCTTTGTGGGCTCTCTATAACCTTTGACACCAGTTATCCGTTGATACCAGGGAAAAAGATGACGCAACTCCAGGCCACTGCGCCTATGCCAGATTATTTGCATGATGGCTACCAGGTCCATCGGGCCGCGCTCGCCCATGGCCTCAACATCCTGGCGCTTCCGCGACAGGTGCTACTGACCGGTGAGACCACGGTCGTCCCCTCCTCGATGTCGTTTACCCACGGTGTCCCCGAAGCCTCGACTGTCTCCGCGGTGACCTTCGCTCACGACCGCCGCCTGCGTCGCGCCCTGCTCAGCCGCGCCGGAATCCCCGTCCCCACCGGGCAGACTTTCAGCTACCGCCGCCTCGATCGCGCTATTGAGTGGGCCTCCGGAGAACTGGGCTTCCCTGTTGTCCTCAAAGAAATGCAGGGCGAAAACCCCGCCGAAGCTGTCGCTGGCATCGCTTCGGTCGAACAGTTTCACGCCGCGGTGAACACGTTGCGCCGCCGTGACGCCACGGACCGGTCTCCCGGATCCAATCCGCGCGTGTCCGGCTACGCCACCACCCGCTTTGGTTTTGAACTCGATGACGAGGGTAATCAGATCGCCCCCGCCAAGAGCCGCATCCTGGTGGAGAAACACCTCGAAGGTGAACACGTCCGAGTCTTTGCCTGCCCCGGCAGTGACCCCATAGCCGTCCTGCTCGACCCGGAAACCGGGCTAGGCTCGGCCGATATCTCCGAATCAATCGACCCCAGCTTGCACAAGGCAGCGTTGCAGGCTGTCGACAGCATCCCAGGTCTCGCCGTAGGTTCGGTCGATATCGTCATCACCGACCACAGGAAGCCCGTCGACAATCAGGCCTGGGCCGTCGTCGACGTCTCCGAACGTATCCGCTCCGAAACCTATGACGAAGCCGCAGCCGGACTGGGCGACCGCATCGGTGATGCACTCGTCGCGTTCCAAGCTGGCAAAGCGCGCCTAACGCTCGCCCCCGCGGCTGACGCCGTCGAGGTGCGGATGCGTATCGAAGGCCTCCGTGAACCCGGCAAGATCGCCGAACAATTCGCCACCGTGGCTTCGCAATTCGACGTCACTGGCTCGGCGGAAGTCGCCGACGACCTCGAGGGGCTGATCGACGCGACAGCCCAAGGGACCCCAGCGGGAGTCGCGCGCCTCACCGAATCGCTCATGGCGGGCCTGCTGCTAGAGGACCGCGCCTACTGTGTCGAGACCCAAACAAGTAACTGAGGCTGGCCGAAGTGAACTCCAAGAACCTGAACGAAGGCGGCATCGAGATCGTCGCCGCCCGGGCAATGCTCATCTCTGACCCCGAAAATGAAGGCACCCCCATAGCGGTGGCGAACCTCCAGGCTGTCACGTCCGAGGGCGATTTGCTCGCTTTTGGTCAGGCCCCGCTGCGTCTACCTCTGCATGCCTTCCACTACAGCCGCCAGTCGTGGGACGTTGTCCAGTCGATGCTCGACGAGCTTATTGGCAAGCAGCTGACAGCTGGCAACGCGAACAGTATCGATGCGATTGTCGAACCAGCGCTGGCGCGGCTTAAGAGGCAGGCTCAGCAGGCCTCACACGACCTACCGGGCCAACCTCGCAGCGCTTATGAGAAGATTCGCCGCGCCGCCCGCGACTCGGTGAACTCGCTGTTGCGCATTCGCGCGCAGCTGGACCCGCACTTGCACCCGGAAAAGCTCGTCGGGATCAGCGCCATCCGGGCAGCCCTGACTGGGCTTGTCGAATTGGCCGCAGGCGCAAAGTCCGGTGAGTCCAACGCGGGTCAGTGGTACACGGGCGACCTCAATGACTTCTACGAAAAGCACATCGAGCACTTTGCTCACTACGCGTGCTCGCCGCAACCGCCGTTGCCGCAGATCAATGGCGACGTTGCCAACTCGTTCGACGACGTTGAGTTCATTGGCCACCTACCCAAGGATGGCACCAAGGGGCACCTGCTGGAGCGGGAGGCATTGCGTTACGGAATGAATTCCGCTCGCTTCCCCAACGGCACCTTCATCGCCAGCGACGAGAATGGCAACCAGTTGAACTTCAAGTGGGGTCGCTCGCCGATCGCCAGCGGAGTTTCGTTGTCAATCTGTACGTACAAGGAGGCCACCCGCCGCCTGCTGGAGCGGGTCGACGTTCCCGTTCCACGGGGCCGCGTTTTTGCCGCTGGTGAGTTTGAGAAGGCCCTCGATTACGCCGACCGTATTGGCTACCCAGTGGTGTGTAAGCCGGTGGCCGGTCTGCGCGGCATCGGTGTCATTGCCAACATTGGCAGCCGCGAAGAACTGGTGCGGGCGTTCGAGCTGTACTCGAAGAGCCAGTTGGGCGACGATGACTTCGTCATCGAGCAGCATGTGGCTGGCGAGGACTATCGGATTGTCGTCATCGGCGGCGAAGTCGTCGCTGCGGTGGTCCGCGAAGCTGCCGCCGTGACCGGCGACGGTATCCACACCGTCATCGACCTTGCTGAATACAAGAACCGCCTCCGCAAGCTCAACCCGCACCTGCGCAGCCGCCCGATCGTGTTCTCCGATGCGATGAAGTTCCAGCTGGAGCAACAGGGTCTCACCTTTGGCTCCATTCCGGACAAGGGCCAGGTAGTGACGTTGGCGAACTCGGCCAACCTGTCTCAAGGCGGCGATAGCTTTGAGGTGGCCCACGAACTTCACCCATCCATTGTGGAGACCGCTATTAAGGCGGTCGACGCTGTCCCCGGCTTGGGCTTCTGTGGCTTGGACATGTTGATCGAGGACCACAAGAAGCCCATCAGCCAGCAGCAAGCCACCGTCATCGAACTGAACGCGCACGCGGCTATCGGCAGTGCCCAGTACCCGATGTGGGGGGTGCCGACCCCGGTCGCGAAGCTATTCTTTGAGCAGTGCGCCAAGGAATATGGCATCGAGCTGCCAGAGAAACAATTGGACCATCTCTCTCTCAAGCTTGTGGTCGAAGGCAAGGTCAAGGGCGTTGGCTACCGTCGATGGATACGCAAGTACGCCACCGAGTTCGGTGTCAACGGTACGGTGGAAAACACTGAGGAAAACCAGGTGACTATCTATCTGGACGGCCCAGCCGACCCAGTATCAGCGCTGGTTTACCTCGCCTCACGAGGTAGCCGCAATGCCATACCGACGTCGGTGGACGCGACCCATGTCGACCGGTTCGAGGGAACTGGCTTCGAGATCATCTGGTAGGAGACTGCCGGTCCGGTTATGTACGGGCATGTTCACAACGACTGCACGTCGCTGACGAAGAGTCCTTATACTTTCGCCGATCGTCGTGCTCGGGCGGATCGCTCAATGGCAGTGATTCGCCCGACCGTTCCCCGCTATGTTGCCCGCGAAGTAGAGCAGGGAGACGGTCGGTTTTTCATACCCATTAGTTTGCGAGGGAGTACTCGTGGCGAAGAAACCATCGGCGACAAAGAGACTGGTCGGGCTGCCGCGCCAGGTTGCGGGCAGAATCAAACGCAGGCTGCTCGGCTCGACGTCGTCCTCGGCCAGCACCAGCTCAAAGACGATCAAGTATGCGGGCGAGCGGGAGTCGTTGGATCTCTTGATCGTCGGAGACACATCATTTGGCGAGAACTATCAGGAGTCCCGGGAGCTTAAGGGACGTACCAATATTCTCAAGGACCGTGGCTATGAGTACTGCCTCGAGGCCGTCGCACCTCTCATGGACAAGGTCGACCTTGTCGTGGCCAATCTCGAGACACCGCTGACGACGCGGGAGAAGTCGCCATTGGAGGGAATGCGGCCCTGGTTGCACAAGTCTGACCCAACCCAGACGATCAAACACCTGAGTGCCCACAAAGTCGGCGCGGTCAAGCTAGCCAACAACCACTCGGCTGACTATGGCGAGGAGGGGCTGCTCGATACTCTGAACGCCTTGGCCGCCAACGGTATACCGGCCGTGGGCGCGGGACGTACGCTTAAGGAAGCTCAGGAACCTCTCCAAGTCCAGGCCCGACTGAAACCACCTGCGGGGGAGGGCGAGCCGGAAAAGTTTCGGATGCGGCTCTTTAACGCCTATCAGGGCGGTCGCCAGTTCACTGAGACGGTATTCGAGCACGCTGACACTGACCGGCCCGGCTCGGCCCCGCTCAAGGCCGGTTCTCTAGCTCGACGAATCCACAACCTCAAAGACAGCCACCCCCACGAATTCGTCGTGGTATGTCCACATTGGCGGCGGGACTATCAGTGGCGATCGGAGAAACAAGCTACCGCGGCAGCACAGCTGATGAACGCCGGAGCCGACCTCATCATTGGACACGGCAGTCACATGATGCAGGAAATCGAAAAGATTCACGGCTCATGGGTGATCCACGGCATTGGTAACTTCGTGTTCAATAGCCCAGGTCGCTACCGGAAGCTGGAGGTTCCACCCTACGGTCTAGCCGCGCGGCTGACTTTCTCCTATGGGAGCGCGCTGTTGCGGCTGTATCCCATCATGTTGGACAACCGTCGTTCGAACTACCAGACCCGTCCGGTCCATCCCGGGGAGTTCAAGGACGTGGTCAAACAACTGACCCAGCGTTGCAACGAGCCCGACTCGTTCGCGGCCGACTTCGGCCACGCCGAAGACGAGATTGGTTGGCACCTGGTCCACCAGCTGCGCGCCCCTCAGTAGGGCCTGCGAAACCTCAGCGGCAGGACACTAACCAGCTTTAGCTTGACTGATTTCCCCTTCGAGCAGCGCTTGGGCAATGTCACTCGCCCATGGGGTTGGGGCCTCTTCGGCCCAAGCGGCGAACTGTAGGTCCACTCCGCGCACCCGAGGCTGGTCGATGTTTTCCATCACCACGAGGCCATAGGCCGCGTGCGGAAAGGTGTCGATGGCGCGACGTGCCACCTCCACCAGTTGGGCAGCCTGGTCGTCGTCCACCCTGGCTTGGGGGTCGATGATCGCGGAGTCGAACGCGACGGCGACGGTCACCGTCGTTGTCGTGGGCGCGAGTTGAACCACCACGTCGCCGGAGTATTCCGGCTGCGTCGCCGTGAAGGCTTCCCAATCCCGGTACAGCGTGTCCGCTCCCAGCTGGTGGTTCATCTGAGGAAACATCTCCCAGTGCGCGGCCAGATTCCCTGGATGCTGCTCGGAGAAACGGGCCAGATGGTCGAAGCCTCCGACGGGGATCTGAATGGCCGGAACGGCGTCAATGCCGTGGTTACTCACATGGCGGGCCATCCAGGCCGGGTTCGAGCTGAGCCGCACATTGAATGTTGTCACGCTTGGACCCGACAGCCCAGCGAAAATCAGTTCGGCCTCGCCACTGGCAACCACCAGCAAGTCATGTTGCAGTCGCCAATTGGGGCGCTGTTGACTCCTGGCGACATTCTCCAATAGCGCCGAGAGTGTCGTGGTGGAATCGGTCGGTCCGGTTACGGTCTCTGACATGGGCAATGTCGTCCTTATCGGTCGATTGTGAATCCACGTGGCGGGGCGCTGGGTGTGGGCTGGGTGTGTATTTCCACCGGCAGCGACCGTTTGGAGCCCTTGTGCGCCAGGCACAGCATCCCGGTGACACGCATCGCTTCGCCGTGAAGGTGGGCGGACACGGTGTCACCCGCCTCGCGCACTGAACCGTTGAGCGCCAACGCGCGCGCAGCTTTGGCAAACCACGTGCCATAGCCAGTATCGGCTAGGTGCCCGGTGATGGTGACGGTGATGTTGAGAGTCTCTTGCCGTGGCGTCATATCCATGCCCGCGCGCTTACCGGCCTGACGTACCAGCGCTTCGCACACATCGCGTGGCGGCCCATACATCGGGTAACGCAGCAGCACGGCGGCGTTGTGGTTCATCTCGGTGATGGTGAGGCTCTGGTCGTGCACGGACACACGATGGTCGGGAATGAGCAGGTCGACCCCGGCGAAGGGCAGGCCGAGACTACGGGTGGCACGCACTGCCAGGTCTAGAATCGTCGGATGGGTTTCCTCGAACACTTCAGTGCTCGTGCCCCCCTGCGAAAGGTTAGCCAACGTGGACAGTTCCACTTCGACGTCGGCCGCAGGGATCTCATCGATCGTGTAGCCCTGCTTCTCCAAGGTGTCGAACAGGTGCTGATCGGGGTCGATCAAGCGACGACACAGGTTCGGGTTGCGCCGCCGTAGCGTGTTCGCCTCCAGGATCAGCTCTTCGATCGTGCGCCGCCCGTCACCCCATACCCGGGCATTGTCGCGACGAATCACGGCCAGCGCCTCATCGGGCGTGGCGATGATGCGGTAGTCGGCTCCGGTGACATGGCGTTCGATGATGAGGTCCGCGCCCGCGTAGCGGGAGTTTTCGACCGCCTCGAAGGCGCGCCGAAGCTGTTCGACATTGTTGATGCCGGTGGTGATGCCCATCCCTTGACTGCCGCCTTCGGGTTTGACCACCAGTGGAAACCCCATTTCCAGGGCGCGTTTTTCGGCTCCGTCGGGGTCGCCGGCCGGGTGCAGGAAACCTGGGGCGATGGGCAGGTCGTGATGGTCCAATAGGGCTCGGGTGATGCCTTTTTCCCGGGCGATCGCGCGAGAGGCCATCGAGGTGGTGCTGGGCTGGGATTCGGTGAACCCGACTGGTTCGCGACCTGCTTGTTCGATGAGGAAGAGGTGGCGGCCCAGCCGGCGGGTGGAGAGTCCGGCTTGCATGGCGGACATTTCCAGGTGCCATTGTTTGGCCATGCCGGTGGGTAGGCCCGGCATGAAATCTGAGGAGAAGTCGTTGGCTTGCGGTTGTTTACTGGGCCCGGCGGCGGGTAGTGACAGGTACTTGTCGATTTTTGGGGCCAGCTGTAGCAGGTCGATGCGCTGTTGGGGTCCGACTCGGGGCGCGATTGCTTTCTCTGGGTCCCATCCGGGTTGGAATGTGGACCATTTGTCGGCGGTGTCGTCGAGGCAGTAACCGTCCAGTTGGGCGGTGGAGGCGAAAAGCTGTGCCTCGCGCCGTCGGGTGAGGACGCAGCCGAAGCCGGAGCCGTTGAGCCAAACTTGCACGTTAGCGCTGGCTTCCTTGGTCGAGGTAGCGGCGTCGCGCAAGGCGGTAAAGGAACCCCATTCGTTGGGGTCGAGGACGATGACATCGATGTGGCCTGAGCGCAGTAGCTTCTTGAGGGCGGCGGCGCTGTTGATGTCGCGCCGAGCGGCAATGCTCAAGGTTGCCTCGGAGTGGCTCAAGGCCGCGTCGGCGCGCTTCTGGAGTCGCACCAGCTGGGCGGGACGGCGACCGGGCAACACGTCTTCAACGATGACGCGCCCGGTCAAAGGAGTGCTGACTTGCAGTGCCGAAAGCTTGTCCACATAGGCTTCGGCGGTGGCGGTGGCGAGTGGATTGGTGAACGTCAGCCACAGCGTCGGGCGCTGCGCTGGCAGGGTGTCGGTGTCGGCCATGTGGGCGAGCAAGGCGAGGTCGGCGTCAACATTGCCGGTGCATTCGACCCGATAGATTGGGGCACGCGTTTCGTCGGACTCCTCGTCGGTGGGGCCTAGGAGGCCGTGCAGCCGTTGGCGGTGGGCCTCGGTGGGTTTAGTGGGGAGTTTGATCAGGTGGCGGCGCTGCGCCGCCACCTCGTCCACGTCAACCGCCCAGCCTTGGGAGGCAAGGATTCCGGTCTGGTCCAGTACCTCCAGCGCCAGCGATTCGATCAACAGGTTTGCGAAGCGGTATGCGTTGCGGTTGCTGAAGCGATGCTTCGTCCACCACGGGGAGAAGCGTGCGTGCTGGCGGGGCTGCTTTGCCCACGTGCCCAGTGAGATCGTCGACCCTTCCAGCTCGGCGGCGGTCTCGTGCAGCGCTCGCCAGGTCTGGGCCGTGACGCGCCCGGGAACCGCGGCCTCGCCCCAGGCTTCGAATTCCTCGCCGCCTCGTGTGCCCTTGATGCCGAGGAGGAACCCTAGCGGCGGGTTCAATACTCGGGCGTGGATCGACAGCCCGGAGTACTGGATGAGGCTGACTCTGTCGATCCGCAACTCCTCGGCAGTGCTGCCGGGCGTGGGTCGAGCGGCTGCTGTCACGGCGGAATCCTTTCGCGGTGGGGCTTAGGCCGACTTGGTGGCGGCGAGGTGTGCGTCGATGTGGTGAGCCAACAGCTGCCCGAAACGACTGGTCCCCAGTGGCTGCCCGGAAAGACGCTGTACGAGGTCGATGCCGGGCTGTTCGTTGCCCTCCACCAGGATGGGACCGTCTTTGCTCATGCAAATGTCCCAGCCGACGAGGACCCGGGGTGCGAAAGCTTGGTGAGCCCGGTGAGTCACCTCAAGGATGTCCTCCCAACCGGGCAGGACCCGTCCGTCGATGGCCGCCCCGGTGACCGGGTGCGCGGAGTGCTTACCGGCGGGGTCGAGCTTCATCGATATGGCTGGGCCGAGAGTGCCAGTGTCCACATCGATGGGCGCGGCGATTCCTCCGGCGTGGAAGTTGTCGACGACTGCGCCTTTCTTGGCGGGCATACGGAACGCGCCGGCGACCACTTCGGAGTCTCCCGATTCGTTGGTGAAGGTGATCAGGCGCAGGGTCGGCACCGCGTCCAAGGTCAGGTCGGCTAGTTCGGGGTGTGCGATGAGCCGTCGTTGCACCACACAGTCAGCGTCGTCTTGGCTGAGATGCTCCAGTAGCTGTGAGCGTTCAACAGTCAGTTGTTGCTTGGAATTGGTGAAGGAGTCCGGTGCTTCTTGGTATATCCATAGCTGCGCGCCCTTGCCGCCCTTGGCTCCTCGTGGTTTGACAAACAAGTCCGCTCGCGGTATCTGGTCGGGGGCCTTGGTGATGTCACCCTCGGCAATGAGCGCCACGGTACCCACGACCGGTAGACCGTCGGCCTGGGCCTTGTCGGCAAAAGCCGACTTGTCGTTCAACGGAGCGATGTCGGCCAGGTTCTCTTGCGGGGCTGCTAGCAAATACAGGACCCCTTTGAGTTCATGGCGGTGCAAAAACTCGTTGTAGCGTTGGCGAACCTCGGGCCGGTACATCTCGTTGTGGTAGTAAGTCTTCGGCGTCATCGGAACCTTGGCCGACCACCACAAAACCTGCCACAGCTGACGCAATCGCGACATACCGGTGCGGGTGCGAATCAGGGAACCATAGCGTTTGACCTGCCGCAGCGAATCCAGGCCGACGTCCAACGCGTACCATCGCAGTGCCGCCTTGAACCCCTGTGGACACTCGTATTGGTCAAACTTCGCGAAGTAGGCCGGGAGCATGTCGTCGCGCCGCTGCCAGTACAGCAAGTGCAAGCGTGACGCCACATCGTCGGATCGCCGCCACCGTCGACGCTGCGAACGCCACACCATCGGATACAACCGGGATCGCTTGAGCGGCTTCCACAACGAGTCAGTTCGTTTCTTCTGTGGCACGGCTACTCCTAGCTGATGCAGTCTTCCAGCGGGTACAGGCTCTGCGCGCCAATTGACACTAGCCGACCCGCGCCGGGAACCCCCGCGATCTCCTTGGCCACGCGCGCCTCCAGCTTGCGATACTCGGCCGGGGTGATGAAGGCGGCTTCCAAGTTCTTGCGCACCAGCGGATCTACCTCGTCACCGTAGTAGATGAACCCGGGGTCGGGCGTCTTCCAACCCGGGCCGTAGTGATTGCGCAGAAAGTCCTCGGTGTCGGCGGGGGTCGAAACTCGGGTCCCGCGCAACTGGCCGTCAACGACCGGCACGAACTTCTCGGGAGTCGACGGATAGGAACAGTGGTTATGCACCCACAACTTCCCATCTTGGAACCACAGTGGACGCAAATCGAGGTGGAAACCGTCGGTCGCGCCACGTTCCAACTGCACCCGAAACAGTTTGCCGCGCCGGTTGATGCTCACCGTGAAACCGGCCTTCACCAACTCCACGACCAAGTCTTGCGCCTCGGCCTTCACCTCAGCCGGGTTGGTCCGATACGACACGTAACCCGCGTCAAAGTCATCATCGGTCGGGATGAAGTCACCGCCGCGATAATAACCCAACAAGGTGCCATACATAAGGAACAGCGAACGGTCAAACCGCTGCTCGAAAAAGTCCCGCACTTGCTCGTAAATGCGCAGATATTCCTGCTGGCGCTCGCGCGTCTCAGCCAGCGACTTGGAAATCTCACCCTTCTTGTCAATCTTGGAACCCTCAGCCAAAGCCGCCGCCAACTGGCCGGTGCTATTGGGCAACCGAACCTCATACTCGGTGCCACCGGTGCGCGTCAACAGCGACTCACCTTGGGGCGTACGCACTTCGAGAGTGAACTCCTGGGGCATGATCTCCACCGAGCTACGGCGGAAATGGAACCGAAACTGCCCGAAGAACCCGTCGGTGGACACATTCACCGTGCGAATGTTCTCACCGTTGAGCCAGATCTCCACCTGGTCGGCGTCCGAGGAGGCCAGGAAACCGTCCACGACCAGGCCCAAGAACGAAGGCCGTAGGTCGTACAGGCCCACCACCGGCTCCGGCTCGGCGCTGACGGACGCTGCCAGCTTGGGGACGGTAGTAGCGGCGAACAACGGATCCTCAGCCTGTGGTCGGCCTTGCAGAAAGCGCATTCGCTCCAGCCGGAACTGCCAACGGTGCTTGGCGGTGATCGCCCACATCGCATCGGAGCGGTCGCACTCCTCCACCGCCGACTCATAGGCGCTGATCGCGCCCTCGACGTCACCGTCATCGAAGCGGGCATCGCCCAACGGAGCCAGCCACGTCGCATGGCGCGGATCCAGCTTGACCGCCCGCTCGATGACCTGCCGCGCCGCTGCTGGCTTCGCCACCTTCGCGCCCTTGCCGAACTGAAACAGCGCTTGCGCCCGGTCTGCCGACACCTCGGTAAACGAGCCGCCCCACAACGCCAGTTTGCCCAAATGCCCTGACAGGCGACGATGCAAATTAGCGTGCTTGGGGTGAGAAGCCACCAGGCGACTCAAAGTCGCCTGCGCATCGAACCAACGGCCAATCGAGGCATACAACTCCGCCAGCTCGATGCCGGTCTCCACCTCCTGGACCTCGACACCCGTACCCAACTCGTCCAAAGCCGCAATCGCTGCCTCAATATCGCCCAGCGCGTACGAGGCCAACGCCAACTGAATCAGCCACGAAGGTTGCTTCTGGGCCGCACACGCCGCCTGCAACGAATCCCGCGCACTCGCCAGATTCCCCGACTTCAAAAGGCAATACCCCAACTGAAAATGCCACACCGCCTGCGGATTCTCCACAGCGAGCGCCTGCCGGTAGTGTTCTGCGGCGACATCCCAACGCCGCATACGCGCCTCGGCGGCACCCTGTCGAGCAAACCAAGCGGCCTTATCGCGGCTGAGCGGCCGCACTAGGGCGCTGGCGGCGGCGGCTGAGGACCATTTGAGCTTGTCCGAGCCGCTCTTAAGCTTGGCGGTGACTTTTCGGTAGTTGACCAACGGACGACTCCATGCTGCGCGGAAGGTGGCTGCTACTGAGATGCACCGGCGGCCGTCGCTGCTGCGCAATGCCCGAATCGATCCATGGCGAGGAACGGGTGACGTCGCGGCTGGCCCCTCCGGTGCGAAACAAAGACGCAAACGCCGCGGCGCGGTCGCGATGCCACTGGCAGACGGTGGAGAAGTCAGTGGTGACATGCGGGTAACGCGGGTGCAATGAGAGCAGCATACGGTTTTGGCGTGCGGCTGGAATCTTACACGCCCCGCCGGTGGCCAGACCACGTCGGTTGGGCAGGTCACCGGCCGGACGCGGCGCTGGCTTTGTCCGGTGGAGGTCGCCATCGCCGCAGGTGGTGCGGTCTGTGGCCGCCGGGTGACTGACGATGAGGACGGTGCCAGTTTTCGGACAATTAATGAGAAAAGAGCATGGTCGAGCGTTTCTAGACAGTTGGGTGCTTTTATGGGAAATTCCCGCTAAGGTGAAACCATTTATATTTCGCCGGCCAGCTAGAATTCCATCTTCACGCCGTGCCCACCCCAGGCCGATTGGCCTCAGTGGGCACGTGATCGCATGAGAGACGACGCAGCAGGTCTCGGCGCACGCAGAGGATGGGTATGAAGTTGAAACAGGTCGTGGCAAGAGCGGTAACGAAGCTCCCCGCTTACAAGGTGCTACCCCCCGGAGGGCTGCGCACCTACGCCGCGCTGAAATACCAATCCGAGCGCCTCACCGCCCAGGAAATGGCCGACTACATCGATTCCATTGGTGGCGTGCCGCTGCGCTACTACTCGGTGGCTATGAGCGCCACCCGGTCGATGTTCCTAGCCGGGGCCGATGAAGCCGCCCGTGAGGCGCTCTTGCAGCTGATCGACCGCTTCCCCGAACACGTCGAGCCGCGTTGCCTGTACTCGGAATTCCTTGGGTACCACGGCGACTACCAGAAATCATTGGAACTGGCCCGCCAGGCGCGGATGCTGCAACCCTCCTCCGCGCGCGCGTTGGCGCGGGAAGTGCAAGCCGCCTACCAGGCTCTTGACATCGCCCAGGCCGATGAGGTCGCCGTAGCCGCCGTGGGGCGCATGCCGCGCAATAACACGGTCGTCGGTGCCGCCGCTCGCATGAGTCACACTCCCGAACAGTACAAGCGCATCTACGCGGCGTGGGAACACGCCACCACTGAGCCAGGGGATCTCTTGCGCACGATCCGCCCCTTGGCCACCGCCGCAGCCCGCGCGGGTCTCACTGAGCAGGCCATCGAGACCTACCGCAGCGGCATCCGCCTAGTCCTGGACGGGCATATCCCGCCGAAGCTGTCGCCGCCGGTCAAACTGGGTGGCCGGGGAGCCTGGAGCGCCATCATCGATTTGCACGAGACCTTGTCCAAGGCAGGCGTGCCGCACTTTTTCGCGGCCGGAACGGCGCTAGGTTTGGTGCGCGAGGGACGCCCACTCTCAGCCGACGGCGATATCGACCTGGGAGTTTTCGAGGCCGACTACGACCGGGACAAGCTCAGTGAGATATTCCGCGCCCACCCGCGCTTTGAGATCGTCACCCACCCTTTGACCGAGAAAGTCGGGCTCCGGCACCGGGGTGGCTCCCCCATCGATATCTTCCGCTTCTATGAGGAAGACGGCTCCTACTTCCATGACGGGGTATTCGTGCGGTGGCGTAACTCCGCCTTCGACATCGACACGATACGAGCCCAAGGCACCGACCTTCCCATCCCCTCGGACCATGAGACCTATTTGACCGAGAACTATGGCGACTGGCGTACCCCCTATCCGGGCTTCGACGCGTTCATTGGTGCCGACGCGCCCAATGTTGAGACCACTGACCCGGTCTACCTGCGCCTACACTTTTTGCGAAGGGCGTATCGGTGCCTTGTCGAGGGTGACATGGTTGGTGCGCGCGATGAGTTGACGATGGCCGAAGAAGACGAATTGGCCAGATCTGTGGGTGGTTTATGGCAACTGTCGAGGAATGGTTGGAGGCTGTGCGCCAGGCGCGCCGCCAGGGAAAATCGGCGGATGCTTTCGCCATTGCCGTCGACAGTCTGCGTTCAGGTAAATGGGGCTCGCGCCGCATGTGGGGGCAGCTGTGGTCTCTGATGCGGCAGCCGTCCGATTACGAGAAGATCAAAGACCTCTGGTTGGAGAGCCCCAAGAAGTGCCATCATCGGGTGCCGCTGCTGCGCACGGTGGCGCGGGCGGCCAGCGTGGCTGGCGAGCACGACGATTCGCGGAACTTGCTGCGGAAGGCGATCCTGCGGGCGGCCGGGCATCAGCGACGACCGTCCGTGCAGATCAAACGGGCTGGCAAGAAGGTGTTCACCCGTTCACAGCTGCTCATTCCGGGGCACGGTGACCCGTTCTCCCGGCGCGCCACCGAGGCGCTCATTGACCTGAACTCCCAGCTAGACGACCTGGGCGTGCGCGGCTTTCTCATTTCGGGAACGCTACTGGGATACGTTCGCTCGGGTCGATTCATCGCCTGGGACAAGGACATTGACCTGGGCTTTTTCACTGATGAGATCAGCGCCGCCGACCTCACCGCCGCGTTCGAAAGGAACGACCATTTCCTGGTAAAACGGCTCGACTTCAACTCTGAACGACTGCGCCTGGATCACCGCAACGGCACCTCGGTTGACCTGTTCCCGCACTACCGCGAAGACGGGCGCATCTGGCATGACGGGACCTCCACGCGCTGGTGGAACCGGCCCTTTGAACTGTCCGAGGTGGAGTTCTTGGGCCAGCGTCAGTACGTTCCTTCGGTGCCCCAGATGTACTTGGACGACAACTATGGCGACTGGCATACCCCCAATGCGAACTTCGACGCGCGAATCGACGCCCCGAATGTCGAGGTCACTGACCCGGATTTTCTCGACACTCTTCTGTACTTCGAGCTGTTGAAGTCGATTGCCCATGGCTGGCGGGCCAAAACCGAACGCTATGGGCGGTTGTTGAAAGCCAAGGGTGAGGGCGACTGGTTGTCTCGGCTGTGAGAATGGGTGAAAAGGGGCAGTTTCGGGCGGTAATGGCACGGTTGGGGCGTGCGGCGTCACGTCGTTTCGCGACTGCGCTCGCCCCCATCTTGACCCAGGTAACGTGGAGAGCGACACCTTACGTTCCCTCAAGGCTTACGTCCCGGTAACGTAGATGGTCGGGACACCGAGGTCCCAGCGCTAGCCGCCGCCCCGCCACCGGGCTGGCACCAGCCACCTTAACTGGGGCTTTGTGCTTCGCACCCGTCACCAGTGGCGCTCTCGGCCCACCTAAAGGATCGAAATTATTTCTCAACTGCGTATGGCCGCAGTGATAATCTGGCTCCTGCCGTCCACCTCGAACTCAGATGGGACCTGATCTATGAAGCGCCCAGTCGTCTACACCGCTGGCACTTTCGACCTGTTTCACGTCGGGCATCTACGCATCCTCAAAAGTGCCGCCGAACTGGGTGAGACGCTGATCGTCGGGGTGAGCACCGATGAGCTGGTGGAGAGCTACAAGAACATCCGGCCCACGATTCCCTTTGAAGAGCGGTTGGAGATCGTCAACAATATCCAGGGCGTGGACCTGGCGATTCCGCAGCGCACCCAAGACAAGTTCGAGATGTGGGAGCGTTTGCAGTTTGACACTTGGGTGGTTGGCGACGACTGGTTCGATTCCGACAAGTACCAGGGTTACCGCAAACAGCTTATGGACGTTGGCGTGAACTGCGTGTTCCTTCCCTACACGCAGGGCGTCTCTTCCACCCTGCGCCGTAAGCTGCTCGCAGGGGAGTAAACCGGGCCCGTCGCGTTGGGCCCCCGCGAACTCCATTGAGGATTACTCGCGTGATGGCTGGAGCCGACGGCTCGTTCTGAACCAGATGTGCAAGGTATTCTCCGCACATGAGTAAAGAACTTGATGCCTTCCGTAGCGCCTTTCGTCTCGATGAGTTGACCGTTTACGAATCCGAGCGCTGGATTCTGTCGGTGCGGCCCGCTCAGATCACGCTCGGGTCGATGGTGCTCAGTTCGAAACTGGGGCATGAGACTTTCGCGGAGCTGGACTCGCAGGACTCCGAGGAGATGGGCACGATGCTGGCTGAGGCCGAGCACGTGGCAAAAGAACTGTTCGGAGCCGTGCGCATCAACGCGGTATGCCTGATGATGAAGGACCCCATCGTTCACTTTCACGTCTTGCCGCGCTACGAGTACACAAAGGATGCGTTCGGTCGACCGTGGGTTGACGCGGACTGGCCGGGCCCGCCGAACTTCGGCGGCGAGGTCGTCAAGGACGAGATCATCCTGGCCGAGCTGGTAGGCGTGATTCGTTCCGAACTAAGCGAGAAGTCTTCCTCAGAGGAATAGGTATCGGTCGGTCCTGGCCGAGCGACTACGACGAGGCTTATGCAAATGGGCTTTCGGTGTTCTCGTCGGCTCGTTTACCTGAGTAAACGTCGCCTCCTGCGGTCATGAAGCCGCCCTTTTACATAAGCCTGGAGACTTGACCGAGGCCGCATGTGTTGTGCGGCCTCGGTGCTTGGCATTCGGGACCCTGCGAAGTGACTGCGTCATCGACGGGCTCAGCCCTTTTGCGGATTGTCGAGCCGAGCTCAAACCGCAGCGTCGCTCAGTGTTGGATCGAGGCCGTGGATGTCACGGCAGGTCGATCAGCAGCTCGGCCAGTTCATCGAGAGTGAACTTCACCGGGTTATTGCCCAGCCGGTCTAGGTTTACCGAGTTCGCCAGTTTGTGGCGGTCCTCGGTTCGGCGTGCCCCGGCGTTGGTGAGGCTGGCGTCCAAGCCGATGCGCTGCAACAGTTCCGCCCACGACTCCTTGGCCTCGGCGGCGTTTGCCGCGCCTAGGGCCGCCAAGACCTCATCCATCGCCTGGCGGTGTGCCATGGGGTCCACCGCGTCTTGCAGCCGGGAGGCCGAAGCCTCGGCATGCTGTTCGATAAAGGACCCCAGAGTGACGGCGACGGCGTGTCCGTGGCTGAGCCCGTAGGTTTTCGTGATTCCGTACGAGAGCGCGTGTGCCGCAGTGGTTTTGGCGATGTCGATCGCTCGCCCAGCCAGGTACGATCCCAAGGCCATGTCACGGGCGGCCTTTGCCGAGGGGCTTTTCACGTAGGCTTCCAGCGAGCCAGCCAGCAACGGTAGCGCCTGGAGCGCGAACGCGTGGCTTTCGTCGGTCGCGTCGACCGCCCAAAGGGCCTCGATCGCCTGCGCCAGAGCGTCCACGCCCGAGGTGGCTCGCTGGTAATCCGAACCGCTCAAGGTCAATGACGGGTCCAGCAACACCACATCGGGCAGAATCGTGGGCCCGCCGATGGAGTACTTGTCCGCGCCGATGTAGACCACGCCAAAGTGCGTCGCTTCGGCCCCAGAGCCGCTGGTGGTGGGGGCGAGAATGAGCGCGGTATTGGTCCGACTAACCGTGCCTCCGGCGCGGATCGCGTCCTCAAGCAACTTCTTATCGGTCACGCCACGGTATCCGCACAGCAGTTTCGCCATGTCCATTGCCGAACCGCCGCCGACGGCGAGAATGGCATCGGGCTGGAACTCTTCCACGATGCGCAAACCCACGATGAGGTCGGCGGCGTCGGTGTTGGCTCGGAAGTCGTTCCAGCGCCGCACCTGCGCCACGTTCTCCAGCTCCGGCACGATCGCCTCCGCGCCCGAGGCGGTGAAGGAATTCTTCCCACACACAACCAGCACCCGGGTCGCCCCAAGCTGACGCACCACATTGGGGGCCATGGCAATCGTGTTGTCTCCGAAGCGAATATCGCGGTCGGCCAAGGCAGACATAGGTCACTTCCCGATCATGGTCGTAGGGGTCATCTCAGACTCAATGGTCACGCAAAGCTTGCATGAAAGCGGTCTTTGTCTGGCGTGGGGTCCTCGTGGGACGTCCAATACCCGCGCGGTTACCCGGCTTTACCTGTAGTTCCAGCAGTGCGGGGCCTCCAGCGGCGCGCATTTGGGCGATCAGTCTCGGGAGTTGTGACAGCTCAGAGGTGGTCTGAGCCCAACGGTAACCCACCGCCAGCGCCGTCTGAGCCATGTCCATCGCGGCCGCTGAGGTCGGTTGCCCGCCAACGGAATCGTGGACCCCATTGTTGAACACCAGGTGGAAATAGTTCTCGCCCGCGTGGTCGGCGATCACCGGTAGCGACCCCATGTGCATCAGCAGTGCCCCATCTCCGTCGAAACACCAGGTTTCGCGTTCTGGGGCGGCTTTGGCCACCCCCAGGGCGATTGATGAGGCGTGGCCCATTCCGCCAACGGTGAGGAAGTCACGGTCGGCGGATTCTCCGGCGCGCTCGCGGTACTCGAACAGCTCGCGGCTGAGCATGCCGGTGGTGGAGATGATGGCGGACTCGGTGCCGACCGCGTCGGCTGCGGCGATGAGTGCGTCTTCTCGGCTGGGTAGCTCCGGGGTGGCCTGCTCGACCTGGATTCCGTCGCTAAAGGTGCCCTTTTCCACCAGCAGGAAATACGGGGTCGAGTGCTCCATGGCCGTGTCATAGGCCAGGTCGACGGCCTTCTCCGCCTCGGCCGGGTCCTTGGGCAGCATCGCCCATGGCAGATCCAACGCCTCCAGCAGCGCTTCTTGTACTTTGCCTTGTTTGACGTGCTGGGGCTCGTCCTTGACCCCGGGTTGGCCGCGCCACCCGACCACGATCACCATTGGCACGCCGTACACGTCCGGGTCGGCTAGCGACAACACCGGGTTGACCAGGTTGCCAAAGCCGGAGTTTTGCAAATAGACCATCGCTGGGGTGGACGTTTGCAAGTAGTGCCCGATCGCTAGGCCCACCGCCGCGCCCTCGTTGGCGCAGATGACATGTTGTTCGCGCGGCAATGTTGCCTGAATGTGGCTGCCCAGCTGCTTCAACAAGCTGTCCGGCACGCCCGTGTACAGGGACACCCCGCGCCGCGTCAGCTGGTCAACGAATGCGTACGGTTCGATCATTACGCCTCATTCTCCGGGATGATCGCCAGCGCGTCTTTGATGTTGGCGATGTACGGGTCGGCCTCGAGGGCTCGGCCCGCTTCCAGGATGGTGTGGGCGACTTTGGACATGGCTGGGTAGGCGGCCCGCATCATGTGGTTGGCGTAGATGACGACGTTGACTCCCCGGGCGGCCAGTTCCTCTTCGGTGGCTTGCCGGAATGAGGTGGGCACGACTACTAGCGGCTTGCGGTTTTCGAACTTGGCGTAGGCGTCGCAGAAGTCGAAGACTTCTTGTGGGTCGTTTTGCCGCGAGTGGATCATGATCCCGTCGGCTCCGCCGATCTCGATGTATGCCTTCGCGCGCTCTAGCGCGTCGTCGAGGCCCTGTTCGAGGATGAGCGACTCAATCCGCGCGATCACCATGAAGTCGCGGGTGACTTGGGAGTTCTTCGCGACTTTGAGGCGGTGGCAGAAGTCGTCAATGCTCGATTGGGTCTGCGCCACATCGTTGCCGTACAGCGAGTTGCGCTTGAGGCCTTCTTTGTCCTCGATGATGATCGCCGAGACGCCGAGGCGTTCCAGCGACCGCACCGTGAACCCGAGGTGTTCGGGCTTGCCTCCGGTGTCACCGTCGAAGATCAGCGGCTTCGTGGTGACTTCGAAGATTTCGTTGATCGTGTTTAGACGCGAGGTGATGTCGACCGCTTCGATGTCGGGCTTGCCGCGCGAGGTCGAGTCGGTCAGCGAGGAGGACCACATGCCGTCGAACTCCACGGTCTGCCCGTCGCGTTGCGTGCTGGCGGTTTCGGCGATGAGGCCGCTGATACCGGAGTGGGTCTCCAGGACTCGCACGATCGGTTTGGAGTCGATAAGGCGGCGTAGCCGCGCCATGCGCACGTTCGGAGTCGTGCCGATTTGCTTGACCGAGGCGTTGAGTTGGGTGGAGGAGATGCCCTCGGTGTAGGGAATTTCGACTAGTTCGCCGCCCCATTCGGCCAGGGTGTCGATGACCCTTTGGCGGGTTTTCTTCTGGACACCGGTCTTCCAGTCGTCGCCGTGGACGACGTAGTCGGGCCGAATTTGCTTGAGATTGGGAACGTAGTCCAGCGTTTCTTGTGCGATGACGCGCTCGACGCCTTTGATGTTTTCGACTACGGCGCGGCGCTGGTCGAACGTCATGTGGGGGAGTCGTTTGTAGCTGGCGATGGCGGCGTCAGTGAGCAGGCCGATCGTGACATCACCCAGTTGTGCGGCCTTGGCGAGAATGTTCATGTGGCCGGGGTGGATGAGGTCGGCGCTCATCCCGACATAGACAGTCGGTTTCGTGGACAACTTATGCTCCTCAGCTTGCGAAGTCGCAGCATGTGGCCTTGTGGGCCTGCTTCTGGGTGGAGTCGCGCAATCGGAGGCCAGGCCAGGTGGGAGCGGGTTAGCAGCGCCGTCCTGCGGTTCCTCTTGACTGTGGTTACTCCATAACGTCAATGAGTCCGCGCCCAAAGGGGTCGCGGAGTGACACCGCCATGGTGTGAACGTTCCGGATTGATCCTACCGCGCGATGGTGGTGTTTCGTCACGTGCCCGTAGAGCGCCGTTTGCCACAAATTTGCGAAAGTATGGGCTGTTTATGCAGCTAGTAGCCCTCTTAGTTGTGTGGCGAGGGGGAGGTGAGGTAATCCCTGATGGTACTCGTGGGCCACTATGCGCCTACGCGGTGCCAGATCACCGTGTCCCGGTCGGGCCTGGCCTACCGCGAATGCGACACCTAAAGCCCACCCCGAGGAGGGGCCTCAGCGATCACCGAGGCGTCGCCTCCGCTGCGTAGGTGGCCCGGGCGTGGTCAAGGAAATGCTCGACGCACTTGTTGGGGTCAATGTCGCCCAAGTAGTACAGCCGCGTCTCGCTGCGAACCTGGGCTAGCGAATCGGTTTCCAACAGCTCGGTGACGACAGCGGCGATATTGCTCGCTTGCGAATCGATCACATAGGCGGCGCGACTTATGGGGAAGTCCTTCTCGTAGTCATCCCCTTTATTCAACGGGTCGGTCAGCGCAAACGGCTTATTGGAATACATCCAGTCCGAGGCCGCACCACTGATATCGGAGATGGCCACATCAGCGGCATTGATGCAATCGGCCAACGACACCGCACCTGAGGTCGCCTCACCCCAGCGGTGCGCTCGGCCCGTCGCGGCCGCGTCAGCCTCCAGCATTTCCTCAATTTCGGTCAGCTGCCGCGCCGAGGCGGCGTTGTAGGTCGTATAAGGGTGGTTGCGCAACCACACCACCACATCGCGGCTCAACAGCTCCTTGATGATGTGACGGCTGATATGCAACGACGAATAGTTCGCGTCCGCAGACAGGCCCGTCCACGTGGGCGTATACAACACGATGGGCTTCTCGCCCTCGGCCCGGGCGCGGGGCCCGACAGTGATCGGGTGCAGTTGGGGACGGCCCACGATGCGGAACTTGCGCTCAGGGATATCCACGCCGTGGTTGTGATAGCGGTCGATCCCGGCCTGCCCGGCGACGAACACCTGGTCATACATGGCCGATACCGGGTTACGGCTGACCGCCTTATCGGAATCGCCGTGCATGAGCTGAATATGCGTCAAGTGCCCGAAGCGAATCAACTGCGAATTTTGCATCGCGTGGTTGACGTAGAAAACCGACTTCACGCTCGGGCACAGCAACTTCTCGACCTGGGAAATACCCGGAGCGATGACAATCGGCGCATCGGTGGCTTTTGAGATGCGGTCAAACAAAACCAGGTCGCGCATGATGATCAGGTAGTTGTCACCCAACTGGTCGAAATAGGGCAGCCACATGAGCAACTGATACTCCGAACCGGCCGGTCCGGCGAAGTGGATGGCGAACCGCGGGCGATAGTCGGCCACAGCCTGGTACACGGCGGCATCCCCGGCGTGGGCGGCGCTGCGTCGCTGCTTCCAAGCCAGCGCCATGCAGGCGAGGAACGCTACCCCGGAGGCGAGCACGAGGGCCCCGGCCGCTAGCGAAAGAGCCGTCGAGCCGATAGTCAAGGACGCGATGGTGGCGGCGGCGACCACCCCAGTCAGCGCGGTGACGAGACGGTAGGTGTTACGGGGGCCGATGACGCGGCTCATCACCGTGCGCTCAATGGGCAACCGCAACGTATGCAAGTTATTGGTCGTGACGGCGACATAGAGAACTTGTTCCAGCGCGATGATTCCCAGCAGCATCACGCCGGTGACCAGCAGCGGGAGGTCGACGGAGTCGGAGGTTCTCAGCGTGGTCGTCAAGAGCGCCGCGACCGCGAGGCAGCGTGGGGTGAGGTTTTCTCCCAGACCGTCCCAGCGGTGCTGCGTCCAGGACAGGACCAGGGCGGCCAGCGCGAATGCGATGGCCAGCCACGCCTGGGCCGTGGTGAGGGCCACGGCGAGACCCAGTACGGCCAAGCTGGAGGTGCTCAGTACGTACAGCAGTTTGGGGGGGAAGCGACGAAACATTCTGTGCGATTGTCCTTATCGAAGATGTGTGCCCTGCCTGCCCGCCGCCAAAGTGCCCGCGACGACGGGGTCATCCCCGCGCGGGGAACGTCCGTGTTGCCTCTTTATTTAACCGCCGACAGTACCAGTGAGGTACGGGAGGGGTCACCGGCGAAGGGGTGGTGTTACCAGCGCATCTACGACCGAGGTAGTAATCAGTTCCTCACCGCTGCCGCCGGTGGGGAAGTGGCCGAGGTGGCGTAGATGTGCCGCGTGGACGATTGATCGTGTGGTGAATCCTGACTGGCAGAACCGGGCCGATGTGGACTAACGCTTGGTCCAAAGCCGTCCGGGCCTCGCTTGAAGACACTGCCGGACGACGCTGGTCGATTCGATCCATGATCGGGCTTCGGGGCAAATCCAGCCAACCACCAAGAGGAGATCGTTTCGGTCTTGCTCAAGATCGCGCCGGAGTATCGGTTCGCAATGGGCGATCCGGTTGCGCAGCTCGTTGAGGTACTTAACCCGCCGCTCGACTTCCTTGCGTGCTTGTGGATGGAGGTGGGGAAACCCATGTCTTAGTGCCGGGGTCCACAGCGTCTGCTCGTAGCGATGCGACAGCAAGTACCTCCAGAACCCGAAGCTCAATTCGGACACGATCGCGTCCGACGAGATTGGGCCTCGGATTCGGGTCTTGACCTTATTGACATCCGCACGACCCCTTTCAGTGAGCAAGTCCGGGCGGTCGAACCAGTTCTCTGAAAAGACTCGGGCGGCATGGGAGTGTAGGGCGTTTCGTAGGACGACCTCGAATCTGTGTAGGTCGGCGAAGAAGGCCGCCGACGCTGCAATGTTCCAGTCGTACAGCCGCATAGTCTCAATAGGGCTCTGAGCTGCCGTTGAATAGCTTTTAAGGCGCGGGAGTGACAGACGTTGGTACAAAGTGTCGAGGTGAGGTGAGGATTCTGGATTTATCTGCGGAAGCACGGCCGTGAGCCATGCCTTTCTTTCTCGACAGCATGGTTACTTGCGCCCCCTCGGCAGGGGCATGTAAAATTCCTCCCGAAGGCCCCGGTAGACCTCTGTTACGGCATGTCCCGGGGTTACTGCTTTATGAGGGCATATATAGCCTATTTCGAGCAATTCTCTGACCGGCGCACCTCCGCCGTGTCGAATGTCGTACACACGACACTGGATGACCCAATTTAGAGCTGATGCCGCTTCCGGGTGTACTTAGGCGTTCAAACCTGTACTGGGAGGAATCGCCGGCGAAGGGGTGGTGTTACCAGCGCATCTACGACTGAGGTAGTAATCAGTTCCTCACCGCTGCCACCGGTGGGGAAGTGGCCGAGGCGGCGTAGATGTGCCGCGCGGATGGTTTGATCGTGTGGTGAATCGTGACTGGCAGAACCGGGCCGGTTCCCAACTAGCTGAGTTGGGAGCGTAGTGCGCTGGCGGGTCAACTCCAAGCGAACTTTGTACCAAGACCAATGGGTCCACGGGCGCACGGCTGATATTGAGCTGCCCGACGGACGCCACCTGGACCGCCGACTCATCGACGCTGGCGATATCACCTCAGGGACCACCATGACCGCCTTGCTTTACTGCTGCGTACCTGACTAGACGCTGCTTTCGAAGCCAGTAGTGTTGCTGGCGCCGGGCCTCCCCGAAGTTGAGGCAGGTCGAATAACTCACCGTGCCAAGGGAAGGCGAATCGTTACCTTCGTTCCCGGTGCTTCGGGTGATCGGGATGCCCGGGCATCCGGGTAGGTGTCAGCCAACGACACAGTGCCATCATGGGCGCTCACAATGGATTCCACAATGGCCAAACCCAGTCCGGCCCCGCCCGTGGCGCGCGAGCGCGACTCGTCCACCCGGTACAGCCGCTCGAAAACTCTTCGGCGATGCTCCAGCGGTATCCCCGGCCCGTCATCGCTCACCGTCACCACAGCTTCAGCGCCGTCGTGACGCACCTTGAGGCGCGCGGGCGTGCCCTCCGGCGTGTGCTGCCGGGCATTGTTGAGCAGGTTCCCCAGCACTTGCCGCAGCCGGAAACCATCGCCGCGCACCATGACCGGATCGTCCGGCACCGATACGGTCACCGGATGTTCCGGGTGTGCCGCCGTGGCATCCTCGACCACGTCCCGAGCTAGGTCGCCAAGGTCGCACGGCTCCCACACGTCATCGGCGTCCTCGTCCAATCTGGCCAACAACAACAAGTCGTCCACCAGACGTGCCATCCGCTGATTTTCCACCCGGATACGACTCATCGCCCGATCCAACTCCGGCCCCGATTGGGCCCCACCGGACTCATACAACTCTGCGTAACCGCTCACCGTCGCCAACGGGGTTCGCAGCTCATGAGAGGCATCGGCGATAAACCGGCGAAGCTTCGCCTGCTCGGCCTCCCGCTGGCCAATCGTGTTCACCAGCGTGCCAACCATCCGATTCAGCGACGTCGCCAATCGCCCCATCTCGGTGTGCCCAGGCGCATCGGCCCGCCGCTTGAGGTCTCCATCGGCAATAGCGGCAGCAGTATCGATCATGGCCTCCACCGGTTGCAGGCCCCGGCGTGTAATCCACCAACTCGCCGCCGCGCTGGCCAGCAGGACCAGGACGACGGCCGTGACCATCGTTGTCACCAGATTGTTGCGGATGGCCGCCAGCTCCGTCAGCGGATAGGCCGCGACTAGTTGCAAGGGTTCCTCGTGCATGTTCGAAGACAACGTATGCGTCCCGGCCAGCGACATCAGCCGGTAATCCACCGACTTGTCCGCCGCTGGCACTGTGATGATCTGGCCGGGAGTCGGTAGCGGATCAGGCACCTCCGGCCGCGCCAGCCGATCGGTGGAATAACCGGCCAAGAATTCGCCAACGACCTGGCCACTTTCGGTGACCGCCAAGAGAGCAACCGGGGTATAGGGCGAGGCCGGTGAGGTCGGCACCGGCTCCATTTCGCCAATAATCACCGTAGTTTGTACTGCCGGCTGTTCCAGATACTCGCGCAGTTGTTCATCGGCCCGGTCGGTCATGCTGTTCGTGACCGCGCTGATGGCGATCGCCCCGATAGCCACCGCCGCGATACACAACAACAGCGCCATGGACGCGATGAGCCGAACCTTGATCGTCATGAGGGCCTAGGTGTCCGCACCACGTAGCCAACGCCACGCACCGTCTGAATCAGGTTCGAGTTGAGTTTGCGTCGCAAGTAGGAAATATACGTCTCCACAAGGGAAGTATCGGTGTCGACTGCGAAGCCCCACACCAGCCGCAACAGGTCGGCTCGCGACCATACCCGGTCGGGGTTGCCCGCCAAATGCGACAGCAACCGAAACTCGGTGGGAGACAACGTCACCTCAGAATCATCCACCCACACCTGATGCGCATCCGTGTCAATCGTCAAATCGCCAATGCGCAACAGATGGGCGTCCTCGGCCCGCCCGGCCAGCGTCCGCCGCAACACCGCCTCCATGCGCAAACGCAGCTCCTCAAGCCGAAACGGCTTCGTCAGATAGTCGTCGCCACCAGCGAGGAACCCATCCCGCACATCCTTGGGCGTGTCCCGGGCGGTCAGGAAAATGATCGGCGTGGAATCACGGCGATTGCGCAGCCGCTGGGCAATCGCGAAACCACTGAAGTCAGGCAGGTTGACATCCAGCAAGATCACGTTCGGACGATGCTGGTCCACCGCGCCCATGGCCTTGGTGCCGGTATGCGCGACGCGCACGTCATAGCCAGCGAAGTTGAGAGCGTCCTCAAGCATGCCCGCAAGCAGCTCCTCGTCCTCAGCGATCAAGACCCGGATTGGGCTGCCGTCGGCGTGACGCGAAGTCATCAGCGTGGGCTCAGAAGAAAGTGACACAACCATCATCATGCCCGGCTTTCGTGAGGAAGCGCTGGGCTGCTCATCAGAGTTGCCTGGGAAAGTGCCCTCTGACCTACCACAGCGGTGTTTTCGGTGGTTGGGTTAGCCAGGCCAGAGCGGGCAACCGCTTCGGCGCCCATCTTCCCCCAACCCACTGTGAGGTTCCCAATGAGCGTTATCGCCCGGGGCGCGCGAAACGCACTACGCAACAAGGCCAGGACTGGCGCGGTAGTCCTCGTCCTGGCCGTCGCGATCGGACTGACCCTGTCGATGCTGGTCGCCGGTGAGGCCGTGCGCGGCAAACTGGACACGCTGCGCGCCGACATGGACGCCACGGTCTCCATCTGGCCCGGCTTTGAACCGGGCACCCAGTTCGAAGACATCCCACGCTTGACCGAAGAAGAGCTTGACAAGGTCAGCGGCAACCCCCTGATCGCCGACGCCACCGCGACCGTGTCAGCACTGTTGCAGCCGAGGCAAGACCCCGACTTCGAAGACGAATTCCAGATTGGTTCCCCACTGGGCGCAGGTGCCGAGCCTGCCCAGACCGACCTGGAACCGGGCTTCGACGGTGAGGCCCTAGACCTACCAGAAGGGTTCTCGTTTCCCATCTCGGTGACCGGCACAACCGGTGATCGCGACGCCACCGGGGCCCGCTACCGGCTCACTGAGGGGCAGCTGCCCACCGGCGATAGGGAAGCGGTGATCAGCGAACAGATCGCGAAAGCCAATGACCTCGGCATCGGTGACACCTTCAGCGCCAATGACGAGGACTTCACCATCGTCGGTATCGCCGCATCCGCTGGGGAATTCGATGCCGTGGGCGTGGTCATGACCGTGCCAGCAGTGCAAGAAATCAGTGAAAACGATGGCTACGACGCGATTGTGGCCGACGTGCGCGACGTGGACGACATTGAGGCGGCCGTCGACTCCATCGTCGCCGACCTCGGTGCGGCGTTCGACGTCCGGTCGGACTCCCAATCGCTCCTGGCAGTCTCCGCCGGGCTCACCACGGTCGCCGACATTACGACGATTGGCTTCTGGGTCGCGCTCACGGCCGCCGCGCTGGTCGTCTTCTTCACCCTAGCCATGACAGTGCGGGAACGTCGCAAGGAAATCGGGGTCATCAAAGCCATCGGCGGCACCAATCGCGGGGTCATCACCCAATTCGCGACCGAAGCAGTCGTGCTGGTGTTCCTGGCCGCGATTTTGGGCCTCGGGGTTGCTGCCGTGTCATCGGGATTCACCGCCGATGCGCTTGTGGCCACCAACGTCAGCGACACCGGAGAAGATGAGGCCATTGCGCACAGCACGGTCGTTCAAGGCAGTAGCGACGGCATCTCGCAGATAGGCGATGCCCCCAGTGCCACCTCTGACCTGGTCGGCTCGATCACCGCCTCAGTCGGCCTGGACACCCTAGGTGTCGGGGCACTGGTTGCCCTGGGAATCGCGCTGCTGGGCAGCGCGGCACCCGCCTGGCTGATTGCCCGCGTCCGCCCCGCCGAAGTTCTCAAAGGAGAGTAACCATGTTGCACGTATCCGAAGTAACCAGACACTTCTCCACCGGTGCGGGCCAGGTGAAAGCCGTCGACGGCGTGAGTTTCGACGTCGAGACCGGGACATTCTGCGCGATCGTGGGACGCAGCGGCAGCGGCAAAAGCACGTTGCTGGCGCTACTGGGAGCTCTGGACTCGCCCACCTCGGGCAGCATCCACCTCGACGGCGTCGACGTGGCGGGTCTCTCGGCTCGCAAACAGGTCATATACCGGCGCGACCGGATCGGCTTCGTGTTCCAGAACTATCACCTGGTTTCCAACCTCAGCGCCATCGGCAACGTCATGTTGCCGATGGAATTCGCCGGGGCCTCCCGCTCACAGCGCCGCGAACACGCCGTGTCCCTCCTGGATCGGGTCGGTTTGCATGGAGACAAACAAGATCGCCTACCCGGCAAGCTCTCCGGAGGAGAACAACAGCGGGTATCAATTGCCCGGGCACTGGCAAACCAACCCGCGTTGATTCTGGCCGACGAGCCGACCGGAAACCTGGATAGTCGCAACTCCAAACGCATCGTGAGTCTGTTGCGTCAGCTGGTCGAGGAGGGCACCACGGTCATAGTCGTCACCCACGACCGGGGCTTGGCGGCCAAAACCGACCTCACCTTGTCGATGAAGGATGGACAGATTGTGCACCGGCAGGCGAAGGTCTGATCCAGCCCTGAGGTTGCCGGTGTTCTCGTAACGATCTCCTGGTCCTGCGCGATCGGCGCGTGGGACCAGGAGATCGCGGCAGATAAAACGGCGTGGAGCAATGCGGAGAGGGGGCGCGGCAACGTGCCCGTGCCCAGTGCCGCCTCGACGAGCAACCGGGCATAGCGCAGCTTGCGGCGCGAGCCGCTGCCTAGAAACCGTCGCATTTGCGCCTGGGTTTCGTGCCCGCGCCAGGCGGGCTGCTTTTGCAGCGAACGGAACGAATCGCCATCGCCCTGAGAGTCGAAGAGCGCCTCGACGTGCGCGGTGCCTACGGCCCGAAGCAGCTCGTCCTCTAGGTCGGCGACGCAGACGTGGAACCCAAGCTGTTCCAACTGGGCGCGGGTGTGCGGTGCGCCGAGGCCGGAGGCGATCAGCCCGCGTCGGAAAACCTCCTCCTCGTTCTGATCGCACAGGCCAGCTAGTCGCACCTGTGGTCCGAGCGGGCGCAGCCTGGTCAGGACGCGGCCGATGGCGTGGGCCCCACCTATGGGGGCGATGACAACCCGCTCGGCCTCAAGGTCCCGACCCAAGCCCATGGCGGCAGTCTCCACCGCGATGCGGTCGCTGATGCCTTCAACGAGCACCACCGCTGCGGCGCTGTCGACCTTAGCCATGGCAAGAGCCGTGGCCTTGGTTGAGGCTTCCGGGCCATGCACATAGCCTTTGAGCGCCTGAAGGGCAAGCTTACGGCGATTTGCTGCGTCCATAGTGTTCATGCGTTTCCGTTGGCGGGAAGGCGAGGCCGGCCTACTAAGAGCTCCTATCAGGTTTCTCTTCCTACTGCGGTGGTGTGCTGTCGCGCCTGGCCGCGTTGTCGGCCCTTGCCCATACCCGCTGGGTATGAACAAGGGCCTCCGCCTCCCCACGCACTGACAGCACACCATCCTCGCCACGGAAACAAACCTGATAGGAGCTCTAAGTTTGATACTCGCCGTGGCCATCATCCTCGATGAAGCGCACCGGTTAGGTCAACGGAATTAGCGATGGGCTCACCCGGGTCGGCCCCGCCGTGGCTAGAGCCAGCCTAGGAACGAAGTGAATTCAGCCGGTCGAAAGAGGCGAAAAGGAGGGCACCTTTTCGCCTCTCTTCGCATCCGACGGCCCTAATTCGAGCCACAATGCTATTGCCATCGGAGGCTATCGCCGACGATCGCATTGCCGCGTTGAAGCACGGCCTCGTTGACGTCGCGCATGTCGGCCAGCTTCGATTCGAGCTCGTGGGACTCAAAATAGTCCACCACCACAGATTCGAACAGCTCCCGGTTGCGTTTGTTGACGTCTTTACGCCGGACACAACTGGCGTCCGCTGCGGCCAGTTCCTTTTGTCGCTCCTCAAAAGTAGTGGGATCATCTGCGTAATATTCGGCGAGGAGGTGAGATTCACGCCCAAAATAGCTGAGGTCATAGCCGTCGTGGCGCATACATTCCGCCCATTCCTGCTCAATGGCGAGATACTTCGCATTTGTGAGCAAGTACGGATTCAAATTCGGGGCGACCTCCAACGCTTGAATGAAATACGACTCTGGGTCGTTTTCATATAGTTCATTGGCCACCGCGCCCGCACAGCCGTCGGTGAAGTATTCGATATAGGTCGCCGCGCCATCAAGGTGAACATTCTCTATGCCGGGAGTATCGCCGTTTATCTCCAGCGGCCCCCCGGCGTCTGCGGCCGCGACATAGGCCGTGGCGAATTCTTCCCCAAACATGACCGCCACCTGATTATGGTCGGGCACCTGCGGCGCGGCGGAGTCATCAACGGGGTTGAACGCCGCCCACAATTCACGGTGAATGTGCTGATAGCCCACCGTGTCGGCGGTTTCGGGGTCGATGCGGGGCTGGGCGACGCCCATCAGCGCCTCACGAGTGAGCTCGCGAGAGACCGCGTTGGCGGCATCTGCGGCGTGGGAATTGTCCACGCCGCGAGCCTGAGCACACTCGTCTTCGAGCCTGGCGGTGAGTTTGTGGATGTCCGCCAATGTCGAGACATGACTGTTCCAGGCCTGTTGAATATGGTCAGCCGCACTATCTTGCTGGGCCTCTTGATCTTCGTCTCCGCACGCGGCCAGTAGGAAAAGACCTGTCGCGCACACGGTGGCAATGCTTAGCGTTCTCATGGCAGTTCCTTGTGCAATTATCGCCAATAAGGGGTGATGTCCCGAGTGTCCGAGATTGAGAACTTACCTCCCGAACGCCGTAGTCGGCACCTGCCAATACATACCCCAATTGGCTGTCCGCCGCAATTGCAGCTATCTGAATACAGCGATCAATGTAACTTACGAGGATTGCGCTGTTAAGAGCCGCAAGGGCACAATTTTCCCACAGGCTTGTGTATAAAGAGGCTTCTGTGTACTCCTGGGTTTGTTTACCTGGGTAAACTCCGCCTTCGTTGTTTGCGATGCCGCTCGTGCAAGAAGTTCCAATATCTGCCGGAACGTAAAAGCTGGTGGAAAACGGTGTGGATATTCGGCAACGACTAGGGGAACAAATAACGAGGCTTATGCAAAAGGTGCATTCGGTGATCTCGTCTGCTCGTTTACCTGCGTAAACTTCGCTCCTGCGGCCTTGGGTTCGCACTTTTTCATAAGCCTCAATGCCGAATAGGGGTTTTCGCAGAATGGGAAATTATCTATCACTCACATCGAAATGGTGATTTTAAACCCATGAACAACGTTTCGCTCAACCCACAATTGAGCACCGGGGACAACTGCGGCCCCAAGATGCGGTCACATCGCAGACGCAGTGATTCACGGATGCCAACTCACTGACCCAAACACGGTCACTTAGGTGAGAAGATCCGAGCGCCACCTGGCCAGGTGGCGTATCGGGGCAAAGACAGACGGTCAACCTGAGCCCGGACATGGTTGTGGGGCATCTGCACTGAGCAGATGCCCCACAACCAATGAAACTAGCGCCTTTGCGGCCCTACAGGTTCTTAATGACCTCGCGCATGAGACGGGCAGTCTCCGAGGGGGTCTTGCCGACCTTGACGCCAGCGGCCTCCAGGGCCTCCTTCTTAGCGTCAGCGGTACCGGCCGAACCGGAGATGATGGCGCCGGCGTGGCCCATCGTCTTTCCGGGAGGAGCGGTGAACCCGGCAATGTAACCGACGACCGGCTTGGTGACGTGGTCGCGGATGTACTCGGCGGCCCGCTCTTCAGCGTCTCCACCGATTTCGCCGATCATGACAATGGCCTTCGTCTCCGGGTCCTCCTCGAATGCCTTCAGGCAGTCGATGTGAGTGGTACCGATGACCGGGTCGCCACCGATGCCAACGGAGGTGGAGAAGCCAATGTCACGCAGCTCGTACATCAGCTGGTAGGTCAGCGTTCCCGACTTCGAGACCAGACCGATGGGGCCCGCGCCGGAAATGTCGGCGGGCGTAATACCGGCGTTGGACTTTTCGGGGCTGGCGATACCCGGGCAGTTCGGCCCGACGATGCGGGTCTTGGAACCCTTGGCCTCGTTGTGTGCCCAGAAGGCCACCGAGTCATGCACCGGGATGCCCTCGGTGATGACCACGACGACGCCGATCTCGGCGTCGATAGCTTCGACCACAGCGGCCTTGCAGAAAGCCGGGGGAACGAAAACGACCGATACGTCAGCGCCGGTCTCGGACATGGCCTCGGCTACGGAGCCGAAGATCGGCAGCGAGGTGCCGTCCACGTCGACTTTCTGGCCAGCCTTGCGCGGGTTGACGCCACCGACGATGTCAGTTCCGGCCGCGAGCATGCGCTTGGTGTGCTTCATGCCCTCAGAGCCGGTCATGCCCTGAACGATGACCTTGGAATTCTCGGTAAGGAAGATCGCCATGTTAGGCCCCCTGGTGAGCGAGTTCGGCGGCCTTGTCGGCTGCGGAGTCCATGGTGTCGACCTGGGTCACCAGCGGGTGCCCAGCGTCGGAGAGGATCTTGCGACCCAGCTCGGCGTTGTTGCCGTCGAGGCGGACAACGAGCGGCTTGTCGACGGTTTCGCCACGGTCGGCCAGGACCTTCAGCGCGCCGATGATGCCGTTGGCGACAGCGTCGCAAGCGGTGATGCCGCCGAAGACGTTGACGAAGACGCTGCGTACGTCCGGGTCGGACAACACGACTTCGAGGCCGTTGGCCATGACCTCGGCCGAGGCTCCGCCGCCGATGTCGAGGAAGTTGGCGGGCTTGACATTGCCGTGGTTCTCACCGGCGTAGGCGACCACGTCGAGGGTCGACATGACCAGACCCGCGCCGTTGCCGATGATGCCGACCTGTCCGTCTAGCTTGACGTAGTTGAGGTCAGCTTCCTTGGCCCGCTGTTCGAGCGGGTCCACGGCGTTCTTGTCCTCGAAGTCCGCGGCGTTTTCCGGGTGACGGAAGTTCGCGTTCTCGTCGAGGGTGACCTTGGCGTCCAGCGCCAAAACCTTGCCTTCGGGGGTGCGAACTAGCGGGTTGACCTCGACCAGCGTGGCGTCTTCGGCGACGAAGGCGTGCCACAGCTTGACGAACACGTCGATGAGCTGGTCGCGTAGGTCTGCGGGGAAGCCAGCCTGATCAACGATCTGGGCGGCGATTTCCTCGGTCACACCGACATTGGCGTCGATGGGGGTCTTGACGACCTTCTCCGGGGTCTTGTCAGCGACCTCTTCGATGTCCACGCCACCTTCGGTGGAGGCGATCGACAGGAACGTGCGGTTGGCACGGTCCAGCAAGTAGGAGAAGTAGTATTCGGAGTCGATGTCGGCGGTGACAGTGAGCATGATCTTTTCGACCACGTGCCCCTTGATGTCCATGCCGAGAATGTTCGATGCGTGAGTCTTGACCTCGTCGACCGAGTCGGCGAGCTTAACGCCACCGGCCTTTCCACGGCCACCCACTTTTACTTGCGCTTTGACAACCACCCGGTCACCGAGGCGCTCGGCGAGCTCCACGGCTTCCGCTGAGGTGGTGGCGACGCCGCCGTCCAGCACCGGCACATCGTGCCGGGCGAACAGTGCGCGGCCCTGGTATTCGTACAGATCCACTGTAGAGTCCGCTCCACTAGCCTAGTCTTCATTGACCGAACCCGGTGCTCCCAGCGAGCGTGCGCTGGCATTTTGGGCTCGTTCTCGCAGCGTAACGCCATTGGCCACCTCAATGCGGCGGAGGGTACGTCTGCTGTGACACGGTTGGCGTTGACTAGAGCCGAATGTGGTGATTCAAGCGAATTCCCAGCTCACCAGCGAGGTCGAACTGCGGACGACGAGGTGGGTCGGGGCCGGTCACGCCGGCTAAGCCCGGCGGGCCGGTGACGCAACGGGTCGTAGACGCGAAAATGGGGATCGAGCGCACCCCTCAGACGCTCGATCCCCTTAGGCACGATGCCCTATCGCCACCCCTTTATCGACAGGACATCGGCAGTAATTGGAGGACGAATACCAAGCTGACCTCGGCGTCCTCACAATTTCTGGGTAAAGTTCATAGTGTCGGCCAGAATGTCCGCTAGAGGGTTATCTGTGCGGTTGTTCTGTAGTTTGTCCGACACTTATAGAAACGAGCCTGTCTGAGGGTAGTTACGGGACCGCAGAAAAAAAGTTGGCAAAAAACTACCCCAGGTCGCAACCTGGGGTACTGTCTCGCGTTTTAGCTGTTGGAGCGGTTGGCCACGTTCTGTTCGACCCAGTCCACGATCGCGTGCGTACTCGCACCCGGACCGAAAACCTCCGAGACCCCCATCTGCTTGAGCTTCGGAATATCCTCGTCGGGAATGATCCCCCCGCCGAAGACCAGGATGTCACCCGCGTCTTGCTCCACCAGCAGCTCGCGCAGCTGCTTGAACAACGTCATATGGGCACCCGAGAGAATGCTCAGACCGATACAGTCGGCGTCCTCGGCCAAAGCCGTGGCCACCACCTGCTCCGGGGTCTGGTGCAAACCCGTGTAGATCACTTCCACTCCGGCGTCACGCAGGGCACGCGCGACAACCTTGGCACCGCGGTCATGCCCGTCAAGGCCGACCTTCGCGACCACAATGCGAACCGGCGCGTCCATGGAACCTCCCTCACAAAGGCCCCGGCCAGTATGCCGGGGCCAACATCCATTTGAGCCTAACCTTTACGTCTTAACGCTGGTACGGCGGCTGGTTGTGGGGTGGGTAACCCTGTTGGCCCGGGTGGCCGCCCGGTGGGGGGAAACCAGGCTGCTGGCCGGGTTGCGGCTGGCCGGGAGGAGGAACCGCGCCGCCCTGCATCTGCGCGGGGGACGGGTCGCCACCGTGGCTGTCCAGCCAGTTCTTCACATCCTCATTCTTGAAGATAATAAACATGCCGTAGGCCACCAGCGCGGTGGTGATGACGAACAACAAGGGGCCCAAGAAGAGGAACCAGCCGGGAACTAGGTGGTTGACCGCGGGGTCACGCAGTTCATCTGGGGTAGAGGCGGACGTGAAGATATTAACCAGGCTCCACAGACCCAGAACCCCGAAGAAACCGATCGAATACTGGTTGAACTTCGGAATCTTAATGCTCGGTTTGGTCATGACAAAACCGATCGCGGCCGAGGAGAGGCCGAGCAGCAGATAAACCCAGGCATTGACCCCAATGTCCCAGGCCGAGGGCATACCAACGACGAAGCCCTCAAACTCGCGTTCAATATTGGAAATGATTTGCGACTGCCACATCACCAGCATCAGGATCGTCAGCACCGCGCTGGCTGCCGCTCCATAACACAGGTAGCTCAGCAACTTAACTTTCTCCGGCATGCCCCCCTGGCCCGCCGGAGGCTGACCCGGCATCGGGTAGCCCGGCTGTTGACCCTGCGGAGGCTGACCCGGGTGGCCCGGCTGCTGGCCTGGGCCCGGCTGCCCAGGAAAGGCGGGCTGACCCGGCTGTGGGGGCTGACCGGCGAAACCGGTCTGGTGTTGGGGCGGAATCGCCGTGGTCGGTTGCGCCGCAGGCGGCATGTGCTGCCCTTGCGGCGGATAACCCGGCTGCTGGCCCTGCGGGGGCTGGCCGGGAGCGGCGGGCACACCAGCGCCGGGGAAATTACCCTGCGGCGCTTGGGGAGTTTGCGTCTGCGGCGGCGGTGGAGCGCCACCTTGGCCGACGCGGGAAATCTTCATCGTGGAGTCAATGGCCTCTTGACCAGGCTGCGAGGGCTGGTTGGGCGTTTGACCCGCCGAGCCACCTGCAGGCCGCAGCTTGAAGGTACCGCCATCTTCATCCTCGTGCCCGGCACCGGGCTGCTGGGGGTTGGACATTCGGTGATCTCTTTTCGCATTCAACGATGGGAGTGTTACTGCTGATTACTGTACTAGGGGTGTCAAAGCAGTGGGCGACCAAGCCAGGCGAGGGCAAACCCTTGCGAGGCAAGCGATTGTGCTGGTCAACCCAGCACCAATGCGCCAGCAACGACGGCCGATGAGATCGACGGGGAGGTGTGGCTCCTAGAGTGGGGCGCTAGAGGTGGCCACCTTGGTCTATCCCTCCCCGAGCGCCGAGGGCGAAGCAACCCACTTTGGAGTGACCGTGTCGATCCCCTCTGAGGCTCACACGTGCAAGACTAAGTCGGTGAAGGAGCGAGGTGTGGATACAGCAAAGCCAGAAGACACGGGCACCCAGCAAGAGACAGTCGCCATCGGCGGAGTCAGCGCCAGGAGTAAACCCTCGCGCAAAGGCGGACCCAAACGCGGGGGCAACCGCGCCCGCAGCCTGTTCTCCGCCGCTGCCGCCACTCTGGGCTGGAATCTCGCCGTCGTCGCCGCACCACTATTGCTGCTGATCGTCCTCGCCTGGTGGCTCACAGAACGTATGGCCGAAGTAGACACCGTTATCGCTACCGCCGGAACCATCTGGATCGCCGGTCACGGCGCACCAGTGGTCATCGACGAACTCCCCATCTCCCTCACCCCACTACTGCTGACCCTCGTGATCGCGTGGCGGCTCTCCCGCGTCGGAGCCCACACCATCCGCGCCATCGGCGGACGCGACGCCGCCGCCGTCCGCGCCGTCGTCCTAGCCACCTCGCTGCTATACATAGCCGTATTTGCCGCCGTCGTCGCCTACTCCAACCGCGAACCGTTCACTATCGAGATCCTGCCCGCCCTGGCCTACGCGGTGCCATTGGCGATCCTCAGCCTCTGGTGGGGCGCGGCCAACGAATCCGGAGTACTGCACGAGGGCTGGATGCGCGCCTCCCTGTGGTTGCGGCGCGGCCTGCGCACCGGATCACTAGCCGCCATCGCGCTCATCGCCTGCGGCGCGGCTGTGGCCGGAGTATCGGTCGCCGTCAACGGCGGCTCGGTCGGCGAATCGCTAACCGGATACGAAAACGGGGAGTGGGCCGTCGGGCTGTTGTGCCTGCTGTACCTGCCCAACATCGCCATCTGGTCGGCCACCTACATCATCGGACCCGGGTTCGCCGTCGGAGACGGCACGATCGTGCAGGTCACCGACGTGACCCTCAACCCGCTGCCGCCGCTGCCCTGGTTCGCCGCCCTGCCGGCCGAACCCCTGCACGAATACGGAACCGCCCTACTGGGCCTACCGCTGGTCATCGGTGCCCTGTTGGGCATTCTGCTCACCTACCGTTCACCGGACCTGCGTCTTCCGCGTGTCATTACCGCCGCCCTCATCGCCGCGCTCACCACCGGGGCGCTCATCGCCGTACTCAGCTGGGCCGCCTCCGGCTCCACCGGTACAGGCCTGCTAGCCCAACTGGGGCCGCACCCATGGCACGCGGCCGGAATAGTCACCGCCGAAATGGCGCTCGCCGTTCTCGCCGCAGCGCTAGTGGCCCGCTTGTTCGCCGTGCACCGCCGCGCCGAAGAGGCCGAGGCAGTCAGGCGCGACACGGTCGTCATCCCCAGCCCCGCCGACAGTCCCGAACAGCGCTAAGGTGACGTCGTGACCTCGCGCATCGTAGTTCTGCTGTCCGGATCAGGCTCCAACCTGCAAGCCCTTATCGACGCTTGCGCCGAGGAAGACTACGGAGTCGACATTGTCGCCGTGGGAGCCGACCGCGACGGCATCGGCGGGCTCGACCGCGCCCACAAAGCCAACATCCCCACCTTCGTACACCGCGTGCGCGACTTCGCCGACCGGGAAGCGTGGGACCAAGCCATGGCCGAGGCCGTATCGGCATATCGGCCCGACCTAGTGGTGTCCGCCGGGTTCCTCAAGCTGCTGGGCAAGCGGTTCCTGGAGGCATTCCCGGGCCGCTACGTCAACACCCACAACTCGCTGCTACCGGCCTTTCCTGGCATGAACGGCCCCGCCGAGGCGCTGGCCGCAGGGGTCAAGGTGGCCGGGGCGACGCTGTTCATCTGCGACGCGGGCGTGGACACGGGGCCGATCATCGCGCAAACGACGGTCCCAGTGCTGGATGGCGATACTGTCGACGACCTCACCGAGCGCATCAAGGTGGCCGAACGGCGGCAGTTGGTTCAAGCGGTGGGGGACATGCTGCGCCACGGCTGGGACGTTGAGGGCAAGCGGGTGACCATCCGCTCCGGCAGCTGAGGACCGACGCAAGTCACCGTCGATGCTCGGGTTCTGGGTTGAAAGACCGCGCTGATGTAGGATCGGATGCGTCGCAACTGGCGAACGGGCCCGTCTGAGGCGAGCCTGAGGTGGAGCACCACCGGGGAGCGACACGAACAATGAGCACCGTCTGTCCGGTGCCAGTCGAACGCCTGGGCTGCTGAATCCGATTCAAAGGAGCAGTGCGCCCAATGGCCAACGCCGATAACACTGTACGTCCGATTCGTCGCGCGCTGATCAGCGTGTTCGACAAGACCGGTATCACCGAACTCGCCGCCGACTTGCATCGCGCCGGAGTAGAGCTGGTCTCCACCGGTTCGACCGCGAAACGCATCGCCGAAACCGGTACGCCCGTGACCAAGGTCGAAGACATCACCGGTTTTCCCGAATGCCTCGACGACCGCGTCAAGACGTTGCACCCGAAGGTTCACGCCGGTTTGCTCGCTGATGTGCGCCGCGAAAAGCATCGAGCTGAACTCGAACAGTTCGACATCGCGCCCTTTGACCTCCTGATTGGCAACCTCTATCCCTTCGCCGACACAGTTGCCAGCGGTGCCGACTATGACGCGATCGTCGAGAAAATCGACGTGGGCGGCCCCAGCATGGTGCGCGGCGCGGCGAAAAACCACGCCAACGTCACCGTGGTGGTGAACCCAGCCGACTACGACCAGCTGCGGGACGCTGTGCGATCCGGCGGCACCACCCATGCTCAGCGGCTCGCGTTCGCCGCCAAAGCCTTCGCCCACCTAGCCACCTACGACTCCACAGTGGCCACCTGGTTGGCCGAACAGGCCGACAGCGATGGCATGGCGGACTTCTCCTCCGCACCTTTGGCCAAACAAGCCGACCTTCGCTATGGCGAAAACCCGCACCAGGCGGCGGCGCTGTACGTCAACCCGCTGGCACCAGCCGGACTCGCTCAAGCTGAGCAACTGCACGGCAAAGCCATGTCCTACAACAACTATGTTGACGCCGACGCGGCGTGGCGGGCGGCGCACGACTTCCCCGAAGCGGCCGTGGCCATCATCAAACACGCCAACCCGTGCGGAATCGCCGTGGGTGCCACTATCGCGCAGGCACACCGCAAAGCGCACGAATGCGACCCGGTCAGCGCCTTCGGCGGAGTCATCGCCGCCAACCGCGCCATCGACGCCGAGGCCGCCAAACAAATCGCGGACATTTTCACCGAGGTCATTGTCGCGCCCTCGTATACAGATGAAGCGGTGGAGACCCTCACCAAACGCAAAAACGTCCGCTTGCTGCGGGCCCCTGAATGGGTCGCTACGCAAGCCGAGACGCGCTTTATCTCCGGCGGTGCGCTAACTCAGCAGCCCGACGGCATCGACGCGGCCGGAGACGACCCGGCCACCTGGGAACTAGCCGCCGGTGAGGCCGTCGACGAAGCCACGCTGGCGGACCTCGCCTTCGCGTGGAGGGCCTGCCGCAGCGTGAAGTCGAACGCGATCCTGCTTGCCGCCGACGGTGCTTCGGTGGGCGTGGGCATGGGCCAGGTCAACCGGGTCGACTCGGCCAAACTGGCCGTCGAGCGCGCTGGTGAGCGGGCGAACGGCTCGGTGGCGGCTTCGGACGCATTCTTCCCCTTCGCCGATGGCCTGCAAGTATTGCTCGACGCGGGCGTTAAAGCGGTCGTGCAGCCAGGCGGTTCGATGCGCGACTCGGAGGTCATGGCGGCGGCCGAGGCGGCAGGCGTGGCGATGTACGTGACGGGCACGAGGCACTTCTTCCACTAGCGGAGCTGGTGGAAGAAGAGTGGGCGTGGTTTCCTCTAGCGGAGCTAGTGGAAGAAGAGTGGGCAGGGTTTCCACTAGCTCCGCTAGTGGAAACCACGGGAACCTCGCTTCCGCTACTGGAGTTGGCTCTTATCGGCTGCCAGCTCGCGGTCCATAGAACGCGGTTTGCGTTTTGGCTGCGGCTTGATGCCAGCGGCTTCGCGCCGGTCGCACTGCGGTCGGTCATATTGCTTAGCTGGTTGCCCCCAGATATTCGCTACCGCTGTGTGCAGCGTGAACCTAGGCTGTGGAACGTGAGCGTATTGGATGCTGTTCAAGGTCTATCCCATCGCGAAGCGGCCGGGCGGTTGCTGGCCGATGGCTGGAATGTGTGTGGCGTTGGGGACTGGGCGACGGTGTGGCGTTCGCCCGATGGCGCGCAAGTAGCCCGGGTGAGCCCATTCGAGCTGGCTTATGGGGTCTTCGTTGAACTGTGTCGACGCCTCGAGGGGCATCCCCTATTGCCCCGCGTCGATGTGGATGTCCCGTTGCGGGGCGGCGGCCGTTTGACGGCAATGGAATTCCTGCTGCCGGTTGAGCGGGAGGAGGCCGCTGCGGTTATTCAGCGCTGGGACACCGTTTGCTCGGGCGACCCGATCACCCAGGTGCGTGTAGAGGCCGAACGACTCGACGCCGAAGCGGCGTCAGCTATTCCGTACTGGGGTGGTCTGGACCTTAACCGGAACAATGTTATGAAAGACGCCTCTGGCCAGTTCAAGCTAGTCGATCTCTTCTTCGCTGAGGGTGCAAAGATCTATCGCCTGCTGAGGAACGACCCGGCCCAGATTGCCGCTCGTTTCACCCCGGACCAACGTGAGTACATGTGCGAGATCGCCTTCATCGCCCGCCAATCCACCCCCGAAGAGATGGCACAGCTGCGAGCAGGAGCGGAACGTATCGCTTGAGGCGGGGCTTGGCTGTCACCTATTGACATGACCTAGCAACCGCTCCGATAGCGGCCCATCAGCATCGTCGGGCCCACCACCAGTGCACCCCCAAACTTGGCCCGCGCAAGGCTACCCGGTGAACAAACCCCATAACGTTAGCTGGTCTGACCTGCTGCACATTGTCCACGGCGACCCCGATAACGAGCGCAAGGGCGGCCACATGCACGGCACCGGCCGCCCTGGGAAGACGGAATTCCCCGCCAGCTGGGATGAAGAGGATATAGCTCAGGCTCTTCGCGCCGTAGCCACTTCACCGGCGGTTACTCACGAAAGACCCCGTGGAAACTGGTTTGCCGACGGCCAACATCGAGGTGTCACCATACGGGCAGTGGTCCGCTCAAATGGAAGCATTGAGGCAGGATGGCCTCTAGAAGGCCCAGGCGTAAAACGAAACCCAAGGTGAGGCTTAGATTCATGGACAACCGAGAGTTCGACGAACGTACCGAGGCGATCGTGCGTGCACTGTTGCCGCGTATACCCGACAAGTACGCCAGCGGGTTCGAGGGGACGCTGGCTGGCGGGGAACTAGAAGTTGCTCTAGAAGATCTCGTCTACACCGTTGTGGATGACCAGGTAGTGGTCAGTGAGTGGGAGCGAGATGTTTTGGTGGAGCTGGCGCGAAACTCTAGCAGTGGTGATGAACTACTGGAAAAGTTGCGATCGCTAGCTATTGGCGACTAGCAAAATCACGTATCGAACTTTCCCGACGTATTTACGTCGAGAGTCCTCCTCTGCGCGGCCATGGGTTTTCGTGCTCTGAATACTAAACCCGCAAGCGGGCGCTTAGAAGTCTTTTTCACTCGCTAACTGTGTTGTCTCTGGCCGCTGTGGGCACACGTGCCCTACATCAGTTACCGAGTACCTCATTCTCGAGTAGATGACGACGCCGCAGGTTCCTGCGAGCGCCCGCTCCGAACTTCTGCGGATTGTCGTAGGTGACGCCCATACTGTTCTCAACGCTGGGTAGCGGCATATTCAGGCTCTTCGGCGGCACTTCACCCAGGCGAGAGGACACAGCATGAGTTTTCAGGCAGTCACACCCTTCATCAACTATGGCGATATTCAGGCCGCCACCTCCTGGTTGACCGAAAAGTTGGGCTTTGGCGACGTCCGCTTCTATCGGGAGGAAGACGGATCGATCGGATACGCCGACATCTATGCCGGAGCAACGCGAATGCTCCTCACCGCAGCCGAGCCCGAGCCCGGTAACGGCCAGGGTTCGCTGTTCATCGTCCACGTCGACGACGTCGATGCACTCTATGAGTCAGTTAAGGCCAACGGCGTCGAGGCCGACCCACCTCGCGACACCGACTATGGTCCGCGCACCTTCGGAGTCACCGACCCCTGGGGATATAGCTGGTACTTCTGGCAAGGCGACACGCTGCCTGAATAGTCGCTGGAAAACGAGCCGCCGCCAGGGTGACGACACGCCGAAAGTGGCGCAGCGTGCAACCAGCCTCCAAGCCACGCAACTGCGGGGAACTCGGCCCTAACCGGTGGTGCCGTTGTGGATAGCATCTCACAAAAGTGCCGACCCCCTACGCTGCTGTTCTGAGGAACCCCATACGGTCGGTGACAGATCTACTCAGTGAAGAGGAGCACGTCATGGCTAAGAAAGTCACCGTTGTAGGAGCTGGTTTCTACGGCTCGACCACCGCGCAGCGTCTGGCTGAGTACAACATCTTCGACGAAGTTGTTCTCACCGACATCGTGGAGGGCAAAGCCGAGGGATTGGCGCTGGACATGAACCAGTCCCGCTCCATTGAAGGTTTTGAAACCAAGGTCACCGGGGCTACCACCGGCACCGACGGTTCTGGCTACGAGGCCACCGCCAACTCTGACATCGTCGTCATCACCGCGGGCCTTCCCCGTAAACCCGGCATGAGCCGCATGGACCTGCTGGAAGTCAACGCCGGGATCGTGCGTGGCGTCACCGAGGCCATCGTCGCCTCCTCGCCCAACGCCGTCATCATCGTCGTCTCCAACCCGCTTGACGAAATGACCGCACTGGCTCAGATCGCCTCCAAGCTCCCCAAGAACCAGGTCATGGGCCAGGCTGGCATGCTCGACACCGCCCGCTTCACCACCTTCGTGGCCGAGGCGCTGGACGTCAAAGTCGGGTCGGTCACCACCCTCACCCTGGGCTCACACGGCGACACCATGGTCCCCGTACCCAGCCACTGCACCGTTGACGGCAAGCCGCTGGGCGACCTGCTCGACCAGGCCAAGATCGACGAACTCGTGGAGCGCACCCGCAAGGGCGGCGCCGAGATCGTGGGTCTGCTGAAGACCGGTTCGGCCTACTACGCCCCCTCGGCCGCGGCCGCGCGCATGGCCAAAGCGGTCGCCGAAGACTCCGGTGCCGTCATGCCCGTGTGTGCCTGGGTCGATGGCGAATACGGCATCGAAGGCGTCTACCTGGGCGTCGAAGCTGAAATTGGTGCCACCGGCGTCAAGAAGGTCATCGAGACCAAACTGACCGACGACGAACTCGCCGGTCTCAAAGAGGCCGCCGAAGCCGTCCGCTCCAAGCAAGCCGACGTAGCTGGACTCTAAACACTCGCCGCACCCCTAAGGTGCGTCAAGCAGCGTCATCATCGCTAGATTGTGGCAGCGCACGATTCAACATGGTCGTGCGCTGCCGGTGTCTTAATGAATTGAAGCTAGGCTTAGTTCCCGTGACGAGTGTGTCCACAGCGAACCGGAGTGCCTCCACCAAGCCGTGGAAGCCCTATCGCGTCGTGCCCAAATCATGGTGGCCCGACCTGTGGTTGCTCGTGGCCTTCCTGGCCTTCTCAGCACTTTTGGTGTGGCCCACATTTGTCGTCGAATTCGACGTGTGGATGCGCGAGTTCGTCGAAGCCCACCGCCCCGCCTGGGCCTACTATGTCTCCCGGGTCCTCATCTTTTCGGGCCAGTTCGGGCTACTGGGAGTCGTCGCCCTGGCCCTAGCCTCGATCGTGGCCTACCGGTCGCGAACCATCCGCCCACTGTTGGCCCTCATCGTCACCTACCTGATCACCGGCGGAATCCTGATCCTCAAAGTCATATCGGATCGGGTGGCCCCGCGCTGGAAGGAAGACGAGTCAGACCCGACCCTTCCCTTCGCCGACGTCGACCAGGCACTCTTGTTCTCAAACCTGGAACCGTCGATGTCCTATCCCTCCGGGCATGTGCTCAACACGATCGTCTGGTTCGGGTTCATCGTGCTCCTGGTGGGTTCACACATGAGGTCCTGGCAGCGGCACGCACTCCGCTGGACACCACCCATCATCGCCACCGTGGCCATGATCGTGCTGTCGTGGCACTGGGTCTCCGATGTGCCAGCCGGAATCTTCATCGGCTTCCTCATCCTGCGGTTCATCTTGCGCATCAACTGGGCGACGATGCGATTCCCACCGGCGCTGGCGTGGCTGGAACCCGAGAACAAGATCCTTGGGATACCTCCGGCGACCTACCGGGAGTTTTTCCGCTCCTCGTATGCCCCGATCGAGCCAGACGAGCAGCGACTACGCCAGCGGTGGCCAGATGGCTCACCGGTGGCGCCCAAGCTGTGAGACTGACGCAGAAGGCCACGTCAGCTTCTCCTCGGTGCGTTTAGCAGCCCAAACCGCGCCTCCTGCGGCGAGGAACCCGCACCTTCGTAGATGCCAGAGTGGGTTCAATCTTGCTTCACCGGCGAGTGCGCACGTCTCGCCGTTCGTCCCTGACCGCGCGTAGCCGTCGAATCAGAGCGGGTTGCTCAGCGGCCGCCTCCGGTTGATCCAGTAGAGCGCTCAACTGGAAATAGTACTGATTGACAGACCAGTCGAATTCCTCCGCGATGGCTTTGGCCTTGGCACCTTCGGATTTCCACGGTCGCGCCTCGAAGGCGAGAACGCGCCGGTGCAGCTGGGAGAGGGTGGTCCGTCGAGCGGGCGCAGCCTCCTCGGGCGAGTCATACCCGCGGCTTTGGGCGGGCGCACTGGGCTGGCCCACACCGCCTGCGCGGCCCTGACCGGATCGCGCTGGAGGGTCGCACTCGCCCTGAGTGGTGGTTTCGGACGCCTCGCCTGAGTACTGGCCTCTGGCAGCATTCGCCGAGCCCTCCGCCTCAGTTGCGTCAGGCTGGGGATATGGGTCGTCGTTGGCGGCGTGGGTGGTTACTGCGGGGTCAGTCATCGATCCATTCGATCAGGTCGGCCACGGAGTTGAGGACATGATTGGGGCGGAAGGGGTGCTGCGCTACTTCGTCCATTGTCGCAGTCAACCCCGACAAAACCAGGACCGTTTCCAGCCCCGCTTCCAGCCCCGACAGCACGTCGGTGTCCATCCGGTCGCCGATCATGACCGATGACTCCGAGTGCGCCCCGATCTTGCGCAGCGCATGGCGCATCATCAGCGGATTGGGCTTACCGACGAAGTACGGCTTCCTGCCGGTAGCCTCGCTGATCAAAGCCGCGACCGACCCGGTGGCCGGCAAAATGCCATCGCGGGAGGGCCCGGTCGCGTCCGGATTCGTCGCGATAAAGCGCGCCCCATCCTTGATGAGGCGGATCGCCGTGGTCAAGCCGACGAAGTCATAGCGCCGCGTTTCGCCCAAAATGACATAGTCGGGCTGATAGTCGGTGAGCACGTAACCAATATCGTGCAGCGCCGTGGTCAGACCCGACTCCCCGATCACGTACGCGCTGCCGCCGGGGCGCTGATTGTTCAAAAAGTCGGCGGTGGCCAGCGCCGAGGTGTAGATGGCGCTCTCTGGGATCTTCAACCCGGAATTGCTCAGGCGCACGTGCAGGTCACGTGGGGTGTATATCGAGTTGTTCGTCAGCACGAGGAACCGTTTCCCGGTTTCCTGTAGGCGTTCGATGAACTTGTTCGCCCCTGGCACTGGGATGCCTTCGTGGACGAGTACGCCGTCCATGTCCGACAGCCAGCTTTCAAATGATGTGCGCTCACTCATGGCAGCTAGTGTGCCACCTCGTAGGTCGAGAAACCAGGTGCCCGCGCAAACTGGTGGTCTCTAGTAGACGAGGGCCTGGGTGTGCGGTCGCATGATTTCGTCGACGAATACGGCCGCTCCGGCGATGCGCACGCCGTCGATCAGGTCGGTCTGTTCGATGTCTCGTCGCACGGCGCATTGGGTGCACAGCGTGACTTGTCCGGCTTCGAGGATGGATTCCAGTAGCTCTTCTAGTGGTGCCGAGTGCGGTAGGTCGAACTGGGCGGCCTTGCCGGGCAAGGCGAACCAGGCCGATTCGCCCGTCAGCCACAGCGACACGGTTTTTCCGGCGGCCACGGCGGTGGCGGCGACGGTGAATGCCTGCGCACAGCGTTCGGGCGCGTCGGCTCCGGCGGTAACTTTCACAACCAGGTTCGCATTTGTCGATTCAGTCATGACAACACCTTAAGCTGTCAGGTATGGAAACAGCAGTAGTGGCAGTCATCGTGGCCGCATGTGGGGCGTTGGCTGGCTGGCTGGGATATTGGATGATACGGGTAGGGAAGCATCAGTGACAGATTCACCGCAGCACGAGGGCGAGACCGCACACGAGAGCTCCGAGGTTCCGCCGGAGTTCGCCTCGACGTTCCAGGGCGTGGGGGAGTATCCGTTTGAACAGACGCGCAATTTGCGTCACGGCCCGGACCTGCACCCGGACTTGTTGCCGCTGTTGCCGTTGGTGGGCCGGTGGCGCGGGCGCGGCCAGGGCGGCTATCCGGATATCGATGACTTTATGTATGCCCAGGAGCTGGAGTTCGCCCATGATGGGCGTCCGTTCCTGTACTACCGGGCGCGCAGCTGGATCATTGAGCCTGACGGTACGGCGGTGCGTCCGGCGGCGCAGGAAGTCGGTTGGTGGCGGCCGATTTCGTCGAAGAACCCCAAGCGTCCCGAGGTGGAGCTGCTGTTGGCGCAGCCGACGGGGATCATGGAGCTGTATTACGGACATGTGGACGGCACGAAGATCGAGTTGGCGACCGACGCGGTCATGCGCAGCCCGCACGCCAAGGAGGTCACGGCCTCGCAGCGGCTCTATGGCCTGGTCGAGGGCGCGTTGATGTACGCGATTGAGATGGCCGCTGAGGGTAAGCCGATGACGCCGCACTTGTCGGCCCGGCTGGAACGCATCGAGGGGTAGCGCTTCGGTCGGCCCGTTGTCCGGGGATTGCCGGATCTGACTATTTTAGGCCCGCAGTAGCTCCAGTGGAGCTACTGCGGGCTTTTTGCGTGTCGTAAGCGCAGGTAGCGCATATATGTGGCACCCATTATAGGACGATGCATATATCTGAGCTATCCTTTATTCATGTCCTTGCGTCACGCCATCCTTGGGATCTTGTCCATTGAGCCGATGAGCGGCTACGACCTGAAGAAAGTCATCGACGAAAGCGTCGGCCACTTCTGGAGCGCCGATCAATCGCAGATCTATCGCACGCTCAACGCCTTGGTCGAAGACAATCTGGCTACCCGCCGCACTGTCGTCCAGGAGGAGCGGCCCAACCAGCACATACACCGCCCGACCGATCTCGGACTAGCCGAGCTGGAGCAATGGCTGCGCTCACCAATCCAGATGGGGCCATCGCGAGAACCATTCCTGGCTCGGCTGTTCTTCGCCGACCGGCTACCAGCGGCCGACATCGCCGAACTGCTGGAGGCGCACCACCAAGAAGTACTCCAACGGCTCGCCGTACTAGAGGCGATCAATGTTCCAGACCAACCCGGCGACCTCGGGCACGTGCTGCGGATGGCCACGCTGGCCAACGGCATCACCCACGCCAAAGCCGAGCTCGCCTGGATAGAAAACACCAAACGAGACGTAGAACGGATCTACCCATGAAACAGCCCGCCCCCGCCACCCTCGACCGGCTCGCCTCCACCGTTGCGGCTAAGGCCAACGTGCCGAGCATGAGCTTTGCCATCGAACAGCCTTCGACGGGCTTCACCTGGAGCTATGGCGATACTGACCAGCCGTACTTCCTGGCCAGCATTACGAAGCTCTACACCGTCGCCCTCCTTATGCAATTGCGCGACGAAGGAGCACTCACCCTTGATACGCCTGCCGCGCGGATTCTGGGAGAAGAGACGATGTCTGGCCTGGTGGTCCACAACGGTCGCGACTATGGATCGCTCGTCACCGTGCGCCAGCTGCTGGCACAGACATCGGGAGTGCCCGACTACTTCGAGCAGAAACGCGCCGACGGCAGCACCTTCCTCGACACACTGCTCAACAGTGACGACGCCTACTCCTTTGAAGACTTCCTCGCCATGGCTCGGGCGCTGCCAAGCCAATTCACCCCAGCGAAGCCCGGTAAAGCCCAATACTGCGATACCAACTATCAGCTAGTGGGCCGCATTATCGAAGTGCTGACCTCGGGCACTTTCGAACAGGCCCTGCACAGTCGAATTTTGCAACCACACAACTTGCGTGACACCTGGCTTCTCACCCCACAAAACCTGCACCGCTACGAGGAAGTCAGCGAAACCTGGTATCGCAACCGGCCTCTGCGCGCCCCCAAGACAATCGCCTCGTTCCCGCCCGACGGAGCTATCGTGTCCACCGCTGCCGACCAGCTACGGTTTCTGCGCGCCTTTATCGGTGGCGACCTCTTTCCCAGGCAATACTTGGAGGAGATGACCGCGCGGTGGAATTCGGTGTTTTCCCCTCTGGTGCCCATCTCCTATGGCATAGGCATCATGCGCTGTAGCGTGCCGCGTCTTCTCTCGCCGATCACCTCGATTCCCGACATGATCGGCCATTCCGGGGCGTTCGGCACCGTGCTGTACTACGTACGCGACTACGACCTGTATGTATGCGGCTCCGTCAATCAGATGCACACCCGCAGCCTTCCGCATCAGCTGCTCTTCAAACTCGTGTCGAAATTTCGGTGAACAACCGACCGGCCCGCCCAGCCCCCATGGAGAATATGGGCGGGCCGCACGAGAAGGGAAAACTTCTCAGCGGGTGACGGTGATCCACGTGGCAAGTAGCCTCAGATGCACGCGCACCACCACAGATGCGGAGGAACGATGAAACTCCACCACACCACAGCAGGTAACTCTTGGACGCTGGAATGCGAAGCGGCCCTGTTTGACCTCGATGGAACCCTGGTGGACTCCCACCTCTGCGTCGAACGCACCTGGCGGGCCTGGGCCGCCCGGCATGGCCTGGACGGGGACGCCGTCATCGCCACCGCCCATGGCCGTCAGAACCACGACGCCATCAACGCCATCGACCCGCGCCTCAACACCCCCGAAGAACTAGCCTGGATGGTTGAGGCCGAAGAAAACTGTCGCGAAGGAATAACCGCGATCCCCGGAGCCAAGGCCATCCTCCAAGCCATACCTGCGCAACGCTGGGCCATCGTCACCTCATGCTGGAATGACCTGGCCCGCATGCGCATCGGTATCGCGGACCTCCCCGAACCGGCCACCCTCTACAGTGCCGATGACGTTCCGCGCTCCAAACCCGACCCACAGGGCTACCTCATGGCCGCCGCCGCGCTGGGTTACCAACCCTCCGAATGTGTCGTCTTCGAAGACGCCCCAGCGGGAATCGCCGCCGCAAAGGCCGCCGGGACTCACGTCGTCGCCGTCACCACTTTTTTCGATGCCGACACCCTCAACGTAGGCACCAGTCTGGCCGACTATCAGAACCTGCGCCTGGAGCTCTAAACCCGCCAGCTCCATCCAGCGTTCTTCCTTCTGGTCCAAGTCCGCCTGCAACACATCGAGTTTTGACTGCAAATCAGTCAACTTCTGCGGGTCCATCGCCGCCGAGGCCATATCGGCGTGCACATCGGCGATCTTCTTCTCCAACTTCTCGACCTGTCGCTCAATCTTGGCCAGTTCTTTGGACGTGGCCCGGTCAATCGTGGCCTGACTGACCTGCTTGGACTCCGAGACCGCCGTCGAATCCGGGGTGTCCACACGCTGCTGGGCGCGCCGCCGCAAGTACTCCTCGATACCACCGGGCAGCATCAACAATTGCTTATTCCCCAGCAGCGCATACGTGTGATCGCACACCCGTTCAGTGAAGAACCGGTCGTGGCTGACCACGATCAACGTGCCGGGCCAGCCGTCCAACAAGTCCTCCAATTGAGTCAACGTCTCAATATCGAGGTCGTTGGTCGGCTCATCGAGGAACAACACGTTCGGTTCGGCCATAAGCAGACGAGCCAGTTGCAGCCTGCGGCGCTGTCCGCCGGAGAGGTCGCGCACATGCGTCCACTGCCGACCTCCGACGAATCCGAGCTTCTCACATACCTGCGAGGCCGACATTTCCTTCTTGCCCACTTGCACGTGACTGGCGATTTGCTGCACAGCCTCCAAGACCCGCAAACTGCCGTCCAACTCAGTGATGTGCTGGCTCAGCCAGGCCAAACGCACCGTCTTACCGACCTTGATTCGCCCCGCCGCTGGCTGCTTGTCTTCAGTGGCCTCACCCAAGGCCCGCAACAACGAGGTCTTGCCCGCCCCATTGACTCCGACCAGGCCAATGCGTTGGCCCGGAGCTAGCACCCAATCCAAGTCTTCCAAGATCGTATGCGGGCCAGCCTTGATCGTGACTCCATTGAGGTCGAACACGGTCTTGCCCAGTCGCGCCGTGGCGAAGGTGACCAGCTCGGTGTCATCACGCGGAGGCGGTTCGGTGGCGATGAGCTCGTTGGCCGCGTCCACCCGATACTTGGCCTTTGAGGTGCGGGCGGGGGCACCCCGGCGCAGCCACGCGAGTTCCTTGCGGACGAGGTTTTGTCGTTTGTCCTCTGCGATTGCCTCTTGGCGCTCGCGTTCGGCGCGCGCCAAGACATAGGCCGAATAGCCACCCTCGTATTCGAAGACGTTGCCCCGTTGGACGTCCCAAATCCGGCTACACACCTCGTCGAGGAACCACCGGTCGTGGGTGACGACCACCAGGGCGCCCCGGGAGGCGTTGACGTGGGAGGCCAGCCAAGCGATACCCTCCACATCCAGGTGGTTGGTCGGCTCGTCCATGATCACCAGGTCGGCGTCGGACATGAGCACGCGTGCCAGGTCAACTCGGCGGCGTTCACCGCCGGAGAGGTCGCCGATACGGCTGTGCAGTCCCTCGGGCAGCCCCGGGGCGTGAAGGCCTCCGAAGAGGCCGTCGAACAAGTCGCGGATGTGGGCCGAACCGGCCCATTCGTGCTCGTCGAGCTGGCCGACTAGGGCAGTGTGCACGGTGTCGTCGTCGCGGAGGCTGTCGCGCTGCCCCAACATGGCGATGGAGGTGCCGCCGGTGTGGACGACGCGACCTGAGTCGGGTTGGTCGTCTTTGGCCAGCAGCCGCAGCAGGGTCGACTTGCCGTCACCGTTGCGACCCACCACGCCGATACGTTGACCTTCGGAGACACCGAGGGAAACGGCGTCGAGCACGGGGTGGTTGGGGTAGGACTTGGAGACGGCTTCGAGGTTGACCAGATTTACAACAGACACAGCTTGCCATTCTATCGTGCGATTTTGGTGGCGCCGATCCCGTTGACCGGGCTGTGAGCCGTCAGCGAGGTAGCACCACACGGTGTTGGGACTGCGCCCGATTCGCGACGTCGGGTGCCCGCCGAGGAATTGCGTTGCCGCGAGAATTTCCACCTCAACCTGCGGCACCGGCTAATCATGGGTTCACCGCGCGGCCGCTGCTAGGCCTCGCGCCCCAGCAGCATTTCGGAGTACAACGGCGAGTGGATGGTAAGGCCCCCGTCGACGTTGAGCACCTGCCCGGTGATGAAGCCCGCCAGGTCGCTAAGAAGGAACGCCACGGCATTGGCGACGTCCTCCGGTTTCCCCACGTCCGGGGTGAGGTGGTTGCGCCTCCACAGATCGAGAACTTCCTCAGATATCCCATCGTCAAAGTTAGGGGTTCTCACTGCGCCGGGAGCTACGGCGTTGGCCCGGATGCCCTGCTTGCCATATTGGGTGGCGATCGTTCTGGTGAGCTGATCGACGGCCGCCTTCGATGCGGCATAGGCCGTTCGGGTGTGCGGTTCACCGAACTGACCGGTGGCCGATGAGGTGTTGACAATAGAGCCGCCTCCGGCGGTAATCATGTGCCCAATGGCGTACTTGGCACCCAGCAGCGCACTGCGCGCGTTGACGTCAAATGTCAGGTCCCACAGGTCCGCGTCCGCCTGGGCGACCTTGGTTTCGTGCTCGACTAGTTCAGTGTTCGCGGCGTTGCTATGCAGCAGATGAAGCGCACCGTAGGTAGCCACTGCCTTTTCGACCATGGCGGCCAGCGCTGGTTCGCTGCCCACATCGGTCTGCTGGGCGATCGCGGTCCCTTTCGCCTCGACAATGAGCTGAACGGTCTCTTCGGCACCGGCGAGATTGATGTCGGAGACGACCACCGACACCCCACAGGCCGCGAGCTTCCGGGCGGTCGCGCGACCGATGCCCGAAGCCGCTCCGGTAACGATGCCGACTTTGCCAGCGAGGCCTTCCATAGCTTTCTCCTCTTCGTAGGGCGTGCGTTGGCGATAGCAGCGGGGGTTAGCTGCGCAGCAGGATGTTAAGCACCTGGATTGCCCCGGCCTTGTCCAGCGGCTCGTTGCCGTTTCCGCACTTGGGGGAGACCACACAGGAGGGACATCCTGACGGGCAGGGGCAATCGGCGATGGCCTCCAGGGTGGCGTGCAGCCAGGAGCGCCAGCGTTGGAACCCCTGTTCGGCAAATCCGGCTCCGCCTGGGTAGCCGTCGTAGACGAACACTGTGGGCAGGGTCGTGTCGGGGTGGTCTGGGGTGGACAGGCCGCCGAGGTCCCAGCGGTCGCAGGTGGCCAAGAGCGGCAGGATACCGATGGAGGCGTGCTCGGCCGCGTGCAGCGCCCCGGCTATGCGCTTGGCGTCGATGGTGGCGTCGATGCCGTTGAGGGCGGAGTCGTCGACAGTCCACCACACTGCCACGGTGCGCAAATGCTGCGGCGGCATATCGAGGGTGTAGTTACCCAGTACTTCGCCGGAGCCGGCGCGGCGGCGTTGGTATCCGGTGACTTGACGGGTGACGTCGACGGTGCCCAGGTTGATGGACACGGGCCCAAACCAGGCGTGGTCGCTCACGGAGACGATCGCGACGCTGTGGTCTTCGCGGACTTGGGTCGTCCACGGTGGTGCCGCCCGGTGTACCAGGGCTAGATGTTCGTCGAAGTCCAGTTCGTCGACCAGGTAGGTGTCGCCTTGGTGGACGTAAAGCGCACCGGGGTGGACGATTTTGTCGGCGCTGGAGCGATCGACGGTGCCGATGAGTTCACCGGATTCGGTTTCGACGATGTCTATGGTGTCGAGCCCTCCGCGTAGGCCCACTACTGGCTCGGAGCGGCCCACCCAGTAGTAACGGTTGCCGGGCCGCTTACGCAACAGACGGTCTTCGCACAGTTGTTCGACAACTGGTTGCCAGCCGTCGAACCCGGCCAGCTCTTCCTCTGTCAGTGGCTTCTCGATTGCCGCTAGGCACACGTGCCCGGCCAGGACATACGGGTTGGACGGGTCGCATACCGAGACTTCCATGCTGCGTTCGAACACCGTCTCCGGGTGGGCCAGCAGGTAGGTGTCAAGTGGGTCGTCTTTGGCGACCATGATTGCCAACGCTTCGTCGGTGCCGCGTCCGGCGCGCCCGATTTGTTGCCAAAACGACGCTAGTCGGCCTGGGTATCCGCACACAATCACCGCGTCTAGTCCGGTGATGTCGATGCCCAGTTCCAAAGCGTTGGTGGTGGCGGCTCCGAGAAGTTGCCCTCGCCGTAGTTTCGCTTCCAGGTCGCGGCGATGTTCGCGCAGGTAACCGGCCCGATAGGCGGCGATGCGGTGGGCGTTGGGGTGGGCCCCGAGGCGGCCGCGTGCCTCGGAGGCGACGATCTCGGCTCCTCTGCGTGAGGGCACGAAGGCCAGGGTGCGTACTCCGGCGGACACGAGGTCGGCGAGCAGTTTGGAGGTTTCGGCGAGGGCGGAGAGGCGGTGCGGTTCGGGTTCGTCGATCATGGGCGGTTCCCACAACACCACGGTCGCGCCGGGGTGGGGGGAGGTGTCTTCGCTTATGGCCACGGCGTCGCGCCCGGTGAGGGTGCGAAGAGATCCGGCGGGGTCGCCGGTGGTGGCTGAGGCGGCGATGACGGTGGGGTTGGCTCCGTAGTGGGTCGCTAGGCGTAGCAGGCGGCGCATTACCAGGGCCACGTGTGATCCGAAGACGCCACGGTACAGGTGTGCTTCGTCGATGACGATGAAGCGCAGGCGTGACAGGAAGGAGCGCCACCGCGCGTGCCTGGGCAGGAGGGAGGCGTGGAGGAGGTCGGGGTTGGTGAGGATGACTCCGGCGTGCGCGGCGGCCCATTGCCGGTGCGAATAGGGGGTGTCTCCGTCGACGACGGCGTCGACCACGTGCGGGGAGTTTAGTTCGCGCAGGGCTCGGGCCTGGTCGACGGCCAGCGCTTTGGTGGGGGAGAGGTACAAGGTGGTGCCGCCGGCGCTGTCAGTCGTGGCCGCGCGGGAGGCTTCGGCGAGGATCGGCAGGTGGTAGGCGAGGCTTTTGCCCGAGGCGGTGCCGGTGGAGATGATGGTGTCGTGGCCGTTCCACGCCGAGGAGGCCGCCTGGGCTTGGTGGGGCCACGGAGTCGTGATGCCTTGGTCGGCCAGCAGTTCGCGTACGTCGGCTTCGACCCAGTCGGGCCAGGTCCCGGTGACGGCGCTACGGGCGGGCAGCGTGTGGACGTGCCGCATGCTGTCGGCCCGGGCGTCCTGGGCCAGCGATTGCGCCAGTTGTCGCGGGCTGAGCGCTGCGGCGCTCAGGTGGGTTCGCCGATTGCGCGCGGGCCTGGGTTTCAGGGATGTCTCCTGTGGTTTGGCCGGTGTCGGTGTGCCAGCGGCACCGGGAGGCGGGAAAGTGGCACCTTTTAATAATGCCGAATGACTGTGACGTGCGCGCGGTTGCGCCACAGTGAAGTAGGTTCGGTGTCCGAGTGGTGGGCCCGGACGCACCTGATGGTCTGGGTGATGTCTAACCTTTAGGCGGTGCATGGCCCGATCGTAAGGCGTTAAGGTTAAGACCGACCAGGGTGAGATGTCATCGGCCGGTTCGCGACAGATTCGAAGCGGCCACGACGTGGCGCGTGCGGCGTCGTCCAAGTGGCGGCGAGGAGTGTCCGTGCTTCAGCTAACTACTCAGGCTCTGAGGGGGCGTGGTGAAACGGGACGTGGATACCGGTGCGGTGGGCCCGGAACTGCAGCTGCGCCGTCGGCAGGTCGGGTCGATCCCGGTCGTGGCGGTCAGTGGTGAGATTGATGTGTACACGGCCCCGCGCCTGCGTGAGGTGACCCAGCAGCTTGCTTCTGAGGGGCATCCGACGATTGCGGTGGACATGAACGAGGTCGAGTTTTGCGACTCGACTGGCTTGGGCGTGTTGATTGGGGCCCGTAAACGCCTGCAGGAATCGGGCGGCGATCTGGTGGTGCTGTGTAGCAACAGCGGAATCATGAAGCTCTTGCGCCTGACTGGGCTCGACCAGGTGCTCACGATTCGAGATGAACTGTCCGAAACCGAATTAGTCAGGCTCATGGCACGTATGGGGAACGATAATGCTTTCACGTCCACCGATCCCACCGTTGTTCGGTTCTCTTTTAGCCCGTCCGCCGCGTATGTGCGGGCGGCGCGTCTGGTGGCTGCCGACGTGGCGGAAAAGGCGGGGGTGGCCTCGAACGCGCTTGACGAAATTCGGCAGGCGATCGGTGAAGCATGTTCGCGGGCTGTTCTGCGGCATAAGGAAAACGCCATAGACGCGCAAGTGCGCATAGAATTTTCGATTAGTGATCGTTTCATTGCGAAAGTGACAGATAGCGCGCATGATGTGCGCGCATCGAAATCCGTAGGCGGTGCCGGAGGCGAACTGCGGGCGAATATGCCATCTTCTCAGCAGCGAACCGAAATTATCGACGAAGCCGAGGAGCACCCCGAAGAAGTGACTCTCGTAGTCCTCGCGGGCCTAGTGGAGGACCTGGTAGTGACACCGTCGGCTACCGGCGTGGGGACCACGATCGCGATGTCTTGGCCCCTGTCCCGCAGCAGTGACAAGTCGCCCCTGTAGTCACTCCAGCCCCACAAAAGTGTTCGCCACACCCACCTAAAAGGTGAATATGCCGTGCGCTAGAACACACGCCGGATCGCTAAACTCCGCTCGTTATAGATATCGCGCCCCCGGCACGCCTTTGCGGCGAATATGAGTCATCACTCGGATTAGCAGTCGACAAGATGATTCACATTCACAACAGAGGTTACGAATATGGACAGTGCGACGAAGACGCCCATACAAGTTGTGTGAACTAGCTTGCAGTCTTCGCCACGTGGCACTCACCGCACACTGCCCACCATTCGACCCCCTGGGTGCGAACCGACGAGGCCAAACCAAGAGCGTGGCAGCCAACGCACATGCGAGCGGGACGAAACACACGGGAGTAAACCGACCGACGAGGCCGGACCCCACCACATCCCACCGCACCAGCCGAAGCTGACCAACACCACCCTCTTGCCGAAGCCTCCCGATCGCAGGAGAAAGAATGCCACCTACGTTGCTCGCCTTTGGTGAAGGCAACGCCGGCTCGCTGACAAGCTCAAACCTGAGCATTGTCATCGTTGTAGCCGTCATCGCCCTCGTGGCGCTCGGCTTCGCCGCAGCCCTCGTAAAGACTGTCTTGTCCGCCCGGACCGGCACCGCTCGGATGGAAGAAATCGCCGAAGCCGTCCAAGAAGGCGCCTCGGCCTACCTGAGGCGACAATTCCGCACCCTCGCCGTCTTCGTCGTCATCGCCATGGGGCTCTTGTGGCTCCTACCGGTAGGCGAAGCCGGGATGGACGTGCGAATCGGACGCAGCGTCTTCTTCGTCATCGGAGCAGCCTTCTCCGCCTTCATCGGCTGGGCAGGAATGTATATGGCGACCCGCGCCAACGTACGCGTTGCCGCCGCCGCCCGTGAAGGCGAAAAGAACAACGCCATGCACCTGGCCTTCCGCACCGGTGGAATCGTCGGATTCCTCACCGTCGGCCTCGGCCTGCTCGGAGCATCCGTCGTCGTCATGCTCTACACCGACAACGCCGCCATCGTCCTAGAAGGCTTCGGCTTCGGAGCCGCCCTGCTGGCCATGTTCATGCGTGTGGGCGGAGGAATCTTCACCAAGGCAGCCGACGTCGGCGCCGACCTCGTCGGCAAGGTGGAGAACAATATCCCCGAAGACGACCCGCGCAACGCCGCCACCATCGCCGACAACGTCGGAGACAACGTCGGCGACTGCGCTGGCATGGCAGCCGACCTCTTCGAGTCCTACGCAGTGGTCCTGGTGGCCTCGCTCATCCTCGGACGCGCCGCCTTTGGCGAACCCGGCCTGATCCTGCCGCTCATCGTCGGCGGCATCGGTATCGTCTGCGCCATCATCGGTGTGGTCATCACCCGCATGCGCGCCTCCGATAAATCCGGGCTCACCGCGATCAACCGCGCCTTCTACATCTCCGCGCTCATCGGAGCGGTCCTCACGGCCATCGCCGCCTTCGCCTACCTGCCCGCCACCTGGGCAGAACTCGGCGTCGACTTCGACACCGCCTCGATCCCAGTCGAACCACAAATACTGGCCATCGTCGCCGTCTGCCTCGGCATCGCCCTAGCCGCCGGAATCATGACCCTGACCGGCTACTACACCGACGCACGCTTCAAGCCCACCAAGGATGTCTCCGCGACCACCCGCACCGGTGCCGCCACCGTCGTCCTCTCCGGCGTGAGCCTCGGGCTCGAAAGCGCCGTCTGGGCCGGGCTACTCATCGCCTCCGGCGTCTACGGCGCCTATCTACTAGGCGGCGGCGTCATGATCGTGTCACTGTTCGCCGTGGCGCTGGCGGGCTGCGGTCTGCTCACCACAGTCGGTGTCATCGTCGCCATGGACACCTTCGGACCTATCTCCGACAACGCCCAAGGCATCGCCGAAATGAGCGAAGAGGTCGACGAAGAAGCCGCCCAGACCCTGACGGACTTGGACGCCGTGGGCAACACCACCAAGGCCGTCACCAAGGGCATCGCGATCGCCACCGCCGTCCTGGCGGCGACCGCGCTATTCGGCGCCTACACCGACTCGGTGCGCACAGCGCTGGTCTCCAGCGGCGCGGCAGACAGCCTCGCCTCAGCCACCGCCCAAATCGGTGAGCTGCTCTACCTGGCCGACCCACGCAACATTGTCGGCTTCATCATCGGTGCCGCCGTGGTCTTCCTGTTCTCAGGCCTGGCCATCAACGCCGTGGCCCGCTCGGCCGGATCGGTCGTGCAGGAAGTGCGCCGTCAATTCGCGCAATTCCCCGGCATCATGGACGGCACTCAGCGACCCGAATACGGGCGCGTCGTCGACATCTGCACCCGCGACAGCCAGCGTGAACTGGCCACACCCGGTCTGCTGGCCATCCTCAGCCCGATCGCCGTGGGCTTCGGCCTCGGCATCGGGGCCCTGGCCTCCTACCTAGTCGGCGCGATCGCCGTCGGTGTACTCATGGCGATCTTCCTGGCCAACTCCGGTGGAGCCTGGGACAACGCGAAGAAGGACATCGAGGACGGTGCCCACGGGGGCAAGAACTCCCCGGCACATGAGGCATCGATCATCGGTGACACCGTTGGTGACCCGTTCAAGGACACCGCTGGTCCGGCGATCAACCCGCTGTTGAAGGTCATGAACCTGGTCAGCCTGATCATCGCTCCGGCGATCGTCATGTACACCCTGGGCGACGAGGCCTCTGACCCGGTGCGTTACACCATTGCCGGTGTGGCCCTGGCCATCTTGGTGGCCGCCATTATCTGGAGCAAGCGTCGCCCGGTCGTCGTTGACGCCAGCGAGGTTCCGGCTCAGACCTCCGGTGATGACAACACCGATGGCGCCAACGAGGACTCCGCGGCTAAGTCGACGTCTGAAAAAGACGGCGAGAAAGCCAGCGCGGACGCCAAGTAGCGCCTCGGACGTGTAGGTAAAGCGTCGGTGGTCTCCAGCCAGGCTGGGGCCACCGACGTTTCGTCTGCGCCAAAGAGCGGACTCGACCAAGACCGCCGGGTGCGAAAACCTTTTGACGCCACGCATCGCCCACCACCACAATGTGGCCATGGGTTTCATTGATGTAGCCGGAGTCGCCTATGCGCTCAACGACGGCCACCAACTACTGGCCGACGCCAGTTTCCGGGTCGCCGAAGGCGAAAAGGTTGCCCTCATCGGTGCCAATGGAACCGGCAAGACCACCTTGCTGCGCATGATCACCGGGGAGCTAAGCCCTGATCGAGGCGTCATCAATCATTCTGGCGGCATGGGCGTCATGCGCCAGATCGTAGGCATGCGCGAGGGCGAGCAGACGCTCAGTCAGCTTGCGCTTTCGCTGGCTCCGCCCACCCTGCGCGATATTGGCACCACCTTTGTCGCAGCCGAAGCACAGATGCACCAGGCTGAGAAACGCGGCAAATTCTCCACTGCCGCCGAGAAGGCACAGTTGAAATACGCTCACGCTCTGGCCGATTGGGCCGAATCCGGTGGCTTTGAGTTCGATGTCCTGTGTGACACCGTCTCAGTCGAGGTGCTGCGTCAAACCTGGGACGAGGCGAAGTCTCGACCGCTGCGGACCCTCTCCGGCGGAGAACAGAAACGCTTCGCCTTGGAGCTGCTCCTCCAGGGGCCCGACGAAGTGCTGGTTCTCGACGAGCCCGACAACTTCCTTGACGTACCAGCCAAACGTCGCCTGGAGCAACGCCTGCGCGAGTCACCCAAGTCGATCTTGTTCGTCTCCCACGACCGGGAAGTCCTCGCCAACACCGCCTCGGCCATCGTGACGCTGGAGGCAGGCGAGACCTGGACCCACGGGGGCGGATTCGCCACCTGGCATGAGGCCCGACTGGCTCGCCACGAACGACTGGAGGAACTACGCCGCCGGTGGGACGAGGACCATCAGAAACTGCGTGAACTCGTGCTGATGTACAAGAACAAGGCCGCCTACAACTCCGATATGGCCTCACGCTATCGGGCCGCGCAGACCCGGTTGCACAAGTTCGAGGCGGCTGGCCCGCCGCCGTTGCCTCCACGCGATCAGAACATCAAAGTCAACCTGGGTGGCTCACGGACTGGCAAACGGGCGATCATGTGCGAACAACTGGAGTTGGAGGATCTGACCTTCCCGTTCGACCTAGAGATCTGGTACGGCGACCGGGTCGCCGTTCTGGGAGCGAACGGAACCGGCAAGAGCCACTTTTTGCGCCTGCTGGCCCTCGGAGGCAGCGACCCCGATCCAGGTTGGCAACCCGATCGTTCGCTATCGGCCGTAAGACATTCAGGGCGGGCCCGCCTGGGCGCCCGGGTCATTCCCGGCCACTTCTCGCAAACGCACGAACATCCGGAGTTGGCCGATAAGACCTTGCGAGAGATCTTGTGGCAAGGCGACGTGCGCCGCGACTCCCTCGACCAAGGGCGAGCGATGAGCGCCCTCAACCGCTACGAACTGACCGGCCAGTCCGAACAGAAGTTCGCCACCTTGTCGGGCGGTCAGCAAGCCCGGTTTATGGCCCTGCTGCTGGAACTATCAGGGGCTACGTGTTTGCTGCTGGATGAGCCCACAGACAACCTTGACCTAGCCTCGGCCGAGGCTCTAGAGGTGGGGTTGAGAGCATTCGACGGCACTGTGGTGGCCGTGACCCACGACCGTTGGTTCACTCGCGGCTTTGACCGATTCGTGGTGTTCTCCGGTGATGGCGAGGTCGCCGAGACCCCCGAACCGGTGTGGGAGGTCTCGCGCACGGGAATGGCCAACAGCTGAGACCGGCGCGGTGACCACATCAAGGGCAGCAGCACCGCCTCAAAGCCGACGTTGCGTCCCCTCAGCCCCAGAATGCTCGAAAGTTCGTGTTATGCATCACATTAGGTGGCCAGCTATTTGGTGTCTGAGGCAGCAGTAGAGCATTCTGGCTGGCGGGGGAGTCGAAACGAACATGCGCCCGTCACCCCCTGTGGATCGCTCACACTCATGCAAAGTGAACACATCTCTCCTGCCGATTCGCCTCAGTCCGAGCCGACCACGCGACAAGGATGATGGCCGGAACCGGCCGCACCCTTACCGCGCCGAGCCGACCGGCAACCCGGTGCGACCGGCGTGCAGCCCGGCCTGTGACAATGCCTGTGGCATCCCTCGCAACACTCCTGAAACCAGGGGCGGGCGACAAACGGGACGCTCCAAGCCCGCCACACAGAGACCGAAACGCCCCACCAAGGGGCTCGCGGCCGCCGCACAGGCGCTGGCCAAAGGCCCAAACTAAGCCTAAACCGGGCGAAGCCGGGCGGCAGGTGAGAATGTTTTTGCCGCTGAGCTACGTTGTGAGGGTGTGACAGCTAGTCTCGATGGCTAGCGTTGAGAACGCATAAACCGACCAAGTGGGGAATGAAACGTGCCGCAGTCCAGTGACGTGAAGCGTCTGGTCATCGTCGAGTCTCCGGCGAAGGCCAAGACCATCGCCAGTTACCTGGGCGCGGGCTACACCGTAGACTCCTCCCTCGGTCACATCCGCGACCTGCCGCGCTCGGCGAAGGAAATCCCGCCTAAATATAAGGACAAGGCATGGTCGCGGTTGGGCGTGAACGTCGACGATAATTTCGAGCCGCTCTATATCGTCAACCCCGACCGCAAGGACCATGTCAAGAAGCTCAAGGCCGCGTTGAAGGAGAGCGACGAACTTCTCCTGGCCACTGATGAGGACCGCGAAGGGGAAGCCATCGCCTGGCACCTTCTCGAAACCCTCAACCCGAAAGTGCCGGTCAAGCGCATGGTGTTCCACGAGATCACCGAACAGGCCATCGCCGAGGCCGTGGCCAACCCGCGTGAGTTGAACTCCGACATGGTCAACGCCCAGGAGGCTCGTCGCATCCTCGACCGTCTCTACGGCTACGAAGTGTCTCCGGTGCTGTGGAAGAAGGTCATGCCGAAGTTGTCGGCTGGCCGGGTTCAATCGGTGGCCACCCGCATTGTCGTGGAGCGGGAACGTTCTCGCATGGCGTTCGTGACCGCTGACTACTGGGACATCAAGGCCCGTCTGGCCACTGGCGAGGGCGCGAACTTCGAGGCGACCCTCATTGCCATTGACGGCGACCGCATCGCCACTGGCAAGGACTTCGACGCGGCTACCGGCCGGGCCAAGTCCTCCGTGGTCCAGCTGGATGAGGCCGGAGCCCGCGGGCTGGCTGATCGCCTGGCCGGGACCGACTTCGTTGTCACCAAGGTTGATTCCAAGCCCTACCGGCGTCGCCCCTATGCCCCGTTCATCACCTCGACGCTGCAACAGGAGGCCTCGCGCAAGCTGCGCCTGTCCTCGGCGCAAACTATGCGGGTAGCCCAGCGGCTGTACGAAAACGGGTACATCACCTATATGCGTACCGACTCCACAAACCTGTCCCAGACAGCCGTGGCGGCCGCCAGAAGACAAGCCGCACAGCTTTTCGGGGAACAATATCTGCCCGCCGAACCGCGCAGCTACGCGCGTAAGGTCAAGAACGCCCAAGAGGCGCACGAGGCCATCCGACCCGCAGGCGACGACTTCCGCACCCCCAAGGAAGTCGCCGCCCACCTCACGCCGGAAGAACACCGCCTCTACGAGTTGATCTGGCGGCGTACGCTCGCTTCCCAAATGATCGACGCGACCGGAAACTCGACGTCGGTGCGCATTCGGGCCGTGTCGTTGTCCGAGGAGGCTTGTGACTTCGCCGCCTCCGGTAAGACCATCACCAACCCCGGGTTCCTCAAGGCCTATGTCGAATCGCTCGACGACGCCTCGGGAGAAGCCGACGACGCTGAGCGCCGCCTGCCCGAGATGCAGGCCAAACAGCCCCTGGTCGAGCGCGGCCTCGAACCCAACGGTCACACCACCCAGCCGCCGGCGCGTTACACCGAGGCAACCCTGGTCAAGGGTCTCGAAGAGCGCGGCATTGGCCGCCCATCCACCTACGCCTCGATCATGCAGACCATCCAGGACCGTGGCTACGTCTTCAAACGCGGCCAAGCATTGGTGCCCTCGTTCCTGGCATTCGCCGTTATTGGTCTGATGGAGAAGCACTTCCCGCGCCTGGTCGACTATGGCTTCACCGCCGGGATGGAACAGGAACTCGACGAGATCGCCACCGGCAACGCCGCCTCGATCAACTTCTTGCGCTCCTTCTACTTCGGTGGAGAGGGCGAGGAAGGCTCCGTGGCCTCCTCCGGCGGTTTGAAAAACCTGGTCGATGAGGAACTAGGGCGCATCGACGCCAGGGGCGTCAACTCCATTCCGCTGTACACCGATGAGGAAAATCGCCGCGTCGTGGTGCGCGTCGGTCGCTACGGGCCCTATCTGGAACGTACGAGAGCCGACGCGGAGCCCGGCGAGGCCGGAGAGCGCGTCTCCGTACCCGCCTCCGTTGCCCCGGACGAGCTCACCCGAGCCAAGGTCGAGGAGCTCTACGAGATCGGTTCGGGGGAACAGGAACTGGGCACCCATCCTGAGACCGGCGAACCCGTTCACGCCAAGACTGGTCGCTACGGCCCCTATGTCACCAGTGGGGAGAAAACCTCCTCGCTCTTGACCGGGCAGAAGCTCTCCGAGATCACCTTGGAAGACGCCCTTAAACTTCTCACCCTGCCGCGCCTGGTCGGGCACGACGAGGACGGTGAGGAGATCCGCACCGGCCTGGGGCCGCACGGACCCTACGTGGTCAAGAAGCGCGACTACCGATCCTTGGCCGAGGAAGAGCAGCTCTTTAGCCTCACTCTCGAACAGGCGAAAAAGCTACTGGCCGAACCGAAACAGCGTGGACGTCGCACCGCCCGCCCGCCGTTGAAGGAACTTGGCGCAGACCCAGTCACCGGCAAGGACGTCGTCATTAAAGACGGGCGCTTCGGACCCTACGCCACCGACGGCGAAACCAACGCGTCGCTGCGTAAGACCGACACCATCGAGGCGATGACGATTGACCGAGCCGCCGAACTTCTAGCCGAACGGCGCGAAAAGGTCGCCTCGGGCGATGTGGGCAAGAAGACCGTGAAGAAGGCGGCTAAGAAAACCGCGAAGAAAGCCGCCAAGAAAGCCGCCAAGAAGGCTGTGAAGAAGACAGCCAAAAAAACCGCGAAGAAAGCCGCCGCGAAGAAGACGGCGAAGAAAGCGGCCAAGAAGTCCACCAAGAAAGCCGCAACCGACGAATAGATCTCAGCCGAGGCGGCCAAGGGCCCATGTGGTCCATCGGGTGGCACAGGCCCGAGGCGAGGAAGCCTCAACTGGGCCCCGCTCGCACAATGCCGCTACTGTCACTATCAAAACACTGAAAGGCGGAGGCATTGCGGGCCGCAACTGGGAACAAGACTCACGCCACCGAGACGGTTAGCCATGCCGCCGTGGCGATGATTCTAGCCGCGGTCGTACTCACCGGCTGTTCGGCCGCTCCCGGCGGCCCGGCCCAGTCCGGCACGATCACCGTCGAATACGAACCCACACAAAAGCATCCACAAGCGCGAGACCTACTTGTGGAGGGCGCGGTCATGGACACCGCGGCCGAAGAGCTCGCCGCCGAACTGTGGCTGGTCGACGACCTCCATTTGCTTGCCACCGACTGCGACACGAACAACGCCTACTATGACCCCCAAGTCAGTCAAGTCACCATCTGCTACGAACTCATCGAGGAATACCGGCTCAGTGCCGACATCCATCAGCGGCCGACTGATCGTTTCGTACACTCGCTAGTCACCGAGACGACCTATCATGAGATCGCGCACGCGCTCATCGACCAGCTGGAATTGCCCATCACCGGCAATGAGGAAGACGTGGCCGACCAGTTCGTCGCCTACCAGCTCCTTGCCTCCGAGGAAGACCATCGCGACATTCTGCTGGATGTCATCGACCAATACTTGCACTATGGCGAGCATGCTCAGATCGACACCGACGCGCTGGCCGACACCCACTCGCTGGATTCCCAACGCGCCTATAACTACGCGTGCTATCTATATGGGTCGGACCGTGAGAAGGGCCAGAACCTCATTGAGGCCGAGGCTCTCACCGAGGAACGAGCGGAGTATTGCCCGGAGGAGTATCGGCGGGCAATGGAGGGCTGGACCATGTTGCTGGAAGACCACCGGCGATAGGTGCCAAGGCAGCGGTCACGACGACCCCTACCGGGGTGTGAATAACGGTGCGCCCCCGCAATGGCGTGTCTAACGATCCGGCTGGGCCGCATCCGGTGCGTACATTTGCCCCTGATCCTTCGGTGAGTACACCTCACGGCACAGCAGCGCCACATGTTGTTGGTCGACGCGCGTTGCCACCAAAGTGGCTTCCTTGGACCCGCGCAGATGTAGCTGCTTGCGGAATTCATCGGGCACGATCCCGGTGCCACGCTGTTTAATGGTCAACCGCCCAATTCCGCGCTGGGCCAAAAGCGGACGCAGTTTACGAGGCTGCAAGGGCCACACTTCTTCGACTTCCCACACTCGCGCCAAGGGATGTCGCCGTGCCTGATCGGCGTACATGTAGGCGATGTCCGGATGCGCCAGGTGGGCCTTGAGGATCTGGGCCAACTGGGCGACTAGACCCGAGCGCAGGACTGCTCCGTTGGGTTCGTATAGGTACCGAGCCACGGGGCCGACTTCGGCGCTATCGCGGCCGGTTCCGGTCAGTTCATGCCAACGCCCATCCACGAACGCGGCGGCTCTGCGTTGGGTGGACGTGGGCGGTTCCAACCACAGACACGCCTCCACGACGTCGCGTTCGACCGCCACCCATTCGGCTTCGGCCTCCGGTGGGAGCCACCGATGATCCACGCCAGGGCTGAGTTTCAAGGCGACACCGCCGCTAAAAGCACTGGTGGGGCGCAAGCGTTCGAGGAGGGCGTCCAGGGGTGGCGAGTACTGGGAGGGGTCGAAGACGCGGCCTTTTCCGCCTCTGCGGGCCGGGTCGCTAAAGACGGCGTCGCAGCCGGTGAGGTCGACCTCCATCGCGTCAGCGTGGCGCACTTCGATGCGGTCTTCCAGGCCTAGGGCGTGGGCATTGTGTTGCACGAGCTGGGCTGTGTGGGCGTCTGCCTCCACTGCCATCACGTCGATTCCCGCTCGCGCGAAAGCGTAGGCGTCGGCTCCTATCCCACAGCCGAGGTCGGCGACCCGGGTGGCTCCCAGCTGCGCAAAGCGTTCGGCTCGCCGGGTGGCTACCACGGCACGGGTTGCCTGCTCGAGTCCCGCCCGGGTGAATAGCAGCCGCTTCGCGTCGGCGGGAGCGAATTTGCCCTCGGCTCGCTGTCGCAGTTGCGCGAATGTGAGTGCCTGTGCCACGAGCTGTGGGTCGGTCACGCTCTTTCGCAGCTCTAGGGCCGCGCGGTTGCCATGAGCGGCCAAGGCTTGGGAGGCGGCCGCCAAGAGATCTTCGTCCACCTCTTCATCATCCCTGACGATCAGGCAGGGCGAGGTACCCTCCCAAACCGGAATGAATCGGTCGCCCCCCGGAGGGCTACGCAGTGATGAGTGCGACGTTCAGCACGCGGCGTTGACGCTTTCTACCAGGCGTATTACTCTTAGGCTTAGCACTCGCAGTCCGAGATTGCTAAGCGCTACAATAGTCATTAGCGCTCTCGGTGCGAGAGTGCTAATTAAGCGAACATGTGAGCGCTCACCGCGCCTGCGCACAGCCGGTTTCGACACCCGCGACGACGGACCCGGCCGCACCAGGCATCGGTGGCGAACTAACCACACATCAACGTTGGAGAGTTAAAGTGAGCAAGGCTGCAATCAAGCCACTGGGCGACCGCATCGTAGTCCAGGCCAACGAGGCCGAGACCACCACCGCCTCCGGAATCGTTATCCCCGACACCGCCAAGGAGAAGCCGCAAGAGGGCACCGTCCTGGCTGTCGGTCCGGGCAACGTCGACGACAAGGGCAACCGCATCCCGGTCGACGTCAACGTCGGCGACGTCGTCATCTACTCCAAGTACGGCGGAACCGAAGTCAAGTACGCCGGAGAAGAGTACCTGGTGCTTTCCTCGCGCGACGTGCTCGCGGTCGTCGAGAAGTAAGCCTCACGTAAGGTCTCGCCCTCCCCGAGTCTCATTCAGGGCAACACCTGCCGGGCCCTGGTCGGGCCGTTTGCCATCGGTAGACGTCTCCTCCTTCGGCCCTGTGGGAACCCACGTGAATGAGCCTCCTTGACGGGAGGCGGGACCTTCGTTCGTTCGCAAGCGGTGAAACCTGGCGAACGAGGCCCGAGAGAAAGGACATTAAATGCCGAAAATTCTCAGCTTCTCCGACGACGCCCGCCAGAACCTGCTGCACGGTGTGGACCGCCTGGCCGACACCGTCAAGGTGACGTTGGGGCCCAAGGGCCGCAACGTGGTGCTGGACCGCTCCTTCGGCGCGCCCGTCATCACCAACGACGGCGTCACGATCGCCAAGGAAGTGGAGCTGGAGGAGCCCTATCACAACCTGGGCGCCCAGCTGGTGAAGGAAGTCGCGACCAAGACCAACGACGTGGCCGGAGACGGAACCACGACCGCCACCGTGCTCGCGCAGGCCATGAGCCACGCGGGTGTACGGGCGGTGACGGCCGGGAACAGCCCGATCGCCATTCGCGCCGGCATCACCGCCGCGGTGGAGGCTGTCTCGAATGAACTGTTGAACAAGGCCACCGACGTGACCGGCCACGCCGAGATCGCCCAAGTGGCGACCATCTCGGCGCAGGACGCCAAGATCGGTGAACTCATCGCCGATGCGATGGACAAGGTTGGCACCGACGGTGTGATCACGGTGGAAGAGGGTTCAACCCTGCACACCGAGCTCAACGTCACCGAAGGTATGCAGCTGGAGAAGGGCTACATCTCGCCCAGCTTCGTGACCGACGCCGAGTCGCGCGAAGTCGTGTTCGAGGACGCCCACATCCTGCTGACCAACGGCAAGATCTCGGCGATCGAGGACCTGCTTCCGTTGCTGGAAAAGGTCATCGAGTCGGGCAAGCCGCTGCTGATCATCGCTGAGGACGTCGAGGGCCAGGCTCTGTCGACCCTCACGGTCAACGCGTTGCGCAAGACTCTCAAGGTCTGCGCCATCAAGGCTCCGGCCTTCGGCGACCGCCGCAAGGCGATCTTGGAAGACCTGGCCGTGCAAACTGGCGCACAGGTCGTCTCCGACGAGGTTGGTCTGGGTCTGAGCGACCTGGACCTGTCACACCTGGGCCGGGCCCGGCGCATCGTCGTCACGAAAGACTCGACCACCATTGTGGATGGGGCTGGATCGGACGAGGACGTGCAGGCGCGGATGCGTCAGCTGCGTACACAGCTGGAACAGACCGACTCCAGCTGGGACCAAGAGAAACTGCAGGAGCGGCTGTCGAAGCTCGGGGGCGGCGTAGCCGTCATCGAGGTCGGCGCGGCCACCGAGGTGGAAATGCGGGAGCGCAAGCACCGCATCGAGGACGCGATCAACGCGACCAAGGCCGCCGTGGAGGAAGGCATTGTTCCCGGTGGGGGAGCGGCTCTGCTGCACGCCCGCTCAGTGCTGGAGGACCTTGAGGTGGCTGCCGACGAGCAGTTCGGCGTCGAGATCGTCTCGCGTGCCCTGTCTGCTCCAGTGAGCCGCATCGCGCTCAACGCTGGCGAGTCCGGTGACGTAGTTGCCAACGAGGTCGCGAAACTGGGTTGGCGCGAGGGCTGGAACGCGACCACTGGTGTGTACGAGGACCTGGTTTCGGCCGGTGTCATCGACCCCGTGAAGGTAACGCGTAACGCGCTGCTCAACGCGGGCTCGATTGTCAGCATGCTGCTGACGACCGAGACTCTTGTGGTTGACAAGCCCGAGGACGACGACGAAGACGCTCATGGCCACTCCCACGGAGGACATGGCCACGCGCATCAGCACGGACCGGGCTTCTAGCTCTGTGAAATTAACTCAATGCGGTCGACACCCGCGCGCTGGATCGCACCGGCGGCGGTTGACTCGCCGTAGCAACGGTGGTGGCCCCCAAGCTTTGCTTGGGGGCCACCACCGTTTGTCGGTGTCGATGTCAAAGTGAGTCAGCCAGTGATGTCGTCTAGCTAGGGGAAAACCGGATCTGGGACCGAGGTCGTTGGCATTTGGATTGAGGGGCAACGGAACCAGCGGGCTGGGCGCTGAAAGTGATCTTGCGGTTTCACACTGTGGTTTTATAGTGTCAGAAACCTGACAAATGTGAGAGTCTCGCTTGGTTTCTAGATAAGGTGCAAGAGCCTTCGCGGTCTAAGGGGATCGGTGCCGCGAAGGCTTTACTATGCCCTGAAGCCGGTTTGGATCACGCAAACCACCGCGTGATCTTGCTCCGGCCTTCGATCCCAAGGGGCTCAGGGTCTAGGGATCATCCGCTCATTGCCCTACCGTCCACACACGTTCCGTGACTGATCGCATCGTATGTGCGGCCGGTGCAGACCCCTTCCGTTTGCTGCTGGGCGGAGGATGGGGCCGCGATGGCTATCCGGTGTCAGCGACACACAAACCCCGATGTGAGGCCGCACGCCCTCTCCGGCGGCAGCAACATCCCGCCCGCAATGTCACAGGCGCATCGTAGGGTTATCTGCGAACGTCAATTCAATCCCGCACCACGCTGAACTGCGAATAGTGGTGCCGCCAAATGGATCGGCGCGGGTACCCGTGACCTTTCATGCGGCCATGCCGTCGTTGATATCAGGCAAGCACGCTCCCACACATCTTATTTGGAGGTCGACATGAAGATCGGCAACATAACATTCGACTGTGCCAACCCACGGTCTCTGTCGCACTTTTGGTCGGACGTGCTGGGTTACCCCCGAGCCGAATACCCGCCCCAGCTGCGGGAGCAACTATTGGCCAACGGCCTCACCGAAGAGGATCTGCTACAGCGATCGATTGCCGAAGACCCCAAGGGGGAGGGTCCACGACTTTTCTTCCAGAAAGTTCCCGAGGGCAAGGACGCCAAGAACCGCATTCATCTGGATATCAGCGCCACTCCCGGGCGTATTCCCACCAGGGAGGAAGTCGAGAGCGAGGTGGAGCGAATCGTCGCCCTGGGAGCCACCCTCATCGGCAAGGTGGACACACAGTGGGGACTATTCCCCGAGTACCACTACACGTTGACCGACCCGGAGGGAAACGAGTTCTGCGTCCAGTAGCCACGGTGGCATGCCGTGGCCAAACCGATCGACCTCGCCATCATTCGATAGCCGATGAGCTGCCTTTCTGCGTCGGTGACCGACATTGACCGCCCAGCGCGCCGAGTAACACAGCGGCGGGTACCGGCCGATGATGACTGGTAACCACCACTGCGTCCAAGCCATGCCGATCGCCGCCGAGTAATGGGAGAGGCCCGCAGCTACCGCAAAGGAAGCATGGAGTACACCGGTGCTTGGTCACTGCGAGGTGGCCTGTCGAATCCGTATGTCCCGCATTCGGTTCAGCGCCGCGGCGATCTCGTGCCTGCGCGGCAACGCAAAGTCGATGGTGCGAATTTTCGCCAGCATTTCCACGCCATCGGCTTCCAGAGCCGACTCCAGACGGTCCAACACCTGCGAAACCGTCGCGGTTCCATCGATAAAGCCTTGCTGGCTAGCCGCCTGTATCGCCAACGCCACCCCCATGGTCATCGACAGGTCCGTCAGCTGCTCGACCGAACGCAAGTCGACGTCTTGTTCGCCGTATTGAATCCCGTCGGTGCCCTTGGCCTTGACCTTTTGTTTGCCGCGTACCTCAGCGTTGATGCTGGAGGGTTCGATGATGCGGTCCCGGGGCATGGTGAACGCCGCGCCCTCGACCTGGCGCCCGGTTGGGTTCGCGGCCAGTTCCTTCGCCTTGGCCGTCACGTCGAGGGGTACATAGGAGTCCATCATGATGACCCGGTCGGCTACATCCATATAGTCGCCGGACCCACCCATCACCAGCACGGTGGAGACACCGTGGTCGGTGTAGAGCGACCGTATTCGGTCCACCAACGGGGTGAGTGGTTCGCGGTCCTTAGCCACGAGTGCTTGCATGCGAGCGTCGCGGATCATCAAGTTGGTGGCAGCGGTGTCCTCATCGATGAGGAGCAGGCGTGACCCGGCTTCGAGCGCTTCGACGATCGCGGCCGCCTGCGAGGTTGAGCCGGAGGCGTTTTCGGTGGTGAAGGTGGCGGTGTCAGCTCCGCTGGGGAGGTGGTCCACAAAGGCGTGGACGTCGACGCTGCTCACAGAGCGGCCGTCCTCGGCCCGAATCTTAACCGCGTCGAGGTTGGCGACGACCAGTTCCCGCCCGTCTCCAGGAACGTGGTCGTATACGCCGCGTTCGAGCGCGCGTAGCAGGGTGGATTTGCCGTGGAAACCGCCGCCGACGATGAGAGTGACGCCCGGTTTGATCCCCATGCCGCGTACGGACCCCGCGTGCGGCAGGTCGACAGTCATGGCCAGAGAGTCGGGCGCGGTGAACGGGACTCCCTCGCCCAGGGGGCGGTCATCGACTCCGGAGTGCCGCGCCAACATGGCCCCGTCGGCGACGAATGCGATGAGGTCACGGTCGACCAGGGCCGAGCGTAGTGCTGCGGTGTCGTCGGCGGTGTCGGTCCATCGCTTCGCTTCATCCTCCTCGAGGTCCAACGCGAAGTCGACCATTGAGGGAATGTGTTCGCACAGCACCCGTTTGGCTTGGTGACCATCGATGCGGCGGCCTTTTCCGGGTAGCTGGGCCCCCAAACGAAAGATCACCGAGCCGTCTGTGCCCACTTGGCAGGAGGAGCGGTCCAAGATTTCTTGTCCGCCCGCGTCGAGCCGCAGGTCCCGCAGGCCGCGCATGGCTTGTTTGGCGCGCTTGACCAGCACGGTGGCGATGGCGCGGCGGCGGTGGTCGGTGGAGAACCATTCGGGGAGCAGGTCGGCCTGGTCGGGGTCCAACCGCACCGCGACCCGGCTCGGTGGCGCGAATGGGTCGGACTGCACCCGCTGGATAAGGAGCTCGTACTCGTCGGTTACCCAGGTGCCGCGGAGAGATTTATATCGGCCATAGGACGTACCGTCCATACCTACTAGCTCGTTATCCAGATTATGACGAGGTGGATATGAGCGGTGATCAGAATGGCGGTCGGACCGTTTCATTCCGTGACGGGAACGCTGATGCTTCTGTTGGTGCGGAGAGCGTCTCATTCCCGAAGTGTCGCACTAGTTGGGGCCTGGTGTTGCGGCGACGCGAACAGAGTGTGCGCTCTCCGGTGGCGAAAAATTCTTCGGCTTGTGACGTGAGGTCCACTCGAATGGATGACTAGCAGCTAAAACGCCGGGAGAAAAATTATTTGAAAAAAGTCATCCTTCCGCGTCATGCGAATCACCCTGCTGCGTGTCACCAGTAAGGACCACTTTCCACCTAAGGGCATGAAGGGTTAGGAACCGTGAAAACAGTACTAGTGTGCGTGAAGACTCCCCAGGCCGGAAACAAGATCGCCGCCTGCGCGACACGCATGGGCTTGGCGCAGGCCGTGCGCGCCGTCGCCAACACCCACGACGTCTACGAGGAACTGCGTCGACGCCCCATCGATGTCGTTCTCGTCGACGTCAATCTAGCCACCCCGGACCCGGTGCACTTCACCCGGGAAGTGCGGCAGCGTTCGCGCGGCACCGCAGTGGTGATGGCGGGCCCGACCGACCCGCGCACCGCTGCCATGGTGGTAGCGGCCGGGGCACGAGGCGTCATCCGCTCCGCCAGCGCCGACAACGATGACCTACTGGTCGCCCTCACCCAGGCGATCATGCTTGTCTGCCCGCAGGTAGCCGCTCAGGGCCTACCGCGTCAACGCGCGGCGATGGCTAGCCGCTCAAATCTGACGACCCGGGAAATGCAGGTGTTGCGCGGCATGAGTGAAGGAAAAAGCAACGCCGAGATTGGGCGGGACCTATTTGTCTCCGAAGACACGGTGAAAACCCATGCCAGACGTATGTTTCGCAAGCTTGGTGCGCGAGACCGAGCCCACGCGGTCGCCGAGGCGTTTCGCGCGGGGATTGTGCACTGATGGGCCGTGCTGGCCAACCGCGTGTTGGCCGCCGGGACGATCCGGTGACCTAACGCGGTGTCGGGCTGCCCCTGGGAGAAGCACAACGGAGGCTATGACGCTGGCGCGGCCTTCGGCCCAGGGACGGCACTGGGCTTATTCAAGGTGAGCAAAAGGCGAGTTACTGGGTCCGAGCTGGGAAGGTCTCCGGTTGGTCGCCTCACCTTGAATAAGCCCTTCCCTCGCAAGTGGGAGAGGGCTATTCCTCGGCCTCGGAGTTGAGGTGATCCCACGCGTCGGTGTATCCCTTGGCGTAATCCCACGAGACGTACTCGTCGGGGTTGGGATCAAACGCCGGTTCGTGGACCCGGGTCGCATTGTGGTCCAGCAGGTGCTTCAAGTTCGACAGCAGCAGACCCCAGGCGAAATAGTGCGGCTGGTCGCAATCGGCACAGTCAACTACCAGCCCGCGCATGCCGCGCGGCTGTAGTACCTGCTCGAACAGGCGCAACTGTTCCATGTCTTCCTGCAACTCCGCGCGCTCGACGTCGTTGAGAGGCATCTCGGACTCTCCGTCCGGGTCGTCTCGCCACGAGTCGTCGTCGAAGTTTCCAGGCTCATCGGCAAATGGATCGCGAGGCTCCTCTGACACCCTTCTAGGGTAGCGCTCGCCGCAAGTAGCCGCGCGAATGCCGCGCCCGCTCCCCGCGTGCGTTGCGCTAGCCCCCAGCGGGTCCCGTCGCTTTCACAGCCGATCCGCGCGCCCATGAGCTGGGAGGAGACCCCCGTCTCAGCCTGGGTGCGATTCCAGTCGCACCCCTTGTGCGGCCCGGTAGGTGCCCCACGACGGGGGCTAGTATCGGTATATGGCGTTTTCAGGTGACACAGGGGTAAATGAACTTTCAGGTGGGGAAATTTCCGGCAGCGTCGCACCGTCGACACCGCTGGGCTCGGCGGGCCCGATCCCGCTCGGTCTCACCTTCGACGACGTACTACTACTGCCGGGCGAAAGCGACATCGTCCCCGGCGAGGTGGCGACCGCCTCCCAACTGACCCGCAACATTCGACTCGCGACACCGCTGCTGACGGCTCCGATGGACACCGTCACCGAAGCGCGTATGGCCATCGCGATGGCTCGGCTGGGTGGCCTGGGCATCCTGCACCGCAACCTGTCGCCCGAAGACCAGGCCGAACAGGTCGACCTCGTGAAACGCTCCGAGTCCGGCATGGTCGCCGACCCGATCACCTGCGCCCCGGGCGACACGCTCGAACAGGTCGATAAGACATGCGCTCGTTACCGCGTCTCCGGCCTTCCGGTCACTGACGAAGACGGGATATTGGTCGGCATCATCACCAACCGCGACATGCGGTTCGAAAACGACTTCTCGATCCCCGTCTCCCAGGTCATGACCTCGCGCAACCTGGTCACCGCGCCGCAGGGCGTCTCATCCGACGAGGCGCTACACCTGCTTAAGACCAACAAGATCGAGAAGCTTCCCATCGTCGACGCCGATGGGCGGCTCAAGGGCCTCATCACCGTCAAAGACTTCGCCAAGCGCGAACAGTACCCGGACGCGACGAAGGACGACTCAGGTCGCCTGCGCGTGGGTGCGGCCATCGGGGTGGGCGAAGACCAATACAACCGGGCCGGGCAGCTAGTCGAAGCCGGAGCCGACGTGCTCATAGTCGACTCCTCCCACGGCCACTCCCGAGGAGTTCTCAACATGATCTCCTCGGTGGTCAAAGACTTCGGCGATAAAGCTGACGTCATCGGCGGCAACATCGTCACCGCCGAGGCCGCCCGCGCGCTCATCGACGCCGGAGTCTCGGGAATCAAAGTCGGCGTTGGCCCCGGCGCGATCTGTACGACCCGGGTCGTAGCCGGCGTCGGTGCGCCGCAAATCAGCGCGATCATGGACACCGTCTCCGTGGCTCGACGCGAAGGCGTCCCCGTCATCGCCGACGGTGGCATCCAATACTCCGGCGATGTCGCCAAAGCCATCGTCGCCGGTGCCTCCACCGTCATGATGGGCCAGCTGTTCGCCGGCTGTGCCGAAAGTCCCGGCGACCTCATCTTCATGAACGGCAAACAGTTCAAGACCTACCGGGGCATGGGCTCGCTGGGGGCGATGCAGTCGCGCGGACAGGACAAGTCCTTCTCCAAAGACCGCTACTTCCAGCAGGACATCTCCTCCAACGAAAAACTCGTGCCCGAAGGCGTCGAAGGTCAAGTGCCCTACCGGGGCACCCTCGCCCAGGTCGTGTACCAGCTCGTCGGCGGGCTGCGTATTGCCATGGGATACACCGGTGCGGCTACGATCGAGGCGATGCACGAACGCGGACGTCTGGTGCGCATCACCGCGGCAGGGCTTAAGGAAAGCCACCCGCACGACATCCAGATGACCGTCGAAGCACCCAACTACCACACGCGTTAGAAGCGGAACCAGAACCGGGGATGAGGAGCAAACGTTGCGGGACATGGTGGAGATCGGCCCAGGCAAGATCGCACAGCGCGGCTGGCGACTGCAAGACGTGGCACTAGCGCCAGGCCGACGAACACGCGACATCGACGACGTCTCAACCGAATGGCAAATGGACGCCTACCGGTTCGAGATCCCGGCTGTGGCGCATCCGTCGGATGCGACCATGAGCCCTGCGACCGCAATCGAGTTGGGAAGACTCGGCGGATTGGGCGTGCTCAACGGGGAGGGCCTGTGGTGTCGCTACACCGACCCCACGCCACTGTTGAAGGAACTGGCGACGCTGTCTCCAGAAACGGCGACCGCTCGGCTGCAACAGATGTACGCCGAGGCCGTGAAACCCGAGCTCATCTCGGAACGCATTGCCGAGATCCGCGACGCGGGCGTCACCGTGGCCGTGCGACTGTCGCCCCAACACACCCAGACCTACTCCGAAGCCGTGCTCAACGCCGGGGTTGACCTACTGGTCATCCAAGGCACCATCGTTTCGGCCGAACACGTTTCCTCAACCGACGGAGCCTTGAACCTCAAACAGTTCATCGCCGACCTTGACGTCCCCGTCGTGGCCGGAGGCTGCACCAACTACAAAACGGCTCTGCACCTCATGCGCACGGGGGCCGCTGGAGTCATCGTCGGGGTCGGAGCCGACGACTGGTCCACCACCGATTCCGTGCTTGGCATCGACGTTCCCATGGCCTCGGCCGTTGCCGAAGCCGCCGCAGCCCGCCGCGACTACCTCGACGAGACCGGGGGACGCTACGTTCACCTCATCGCCGACGGCGGCATCACCACCTCTGGCGCGATCGCCAAGGCGATCGCCTGCGGAGCCGACGCGACCATGCTCGGCGCGGCGCTGGCTGACGCAGAAGAGGCACCAGCCAGTGGTGCTTGGTGGCATTCGGCGGCAAGTCACCCGAAGTTGCCGCGTGGCCACTACCGCCCGGCGCCGGTGGAGACCGAACACGTCACGGACATGGAGTCGTTGCTGTACGGGCCGTCTGAGGTTCCCGATGGTTCGCAGAACTTGTTTGGCGGGTTGCGCCGTTCCATGGCCAAGTGCGGCTACACCACCGTGAAGGAATTCCAGCGCGCGGGCATCACGCTGCTGCGCTAACTGCTCTGGGTAGTTAAACGAGGCTACTAGTGATGGGGGACCGGCCAAAGGCCGGTCCCCCATCACTAGTAGAGTGCGACCGTTTGCGAAGTTATCCACAGGCGGTGAATCGGAACTTGACGGCGAAACCGCACTGTTGCAACAATAAAATCAGGGGCCCCAGGTGAGAAAGTTTCATCTATGTGGATGCCCCGGTGAGTCCTAGCGAGATGATTGCAGGGTGACGCGCGCCCGCTCTTGCACTAGTCTGCGGTGATGAGCACCGCTACCCCGCCCAGTCCCATCATTGCGAACCGTCTCCGCCCCGGAGATCGCATAGCCGTCATCTCGCCATCCCAGGGACTGCCAGGGGCGTTGCCCCTCCCGTTCGAGCTGGGGCTCAAGCGCCTGCGGGAGGACTTCGACCTGGAACCGGTCGAGTACCCCACCACCCGCAAAATGGGCTCGTCTGCCCAGGAACGCGCGGCCGACATCCATGCGGCCTTCGCCGATCCCGATATCGCCGGAGTCATCGCCAGTATCGGCGGAGACGACCAGATCACGGTCTTGCCGCACCTGGTCGGGGAGTTGTTGCAGGCCAACCCCAAACAGTTCTACGGTTTTTCCGACTGCACAAACTTGCTGGTCTACTTGGAGCGGCTCGGCATAGTCGGCTACCACGGGGCAACAGTGATGACAGCGTTTGGCCGCCCCGGAGCCATGCACCCGATGACCGAGGAATCACTGCGCGCCGCGATGTTCACCGGCGGGGCCTTCGCCTTGACCGCAGCCGAGGAGGTCAACGACCGCGACCGCGATTGGGGCGATGAGAGCACCTTTGACGAGCCACCCTCAATGTTTGTCAGCGGCGGATGGCAGTGGCACAACGCCAACCCCGAACAACGCCAGTCACCACTGATCGAAGGCCGCAGCTGGGGCGGGAACCTGGAAATAGTCTCGTGGTTGGCCATGGCCAACCGGTACCTGCCCGAACCTGAGGAACTGTCGGGCCGGGTGCTCTTTTTCGAAACCTCCGAGGAACTGCCAGACGACAAGACCGTCTACCGTACGTTGCGCAACCTCGGGGAACGAGGCTTTCTACAGCAGTGCGCGGCGCTAATCATGGGGCGGCCCAAGACATGGAGCTTTGTGAGGACCCTGTCGCACACCCAAAGCAACAAGTATCGAGCAGCTCAACACAAGGCAGTCCTGGCCGCAATGGGGGAGTACGCACCACACGCTCCCGTCGTGCTGGATGTCGACCTTGGCCACACCGACCCGCAATTGGTGATCCCCTACGGAGGAACCATTCGCCTCGATCTGGAACGCAAAACCATCACCGTTGAGTACTAGCCGACACAAGCGGCACGGTGACCAGACCGTGCGCGCGGCTGACCCAAAACCTAGATTGATACCTAGCTGTGCGGACTGTGCCCTCCAGGTTGATCAAGCGACGAAGCTCGCTCGTCGTTGCGCCAGTGGTTGACGATCAAGCTGGCGTCCTGCAAGGCATCGGCGACCTGGTCGGCCTCCCACCGCAAGATCTTGCGCCGCGACCTCGTCTCGGGCGGCCCTGTCGCCACAGCCATCTCGAACTCGCGCGAAGCCGCCTCCAAATCCACCGGCGGCGGTGGGTCGCCCTCGTCACGCACTAGGGCGGCCAAGCGAGCATAGTAGGCGTCAATAGCCTGGGCCCACACGTCGACGGCGGGAAGCTCGACCGTGTCATCGTCTTTCACACTCGCGTTCACCGAAATCAAAGCCCGCGCCGCTCGCGCGAGCGCAGCCTCGGTACCCATCGCCTCACTGGCCTTGGGCCGCAACAGCAAAGGCTCCGCCTCGGCCTGCTCGGCGGCGTTGGTCAATGCCAGTCGCTTGCTGCGCACCGCGTCCACCGCCAAACGCATCCGCTTAGCGCTGTGATCGGCCGGGTGCGCTTGGTGGTCGAGCACCAGCCGCGCATAGTCAGAATAAGCGTCGATCAGATCTGCCAACAACGTCGGAAGCCGCCTGGTCTGCCAGGTCGGTACCACCACATACAGGGCGATGGCGGCTACAGCGCCAGCGGTGCTAGCCAGCCCCCGTTCCCAGGCCGCGGTCACCGCGTCATCCCCCACCAAGTCGGCCAGCATCACCGTCAGCCCGGCCGTCGCGGCGGAAAAGACCGCCAACGAAACCGGTTGGGTGAGGTAGGCCAGCGACGCGAACACGATAATGGCGGCGGTCAAAACCCACAGGCTATGTGGCAAGACAATGGCGACCCCAGAGACCACCACCACGCCCGCGATCGTGCCGACGGCTCGAGTCGACCCCTTCGTGATCGTGCCGTAGAAGTCCACTTGCAGCACCAGCCAGGCAGTAAGTGGAATCCAGTAGCCGTAGTTACCCGGCCATAGGATTCCCGCCCACACGGCCCCGGCCACGATTAGCGAGCGCCGCAAGCTGAACCGCACAGCCGGATTACTCCACTTGAGGTTGCGGGCCAGCTGACGTGCCCCCGCCCGCAACTGAGCGTAGGAGTGACGCCAAGGGCTGGACGTGGCGATGCCCGATTCGCCCCTCGTAATGCGTTCGGCGTACTGGTCGCAACGATGCAAAATCCGCAGCAGACCGGTGACCTCGCCAGGAATGGTGCCAGTCGGGGTCGCGATGGCCCGCTCACCGAGCTCATCGAGCAGACTCGACCAGTCAACCGGGCGCCCTCGGGGCGCGGTCACAGTATTGGCCAGGTACAGCAGGAGACGACCGGCGAGACTCAGCGCTTCGGCATAAAGCTCAGCCGAGGCCGCATCACCTTCCAATTGCGCCCGCAGCCGGGCGGCACTGACCTGAGTCAACGCACCCGAGACCTCGTAGACGTCGTTACGGGCCTCACGCAAAGCAGGAGGGAGGCGTCGACGCGAATCCAGCTCCGCCACAGCATTATGCAAGCGGTTCGTTTGCAGCGCGATGTGGTGATTTGTGCTCAACGACTCCGCGTCGGCGGCGAGAACTCGCCAAGCCGTGGAAAGACACTTGCGGTCATCCGCGTATCGAAAATACGGCGGCAGAAGGGTCAACACTGCCTGGACGCCAGCCCCCGCCAACACCGCCAGCGCGGCTTGGCCGGGAGTGGCGGTGACGGTGAGTTGGTCGGCGAAGAAGAAAAGGACACCGCAAATGGTGGCGATGATGCCAACGGCTTTACTCACCGAGCTGATGTAGGTCAAAACGAGGGCGTATACCGCGGTGACGACAATAAAGACCCAATTGGGTTCGACCGACCCGGCCAGCAGGCTCAAGGCCGCGCCCAAGCCGATAAGCAAAGGCACTCCAGCGCTGGTGCGAGTGCCCGGTGTCAGCAGTCCCATGCCCGCCACCCACGCGCCGAGGATGGCGGCCATAACCCAGCCCGCCCCGTCAAAAAGCGGCAGCGAGGCAGCGACGATGACCATGCCAAGGGCAGTACGCGCCACCAGCGCGGGCTGGAACTCGCGAGTGGACCAGGCGGTCAGGTCGCGACGGATGCCGATGAGAGTGGAGCGTTGCCAACCCTGCCCGGTGAGAGAATGGCCCGGTTCGGGCTCAGAGATTTTATGCCGAGTTGCGGCACGGCGAACCTTCTCTCTGCGGCGCTTCGTCCCAAAGCCAGAGGACGAAGGGTTTTGATTGCGTTTGGAACGGTTCTTCACCGAGCCGCCCCATGCCGTTGGGGCCCGGTCGCGGCGCGCATCCGCCTCCGCTGGCCGCTGGCTCCGGCTAGGTTCCGGGGCACCAGGACCTCGAGCAGGGTCCGGTGGTGAATCCCCGATGCCGCGCTCAGCCATCGCCTCGTCCTTCGTCGCGGAGGCGAGCCTGCGACGGAGAGGTGAGAACGAATCCGCCGCGATCGGTAGTGTCTGCCCGCGCAGCACCGGAGGCGATGTGGTGGGAACCAAAGGCACAAGCCACATCCATACTCGCGTACGTAGTAGGCAGCCCAGTAGTTCTCACGCTTGAAATGATACGTCCACCAGCGAAGCCAAACCAGCGTTATGAGACGGTTTGGCACGCCTCACGTCACCCCATTTCACCAGGGAATTCGCTCATCGAGGTTTGCCGAACCCGACGGGGACCCATTCAGAAAGCAAGGTCGGACACACCCCGCGGATTGTGACGGCGAATCACCACTACGCAGCGGTTAAGCTGGGAGTTATGAAGAATCCGGTTCTCGTCGTTGATTTCGGCGCCCAGTACGCCCAGCTCATTGCCCGCCGGGTCCGTGAGGCCAAGGTGTATTCCGAAGTAGTGCCCAGTGACATGTCGGCCGCGCACATGCTCTCGCGTGAACCGGCGGCGATCATCCTCTCCGGCGGACCCGCCTCGGTCTATGCCCAGGGAGCTCCACAGGTTGACAAGGCCATCTTCGAGGCGGGCGTGCCAGTGTTCGGCATGTGCTACGGCTTTCAAGCCATGGCCAAAGCCCTCGGCGGAACCGTCGAACAAACCGGACTCTCGGAGTTCGGTGGCACCCAACTAGACCGCAGTGGCCCATCGGTCCTGTTCGGCCAGACCCCACAGGCCCAGTCAGTGTGGATGAGTCACAACGACTCCGTCACTGTGGCTCCCGACGGCTTCACCGTCACCGCCTCCAGCGCCGGCGCCACCGTCGCGGCGTTTGAAGACACCACCCGTCGCCTCGCCGGAGTCCAATTCCACCCCGAGGTCGGCCACACCGACTTCGGGCAGGAAATTCTGAGTCACTTCCTGTACGACATCGCGGGCCTAGCCCCGTCTTGGACCGCCGACAGCATCATTGACGAGCAGGTCGCGAAGATTCGCCAGCAAGTGGGAGACAAGAAGGTCCTGTGCGCCCTCTCAGGCGGAGTGGACTCCTCGGTCGCCGCCGCTCTCGTTCACAAAGCCGTAGGCGACCAGCTCACCTGCGTCTTCGTTGACCACGGGCTCCTGCGCGCGGGCGAGCGCGAACAGGTCGAAAAAGACTACGCCTCCATAACCGGCATTGACGTGCGCACCGTCGACGCCTCCGAGCAGTTCCTGAGCGCGCTGGCGGGAGTCACCGACCCCGAACAAAAACGTAAGATCATCGGTCGCGAGTTCATCCGCACCTTCGAAAAGGCCGCCCGTGATCTCAGCGCTGAGAAAGACATCGAGTTCCTCGTGCAAGGGACGCTGTACCCGGATGTCGTCGAGTCGGGCGGAGGCACCGGCACGGCAAACATCAAATCCCACCACAACGTTGGCGGGCTGCCCGAGGACCTCAAGTTCGACCTGGTCGAGCCGCTACGCACCTTGTTCAAAGACGAGGTGCGAACGATTGGCTTGCAATTGGGCCTGCCCGAATCGCTCGTGTGGCGGCACCCCTTCCCGGGTCCGGGTCTGGGCATCCGCATCATTGGTGAGGTCAACCGGGAGCGGCTGGAGACTCTACGAGCCGCCGATGCCATTGCCCGCGCTGAATTGACCGCGGCCGGTCTGGAGCGGGACGTGTGGCAGTTCCCCGTGGTGCTGTTGGGCGATGTGCGCTCTGTGGGAGTCCAAGGCGATGGCCGCACCTATGGTCACCCGATCGTGCTGCGCCCAGTCTCGTCCGAAGACGCGATGACCGCCGACTGGTCACGCCTGCCCTACGACCTGCTGAGCAGGATCTCCACCCGGATCACCAACGAAGTCCGCGAGGTCAACCGGGTCACGCTCGACATCACCTCCAAGCCCCCGGGAACCATCGAATGGGAGTAGTCGGCCTCGTCGCGTGAACCAGTTCTCACCGGCGTCACGGTCGCGATGAGTTTTTAGGTGGCAGCCGTGTCCACCGCAGCTCGCGCGCGCAGCGTCAACGTCGTAGGGGGCGACGTTGGCCACATGTGGACAACTGGGGCAGGCGCGCGCTGACCCCGACATATCGCCTGCGTGGCTTAGCCCTGACGGCGTGCCTCGATCGAGACGCCGTCAGGGCTGCCGCATATGAACCCCAACGTGCCCTTTGCGAACAGTGCCCCCATCGTGGTTCACATCTGGGCTTTTCCTGCCGACCCCACTAGGAAGCGCCGCGTAAGCTTGAAGAATGTTTTCCAGCTTCCGCATAGCCGCATACGGGGAAGCGCGAGATGAAGCCGGCCGTCTGCTCTTGACGCGCGCGACCCGCAAAGACGGGTCGGTCGGCCCCTGGCACCTGCCGGGCGGGGTCCTCGAACACGGAGAAGCCCCGTTCGACGCCGTCGTACGCCAATTCAATCGCGACACTGGCTTCACCGTAGCTGCCGAAACACCGCTGCAGGCGGTGTCGACGGTGCGCCGCGACGTGCACACCAATGCCATCATTTACCGTGTCCGTCTGCTCGATGAACCCAATGCCGACAACGCGAGCGACCCTAAGGGGGGCCGGGCCCGCCGCAACTGCCAATGGGTTACGCCCGAACAGGCATCAGCTGAAGATCATTCGCCTTTCGTCGCCGCCGTATTGGGCACCAAGGATCTGCGACTGGCAGATGTCGCCCAGCCCAAAGCGCCACAACAACCACGCCCCACCCCACCCACCAAAGCGCGCAAAGGCCGCCGCAAACGCGGCCAACGCTTTGGTGCCTACGGACTGGTCACTGACCCGACCGGCGAGATGTTTCTCCTGGCCCGTATCGCCACCGGCTACCCGGGAGCGGGCGGGTGGCACCTGCCTGGCGGTGGCGTGGACTTCTCTGAACAGCCCCGGCGTGCCGTTGCCCGTGAAATTTTCGAAGAGACTGGTCAGCACGCCATCATCGGCCAATTGCTCGACGTGACGTCGTTTCGACACCGCCGCGCCATCGGCCCTGAGGGATACCCTCTCGATTGGCATGGTGTCCGCGCCATCTATCAGGCCACGGTCAGCGAACCGTCGACGGCTCAGGTTGTCGAGGCCGCTGGCGGCTCGACCTCTGACTCCCGTTGGTTCACTCGCGGTGAACTGGACCGGCAAGAACTCACCGCCGCGGTCGTTGACGCCCTCAAAGTAGTCGACGCGAAAAAGGCCGCCGATTCGGCGCCGCACACCAGCCAGGAACAAGAAGTGAAATCTGACCAATAGCACAAACGCGCCGCATCGCCGATTGTAAGTCGGCATCGGCCCAAGCACCCGAACCACGCCACCGTTGCCAATCATCACCAGCCCAAAACCGGCAAGCGGCCACAACCGGTCATCCGCACGCGCAACAGGCTGTAGGGCACATCCGTTAGACCCAGCGCACATTCCAGCGCTATCGCCCATACGATTTGTCGGGTAGTTTGTGGAGATAGACAGGTAAGACACGACCCATCCAAACCACAACCTGCACACATGGCTGGACGAAGACTTCGCGAGGAGACCAAAAATCTCCAGCGAGTCTTTCGTTCGCGCCCATGCCTAACATCGCTGGCGCACGAACCCGTGCCCAAGGCGCCATTAGGCGCAGACAAGCGTTCCCGCAGCGCAATGACGATCCAGTAGGACCCTAAGTGGCCGGGCAGATAGTGCCCAGACCGGTCAAAGCCTCCCCGCCGGGAGTATGGCCCTCCCGCTGGATCACGAAGGAGGAAGAGTGCGTCCAGCCCCTTGGCGACGTCACCGCACCGACGAACGAGCCACCAAACGGCCCCGCACGCAAGGCCGCTTCGCCCGCGGCCACCGTTCGCGCGCCCTCGCCCGCCGTATCCGCGTCAAACGCCGCAGACACGACCCTGACGAGGGGCCCCCTTGGGCCACAACGCCCACCGCCGCCCCCATCAGTCCCGCCCCCATCGCCACCCAGCCCTCCCCACCGGCCGCCGCCGACATCGACTTCGCCCTGGCCGATGACGAAGCCCCGCCCACCCCCATCCCACTTCTGCCCGGTCGGCAGACATTGCGCCGCCGCCTCTACTTCGCGTTGGCCAACCTGTGCACCGTCATTTCCATCGGTCTTGGAGTCAGTGCCATCCTGCTGGCCTCCCAAGGTCACATCACGTGGGCGGCCACCGTTTTGCTCGGATGCGTCATCATGGACGGCATCGACGGCCCACTGGCGCGCCGTCTCGGCGTCGCCAGTCCTTTCGGCGCGCAAATGGACTCACTGGCCGACATGTGTTCCTTTGGTGTCGCGGCCCCTGTGGTGGCTTTGCTGTGGCTGCACGGAGACACACCAGTGTGGGTGGCCGCCCCCGCCTGCGCGTTGCTCGCCGCCTGCGCGGCCATTCGCCTGGCCAGGTTCAATATCTCTCCCAAGGACGGGCGCTACTTCTCAGGAGTGCCAACGACCTTGGCCGCGATGGTGCTGGCGTTGGCGATCTTGATCTCGCCGAATCCGCAGCCTGCCGCGTTCTTGATGGTTGCCGGACTCGCGCTGTTTATGGTCTCGGGCTTTCCTTACGCGAAGGTCGGGCACTTGGCACGGCTGCCAGTGTATTTGTGGAGCTTGCCGATCGTTGGTTTCTGGCTCGACGCCGAGCTGACGTTTACGGTGATCATCTGCGTCTATCTGGCCAGCGGCCCCCTGCTGTGGCTGCATCACCGCCGTCACCAAGGGTCGCCACTGTCGATCTGAATTGTCCCCTAGCGCACGTTGAGGGCCGCGCCTCCCAGATGGGAGACGCGGCCCTCAACGTTGGGCTCTAACTGTTCCAGCGGGCGAGGACTGTCTCGCCACCTCGCACGATTTCACCGGGGGCGACGAGGGCTTCGGCCGCGTCGGTCGGCAAGTAAATGTCGGTGCGGGAACCAAAGCGGATCAGCCCGTAGCGTTCTCCTTTGGCCAGCGTTGCCCCGACCTTGGTCCGGTTGACGATGCGGCGTGCCACCAATCCGGTGCGTTGCGCGACAGCCACCCGGCCCCGTGCGGTCTCTAGGACTGTGTAGCAGGCGACATTGTGTTCGGCGTCTGGTTTCATCGCGGGGGCGTAGCCACCCTTCTCGCGGAAGACGTCCACGACTTGACCGGCGACGGGAGACCGGTTGACGTGGACGTCGAGCACCGATAGGAACACCGAGATACGCAGCCATTCCTCACCTGCGGCACCCGTGGCGGCACCGAAGCGTTCGTCAACGACGTGCTCGATACCCAGAACCTTGCCATCGGAGGCCGCGAGCACCGCGGTCGGGTCGTCATCACAGGGCCAATAATCGGCGTCGCGCACCGGGTCGCGGAAGAACGCGGCGACTGGCAGCGCGGCGGCGGCGGGAAGCATCCAAGCTTTCGAACGTGGACGGACCTTCTTGACCAGTGCGGCCGCGCTCAGACATAGCCCGGCGGCGATGACTCCGTTGGAGTCGATGTGCATGGTGCTCGTCAGCGGCACCGAGGAGGGCCGCCAGCCTGGTGCCACCTGTTCGGCGGTGACGGGTTTGGCCGTGCCCATGCGCAAGCGGTGAATCTTCAACGGTGGCCATGAACGCACCACCAAGTCAGTGCCGACCCCGTATTCGGAAACCAGCTCGGCTATCTCTTCGCGAGCCGGTGCGGTGAGGGTGGCGGCGAGGGTGATGATGCCGCCGGGAGCGACCTTGTCCCGCAACAGTTCCAGATCTTTGAGAAATTCCTCGGCCTCGCTGGTGACAGGAGCGGCCAACATGACGAAATCGGCGGCGGTCGCATCGGCTAGGGAACCGACCACCTCCACGTTGCCCGATAGGATTCCGCCCGCCTCAGCGCCGTCCTCTTCCCCGGTGGAGGTCCACGGCCACTCTGAGGCGATGCCTTCCTTGGTGGAGTTGACGTCTTCGGGGTTGACAACGACCGTGAGGTGGTCCGAACCCATGAGCGTTTCCAACGCCGCAGTCAAGACGGGATGTCCCCAGCTTGCCCCGACGACCAGGCCGGTCTTGGGGCCGGTGCGGCGGCTGAATTCATCGACGATGCCGCGAACGGCGGCGTTAGAGATTGACATACGACCGACTATATGGCCTCTGCGCCCTATGCGTGTGTCCTGGCTCGGCGAGGATTGTGAATCTCCCAACCTCCCAGCCTGAGCCGAACTCAGCTAGCGCAAGCGCTTGCTTTTTCACCTGCGGAAACATATGCCACGCAGTGGAAAGCGCCCGGTAGCGCGGAATACGTCGGTTATCGCGCTTCCCGGCGTTTACGGTTGAGAAACATGAAAGTTATTTCCGGTTTTGGGGTGCTTTGGCATCGTACTTTCGGTTGATTCAAAAAAATGTTCGGATGAATGGCCGAGCCGGGGCCAGGAGCGGCTCGTTTTCCCCGATGCAAGGAGATAACGACGACCCGACTCCTGCCAGGGGGCAGACGTAATGAAACGACAAATGTTCACGAGCACAGGATTCAAAGGCGCAGTGGCCGCGATGGCGGCCGGAGCGCTCGTGCTCATGGGAGCGGGAGACGCCGCTGCCCAGAACGGTGACGACGCAGTGCGCACCAACAACGTGGAGCCCATCACCGGTGAGGTGGAAACCAAGCCGGGCTATACCTTGCGCGGCGACACCGGCGATGGTCCGTTCTCCCTCGAAGCCAAGATCATCGGACTCTTCCCCGAAGGCTCCTCTGGCAATGACATGCTCCTGACCTACTGCATCGACATTCACACCCTCCTCAATGAAGACCTCGACTACATGGAGGGCACCTGGGAGGAGTCTGAGGTGCCCAACCTCGAGTTGGTGCGCTGGGTGCTCTTCAACGGATACCCCAATGCGAGCGTTGAGTCGTTGTTCGACCACGCCGACTTCGACGCCCCCACCGACTGGGACAACGAAACCTCTGTGAAGGTCGCCTACGCGGGAACTCAAGCAGCTGTGTGGAACCTGACCGACGACTTCGAGCTCAACACCGAGGACCCGGTACGCGACGGTGCCGAAGACGTGGCCGAAGCGATCGTTGGCATCTATGAGTACCTGCTCGACAATGCCGCTCCACTGCCGGACCCGTCCGACTACTTCATTGAGCTCGACGGCTTCGACGAGGCCGTCTACGAGGACGGCCGCTTCGGGCCCTACTGGATCAACTCCACGGCCGGGCCGGTCACCTTGGAAGCCGATGGTGGTTCGCTAGAGACCGAGAATGGCGACTCTGCGGTGACAGTCGATGACGGCGAGCGCTTCTACATCACGCTCCAGGAAGGTGCGACCGAGATCGTCATCCACGGCCATGCCTCGTTTGATTTGCCCATTGGTCGGGTCTTCATGGCGATCACGCCGGAGGAAGCGGCCAGCAGTAATCACCCGCAGGTCAGCGCCGCTCGCGATGCTTCGCAGAAACTCATCCTCGCTCAGCCGCGCGAAGGTGAGCTTCCGGCCGAGTGGGCCTTCAAGTTGGAACTGCCCGACGAGGAGCCCGCCCCGCGTCTGCCGGTGACTGGTACCAGCCTGACGTGGCTGTTCACCGCCGGAACTCTATTGCTGCTCGGTGGGATTGTGGCGCTGGTAGTCATGCGTCGGCGTACCGAGGACGAGGCGAGGACCGAGCAAAATTCCTAACGGCTTCCACGCCGCCAAAGCCTGATTCTCAGGTGAAGGCCCCGCGCATACGGTTGTCGCCCAACCCATAGGAGATACCCGAGCCACTTCGCTGACCCGACTATCCACGCGGGTGAAGTTCTGGCCGCCGAGGCGAGGGCCGTGTGCGTGACCCGGATGCAAGAGTAGGTGCAGTAGGTCGGCCGAGATGGTGCTGTCTCGGTCAGGGGCCACAATGTTCGGTTGACAGGTCACGGTTACCGACCTGTCAACCGAACATCTTTTTGTGTTCGCCCCGCTGGCGAAACAGAACCGAGAACTGAATGTGGAATGTCCTCCTCATCGATTTCTGCCGCAGAGGACGAACTGGCGTTGGGGGCTAACCGGAGACTTTCGGTTAGCCCCCAACGTGGTGCCTGAAGAGGCGCAGTCGCCACGGCCCAGGCGGAACCCATCCATGGAGACACCGTCGACACTGAGCGTCATTGCCATGGGGCAATGGCATGGGGTTGGGAATATTCGTGATGCCACCTCGTGAACCGCACCACGTGATCGTCCATATGCGAGTGATTCCACACCTGGGTGGAGTTTTCGCGACTGGGGCGGGTCGCGGAAACAATGCGACACCAGTCGTGCACCGCGAAGCGATATCAGGCCTCGCGCTAAGATGACGCCACTGCGAGAAGAAAGAGCACGCAGTTCCAAGCCCAATTGAACAGCGAAAACGCAGTCAAGTCACGCTTGCTAAGCCCCACAGCACGCTTGTGGCAATGGGTTGAACCCGTCGCACAGTCGCAAGCTTTGAGATAATCGATACCGCTGTGAACCAGTGTGGCCACCGGGTTGGCTTTGTGGCCAAATTGTTACCCCCGGTCTGCGCTGGGGCGTGGAGATCAACTTGCCTGCGCGACAACGAAATCCCAGCTTGGCGACTGCTCATGGAAACTCAGTGCTCGACCGCAACCATTTGCGGCTGAGTAACGTGTCTTCCTGTAGAGCAAACACGTCAATCCCTCTAAATCTCCTTAGGGACGGCTTTATTCCATGAAGAAATCACTAAAGTTCGCGGTAGCGGCAGTTGCCGGTACCGCGCTTGCCCTCGGATCTTCCGGGGTGGCGATTGCTGATGACCACGATGACAAGGCTCGGGGCAGTGTCGAAACCCATGAGCGCGTTAATCTAAAGAGCGCCACTGGCGATGACAACGACAACGGTCGGAGCTCCTACCTAACCTTCACTCTCGAAGGCAGCGACGACGAGCACGTCATTTACTGCATCGACATCGGTACCGGCCTTGAGACCAAGTACTGGCAGTACGAGCAGAGCTGGGAAGAGGTCGGGGTCGACGAACTGGGCAAGGTCCTGTGGATCCTGCACAACGGTTACCCCAATGTCGATGCTGTCGCCCTAGGCGAAGCCGCTGACGTCGAGCTCGGCGACTGGACGGAACGGGAAAACCAGGTTAATGCCTACAAGGGCACCCAGGCCGCCATCTGGCACTTCACCGACGGTTTCCGTCTCCACCAGGACGCGGTCGTCAACGGTAGTGACGAAGAGAGCGCCTACGTCTTCGCGGTCTACAACTACCTGGTTGAGAACGCCGAAGACCTCCCAGAGCCCCCTTCGGAACTCTTCCTGGAGATCGAAGACCTGCGTGAGTCTGACGAACTGGACGGCGACATTGCCGGCCCGTTCCAGCTCAACACCAACTCCGGTGAGATCACCTTCGAAATCGAAGGCGGCGTCATCCTCAACTCCGAGGGCGAGGAGACCACGACGCTGTACAACGGCGACCAGTTCTACATCCAGGTCGACGAAGGTGTCGAGCTCGTCAAGCTCAGCGGTGAGGGAAAGCTCGTGACCCCCATCGGTCGCGCCTTCCACCCGGAACCCCACTGGGAACACGTCAATGGCGGGTTTAGCACCATGAGTGACGAACCCCGCAGTCAAAAGCTGATCCTGGCTGAGCCGGTTCAAAAGGATGTTTCCGAAGAGTTCAAGTTCGAACTCGAAGTGACCCCGGAGGAGCCCGCTCCCAAGCTGCCCGTCACCGGTACCAGCCTGACCATCGCGGCCACCTCCGGTGCGGCTCTGCTCGCCGCCGGTGCGATCGCCATGGTGATGCTGCGCCGCCGCAAGGCCGCTGCCAGCTGGGGCGACGCCTAAACAATTAGGCACCGCCCAGCCATAACACGGCATTTCCGCCTCGTGGGCGGTCGCCGAACATATCGCGATTGCTGCGGGCTCAGACCCCACCGGTTAGCCCGCAGCGCCAGATTGGCGAGACAAACGCTTCGCGTTCGTCTCGCCAATCTGCATTCTCGGACTCGTTGAGTTGACATATTGCCTAGTCTCCCACTGCGTGGAAGCCACTGAATTAACAAAATGTTGTGTCTCGGCCCACCAGGTGCTTGCGCCAAGACGAATCTATGGCATACTTAACCCCGTGAAGCTAACCGCGCGATTTTACTTTTACTACGGCACCGGACGTCCGGGCCGTAGGTCGCGCTAGCCTCCAGACCTACTGCCCCGGGCGCCAAGCCTGGGGCTTTTTCTATGCCACGGGCTGACCAGAGGGGAACGAACCACCACACCATTGGGAGAACAGCCGTGAGCACCGCGACATCCACCGCATCTGAGTCGACCAACCCCGCCGGAATCTCTCCGGGGGACGCCGCCGCCGAACTGGACAATCTGCGCGAGGAAATCGACACCCTCGACACCCAACTCATCGAGATGTGGAACCGGCGGGCCGAACTTTCCAAGCGCATCGGCCAGCTCCGCATGGCCTCAGGCGGAACCCGCCTCGTGCTTGACCGCGAACGCGCCATCATGTCGAAATTCCGCACCGCTTTGGGCGAAGACGGCTCCCAAGTGGCCATGCTGCTGCTGCGCGCCGGGCGCGGACCGCTCTAGACCAGGAGCCGCGCCAGCCAAGTCCAGGTCCAGCCGACGACGTTGAGAGCCTGCGCCATACAGCACGCTGGGCGCAGGCACGGCCTTGAGTCACGGCCATCCCACCAACGCCGGTGGCCACAGTCGCGCTCGCATCGGGCATGCCAAACGAATAAGGTCACCGGCACCGGGCATAATCGAAGGGCTATGACTTTTGGGCTTGAATTCGACGCTGGACCAGACCACACCGCACGGACAAGGTTCGCCGATGGCGCACCCGGCAGCGGGCCCCACGCCCTGCTAGAGGGGCTAAACGAGCCCCAACGCCAAGCCGTCACCCACGCGGGCTCACCGCTTTTGATCGTGGCTGGCGCCGGTTCGGGCAAGACTCGGGTTCTGACCCACCGCATCGCCTACCTTCTCGACGAGCGTCACGCCCACCCGGGCGAAATACTCGCCATCACCTTCACCAATAAAGCCGCCGCCGAAATGCGCGAACGAGTGGAAACGCTGGTTGGCCCCCGCTCTCGCGTCATGTGGGTGTCCACATTCCACTCCGCTTGCGTGCGTATCCTCCGGCGGGAGGCCGCCCACTTGGGCTGGAAGACCAACTTCACCATCTACGACTCCGACGACGCGCGCCGCCTGCTCAGCCAGATCGTGAAGGACGCGGGCCTCGACGCGAAAAAGAACAGCCCTCGCTGGCTGGCCGCCGAGATCTCCAACCTCAAAAACGAGCTGATCGACCCCGAACAGGCAATCGCCAAAGCAGACGGCGCCAAGGCGACGCTCGTGGCCGATATCTATTCGCAATACCAACAGCGGCTGCGCCAAGCCGAAGCTGTCGACTTCGATGACCTCATTGTCGAGACCGTCCACCTTTTCCGTGCCTTCCCCGCCGTGGCCCAGTTCTATCGGCGTCGCTTCCGACACGTCCTCGTCGACGAGTACCAGGACACCAACCACGCCCAATACATGCTCATTCGCGAGCTAGTAGGCCACAGCGGCGGAGAAGTCGAACCGGCCGAGCTCTGTGTGGTCGGCGACGCCGACCAATCCATCTACGCCTTCCGCGGCGCGACGATTCGCAACATCCTGGAATTCGAACGCGACTTCCCGGACGCCAAGTGCATTCTGCTGGAACAGAACTACCGATCGACTCAGACGATTCTCGAAGCCGCCAACAAGGTCATCCGGCACAACGGAGACCGAGGACGCGAAAAGAACCTGTGGACTGCCCAGGACGACGGCAGCCGCATCCTCGGCTACGCGGCCGAAAACGAACACGATGAAGCCGGATGGATTGCCAAACAGATTGACGACCTTACCGACTCCGGTAAGGCGACGTTTTCGCAAATGGCGATCTTTTACCGCACCAACGCCCAGTCCCGCGCGTTCGAGGAGGTGTTCGTACGCCGTGGCATACCGTACAAGGTCGTCGGCGGAGTGCGCTTTTACGAACGCAAGGAAGTACGCGACCTGCTGGCCTATCTCAAGCTGACCGTCAACGAAGACGACACCGTCGCCGCCCGGCGCGTTATCAACGTTCCCAAGCGCGGTATCGGTGACAAGGCGGTCTCGTGTGTTGACGTCCTAGCCGACCGGGAAAGCATCTCTTTCCCCGCCGCGCTGCGCCGCGTCGAAGAGGCCATCGGTGTGAGCCCCCGGGCCAAGGGAAGTATCCAGAAGTTCAACGCCTTGCTGTCCGAGGCGTCCGCTCTGGCGGCGGATCATCCACCGGAAGTAGTGCTTGAGAAGATCATCGCCGACACCGGCTATCTCGAAGGGCTGGCCGACAGCCGCGACCCTCGCGACGAAGGCCGGATCGAGAACGTACAGGAATTGGTTTCGGTCGCCCACGAATACACCGAACGCACTTTGGCCAATGCCGAACTGGCCAGCGCGGCCGAGCGCGATTCCTTGAGCGAGGATGAACTGGCCGCACTGGATGCGAACTCCAGCGAGATCGAGCCGACCGTCGCCGGTTTCCTCGAACACGTCGCGTTGGTTTCTGACGCCGATCAAGTGCCCACCGCTGCGGACGAAGGCGGTGTGGTCACTTTGATGACCCTGCACACAGCCAAAGGGCTCGAATTCGACGCCGTGTTCCTGGCCGGGCTTGACGAAGGCATGTTCCCGCATGAACGCAGTAAGGCCAACCAGAAGGAACTGGAGGAGGAACGTCGCCTCGCCTATGTCGGGCTCACCCGTGCCCGCAAGTACCTGCATCTGACCCGCGCGAGCACGCGAACGATTTTCGGGCGGCCCGAGTTTTACACGCCTAGCCAGTTCCTGCGTGAAATCCCCGGTGAACTTATCGAGTGGGACTCGCCAGACCCGCTTTCGGCTTCCAAGGGCATCGGTAGCTCGGCGTTGGGGGTGAAGACGCGTACCATGGCCAGTTTCGGGCAACCCATTGTCATGAAGGAGCCCTCGGATGTGCCGGCACTTGACATTGGGGACCGGGTGTCGCACGACAAGTTTGGTCTGGGGCATGTCGTTGAACTCAAGGGTTCCGGGCCTCGAGCGCAGGCGCGCATCGACTTTGGTGGGGGCGAGCCGAAGTGGATCATTTTGCGGGTGGCTCCGATCAGTAAACTCTGAGGTCACCCAGGAGCGGGCGAAGTTGAGCGATCCGTACACATGGGAGGCCCCGGGGCGGATGCGTTCCCGCAGTTGCGTTGACTGGGCGGTATCACGTGGATTCTAGGTCCAAACCGAGTTGGCGCAGATGTGGTAGCGGGTCGACCGGCTGTCCATCCATGTGAATTTCGAAATGCAGGTGGTCTCCGAATGAGTAGCCGGTATTTCCCATGTCCATGATGTGCTGACCAGCTTCTACTTCGTCTCCTTCCGCTACATGCAACGCCGAGGCGTGGGCGTAGTACGTCTCGTGTCCGTCACCGTGGTCGATCACAATCAATTTTCCGAAGCCTCCGGCCCAACCGGCTTTCGTGACCACTCCGGGAGAGACGGCGTAGATCGGAGTTCCGCGTACTCCGTCGAGATCGATCCCGTTGTGCGAACGACCCCAGCGGGGACCGAACAGCGACGTCAGGCGCACCTCGTCCACCATGGACGTCCATTGCACTTGGGAGGGCTGTATCGCGATGGGAGAGATATCGCTCGGTTCCACCTCGGCCCCATCCTGGTCGGCCTGAGGCCGTTGTTCGGTTTCGGCGCGGTTCGTTGAGGGCTCGTGGTCGCTTCCGGTGACAGCTGTGGCCGGAAACCGCACTCCTTCGACGTCGGCACCCGGTTCGGCTGCGTTCACCAGGTAGCTGATGTCTAGATCGCCTTGAGTGGGGCCAGGTTGTGAATCCGGAAGCGCGGCGGCACTTCCCAGTACCACCGCGCTGGCCCCTATGACCGCAGTACTGACGACCGCGGCATAACGACGCTGATTGTTGTTGAGGAGTGGGGCCAGCTCGTCGGTCCAGCTGGCGCGATGCTGCCCTCGAAGTCGATGGGGGCGAGCAGCATGGCGACGAAGGGGTGCGACGTCCAGATTGGGAAATTCATCCATCCGTTCCTCCGGGACACGAGGACTCCCGCGCGTGGCCGCTTCATGTGAGGCGGACGTGGATCGCCGTTGTCGGGTTGGGCCAGCGTGATTGTCGCTGGGGGAGAGCGGCGGCGCGGTTGTCCTGGCAGCGGCGATAACCGCAGTGCTACGACAAGAGTCCTTCTGAAACAACTTCAGGACTGTAGCGCGGCTAGGGATGGTCGAGCGATATTTCCCGCTCCTGGCGTGTCATGGGTTTGTACGGGCCCACGTGGGGGCTTATGCAAAAGGCACTTTCAGCGTTCTCGTCAGCTCGTTTACCTGCGTAAACTTCGCCTCCTGCGGCCCTGAATCTGCACTTTTGCATAAGCCGCGTGGTTGGCTTCGGCTGGGTTTTCGTAGTGCTAGAGGACAGCCGCGTCGGGTGCTGTTCCTCTCGCGTAACTGGGGGCGAATTCGGTGGCCAACAATTGATACCGCTTGGGTCGCTGGTGGTTCGGGTAGGGATAGCCCGGGCAGTGGCCCCGGTTCGCGTTGGGGGCGTTGAGGGACCACTGCCCGGTCGTGATTATTTGTGCCCCCAGAGGTGGCAGATGAATAAGCCGATTGAATAGCGGCTCAATGTGACGTCGGTGGCTCCAGTCCCAAAATGGCGCAGGATTCGGTGTATATGCGGACTACTTCCGGGCGCACTTCCGCTCGTTGTGTCAACGGACGTTCCCATGGGATACGAATGGTTTTTTCACCTTCGGGAAGGGTGAGGCGGTAGATGCCAGCTTCACCGTCCATTCCGGTCATTTCGGCTGCTGTGGCGTCTGGGTGGCCGCCGACGCCCCGGCACATCACCAAGGTGTCCGCAGCGTGATCGTCGTTCATGTGGCGGCGGACTGCGTCGATGACGTCGGGGGGAAAGGGGTTGTTCGAAGCACTCATCGCTGGCGCTCTCCCTTCGGTGAGGGCTCGGTGTCGATTCGATGGGACAGCTCTGAGATCAGGAGGCTGTTGAGCTGGTAGGCGAGGATGACCTCGTCGATGATGGTTTGCCGCTCCTGAGAGTTCCAGCCCGCCGCGTCCAGACGCGACCGGTATTCGTCTTTGAACCGTTTCGGGGAGCTGATGTGATCGAAATGGTAAAAGCCGACTCCAGCCCGTTCGAAGCCATAGTTGCGAATGGCGGCCTTTTTGAATGCCTGGCCGCCAGATAGGTCGCCCATGTAGCGAGTGTAGTGGTGCGCAATGAATACCAATGGTGATTGGTGGGCCGCTTCGGAGAGCCGATGCACGTATTGCTGTGTGCTTGGCAAAGGTGTGATCGATTCACGCCAATTGTTCCCGATGAGGAATTGAAGGTCTGCGACTAGTTCGGTTTTACGCATTAGTTCGTCGAAGACGAAACGACCTGCCGTGGAATGGCTGCGCCAGATTTCGGTGGCGGCTTCCAATTCGCGGTAGATGAAGTATTGCTGAGCGTGCCAAAACGCGTATTCGTCTTGGCTTAGGGAACCATCGAATAGCCGGTCGAACAGTCCCTTGCCCTGCTCGGTGGGTGGGTCCTGTTCGGGCTTGGGTTCGGTCGTGGTGGGGTCGAGTCCTTGGTGTATGGCCCACGTCGCTTCGCGCAGTTGTTGCGAAAAGTGCAGCTCAGCGGGCGAGTGAGCTGGGGTGGTCGCGGTCATTCACGTCTCCTTAGGCCGTTAACTAAGGGAAGGCTAACCTATTTTATGATGGCTGGCCAGGTCAGGGAGAGCAGGTGAGGACTTCGCCTCACCTGCCACCGGGTGGGTGGCGGCTGGGGCCGAATCGCGAGTTGCCGCAGCGAATGTTCGGTGGGTGTTGCCTGGTCTGGGGCGGTGGAGCTCGACTTCAATGCTCCAGTCGTCATGGCGGCCGCGAAGGGTGGCCGGAAGCCTTTGTGCGCCTGGATGGAGAGTCGGCCGGTGCGTGCTGGGCCGCACGAGCTATTGGCGATAGCCGTTGGTCCAGTTCTTATCGACTTGTGGCCACCGCGCTCATGCAAAGAGGTGGTTTTAGTGACATGCAGTAGTGGAGGCATGCGAAAAAGCGCGGTGTGATCAGGAAGTTGCCATTATTGTGGGCGCGTCATTAGCGCGCCGGTGAAGGGTCCGATATAGTGTCTCCTAGAGTGCTAGCGATCATCTTGCGGGACTTGAGATCTGAATATTGTTCAGGGTGACTTCTTCGTTACCGTCTAACTCGATTGAGTGAGGCGTTCAGTTGCGTCCGGCATATAGACCCCAGATCTACCCATATCACCCCACGATGTGTAAGCATTGTACGACCGATCCCTCGGTATACCGCTCATCCTTTGCACCCACTAGGAGGAAAAATGATCTCGATTCAGGCCAAGCAGGACGCGCAGTGGCAGCTCGCACTTAAAGACGCCGACTGGCAGGTCGCTTCTTCGGACGCCGACTGGCAGGTCTCCTTTAAGGATGCCGACTGGCAGTAAGCCATTGAATGAGTCATGATTCTGTAGTGTCCGAGAACTTCAGCCGCCAGCGTGTCCGTGTCACGACTTGGGCCATGGCGGTCGTGGTTTCTTTGGGCGCCGCAGGGATGCTCGTTGGATTTTGGCGGCCTGGGGAAGGGGTGGGTCTTCCGCAGGCCGCATTTTTCGTGCTCGCCACCATTGGCGCGCACGCCCTCTACATCCAGGCGGACATGCGCCGCCAAACCATTGCCTTCAACGCCGTCGACATTTCCCTATGTCTGGCGCTGTTCTTTCTGCCGCCCTTTTGGGTCATCGCGACCAGAGTCCTGGGCTCCTTTGTCTATTACCTGAGTCGCTACCTGCGTAAACGGACAGTCGCGATCAAGGCTGTGTACAACGTCGCATCCGCTGGTGTGCAAACGGGCTCCGCGGTGATCGTGGTCTTGCTCATCGGCTTGGAGGGAGCGCACGACCCGCGCACGTGGCTGGCGTTCATCGTTGCCTCATGCGTGTCATCCATGGTCGGCTGGATGCTCATCACCGCCGTGTTGTGTGTGCTCGAAGGCTGGCGACAAGCGCTCACCGGATGGCCCGGCCTCCTGATCGGCTTTGCCGTCTCCACGGTCAACGCGATCATCGCCACCATCATCGTCATTTCTCTGGGCGCGACCTGGTGGGCACTGATCCCCCTAGCCGCCCTCGTGGTGGCCACCGCCGCGACCTATCGCAGCTTCATGGATCTGCGTCGCCAGCGCCGACTCTTGGGCGAACTCAACGACTTCACTCGCCTGGTATCGGAATCGATGCAGGACAACCGCGTCCTCGACGCCATGTTGGGGCAACTGCGTCGCCTCCTTTCGGCCGAAGCGGCAACCGTGTGGGTCCCGGCCGAGAGTCGATTTGGCGAGGTGTCTTTGACGGCGACCGTTGACGAAACGGGCCTCACCGACCTGGGCACTGTTCCCGACGAGGCACTTCAGCACGTTGTCGACACTGGATCTAGCCTGCTGGTATACCCCACCAAGCGCCCCGACGAGTGGCGAGATTTGTTCGCAGGGTCAGGAATTACCGAGGCAATGATGGTGCCTTTGCGATCGGGCAACCAAATCTACGGTTGTTTGGCGGTCACTAACCGCTTTGGCGGCGACTTGACCCGCTTCCGGGATTCGGACTTGGCGATGCTGGAGACGATCGCCGCGCACATCAGCATCGCGGTGGACAACACCCGGTTGATCGACCAACTGCGCTACGACGCCTACCACGACTCCTTGACCGGACTAGCAAACCGGCGGCGCACCCGACAAGCCATCGAAGAGGCGCTTGACATCACGGTCAAAGACGAAGTGGTCGCCGTGTTGATGTTCGATGTCGACGGCATGCGTGAAGTCAACGACGCGGTGGGCCACGAAGCCGGAGACCAGCTGCTGCTGGAATTTAGCCGCCGACTCAAAGAATTGGCCCCGGACGGGTGCTTCATTGGCCGGATCGACTCCGACGAGTTCATTTTGCAGACGCGCCTGCCCAGCCGAGAGGATGCGACGGCATTGGCGCAGCGTCTGCATGAGGAGATCATGGCCCCCTTCCACTTCGAGGGCCTCACCGTCGATATCGGCGCGGCCATCGGGGTCGTGACGCATCCGGACTTTGCCTCCAGCGCCGACGAGCTGTTGCAGCGCGCTGACACGGCCACTCAGGTGGCGAAGAACTTGGATGGCGGTGTCCAGACGTATCTGGCTAGCTTGGAGTCGGAGAGCCTGCGTCGCCTTGGTTTGGCCGCCGATTTGCGGCGGGCGCTGGATCGCGACGAGCTAGAGGTGCATTACCAACCGAAGATCGACCTGTCCACCGGCAAGCTGGTGGGGGTGGAGTGCCTAGCGCGCTGGAACCATCCAAACTATGGGCCGGTCTCGCCCGCTGAGTTCATCCCGGTTGCCGGGGACACCGGCCAGCTGGGCCGGTTGACGATGCTGGTGTTGCGGCAGGCGCTGGTCGCGGCGCGGGCCTGGTCTCGCGAAGATGACCCGATGTCGGTGGCGGTGAACCTCTCGCCCAAGACGCTGGCTGACTTGTCGTTCCCGGATCGGGTGGCGGCGTATCTGGCCGAGTTCGAGGTCGAGCCGTCTCAATTGACGTTCGAGATTACCGAAGACGTCATGGTCTCAGACCGGTCGCGGCTATTGCCGAACTTGGACCGGCTCCATGAGCTGGGAGTGCAGTTGTCGGTGGACGACTTCGGTACCGGCTACTCGTCATTGGCGTATCTGCGGCGTCTACCGGTGCAGGAAGTCAAGATCGACCTGCGATTCGTGCAGGGCATGACCACCGATGAGGGTGATCGGGCGATTGTGCGGGCGGTGTTGGACTTGGCACGCCACTTCTCGCTCACCGTCGTGGCTGAGGGAGTGGAGAGCGCCATGACGCTCGAGGAGCTGACAGCGATCGGCTGCGACATTGGGCAGGGCAATTACTTTTCTCATCCACTCCCGGCCGAGCGATTCGTCGCGTGGCGCGAGACGTTGGAATCGGGTCATGAAGGTGGTCCCAGCCGCTGGGTAGGACGCCCTACGTCGTAGCAAGAGTGCTCGACGGGCGAGGTCCACCCTGGGACGCATTGGGGCAGTGGCCGTTTCTCGGCGGTCTCGGTCGGACCTGGCCGCTATGTGGTGATGTTGGCCACTGGTGCAGTTGTCGCAGGTGTTGGCACCTCAACATCGGTCACGTCTATCGACTTTGGGCCCGTAGCTATGTGCCTGGTCGTTCGTTTCAGATCCGATGCCGGTGCCTTCCCTGTTGACCCGCTTGGCGTGTCCTAGGTCTCGATATGGTGCAACCCCCACTTTGGCGTCGCGTCGGTGTCGTGTAATCTTGTTGAGGCCCGGCCACGAGGGACCAAAGGCGGATACGCCGATGGTGACTTGTATCGGGCAGGCCCCAATAGCTCAGTCGGCAGAGCGTCTCCATGGTAAGGAGAAGGTCAACGGTTCGATTCCGTTTTGGGGCTCTGAGCTGTTCATCCCGGTAGTTCCCCTCGCAGGGGCTCATTCCAGGATGTGCGGTCAGGATGTGGCGGTGTAGCTCAGTGGTAGAGCATACGACTCATAATCGTTGTGTCGCCGGTTCGATCCCGGCCATCGCTACGGGTTAACTCACAATCCGATGCCAGCTTCAGTTGACGATCTCGTCTCGGTGCTACATTAGCTCTTAACTACGAAATCCTGCTGAGCTGGCTGTTGCTTGTGAGTAGGTACCTGAATTTGTCCGTTTAAGTTCGCGTTAATCGGCACTGGTTTGCAGAGTTTGATTGCGCGGTGCTACGTCGATGAGGAGCACTCACCGTGGCCAAGGCTACTGATGTCCGTCCGAAGATCACCATGGCGTGCGTGGAGTGCAAGGACCGTAACTACATCACGAAGAAGAACCGCCGCAACAACCCCGACCGTATGGAACTGAAGAAGTTCTGTACGCGCTGCAACACTCACACTGCGCACCGCGAAACCCGCTAGCACGCAGCGGCCCATTCTTGGGCACGCAGGTGAGTCACATATAAGCAAGTCCCTTAAGCTGTCGTTCACGCGGCAGCTTTTGTTTTGAGGTGTGGATAAGGTGTTGAACCCCTCCTACGTCGGCCGGTCTCTACCGGCGACGCAACCGGTGACGATCACGGCCCAGTCCGTGGCGGCCTTCGCGCGTTCGCTTGGTTTCGCCGATGAGTCGACCCCGCCGCCCACCTACTTGATTTCATTGACCCTGCCAGCCTCCAACTCTTTGGTCGATGATCCCGATTTCGGCTTGGACTTCACCCGTGTGCTGCATCGTGAGCAGCGGTTCAATTACCTCCGGCCCGTTGAAATTGGCCACAGCCTCACCTGCACGGTGACGGTTGAATCGATCAAGACCGTGGCGGGTAACGAGCTCTTGAGCCTGCGGACCGATGTGGCCGAGGAAGGCAAGTCCGGTGACGAGGCACAGGTGGCCAAGGTGTGGACGACTTTGTTCGTCGCTGGGGACGCTGCGATGGAGGGCAAGTGACGCATGGCTACCTTGACTGACTTTTCCGCTGGCGACGAACTCTTCACGCGATCGTTCCCCATTGACCGGGCCGACTTGGTCGAGTACGCAAAAGCCTCAGGTGACCACAACCCGATTCACCAGGACGAGGCCGCGGCGAAGGCCGCTGGCCTCCCCAATGTCATCGCTCACGGTATGTACACGATGGGCCTGGCCTCCCGTGCCGTGTCCGAATGGGTCGAACAGGTGGGTTTGGACGCCCAGCTATCGGACTTCACCGCACGTTTCGCCAAGCCGGTGGTGGTTCCCGCCGATACGGGAGCCGAGATCGTGGTGACCGCGAAGGTACGTAAGTTGCACGAGGACGGCGCACTGGAGATCAATCTGGTGGTGACTTCGGGAGCGGACAAGGTGTTGGCTCCGGCTCGGGCCACGTTGCGTTGAGAGTGACCGTGGCGACGGCCGCGCGGGGCGGTTGCGTCCGCGCGCTGGTGGCGCCCACACCGTACTGACGTCGCCGCCGATGTGCCATTTATCGGTGTGAGTCTATATTTCGACTTCCCGCGCAGGGCATTTTGCTGTGCAATATAGATATGCGGGTATATCGAGCTTTGCGGAGTGCTTTTCGGACGGCCATGTTCGACGCGCGGCGGTACCGGGGGTGGGTACTTAACCACGTCGTGGTGCCGCAGGGCGCGCAGCGGCTGGCGGTGGCCGGGATTTTCCTGATTGTGTTGGGCATCTACCAGGCGATCATCGGCTATGCGCTGCTAGTTTCAGACGGCCTCGCCCAGACCCCCGAGGGGTATATCTTTGCTTTCGAATCGGCTTGGTGGGGTGTATTCCATCTGGTGCTGGCGGCATTGGTCCTGGTAGTGGCCGGATTCTTGTTCGGCTCCACTGATTGGTCTCGACGGATCTGTGTCGTCCTAGCTGGCATTGTGGCCGTGGACCAGTTCGTGTTGCTGCCGGTCTACCACTGGTGGGCGGCCGTGTCTTTGAGTCTAGCGTTGCTGGTCATTTGGGCAATCTTCACAGTTCCCTGGTCGGCGGAGGTGACCAAGGAACGTATGCCCGCCAATGGGGGCGGGATGCGAGGGGTGACATCTTCCACCAAGCGTTGACGCATATACCCCCAAGGGGTATGGTCGGTTTATGGCAAACATTATCGAGCTTGACATCACGGGTATGACGTGTGCGGCATGCGCGGCTCGCATCACTAAGAAACTCAACCGGGTCGAAGGAGTCGAGGCCTCGGTCAACTTCGCCACCGAGCGCGCCTATATTGAAGCCGCCGAGCCGGTGAGCGTCGAGGACGTCATCGGGGTTGTGGAAAAGACCGGCTATGGGGCTACTCCCGTAGCCGACCCACTTGCGACCTCTGAGGCCGCCGACAGCACCGAGGACGACGACAGTGCGGATCCGCAGCTCATCTCGCTACGCCAGCGGGCCTATATCTCTCTCATCATGGCTGCCCCTGTCATCGCGATGGCCATGATTCCGCCGTTGCAGTTCAACAACTGGCAATGGCTTTCCCTGACCTTGACGGCCCCAATTGTCGTATGGGGAGGCTTCCCGTTCCACCGAGCGGCGTGGAAGAACCTGCGTAATGGTGCCGCCACCATGGACACCCTCGTCTCGATGGGGACACTCGCCGCCTTCGGCTGGTCTGTGTACGCGTTGTTTTGGGGCATGGCGGGAATGCCCGGCATGACGCACCCGTTTAGCTTCACTATTGGGGCTGGAGAGGCTTCGGCCAACCTCTATCTCGAAGCGGCAGCGGGTATCACCGCCTTTATTCTGCTGGGGCGTTACATCGAGTACCGCTCGAAGCGTAAGGCTGGCCAGGCCCTGCGCGCGCTCATGGAATTGGGCGCCAAGGACGTGGCCATCGTCAAGGCCGGAGTTGAGGTTCGCGTTCCCGTTGGTGACCTGCAAGTGGGGGACGAGTTCATCGTGCGTCCCGGCGAGGCCATCGCCACCGACGGAGTTGTCGTCTCAGGTGCCTCAGCGGTCGACGAAAGCATGCTCACCGGTGAATCAGTCCCAGTCGAGGTGACCGAAGGTCATGAAGTGGTTGGCGCGACGGTCAACTCTTCGGGCCGTCTGGTTGTGCGCGCCACAAAGATCGGCTCAGATACGCAGCTGGCGCAGATGGCACGCATGGTCGAGGCCGCTCAAGCGGGCAAGGCGAACGTGCAGCGACTGGCCGACCGGATTTCGGCGGTCTTTGTGCCGCTAGTGGTTCTTTTGGCTATCGGTACTTTCGCCTCTTGGTGGTACTTCGACAGTCTTGGTCCCGCCGTTACCGCCGCGATTGCCGTGCTCATCATCGCTTGCCCTTGCGCATTGGGGCTGGCCACACCGCTGGGACTGATGAACGGCACCGGACGCGGCGCTAAGCAGGGAATTCTCATCAGTGGGCCTGAAGTCTTGGAGTCGACCCGTCGGGTGGACACGATCGTGCTGGACAAGACTGGCACTGTCACCACCGGGGAATTGAGTCTGCAAGAGGTCATACCCTCAGCCGGTGTCGCAACCGAGGAGGTACTCCGCCTGGCCGGGGCCGTCGAAAACGCCTCCGAACACCCGATCGCCCGCGCCATCGCCGATGGGACACGCGAGAGGCTGGGCGAGCTGGGCGAGGTCGAGGATTTCCATAACACCGCCGGGCACGGAGTCGCCGGAGTGGTGGACGGAATCCGGGTCACGGTTGGCCGCGTCAGCCAGTTCAGCGACGAGGAGCTGACGGCCGACCTAGTCGCGGCTCGGCGCGAGGCCGAACGTAATCGTTCCACTGTGGTTGCCGTGGCTTGGGAAGGGGCGGTCCGGGGTTTGATCGCGGTGGCCGACACCATTAAGCCCTCCAGCGCCGTGGCCGTGTCGGAACTGAAGAAGCTGGGTTTGCGCCCGATCCTGCTAACTGGGGACAACCAGACGGTGGCCCAGATTGTGGCGCGGGAGGTCGGCATTGATGAGGTCATTGCCGAGGTTATGCCCGAAGACAAGATGGCGAAGATCAAGGAGCTGCAGGAGGCGGGCCATGTCGTGGCCATGGTCGGCGATGGCATCAACGACGCCGCGGCCTTGGCGCAGGCTGACTTGGGTATCGCCATGGGCACGGGGACGGATGTGGCGATGGCTGCTAGCGACATGACCTTGGTCCGAGGGGACTTGACAGTTGCGGTGACGGCAATCCGGTTGGCGCGACGTACTTTGCGCAACATTAAGCAAAACCTGGTGTGGGCCTTCGCGTACAACACCTCTGCGCTGCCTTTGGCGGCCGCGGGTTTGCTTAACCCGATGATCGCGGGAGCGGCAATGGCGCTGTCGTCGTTGTCCGTGGTGGCTAACAGTTCTCGGCTGCAACGTTTCAAGGCCACTCCCATGGCTGAAGACGCGAATTCCGAGGCCCCGAAAGCCACCAAAACGATCGCATCCATTAAGGACTGATAACGAAGGTATCACCCAGTGAGATCCCTTGTGCCCTAAAGGATCTCGGGCGGTGCCCGTCCAAAGATCAACTTGCGATAGGTACTATTAGTCCGTCGCCTCGGCTGTTTCCCCCGTAGCAGTCGAGGCGGCGCCCTGTTTTGGCGTCCCCTCGACTGCGGAGGGGGAAAGTTACAGGGTCCCCGTGGCAGTTGTGCGGTGCGGTTGCACCGTGTGGGCGGCGCCTTGTTTTGGCGTCCCCTCGACTGCGGAGGGGTTCTGGGTGCGTTGGTGGCGTGATCGCCGCGCGTTTGGCCCGGTTGGTGTGCCATCGGGGTGCAGACTTTTATTCTCAGTGTGCGGGTTTCGGTTGGGTTGCGGATGTGGCAAGGTCCGCGGCCCAACCGAAACCGTTTTCGCTGGTGTGACGGGCGTCTGTATTGGCGACCCGCCTTTAGTTTCTTCTGATGCGTCGGGTTTCATGGTTTTGTGTCCGAGTCAACTCAGCCTGAATCCACTTCTGGTGCCGCCCCTGATCCGTTTGAGACGTCGATCGGGGTGGGGCCGTGGGTGGGGCCGTGGCCTGATGGCGATCATTGGGATCGTGAGTTGTTGGCCGGTGGTGACCGTCGCAATGTCATCGATCGTTACCGGTATTGGACTCGGGAGGCGATCGTGGAGGATTTGGATTCTTCACGGCATGAGTTTCATGTGGCGATTGAGAATTGGCAGCACGATTTCAATATCGGTACGGTCGTGCGCAATGCCAATGCCTTTGCCGCCCAGGCGGTGCATATCGTCGGCAAGCGGCGCTGGAATCGGCGCGGGGCGATGGTTACTGATCGTTATCAGCATGTCCATCACCATCCGACGGTGGAGGATTTCGTCGATTTTGCGGCTTCGGAGGGGTTGTCGGTGGTGGGTATCGACAATTTGCCGGGGTCGGTGGCGTTGGAGACGGCGTCTTTGCCGCGTCGAAGTGTGCTGGTTTTTGGCCAGGAGGGGCCAGGCCTTTCTGAGGCCGTTCGCGAGGTGTGTTCGCAAGTGTGCTCAATCTCGCAATTTGGTTCGACTCGCTCGATTAACGCCGGGGTGGCGTCGGGGATCGCCATGCATACGTGGGTGCGCCAGCATGTGTTTGAAACGGAGCGGGCCTGTGGGGCCGATGGGGCCGATGGGGCCCTGTGAGTTGTCGGGAAGGGCTTTCTGTGCCCTTGTTCTCGCGCCCTGTCGCTTTTTCGTGGTTACTCGACAGATTGCCTGTGAAGTTTGACAGCTCAACCGTCCTGTCGGATAGGCGACGATACGCCTAGTTTGGGTGGCAAGTTCTCTTTAGCTGAGGTCATAGCGTCATAGCGTGCGGTACTCTGCGTCACTAAGAGCAGATTACGATGATGCCGGATTAGCGGTTTCGCGTCTGACCTGAAACGGGAGGGCGCAAAGTCAACAAACCGGTTCTCACCTGGAAAGACACGCCATTTACGGTTTATTTCGGTACGGCCGGAGCGTTGAGGGCGTGAGTGGTTGGGAACTATCCGCTAATCTATATGCAGCATCGCTTTTGTACGATAAACTCACACACGCCTGGAGACGGACAAAAGGTTCAGCCAGGTCCCTGGGAGGGGCTAGAGATGTTGAAAAAGATTCTGACCTGGGGCGGTCTAGCGTTTCTGGTCTTCTTCGTTGCTTACCGGCCCGATGAAGCGGGGAACGTCGTCAGTTCACTAGCTGGCGGCATTATGGACGTCGCCAACGGCTTCGCGAACTTCTTCACCAACTTGGTGACCGGCTGATGCGATGACCGATGCAGGCGCAGGCGGCCCGGCGGAAAGGAACACCGAGCCGCTAACCCCCCCACATCCCCGCGCCTCCACCGACGGTTCCGAGTCCGTAATCGGTGGTAGCGGTAGTTCTGGTGACCCTGCCCCCCAGAGCGGCAGTGCCGAGAACTCACCGAGCGCGCAGCAATCCGGAGCGCCCGTCACCTTTAGCCCCGGAACTTCGTCAGGAGGCCCGCCATCGCCTGAAAGCGGCGGACTCCCCGAAACCGCCCAGAGCATCCTTGGGGGAGTGCGCTTCTCCGAAGCCGGAATGCTCAGCGGCCTCAAAGCCCCGCGCGTCCCCGACGCCCCATCACCCATTTCCGCTCGGTACCTGTTTCCCACTGAAAAGTACCGAGGCGAGTGGCGGCGGCACTGGGTCCACCTCATGCCCTGGTGCATCCTGGGCGCGCTATCCACCTTCATCATGGGATTCGTCTCGGGCCTGTTCCTTAAATGGGAGTCCGACTCTCGTGAGCTTGCCTTGTCGATCACCTTCATCACCTGGGCGATTGTCTTGGGTTACGTCGGGTGGAAACTCATCGACTGGTACATGGACCGCTTTATCCTCACCAACAAGCGTGTCATGCTTATCAACGGTGTCGTCACGCGAAAAGTGGCCATGATGCCGCTTATGCGAGTGACTGACATGAAGTACGAGCAGACTCCCATGGGGCGCATGCTCAATTACGGCACGTTCATCATCGAGTCGGCCGGTCAGGACCAGGCACTCCGCGAGATCGCGCACTTGCCCAACCCCAACGAGCTATACCTGCAAATTTGCGAGGAAATGTACGAACCCGAAGCCGTCGACGAACGGGATTCGGAAGAAGAAGTAGAGATTGAGCCAGAGTCGTCCTCGCGCCGTGACGCCCGCACCGGCGGTGACGCTTAAGAGGACACCGGCGATCCGAAAGATCACGATCCGAGGGGCCCGACCAAACTATTTGGTCGGGCCCCTTCGGTCCGCCCTGATGGCCGCTACCTCGACGGCTCCTCGCTGGGGACTCCACGAGTGCGGTGAGACCGGTACCACCAGAGGACGGGCTTATTTCACGCCTTGATTCCCTGGGTACAATTCCGGTTGCATACCCCCGCATAAGGCCCCGGGCCGGCGATTCACGGTCCCCATCTCCCCGTTGCGCGAGGAAAATCCCAAGCAAAATAATTGCCCTTCGAACGCGCAACGTTATGCGGACGTCACAACGTCTACTAGGTAGTTGGTTAGGAGACGCGTGAGCGCCAAGAAAACGTCATCCCATGACGAGGAGTTCCGCGAGTTTGTGGTTGCACGTTCAGCCTCACTCCATCGCGTTGCCTACCTGCTGACCGGAAACTGGGCGACAGCGGAGGACCTAGTGCAGACAACCTTGGCCAAGACTTACCTGGCGTGGGGTCGCATTCGCGAGGTCGAATCCGTCGACGCCTATACCCGCCGCATCCTCTACAACACCAATGCCTCCTGGTGGCGCAAGCGCTCTAATCAGGAAATTCCCACTGACGGCACCGTCCCCAACTCCGAGATCACCTCCCCGGCCGCGCCCGACAACCTTGCCAGTAACGAGACCAACCGCATCGGCGGCCGCGCCAGCGCCGACACCGACGACTTCGCCGAACAGATCGCCGCCAGAGAAGCCCTTTGGCGGCACATTCGCAAGTTGCCCAAGCGTCAGCGCGCGGTGCTGGTTCTGCGCTACTACGAAAATAAGTCAGATGCTCAGATCGCCGAAATTCTGCGCATCTCCACCGGGACTGTCAAGAGCCAGGCCTCACGGGGCCTAAGCGGGCTGCGAAAGAAACTTCAGTCACGCGCCGGGGCGCTATTTGGAACGGACCAAGAAGAACAGGGGGCGAAGGTATGAGTGATCGACCATCGAACGACCCCTTTCACCGGAAATCGACCGATGAACGGGTTACCAGTGGCTTTGGGGAAAAGGCCGGTCCCTCCCAACCTGCCGATTCCGACCAGTGGCTGGAAGAGTTGCTTCGCAGTGAGTTCAGCAGCAGGGCCAGCTGTGGGGTTCCCGCAGGCGACGTGGCCACAACCGCGATCCGCCGTGGACGCAGGATTCGGCGGGGCCGTCGGATTGCCGCTGTAGGCGCGGCCGCGAGCGTGCTGGCCATCGGGGGCGTCGTGTCAACACACATCGTGCAGGAGCTGACCGAACCCGGTGGCGGCCACGCCGCAACCGAGCGGCCCAATGCGGTGAGCGTGGCCGACTTCCAGGTGGACCTGCTCGTGGCAAACGAAGATGCCGTCGAGATTCAGACCTCTCAAGGGGAGGTCCTGGAGGCCATATCCGATCACGTCACAGCCGCGCTTAATGTCGAGGGCACCTATTACGCCATGGATGAGCAACTGGGCGAGACCGTCGTACACCGGCGCGGCGCGCTTGGTCCGATGACTTATATATTGCCGCTCCAGGTCCCCTTCGAACACACTTATGTCAACGCCGAGAACCAGTCGATCCTGCTGACCGAGGATACCGAATTCGGGCATGACCGAAGGCTCTACATCATTCGCGAAAGTTACGTTCAGGAGCCTGAACCCGAAGACATCAACGACGTTGACGCGATAGTGCCGATCGGACACGACATCCTCGGATGGAATGACGAGACCCTCGTGGTCCAGACCGGAGCCAGCCACGCCCAAGCCCTCCTAGAGACTTCGGAGTTGCGAGGCGGGGTTGTCTTTGAGAGGTATCACCTAGCCGAAATGGCCCAGGCTGGCTTCGAACAGGTCGTCGCGTTCGCTGGCAAGGACGGCAACGCCCCCGTCTGCCTTGTGGACCTGCGCGAAGGCGATCGGTACGGGGGCCCACAATCAGACCGCGACGCCTGCCTGGCTCCGGGACACTCCCATCTAGACCCCAACATCGCTGGAATTGGCGAAGCATTCGCCTTTGCCGATGACCTGTATAGGGACCACGCGGAGCGCGAATGGGGAGCCAGCTACTTCCACGAAGACATCGGCGGGCGCATCTTCGCCTCTCAACAGGAGCCATGGACCATTTTCGTGCCGCGCGACGAGGCCGAAGTTTGGTGGATACAGCCAGACATTGGAGAGGACTGGGTGCCATTGGAGGTCCCCGACGAGGCGATCGCCCCCGTCAAAGTCGTCCGCTGACAGCGGCCCGCACCTCCTCTACCGTGGACTCTCCGCAGGCCGAGGTGCGAAGGCGGTCCAGTCGCGCCGGACCAGGTTTGTCAACATTTCGGGTACCCAACTGGATCTACTTGGCCTCCCTGCATGTCCGCCTGGCAAATCTAGGTTTTAATGGTCCCTATGACTACCTTCATGGACTTGCCTATCCACCCATTGGCCGTGCACGCGCCCCTAGTTTTCGTGCCGCTACTGCTCATTGCCGCACTGGTGTACCTGCTCATCGCGCCGCTGCGGCGACGCATCGGCTGGGTCGTGTTCATCCTGTCGATCCTGGCCCCCGCCGCTGTATTCGGTGCGGTGTGGTCGGGGCGCGAGCTGGCTGACGGCCGTCACCTCACTCCGGACGGGAACTGGCCCGAGGCCATCGTTGATCACGCCTCGTACGGAGACCGTCTGCTGTGGATTCTGCTGGGACTCGCGCCCGTCCTGTGGCTATTCGGGGTGCTGGAAAAAGCCCGTCGCAACGCGGCGGCCACCAACGGCGGTGCGGACACGCAGCCACTTGACCCCAACGGTGAACCCAATGGGCCAAGCACCTCCGATGACCCTGCGAACAAGGGCCGCCGGATCATCATGATCGTCCTTGGCATCATCGCCATCGCGCTCATCGGGCTCGGTGGATGGATGGTATTCGAAGTGGGCCACTCCGGCTCTGAGATGGTGTGGGGAACCGAATAACCCCACCTAGCCGCAGCTGCCGACGATCAACAACACCAGCAACGCCATGATGCCCAAACCGCCCACGATCGACGTGAACCGGCTAGCCCTCTCATGGGCGGCGTTGATCTGTGCGTGGTCTTGCGGCGGGAGAGAACGCGGCTGTTGCGGATGGTGAACTTGCTCGACTTGCCAACCAGGCGGTGGGCGTTGGCCAACTGGCGGGCCAGGGTACTGTGCCCCCTCTGTCGAGTCGTCGGCGTTCGTGGCGTCGCTCATGCCTCCAGGCTAGCGTTTGCGCCTCCATCGCAGTTGAGCGAACGGGGCGAATGGGGGGAGCCCCACGTGATGAGCGAACAATGCCCGACCGCAGTGGCCGGATATGAAATCTACCCACAGAGTGCGATCACGGTACATGCGCCACAACGCCAGCCGGTGAATCGCCCGATAGGCGACTGGCCGGCTGGCGTTGTTACGAAAATTTAGCCCTCGGGCGCACCGCCGGGCTCGGCCCGGCGGTGCGCCCGTTGAAACTTATGTTCCCTGACCTAGCCGCCCGCAGTGGTCAACGAGTGAACCAAAGACTGGGCAGCAGGCATGGGTGAACGCTGAGGTTAACGCGACTAGTCCGATTCGGAGCTGCCGCTGGGACGCCGTCGACGACGGCGGCGACGCGAACCTTGCGACTCGGAACTACCCGTTCCGCTGGCAGCGCTCTTCGGAGCCGAGCCTCCCTCAGCGGCGGCTTGGCCGCGCTTCGGTCGACCCGAGCGGGTGCGCTGACGCGAACGGTTGTCGCTGGTCGCCTCAGATCCACTCTCGGCCCTGCGGCCCTTGTCCCGGGTCCGCGATCGCCCCTGCGCGGGACGACGCCGATTGCGTCCCCGACGCGGGCTCTCCTCGTCGTCCTTGATTTCGGCTTCGCTCTCCAACCCGGTTCGACCATTTTCCGAGCGCAGCACCTTATTGGCAGCGTCGGTGGGGATATTCAGGTCAGAGTAAAGATGGTCGGACGTGTGGTAAGTCTCCACCGGGTCGCCCAGATCCAACTTCAAAGTCTTGGCGATGATCTTCCAGCGCGGAAGGTCCTCCCAGGTCACGAAGGTAACAGCGACACCCTTGGCCCCCGCACGGCCCGTACGACCAATACGGTGGACATAGGACTCGGTCTCTTCGGGGGTGTCGTAGTTGATCACGTGCGTCACGTCGGTGACGTCGAGTCCACGGGCGGCCACATCGGTCGCCACTAGGACATCGATCTTGCCGGAGCGGAAGGCACGCAGCGACCGTTCCCGGGCGCTCTGCCCCAGGTCACCATGCACCGAACCCACCGCGAAACCGCGGAACTCCAGCTCATCGGAAAGCTTCTGCGCGGCCCGCTTAGTACGGCAGAAGACGATCGACAGACCGCGTCCCTCCGCCTGTAGCAGACGCACCAGCACCTCGGCCTTGTTGAGCGCGTGAGTGAGGTAGACGAACTGCTCGGTGTTCGGCTTCGCGTCGGTCTCCGCCGGGTCGACATCGGCCGAGACGGTGACCGGGCGGTACATGTGCCGACGGCTCAGGCCCATAATCGTGTCCGGCATAGTCGCCGAGAACAACATGGTCTGTCGGTCTTCGGGCAGCATGCCCAGAATCTTCTCGACATCGTCGGCAAAGCCCAAGTCGAGCATCCGGTCAGCCTCGTCTAGGACGACCTTGTGTACGCCATCGAACTGCAAGTGCTTGGACTTGTACAAATCCAGCAGACGTCCAGGCGTACCGACGACGATGTCCACGCCCGTCTTGAGAGCCTTGATCTGCGGCTCGTAGGCACGGCCACCGTAAATGGGCAGCACGCGGATGTTTCGGGTCTTGCCAGCGTTCTCCAGGTCGCGGGCGACCTGGAGCCCCAGCTCGCGAGTGGGAACGAGGACGAGGCCCTGTGGGCGTCCGTCAGCCCCCTCTTCAGCGGAGAGAATGCGGTCGATCATCGGCAGGCCAAACCCGAAGGTCTTACCGGTGCCAGTCGGCGCGCGCCCAATGACGTCGGAGCCGCGCATTCCGATCGGAATCGCGAACTCTTGAATCGCAAAGGCGTGGTGGATGCCGAGTTCAGCCAGCGCCTGCACCGATTCCTCGCGCACACCTAGTTCGGCAAAGGTCGGACCGACAGTGGTCTCGGGGGCCGAGGTGGCGGGTTCAGATGCGGATTCGCTGGTGGTCGGGGTCGTGGGATTGGTGTTGTGGGAAGTTTCGTTGTTCACAGTTTCTTTCACCGCTGCGGCGGAATCACCGTGGTCTCTGGTCAAGGCGTGGTCAACGTTCGTTGTCAGCCGCTTCAAGTGCGATTGCGCTTTCCGCAGCGGTTCTTCCAGTCCTCAGACGCCAGAGCATTCGTGGCGCTCATCGCCGAGCTCTCTGTCTATTGGCAGTATGTTCGGTCATGCAGCCTGGTTTTCATTTCGACTCTTCAACCGTCCAGACTGCGCGGGGAGCCAACTCGGCGGACATGGCGAGGGGCCTGTCTCGCCCGGGCTCGAACCCCGTACCTATCGTACTCGCTGATTGCCGCAAGATCAGCAAGCGGTAACCTTCCGACGTGTCTGATACAGAAAACTCCTCCATCGAAAGCACCGACGACGTGGCGTCAACCGGTGGTCCAGACGGTTACGTTCCCAGCGCTCGCTCGGTCGTGGAACTCCTTGGCCTGCTTGCGTATGGGGAGCTATTGGCCTTTGACCGGATGGCAGCAGACAGCCGCCTGGCCCCAGACGTCGAACGGCGGGCGGCGATGGCCCAACTGGCGGCAAGTGAGATTGCTAACTACAACGCGCTGGCGGACCGAATTCGTGAACTGGGTTACGAACCGGAGACGGTAATGGCTCCTTTCATGACCGCCGTGACCGATTTCCACGACTCGACGGCTCCGCGCGATTGGCTAGAGGGTCTCGTCAAGGCATACGTGGGCGACGCGATCTCCTACGACTTCCACCGCGAGGTGGCGGAGTTCCTGGAACCGGCCGACCGTGAGCTTGTGCGCGGGGTTCTACCCGATGAGAAGCACTCGGAGTTCCTCGTGCGCGAAATCAAGGCTGCGATCAGCCAGGACGAGGCCGTGGCCGGGCGATTGGCTCTGTGGGCCCGCCGTCTGGTGGGCGAAGCCCTGACTCAGGCCCAGCGTGCCGCCTCGGATTCCGAAGGGCTCACGGACTTGATTGTTCTGGGTGCGGGCGACTTGCAGGCGGTGGGGGAGTTGTTGCGACGACTCACCAACAATCACGCTGAGCGTATGAAGGCCATCGGACTGTCCAACTGACGTTGTCTCCCCCTCAGCGGCAGCCTCGACGTGACTCGCCACACTCGGGCTTGCTCCCTTGTTTTAGAGTTGAAAGCGGGTCAGCTGTGGGCCTACGTCCACAGAGCTGCGTTTGAGGCTCCCGACGCATGGGCCCACCCCCTTCGCAAACCCCAGTTGCTCCCTTGAGGACTCAAGTAGTGACCGTCCTCCACGAGTTGTTATCGAACCGAGATTCCTCGGGTGCAACTAATCGCGGTGGCGCGTGCGCTTCCGTGGCAGGAGGAACGCCGTGCAATTGAGAAAAAGCCACATTCTATCGGCCGCTTTGGCAATTTTGCTCGCCGGAGCGACAGCGACAGCCTGGTATTACGCCTCCCAGGCGCGCACCCCCGAGCAGTTGGCCCAAGAGACAGAAGCCCCCGACGACTCGATCATCACCGTCGAGGTCGAATCCGGGCAGCTGCTCGACGAGTTCACCATCTCCGGCACCGCGACGCGCACCGGAGACATCGACGTGATCGCGCAGCCAGACATGGCCGAAGGCGACGTCGCCATTACGTCGAAAATCCCCCTAGAAGTCGGCGACGAGGTCAACAACGGCACGGTCTTGATGGAGATCTCCGGGCGTCCGCTGATCGCCCTCAACGGCGCGATCCCCGCCTACCGCGACCTCGTCGAAGGCGAATCCGAGGGCCCCGACGTCAAACAGCTCCAGCAGGCGCTCGCCTACCTCTACGGCACGCCCGTCACCGGTACGTTCGACGCCCGCACCGCCCACGACGTCAGGCAACTATATGACGCGCGTGGCTACACCGCTCCCACTAGACCCGCCGGAGGAATGCCCGAACTGGGCGACGGCGTCGGTGAGGACAACCCAGCAGCCCCCGGAAACGTGCTGGTGTTGCCCGCTGGGGAGGTGACATTCGTGCCAGAGTTCCCCATTCAGGTCGGCTCGATCGAGGCCGACCTAGCCGCCCCACTGCCCGAAGGCGGCACCGTCATGGTGCTGGTCGGAGGCACCTGGCAGATCGAGGCACAGCTCAACGACGAGGACCGCCAGAACCTGCTATCAGTGGGCGAGGACGCCGAACTCATCTACGGCTCTGGCCCACTCGACGGAGTCGAAGTCCCCGGCTTTGAGATCGAGGAGCGCGAGGAAGAGGAACCCAACGAGTGGGGCGAGACCGGCGGCTCGAGCAACGTGGCCGTGTTCGAATTCGACTCCGAGGAGTTCGACAGCCTCACCCCCGGCGACAGCCAGGCGGTACGCGTCATCCGGGCTCGCTCCGAGGAGGACTCCCTCATAGTTCCCCTGTCAGCGGTCTGGACCGACACCTCAGGTACCACTAAAGTCACCGTCCGCAACGGAGGCGAACCAGACCGCGACGTCGCCGTCAATGTGACGTTGCAGCACGAGGGAACCGGTGTCATTGAACTCGTCGATGGCGATCTGTCAGCTGGAGACAGCGTCATCGTGGCATTCCGCGACCGGGGGAACTAGTGCGCCTTCCGTTTGGTAAACGGCGATCGAAGAACTCCGAGGAACGGCCGGTCGGTACCCGTGAGGACAGTCGATTCGGAGTCACGACGCTAGGCATCATCTACGAGGCCTTCGCCTCTGTGCGAGGCCGAAGCGTACGCGCTTGGCTCACCGCAGCCGGCATCGCTTTGGGCATTGCCGCCACCGTAGCCACCGTTGGGCTCTCCACAACAGCCCAGTCAGCCATCTCGGGACGCTTTGACGAAGCGCTGGCCACTCAGGTCACTGTCGCCTACCCGTCTTCGTTCAGCGGTAACCCGTCTCTGGACGGCTCACAACGTGTTCGTGGTATCGAAGGGGTCTCCTCGGGCGGGCTCACGTGTTTTGCCAACGAGGACGTGGCCATCTCTCGTACAGCCGAGCAATATTACAGCCGCTCAGCTCCCGTGGCTGGGGTCGAGCCGGGTGCGATTGAGGCCTATGACTTCACTGTCTTGGAAGGCCGCGCCTTTGACGAAGGGCATATGGAGCGATCGGACAATGTCGCCATGCTTGAGTCCACGATCGCGCGAGATTTGGGTTTCACCGGTTTGGATGGATCGCCGAAGGTCTTCCTTGACGGCGAGGGCTACACCGTTATCGGTATCTTTCGCGCGCCGGTGGGCGAAGCCAAGTTCACCGGTTCTGTCGCGATCCCGCCCGAACCTTGTTTGACCGGGGCGAGTGGTTTTGGCTCCTCGGAGATGTTCATTCGCACCAACCTCGGGGCAGCTGACAAGGTCGGCGAACAGGCTCCCTTGGCGCTATACCCCGAAGCCCCCGAGAGTTTGCAAGTGGCGGTTCCTTCGGACCTGCGTAATTTCCGGCAAGGCGTCGAGAACGAAATGGAAGCGCTTCTGTTGGGGCTAGCCGCCGTGTCATTGGTCATCGGTGCGGTTTCTGTGTCCAATACCGCGTTGGTCTCGGTGATGGAGCGGCGTACCGAAATCGGGTTGCGCCGCGCGGTGGGCGCGCCTCGGAGGGCCGTGGCGATGCAGTTCGTGTGGGAGTCGGTTTTCATTGGGCTCGTTGGCGGGATTGTGGGCGCGGTTCTGGGGGTCAATGTCACGGTTTTCGTGTCCATCTTCCGCGACTGGCAGCTTGTGTTTGACCCGTTGTTGCTGGCGGCTGGCCCGGTGATTGGGGCTTTGGTGGGCGTCATCGCGGGGGTCTACCCGGCGTGGAGGGCCAGCCGGGTCGCCCCGGCCGTCACCTTGCGCAGCTGAGGCTCGTTATGTGGCCATGAGAGCGACACTAATGCGGCGGGCCTGGGAGTCGACGCTGGAGCTGTTCTTCCCGGCCGCGTGCGCGGTATGCCAGGAGGACGGAGCGAGCAGGGGCGGACTGTGTCCACCGTGCCAGCGCCAAGTGTCCACAGCTCATGTCTACATTCCTGGGCCCAGGTCGCTCCGCTGTCCACCTGTCATAGCCGCCCGACCCTATGACCGCACTGCCTCGGCGGTCCTCAATGCGTATAAGGAGACTCCTCGCCGGGAGCTCGCCACGTGTCTGGCCCAGGCAATGGCGCAGCCATTGCGCTTGGCGCAGGAGGAGATCGGCCGCAGCGGCCGCACTCCTGTCGTGGTGGGCATTCCATCGACGTCCGCAGCCCGGGGACGGCGGGGGTTTGACCATATGGAGGTTCTTTTGCGCCTCTTGCGGGCCCAGAAGGTCTTCCTACACGGTTACCAGGCGTTGAGGGTGTCTCGCCGGGCAGACTCGGTGGGGCTCTCTTTGTCCCAGCGGGAACGCGCGGCCTTCGATTCTCTGTCCTTGCGGCCGCGGGCGGCCGGGGTATTGGGCGGGTGCGCAGTGATTCTGGTCGACGATGTGGTGACCACTGGAGCGACGTTGAGCGCGGCGGCGGCCGCGCTTCGCGCCGCCGGGATCGAGGTGGCCTCGGCGGTCACGTTCGCGGCGGCTCCGAACCGGCTCGCACCCGAACAGCGCACAAGCTCCAACCAGCGCTGAAACCCCCATTTGGGCTTTGCGAGTGAAGGAAAAGCACCGGTGACTTTTGCGTGAAATTTGTGAGGCCCGAAGGGGTGACTTTCGCTTCACTTCGCGCTAGTCTCAAGATCTCGGAACGGTAACGAGTAGGGAGAAGAAGGGACGACCACGCCGATACGGGTTACCGTACGGTAAGGCACACTCACTGCCGATATGACTCAACTGCTAGCTCCAGCTGACTATCGGGCGCGGCAAGCGCCTGGGACTACGGAGCAACATAAGGAGGGACGGCGATGGGAACGCCACCTTCCGGGGGCCGAGTCTAGATCGGATACCTCAATTCGCGCGCTTGGCGGCTTTGTCGACCCTGGTGGTTTTTCGATTGACGAACAATCGAGGGCATCGGCGCCTTCGCAGACGTGAATGGGGCTGGGGGAACCACCCCCTAGAGTGTCACCCTCCAGGTATCGCTAGCCCAGATAGGGCCGCAATAGTCGGTATACCGCAGGGAGTTCCGTTTCACGAACCCACATTCGTAGGCGAGAGGAGGTTGTGAACCCATTCCGTAACGCCAGTTTGAATGTCACTGATCTGACAACGTTCGTGCGACTTGTTGGCCGCAACCCTCCGTCCTGGAAGCACCTGGGCTTTGAGTTTCACGCTCGTTTTTCTTATTTGGCGGCATTCTCCAGCAGCATTGCGTTCGCGAGGCACGTTCGGCTTCGGATAGGCCATCGTCGGGTACCGCCCGCAGGTCCGCGACCGGACAAGGTTCGCCCCCGCATTCGCAGTGTGTTTCAGCGGCAGGTGCTGCGCCTCGGCGGCAATATGGCCGCAATTTCGGCAAGTCCCGCTTATGGACGCGACTGGCGCATATTCTGACAAACACAAGAACGCGAACCCATAGCCGGCGAGCTCATAGTTCTATTCTTCAACGATCCCCGCACATCGGGGGTTTGCCTGGGAGGTTCCGAAGTGGAAATAATTATCAAGGGCCGTAACGTCGAGGTCCCAGAACACTTCCGTGACCTAGTCGAGGAAAAACTCGAATCCAAGATCGCCAAGTACAACCGTAAGTCGACCCATGTCGACGTCGAGCTGTATCACGAGCCCAACCCCCGCCAACACGATCATGCCCAGCGCGTCGAGATCACCTGTCATTCAAAGGGGCCGGTGATTCGGGCCGAGGCCAGCGACGCCGATTTCCGTACCGCTTTCGAACTAGCCTGTAACAAGCTGAGTAATCGGTTGCGGCGCGCGGCAGATCGCCGCCGTTCGCGAGGATCGCGGACCGCCGCCGAAGTACTGGATGCCCCGCCGCTCCCGCCGCTGGAAGCCGAGCACAAGCCGCCGAAGCCAACGAGCGCCGGCCGGTTCATCTCTGAGGACATTGATCCATTCGAAGATTTGGTCGAGGACCACGAGCCGGGCCATATCGTCCGGGAGAAGTCGCACTCGGGTGAACCGATGACCGTGGACGATGCTTTGCACAACATGGAGCTAGTGGGCCACGACTTCTATCTATTCCACGACAAGGAAAGTGGCCGACCATCGGTGGTCTACCGCCGCCACGCGTTCGACTACGGCATACTCCGCCTCGAAATGTAGGCTCAAGCTCTCCGTTTATACGCGGAGGCGGACCCAGCAGTGGGGGTGCGACAGTTTTACGTAACTGTCGCACCCCCACTGTGTGTCAAGTCAGAAAGCGTGGCAGCTTGGCATTCCAGGAAGCTTAGGCAAAGGGGCCGATTCGGAACCGCAACAATGATTGTTCAAGTGTCGCTAGAAGAAAGAGTGACGCGCTGCGGTGGCATCAGTCAGTTGAGTCCGGTTGGCGACAGCGGAGCACATGTAGCAAAAGGGCCCTCCACATGGGAGAGCTAAGAATGTAGAGGGCATCGACGTGGGCAGCTGGTATCGCATGGCTGACCGGAGTGTCACTGACAATCGTCAAGCCCAGCGACCGTAGTCGATGCCCTTTGGAGGGTGTTCGCCCGCGTCGATGGTGGCGACGCAGGCGAACGGTCTCAGACGAAAAGAGACCCCTGTAGCCATCTTGCTTGTGCAAAATGTGCTGACAGGGGTCCTAACGATCAGTAATCGACATCCGTTACGGCTGTGAAGTGTCAGCTAGCCGACACTTACGGCGGCTGCGGACATTGTTGCATCGCAACAGAAGTCACCGGTTCGGCTTTAGGTTAGCGCCGAGCCTTCCTTCCAATCGTCGAACGACAGGATCCAGTAGCCCCAGCCGTTGTCCCAAGGCATCTGCCGATCGGTGTTGATGACGTCGACAACATCCCCCCGCTGGGCGATGTCATAGAACCACTTAGCGTCGTCCGCCGAGGCGTTCACGCACCCGTGCGACACATTCGCCTGGCCAAGAACCCCCGATGCCGAGGCCGTCGCCTGGTGCACATACTCACCAGTGGCATTGATGCGCACCGCCCAGTCCACCTCGACGTCGTAGTACTCCGGGTCGTCCTCGTCGCGGCCAGGCGAGATCATCCGCTCAGTGGCTGATTTGGCCATGACCATGTGTTCACCCGAGGCCGTCGTGTATTCAGTGGTGGTGGCTTTGCCCGCGCTGACAGGGAATGTGCGGGCGACCTCGCCGTCAATGGAGACGGTCATCGTGTGCGCCGAGGGGTCGATGACCGACAGCTGTGAGGCCCCGATCGTCAAATCGGTGCTGTAGTTTTCGCCGCCCCACAGGTCACCACCGAGGTTCTGGCCCTCCCAGGTGGTTGAGAACGTGACGGTTTGATAGGCGTCCCAGTATTCGGCCGTGCGGTAAATGGCCTGGTTATCGCTCATCCAGCGCCACGCGCCCTCGTGGCCTTTCTCCGAGGAGACCTCTAGACGCCTCTCGACGGCTCCACGGTCAGGCACGTCTTGATTGAAGGTGACGATGATGGGCGCGCCGACGCCCAGGACTTCCCCGTCAAGATTGGGTGTCACGTCTGAGACCTTCAACGCTGAGCCCTCGGGAGCGGGGGTGAGGAAGCTTTGCGCGAAGTCCACTTCCATGTCCGGGCTCTGCGCTGACGCCGCCACGGAGTATTCGGCCTCGGCTTCCACGGTGGCAGTCGAGACCCAAGCGGTGTTGTCGTCGTTGAACTCGCCCTCTAGCTCAGTTCCGCGGTCGGAGGTGACTTCGACGGAGGTGAATTCTCCATCGACGACCGACAACGTGACCTCTTCGTTGAGCTTGACGGTGGTTTTGTCGCTCGCCTCGCCAGCGGCGTTGTCGAACGTGATGATGGGCTCGATGGGGGCAGGGTGAATAGTGGCATCGGCGTTCGCGGTGCCGAACCCACACGCGCTCAAAACCAGCAGAGGCAGGGCTATCACTGGCAGGAGGCGAAGGTGTGGTTTCTGTGGCTTCATCGGTGTCCTCAGAAGTCGTCTTGGTGTCTATAAAAGTGACGCATGAAGAGGGTCACTTGGTTGCAGCCATTGACAGCTTTGTCTGGCGCTGTATGGGCCGCCGTGTATTGCATAGGCTCCCGGGCCGTTACTCCAAGTCGGAAATGGACACCGAGCGCCACTAGTTGTCGTTCTCTGTCGCCCGGTCGTATTGGGGTCAGGATGACTGAAGCAGAGACTTTTGTGGCTTTTATGCCATTAATTTCACGCCTGTAATTCGCACTCAAACCCCGAACGCACCCACCGATAACGGCATTGCTCGCAAATGCGGACATTGGGGATTTCAGTAGTCTGACGTGCCGTATTTCATTCAGTCCGGCCTGCGGGCTCACCGATAAGTGTAATAGTTTCACGCTAGGTGTGCTCACCGAGCGCGTGCAACCTGTATCACCCCGCACGCCAGTGAATGAGCCCCGGCAAAGAAAGCGGCCCAGCTTCCGGCCCTGTGCCTTGGGCAAACGCACTCGGATGGGAACCTGAAATCCGCAACCAGAGCCGATAGCGGCCCGCGGCGGTCGACCACATGTGCCTGACCGGGGCATACTGTGCCGCAGGTGGAGGATGAGCCTTAGCCTGAACGTCTGCGGTGATGTGGCCGTCCGGAGGCACGAAGCCACTCCGGGTCACTTGGAAGAGATCGGGCCGTGGCCGAATTGGCTCGGCCGGAATGCCTAACCCATCCCCAAGGCGGTCGCCTTCGTCTCCACCTTCGGGTTGAGCTTGGCCCAGCGCAAAATGTCCCGCCGAGTGAGTCCGGGCCCTGGCAGCTCTCCGCGCAGCGTGCCCTCCAGGCGAAAGCCGCTGCGACGCAGAACCGATTGCGACACGATGTTGTGCACATCGGTTCCCGCCGAAAGGCGCGCAAAGCCCACGTCGTCAAACATCCAATCGCACAACAGCCGCACCGCCCGAGTCGCCAAGCCTTTGCCGCGAGCCTCGGGCGACAACTCGTATCCGATCATGGCCTCGCCAATGCGCGCGGAGACGTTGTAGACATTCACCGATCCGCAATAGTCAGACCGAAACCCGCCTTTATCGGACGAAATCACCAGTCGGGCCGCAATTCCACGCAGCCAATCGACGTCGCTGCCGAAATCGCACAATCGCCTAATCGACTCATAGGTCGGAGCCACTTGCGGCATGGCCTGCTCCACAAATTCGGGCAGGCAACGATTCGCGTAAGAGGCATCGGTCACCGAATTGTCCAACGCTCGCAACGAGACCGCTCCGTCGCTGAGAACTCCGCCCGGCAGATCCGGCAGAATCCGGGGAGCCGGGCCCACTCGGTCACCTCGCGTCAGGGCCAAGGTCAGTCCGTCCTCGCCCCCGAAAGCGCCCCGCGCCAGGTTCTCTGGCCGTAGGCCCGCCCGCATCGCGGCCCTAATCGCATCCACTTGCGCGACTGGAACCCGTGTTTCGAGCCGATGCACTCCGAACGCGAACAACGCCGAGGCCAACGTCTGCACCATGGAAGCGGCTAGCCGTGAGCCACGCGACTGCGGATGAACCCAAAACTGCACCGATGCCGCACCCCACAGCTGCGTCACTTGCAGCGCGCCCACGACCTTACGCCTGCGCACCGCCACCAGAGTGGCGCAGTGGGAATCGGGCCGCATCTTGGCGGGAATGGCCGCGAGCTCGGCGTCGTCGGCGGCCGCTCGCAGCGCACACGCTTCAGTTTCCGCGCGAAATTCACGTGCGCGCTGCATCCATGACATTCAATAAATGAAGCAGTGAGGCAGTCCAGATGTCAACCCTTTGCGACCGTTCATGGCGCCAGCGCCGCTGTTTGACTCCCTCCCAGGCAAAGCCAAGCTTCTTGGCCAGGTGCCAGGAGGCGTCGTTACCGGCGTAGGCGTCCCATGTCACTGTCGTCGCCGCCAGTGAGTCACGACTGAAGTCGATCGCCGCTTGCAGGGCCGTGCCCATCCATCCCTTGCCTCGCGCCCATGGAGCCGCATAGTAGCCAATCCGGGCCTGGGTCGCGTCGAAGCTTTTCATCGACAAACCCACCGTGCCGCAGTAGCGGTCGTTCTGGTCGGCCAGTGCCCAGTCCACGCCAGTGCCATTCGTCCATTGAGAACGACTGAATGTCAGAAAGTCGTCGGCGTCGCTGCGTTGGTAATCGCGCGGGACCGTCGTCCACTTCTGTACCTCGGGGTCTTGGCATACGCGGGTCAGATCATCGAGGTCGCCTTCGTGAAACGGGCGCAGTCGAGTGCCATTGTCCAACTCGATGGTCGGGGCATCCAGGTCGAACAAAGCGGCACGTTGACGCAGCATCGCGTAGTTTTCGACCTGCTCGCCCGCTTCGCGAATCTCCCCGGCCAAAATGCCGCCCATCCACAGGTCGCGCCACGTCCCGCGTTGGTTCCCGCCCTGGCGCTGAATGCCCTCCATCGTGTATCCGGCTTTCAACGCCACCAGGCGCGAAAGGTGGTTGCCCACGATGGCGTCCCAGCAGAGGCGATGCAAGCGCATCTGGTCGAAGCCGAATCGGGTGGCTTCGCGCAGAGCGCGGGTGGCGACATTGCGGCCCCTGGCCTCAGGGGCGGTCCAGTACATGACGGAATATTCGTCGTTGAGGAACCGGGTGATGCCCGCGCCGCCCAGCAATATGTTGTCGCTGTCGACGATGGCCCACCGGGGGCTATCGGCGTTCCAGCGTGAATCGTTTTGACGAACGAAGTTGTGCCCATTGGCGTCGGTCCACGGTTGGGGCATCATCATGTGCCTCTTCACCTGCGGATCGGCAAATGCCTTGGTCAGGGCGGGCACGTCGGCGAGTTCCCAGGGGCGCATGATCAGCTCGTCGACCTTCAAAGTCATGGGTTCCATGCCTCGATTATGGCCGCCGACCCATAATGCCGCAATGCGTACTCTTCAGCGTAGAACTACCAGTCGACCTGGCCATCGGCATCCAAGTAGTCGATGGTGCCGTCACTGCGGAACGTGCCTGTGAGCGGGGCCAGGCTCAAGACGACATCCACGGCCGCCTGGGCTCCCTGCTTCGCACTGCGTGTCCCAGTGTTTCCATTGAGGTCTGTGGCGCAATAGCCCGGAGTGACGACGTTGAAGGTGATCTCCGAAGCTGGAAACTCCCTCGCATAGGAGACCGTCAGCATGTTGAGTGCGGTCTTGGACGAACCATAGGCCGCCGGTTGCAGCCCTGCCAGCGGGGTGTCGGCGCGCAGAACGGTCGCGAACGAGCCGACATCACTGGAGACGTTGACCACCCGGGCAAAGCGCGACTGCCGCAGCAGCGGAATCAGGGCATTTGTCACGGCGACGACACCGAATACGTTGGTCTCATAAACCTCGCGCAAAAGCTCGACGGTGAGCTGACTTGTGTTCCTCGAAGCATGGCCCCGCGCGATCCCGGCATTGTTGACCAGTGCGTCAAGTCGCCCATGGCGTTTAGCGATAGTTTGGGCCGCCGAAGCGATACTGCTTGGGTCGGTGACGTCGAGGTGCAGATGAGCGACGTCTAGGCCTTCGCTGTGAAGGGCCGCCTGGGCCTCTTTGCCGCGTTGTGGGTCTCGGGCCCCGATGAGCACCCCAACTTGTTGCGGGCCCTCTTCTGCGGCCCCACCGCGCCGCAACGTCTGACTGATCCCGGCGGGGCAACCTTTGCCCGGGCTTGCGTGGCCGACTTGCGTGCCAGTTATGCCCGCCGCAGTGGTGACGAACGGCTCCGCGAGCTGGTCAAAGACCTGCGAGGCGATAGCAGCCAGTTCAACCGGCTGTGGGCCGAACACGAAGTCAGAAGCCAACGCGACATGCGCAAGCGCATTATTCATCCGCGTTTGGGGCCAGTAGAGGTCCAGTGCCTAATTCTGCACGTGCCCGATTCCGACATCCGCATAGTGGCCTACGTCACCGAGGCGGGCTCGTCTTCCCGGGCCGCCATCGATTCCCTGCACACCAGCACCCAAACGGCCAAGGCCTCCAACGGTGCCGCCCAGAAGCGAGAAGACCTATGAACGCTCAGTAGTGAGGCCTACGCCGCATCGGAGCCAGCCGGATTAAGCAGTACCATTGGCAGTTGTGTACCCGCGCAGGCACCATTGCGCACAGAGACGTTATGACCGCATGTTTTGGGAGTTGACAATTCCGTGGCCATCTTTGAAAAGCTATTGCGCGCCGGTGAAGGCCGCATTCTCAAGAAGCTTAAAGCCATCACCGTGGCCGTCAATAGCCTGGAAGAGGACTTCAAGAAGCTCTCCGATGACGAACTGCGGGCCATGACCGACGAGTTTAAGGAACGCCTGGGCGACGGCGAAACCTTGGACGACTTGCTCCCCGAAGCCTTCGCGACCGTCCGTGAGGCCGCCTGGCGAGTGCGGGGCATGCGTCACTACGACGTGCAGATCATGGGTGGTGCCGCCCTCCACTTGGGAAATATCGCCGAAATGAAGACCGGTGAGGGAAAGACTCTGGTCTCGACCCTCCCCGCCTATCTCAACGCCCTTTCGGGCAAAGGCGTCCACATCGTCACGGTCAACGAATACCTGGCCCGACGCGACGCGGAGTGGATGGGCGAAATTCACCGCTTCCTGGGACTGACCGTGGGCGTGGTGCTGCCCGGCGAAGGCTCGGCCAAACACCGCGAAGCCTACAACTGCGACATCACGCACGGCACGAACAACGAGTTCGCCTTCGACTACCTGCGCGACAACATGACCTCCTCGCTGGATGACCTGGTACAGCGCGGTCACAACTTCGCCATCGTCGACGAGGCGGACTCGATCCTGGTCGACGAGGCGCGAACCCCGATCATCATCTCCGGACCCGCCGAACACGCCCCCCGCTGGTACAAGGAATTCGCCGGAATCGTCGGACGGATGAAATCCGGCGAACACTACGACGTTGACGACGCCAAACGCACCGTCGCCGTCACCGAAGAGGGCGTCGCCTACGTCGAGGACTGGCTAGGCATCGAAAACCTCTACGAATCCTCCAACACTCCGCTGGTGGGTTACCTCAACAACGCCATCAAGGCCAAGGAACTCTTCCGCCGCAACAAGGAGTACATCGTCTCCGACTCCGGCGAAGTTCTCATCGTGGACGAATTCACCGGACGTGTCCTGCCCGGCCGCCGCTTCAACGAGGGAATCCACCAAGCCATTGAGGCCCTCGAAGGCGTGGAGATCAAGCAGGAAAACCAGACACTGGCCTCCTCGACCCTGCAAAACTACTTCCGCATGTATGAGACTCTCTCGGGCATGACCGGTACGGCCATGACCGAAGCGGGCGAGTTCCAGCGCGTCTATGACACTGGTGTGGTGCCGATTCCCACCCACCGGGAGATGATCCGAGTCGACGAACCCGATGTCATCTACAAGACCGAAGAAGCGAAGTTCGCCGCTGTCGTCGACGACATCGTGGAACGCCACGAGATGGGTCAGCCCGTCCTCGTGGGCACCGTCTCGGTGCAAAAAAGCGAAATGCTCTCCCAGATGCTCACCAAACGCGGTGTCAAACACGATGTCCTCAACGCGAAGAACCACTCTCGCGAAGCCGACATCATCGCCCAGGCTGGACAAAAGGGCGCCGTCACCGTCGCGACGAACATGGCCGGTCGCGGTACCGACATCCTGCTGGGCGGCAACCCTGAGTTCCACGCCGCCGCTGACCTACGGGCCCGCAATATCGACGAGGCCGACGAGGAAACTTACGCCAAGGAGTGGGAAGCCGCCCTCGAAAAATACGAGGAGCTGTGCGCCCAAGAGGGCGACGAAGTACGTGAGCTCGGAGGGCTCTACGTGTTGGGAACCGAGCGGCACGATTCCCGCCGCATCGACAACCAGCTGCGTGGACGTACCGGGCGTCAAGGCGACCCCGGACGCAGCCGCTTCTACCTGTCGCTATCGGACGACCTGATGCGCCGCTTCAACGCCGACGCTGTCAAGGCCATGATGAACCGGCTCCGCGTCCCCGACGACGTGCCGATCGAATCGAAGATGGTCTCCAAGCAGATCCAAAGCGCCCAGTCCCAAATCGAGGGCCACAACGCCGAGACCCGTAAGAACGTCTTGAAGTTCGACGAGGTCATGAACAAGCAGCGAAACGTCATCTACGAAGAGCGCCGCACCGTGCTGGCCGGAGAAGACGTCTCTGAGCAGATCCGCAACATGGTCGATGACGTACTGGAAGCATACGTTCACGGTGCGACCGCCAACGGCTACGCCGAGGACTGGGACCTGGACGAACTGTGGCGCGCGCTCAAACTGCTCTACCCGATCCGTATCACCGCCGAAGAAGTGATCAAGGACGCCGACGGGATCGAAAACCTCGAATCCCCGGCCCTGCTGGAGGCAATCCAGAAGGACGCGCACGAGTACTACACCGAGCGCGAGGAAGAGTTTGGCGAGAAACTCATCCGCAACCTGGAACGGCGCGTGCTACTCCAAGTCATCGACCGCAAATGGCGTGAACACCTCTACGAGATGGACTATCTCAAAGAGGGCATCAATCTGCGCGCCTACGCCCAGCGCAACCCGGTCATCGAGTACCAGCGCGAAGGCTTCGACATGTTCGGCGTGATGCTCGACGGCATCAAGGAAGACACCATGCGCTTCCTCTTCAACGCTGAAATCAAGCCCAAGAAGAAGGACGGCGAGGAAGAATCCGGCGCCGAGGCCGCAGACGAACCCGAAGTCAACATCCGCGGACTGGAACCGGTCAGCAAACCCAAGCAGCTGCGCTACTCGGCCCCGATCATCGATGGTCAAGCCGGTTCCGGCGGAGCCGTTGGCGTCCGGGAAACCAACGCCGAGGATGAAGTGCCCGCCGCATTGCGCGGGAACAACAACGCCAAGGGCGAGGCCCGTAAGACCGTCCGCGCTGGTTCCCGGCGGGCGGTAACTCCGGCCCGGGCTGGTCGCCGCCCCGGGCCCGCCGGTGGTGGACAGGCTCCGCCCGCCCAGCAGGCCAATCCGCAGCAAGCTCGGGCTTCCCAGGGGCCGGGACGTAACGACCCGTGCCACTGCGGTTCAGGCAAGAAGTTCAAGCGGTGTCACGGGGCACCCAGCGCGAAGTAACTCGAGCTAGTTTAGGTGTTTTTGACGGTTGTTCCGTCACCGTGAACGGTGGCGGGGCAACCGTTAAGCTTTTTCTATGACACGGATCTATCTTCCTGGAACCTTGGCGTCGCTGCGAGAGCTGGAGGCGGGCACTCTTTTGCGCGAAGCCGATGCAGACGCATTGCCCATGGCCGCGATAGCCCACGCGGTAACGCCGCAGCTGCGCCAGTTCGTTGGGGAGGGCACCAACGAGGAAGATCTGGAATTCGTCGCCTTTACTCGCGCTTCGGTGGGGGCGCTGGATCTCTTGAGCCGACAAGCAAACCAGCGGCGATTGCGCGTCGTGGTGGCCGCCGACGTTCCCGGCGAGGCGATTGCGGTGCTGGCCGAGAGCGAGGGCGACAGTCGGGTCCGTGTGAGCGGTGAGATTCCGGCACGCAAGGTCGCGGCGATCCATGTGGACTCGGCCGACGCCAGCGAAGACGTAGCCGCAGCAGCGGCCGCATGGCCCCAGGCGATGGAAGGCGACGAAGAGGCTACCGCGATAGTGGAAGCTCTTGAGGCACATCACCTGGAGTGGTATCACCCGGCCGAGCTGGCTGAAATTCTGAAGCGTTTCGAAAACTGACGTAATGGCGAGTGAGCGATAGAATCATGATGTTCGCGATTGCGGACGTGATCTGTAATCCCTCGCCAGCGCCGACCAGCCCCGTGGTTAACGCATAGGCCGTTGGTATACCCACCGGTGCCGAAGTTTGAAAGGCTTTACCCCGAATGGCCAATGACCGCGTCATCATTCCCTCAGAACTTGAAGCTGTGGCTGAAAACGAGATCCGAAGGCTAGCCAACTTCTATGACGACATTGCAAATGAAGTCGGAGTAGCGTCGCGCAGCCGCGAATCAGTTTTCGCTCACAATTCTGAAGTCGAACAGACTTGGATTGAATGCAGCGAATTTTATTACCAGATTCTTTATGAATCCAGTGCTCATATTAGAGCCGTCAGTAAGTTTCTTATGCATGTGGCAGAGGAAGCTCGGACGCAAGAAAGTGAATTGCAGGAAATCTTCGACGAATATGCAGAAGATATCTTGAGTCAAGGTTCGAGTGCGCCTTGGGATGAAGAGCCACCGTCATATCCGGGGAATACGGAGCCCGATTTCGCTACTTGACGACACGATGGACTCTAAAAGTGACGGTATGGGCCCTTTTTAGCTATCTTCGACTTGTAGATCGGTACTCCCATGTCAAATTTTACCGTGCCTTCTGGTTTTCGGCTCAAACAAGGTATCCAAGGATTGCACGAACCTCTCTATAACAACGCAGTCAAATATATTCTAAAAGGAATACCAAACGAGTATATGAACCCGGATTCATCTACTGGTGGTTGGATTCAGGCACCGAAATACTCGGAAGTACTCCAGCGATGGATTCCGAGACAGCTCCCGGAAGATCTAGAGCTGAGGACTCACTCTGATGCGCAGATGCATGCCTCTGATGTGGTTTCGGCAATTATGAATATCGCGGAACCCTATCTCGCTCCTACCCCAGAAATGCGGTATATGAAAAGTAAGCTCGCCGCTGTGAGCCAAGATTTCACTGACCGGATCGGTAAACTCCATCAACTAGGACTGCCTGACTTGGCGACAGTTCGTGACAAAGGAGTCGATGTGAAGGTGATCAATGATGATGCGGTTCGGGCCATCATCGAAGCCACCTCTGAAGACAAATGGAATCAGGATGCGGCCGAGGAATTCCGGCGAAATTTTTCATTTGCTTTGCCAGGAGCGATGGTGGCCCACACCTACCTTAATGAAACATTGGCAGTGGCGCTCATGGCCGAAGAAGCCAACCACGATGCCCTCAAAGTGAATTTCGATCGAATCATTAGACAGGTGAATCTGGAACTAAGTGACGGAGGGGTAACGCCTGATCATCTGGCGACGATTGGTGGTCTTACTGGGGTGGCTGGTCTTGGGTCGCTCATGTTTCTTGGAATTCCGCCCCTGTCGGTGTTTCTGGCTGCCATCGGTACCGTTGCCGGAATTTCTACGTGGGCTCTCTCGGAAATGCGGCAATCTGTCGAATCGTCACCGGAGATTAACGGTGAGATCACGGAGGAGCCGTACGATATGAATATTCAGCCGGCACTTCTTGATGAAGTGGGGAAAAAGATTGTGGATGCTTTTGAGGAGGTTACCAAGTTGTTTAGCCAAAGAAGTAGTCAAAATGCGCAGGATCTATCAGCACAGTTTTCGGTTTTTGGAGGTTTGGGTTCCTCTGATGGTCCGGGCTATGCGGCGTTGGTGCCTGGCTATGGGTTGAGGTTTTGATGTTTCGTTTCGGGTTTTCGTCGCGATGGCTCTTGTTCGTGGGCGTAGTCGCTGGCTTGGTGGCTATGGTGGGCGTTTTCTTCTTTATTCGATGGCAGGATCGCTCTGATTTGGTGGGTTTTTATTTGGAGATTCCTCCGGAATCGGTGTGCGAGTCAGATGCAGTGCGGGGGCACGTTGGTGAGCATGCATTGCTTGGGGCACAGGTTGAGGGGACCCACGGTTTTCCGGCTGCTACCGAAGGTGGTGAAGGTATCACTTGTGAAGTGAAAGCACTCGCGGTCGACGAAACTGAACTAATCAACGTCGTGATTCATCTACACCAGTATGAGCCAAATAGCTTTGGCCCTCCGTGTCGAAGCGATTCCAATGACCTACACGGCCGAGTCGACGAATGGATGCATAGCTCTGTTTCCTCGATCGACATTCGCAGTACAAGGATCTCTATTCCTGAGCCGTATCGTTCGGCGGGCTTTGAGCAGTGGTCACTTTCGACGGCTGCGGTTAATGAAAGTATAGGCTTCCAGGGGGCTTCGCTAAATTTGTTTATTGATGGCCGAACGAGCCCTAATCCCGTCGATGCCCTTTTGATCAGTTGTGTAGCGAACCTATATGTCCAGGTCGGTTTGCGTATGGATGGCGAGGTTCCCGCATCGCTTGTTGGCGACGGGGTGGTGGCTTTCCTGGCTGATGTGCGGGATGAGGCCTACCGGGCGGTTCTCGATCACAGCATTGCTCGCTATTGAACTCCCCGGGCTCGCTCAAGCTGGGTTCTCACCAGTGGGGACTTTTGAATTCGCGTCATTCTTTGGGCGGTGAGGCGGGTTCTTCCGCATCGGTCGCTGAGGCTAGCGAATCATCGTCAGCCGGGTTCTTGCTGCTGGTCTCATCGTCGGCCTCGTCCTCTGTGGGTTTGTCCTCGTCATGGGACAAGAGCAGGCCGAATGCCAACACGGCGGTGGTCGCCCCGGCGAACAACACAGTTAGCGCACCATTGAACTGGGCTTCAAGCGCCATCTGCCGATTGGCGACGTCTAGAACGTGCAGGTTGGTGACCATGTTCAGCAGCATCGAACCGACAACGCGATTGAGGATCTCAGCGCCCAACCAGATGAGCCCCGGGATCGCCCCGGCCACCATGTAGGTCCACAGGTTCGCCTTTAGGCGGGTGAGGCGCAGGAACGCGAAGGCGACGATGCCGCAGGCAATGCCACCGATGAGGTTCAGCGGCATCTGCGACATCTGGTAGCCCAGGACGCGGTCAACCTCGACAAATTGTTCGAACAGGGTGAAAATCGGGTCCATCGCGTATCCGCGCAGGATCATCAGCATCAGCAGCGCGATAAAGGCCACCAGCCCCGCGGCAATGGCGGTGCGGCGGCGGAAAATGCCCAGCGTGCCACCTAGCAGGATAGAGATGGCGAGGCCACCTGAGAGCAACCCGGCCGCACCAGGGTTCCCCAGGAACAACAGAAACACGGTGACGCAGGTGATCATCGCGACGATGAGCGCGCCGAGCATGGCCATAAGCCATCGGGGGATGTATGACACCGGGCCGCTGGAGTGGGTCTGCCATTCGGCCCAAATGAGGCCCATCACAGCCCCGGCATATGTACCGCCTAGGAAGAAACCCGACAGACTCAAAGCCAAGAGCACGATCGCGCCTTGATTGACCGAAAGCTCCGCCCCCAGCATGTTGTAGAGGCTGACGATGTAGAGGCTTAGCCAGCCCAAGGAGATAATGGTCAGAACCCCGGCGGTCAGCGGGGACAAGACTCGCCCAGGTGAGTCCTGGGGTGCGTTCGGGGAGGTGCTGTCGTCGTCGATGGTCGCATCGTTGGCGCCTGCGGTGGGATCGGCATTGCTCACAACGCCAGCCTACGTGGTCGGGGATGCTCAACACATTGGGCAACCGGCGCGACCTTCCTCTCATACCTAGGCAGCTTGAGGAGAGTTATGCGAGGATGAAGGGGTTGCGGGGACCTCTCACGGGCCCACAGATCGCCGCCTCCTTCGCTCGGGCACGCGCCGCGTTCGCACCGGGACGTTTGCCGACGTGAACGACCCAGTTCACCCGAGTATCTCAGGGGGTAGCCGGGCCTGCGGCCCCGTGAAATGCGGGAGGTAGTGGACTCCACCTCCCGTGGGATCCCCTCCGATTGCCAACGATGCCAAACCTATGAGGGAGCTAAGCGATGGACGCGCTTTTCACCGTGCCTACCCCGGTCAATGAACCGGTCTGCGACTACGCACCCGGATCTGCCGAGCGCGACAGTCTGCTCAACCGCCTGGGTGAGCTCGCCAAAACCCAGCACGTGCTTGACATGCACATCGGCGGCAAGGACCGTCGCGGTGGCGGCGAAGAGATTAAGGTCGTACAGCCTCACAAACACGCTCACGTGCTCGGTGTTGCCCACGCCGCCACGTCCGAGCAGGCCGCCGACGCGGTGGCTGCCGCGAAGAAGGCCGCCCCGGCCTGGAGCCGGATGCCTTTCGAGGACCGGGCGGCCATCTTCTTGAAGGCCGCTGAGTTGCTTGCCGGACCCTGGCGCGACACGATCAACGGTGCCACTATCTTGGGCCAGTCGAAGACGGCCATGCAGGCCGAAATCGACGCTGCGTGCGAACTGATCGACTTTTTGCGGTTCAATGTCCACTTCGCCGAGCAGATCTACTCTAAGCAGGCGATCTCCTCGAAAGGCCTGTGGAACCGGACCGACCACCGTCCGCTGGACGGCTTCGTCTACGCGGTCACGCCGTTTAACTTCACCGCCATCGCCGGTAACTTGCCGACGTCCCCGGCGCTGATGGGGAACACGGTCGTGTGGAAGCCCGCTTCGACCCAGTTGCTGTCGGCCCACTTCACCATGCAGGTTCTGCGTGCGGCCGGTCTGCCCGATGGCGTGATCAATATGGTGCACGGACCGGGGCCGGAGATCTCGGACGTCGTCATGAGCGACAAGGACCTCTCCGGTGTTCACTTCACCGGTTCGACCGCGGTGTTCCAGCACCTGTGGAAGACCGTGGGCACCAACATCGCCAACTACCGTTCCTACCCGCGTCTGGTGGGTGAGACCGGTGGTAAAGACTTCATCATCGCCCACGAGAGCGCCAATATCGATGAGCTGGCCGTGGCGATTGTGCGCGGCTCGTTCGAGTACCAAGGCCAGAAGTGTTCGGCGGTCTCTCGCTCCTACGTACCGCGTTCCCTGTGGGAAGCGGGCGTACGCGACAAGGTTGTGCAGATGGCTCGTGATGTCAGCTATGGCGACCCGACCGACTTTTCGAACTTCGGCGGTGCCGTGATCGACAAGCGCGCCTTCGACAAGCACACCGCGCTGTTCGACCGGGTCTCCGGGGACGACTCCTGCGAGGTTCTCGCCGGTGGAACCGCCGATGACTCGGTGGGCTACTTTGTGGACCCGACGGTCATCGAATGCTCAGACCCCACCCATGAGCTTTTCCACACCGAGTACTTCGGTCCGATCGTGGGTGTGCACGTGTTCGAGGACAATGCGTTCGACTCCGTGGTTAACCAGGCCGCCGACATCGCGCCTTACGCGCTGACCGGTGCCCTGTTCGCCACTGACCGCGAGGTCATCGGCCGCACCAGTGAAGCGTTGCGTTTCGCCGCGGGCAACTACTACATCAACGACAAGCCCACGGGAGCTGTCGTTGGTCAGCAGCCGTTCGGTGGTTCCCGTGGTTCGGGCACCAACGACAAGGCCGGTTCGTGGCAGAACCTGGTCCGCTGGGTCTCTCCGCGTTCCATTAAGGAAAACTTCGTCCCGCCCACTGAGTACAAGTACCCGCACCAGGGCTAGTTCTCAGTCTTCCTTCACCGCAAAGCAACCAATAGATCATGAGGGGTACGAACCCGGCCTGGATCGAGGGCCCGCTACGAAGGCCTTGAGTGATGATCGGGTCTATCCCTCTGGCATAGCACAACGCTCGGCTGGAAAACCCAGCCGAGCGTTGTGCGTCGGGGCGCCCCGATTCTGTGCTCCAGTCAACGGGTTCACGGGCACGAGCCAGCGGTTGGACTTAGCCAACCCATTGGCGGTGGCTGATTGCTGTGCACGATTGCCAGCAACGGGATTCGGTTCCCTGGCATCAGGCTCGGCATGAGGGGCATTCGAATTGTCCGTCTATCCCGAAACCTAATAGGTTAGGCCACTCATTCTCTTCTGCGCCAACGGTATCGAGAAGGACCAAAAAGGAGCATTAGATAATGACCTCACGAGTCCCTCTCCCTGCGGCGCGGACCCATCAGAGCACTTGGCGCATTGGTATCGCTGCCTTCGCTAGCGCACTGCTTCTGGCGGCCTGTAGCAGCGGTGAGATTGCCCAAAGCGACCCCGGCATCGCTCCCTCGGTAGTGACTGAGCTAGTTGGACTGGTGGTGGAAGGCGGTGCCATCCACGCTCACCGGGCGTCCCGATTACAGTCTCAGTCCGCTAGGCAGGTCACGCTCCTGTCCAGCGAGCGCCATCTTACTGAGCAGTTTGCGATCCGAAGGCCTGCTGAACGTATGCGCCTGTGCGCCTGCGAAATTGTGCGAACAAAGTAGTCGGCACGATCGACTAAGACGATCGTGCCGACTTTTGTACTAGGCATCGCGGTGGGCTATGGTCCTCCTCGACTCGGAGGTTCGAGGATTCTCAACAGCAGCGCCGATGCTAAGAGGCTTTGCGGCGCATGAACTTCGGCCCACCTCCGGCTGGCTTGGTGGCAAAGTGAGTTTTGTTGGTGTCTCCCTTGCCGACCGCAGAGGCGGCCTGGGCCTTGCCCTTGGATTTCCCGCGGGCGGCGGCACGGCGCTCGGCGCGGTTTTGTGCCGGTGCCGCGTCGTCGTCCTTTTCGGACTTTGGTTCAGCGGTCTGGCCTTTGGCCAGGTGGTCAGATGTGGGTTCTTGCGGCATAACTGCGACTCCCTACCCAGCGGGCCCAGATGCGGCTCGACTAGCTGCCTTTGGGTGCTGGAATCAAATAAAAACGCGCCTGCTGTAGCAGCAGAATTGTAGTCCTGGCGCCGAGTCTCCTCCCGGCGGTCGCCGCCAATATTCCATTGAAGGGCCACGTATGTGTATCGGGCTGGAGAATACTGGGCTAACGGCCGGATGTGAGCCTCGCAGAGGCGCGTGAATGAACGGACGCTTATGTGGGTGCTGGGGCCGACACGTGGTTGGGGCTCTGCCAGCACTGAACGGCGTTTCTAAATGATCATGTCTGAATCCTCGCACGCCGGTGGCAGTAGCGCAACTGATTTGTATTTGTGATGAATCAAGGAGTGACAGGGGAACCCGTGAGGAGGTCATGTCGCGGCAGGGGAAATCCCGCGCCTTCGTGGTCGTACTGGAGTCGCATGAGGGGCTAGCAGGCTTGGGAAGCGTCACGCTCGGCCGAGGAGCAGAGACTATTGAGTACCACGAGACATATATAGCATTATGGGGAATTTATCCCATCTTTGACAATTCGAGCAATTTAAGGGATCGAGACATAGCGATGTGTCTATGCCCAATTGCATTTCATTGAGCAGTCTGTAGGGTGAAAAGCGACCCGGTGGGTAGCGGTCGCGTATCGACTGTTGTCAATGATGATGATGTAAATCACTGGGGCGTGTAGGATCTGTGACTACATAATTCCTGGTTATGGTGTCTTGTCATGGATCGTGGTTTGGATGAGGCGATGGGGGTCACGAGGTGGCCACGGTAAGAATCACGGTTATGCATCACCTACCCCCCAGGCGTTCACATTCACCTGAGTGAATACTAAGGTCAGGGTCACAATGCATGACGGACGTCATACCCCCCTCTTGTGAGGCGATGAAATGAAAAAACTTACTGCGAAGAAACTGCTCGCAGTGGTCGCTGCCGGCGCAGTGGTAGCCACTGGAGCGTGTACCGCTGATACAGGCGGCGGAGACGGAGACGGTACCTTCATCTTCGGTGTCCACGGGCAGCCGGTCACTCTAGACCCGGTATTCACCTCTGAAGGTGAAACCTTCCGTGTGACCCGCCAGGTTTTCGACACGCTGTTGGACCATGAGTCCGGCGGAAACGAAATCGTGCCCGGTCTAGCCGAAGACTACGACGTCACCGAAGACGGTCTAACATGGACGTTCAATCTGCGCGAGGACGTAGTATTCCACGATGGAGCCGAACTGACCGGCGATGTCGTCTGTGCCAACTTCGACCGTTGGTACAACTTCCCTGAACCAATGCAGTCCAACACCGTGACCTACTACTGGGGCAACCTGTTCGGTAGCCACGCTGACCCGGCCGCCGACCGTGGTCGCGACAACTACGCCGGCTGCACCGCAGACGGCCTCGACGTGGTCATCGAGCTCAACGAGGTGAGCGCGAACTACCCGGGCGCCTTCTCCATGGCCACCTTCGGAATCATCAGCCCAGACTCCCTGGCGCAGATCGATGACACCGAAATGCAGGATTCCAGCGACCCGCTTCCGTCCTATACGCAGGAAGTCGGCGTCCTCGCCGGAACCGGCCCGTTCCAGTACTCCGAATGGGACCACTCGGCCGCCGAGATCAAGCTGGACCGCTTTGACGACTACTGGGGCGAGCCCGCTGGCGTCGAATCGATCATCTTCAAGGCCTACGACGACGAGACCGCTCTCAAGCAGGCCCTGGAGTCTGGTGAGATCCACGGATACGACCTGGTTCCGCCCGCTCACGCGGTGGAGCTAGCCGAAGCCGGCTATCAGGTTCCCGCCCGTGGCGTCTTTAACATCCTGTACCTGGCCTTCCAGCAGGACAACGAAGCTCTGGCCGATCTTGAGGTTCGCGAGGCACTGGCCCACGCTGTCAACCGCCAGGACATCGTCGACCGAATCCTGCCTGAGGGTGGAGAGGTCGCGACCCAGTTCATGCCTTCCACTCTGAGTGCTTGGAGCCCGGACGTCCGTACGTTCGACTACGACCCCGACACCGCCCAGAGCATGCTGGCCGACGCTGGTCACGAAGACCTGAGCCTGGAATTCTGCTGGCCGACCGACATTTCGCGGCCCTACATGCCCAGCGTGCAGGACATCTTCGAGTCCATCAAGAGCGACCTGGAAGCTGTCGGAGTCGAGATCGTCGAGGTCCCGATGCAGTGGAACGACTACATCCCCGCCGCCAACGGCGGAGACTGCGAGATGTACCTGCTGGGCTGGACCGGCGACTTCAACGAGGGTTACAACTTCCTGGGAACCTGGTTCGACTCGTACACGCCTGAATTCGGCATGGACAACGACGACGTCTTCGACAAGCTAGCCGAAGTTGACGCGGAGCCGGACCCGGACGTTCGTGCCCAGTTGCTGCAAGAAGCGAACGTCTTGATCATGGATGAGCTGCCGGGGCTGCCAATCTCCTCGTCGCCGCCCTCGATCGTCTTCGCCGACAACGTGAACCCGCCGAACATCTCCGAGCTGACGCAGGAAATGTTCGCCGAGGTGAGCTTCAAGTAACCAACCGCATAGATAGGTCGAGTCCGGGCTTCGGATAGCAGCTTGGGTTCGACCTCGATGAAACCTCCGGTTGTGGGGCTCAGGTTCAGCGAATGTGCTTGGGCCCCACTACCCACGAATATCACCATCACATCCGATCTGGTCGCTTCAATAGCTCAGCCAGCGACCCTGAGACCACATCCGAATATCCCGACCTCTTTGAGAGCTTTTGAGAGACATCTCTTGACAACCCTGTCGAACCCCGCTTCCTGCCCCGGAAACTGAATCTACGACAACGTACCGGCTATGGACCCATGAACCGCAAGTCATGGAATGCAGCGGGTTCGCAGGACCCTTAAGGCGAGACCTTGGTCGAGATACGTAGCAGATTGGCGCTGGGGAGCATCCTCACATGTGCTCGTTCGCCCACGCGCCCGTCGCGACGTACCGCTCGATCGACGCCTGATAGCTAATAGGACTTCACGGTGTTGCGATATATCGTCAAACGACTATTGCAGCTCATTCCCACATTGTTTGGGCTCTCTGTGCTGCTGTTCGCGTGGGTCAGGGCATTGCCCGGCGGACCCGAAAACGCGCTTTTGCCCGACAACGCCACTGCGGCGGACCGGGAGGCCGCACGCGAAGCGCTCGGTCTGAATGAACCGATCTGGCTGCAATATGGGCTGTTCATGCAGCGGCTGCTGCAATTTGACCTGGGCACGACGCTGCAAGGTCGCCAAGTGTCGACCGAAATTGCCGAGCGTTTCCCAGCCACGTTCGAACTGGCCATGATGGCCATGATCATCGCCTTCTTTGTCGGTGTGCCGCTGGGGTACCTCGCCGCTCGCAAACGCGGCGGAATCCTCGACTTCGGAGCTGTGGCCGGTTCCCTCGTGGGCATTTGTACCCCGGTTTTCTTCCTGGCGTTCATGCTCAAGGAAGTCTTCGCCGTTCAGCTGGGCTGGCTGCCCGCCGGTTCACGTCTGACGACCGGGTTGTCGTATACGAACATCACCGGGTTGCGAGTCTTTGACTCCATCATCACCGGAGAATTCCATGTCACCGGTGATGCCTTGACACACTTGATTCTCCCCGGTTTGGCCCTGTCGTCGATTCCGCTGGCGGTCATCACCCGTATGACCCGTGCCAGTGTGTTGGAAACCCTGGGAGAGGATTTCGTGCGCACCGCCGAGTCCAAAGGTTTGAAGGCCCACGTCATTCAAACCCGCCACGTCTTGCGTAACGCGATGTTGCCGGTGGTCACGGCGACCGGTCTGTTGACCGGGGCGCTACTGGCCGGAGCGGTCCTGACCGAGTCGGTGTTCAACTTCGGTGGTCTGGGTTCCTTCGTATACAACGCCACCCAAACCCGCGACTACGAAGCCATCATGGGGTCGATTCTCCTCATCGCGGTGGTGTTCGTCATCGTGAACTTGTTGGTGGACCTGTGTTACACGCTCCTCGACCCGAGAGTGCGGGTGCAGTAATCATGATGTCCACATTGAAGCAAAACAAAGTAGACAAGATCGACCGGCTCGCTCAGCTATCGGCGAGCAAGGATGCCACCGCGGGTGCGAACCTGTGGGTGGAGGCGATGCGACAAATGCGGCGCAGCCCCATGGCGATCGCCGGTGCGATTATCGTGGGAATCTTCGTTGTCTTGGCGGTCTTGGCTCCTTGGATCGCTCCACACGACCCAACCGCGCAGCTGTGGCGTGGCGACGTGTTCCCCAACCAGAACATCTTCGTCGGGCCGCGCGCGGAGAACCTCCTGGGATTGGACCATGCCGGGCGCGACCTACTTTCCCGGATGCTGGTCGGGGCGCGACAATCACTGCTAGTCGGAGTCGTCGCCACCTTGCTGGGGCTCGTGTTCGGGGCCCTGTTGGGCGGTACGGCCGGGGCATGCGCGGGACTGGGCGGCCGCTGGGGCAAACGGGTCGACAACTTTCTGATGCGCATTGTCGACATCATGCTGTCGGTGCCGGCCCTGTTGCTGGCCGTCTCGGTCGCCGCCATTCTCGGGCCCAGCCTGACGACGGTGATGATCGCGGTAGGTGTGGCACAAATTCCCATCTTCGCCCGATTGCTGCGCGGTTCCATGCTCGCCCAATCGCAGTCTGACTATGTGACCGCCTCGGTCTCTTTGGGAGTGAAGCGCCCGAAGATCGTCTTTAGCCATGTGCTTCCCAACTCGATGGGGCCGATCTTGGTGCAGGCGACTTTGACACTGGCCACGGCCATTATCGAAGCGGCGGCTCTGTCCTACCTTGGCTTGGGCTCGGCCGATATCTCCTACCCCGAGTGGGGCGGCATGTTGGCCGACGCGCAGCGCTTCATTGGACCGGCGCCGTTTATGGCCATCTTCCCGGCCATCGCCATTATCATCACGGCCCTCGGCTTCACCTTGCTCGGTGAGTCGATGCGTGAATCCCTAGATCCGAAGTTGAGGAAGTGAGTGGCGTGTCACTGCTGGAAGTAAACGAGCTGTCGGTCGCCTTCACGAAGAAGAACCGAGCCCCCAACCGCGCAGTCGATGGTGTCTCGTTCGACGTGGACTCCGGCGAGGTCGTTGGTTTGGTTGGCGAGTCCGGCTGTGGAAAGTCAGTGACGTCGTTGGCGCTCATGGGCTTGCTGCCTCGCCGCGGAGTCGACATTGGCGGCGAGGTCAGTTACAACGGAACCGACTTGCTGTCGATCTCGCGCAGTCGGCTACGTGATATGCGCGGCACCGAGTTGGCCATGATCTTTCAAGATCCGCTCTCGTCGCTCAACCCCGTGGTCCCTGTCGGGCTACAGGTCACTGAGATCCTCAAACGTCACCGCGGCTTGAAGGGGGAGAAGGCCAAGAAAGAGGCAGCTCACCTGCTGGAGCGGGTCGGCATCCCCGACCCGACCCGGCGACTCAAGGAGTATCCGCACGAGCTCTCCGGCGGTATGCGTCAGCGTGCGCTCATCGCGATGGCCGTCGCTTGCGCACCGCGCCTCATGATCGCCGATGAGCCGACCACGGCTCTGGATGTGACCATTCAGGCGCAAATCCTGGAGCTTCTCAAAGAGCTAGTGGATCAAGAGGGCACGGCGCTTCTCATGATCACTCACGACCTAGGTGTGGTCGCGGGATTGTGCGACCGGGTAAATGTGCTCTATGCGGGCCGAGTGGTCGAGGCCGCCGAGCGGCGTGACCTGTTCCACCGGCCCACACACCCCTACTCCACGGGCCTGCTGGGTTCGATTCCTCGGCTGGACTCGGCTCGGGGGGAACCTCTGAAGCCCATTCGCGGCTCCATTAACGACATTGTGGATTGGCGAGACGGATGCGCCTTCGCGCCGCGCTGCGACCGCTATGAAATGGAATGTCTACAGGGAACTCCCGAGCTGGTCTTGCTAGGCGCCTATGGCGAGCTGGAGAAGGACGCCACGGCCAAGATCGGTAGCACCTACGGTTCTGGGCGGGAAGGTTCGGGTAAGGACTATCCGCACCGTCACCGCTGTGTCAATCCAGCCCAACCGCATAATCCCACCGACGACCTGGCTACGGTGGAGACCGCAGCCGAGGCGGTGTCAGGAAGTCACTCGGACGAGAAGTCGACCGACGACAATGAGGAGGCCGAGGCGTGAGCTTGCTGAAGGTAGAGGACCTCAAGGTCCATTTTCCCATCAAAAAGGGCATTCTCATCGAGCGCACGATCGGCCACGTCCGCGCGGTCGACGGGGTGACATTGGAAGTGGAACCCGGCCAGACCTATGGGCTGGTGGGCGAGTCCGGATGCGGCAAGTCCACTCTGGGGCGAGCTATTTTGCGACTCAACGAGATCACCTCGGGCCATGTGTACTTCGACGGCGTTGATCTGGCGGCCCTATCGACCGAGGACATGCGTAAGTCGCGACAGCGCCTACAAATGGTGTTCCAGGACCCGATGGGTTCGCTCGACCCGCGTCAGTGTGTCGAGGAAATTCTCTCCGAGGGGCTCATCGCCCATGGCCTGGCCAAAGGCAAGGTCGCCCGTCGCAAAATGCTGCACGGGGTCTTGGACGCGGTGGGTCTGCCCTCCACGTCGTTGACTCGCTACCCGCACGAGTTTTCCGGCGGTCAGCGGCAGCGCATAGGGATCGCGCGGGCAACCGTGCTGCGCCCCGACCTGATCATCTGCGACGAGCCCGTCAGTGCCCTGGACGTGTCGATTCAGGCTCAGGTCCTGAACCTTCTGGAGGAGATTCAGGAGGAGACCGGCGTGGCCTATATCGTCATCGCTCACGACCTGGCGGTCGTGCGTCACATCGCCGACAAAGTGGGCGTCATGTATCTGGGGCAGGTGGTCGAAGAAGCCGACTCCGACATGCTCTACGCGGAGCCCGCGCACCCCTACACTCGCTCACTGATGTCGGCTGTCCCGGTGCCGGACCCGGACGTGGAAGATCGACGCGAGCGGATCTTGTTGCAAGGGGACCTGCCATCACCAGCTAATCCGCCATCGGGCTGCCGATTCCACACGCGCTGTCCGTGGGCGCAGGATCGGTGTAGGACCGAAGTGCCCTTGCTGCGGTCCTATAAGGCCCAGTCGGGACAAGCCGCGCCTCACAAAGTGGCGTGCCACTTCGCCGAGGACATTGCCTCGGGCACATTGGAAATCCAGCAGGACAAAGCGGAAATTGTCTAGCGGCTCTTTAGGCCGATTCCTTGCCAGGGTGAGCTGGGCCCCCGTGCGCGAAGGGACATTGATTGACAAGAGGTCCTCCGTAGGCGCTCTAACCGGGTTTTCCAACCCAGTCAGAGCGTTACCGGGGGATCTCTTGCTATGTGGATTCATGGAGACCGCATCGCGGTTCGATCGCGCGGTGGCCCACTCACCGGTGGGGCCGTCGAGGCCAGTGGCCTTGCGGGGCCCGTAGAGCTCCTATCAGGTTTGTTTCCGTGGCGAGGATGGTGTGCTGTCAGTGCGTGGGGAGGCGGAGGCCCTTGTTCATACCCAGCGGGTATGGGCAAGGGCCGACAACGCGGCCAGGCGCGACATCACTCCACCGCAGTAGGAAGAGAAACCTGATAGGAGCTCTAAGCCTCGCTGTAAAAGTAGCCCTCTTGGCTCTAAAACTGCCCTGCGAATGGTCCTTTTTCAACGGTGAATAGAGCGCCTTTGGGGAGCAAATTCACCGAAGTAGTGAATGCGATGAAGCGAGTGAATTGCGGCGAATGGAGATCTCGCCCTGTCACTTTGGTACCGTGAATCTCCGCTAATGTGGAGATTTCTTAATGGGTATCATTTTCAATCTGAAAGCTATGCGTTACATATGCGATAAGAGTGCGTCCGGACTATAGTCTCCTGACTTACATGCCATGGAACCCGCCATGGGATGTGAATCAACCTTCGAGGAGATAATCATGTTGAAGATGAAAGCCGCCAATACTAACCCCGAGAACCGCAACCGTGGCGTTAACTGCGGTTGCCACGGCGGCAACTGCTCCTGCCAGGTCGAATAGTTGACCCAGCGACTCGGCCGTCGAACAGATGAGCCGGGTCGCTCTCCAGCCGCCCTTTCGTAGAGCGAACACGGCAGTAGTATTTTTGCACTCTACTGACAAATGGCAACTGCCGACCCATGACATACAATTTGCCCCGGCTCAACTCTCATAGAGGATCACGCAAAAGGCATTTTCGCCGCTTTCGTCGGCTCGTTTTCCTGTGTAAGCACCGCCTGGTACGGCCTTGAACGCGCGCTATTGCATAACCCGCATAAAGGCATATGCAATAGAAGTCATCTTCGCTCGCGTCGGCCCATTTACTCGGCGGACACTTCGTTCCCGGCTACCTTGAACCCCACTTTTGCATAAGCCTCTTACTCTGCGAGGAGTGTCTGATTTTTCATGAAACTAAAAGTTAGCGACTATCTGCACACCAGTGGATCTCAATATCGCGCCGACGATGACATCGACTACCGGATGATCTATGCGACTCGGACCGGTACCATCGCCTGTTTCCCCAGCGACGTCGTGGCGCAGTTGGAAAATGGCCACGTTGAGGCCATCGCCCAAGAGCACCTGAGCGACTTGAGAGAGATTCAAGCGGTGGTTGACGCCGAGGTCAATGAGCTCGACTTCGTGCTCAACCGGCAACGACGCTCCAACCGCAGCCTCGCCCTCCGCAACTACGTTCTCCTACCGAGCAGCTATTGCAATATGGGCTGCTCATACTGCGGACAGCTGCACAAGTCCGGCAAACTCACCGACAGCCATCGTGACGCGGTGGCCAAACGAGTACTCGCCGGAATCAACGACGAAGCCACCGAAAAGGTGAACATCTCCTGGTTCGGCGGCGAACCAATGGCCGGATACCCCGTCGTGGTGGACCTCAGCCGCCAATTCATAGCCGAATGCGAAAGGCTCGGCAAAGGCTACAAGGCCACCATGGTCACCAACGGCAGCTTGCTGACACACGCCAAGGCCCGCGAACTGATCCGGGATTGCCAGGTCTCCCACCTGGAAATCACCCTGGACGGACCGGCCCGCATTCACGACACCCACCGCCCCCTCAAGAAAGGCGGAGGGTCGTTCGATCACATCATCTCGGTACTGAAACAGGTCCTAGCAGACGACGACCTCGGCTGCTTCCACATCCGCCTGCGCACCAACGTGGATGTCAATAACCGCGAATGGGTCAATGAATACATCGACCTCATGGCCGAACACGAGTTCTTCCAAGACCAAGTGGACTTCAACCTCGTCCCGGTCTACTCGTGGGGCAACGATGTCTCCGCGATCGAAGTGGAACGCTCCGAATTCTCCAAGCTGCAACTGGACTGGTACGAGCGAATGATCGACCACGGACTACACGTGTCGATCCTGCCCGAAAGCATCGTCGGCACCGTGTGCTCGGCGACGGCACTGCGCTCCGAAGTCATCTCCAGCTCAGGAAACGTCTTCTCCTGCACCGAACATCCGCTCGTGCCCAAGCATGAGATGGCCGACTCACTGGGCAAGGTCCAACTACTACCACTGACAGTGCGACCCGTCGGACCCTACGACGACTGGACCGAAACAGTCGAAAGTGGCAAGACCTGGTGCGCCACCTGCAAAATGCTGCCCGTATGTGGAGGGGCCTGCCCGAAACAGTGGGACGAAGGAAACCCACCATGCCCCGCCTACAAGTTCAACGTGCAGGAGCGATTTGACCTGATCGCCCAGATGAACGGGCTGCAAGTGTGCTCATAAACGCCACCTACCGGCGTATGTTCGCCGGTGGGCTACTCAGCGTCACCGGCGACCAGCTCAACTCCAACGCACTGCGGATCTGGATCGGTGGAGTTCTGCTGGCCGGAATGACCCAAGCCCCCATGGTCATTGGCCTCATATCGATCCTGTCGGTCGCCGTGTCTATCGTGGTCGCCCCCATAGCGGGAGTGTTGGCCGAACGGTGGAACAAATGGCGCACGATGATGGCCGTCGACGCGATCATGGCCTGCCTCATGGCAGCCACCGCCATCATCCTGTGGCAATGGGCCGAGGCGACACCAATGTGGCTGCTAATAGGGCTCATCTGCGTGGTGGCGATGGTGACCGCGGGCGCCGGACAGTTCCTCATGCCGTCCCGAATTGTCACCATCCGGCACACCGTCCCCGACGACAAACTGGGGCGAGCCACCGGCTACCTGCACACCCAAGGCAACATCGCCCAGATGGCCGGACCAAGTTTGGCGGCCGCAGTCATGGCCGTAGCCGGAGTGGCCGCCGCGTTCCTCATCAACGCCATGTCATTCGTATTCTCCTTCCTCATGCTTATCGCGGCCCGCAAAACCTCCGGCTGGGAAGAAAAACCCCAGCCCGTCGACTCCGCACCGCCATCATTCGGGATCGAATTTCGCGACGGCTGGCACAGCGTGACCCGCGACCGCTTCGTACGCGACATATTCGTGGCCGGAACCATCGGCACCGCCGCAATGAGCATGGTGGGAACACTACAAATCTTCTTCGTCCTCGAAAACCTAAACTCCTCCGCCTACTGGTACGGGATCATGGTGGCGATATTCGGAGGCGGCTCCATCGCCGGGTCCTTGCTCGGCAGCAGGCTAGCCGATACCGAACGAGCACCCGCCCTGCTCTACCTGGCATTGATAACGGCCGGAGCGCTACTGCTAGCCCTGTCACGGACACCCGACCTGGCCACCGCACTAGTGATCAACGGCGGGTTTGGTTTCGCGATGGGGATCTTCAACGTGATCGCCTTCCCCATGATGGTGCGACTCGTACCCAGCCAAAAACTAGGGCGAGTCACCTCGCTATTCAGCCTCACCGTGCGCATAGCCGGCCTGCTGAGCATCGCCATCAGCACCACAGCCGCCGGAACCATCCTCGCCGGCCTCAACCTGACATGGTGGGGCATGAACGTGCAACGCATCGACGCGATCTTCATGGCCGCCGCAGTCGGACTCATCCTCTCCGGGATCTGGTGCCGCCACAAACTGCGAACAGTTGGCTCCGAGATCGCACGACGTCAAAAGGAATTCGCCACCGCGAACACCCCTGAGTAAACCGACCGCCACCTCAATCCCAACCCTCGCTATCCCAAAAAGGATTTGACGACCGCTATAACTGTCGACTAAGTTGGATCGCTGGTCACCGAGCCGAACCCGCTATCTCGCGAAATGCCCACTCATACCGGCACGACCAAAGTCGCGCGAGCAATTCTGGGGTCGGTGGAGCCGTGTCAGAATCACTGCTCTAGTCAGGACAAATCCACCATGTCTTCAACCGGGTCCACACCTGTATCCACAACCGAACCGTCACCAGCGCCCGACCTAGAACACGAACTCGCCGCCGAACGGTCCCACCTCGAACGCGCCACCGCCGCCATGGCCGACATGTACGAGGCCACCGACCACCTCACCGCTCTCGCCAGCGAAGAAATCGCCGAAGGCAGCAAAAACCTCGCCATCTCCGACATCACCTCAGACGACACCGTCGCCTTCGCGCTAGGAAAACACCGCGCCCAACGTCTGGCCGACCTCCGCCACCGACCCGACATCCCCCTATTCTTCGGACGCCTGTGGATGGGGGAAGAACCAACCAACCCCGACGAGGACTACCACATCGGACGCCGCCACATCCGCGACGAGTCCTACCACCCCCTCGTTCTCGACTGGCGGGCCCGCGTCGCCGAACGCTACTACCGCGCCTCCGTCCACAACCGCCAAGACGTACTCAAACGCCGCCGATTCGGATTCGGCAACGGCACCATCACCGGCTTCGAAGACGAAGACCTCACCGCCGGAATCGACGCCACCTCCGACATCCTCGCCACCGAAATCGAACGCCCCCGAACCGGCCCCATGCGCGACATCGTCGCCACCATCCAACCCGAACAAGACGAACTCATCCGCCGCGCCCTCTCCACGTCCCTATGCGTCCAAGGCGCACCCGGCACCGGAAAAACCGCCGTCGGCCTACACCGCGCGGCCTGGCTGCTCTACACCCACCGAGAACAACTAGCCAAAAACGGCCTCCTCATCATCGGCCCCAACGAAAACTTCCTGCGCTACATCTCCCAAGTCCTCCCCACTCTCGGCGAAGCATCAGTACGCCAACTCACCATCGACACCCTGCTGTCAACCCAAGCCGCCAAACACACCGACACACCCGAGGCCGCATACATCAAACACAACGAGCGCATGGCCGAAATCTGCCGCCGCGCCGTTTGGTCCCACGTCAGCACCGTCCCCACAGCACTGGAAAAAATCGGCCAAGAACCCGAAGGCATGGTCATCTCCGACGAAGGTTGGCGCTGGCGACTCGGATACCAATTCCTCTCAGACCTCGCCACCGACGCGGGCAACGAGCACCAGACCTACCTAGCCGGACTCGACTTCCTCAAACAGGGCATCATCTCGGGCATCCGACGCCAAGCCGAACTACGCACCGGACAGTCACCCGACCGCAAATGGGAAAGCAAAATCGGCCGTAACCCCGTCGTCAAAGGCTTCCTCGACGCCATATGGCCCCGCCTCAAAGCCAAAGACGTCCTACGGCGCCTCTACACCGACTGCGACTTTCGCGCCCAATGCTGCGAAGGACTACTCACCACCAGCGAACAAGACCACTTGGCCATGCCAGGCCGGTCGCTCAAACTCACAGCAGCCGATATCGTCCTCCTCGACGAGCTCGAATCCTGCCTGACCTGGTCGAACCTGTCAGGACACCTCGTCATCGACGAAGCCCAAGACCTCTCGCCAATGCAGGCCCGCGCCATCGCCCGCCGCAGCGCCCACGGGTCAATCACCGTCCTCGGCGACCTCGCCCAAGGCACAACTCCATGGGCGGCGCACAGCTGGAAAGAACTACTCGGCCACCTGGGCAAACCCGAAGCCGAGCTGTGCGAACTGACCATCGGCTACCGCGTACCAGAGGCCATCGTGGAATTGGCCAACAACATGCTGCCGCACCTAGACGTCGACGTCGCACCCGCGAAGTCCATCCGCCGAGACGGCAAACTAGACCACGTGCACGCGCCAAACCCGCTAACGGGAGCCAAACAAGCCATCACCCAGGCGCTGGCCGAAGAAGGACTGGTGGGCGTCATCGCCCACGATGCGGATGTCCCCGCGCTGATCGAGGCGTTGGGTCCGACGCTGGCACAGACGCAGCGTGTGGAGATTATTCCCGCCTCGGTGGCTAAGGGCTTGGAGTTCGATCATGTGGTGGTTGTGGAACCCGCGCATATCGCTGCGGTCGAACGTATTGGTTTGCGCCTGTTGTATGTGGCCGTGACCCGCGCGGTGTCGCGCCTAACCCTGGTGCACTCCCTGTCGTTGCCCCAGGAGATGGGCGTCGGCTAGAGCTTTTCCCGCAAATTTCCTTGGGGTGCCTCCGCCTCGGCGGCCGGTGAGGGCCGGGCTAGGTCAACAGCCTGGAGGCTTATGCAAAAGGCACTTTCGCGGCTTGTTTACCTGTCTCAACTCCGCATTCTGGGGCCTTGAATGTGCGCTTTTGCATAGGCCTCCTGATATGGCTTCGTGGACTCAGGCGCGTCGTCTGGTTTTTCGACCCGCCGGATTGCCTCCAGCGGGTAGGGCGTTGCCCGGTCCTCCCGTTGGAATTGGCGATAGAAATCTCCCATCACGGCGGCGATTGGCGCGTGACGGACGAGAAGTGCCGCGATCGCCGGCGGAGTTCCCGGCCCAGGCATCCCTTGGGCGCAGGAACGCACAAACGCCCTGCGTTCCTCCGGTTCGTGCCCGTGCAAAGCCACGGCCAGCCAGTTTACTAGGTGGGTGGCGGTATAGCACCGGTCGTAGCTGCGGTGTTGGGCAAAGAAGTCGGCCTCGGCTGGGGCGAGTTCGAAGCGTGAGGAGATCGCGAGGCCGTAGTCGGCGAAGTAAAGCCGCTGGCCGTCAGTCAGGATGTTCTCAAAGTGGGCGTCGAAGTGAAGCAACCCGTGGGCGTTCATAAACGAGATGCCAGCTTCCAACTCGCTGTCGACCATGGCGCAGGCTCGCGCCGCAGCCTCGTCTCCGGCCTTGACCGGTTCACTCAGCCAGTCATGCAAGTTGTGCGGGAAGTACTCCAGGAACAAAAAGAGGCTCGCCGAGGATTCCTGTAGAGCCTCGATCCGGTGACGTATTCCCTGGCCACCACCCCAATAGTCGACAGCTTGTTCCACATCGGCCAGTTCATCGGGAAGCGGCTCGCCAGTGCCCGGGAGCACCCGCCAGTGGTACATCAAGGGGAAGCCCTCATAGTCTCCCGCGATCACCCAGTTCGTCGTCATAGTGTGTACGGCCAGCTCCCGCCACGCTCCAAACCCGGGGCTACCGATGCTGCCCAGGCCGTAATGGCACGAAAGCGGTAGCTCGAACAGATTTGCGGTGGAGTGAACGTTCTCAGCTTGTAGTTCGAGATCGGTCAGACGTACCTGCTTGACGAAGACAGGGGTTCGGTCGACCTCCAGCAGGACAGTCGTCCCGCCGATGCCGGAACCGACCGGTGTGGCGGCGTCCACGAGCTCACGTAGTTTGCGATCGCTGCATAGCGATAGCCAAGTGGAAACAGCTCCGTGGGCGGCTAGACGAGGGCGGCGCGACTTCTCAGGGCTTTTCAACGTTACCTCCAGGCTGGCACCCGCCCCTCGTGCGACCGCGTAGGAGACACCGTGACAGGAGCTTTGGCCAGCCTCTCACATGAGGTGATAGTTCTGATCCCGTCCCGCCTCACACCGGAGCTGCTACATGATTCAGCTGTGAGCATGGTTTTCACCTGCAAGACATGTCAGTCGCGAGGCATTCCCCAGCTGGGTACATAGAACCGTTACATGCTTCTGCCGAGGCGCTCACCTGCTTTATTTTGCGATTGCGGTCCAAGTCCGAGGACCCGGCTTGATCCTCGGGTACCGGGGCAGTAATCACCCCCCACTAGTCGCAAGTCGTTCCTCGTTTGGGTGGGGAGAGGGAGGCCAGTAGTTCGTCAAGAGCGCTGGTCAACGCGCCAACATTGGCCTCGTCAAACCATGTGGTGCGGATTCGGTGATTGATTCCGTTCGGGGTCTCATGTCTAGCCGCGAGTTCATCCAAGGTGTGACTACGGTCCTCCAGCGCCCGGCCGATGCCCTGGAAGAGGCCGCGAACGTAACGATCCGCTGCCTCAGTTGAGAGTCCTTGACTGACAGCCCATGCGGCAGTGGTCGTCAAGTATCGGTATTGAGTGCTCAAAGTTGCCGTCAACGCGGAGAAGACATTGAGTTCGTCTTCACTTGCGACCGGCAACGAACCTCCCAGTTGATCGAAGAGCTCGTTCACCTGCGGATGCGATGGGCTAACTACGGTGATGGCCTGGCATTGGCTCACCGCCGGGAGCGGTATGGCTCGCACGATTGCCGCTTCGGTGGACAGCCTCCGACGCAGGTCGTCGTTGAATACTCCGGCCATCACATTGATTACTGTCTTCTCGCGACTTATCCGCAGACCGTCTAGAGCTGCGTCTTGGTCCGATGGACGCACCGATATCACGACGATCTGGGAATGGTCGACCACTTCCTGATTATCAGCGCACACCCGCACCGCCTCGAATTGCGCTGACAACGCTGAGGCCGTTGGCGCATTCCGAGGCGAAAGCCATACATGGGGCGGGGAGTTGGTGTCTTGTAGTCCAGTGACCAGGGCTCGCCCGATTTCGCCGACTCCTATGATTCCAATACTCGCCATACTCAACTGCTCCTTCAGGTTGGGTGTGCCGGTTGAGAGATCAATCCTCTACTACCGTTTAGCTTCTGTTAGGCCACTGGAATACCCGATGAGAAGGCTGGTACGTCAGCTTGGCCCTCTCATCGGTTGGTTCAACGGGATTGCGCCCGTGGTGGCCGATGACGAGCTCACCACGCAGGTCATATTCATCCACCCGTCAGGCACGTGCAGAACCTGCACTATGTGAATACTGAGGACAGTGGAGAGAAGAGCAAATGTGAGGTGAATTGAGGTGGCAATGGCAATAGAGCTCCAGAATCTCAGTGCAGAGAGCGAAGTGTCCATTGCGGAATTTTCGAATGAGGGCTAGTTCACAGGCCGCATAACATCTTTGTCACGAGGCTGCCACGAAACCACATTGTTGCGGCTGGGTTCTCAACTTATGTGTCAGGGTGGTCGCAACACCGCCGGAAGGCGACCTCCAACGGTCGACCGACACCCACTCCGGACCCCGATGCCCCATCCGTGGCCATGACCTGGCCGGGTGCGGTCATGGTCCTGTGTCATATGGCCCAGCCTCGCCTTGGTCTCAATGATGCGACCAGGTTTGGCGCGGGCATTGGCTCGCGAGAACGTCGTGTCGACTCGTTCGCCTCCCGGCTCACTTTCGGAGGAGAGAGATGTTGATGAAGAAATCAGTATTTGGACTGGTGTCAGCCACGTCGCTGGCCCTAGTCCTCACCGCCTGCGGCGGCGGAAGCGCCACCCCCGCCGGGGCCGGATTCGAAGACTGCGAAGACAACCCGGTCACCTGTAACGAGGGCGAGCGCCGCGACGGCGGCGAGATCAACTGGGCCATCGACTCGGGCTGGGAAGGATGGAGCTTGGTCAGTACGGAAAGCTCCAGCGTCTACACCCGCCAGGCGATCTTGGCGACCCTGCCCAGTGTTGGCGAATTCAACCAAGCAGGCGATTTCGTCTACAACGACGGCCTGTTGGCCGAGGAGCCGCAGATGCTCTCGGATGACCCGCTACAGGTCGAGTACACCCTCAACCCCGAGGCCACATGGGGCGATGGCACGAACGTGAACGTCGACGACTTCATTTGGAACTGGTATGCCCGCTCCGGTGACCAAGACCTGTGTGAAGGCTGCGTCCCGCCCGCGACTTCGTATGGAGCCAACGTCGATTCCATCGATGAAGGTGACAACGAACAGACCATTATCGTCACCTACCGCGACGGCTTCCTGACGCCAGAGTGGATGATGCAGGAAGTCCTTTCCCACCCGGCCCACATCGCTGAAGCGGAAGGCTTTGACTGGCAGAACGACGCTTCTGCCATGGAAGAGTCGGTCAATCACTTCGTCTCGACGGTGCCGACCTGGACCGCAGGGCCGTACAAAATCACTGACGCCGCCGTGTCGGACTACGTGATCTTGGAACCCAACCAGGAGTGGGCCGGTTCGATCCAGCCGACTTTGGACAAGATCACGCTCCAGCGCATCGAGTCGGTCGAGTCGATCATCACCGAGCTGCGCAACGGCTCCATTGACGGCGCTTCGCCCTCGGCGGTCGACCCGGACATGTTGGAACAGCTCCAGGGAACTCAAGGCATCAACTATCGTGTCTCGGCCGGTCCGGCCTGGAATCACATCGACATGAACATGAACAACGAGTTCCTGTCGGACGACGCGCTGCGGGAAGCCATCTTTACCGCCATCGATGTCGAGGCGATGCTTGACCGTGGACACCGTTTGGTCATGGAGGATTTGGAGCGCAAGCTTAGCCACATCTTCCGTAACGACAACGACTATTTCGAGGACTACCTGTCTGACACCGCACAGGGCACCGGTGACCTCGAGGCCGCTCGGTCCATTCTGGAAGAAGCGGGCTATTCGTTCGACAACAACGACGCGCTCTTGTCTCCCGATGGAGAACCCGTCGAGCTGGAATTCCGCTTTGGGGGCGACAACTCGATCAACGTGACCTACGGCGAACTGCTCCAACAGCAGCTGGGCGACCTGGGTATCAACATCCAGCTCAACCAGATCGCCACCGGTGAACTTGGTGACGTTCTGTCGGGCCAGAACTATGACATGGTCTACTTCGGATGGACTGGGTCGCCGACGTTTGCGCAAAACGCCCACCAGTACTGGCATTCACAGTCTGGTTCGAACTATGGCGGTCTCGACGATGAGGTGCTCGACTCGTTGGCTGAGGAGGTCATGGAGACCACCGATATGGACCAGGCGGCCCAGCTGGCTAACGCCGCGCTGGAACAGGCGGTGACGAATCACTACGTGCTGCCGATAACCGACACGCCGGTGATCATCATGGCCAATGACGAACTGGTCAATGTCCGCGACAACTGGGCCACCCAGAGCCGGGCGATGTACAACATGGCCGAGTGGGGCTTGGCGGCTCAATAGGTCCGCTCCCCTTGAGTGCCGCTGTGGGCAATTTTGCTTGGACGGTCACTTGATATCGCTCGCTGGCCTGTCGGCTCAAGCCGGCCCCAAGGGCCCGAACACCACGTGTTCGGGCCCTTGGTTTATCTAGGTTCGGGTGGGTTTTGCTCCGGGCGTGAGCCAGTATCTGGGGCCATCGTGCCGATGTATCCGCGGTTTTGCCTACCGACGGTTGCGCCTCGGTATCACAGGGCTGGCGAAAGCGTTTTTTTGGGCAGTCGACCTTATTAGTCGATCGGCTAGTGTCTCCTCAACCGAATGGCGGATATGGCTATGCACTGGGATGGTCGAATAACTCTCCAATGGCTCAATTGCCCGGAATTGAGAACATTTTCGCAGGTCACATCTGTATTACAACGGAGTACCAGAGCCGGTTCAAACGTGCGCTACCGACGCGTTGGGTGGCAGGCTTATCGGTGGAGCTAGACCGACCCCGGTGACATACCCCCGTCTTCGACGGGCGCTACGGCGCGCTTGCGCCAGCTAGCTCCGCATATGAGGAGAAACAGATGTTCGTTAAAAAGAATTTTGCTACGGGCGTGGTGATTGCGGCATCAACGGCGCTGATGCTGACCGCCTGTGGCGGCTCGGGAGATGACAATCGCAGCCAGGGCTTCGATGATTGTCAGGATTTCCCGGCCGAATGCAACTCCGGCCCCCGTCGCGACGGAGAGGAAGTGGTGTGGGCTCTAGATGCCAGCTGGAATAGCTGGTCAGAGGTGCATTCGTCCTTCGGTGCGGCAGCTGGAGACGTGATTTCGCCAGTCTTCCCCCGCACCGGTACGTTCCATCCCGATGGCGAATGGGTTCTCAACTCGGCTCTCTTTGAAAAGGAACCTGAGCTGATCAACGAGGATCCGATGGAGGTCGAATACTTCCTGAAGGAGGGCGCGAACTGGGGCGATGGCAACCCCATTGGGCTCGACGACTTCATCTACAACTGGTATGCGTGGTCTGGCGACCCCGATATGTGCGATCAGGACCTGTGCTCGCCGCGTTCTGGGGCGTGGGGTCCCAATGTTGAGCAGATCTCTGAGACTGATGAGGGCACGATCGTCGTTAGGTATGTCGATGGTTACCTCACTCCGGAGTGGAAGTTCGCCGCCGTGCTAACCAATCCGGCTCACTTGGCCGAGCAGTACGGTTTCGAGGACTGGAAGACCGACCCGACGGTCATGGGCGAGTCGCTGGTCAACTTCGTGAACACCGTGCCCGAGTACTCGGCCGGTCCCTACAAGATCGTTGACGCGGAAATGGGTGACTACGTCCGGTTCGAAATCAACCAGGACTATCTGGGCGACACGCAACCGGTGCTGTCCAATATCCGGATGGAGTACTTCGCGGACACCTCCGCCATCATCACTGAGATGCGGCAGGGGACCGTCCACGGGGCGACGCCGGGTCGCCACGACCCCGACGATATTTCGGCTCTTCGCAGTAGCTCTGGCTTCCGTTACAACGTGGCCCCCGGGCCCGGCTGGAGCCACATTGACCTGAATATGAACAACCAGTTCCTGCAAGACAAGCAGTTGCGCCGGGCCGTACTCGTCGCGTTCGACATCGAGCAGGTCCTCGACCGCACGGTTCGTCTCAGCCATGACCAGGTGGAGGTTCGCGGCAACCACATCTTCCCGACCCGAACCGACTACTACGTCGACTATGTGACCTCAACTGGGCAGGGCTCGGGGGATGTCTTCTTCGCTTCGGAGATTTTGGAAGACGCCGACTATTACTGGGAGCAAGGCAAGCTCTTTACCCCCGATGGCGAGCAGGTGACGTTGGAATACCGGCTTCCCACTGAGGGCATTAACTCTCAAGTGCAGGCAGAGCTGTTCCAAAGCGTCCTGGGCGAAATTGGGATCGAGGTGACCTTGGTGACGTATGAGCCCAGTGACCTCACGGAGGTCTTGATGGGGGCGCAATTCGACGTCATTGGCTTCCAGTGGATCTCTTCACCGACCTTTGCCTCTGCCCCGAGCCAGTTTTGGCATTCGACCTCGAACTCGAACTTCGGCAACTTGGAGAACGAGAACATCGATGAGCTGGTTCAGTCAGTCCTGCAAACGACTGACATGGACGAGGCGGCCGCCCGGGCGAACGCGGCGGTGGAAGCGGTGGTCGAAGAGGCCTACGTCCTTCCCATCACCGATAACCCGGTCTTGGTCATGGTTCACGAGGACTTGGTCAACGTGCGCGATAACTGGGCTTCTCAGCAAAGAGGCCTATACAACATTGAGGAATGGGGTTGGCTTGACGAGGGAAGTGCTTGATACCTCGCCAGTCGCCCGCATTGTTCAACGTGCGCGACAAAAGCCAATGCCGTCGTAGGCTGAATAGGTTAAGAAGCGGTTGGTGTTTCTCGCGGCTAGGGCTGCGAGAAACACCAACGTAGAGTTTTCATATTGGCGGTTGCTGATTGTCGCCGATTGATTCGTGCTACCGATGTGAGTGCGCCTAGTTGTGGTGGTCAGGCGCTTGCGCTATGTGTGGCGCCCGACACACTTGACTGATTAATCGAGAACAGTTTTCGTGATTGCGCCAATGAATGCCGCCCACCACATCATTTTTCGGCGACACGGCATTTTCCCTGCTCAAGTGACCCAAATTCAGGTAACCCAATGATATGGTCCGACTACTTTTTGCTTTGTTGTGACGCATAACAAATGCATCACGAGTACGCACCAGTTCGCCACCTGTAACTGTCACCACGCACTTGTTTATGTAAGGCTATGGCCACAGGGCCGGGAATACCCTTGCGCAGTCGCGAGACTAGGTGACACGAGCGCGGATGATATCCGGGTTCAAGCGAAATTGTGCGGCGCTACCTTGCAAATCCGCCCGGCCCAACAATGGAGGAAAATACATGTTCCGTAAGAAGAAGACGGTGCTCGGCGTGTCAGCCGCGGCATCCGCCGCGCTGCTGTTGTCAGCGTGCGGTGGATCAGGCTCGAATGGCAGCAGCGCCGGAGTCGGCTTCGAAGACTGTGACGAGAACCCGACCACCTGCAACTCCGGCGAAGCATTCGACGGCGAGGAGCTGGTGTGGGGTCTGGACAGTGGCTGGGCCTCATGGTCCGAGGTACACGGTGCCTACGGCCAGTCCGCCGGTGACGTCCTGGAGCCGGTGGCTCCGCGGATCGGCTATTTCGACCAGAATGCCGACTTCCACTACAACACCCACATCCTCACCCAAGAGCCGGAACTCATCAACGAAGACCCGATGCAGGTCCAGTACCACCTCAACCCTGAGGGAACCTGGGGCGACGGTACGCCGATCGGGCTCGATGACTTCATCTACAACTGGTATGCCTGGTCGGGCAACGAAGACTTCTGTGACGAGCAGTGTGAGCCGCGCTCGTTGGGCTGGGGCCCGCACGTAGAGGACATCACCGAAGGTGAAGAAGACAACACCATTGTCATCTCCTACAACGAGGGCTACCAGACGCCCGAGTGGATGGTCGCCACGGTGCTGACCAACCCGGCCCACCTGGCCGAGGAATACGGCTTCGAAGACTGGAAGACCGACCCTGAGGTCATGGGTGAGTCGCTGGTCAACTTCGTGAACACTGTTCCGGAGTACACCGCTGGTCCGTACAAGATCGTTGACGCCGACATGGGCGACTACGTCTCCTACGAGATCAACGAAGAATACGCCGGCGACGTTCAGCCGACGCTGTCGAACATCCGCATGGAAGTGTTCTCCGACACCTCGGCGATCATCACCGAACTGCGTCAGGGCACGATCCACGGCGCCACGCCGGGCCGTTTCGACCCCGACGACATCTCGACCCTGGACGGCGTTGACGGCATCCGCTACAACGTCGCGGCCGGACCTGGTTGGAGCCACTTCGACCTCAACACCGAGAGCCGTTTCCTCAGCGATGTGGAACTGCGCAAGGCCGTACTGACCGCCGTTGACATCGAGGAAATCCTCAACCGCACGACGCGTCTGACCCAAGAAGACGCCGAGCGCGCCTTGAACCACTTCTTCCGTAACGACGACCCGGACTACTTCGTGGACCTGTACGAGGGTTCCACGCAGGGCACCGGTGACGTTGAGGCCGCTCGCGCGATCCTGGAAGAGGCTGGCTACACCTGGGAAGGTGACACGCTGACGACTGAGGACGGCGACGCCGTGGAGCTTGAGTACCGTCTGCCCGCCGAGGGTGACAACGCTCAGACCACCGCTGAACTGTTCCAGGCCTACCTGAGCGAAATCGGTATCGACGTGAGCCTGTCCAGCTTTGCTGACGGTGAGCTCACCGAGGTGCTCATGGAGCAGCAGTTCGACGTGGTTAGCTTCCAGTGGATCGGTTCTCCGACCTTCGCCACCGGCCCCACCCAGCTGTTCAGCGGTGGATCTGGTTCGAACTTCGGTGGCTGGGCCAACGATGACTTCGACGAGCTGGCCGCGCAGGTTCTGTCGACCACCGACGTCGACGAAGCTGCCGGATACGCCAACGAAGCCGGCAAGATCCTGGTCGAGGAGGGCGCCTACGTCCTGCCGATCGCCGCGTCCCCGGCCCTGATCCTCATCAGCGAGGACCTGGTCAATGTTCGCGACAACTGGGCCTCGCAGCAGCGCGGTGTTTACAACATCGCCGAGTGGGGCTGGGCCGAAGAGGGCTAAACACCCTTGGGCCACCTGAACTGGTACTGGCACTAGGCCCTTGCGGGCCTACGGCGATGTCAGTGCCATGAGAACACACAGACGGGGGCGGTCATATTTAATGACCGTCCCCGTCTGCCTCCCCAGACCTCTACTGTGGTCGCGGCGCCGGTCTCGGCGACTCTCCTTCAGCCGCGCTGCGAAGAAATGGGTTTGCTCTCGAACCCAAAATGCGAAAGTCTCTCCTTTTCCACTCCAGAATTAGCCCCTATGGGAGGAGCACGATGAAAATTCACAACAAGCGGCTCATGGCGTCGGTTGCCATGGGCGCCGCTGCCGTTATGGCCTTCACGGCATGCGGCAACGGCGGAACCGATGGCGACTCCGCCAGCCGTGGTTTCGAAGACTGCGATGACGACCCCAACAACTGCAACTTTGACCCCAACGCCACCGGCGACAAAGAGATCGTGTGGGTTATCGACGGCGACTGGTCCGGTTGGTCGGAAGTCCACTCCGAGACTATGAACAACTACACGCGCCAGGCGATTCAGCCGGTGTTCCCGACCGTAGGGTTTTGGCTTCCCGATGGTTCATGGGAGCACAACCCGCATGTCTTGACCCAAGAACCCCACTTGGTCAGCGAGGAGCCGCTCACGGTTGAGTACAACCTCAACCCCGAAGGTGGCTGGGGCGACGGTACGCCGTTCTCCGCGGACGACTTCATCTACAACTGGTATGCCTGGTCGGGCGACTCGGACCTGTGCAATGAACAGTGCCAGCCGCGCACCACGGTGTACGGCTCGAACGTGGCCGACATCGAGGAAGTCGACGAGAACACGGTTCACGTGGTCTACCGGGACGGTTACCTGACGCCGGAATGGAAATACGCCGTCGTCTTGACCAACCCGGCTCACCTGGCCGAGCAGTATGGCTTCGAAGACTGGAAGAGCGACCCAGTGGCCATGGGCGAGTCCCTGGAGAACTTCGCGGGCACGGTTCCGGAGTACTCCGCGGGGCCATACCGCATCACAGACGGCGTCATCGGCGACTACATCATGTTGGAGCCCAACGAAGAGTGGACCGGAGACGGTCCGCTGGCGCAAAGCATCCGCATTGAGTCGATGGACGATCCAGAGTCGATCGTGACCGAAATCCGCCAGGGTTCGGTGCACGGTGCCTCGATGGGCCGTTACGACCCCGAGGTCATCCAGACCCTGGAGAGCGCCCAAGAAGTGAACTTCGCGCTCACCGGCGGTTCGGCTTGGCGTCACTTTACGCTGAACGTCCAAAACGAGTTCCTGCGCGATGAGGCCTTGCGCCACGCCGTGTTGACCGTTATCGACGTCCAACACGTCATTGACCGCACCATTGGTCTGACCTTTGAGGCCGCTGAGCCTAAGACCAACCACGTGTTCCGCAATGACAACGACAACTATCACGTTGACTACGTCGCGCAGGCCGGTCACGGTTCCGGTGACACCGCGGCCGCCCGCGAGATTCTCGAGGACGCTGGCTACACCTGGGAAGACGACCAACTATTGACTCCCGACGGCGTCGAAGTGGCCTTGGAATATCGAGTGCCTTCGACTGGTGCCGATGCGCAGACCACCGCCGAGCTGGTACAGCAGTACCTCATCGATCTCGGTGTCGACGCTTCCATCAGCACTTACGCGGTTGAGGACTTCAGCCGTACGCTGGACAACGCCGAGTTCGACATCATTAACTTCCAGTGGACCGGCTCGCCTGAGTTCGCCAACAACCCGTCGGCTCAGTGGCGTTCGGATTCGACGTCGAACTACGGACAGCTGGATTCCTCGGCAGTGGACGAACTGGTCGACTCGATCTTTGAGACGGCCGACATGGACGAGGCCGCCGCTCGCGCGAACGCCGCCGTGGAAGCGGTGGTCGCCGAGGCCTACGTGCTGCCGCAGTCGGACAGCCCGGAGCTGTTGGTCATCAACGAGAACCTCGTCAACGTGCGTCAAAACACGCAGACGAACCTCAACACCTTCTACAACATCCATGAGTGGGGCTGGAGCTCCGAGTGAGTTCACAGTTCGATAACTGAACACAGTGAACACTCCGCCTCGTGTCGCGCAAAGAAGTGGGCCAACCGCTACGACTTCTGAACGCAGCTAGGGCAGTCTTAGACCGCTTAGGACTGTGGAGTGTGCCTAAATCTCCATCATCCCGATGGCATCGGCTCCGGTGGTTCCTCAGAAGGGAACCACCGGAGCCTTGTCATGTCCACTGTCTATGGGCGCTATTAAGTGAATCGTCGATCGAGTCTGCGCTCGATACGCACTTTTCTTGCCTGTCGTGATGTGGCTACGCTGTGGGAGGTTGCCCGGAGGCGCTCAACGATCTCGTGGGTCCACTGGGGAGCGTGATCGATCCCTGAGCCCTTGAGTAACGTGGTGTCAGACGACTGACCTGGCGCTATGCCCTATTGGTGGCTTCAAACATCTTCTGTGCGCAATTGGGCTCATTAGTCACATTGATAACGGTTTCATCACGAGTGGGCACCTTTTGCAGATCCCCTCGTGTCAGATCGCGCCTATTTGTGACAAGCTGGTCGTTCCGGCCAGGAAGCCAATATGTGCTTATGTGTGGCATGAAACGTGAATCTGTCACGAACACCCTTAATTCCCCCAACTGCTCCTGGCCATGATGTGAGGAGACCAATGTTTAACAAACCTAAAGCCGTCGCAGGGGTGGCGCTGTTCGCCGCTCTGGCCATGGGCGCGACGGCCTGCGGTGACGGTGGCGCCAATCAAGGCATGGGCGGTAGCTTCGATGATTGCGAGATCGAGCCAGCCACCTGCAACTCCGGGGAACGCCGACAGGGCGGTGACGTCGTGTGGGCGCTAGACGCTGGTTGGGGCGGTTGGAATGAGTGGGCCACCGCCGACCGTTCGGTGGGGCTCGCGCAAGTGCTAGCGGGCAAGCAACCCAAGATAGGGGAGTGGCACCCTGACGGCGAGTGGCGTATCAATGACGGCATTCTCACCGAAGAGCCGGAGTTGATCGAAGAAGACCCGATGAAGGTTCAATATCAACTCAATCCTGACGCCAACTGGGGCGACGGCACTCCCATTGGACTCGACGACTTTCTATGGCACTGGTACCAAGGCTCGGGAAACGAGGAGCTGTGCTCGCCAGCGGACTGCGAGTCCAGTGCTATCACATGGGGCGCGAACGTCTCCGACATCGAACAGACCGGTGACAACACCTTCGTCATTACCTACAACGACGGCTACATTGACCCGGAGTGGAAGTACCACATGGTGCTCAGCTACCCGGCACATATTGCCGAGGCCAATGGTTTCGAGGACTGGGCCAGTGACCCAGATGTGATGGGCGAATCCTTTTGGTACTTCTCCGACACAATTCCGCTGGACTGGACTGCGGGACCCTATCGGGTGCAATCGGCCGAGGCTGGCAGCTACATCATCTATGAGCCAAATCCAGACTGGGCCGGCTCGATCAAACCCACATTGGACACCATCACCATCGAGGTCTTCAACGACCAAGACTCCATCATCACTGAGATGCGGCAGGAGACGGTTCAAGGGTTCGCGCCAGGAAACCTTGACCCCGAATCGGTGGGCCAGATTGACTTCATCGAGGGCGTCGACCACTTCCTATCTGTCGGTCCGAACTGGACTCATATCGACTTCAACATGCAATCCGACCTGCTCCAGGATCCGGCGTTGCGGAAAGCGGTCTTCACCGCCATTGACGTTGAGGACCTGATCGACCGCACCTTTGGGCTGACGGTAGAGGGCCTTGAGCGCAAGACCAACCACACCTTTAAGAACGACTCCGAGTTCCACATCGACGCATTCGCCGACTCTCCGCAGGGAACAGGCGATGAGATGGCAGCCCGGGAGATCCTGGAAGAGGCAGGCTATACCTGGGATCGCCAGGGAAACACCCTGTTCACCCCTGAGGGCGATGAGGTGGAGCTGGAATTCCGGGTGGTGGCCGGAGACCGGTTGCGCACCACGATGGCCGAGCTCACCCAGCACTACCTGAGTGTGATCGGCATCCATATTAACGTCAACACTTTCGAAGGTACCGAATTTGCGACGGTCCTCAACGAAAGTCAGTTCGACATGATCACCTACTCCTGGTCGACTGACCCTCGCTTCACCGCGCAGCCGCACAACCACTGGCACTCCACTTCCGCGTCAAACTACGGAAACCTCAACAGTGAACTCGTCGACGAGCTCACCAGCAACATCCGCAGCACGACGGATCTGGCTGAGGCCGCCGACCGCGCCAACGAGGCCGTGCTCGCCGTCACCGACGAGGCCTATGTGCTTCCGATTATCGACGCACCAGTCCTGATTGCGGCGGATTCGGACTTGGTCAACATTCGTGACAACTGGGCCACCTCAATCCGCGCGCTGTACAACATGGCCGAATGGGGCTACGCCGAAGGCACCGAGTAACACTGTCGTAACTCGTACGGCTGTGGGGCACGACCAAAAACGGTCGTGCCCCACAGCCGTCCCAGGCAAGAACTTAAGACGTCCAACTCACCGTCAATTCCACTTGCGACATAGTCCGCACAGTAATTTGGGTGCCACTGACAACGAAGGTGATCTTCAAAGCAGCGGTCTACCTGAAGTAATCCGTCACCGTCTGGTCGCCTGTGCCAACTAATCATTTTATATGTCAAATACGGAAAAAAGGGGTGATCAACTATCGGGCAGAACGGTAGATAATGGATATTCTCCAGGCCGCATGCTGTTTTTGAGGTGGGAACTCAACATCACGGGGCAATCACGAAAAGGTCGCGTTTGCTGACGGCCACAGTAATTTGGCTCACCGATGTGACAAAGTGATGGCGGTAACGCCAGGAGGCGGTGCCTGCCAGCCTTGGGCCCGAAAGGTCGAAGGCGAAACACGACAGCACTTCTGGGCGAACACTGTCGTGGCAAAGCCCCGTCCACCCGCCTGGCATAGCTATGGAGGACACATGATTCGCAAAAGAAAGTCCGTGATGGGGACGGCGATCGCCGCGGCGCTTGCTTTGACCCTCTCGGCCTGTGGCACCGACGGCGACGGAAGCGCCGACGGAGCCGGTTTCGATGACTGCGTGGATGACCCGAACAACTGCAATTCTGGTGAGCGAGTGCAGGGCGGGAAGGTCACGGCTGTCATCGACTCGGCCTGGGTCGGTTGGAACACCAACCGGGCCTCGGACCGTAACGTTTACGCCGTGCAGGCGATGGGAGCGGTGTTTCCCGAGAACGTCTTGTTCCAGCCTGATGGCACGCCCCTGTTCAACCCCGCGATCTTCGCCGAAGATCCTGAGCTGGTCTCGGAGGACCCGCTTACGGTCAAGTACAGCCTCAACCCCGAGGCTAACTGGGGTGACGGCACGCCGATCACCTACAAGGACTTCATTTACAACTGGTACGGCTGGTCGGGCGACGCCGACCACTGCACCGTCGAAGACTGCCTATCGTCTTCGACTAAGTACGGTGGGAATGTCGCCTCGATCGACGAGACTGGCGACAACGAAATCACCGTCACCTACGTGGATGGCCACGCCGACCCCGAATGGCAGTTCAACACCGTGCTGTCCTATCCCGCCCACATCATCGAGGAAGCCGGTTTCGAAGACTGGATGGACGACCCGGGCGTGATGGGCCAGTCCGCGATTTACCATTCGGAAAATTACCCCACCTGGTCTTCGGGCCCGATGAAGATCCGTGACGCTTCGGCTGGCGAGTACGTGATTTTGGAGCCGAACCCCGACTATGTCGGGCACATGGAGGTCACTCTTGATGAGGTCGAACTTCTGGTGATTCCGGATGTGGAGTCGATCGTGACCGAGCTGCGTCAAGGCTCGGTGCAGATGGCCAGCCCGGCCTCGATTGATCCCGACCAGATGGACAACATTCGTTCCCTGGACGGTATTCGGTACAACACTGGGCCCGGCCCCTCGTGGACGCACATTGACGCGAACACGAACAATGAGTTCCTGTCTGACGTGGAGCTGCGCAAGGCTGTCTTCACCGTCTTCGACGTTCAAGCCATAGTGGACCGCACTTTCGGTCTAGCCGTCGATAACCAGGTTCGCAAGGTTAACCATTCCTTTGCGGCCGATAGTCCCTACCACTTTGACGCCTACGCGGACTCGACGCAGGGGACCGGGGATGCCGATGCGGCTCGGCAGATCCTTGCGGACGCCGGTTACGAGTGGGACTCCAATGACAATCTGCTGACCCCTGAAGGGGAACAGGTCACGTTTAACTTCCGCGCGGCCGTGGACGACACGATCCGTTCGGACATCGCCGAAATCGCCCAGCAGCAAGCCTCCGAGATCGGCATCGACATTGTGCTGGAGTCGATTCCCGCCGGTGACCTCAGCTCGGTGACGTCCGAGGGCGCTTATGACCTCATCATCTTCGGATGGTCGGGCAGCCCGCTATTCACCACCGCTCCACAGCAGCAGTGGTACACCGGGTCATCGTCGAACTATGGCGACCTGTCTTCCGCCGCTGTTGATGAGGCGGTAGAGAAGATCACCTCGACCAACAACATTGACGAGGCCGCCGATCTTGTTAACGAAGCGATCGCCGCTTTGGTTGAGGAAGCTTACGTGCTTCCTCTGGTTGACCAGCCTGTGGTCATCATGGCTGACGAGAACCTCGTCAACGTCCGTGACAACCCCAGCTCGTCCAACCGTGGTCTGTACAACATCGGTGAGTGGGGCTATGCCGACGAAGATGCCGCCGCGGCTTCGTTGAGCTAGTCAGCTCCTAGCTTGGTCTCGGCCCGGGCTGGTGGCGCACCGGTTCAACCGCACGTAGGTCGGTGAGCCGACAATCGCGTCCAGCGCGGGCCCGGTAAACCTTTCATCTTAGATGATGATCGACTCGATGCCGGGTTTCCATATCCGGCCACGGGTGGAAGGCATGCCTTCCACCCATTCTTGTGTCAGCTAGCCGTGGAGCGCTAAAAAGGTGTGACGATTGGAAATTTCGCAGCGGCACCCATTTCGCCCTGTCACCTTCATAGAAGGTCATTCGACGGGGAACGTCGATGACGGCCAGTATGGGCGAAACCGTTCCAGCGGGACTAATAGCGGGCGAATCGACGTCCCAGAATGCGGAAAAAAAGGGCATATGTGATGAGTCGGCTACTGGTCGTTACCACACTAAACGGGCAAAACCCCTGCTCAGGCCCCGAGTTCTTGACAATTAATAGATCACGGCCCAGTCACGAATGAGCTGCATTTGTTCTCAGTAGATGGTAACTTGGCTCACCTTTGTGTCACAGTGAGTTTTCAACGCGAGTGGCGACTGGGCAACAGCATCCACCTAACCGGTGAACGAATCGGGAACCATGCACGGCGCGCATGGCCGATTCAAGCCCTAGCACCCTCCACTCGTGCACCATATGGAGGACACATGAATATCAAACGAAAGTCCCTTTCGGGGCTTGCCGTCGCATGTGCGGCGGTGCTGACGCTGACCGCTTGCGGCGGCAATGGAAACGGCGACAGTAGTTCCGACAGTTTCGGCTTCGACGACTGTGTGGATGACCCGAATGGATGCAACTCCGGCGAGCGAGTGCAGGGCGGGAAAGTCACGGCTGTCATCGACTCCGGTTGGACCGGTTGGAACACCAACCGGGCCTCGGACCGTAACGTCTATGCCGTGCAGGCCATCGGAGCGATCTACCCGGATACGTTGGAGTTCCTGCCTGACACCACGCCGCGATACAACTCGGCCATCGTCACCGGCGAACCTGAGCTGGTCTCGGAGGACCCGCTGACGGTGAAGTACAGCCTCAATCCCGACGCCAACTGGGGTGACGGCACGCCGATCACCTACAAGGACTTCATCTACAACTGGTACAGCTGGTCAGGCAACGCCGACCACTGCAACCAGGAAGACTGCATGCCCGCTTCCACCGCGTGGGGCGGAAACGTCGAGTCCATCGACGAGACTGGCGACAACGAAATCACCGTCACCTACGTGGATGGCTACGCCAACCCGGAATGGCCCTTCCAGTCAATCCTGTCCTACCCCGCCCACATCATCGAAAATGAAGGTTTCGAGGATTGGATGGACGACCCGGACGTCATGGGCGAGTCTGCCGTGTGGCACTCGACCAATGTTCCGACCTGGTCGGCCGGTCCGATGAAGATCCGTGACGCCTCGGCTGGCGAGTACGTGATTTTGGAGCCGAACCCCGAGTACGTCGGCGACGTTGAGGTCACTCTTGATGAGGTCGAACTGCAGGTGATTCCGGATGTGGAGTCGATCGTGACCGAGCTGCGTCAAGGCTCGGTGAACATGGCCAGCCCGGCTTCGATCGATCCCGACCAGATGGACAACATTCGTTCCCTGGATGGCGTTAACTACCACACCGGCCCTGGTCCCTCGTGGACGCACATTGACATCAACACCAACAATGAGTTCCTGTCTGATGTCGAGCTGCGCAAGGCTGTCTTCACCGCGATCGACGTGCAAGGAATGGTGGACCGCACTTTCGGCCTGGCCGTTGACGACCAGGTTCGCAAGGTTAACCACTCGTTCTCCGCTGACAGCCCTTACCACTTTGACGCCTACGCGAACTCGACGCAGGGGACCGGAGACCACGATGCGGCTCGGCAGATCCTTGCGGACGCCGGTTACGAGTGGGACTCCAACGACAATCTGCTAACTCCTGAGGGAGAGCAGGTCACGTTTAACTTCCGCGCGGCCGTGGACGACACGATCCGTTCGGACATCGCCGAAATCACCCAGCAGCAGCTGGCCGATATTGGTATCACCGTGGCGCTGGACTCGATCCCGGCTGGTGACCTTGGTCCAGTCTTGTCCGAGGGTGCCTATGACCTCATCGTCTTCGGTTGGTCGGGCAGCCCGCTATTCGCGACCGCTCCGCAGCAACAGTGGTACACCGGTTCGGGTTCGAACTTCGGTGACCTCTCGAACGAGGAACTGGACGCGGTCATCGAGAAGATCCTGACGACCAACGACATCGACGAGGCAGCCGCGTACACCAACGAGGCGATCGAGCTGCTGGTTGAGGAAGCTTACGTGCTTCCTCTGGTTGACCAGCCTGTGGTCATCATGGCTGACGAGAACCTCGTCAACGTCCGTGACAACCCCAGCTCGTCCAACCGTGGTCTGTACAACATCGGTGAGTGGGGCTATGCCGACGAAGATGCCGCCGCGGCTTCGTTGAGCTAGCGCACGTCAGCTCGTTGGGTTAGGGAAAGGGGGCCTTGTGCCCTTGGACGCTAGCTTGTTCGCCCGGGCTGAAGCTCCATAGCTCCGCACATCGCTCGTGAGGCCAGTTCACATTGGCCTCACGAGTTAACAAACACAATGCGGATACAGCCCATCGAGCTAATAAAAATCGAATAAAGGGAATATGCTCACAGCTGTGGGTGGAGGGCTACGCCCTCCACCCATTTTCTTTGCCCGTTACCTGTGGGCGCGTTCTGGGGCCTTGTGGTGCCCGCAGGGCGCGTCTGCCTTGGGATGCGTCCGTTGTCAGCTGTGGAGAATGAGCGCCCATTTCGTGATGCGCACCATCGGCTAAATAGGCCTAGTGGGTTCGACGATCGTATTATCCCCAATCGGAAAACATCTGATTTGAGTGAATGAATAGCGCATTCAATTAGTGGAAAATTCGGGTAATAGTCCAATGGGGATAGGGAAATCCACCGAATAAACATTCATAAGGTCCGCATTATTGCGGAATGATAACGGAGGGGTGACCTGGGATACAGCACGGTGATACAGCTCTCATGTTCGCATTCCGTAGGTGCTCAATCGCGTCGAGTGACGCTGAGTGGGCAATTGCAAAATAAATTAGCAAACATATGTGCTTGCGAATTCAAGTGAATAAAGCGGACTTCAATCGGTGCTGATAACGGTCCGATCACGGTTGGAGACCAGGTTTCTTTCAGTGAGGGGAATTGCGCCTCTTATGTGCAAGGCTGTATGGCACGTCACGCGTATCGGCCGAGGCGATTCTCCACCATATATCGACCAGAGTGCACCTGGTTTCGAGAATCCCCGTGGCTGTGTGGATGCGGTCACGAACCTGCGGGTATCGGCTGCTTCGCGTGTGATTTAAGAGGAGAAGGATGTACGTGAAGAGAAAATCGGTCGTCGGAGTTGCTCTCGCAACCTCGACCGCGATCGTCCTCGCCGCCTGCGCCAACGGCGATATTGAGGACACCGTGGGATTCGAGGACTGCGACGACAGCCCGACAACCTGTAATTCAGGTGAGCGCTCGAAAGGTGGTGACATTACCTGGGCGCTCGACAACGCTTGGCAAGGCTGGAACGTGGTTCGCGCCGAGAACCTCAACGTGCAGAAGTACCAGGCCCTAGCGGGCCTCAGTACCGAAACCGGATTCTGGCAGCCAGACGGAACCTGGGACTATAACGATGCCCTTTGGGCCAATGAACCGACCATGATTTCGCAATCTCCGATGCAGGTGGAGTACGAACTGAACGAGGACGCCAACTGGGGTGACGGTAACCCCGTCACTCTCGACGACTTCATTTACAGCTGGTACCAGCTCTCGGGAGACTCCGAGAAGTGCCTGGACTGCTCTGTGGCCTCCCGTGCCTACGGCGGCAATGTCGCGCGCATCGACGAGACCGACGAGGGCACCATCGTCGTGACCTACGAAGAGGGACACCTCGACCCGGAGTGGCTCTACCACACCGTCGTGACCCATCCTGCTCACATTGTCGAAGCAGCCGGGTTCACCGACTGGCGCCACGATGCCGAAGTCATGGCCGCCTCCTCGGAATACTTGGACGACACTGTTCCCACGTGGTCCGCCGGCCCCTTTCGCATCAGCGATGGCGTCGCTGGCGACTATGTGATCTATGAACCCAACCCCGACTACGCCGGTAGCGCCGAGGTCAGCCTCGATTCCATCACGCTCCAGGTGATCGAGCCCTCCGAAATCATCACCGAGATCCGGCAGGGCAGCGTTGACGGCGCCGCCCCCGCCTCAGTCTCGGCCGAAATGATCAGCCAACTGGCCAGAGCCGATGGCATTCGCTACCGCATTCATGAGGGGCCTTCGTGGACGCACATTGACTTCAACACCAACTCGGTGGATGACCTCGAGCTACGTCGCGCCATTTTCACCATGATCGATGTGGATACGCTCAACGACTCCACTGTTGGGCTCGTGCAACCTAGCGTCGAGCGCAAGACCAACCACATCTTCCGCAACTCCGATGACCACCACGTCGACCATCTGACCCTCACCGGTCAAGGTTCGGGCGACGTCACGATGGCTCACGAATTGCTCGTGGACGCCGGATACACGCACTCGAGCTCGGGCGAACTGTTGGACGCAGAGGGTAATCAGGTAAGTCTGACCATGCGGGCCAACGCGGATGACGCCGACATGCAGGCTGTTTCCGAAATGGTCCAACAACAGCTTGGAGAAATGGGAGTCGAGGTCATCCTCGAGTCCATCTCCGCCGGTCAATTGACCACGGTGCTCAGCGAACAGAACTACGACCTGGTCGCATTCACCTGGAGCGGCACCCCAACGTTCACAGGCGCGCCCAGTCAGTACTGGTCTAGCGACTCGGCCAGCAACTTCGGGAAACTTGATGACCCCGAACTTGATGAGCTGGTCGAGGCAATCAAACAAACCACCGACATGGATGAGGCAGCGAAGAGAACCAACGCAGCAGTTGAAGCGGCCATCGCTCAGGCCTATTCACTCCCGCTGGCAGATACGCAGGTAGTGATCATGGTGTCTGACCGTATGGTCAACGTTCGCGATAACTGGGCTTCCAACATGCGAGCCCTCTACAACATGGCCGAATGGGGAGTTATCGATGCATAACTCGACACAGGCTGATTCTCTCCCCTTTGCGCGCCTCCTACCGCAACGGAGGATTTTCGCCCCAAAAGGTGCGTTTATCCCCGTCTTTGCCACCCCAGACCGCAGTATGCGGCCTAAGCTGGGACAACATGACCAGTGGCAGCAGTATCGAGGCAACAGCAGCGCGAAGACCTGGGGCGGAGGGCTCTGGCCCGACGCCTCATGGAGAATCAGCCTGTGTCGCAGCCGGGTAGCTAAGGAGGAGGTGTACCACCCACACTGACTCGCATCCGAACCCGGCTCGGCCAGGTGGTGAGGGCCTGTAGGCTCTCGCCACTACCTAAGTGGGATCCCGGTCCGAGTGCCCCAGCAGTGGGGCACCACAGCCAGCGGAACCTCGTCGGGTCCACCCACTCACCTCCCAGAGCCGCCAGCAGGTCGGAATGACACACCCCGGCCGGCAGCGGCGGGGCGCATATGAAAAACAGCACCGCGCTTCGCTAACTCTGGTCCCGCCCAAGAAAAGTTACGAGGAAACATGGTTGTCTTTACAATACGACGCCTGTTGATGATGATTCCGGTTCTTATCGGGGCATCAATGCTCGCGTTTGTCCTAGTGGAAATTTCCGGAGACCCAGTTCAGGAACAAGTGTTCCAACTGCAGCAGTCCGGTGAAGAGGTCCCGCCAGAGACCATTCAGGCCATCGAGGCGCGGCTCTATTACGACCGCTCCACGCCTGAACGGTACTGGCTGTGGCTGACAGGCATCCCTGAGAACCGCGGCGACATCGGTCTCATCCAGGGAAAGTGGGGGCCGTCCGTGCAAGGGCCCTCCCATGACATCGGCGAGGAAATCGGCAGCCGATTCATGGTCACCCTGCGTTTGGTCCTGTTCGCCACGTTTGCCTCGATCGGTCTGGCCATCATCACTGGTGTGATCTCGGCGGTCCGGCAGTATTCAATAGTGGACTACGTGCTGACATTTGTCGGCTTCCTGGCGTTGGCGATGCCGACGTTCTGGTTCGCGGCGTTTATGAAGGAAGCTGGGGTGCAGCTTAATCAGCTGTTCAGCACCAGCGTATTTAAGACTTATCGAGATTCCTCGGCAGGCTTCCAAGGTAATCCTTGGGAGGTGTTCGTGGACGCCATGCCGTATCTGATCATCCCCACATTCGTGTTGATGTTGACCGGCTACGCGGCGGCCGCCCGTTATCAGCGTGCGGCGATGCTGGAGGTTCTCAACTCCGACTATGTGCGACTGGCTCGGGCCAAGGGCGTCCGCAATGGCACGGTCATGCGGCGGCACGCTCTGCGTACCGCCCTGATCCCGATCGCGACCTTCGGCCCGCTGGGTGTCGCGACCGCGCTGGGTGGCTCGGTGGTCATCGAGCAGATCTTTGGTTGGCGTGGACTCGGTCAGTACGCGATCGAAACAATTCGGAACACCGACGCGTTCGCCCTCATGGCGTTCCTGTTGATTTCCGGCATCCTAGTCCTGATCGGCATTTTGGTCTCCGACCTGCTGTACGGCGTACTTGACCCGAGGATTCGATATGAGTAACACGACTACACCTACCACTCAACCCGCCGGCGGCGGCAAGCGTGTCGACGCAGAGGCGATCACGTCCAAAGAACGCACGCAGCTACAGATGATTATGACCCGGTTCTTCCGGCACAAGCTGGCTGTGGGCTCGCTAATCGTCTTCTTGATCATCGTGGCGTTTGCCTTTATCGGTCCGCACCTGTGGAAATACGACTACCGGGTCAACCCCGACTTGCTGCCGTGGGAACCGCCCTCGGCCGAACACCCCTTCGGGACCAACCGGGCCGGACGCGACATGTTCGGTACCACCATGCGCGCCACCGGGCAGTCGCTCAAGGTGGCCTTCCTCGTGGCCCTGCTCTCCACCGGCCTGGGCGCTATCATTGGGGCTGTAGCCGGGTACTTCCGTGGCATGATCGACGCGGTGATCTCGCGCTTCATGGAGATCATGTTCGTCATTCCGTTCCTGGTGATCACGGCCGCCCTCGCCGGTCAGATCCGTGGCGGTGCCACCTGGTTCCACATGGCTCTCATCATCGGCCTATTCGGCTGGTTGGGTACGGCCCGTGTGGTCCGCGCTGAAGTGCTGTCGCTGCGTGAGAAGGAATTCATCGAGGCGGCCAAGTCGCTGGGTGCGACAGACCTTCGCATCATCTTCCGGCACTTGTTGCCGAACACGATGAGTGTCATTTTGGTGTCGGCCACCTTGCAGATCGCGTTCGCGATTCTCGCGGAGGCGACCCTATCCTTCCTGGGTCTCGGTATTCAGCCACCGGACACTTCCCTGGGTCTACTGATCAATGACGCCCGAGGGGCACCGTTTACCGAACGTTGGTACCTGTTCTATGTGCCAGGTATTTTCATCATCATGATCGCGCTGACGATCAACTTCATTGGTGACGGCCTCCGCGACGCGATGGACCCGCGACAGACGATGGTGAGGCGATAAGCATGAATATGCCCGCAACAGATTCCTCGACCGCCACTGGCGGAGCACGTGGAGAAGTCGTGCTGGACGTGGACAACCTCCACGTTTCCTTCCCGACCGACGACGGCCTAGTCACGGCCGTGCGTGGCGTGAGCTATCAGCTTCGTCGCGGTGAGTCCTTGGGCATCGTGGGTGAGTCGGGGTCGGGTAAGTCCGTGACCTCCTCCGCGATCATGGGCCTGCTGCCGAAGACCGCGCAGATCACCGGGTCGGTCAAGCTGATGGGCAGCGAAATGCTGGGCTTGACTGACGCCCAGATTTCGCCGATTAGAGGACGGAAGATCTCGATGATCTTCCAGGACCCGCTGACGTCGCTCAACCCGGTCTACACCGTCGGGTTCCAGCTGGCCGAGGCCATCCAGGTGCACCACAAGGACGTCAAGAAGAAGGAAGCTCGCGCCCGGGCGATCGACCTCCTGCAAACGGTCGGGATTCCGAACCCGGAGCAGCGCGTCGACTCCTACCCGCACGAGCTATCCGGTGGAATGCGGCAGCGCATCGTGATCGCGATCGCGATGGCCAACAACCCGGACGTCATCATCGCCGACGAGCCGACCACCGCCTTGGACGTGACAGTCCAAGCGCAGGTGCTCGAGGCACTGGAGGCGGCTCGCAACGAGGTCAACGCGGCCATGGTGCTGATTACCCACGACTTGGGTGTCATCGCCGGTCACACTGACCGCGTTTTGGTGATGTATGCCGGCAAGCCCGTCGAGGTCGGCACGGTGGACGATATCTTCTATCGTCCGCGGATGCCGTATTCGTTGGGCTTGGTCGGTTCGCTGCCACGTATGGACGAGGCTCGCGGCCGCCGGTTGACTCCGGTTAACGGGACGCCTCCGTCGATGCTAAACCTGCCGCCGAGTTGTCCTTTCGCACCGCGCTGCCCGATGGCGCAGGACATTTGCCATGAGACCGAACCGGACCTGCTCCAGGTCGGCGAGGGCCACGTTTCGGCGTGCCACTTTGCCGAGCAGCTTGAGGGCAAGAGGCCGCAAGACGTCTTCATTCACGCCAATTACGAGGACATGGATGTCGACCACACTGTTGAAGGGGAGGGACGGTAAATGAACGTTCTGACCGAAGACACCAACGACACGACCGCGAAGCCAGTTATTTCGGGGAGTAACCTCGTCAAGCACTTCCCGGTGCGGTCCAAGGGCGTCATTCGTCGCAAGATCGGTGACGTTCACGCGGTGTGCGACGTGTCGCTCGACATCGCCGCCAATGAGACGTTGGCGCTGGTGGGCGAATCCGGTTGTGGTAAATCCACGACCGCTCGTCTGATGATGAATCTCATCTCGCCCACGTCGGGTAGCGTGTTCTACCAGGACAAGGACCTGACGAAGCTGTCGCGCAAGAAGATGCAGCCGATTCGGCGGGACATGCAGCTGGTGTTTCAGGACCCGTTCGCTTCGCTGAACCCGCGTATGACGGTTTTCGAGATCATCGCCGAGCCGCTGCGTATTCACAACCTGTTCAAGGATGGTGGACGTGAGCGCGTCAACTACCTGCTGCAGCGCGTGGGTATGAACCCCGAGCACCGTAACCGCTACCCGCACGAGTTCTCGGGTGGGCAGCGGCAGCGTATCGGGGTGGCCCGGGCTTTGGCGCTGGAGCCGCGCGTGTTGATGCTAGATGAGCCTGTTAGCGCGCTGGACGTGTCTATTCAGGCCGGTGTGATCAACATGCTGGAGGAACTCCAGGAAGAGCTGGGCCTGTCTTACCTGTTCGTGTCGCACGACCTGTCGGTGGTGCGACACATCGCCAACCGGGTCGCGGTTATGTACTTGGGCAAGATCGTGGAGCAGGGTACGACCGAACAGCTGTTCGCTGGTGCGGCTCACCCCTACACCCAGGCGCTCATGTCGGCGATTCCGTTGCCTGACCCGCAACTTGAACGGTCTCGTGAGCGCATCGTTCTCACAGGTGACGTGCCGAACCCGAGCAAGCCCCCGTCGGGCTGCCGCTTCCGCACCCGTTGCCCGAAGTTCCAGGAACTGGGCGACTCGGACAAGCAGCGCTGCATTGAGGAGCTGCCGGTCTTGCGGTCTGACCACCCTGGCCAAACTCTGGCCGCGTGTCACTTTGCAGAACCACATCGCCTTTTCTAAAGGCGATGTGGTTCTGCAAAGTAAAAAACTCAGTGCAGAGCCTCATCGCCTCCTTTGGAGGCGGTTGGTGAAGCGTCGAGCGGCGCTGGATCTCGCCGCCTCCTCCGGAGGCGGCTGGTGAAGCAAGGCGTCACGTGTGAAGCTTCATCGCCTCCACCGGTGGCGTAGCGTTAAGTGGTGTGGCCCCGGCATATGCCGGGGCCACACCACTTTCTGGGTTAGGGGGCCCTTAGGCATGTGGGAGGCAATAGGCGCTGCCTTCGCAAGGGAAGCGGCTTTCAGCGCCCACAGCGCGAAAGTGAACCGGTTGCGATGCTGTAGGGGTTCGCTGGCGGCTAGCTGGCGACCAGATAACAGGTCTGCCACGCTCGAATGCGACATCTTCCCAAAAAGCCCATGGAGCTACTAGGGTGGGCATATGGCCGCCACCTATCTGCACAGTTACCTGACCTTGGGGCTGCTGTTGGCCGTTGGCATTGGTTTCGTGTTTGTGGCGTCGATGGCCAATTGGCTGCTGCGTCGTAACGACCCGTCGGCGGCCAAGGCTGAGACGTACGAGTGCGGGGTTGATCCGGTTGGCAGCGGCTGGGCCCAGGTTGAGATCCGCTACTACGTTTACGCGTTCTTGTTCGTTCTGTTCGCGGTGGAGGCTGTTTTCATTTTCCCGTGGGCGGTCGTTTTCGCTGACTTTGGGCTTATTGCCACGGTGGAGATGGGAATTTTTGTTGGGGTGTTGGCTCTCGGGTTGGCCTACGCGTGGCGTAAAGGGGTCTTGAAATGGCAGTAGATCCGGCCGAGGAGAACACGGATTCCGCCGGTGCCACTGGCGAGGGCTCTTCATCGCGGGCTCCTGCTGTGAGACATTCCGATTCGGAAAGCTCGGCGTTGGTGAGTCTGCCTATTCCGGCCCGGCGCGGTAGTGGTCTCACCTCTGGCCGTTTCGGTACTGGCGGTATCGGGGGAGTGCTGGGCGAGCCGATTCGTTTCATTCTTAACTGGGGCCGCCGTTATTCACTGTGGGTGTTTAACTTTGGGCTGGCCTGTTGCGCCATCGAGTTCATCGCAGCTTCCATGAGCCGCCATGACTTTATGAGGCTCGGGGTGATTCCCTTTGCGCACAGTCCCCGCCAGGCGGATTTGATGGTGGTGTCGGGGACGGTGACTGACAAGATGGCCCCGGCTGTCAAGCGTCTTTACGACCAGATGCCGGAGCCGAAGTATGTTATTTCCTTCGGCGCGTGTTCGAACTCGGGCGGACCTTACTGGGATTCCTATAGCGTGACGAAGGGGGTCGATCAGATCATTCCCGTTGACGTCTATGTCCCTGGCTGTCCGCCGCGTCCGGAGGCGCTGTTGCACGGCATTACCCAGCTACAACAGCAGATTGCCTCCGAGGAGGCCGGGCCGCGGGCTCGTCGCCGCGGTCAGTTGCGGGCGCCGCTGGTTCAGCCGAAGAGCAGGGATGAGTGATGGCCCAGGAGCACGACTGGTATAGCCATGTTGCCCAGACGCTGTCTTTGGATGTCGCGCAGTTGAACGGCGACGGCCCTCGCGTCGTGGTCGATGTGGAGAGCGAATCCTGGCTGTCGGCCGCAGTAGCGGTGCGCGACCGGTTGGGGTGCGGCTTTTTCGACTGGTTGTCAGCAGTTGACGAAGCTGAAGACGGGATGCGCATGGTGGCGCACCTGTGGAACCTTGACCGCCATCGGGGCGTGTTGCTGCGCACGATGCTTCCGGCTTCTGATTTGGTTGTCGATTCCCTGGTGTCGCAGTTTCCGGGCGCTGCCTGGCATGAGCGCGAAACCCACGAAATGTTCGGCGTCGACTTTTGCGGCAATGAGGATTTGCGGCCGCTGTTGCTCCCGTCTGAGTTTAGGGGCCACCCGCTGCGTAAGGACTTTGTGCTCGTTAGTCGGGTTGTCAAGCAGTGGCCGGGTGAGGTCGAGCCCGGAGGTGGCCGTCCGGCGGCCAAGCCCTCTGCTGAGGCTGACGCCAAGCCATCCAAGCGGCCCAAACGTGCTCCTAAACGTCCGCTGGGGGTTCCTGATGACCCTGCCTGGGGAAAGCTCGGGGAACCGATGCGTCATTCGGAGCGCCTAGCCGATGAGGATGGCGCGAGGCGCGATGCTGCCTCGGCGGGGGAGGACGAGGATGCCTGAGTGGGTTGAGATCTTGCTGCGCCTGGGCGGTGTCATGGCGGCGTTTCTGATCTTGCCGCTGGTGATTGGGCAAACTGAACACAAACTGATGGCGCATATGCAAGGCCGGTTGGGCCCCATGCACGCGGGCGGTTTCCATGGCTGGGCCCAGTTGATCGCCGATGGCCTCAAGTTCGTGCAAAAGGAAGATCTCGTACCGGCGAAGTCAGACCAGCAGGTTTTTAAGCTGGCCCCGGCCGTGGCACTCATTCCGTACTTGTTGGCGTTGCTTTTTATTCCGTTGGGTCCCAATGACTTGGTTGGTCAAGCAACGGACGCGGGCTTGTTTATCGTGTTGGCGCTCATTGGCATTGGTGTGATGGCCGTGCTGATGGCTGGCTGGGCCAGTGCCAACAAATACACCCTCATTGGTGGGTTGCGAGCTGCGGCACAACTGCTGGCCTATGAGCTTCCTTTGGTGCTCGCCGCCGCTTCGGTGGCGATGGCGGCAGGCACGTTGTCGTTGTCCGGGATCGTTGAGGCATGGGAGCCGTGGTGGTTGATTTGGCAGGCCCCGGCCGCGGTCATTTTCTTTATCGCCGGAATGGCGGAGATCCGTCGGCCGCCTTTTGACTCGCCGGTGGCCGACTCTGAGTTGGTGTTTGGTTATCTCACTGAGTATTCAGGCTTGCGATTCGCTTTGCTATTGCTAGCCGAATACGCGGGCATCGTCGTCATTTCGGCTTTGACGACCGTGCTTTTCCTGGGCGGGTGGTTGGGCCCCGGGCCGGACGCGCTGGGTTGGCTATGGACGCTGCTGAAGGTGGGCCTTGTCTCGATGGTGGTCATCTGGCTGCGGGTCGCGTGGCCTCGGCTGCGGGTCGATCAGATCCAGTCATTGTGTTGGAAGGGCTTGGTGCCCTTGGCTTTGGCGCAACTGGTCCTCACCGCGACCGTCAAGCTGGCTTGGTTGTAGTCCGCCATCGGGGAAGCGCAAGGCAGCCATATTGACATCACGCAGGGTATTTATCCAAGTGCGAAGAGTGCACCCCCGGTAACGTGAAAAGTCCTAATTTGATCTAATTCGCGGGTGCGTAAACTTCTGACATATGCCGCAGCGTCCGGACTCGCTGCCACGACCGCGATTGCTGGTGCCACCGCAGCACTTGCCCAGTTCGAATACGACGTGCCCGACACCCAAGCAGGCCACTTCGACGTCGCCGCTCTCTTGCACCCAAAACAAGACGACGGGCTTGTACTCACCTGGGGTGACAACGGTCTGGCCCTTGAGCACAACCATCACGCCGCTGACCCTGAGAACGATGGCCAAGTGTGGATGTTCTCCGCTTTGGGCGAGGCTGAGGCTGGCGTCGATCTCGTTGGGGATGAGGAATTCCTCGAGGAGAACGGCGAAGTCTATGATGTTGGCCAGTTCCACGGAGTGGACATCCAGATCTCCCGCGCCGACGGTTCGTGTCTGGTGGTTGACCCGGACTCCTACCGCGACAGCGGTGACACCCGACCGGTTCCCGGGCGCAACCGCATCGCAGATGTGATCGTCGAGGACTGTGAGAGCACCGAGCACGACACCAGTTGGACTCTGCGCTTCCGACAGCGAGGGGACGGACTAGATCTCCTCCTGCACACCAGCGGCACCTTCGATCCGGCGCACGCCAATCCGGCGCAGCCGAATCCCGAGGGGTCGGCGTCGGACGCGGGAATCCTAGACGAAGCGGCTGAGGCGTTGTCGACCAAGGACGACGACCATGACGATCAGGGCCGCAATGGAGACTCGTCCGAAGAAGTCCTTCTCTTGGGGACTGAGCGACGGGCGATCGAAGCCGGGGCGAGAGTCGACGTGTCAGATCCGAGTGGTTGGCACAATCAAGTGTGGCGCGTCTTGACCTTCGAGTTGCCACCCCAGGAAGTACCGCCGGAGGAAGTGCCGCCGCAGCCGAAGCTACCGACGACTGGCTCAGCCACCATCATCGGAGTATCCGCCGGGGCGGCGTTGGCCGCGACGGGCGCGGCGTTCCTGTGGTGGCGTCGCCGGCAACAGGCGAGCGCTACGACGACCTGGTAGCCAAGCGTTCTTTGCGACGTAACTGTGGATTCGAAGGATTCACAAGCCGCAAGAGCTTCGGGGGTGGCAACCGCAATACGCGGTTGCCACCCCCGAAGCCATGTCTAGGTGGTGACCTGTCGGCAGGCCCACCTACCTCCGAATTGTGCGCTCTCGGGGCGCGATGGGGCCGCTCCTGGGTAAAGCCGGTAGCCCTGAGTTAATCCCGCCGAGGCTAATACCTTGCGGTACTGGGCTGTGGCCTGCCTGCGTTCTATGAAAATCTGGTGACACCCCACCGGTGGCAATGGTGTCCATCGCCACCAGGTTATGACTTCGCCGCTGAGGCCGCCTTAGGCTTTGATTTTGCTGCCGAGTCGGTGGATGTCGCGCTAGAGGACGACTCCGACTTGGTCGTGGAGGTCTCTGAGGTCGACTCCGTCTTAGTTGAGGAAGAGGACTCCTGCGGGCTGCGCTGGGCGGCCACAGTGGATTGTGAACGGGAGTCGGTGCGGTAGAAGCCCGATCCCTTGAAGACCACGCCAACTGAGTTGAAGACCTTCCGCAGCGTTCCCGCCTTGCCGCATTCGCTGCAGTCAGTCAGAGCAGCGTCGGTGAACGACTGGCGGGCTTCGAGATCGCCTCCGCAGGCGTTGCAGCGGTACTGGTAGACGGGCACTTCATTCCTCCGTTGATGATGTGCTGCCAGTTTCTGCACACTCTGGCCAGCTTTTTCAGATTAATTCAACGCCCCATCTTAGCGTTTCCTTCCGCAAAGGGCAGTGGCGCCAAGCACACTATTTTCGCTGTTGGGTGCGCTGCGTGGCGCGTGGTGATCCAAAACTCAGCGCGCGCGGGTCACAGTAGGGCTGTGATGGCACAACTTCACGCGCTGGGGCAGGGTGAAATTCCCCCCGAAGGGGTTATGACCGCCGTCACTGCTCGATCATGCGGCAGGCTGGGCACCTCCACCGGGAAGTCGGTATCATGCAGCAGCGCAACGATGGGTGCCGTGTCCACTCGGGCTAGCGCCCGGTCGTATGAGCCGCCCCCGCGGCCGAGTCGCATGCCGGAGGCGGAGGCGGCCAGGGCTGGCACTATCACCGCGAGGCAACCGGTGATCGCGCCCACCCCCAAAGGGGCATCGGAGTCAATGCGCCGCCAGTCGAGATCGTTGTCCGCCAACGTGATCGGCAACAGGACCTCCCAGCCCGCGCTTTCGAGCCGTTGCGGCAGGCGGGGCCGCAGGGTCGCGCCCGGTTCGGTTCCGAATGGCTGGTGCGCGGCAATGCGGCGTTGGGAGGACTTCCTTGGCAGTCGGTCGAGAAACTCCACCAGCGCTAGGAAGATCGCTTCGTCGGCTTGCGCCATTTGTGTCGTTGTCAGCTCTCTGCGGCGGGCCAGCATGTCGTTGCGAAGATTGTTTTTTTCTCCTGTTGTGCGGCTCATACCTGCCATTTTTTCAGGCCTCGCTGTCGGATAGCTAACGGGAGGCTGTATCTGGTCGATCGCACTGTGTAATCTTCAATGGAAGATGATGAGGAGGATTCAGTGTCACTGCGCGCGCGACTGACGACAGCCTTTCTTGTCGTTGTGCTCGGGCCCGTGTTGGTCGGAGCGATTTTTGTCGGCGTCATCGTCACGGCTGTCTCCGACACCCGGACCGCCGAGCAGTTGGAACGTGCCTCCGTCATGGTCGAATCCACCATCGGCACCGCGTGCGAACGTATCCAGACTTCCGCGGCCACGATGGCGTTGGCCCACTCGCACACCGGCGAAGACGTCGCCGGGGAGATCGCACAACTCATTGTCCAACGCGACATCGCTGACAGCGTCGTCGTCGACAATGGTGACAGCAAACACTTCTACGGCGCGGCGATGCCCAACGGTGTCCACGCCGTATGCGACGAACCGATCCCCCAAGCAGCCTCGCAGGGAGCGATCGTCGCCCTTTCGGCGACAGGAGAGCTACAGGACTCCGAGGGCAACCTCATCGCCACCTACACCGCGACCCGGTTGGTCAACCAGAACTTTCTCGATCAGCTGGCCCGCGCCACCGACTCCCACTTGACGTTGATAGACGGCCGCGACCCGCCACTGACCGCAGGCATCTCCGATACCGAAGAAGACTTCATCACGGCCGACAGCGTCCTTCCCATCCATATCGGCGTGCCCGCCTCCTCCATGGCCCCCATGTACTGGACCCTCGCCTCCATGGTGGCGATCTCCGCCATCTGCGCGGTCGCGTTGGCCGCCTGGCTATCCCGTTCCACCACCCGCCCCCTCACCGATCTGTCTGAAGCCACCCGCCGAGTCGCCGACGGCAATCTCGAATCCCGCGTGCCCGTGCGCGGCCGCGACGAAGTGGCGCACCTAGCCACCCGGTTCAACCAAATGACCATGCAACTGCAGCGATACGTGCAAGCCCTCACCTCCAGTCGCGACCAGATACGCGGCCAACTCAAGCGGCTCGGACAAACCCTCTCCTCAACCCTGGACCTCGACCGCATCCTCGAAGTGATCCTAGAGACGGCGATCGTGTCCACCTCAGCCTCAGCCGGACTGATCGTCCTAGTCGACGTCGATGACCCGGATTTGTTGGTACAGCGAGCAGGTGAAGGCGAATTGGGAATCGACGACGTCGTCCGCGTTCGCATCGGCCATGGCATCCTCGGTGGCATCGCGGCCGCTGGAAAACCGTTCCGGGGCCGCATCGTCGAGGGCGAAACCGGCGGCTATGTCCGCGTCGCCGGAGAACCACGGGCGAGTACCATGATCGCCGTCCCCTTCACCGGTTCCGGCCCCGGCGGCACCGCGCTGGAGCATGTACCCGTCGGCAACACCCTGGGCGTGCTGGTCCTGTACAACCGCTACGGCGGCCAAGAATTCAACTCCTCCGACCTGCAAACCCTGGGCACCTTCGCCAAACAGGCGTCCGTCGCCGTCGAAAACGTGCTGCTGCACCGCCAAGCCGAACGTCTTAGCCTCACCGACCCACTCACCGGGCTGTGGAACTACCGCTTCCTGCAAGTGTCGCTCCAACGCGAAATTGACCGAGTCCGTCGCTTCAACCGGCCCTCTGCCCTACTGGCCATCGACCTCGACCACTTCAAAGCCGTCAACGACACTTACGGCCACCCCGTTGGCGACCAAGTCCTCGCCGAAGTCGCCCGCCGCCTCAACGCCCAAATCCGCGACGTGGACTCCGCATTCCGGCAAGGAGGCGAAGAATTCATGGTGCTGCTACCCGAAACCAACACCGCCGGAGCCAACACCGTCGCCGAGCGTCTCTCGCAGGCCGTCTCCAGCCAGCCCTTCACCGTCCGCCTCCCCGGCGACAAACAATCCATTCAGCTCAACATCACGATTTCCCTAGGTATCGCCGTCTTCGGCGAACACGGATCAAACACCGGTGAGATCATCTCCGCCGCCGACAACGCCCTATACGCGGCCAAATCAGCCGGACGCGACACCTGGAGAGTCGCCCAAGCGCACTGACCCTTCGGTCACAAGAAGACCTCCACCAGCGAGATCCACCCCGACTACAAAGCACGCCCCAACGATCACAAACGCGCACCGGCCACGCGCAATGCGAGCGTTCACTTACCATCGGCACCGCCACTTCGGCGCACCTTTGCCATAGCGTCACTCGTGTCACGCCCAATATTTGTATAGAGCGACACGCCCAACGACATCAGTTTGGGCAAAGACGACTAATACGACATCGTCCGGGTGGTGTCTCCCCACCTACGCCGACCAGCCAGCTACGCTGCAAGCATGTCTGAAGCCAAACCGCGCCGCGCCCGCAAGGCCGTCATCCCCGCCGCAGGTGACGCCACGCGATTCCTCCCGGCCACCAAAGCAGTACCCAAGGAACTCCTCCCGGTAGTAGACAAACCGGTCCTACAATTCATCGTCGCCGAAGCAGCTGGAGCGGGCCTCGACTCACTCCTAGTCACCGCCCGAGGCAAAGAAGCCATGGAAAACCACTTCGACGCCCGCTTCGACCTCGAAGACAAACTCATCAAAAAAGGCGACAAGGCCCGACTCGAAGCCATCCGCGAACCCGAAAGACTCGCCAACGTCTACGCCATCCGCCAAGGCGGAGCTCTCGGCCTGGGCCACGCGGTCGGCCGCGCCGCCTCCTACGTCGGCGAGGAGCCGTTCGCCGTCCTGCTAGCTGACGAGTTCTACCGCGACGGCGACCCCCTGCTCAACCGCATGGTTGACGTACAGGCCGAAAAAGGCGGCATCGTCCTAGCCCTCCTGGAAGTCGAACCCGAACAAGTCGTCCGCTACGGGGTCGCCGCCATCGAGACTCTCCCCGACAGCGACGACGTCGTCCGCGTCACCGGCATGGTCGAGAAACCCGCCATCGCCGATGCGCCCTCCAACTACATCCTCGTCGGCCGCTACGTCCTGCCCAGCGAGATCTTCCCCGTCCTCGACAACACCGGCCCCGGAGCCGGAGGAGAAATCCAACTCACCGACGCCATGGAAACCATGCGCGCCCAAGGCACCAGCGTCCACGCCGTCATCGTCTCCTCAGACCGCTTCGACACCGGCGAACCACTGGGATACCTCCAAACCGTTGTCGAATTGGCCAGCGAACGCGACGACTTGCCCGAGTTTCGTACCTGGTTGCGTGAATTTGCTGCGAAACTGTAATCCCACTATTAGCCGAGGCACTAAAGTATTCGCAATTCATTGAATGGACGGGGGAGAAGCAGGTGAAGGAGACGGTCGAGCCGGTGGCGCTGGCGGAGTTCCTCAAAGAGGCTCTGGCGGCTGTCCGGCCGTTGCCGCCCACCGACGTGGACATGACGCAGTCAGCAGGCAGCGTCTTGGCCGCAGACGTGGCCGTCCCGGGCCCGCTTCCCGCATTCGACTATGCGGCGATCGACGGATATGCCGCGCGCATCGAGGACGTGCATGGGGCGAGCCCGGAACGCCCAGCCGGCATTAGGGTTCTGGGTGACCTGGCCGCCTCGTCGTGGCGGCCGGTGCGTTTGGTGCCCGGTACGTGCTTTTCGGTTGCGGCGGGCTCCCCGTTGCCTGTCGGCGCGGAGACTGTCATTCCGGCGGCGTGGACCGACGAGGGTATGGCTACCGTCGAGGTCTATCAGGCCCCCAAGCGTGGGCACGGCCTGCGTGAGGCCGGTTCGGAGCGTGCCTCGGGTGACGTTGTGGCTCATGCTGGTCGACAGATTACTCCGCAATTGGTCGCTCTGATGGCGGCGGCCGGAGTCGCTGATGTGACCGTGCGACCGACTCCGCGCGTGGTGGTCATCGCGACGGGGGACGAACTGGTTGACACGGGTCGCCCGTCCCAGCCCGGACAATTGGTGGACGCGAACTCACATCTGCTCACTGCCGCCGCTTCCGAGGCGGGGGCACATGCCTACCGAGTTGGGATCTGTGATGACGACCCGGAGGCGCTGCGGGTGGTCATGGACGACCAGATCTTGCGCGCGGACCTCATCATCACCACCGGTGGCACCGCCACTGGGCCCGGCGACATGGTGCGGCGAACCCTGCAACGCGATGGCACGGTGGACTTTGACCCGGTGGCGCTGTATCTATGCGAGACAATGGGTTTTGGCCTCATTGGCCCCGAAGAGGTGCCGATCGTATGTCTCCCCGGCGACCCGGTGGCGGCGATGATCGGTTTCGAGGTGTTGGCGCGGCCGTTGATTCTGCGATTGGCGGGGGCCGAGCCCGTGTTTCGTCAGAGCGTGCGGGCCAACCTCATCGAAGGGGTCCATTCTCCATCGAGTTTGCGTGAATTCCGGCCAGTCCGCGTCGCTGAAAGGAGGGGAGGGGGATATACAGTGGCACCGATGAGCAGTGGAGCCTACACCCTTTCCAACCTCGCCGACGCTACGGGCCTGATGGTGTTGGGAGAGAGGGTGACTCAGGTGCCCGCTGGCTCGACTGTAGACGTACTACTCCTTGACAGGCGACGATGAGTCTGAAAAACCCCGGCTGGCCAGCCGAACTGCACCGCCGTGAAATCTCGCTGCGACCCTACCGGCGCTCCGACGCATCGCGGTGGAGCCGCCTGCGTCGCGCCAACGAAGTGTGGCTGTCTCCGTGGGAGCCTTCCCCAGGTGGTGACTGGTACAAGGGGCACTCGGTCGCCGCGTACAAGAACATGCTCAAGGTCTTTCGCAAGGGCGCCAAGGCTGGCACCACATGGCCGTTTGCGATTTGTGTCCATGATGAACTAGTCGGCGGTCTCACGGTCGGCAATATCGTGCGGCGGGCCTTTTGCAATGCGTATGTGGGCTATTGGATAGACCAGGAACACGCCGGACGTGGCATCACCACCACGGCGATGGCGTTGGTGATCGACCATGCGTTGACGACGGGGCGACTACACCGCCTGGAAGTCAATGTCCGCCCCGAAAACGAGCCATCGAACCGGGTGGTTCAGAAGTTGGGCTTGCGTAAGGAAGGGTTGCATCCCAAGTACCTCTACATCGATGGGGCTTGGCGCGACCACTACGGGTACGCGATCACGGTCGAGGACCTCAATGGCGAGCGCATGATCGACCGGCTAGAGCGCAACTTCACCGTCTCTTAGTCGAGGCCGGTGAAACCGCTTTCACCTCGGGGAAGGGCGGGCGCGTGAGTTCGATACGGCAATCCGACATTCGTTCCCGGCCACATGGGCGCAGCTTGCGCCGCAAGGCGACCGGTAGGAAGTTAGGCCACGCACCGGCGAATTCATCCTATGTTTTGTCCGGGTTTGACGTAACTCACTGGGCCGCGTATTGCCGTTGACCTGCGTGTCGGGGCCGTTAGGCTACGTTTGACGTGCTCACTCCAGCTGGTCCGGGCCGCGCACGAACCTGCGATAGCAGTCTCGCTGCGATCGGCCACCCTGGTAGGGGGCACCAGACCACGAGGTTTGTCCAGGAATCGCCCATCGCCTCGGCGAGAACACCGGCTGGCGAAGCTGCCACTATCGCGGCCGATGGGTATACGCGTGCCGCTATCGGGCCGCGCATCCTGGGCGAATCTCCCAACCAGCTGCGGATGAGGAGCCACCTGGTGGACGGCGCGACCCAACTGCCCATCGTCGGGATGATCGGAGCCGGGCAACTGGCCCGCATGACGCATCAGAGCGCCATCGCACTCGGGCAAAGCCTGCGTGTCCTAGCCGCCGCCGATGACGAATCGGCTGCCGTCGTTGCCACGGACGTCACCTATGGCGACTACACGCAGCTGGCCGCGCTGCGCCGCTTTGCTTCCGGCTGCACCGTCGTCACCTTCGACCATGAGCATGTCCCCGGCTCCGCGTTGCGCCAACTCGTGGCCGATGGCGTCGAAGTCCAGCCCGGCCCCGAGGCACTCCAGTACGCCCAAGACAAGCAGCTCATGCGCGAAAAGCTGCACACCATGGGCGCGCCCATGCCACGCTGGGCCCCGATCACCTCGCTGGATGACCTAGAGGCATTCGGTTTCCCTTGCGTTCTCAAGGCAGCCCGGGGCGGCTATGACGGCAAGGGAGTGTGGATGATCGATTCCTTGGCGGCCGCCGAGGCTGTCCTGGACTCCGGTATTCGCCTTATCGCTGAGGAGAAGGCCCAGCTGCAACGGGAACTGGCCATTCAGATCGCCCGCTCTCCGTCCGGCGAGATGAAGGCGTACCCGGTGGTGGAGACCGTACAGCGCGACGGTGTGTGCGTGGAGGTCCTCGCCCCCGCGCCCGATTTGGACCCTGAGGTGGCCAAGGAGATCACCGAACTGGGCATGAGCATTGCCCAGGAACTGGGCGTATGCGGGATGCTGGCCGTGGAGCTGTTCGAGACCCCGACCGGTATCACCGTCAACGAGCTGGCCATGCGGCCGCACAACTCCGGCCACTGGTCCATGGACGGTGCCGTCACCAGCCAATTTGAGCAACATCTGCGCGCGGTGCTGGACTATCCGCTCGGTGACACAGCCCCGGTCGCCCCATTCACCGTTATGGCCAATGTGCTCGGCGGCTATCACCGCCCCGAGGGGGAACAGGCCCGCCGGGGAGGCGGCCCCCGATTGGACGAACGGCTCCAGCATCTTATGAACGATGACCCGGGTGTCAAGGTGCACCTCTACGGCAAGGCGGTGCGACCGGGTCGCAAGATTGGACACGTCAACGTCTGTGGTGACGACCTTGATCAACTGCGCCGCAGAGCAGCTCGCGCGGCTGCGTGGCTACGTGACGGTAGGGTGTAGTCATGACTGAGTCGACCAAAAAGCCCCATCCCCGGCCCCTCGTTGGGATCATCATGGGTTCGGACTCCGACTGGCCCACAATGGAGGCAGCGGCGGAGGCTCTCGATTCTTTCGACGTTCCCTATGAGGTGCACGTCGTCTCGGCCCACCGCACCCCACACGGCATGATGGCCTACGCCGATAGCGCCGCTGGCCGAGGCTTGAAAGTCATCATCGCCGGAGCCGGGGGAGCGGCCCACCTTCCCGGTATGGTGGCCTCGTCCACGCCGCTGCCCGTCGTGGGCGTTCCTGTGCCACTCAAACACCTCGACGGCATGGATTCGCTGCTGTCGATCGTGCAAATGCCCAAAGGAGTTCCGGTCGCGACGGTCTCGATCGGCGGAGCCGCGAACGCGGGTTTGCTAGCCGTGCGCATGCTGGGCATCAACGATGACAAACTGCGCGAGGCTGTCAGTAACTACCAAGTCGACATGGAGCGCATGGTCGCCGAGAAGGACGCCCAGCTGCGGTACAAGATCAGTCACCGCGACTGAGCACGGTTACGGCGACGCTGAAGCCGATTGTCCGCCCCACGCGCGATCCGAGGATCACCGTGTCCAGCCTGCGGGAAACCGTATTCATGGGATGAATGCTTAAGGGTGATGTGCCTGGTGAAGCGGGCGTTGTAGTCTGGGGCGGTGCATTACTATGATTCGGTCTTGGACCTCATTGGCAACACGCCGCTGGTGCGGCTGAACTCGGTTACCGAGGGTATCGCCGCCACGGTACTGGTGAAAGTCGAGTACGTTAACCCGGGCGGCTCGGTGAAGGACCGCATCGCCAAGCGCATCGTCGAGGCGGGAGAGAAGAGCGGACAGCTCAAACCCGGCGGTACGATCGTCGAGCCCACTAGCGGCAACACCGGCATCGGCCTAGCGATGGTCGCTCAGCAACGCGGATATCGCTGCGTCTTTGTGTGCCCAGACAAGGTCGCCGAGGACAAGCGCAACGTCCTCAAGGCCTATGGGGCCGAAGTCGTCGTCTGCCCCACGGCCGTCGACCCCGAAGACGAGCGATCCTACTACCGCGTCTCCGACCGACTCGCCGAGGAAATCGAAGGCGGCTGGAAGCCCAACCAGTACTCCCACCCAGCCAACCCGGCCTCTCACTACGCCGACACCGGCCCGGAACTATGGCGGCAGACCGATGGCGAACTAACGCACTTCGTGGCGGGCGTGGGCACCGGTGGCACCATTTCCGGCACCGGCACCTACCTCAAGGAAGCCTCCGACGGGCGCGTCAAGATCATCGGAGCCGACCCGGAAGGGTCGGTCTATTCGGGCGGTACTGGTCGCCCCTACCTGGTGGAAGGCGTCGGCGAGGATTTCTGGCCGGACAACTACGACCGCAATGTCTGTGACGAGATCATCGAAGTCACCGACGCCGAATCGTTCCACATGACGCGCCGCCTGGCCCGCGAAGAGGGCCTCCTGGTCGGCGGCTCCGCCGGAATGGCGGTCGTGGCTGGCCTGAAAGCCGCCAAGAACGCCACAGCTGACGACACATTTGTGGTCCTGCTTCCCGATGGCGGTCGCGGCTACCTTTCGAAAATCTTCAATGACAAGTGGATGACCGAGTTCGGTTTCCTCTCCGCGGGCGACAGCGCCACGACCGTCGGGAGCGTGCTGGCGGCGAAATCCTCCGATATCCCCGAGCTGGTACACGTGCACCCCACCGACACGGTGCGCGAGGCGATCAACATCTTGCGTGAGTACGGCGTAAGTCAAATGCCGGTGCTTAAGGCTGAGCCGCCTGTGGTGATGGGAGAGGTCGCAGGCGCGGTGGCCGAGCGAGAGCTAATGGACGCGCTGTTTAACGGCAAGGCCTCGTTGCACGACCCGGTGGAGAAACACATCGGCTCCTCGCTGGCGACGATCGGCTCTGGTACCACCGTGGCCGACGCGGTCGCCTTGCTGGCCGACAAGGACGCGGCACTGGTCTTGGCCGAGGGTAAACCCGTCGGCGTGTTGACCCGACAGGATTTGCTGGCGTACGTGGAAAACTAGCGGCATGGAGACTAGGCGAGGGGCACCGACCGTACGGTCGGTGCCCCTCGCGCTTCCGGCAGCGCCGCTGCTTAGCCTCGGGCTAAGAGGGTGACGGCCCCCAATGTCGCACCCATTGGGGGCCGATCGGAGGTGTCGACCGAAGTCAGACGACACCAAGTTCACAGGTCGAGTAGACCTTGGCAGTTAGGACTGACCGGCCGACCAGGCGTTGAGGGTCCCGTCTTGGAAGCTGAGATTAAAAATCTGCAGCGTGTAGGTTCCCGAGACGGTGCCGACGTTGGCCGTGTACGTGCCAGAGTCAGGTTGGCCGATGTTTTTCAGGGTGTGCGTGGTCCCATTTGGGGCCACGAGCATGTACCACAGGTCAGATGCCGCAGCGTGTGTCACGTCGATGTCAACCGTGATCGTGCCTGTGGCCCCACCGCACTCCAGCGTCAGATTGGACGTGGTCATCCAACCAAACTGGATAGGTTGCGCGGAGTTGTTCTCAGCGAAACAATCCGGCGCTGGCGGCCCGTCGCCGATGGTGAGCGTGTAACCAGTCGAGTGGTCGACGGTTCCCGATCCGGTGATGGTTATGTCCACTAGGGCGTCGGCAGCCTCTGCTGCGGCGGTGAAGGTGACGTCGGTGGATTCTCCGGAGATGATGGTCTCCGAGGCGAATTCGACAGTCACATCCGCGCCTGAACCGGTGTGCGACAGCGTGACCTCTTGCGGGTCGCTGCCCGCGAGGGTCTCGGTGTTGACAGTGGCGGTGACGGATTCACCGGCGTCGACTTCTCCGCTAGCGGGGTCGACCGAGATGGTGAACCCTTCGGGCGGTTCTTGGTCGAGGACCGAATCGACCCAGTCGCCCAGCTGGCCGGTCATTTTCGCGAAGATGCTGTACCGGTCGCACATGCTGGAGCCCCACGAGGTGATGCCGACGACGACGCCGTCGACGATGAGGGGGCCGCCGGAGTCACCCGAACAGATTCCGGTGCGCCCGTCGTTGTAACCGGCGCAAATCATTTGGTCGGGGTTGACCACCACGTCGAAGACTTGGCAGTCATTGTGGTTGTTGATGGGCAGGGTGGTTCCCATCAACACACCAGAGGCTCCGCCGGATGACTGCTGTCCGAAGCCCAGGGTGAAGGCTTCGGCTCCAGGCTGAGTCAGTCCGCTGTCGGCGGATGTCGCGACGGTGACCCAGTCGGAAGGGGCCACGGGGATGTCGTCGGCGACGGTCACGATGGCCACGTCATGGCCTTGGCGCCAGCCGTTGGGCCCACCGTAGTTGGGGTGAGGCAGGTATTCGACGACTTCGGATCGCCACAGTTCGTCACCTGGCGAGTTGAGGTCGTCGTCGCCGTAGAGGTAACTTTTGGCGCCACTGACGTCGATCATGCAGTGTGCGGCGGTGATGACTTGCCGTTCGTTGACCACACTGGCCGTGCAGGAGGCACCCTGTGGGCCGCCGCCACCGACGCGCAGCCCGGTGATGATGAATGGGTGGTCGACATATGAGGCCGGGGTCCCGTTCACGATGGTGGTGCTGGCCTCGTCGGCAAGGAGTTGATCGGTGGGATTGGCCGCTGTGGACACTTCTGGGGGCACCTCGGTTGGTTCCGCGTGGGCCGTCGCGGCCCACGGCAGAGCCACTGCCAGCGCGGTTATGGCGATTCCGGCCATAACTTTCTTGAATGTCATGAGGGGTACCTTTCGGGATTCTCGGAAGGCCTCACGGAATCAACGTGGGAGGTCGCCTAGGCCGGGAAACCAGTAGGAGAGCTTTATTCAGATAGGCTCAGTCAGGCCGTTGGAGGTAGCATTTACGCAGGTAAATCAGCTATCGGCCTGGTTGTGAGCGATCGTGTGAGTAGAGCTCTAGTTTGGGTGGCCGCACCGGATGCTGTTTGTTGCGGCCACCGCGAGTGTCTGAGGCCAAGGGGTGGTCAAGCTTCAGACAAGGGGAAGCGTATCGGCATAATTCGATACTTGGCAATGGGAGGAAACCCTCGTCAGCTCAGGTGGGTTGAGGAGGGGAAGCCCCTGTGTGGACCGCAACGGCTTCCCCACAAGATCACTTGCGGGTAGTATTCCGGTCTGCGAGGAGCGTGAATCACATGTCCGTCCCTATAACGTTTTGCCCGCCGATTGAGCGCCTCGGTGTCTTGTCGCATGTCCGCAAGTCGTTGGCCGTGAATTATCGGGCGATTTTGTGTGGTTTGCCGGGAGTAGGTAAAAGTGTTCTGATTGATCAGTTCTTGAGCGATGTCGATGACGCGTTGATCATGCGGGCGCATCCGACCGACCGTTGTGCTCCCTATGCGACGCTGGCAGAGCTTTTGTGCGAGGTCGATGAGTCGCTCATTGACGATCTGACTCCTCCGCGTCGGGACGCGGTGTCGACTCTGCTGCGCCGGAATGCCTCGCCGATGGAGCAGGTTGACACGGTGGCGGTGCATCTGGGGGTCCGGGACTTGTTTCGGGTGCTCACCGGGGAGCGGCCAATGTGGTTGGTGATCGACCCGGCCGATCACATCGATGCCTCCAGCCTCAAGTTGCTTTCGCAATTGTGGAAGCACGTCAGCCCGGTCCGGTTGCGGCTGTTGCTGGCGGCCCGTCAGCCGGGGCTGTATCGCAAATTGGGAGCGACTGCCCAGCACGAGATCGGGATTCCCCCGTGGGACCTGGCCGAGATCGTGGAGGTGTTGGCTCCGTTGCAGTTGCCCAACCGACATGTGGCGGGCATCCATCGAGCCAGTGGGGGCCGGGTCGACCTGGCATTGCGCATCGGTGGCACTATGCGTGCCAGTGGTAGCGACGGAATCGCCCCCTCCTTTGGTCCGGCCGTGGAGACGATTGCGCATGAGCAGCTGGCGGCCCTATCGCCGCGTGCGCAGCATACTTTGCTAGTCGCCGCTATGGCTTTGCATCCGACCGAGGCGATGCTTCGCCGCGCCGGTTGTTCCAAGGTCCATGAGGACCTAGTTGAGGCCACTCGGGAAGGGCTGACGGCGGTGGACGCGACAGGCTTGGTGACATTCCACGCCGAATCGACGTCCGAGGCGTTGCTGGCTGCGGCGTCCTCAGTGACGGTCAAGCGGGTGCATCGGCGCCTGGCCGAAGTCGTGGCCGACTCGGTTGCCTCGGTGCGGCACCGGGCGATGGCCACTGACGGCCCCGATGCGGAACTAGCCGCCGAACTTGACCGGGGTTGTGCGGTGGCCAAAGGGCGGGGCGATTTGGTGCTGGCCTCGGAGCTGTCGCTATTGGCAGCTGATCACACTCCGGCCCAGGACGATACGGAGGCGACCCGACGGTTGGTCGCCGCCACTGAATTGGCGGCTGCGGCCGGACGCATCACCTTGGTGGAGCGGGCGGCAAGGGCGGTGTTCGAACGGGGCGGTGATCCGTCCGATCGGTTGCGGGCGCAACTGGCGGTCATCAACGCGGCTGGCCAGGATTTCGAACAGGTGCGGGAGATCTTCAGCGCCGCCGCGGCCAATGCCAAGACCGATCCGGCCTTGCAAGCGGAGCTGGCCTTGTGGCGGGCGTGGCGTACCCACATTATCGACGGCGACCTCTGCGAAGTCCTGGAGCAGGCCCGGCGGGCCGAACAGCTGGCCGAGAGCTCCGGCAACGCCTGGATCCACATGCAGACCATGACGATGGTTGGTCGAGTACAGCGGATGCTGGGCGATCCTGCTGCCGAGACCACCATCGCCCGGGCCTATGCGATTCACCCCGATCCAGCGACCGATATCCCCGGCTCGGCTCGCTTTGTGTGGGCCCGGCACGCGCTCTTTGACGACCGCCTCGATGATGCGCGCTCGGAGTTTGGCGCCTTGCTGGAGTTGGCCAAACAGCAAGGAGATTTGAAGGCGCTGACCGAGGTACTGCGCAGCCTCGCCGAGATCGAGTTGCGTAGCGGCAACTGTGTCGAGGCGCGGGAGTTGATCGATCGTGCTCTAGCTCATTTGGCGCACTCTGACCTGTCGTTGAGCCCGCTGTGGTACGTCTCGGCGCTAATCGAGACAGCAGCGGGCGACCATCGGCGGGCCACGACCTTGGCCGGGCAGGGGCTGGCGGCGGCGCGGGAAGACCATGATGTGGTTTTCACCATTCGCAACCTGTTTGTGCTGGGGCAGCTGGACTTGCACGCGAGTAGGTCCGCGGCGGCCGTTGAGAAGCTGCGCGAGGTGCAGAGCCTGGAAGATCGCTGCAATGTCGGCGATCCGTCGGTCTTGCACTGGCGGGGAGAATTGGCCGAGGCGCTGGTGCAGACAGGCGAGGTGGAAGCGGCGTGGTCGCTGATTTCGCACACCCGGGACCGCGCCGCGGAACTGGGCCGGGAGAACGTGCAGCTGCGTATGGACGTGGCCGAGGCGTCCTGTCGGGTTGCTGCCGGTGAACACGCCAAGGCCGCCGAGCTGCTCGAACGGGCCCGCTCGGGGTTCGCTCGCATGGGTTTGCGTATCGAGCAGGGCAGGGCGATCTTGGCGATGGGGGTACTGGAGCGGCGGCGGCGTCGGCGCGGTCACGCCCGGCAGTTGCTAGGGCAGGCCTCGGAGCTGTTTGCCGAGTGTGGAGCGGGGCCGTGGATTGAGCAGGTCGACGCCGAGCAGCGGCTCTTGGAGGACGCCCCGACCACTGAGACCTCTGGCTATGGGCCGTTGACGACCGGAGAGGCGCGGATCGCCAAACTCGTCATAGGCGGGGCCAGTAACCGGCAAACAGCTACGGCACTGAACGTGAGTGTGAAGACGATTGAGTCCCGGTTGAGTCGCATATATCGCAAACTTGGCATCCAAAGCCGCACTCAACTGGCCAACTATCAGTGGGAAAGGTCCGAGCAAATCGAAAGCTGAGCCTGGATTCAGAGCGAGGCGGATATTGGCCGTGGAATTCAAGGCGAGGACCAGGTCTCGGGGCACCGGGTACGAACGTGGAATCTGGCCACCGGCATGAGATGGCTTGGGGACGCCTCTACGAGACGTCCCCCGGACCTGGTCCGGCTCGAACGGACAGCCTCCCTCTCCAAATGGGGCGCGGTCATCCGGAGCCAGCGCGCCTAGGGCAGGACGAACTCACCTTAAAGGACTCAACTAGGTCGGTCAAGGCTATTTAATCCCGATCGGGCAGCTCATCCCATTGGGGCCGTGATTGCAGTACCCCAATGGATTCCAGTACAGATACTGCTGATGGTAGTCCTCGGCCAGCCAAAACTGCGGCGCCTGCCCGATGTGAGTGGTGATCGCGCCGCGGCCATGCGCCGCCACAACCGGCGCGAAGGCCGCAGCGCTGCGCTGGGCGGCCTCTAGCTGCGGCTTCGTCGTGGTGAAAATGACCGACCGGTATTGGCTACCGACGTCGTTTCCCTGCCGCATTCCCTGCGTCGGGTCGTGATTTTCCCAAAACACCTTCAGCAGCGCCTCGTAGTCAACCCGGGCCGGGTCGTAGACGACCCGCACCACCTCGGCGTGACCTGTGCTTTCACGACAAACCGCGTCGTAGTCGGGCCGCTCAACGTGCCCGCCCTGATAGCCCACGGCCGTGGCATAGACGCCCTCGGTTTGCCAAAAGAGACGTTCGGCTCCCCAGAAACACCCCATCCCGAAATAGGCGACCTGGAGACCCTCAGGCCAGTCCGCGTCGATAGGAGTCTGCAAGACCGGGTGTTTCAATGCGCTCATGGGGCAAGTCTGACACGAAATTAATCGATTGTCGGTGGCAACGAATACTGTCAGCATGAGGCAGAGCGCACAAACGGGCGCAGTGACAACAAGGAGCAACATTGGTAGCGCGACTTCACGCCATCACCATCGACGCGGAGAACTCCTACAAACAGGCGCTGTGGTGGGGTGAGGCCCTGGGCTGGGTTGAGGACAAAGACGACCCCAACGGGCCCGACCACACCGAAAACTATGTGGGGCCAGCAGAGGCGGAGGGCACCGGACTCCTCTTCATCAACGTGCCGGAGAAAAAGACCATTAAGAACCGGATTCACCTGGACTTGGAATCCGACCGCACCCGTGAGGAGGAAGTGCGGCGTCTCGTAGAACTGGGGGCGAGCGTGGTGGCCGACAACTTCGTTCGCCCCGACGGCTCTGGCTGGGTGGTCCTAGCCGACCCGGAGGGAAACGAATTCTGCATCGTCCGCTCCGAGGCCGAACGGGCGGCGACCGCCACCGAATGAGGAGGCGGGAGGGCTGCCTGGCACTGTGGACCAAGCAGCCCCTGGCCCTGGTCGAACCGGCAGTCCCTTCCGCCTAAAAACGGGAGGGGCTCAGCCCTCAACGCTTTTCTTCGAGTCGAGAACCCCATCCCCGGTTGTGTCCTCCACGACCGTGTCAAAATTTTGGTCACCAGTGGTGTCGATCGAAACCTTGTCAATGGCACCGTCGTTGTCAAAGTCCACGGCCTTCATATTGGCCTTACCGTCACCAGTCGTGTCGATGTGATACTCGGTGTGTCCCTCTGCGTTCTTCATCACGCCGACGGTGTCGGGCTTACCGTCGCCATCGACATCCATCTCAAATACTTCAGCCTCTTCATACGGCATGAGTGATGCTCCAAACCTATGGGGGAATAATCTGGTAGCACCATACTGCGCCAGCACTAATGCGTGGCATCCCTGTCAGCTAGCGTTAGAAGCGAGCAGTCTTTGAGGCGAAAAGCAACTAGAGGGGCCAGGAGAGACCACACATGGAACACAACCAAGGATTCAGCACCAGGGCAATCCACGCCGGGCAGGAAGCTGACCCCACAACCGGCGCCGTCATCGTGCCCATCTACGCGACCTCAACCTACCTCCAAGACGGGGTCGGGGGACTGCGCGGAGGCTACGAATACAGCCGCTCGGCCAACCCCACCCGCACCGCCTTGCAAGACTGCCTCGCCGCACTTGAAATGGGACGGCACGGCTTCTCCTTCGCCTCCGGCCTCGCCGCTGAGGACACGCTACTACGTGCCGTGCTCTCCCCCGGAGATCACGTCGTCATTCCCGACGACGCCTACGGCGGCACCTACCGGCTATTCGACAAAGTCGCGACCCGCTGGGGCCTCGGATACGACCCCGCCGACGTCACCAACGTCGAGGCCGTGGCCGACAAGATCCGCCCCGAAACGAAAATGATCTGGGTCGAGACTCCCACCAACCCGCTGCTGAGCATCGCCGACATCCCCGGCCTAGCCGCCTTGGCCCGAGACAGAGGCCTGCTCCTAGTCGTCGACAACACCTTCGCCTCGCCCTACCTGCAAGTGCCTCTGGAACTGGGAGCCGACATCGTCGTCCACTCCACCACCAAATACCTTGGTGGGCACTCCGATGTCGTCGGCGGCGCCCTGATCGTCAACGACGACGAACTAGCCGAGAAAATCGGATTCCACCAAAACGCCATCGGTGCCGTCAGCGGCCCCTTCGACTGCTTCTTGACCCTGCGCGGCGTAAAAACACTAGCGGTGCGCATGGACCGCCACTGCGACAACGCCGAAAGAGTCAGCGCCTGGCTGGGCGAACAACCGCACGTCGCCGAAGTCATCTACCCAGGACTAGAAAGCCACCCGGGCCACGAACAAGCCGCCAAACAAATGCGCCGCTTCGGCGGAATGGTCTCCTTCCGTCACCGCGACGGAGAACAAGCCGCAGTCGACCTGTGCAACCGCACCAAGGTCTTCACCCTGGCCGAGTCACTGGGCGGCATCGAATCACTCATCGAACACCCAGGCCGCATGACACACGCCTCCGCCGCAGGCTCCCCGCTGGAAGTGCCCGGAGACCTCGTACGCCTCTCAGTGGGCATCGAAGATGTCAACGACCTCTTGGCCGACCTGGAACAAGCCTTCGGCTAACGCACCACCCGGAGGGCACCCGGCAAGGTGCCCTCCACCTTGGTGGCCCGGCCGACCCCTGCCATGATCACCCACCGCCCCGAGGGCCCAGTAGGCTGACCGAGCACGGCCACCCCAACGCCATGCGCAACCGTGGCGACACTTGCCACCCTCCCGGTCACACCCGCCCCGGAAAGAAAGGCCACCCGTTGAGCTGGTCCGGAGTCACCGCCAGGCAAATCGCGCGCGCCGTCCGCCGAGGCGACGCCGACGCCGCCGCCGTCGTCGACCAACACCTGCAACCGATCGAGGAAAACCCACACCTTGCCGGGGCACTCACCCACATGCGCACCATCGACGCGCTCGCCGAAGCCGCCACCGTCGACGACCTGCCCGACCTCTCCAGCCTGCCACTGGCCGGCGTTCCGGTCGTCGTGTGCGAACAGATCGGCATCACCGGGTTGGCACCACGCCTGGGATCACACTCATCGGTACTTCCCATCCACGAAGTCGATCATGAAGCGGTGCAACGACTCCGAGGAGCTGGCGCGATCATCATCGGCACCGGACGTTCCTCAGAACTCGCCCTCTGGCCAACCACAGAGGACGGACGCCACCTACTGCGCAACCCGTGGCGATCCGACCGCGGAGTCGGCGGACCCTCGGGTGGAACCGCGCTGGCCGTCGCGGGAGCGGCCGTGCCCATTGGAGTGGGCCTAGACGGCCCCGGAACCGCTGGGGGAGTGCGCACTAGCGCCGCCGCGTGTGGCCTGTTCGGCTTTAGTCCCGAACACGAACCGGCCACCGCTGACATGGAGGCCACTCGGTGGCTAGGCGGGATGGTCGGCATCCTGGCAACCACAGTGGACGACGTCAAGCTTGGTTACGCGGCGTTGAGTCGTCGCCACGCCCGCCCCAGCGCCGAACTGGGTCGCCTCCGTGTCGCCGCCTCCAACGCCCAGGTCTTGCCATTGCCGACGACGGTCGACCACGAAGCGACGCAGGCTCTACTCAACACAGTCCGCCTGCTTACCGACGCCGGGCACGACACCGCCCGCGCCAACCCAAAGTTCGGTCCCCGACTGGCCGGGGCCTCCTCGGGGGCGTGGACGGCCGCAGCCTACCTGCGCGCCGAGCGTGCCCAATCCGACCGGCTCCAGCGTCGTACTCGCCGCCTCGTGGCCCTTGGGGAGCGCACATTCCTGCGTGGATACTTCGGCGGGGTGCTGGGGGATGGCGCGCGCGTGCGGCAGCACCTCGAAGACTGGTTTGCCGACCATGACTATGACATCCTCATGACCCCCGGTATGCCCTCCCCGCCGCCGGCGGCGCAGGCCTGGTCCCGGGAAGGACTGCGGGCGAATCTGCGGCACACCGCGGCGGCGGCGGCGTTCACCGCGCCGTTTGCGCTCAGTGGCCTCCCCGCCCTGGTGGTGCCCGTCGGAACCCGTGGGGATGGGTTGCCGGCCACCGTCCAGCTCGTGGCCCCACCGGGCGGCACCGACCGGCTGTTCGACCTGGCGGCGCAGCTGTGGGCGCAACTTAGGCCCCGTCGTTATTCGACAGCCATCAAGTGGAAGTGAAACCGCAGCGTCTCGGTGTTGAAGGGCTGGCGCATTCACGTGTGCGGAAGGGCGGCTAGACCTGCGTCACAACCACCCGTGCCCCCTGTGGCGGGAAGTCGGGGCCGGTATGTAAACTATGGGACGTCGCCACGAAGGGACACAAACCTCCAGGTATACGAGGGGCTATGGCGCAGTTGGTAGCGCGCTTCCATGGCATGGAAGAGGTCAGGAGTTCGAATCTCCTTAGCTCCACAGTTACAAAACCGGTTCTCGAATGAGGGCCGGTTTTTTGCATTCTTCAGCAGGTGTTGCACGGAATCTCAACGTAGCCGATAGCGCGCTTCCATGGCATGACCGCATTCATGACGATGCTGCGCATCGGCCGGTCAGGGGTTCGAATCTCCTTAGCTCCACCACATCTGAACAGCAAAAACACCCACAAGGATCATCCCTTGTGGGTGTTCTGTTATCCAGGCTCGATACGGCCCGTGCTTGGGTTACCCGCCCAGCTATCCACTATCGAGCGTAACTCTCATCCCGCCGAGACAGGTCACTGGACGCGGTACACGCGGCAAGCCGATTAGATCGGCAATCGCTCGCTTCGAGGTACATCTTTGGGCTCCGCCAAACGGTCGCGAGATGCGCGATGCCCTCTGCTGGCACGGCAAGGCAGACTTCAGTCGAGATTCCGACAGCAGTCTCGATCCGGCATTCGCGCAGGTCTTGGGGCAGTGTTCCGGCGGTGCTGTCGATGGGGCCAGATCGGCTCTGCGCATGTTCATCCTATTTTCCGCTTTGGGGGTTGTGCTTGTGGCCCAGCATCTGTACTTTTATTGTCATGTTGACAATAAAAGGAGTTCAGTAGTGTCCGTAGATGAAGAGCCATGGTCGCCACCCGAGATCTTGGTCGCCGTTGACCTGGTGATTCTTACTCTGAGGGCGTCGGCGTTCCATGTCTTGTTGATCAAACGTGGCATCGAGCCCTTCGCAGGTTGCGAGGCGTTGCCAGGCGGATTCCTGAACAACGCGGGCGAGGACATCCTGGCGGCGGCACTGCGTGAACTTCGGGAAGAGGCCGATCTCGACGGAACCCGGTTGCACATCGAACAGTTGGGCGCGTATGGCGCGCCCGGGCGTGACCCGCGTGGGCGGGTGTTGTCCATCGCGTATCTGGCGGTCGCTCCAGGTCTCCCCCAGCCGGTTGCGGGTACCGACGCTTCCTCTGCGGAGTGGAGGCCGGTCGGGCATGTGCTGTCGGGCAAGGTGAATTTGGCATTCGATCATCGCCAGATCGTTGAGGACGCGGTGGAAAGGGCACGGACAAAGCTCGAACACACACCTCTGGCAACCGCCTTTTGCGGCGAGAAGTTCACGATCGCAGAGCTTATGCGGGTCTATGAAGCGGTCTGGGATGTAGAGCTCGACCTGCGCAACTTCTATCGCAAAGTTCAGAGCGTTCCTAACTTCATCGAACCCGTCGGGACCGACCGCCGTCCCGCGAAGGGGCGACCTGCGCGTGTCTTCCGCGCTGGCTCTGCCGTGACGTTGCACCCGCCGTTGGTGCGCCCCGAATCATCTACCGGAACCGGAGAAAAGCGATGATCGACTGCAAGAGCGTTGTCGTCTTGACGGCGTTGAATCTCGAGTACGCCGCAGTCCGAATGCACCTCGACAGGCTCACACTGCACGTTCACCCCGCGGGCACCCGGTTCGAGCGAGGAACGATTCGTGGCACTGATTGCAAGGTGGTATTGGGGCTCACCGGGGTGGGTAATCAATCGGCTGCCGTGATCGCTGAACGCGCTATCCGGCAATTCAACCCCACTGCGGTGTTCTTCGTAGGAGTAGCGGGCGCGTTGTGGGGCACTCCCCTAGGAGACATCGTCGTTGCTTCGCGCGTGTACGCCTATCACGGAGGTACCAGTGAAGACGACGGGCTCAAAACGCGTCCGCGCAGCTGGGAGGCAAACCATTCAATAGACCAGCTCGCCAAGTCGCTTGCCCGTTCTTCCGATTGGACGGCACGGCTGCCCTCCGAGGTAGAACATCCCAAAGTCCACTTCGGTCCCATTGCCGCCGGGGAAATCGTGCAGAACTCGCGAATCTCGCGTGAAGCGCAATGGATTCGTGAGCGATTCAACGATGCCACCGCGATCGAGATGGAGGCTGCGGGAGTCTCTCAAGCAGGTCACCTCAACGAAACGACGCCGGTGGCAATCGTGAGAGGAATAAGCGACTTCGCAGACGGGACCAAAGGCTCCAACAACGATGGCACGTGGCAGCCACGGGCCGCCGCGAATGCTTCCGCATTCGCCATCCAACTCGCGGAAGACCTGATAACTCAAAGGACGGAAACCATGACCTCGACGATGCCAGAACCCCGCACCACAACGGCCGGCACCGTTTACAACATTTCTTCTGGGCCCGTTGGAATACAGGCTTCCTCAGTTTCCGGCAGCACCGTAACGATGAATTCGGGCCCGGGCCACGATACTCCAAGAGACCCTCTCTCGGTACTAGTCGAGCTCCGCACTTGTCTTGATCGCGATCGCTCCAATGGCGAAGTCGATGACGATACATACGAAGCGGCCAAAGACGAACTGGAGACAGCTGAATCCGGTCTGAAAGAAGCCGGAGACCGCGGCAAGAAGAAGTCGTTTCTTGCCCTGAAACGGCTCAGCGGCCTCGTGGCCGGAACGACGAGTGCCGCGGCTCATGTCACTTTGGTGATTGCGGCGCTGGGAGGGCTGACGTGAACCATGTCCCTCCTAGCTCACCACCCCAAGGGGCGAATGTCTACAACAGCGCGGGACCCAATGCGACAATTGGCATCCAGGCCGAAGAGGTGCACAACGCGACTGTGTACCAGATGTCCCCTCAACCGAGTCCTCAGGAGAAGTTCGCCACAGGGCTGCGCTACTTGAACGACGGTATTCCGTCCCAAGCCATCAAGCTCATCAGCAACGCCATCGCCAGCGGCTTGGACAACGCAGAGGTTCGGTTTTACTGGGCGCTGGCCATGCTCAGCAAACGAACGTACCGTGATCTATCCCGCGACGAGCGCAATCACCTTGACGAGTTCGCTATTAGTGGTCGTCGCTACCCGCCCAGTGAGTATCAAACCGCGTTGGAGGCGATTCGTCAGGTTCTCTGCCACATCAACGGCACAGGCAGTGACCTGGAAACCGCTGAGAAGGAAATCCTTGCGCTGGAATCACACTTGCGCGTGAAGATCGAGCGCCATCTCAGTCTGGTCCTCTCCGGAGCCACTAGGGACAAGCTGTGGGGTGAGACGAAGAAGCATGCGGCTGCAGATAGGTTTGGCAGTAATCGTACGAAGCGAGTATGGGCGTACTTCCATCCCGACCCGATCAAGCCCCGGGTGCGTAAGGTGGAGCGACCAAACGTCACCACTTCGGACCAAGCCACCGCCAGTGCGGCGATCGGCATCGTCATGCTGGCTACCATTTATCTCGGTTGGACGGCTCTCACTAACGTCCTGCTGGTACCGCTACTGGCGTTTCCTGTGGTCCTTATCGCCGGTTACGTCGGGGTACGAGATGTTTTGGAATGGCGCTATCGGCTTGACCGCATTCGGTTCAAAGACAGCCAGTACTGTTCGACTTATACGACAGAGACTCGTGGAGACTCGGGGTTCGCCAATCAGGTCAGTCGTAGTTTCACCCGCTACTTCGCCCGCTACCGGCCACATGGAGTTGACCCGGACATGTGGTTGGTTCTGACCTCGGGCATCCGGGGTCACCTCAGGAACGAGATCGCTCATCTATACCGGGAACAGAGAATCCCCATCGGACGGGTCAACTGGTTGATCGGCCACATTGCTCAGCAGGTCCGCCGTCAATTGCTCGATGGAACCTTCTATGACTACCGGACGCGCTATCGCCTAGATCAGGAAACGGCGCTCAGGTGCGTTCTGTCTTTGACGGTCGCGTCCGTGTGTGCTCTGGCGATCATCGTGGGCACCATTCAGACTGCACCGCTTTCGGTCTCTGTCACGGTCCTGGCAATGGTGATCGGCAGTGCTTACGGATTGTCGCGGCAATACCGCATTTTCAGCGAGCGACGTCGATACCTCGATGATGAGGAGGAAGCCGAAGCGGAGCAGAAGGAACGTATGGAGGCTTACTTTCGATGGAAGCAGAAACTGTATTCCACCCGCCCCAAAGAGTTCGAGATGGAAAGGTGGCTTGACTGCGACAGGGCTGTCTTGATCGACGAAGCCCTGCGCCACTACCGGCTGTCTTGGCGTGACGTGATTTCCTGGGCGATGTTTCAGGCGCCGGCGCGCAATCGCAAGCGGCACCGTGATCAGGGCGGCCCGTGGCGGTTCTCCCGCTACGAACTACGTCTCTTTCTCATGACCGAGGACGGCGTCCGCGAGGTTAAGTCCGAATTGGACTTTGAACATTCCATTTTCGAGGGGCAGGAACGCAACAACTTCCGTTTTGACGCGCTCTCGTCGGTCCACGTTGCCGAGAGAGCAGGCCGAGGTGGTATCACCTTGAAACTGACCTTGACGAACGGGCCTACACGGGAAATCCGCGTCACTGAGATGGATACCTCCACGTCTAATCCGATCGTTGAGGATCTCGACTTCGTCCGAATCAATCTGGACGCGGCAGGGTTTACCCACGCGCTCGGTCTGCTAGAAGGGATCGCGGCCGAAGGCAAGGGTTGGATCGAACGGGATGCTGAGCAGATGCACCGGGTCTCATAGCTGTGTGTACCCGTTGCGCCGTTTCCCAGTTCAGCATGCCTCAGAATGAGTGTTGCCGAGACAGGGGTTTTGTGGCTCTTTTCGAAATGAAATGAGAAGTTCACCCAGGTGTTCGATGTGCTGACAAGGCAGTATCTGGCAACGAAGGGTCCTCATACAGGCCGCTACTCTCCGGCTTCGCGAAGAGCCAGAGGTTTGAGGATGGTGATCTTACCTCGCCCTAGTTTTATGATGCCGTTTTCAGAGAGTGTGCCCAGGGCCTTAGTGGTGGTTTCACGAGACGTACCAACCAGGTCGGCCAGCTGTTCATGGGTGATTCGCACGTTTGGAGTCGCGCTGCGGATGCCACGCCGGTACTCCTTGCGGGCCAACGTGTGCAAAGTCGAGGCAATGCGCTGTGGCGCGGTCTTGAGGACGGCGTCGGAAAAACGTTGCTCGGTCTCAATGAGACGGCGGCCTAGTACTTCAGCCACCCGCAGGGCGATCTTGGGGTTGCTCAGCAAATACTTGTGGACATCGCCGCGATCCATCAGGCAGATGGTGGCCTCGTCCATTATCTCGGCGTATTGGTCATACATGTGTTGTCCCAGCAACACCATTTCACCGAAGATTGTGCCTGGTTCCAATAGCGCCGTTGTCAACGCACGTCCATCAGGACCGATACGAAAAATGCGGACTGTGCCCACTTTGAGAATGAAAAGGGTCTCGACGCTTTGCCTTGGTGAGAAGAGGACATGGCCACGTTCGAAGACTCGCATGGGGGCTTGCTTGGCGATTGCGTGCAATTCCCCGTCATTGAGGTCGCGAAAGATATCAACTTCGGAAAGATAACGATTCTTGATTTCATCGGTGGGCATATCGCTCACAGCAGTGCTCTCCTGTCCGGTAGGCACTCCTGGCGCCAGGCGAGCCTCGATGAGGTGTTCCAAAGTCGCACCCTCATGTGCGCCACCGCATGGGCTGATGTTCGTCGAGGTCGCGATGCGCTCATTCCTCATGTCCTTAACCATGGCCGAAACGGTACCGGCCCATGGTAGCCGCCTTCTGTATCCGCCGTCACCGTAGAGGCGCTTGTCCGATTTCTTCAACAAGGCGGTGCATCTTCGCTACTTCCCGCGACTTCATCGATATGTGCCCTGAATCACAGAAGTCTCCGTTGGGTGTCAATACGATCAGTGCTTTCACCACCTAGACCTGCCATAGGGCAGGCGTAGCGAAAGTGAGTTGATAGAGATGGCGACCGTTGATTCTGTGGGTTTCACTGGTTTTAAAGCGCTCTTGGCGCGGGCAATGCCCGGGATTGCTGGCGGCCTGATAGGTGGTCTCGCTTTCGGAATTGTGATGCATGTCGAGGGCATGCTTCCGATGGTCGCCATGATGGTGAATTCGGAGGCTGTCGTAGTTGGATGGATTGTCCACCTCATCATTTCAATTGGGCTGGGTGTGACTTTCGCGTTTATCTTTGGTTCGGCGGTGAAGAGTTTCGTCCACGGGCTGGCATTTGGTGCGATGTGGGGTGTCATTTGGTGGGTACTTGGGGCACTCATCCTCATGCCGATTTTCCTAGGGATGAGCGAAATGGTCCTCACAATCGACACCATGCAATGGAAGTCGCTTATGGGTCACATGATCTTCGGCCTTGTTATGGGAGCTGTTATTGCTCTCGTCGCGCCGAAGTGTCATAGCAAACTGCGTCAATCGAACAGTTAACCAAGGCACTGACTACCTCTGCGAGGGAAACGCTGAAATACGAACTGCCGAAGTAAACGGACAAGAGCGTAGTAGTGACCCCTTCTAGCGGGAATCCATGGGGCGTTTCCGGTGGACGATGCTCAACATCGTCCACCGGAAACGACAAGGCCATGTGCGGGGATAGACTCACCGTGGCGACCTTGTTAAGTGGCTGGAGTGACATGTGCTCTCAGGGAATGACCAATCGCCAAGCTGTCGTATCCCAGCCGCCAGAGGTCGCGGTGGGCAACGGTGACGGATTCACCCATAGGCTGAGATCGAGTTTGCGTCCTCGCCCACCACCGATTGAGACACTCGTCCTCGAAGGAGCCCGACATTCCCGCACGATTCGAAGAACTCGATTTCCAGGAAACCTCGATGGGCGAGGTCAGCTTGCGCCGCCGCCATGACCTCACCGTCGACGCCGAGGTCTACGAGGTGAAGTTGGGCGAGGAGTACCTCATGTCCAGCCTGTTTACCGTCGCTGAGGTCGAACTGGCACGTCTGGGTTTGGCAGCCTGCGCCGGTGATGATCTGGAAGTCGTCGTTGGAGGCCTGGGGCTGGGCTACACGGCGCGCGCCGCCTTGGCCGACCATCGAGTCCGGGAACTGACGGTGATAGAGGCACTGGCACCGGTGATCGATTGGCACCGGCGCGGGTTGGTCCCCGCTGCATCCGAGCTGACCGGCGATGAGCGGACTCAGATTGCGCACGGAGACTTCTTTGCCGAATTCCAAGCCCCGACCGGACGCCAGTGGGACGCGATCCTGCTCGATATAGATCATTCACCACAGCACGTACTGCACCCAGATCACGCGGAATTCTATTCCTCGGCCGGGCTGGCCAGGGTGGCGGCGCGGCTGCGCCCTGGCGGGGTCTTCGCTCTTTGGTCGAACGACCCACCCGAGGAATCGTTCACCAAACTCCTCGCCGGTGTTTTCGCTGAGGTTGAGGCCCACCGAGTGACGTTTCCCAACCCGCTACAAGACCGCGAGGCGCTCAACACGGTCTACACGGCGAAACGCACATAGGACACGGGGACGATCTACCCGTCATTTTCGCTTGCGGGCGTGGATGTGCTCGATCGCTCCCAGCGAATGCCGCTGGCCGTCGACGATTTCGATGTCCATCTGCTCGAGGATGGGGCGCGGGCGGCGGGTGTAGTGCTCGCCCACCAACGGAACGCTAACGAGGTCGGCGAGGTGCTGCACGATCCGCAGCGGCCAAAACGTCGCCGCCACGTGGTCGGCCAGCAACAGGTCACCACCGGGCCGGAGTACCCGAATGGCCTCGGCCAACACGGCCCGCTCATCAGGCACACAACAGAGGGCGAACGTGCACACCACCGCATCGAAACTCTGGGAAGCGAAGGGAAGCGCGGCCGCATCGGCCTGCCGTAGCTGGATCTCGCGGCCTGACTCCACTGTGCGCGCAGTGGCGGCCGCTACCATCGCCGCACTCCAGTCGACGCCGGCGAGGTCCACGTTGGCCGGATAATATTGAAAGTTCGCCCCGGTTCCGACCGCGATTTCCAGCGTCACACCCCGAGCCCGGCCACAAACCCAACGGCGGCTGGCGGCCAATAGTCGCCTTTCGGCGCGGCGGGTCTTCGCATCGTAGGTGGCAGCCTGCCGGTCCCAAAATCGAATGAGCTTCTCGATGCGGCGCGCCATCGGTCAGTTCAACTTCTGGCGGAAGAAGTCGGCCTTTTGCTGCGGGTGGTATCCCTCGCCAACACCCTGCACCACAAAGGCGTCCCCCTCAATATGCCGGGTCCGCAAAGGCAGGATCTCTTGATACGCCTTGGAGTTGTACCAGTCGCGGGCCTCGTCCATACCGGGAAACTCGATGATCACCACATCACGGTCCCAGTCGCCTTCGTGCGACTCGACTTCACCACCATGCACGAGGAACGTTCCGCCGAAGGGATCGAGAGTGGCCTGAAGACGTTCCAAATATTCGACCATGTCCGCGTGTAGTTCCTTCGTGCGAAACAGGCCGACCGCGTATGCGGGCATATGACTCCCTCCTAGCGCGGCACCACGACTGAGAAGCGACTGCGAGACTCAGCGCGCGCCTTGCGGGAAGCGCCATCTACGACAGCGCGTGAACACCTCTTATCGTACAAGTCTCGACAGCCGAAAACAGATACTCACCTTGGGCGCCATCGGAGCACGGGGCTTCAGCGAGGCCGCGAGCTACCGGCTATCGCCACCGGGCACTGAATCGACGCATGGGAGGCAGATGGTTGACCTGTCCAGCAACGCAGTGCGGCCGGAATGTGCCTGCCGCCAGCCACGTGCGTGCGGTGTGGGCATAGTTGACAAGCTGAGCCGAGCCGGTACGGTCCTTGGCGGAGGGACCCAACCGGAGGCGGATCACCACCCATCCGCCCACCCGATTCCCGCCGCCGCGACGACCACGCCCGGAACCAGGCATCCCACCTGTCTGAACAATCCGCTGGCAAAGGGCAGCCACGCCACGCTCAGCGCAGCCATCCACCGACTGGAGACCACATGAACCTCGAATCCACGTCCCCGACCATCCACTGGGTTGGCATCGGAATGTCCACCGGCCATGAAGGACTGTCCTTCTTGTCTACTCAAGCCACGGTCGTGGTTTGGGGACGCAATCGGGCGCGGGCAGCACAACGGCTGGAACAACTGGGACTGCCCGAGCTCGAACACCGGGGGCTTGACGTCGACGACCTCGCCTCGGCATTGCGGCCCGGCGATGTGCTCGTATCCATGCTTCCAGCCAGTCACCATGCCGACTTGCTACGGACGGCGCTCGAGGCCGGGGCGCACTTCGCCTGCACCAGCTACACCTCAGAGGAAATGGCCCAAGCCGGAGAGGAAGCGGTCGAAAAAGGGCTGGTCATCCTCACCGAAGCCGGGCTCGATCCTGGCATCGACCACCTGATGGCGCACTGCCTGGTCGCCCAAGCCCGAAATGACGTTGGCGACGTCGCCGAGGCGGTGACACTTCGCTCCTACTGCGGCGGCATTCCCGCGCAACCGGGGGAGTTCCGTTACCAGTTCAGCTGGGCACCCGTCGGCGTCCTGAAAGCACTAGGCAGTCAGGCCCGCTACATCGAGGGCGGCAAAGCCATCGTCGCCGAGCAGCCATGGGAAGCCACCCGCGAACACCAGGTCAACGGCGAAACCTTCGAGGTCTACCCCAACCGCGACAGCATCGGCTTCGTCGAGCAATACGGATTCCCCTCAACCTGGCAGGTCGACCAGTTCGTGCGCGGAACCCTGCGCCCGGACGGATGGCGGCAAGCCTGGAAACCAGTCTTCGAGGCTGTGGCCTCGCGTGACGAGGAACGGATCTCCGCGCTCGCTCACGAACTGGCCCAGAAATACCCCACCACGGAGGCCGACCGTGACCGGGTGCTGCTGACAGTCACGCTTGAGGTCAAACAGGGCTCTCGCCGCTGGCAGGGCGAATACACGCTCGACACCATCGGAGACGAGCGCGATACCGCGATGGCTCGCTGCGTCACCAACTCATTCGTGTTCGCTTTGAGCCAGATGGTGCAGGGCAAGTTCGCACCAGGGTTGCATCGAGCGACCGACGATGAGGCAACCGCCCAACGCTGGCTGGAATTCCTGGCCGAACACGGTCTTGCCACCTCGCACACGGTATCGCTGACCGAAGAGGAATCGGCCTAGATCAGACTCGAAACAGCCCGGCGAAGGCGTTGCATGACCGCGCATGTCCTTGCCACGTGCGGTCATGCCGACCCAGGCGGGCAACCTGGCGATATGCCCGCAAAAACCTGAACCCACTGGTGGCGCTGGCGGAGTTGAAGGTCCCAGAACTGAGGAAGTGAGTTTTTCTCACCTGGGACCCCCGTATTTCATTATCGCAAAAATCCGGTTTGGGTGGCAAAGGGAAGTTCGTCGCCTGTGGATAACTTGTGGGTGCGAGCGAAAAATAACCAAAGATAGCTTTGACATATGCAAACGCCAAAGATATCTTTGGTAAATGCGCATTACCGACCCACGGGCCATGCGGGCGTTGGCTCATCCGTTGCGACTTGACTTGATCGAACTGCTCGGAACGTATGGCGACTCCACCGCCGCCCAATGTGCCCGACGTCTGAACTCGAACCAGGCCAGCTGCTCATTTCACCTTCGCCAGTTGGCCAAATACGGGTATGTCGAACAAGCGGAGCCCACCGGTGACGCCCGCGAAAGGCCCTGGCGGCTCACCGACATCGAGCAAAGCTGGTCGCCCACAGGCGCCGCCGCCGAAGAGCTAGAACGCGTGTTCGTGCAGCGCGAAGCCGAACGCATCCTCTCCTGGCGGTCGCAACAGGAGGCCGAACCATGGCGTGACACCGGATTCCTGGGCGGCTCCACGGTGCCCATGACCGCCGAGGAGCTCGCCGAGGTGCGAAATCAGCTGCACGCCGTCCTAGCTCCCTACATCGACCGGCTCAGTGACCGCACCGACTGGCCCGAAGACCATCGCTTCGTCCGCATCTTCATCGCCGGAACCCCACACACAGAAAACGGAGACTGACCATGCCAGAAATCGATACTCAGGTGCCCACCGCCGTCGGCGACCTGGGAGCAATCATTCGCCTCCCCGACCACAATGAACCACTGCCAGGCGTCGTCCTCGTCGATGGTTCCGGGGACGGAGACCGTCTCGATTACGGAGGCTGGCCCGAATGGATCGGCCAGGCCGGCTCGGTGACCTTGCGGCACGATAAACCCGGTTGCGGTGGATCACCTGGGCATTGGACCGCCCAATCGTTCGAAGACCGGGCCGAGGAATCGCTTGCGGCGCTGAACGTGTTGCGTGAACATCCGGCAACCGCCGGCCAAAAGGTCGGGCTATATGGCATCAGCCAAGGCGGCTGGGTGGCCCTGTTGGCGGCCGCCCTCGCCCCAGAAGAGGTGGACTTTGTCATCTGCCACTCGGGCCCGGGAACCTCCCCCGCCGTACAGGAACGCGACCGCCTAAACAAGGAACTCGCCGAGGCAGGCCACCCCGAGGCAATCGAAGCCGAGGCGATGGCCTGGGTCGACGAACGCCTAGAGCGGCTGCGCGGAGGCGAGGATATCGAGGGCATCCTGGCCGACCAGTCACGCCTTGCCGACCGGCCGTGGTACTCCACCGTTACGTTCGCGGGCAACACCGTCGCCGAACTGGAGTTCTTTCGCCGAATCCTTGACTTCGACCCGGCCCACGTCCTTCCACAAGTGCACTGCCCCTTGCTGGCACTATTCGGAGGCGCAGACAGTTTGGTTCCCGTGCAAGAGAGCCTGGCGATCTTTGCCGAACATCTACCGCCCGCGCCAGCCGATCACGGTTTCGTCGTCTTCCCAGGCGCCAACCACGGCCTCTTCATCGCCGACCCCGACCCGGCGATTCCTCGCCGCGACCAGCTCGCGCCAGGCTACCTGGCCATCATCGAATCATTCCTACGCGACCGGCAACAAGCGGCTCAAACTTTGGTCACCGCCTGAGAAATAACCGATACGCAGGCAAGAAGAGGGCGCGAACCGAATCGATTCGCGCCCTCCGCCACAGTGCTAGTTGTTGCGAGCCTCGGCCTCGGCCCGCAGCTTGGCGATGGAATCGTCATCGCAGGTGGCCCAAAATTCGCCCACGACATCTTCCAGATGTTCCATGGACTTGGCCTCGAAAAGAACATCCTGGTACTTAGTGATGTCGTATTCGATGGTGCCCATGACCCCCAGGTCAAGGGGCTTGATTGTCATCGAGCGGAACTCGTCGATTTCCCCGTACGAGGACAATATCCCCGCCCCATACGCCTTCAGGCCGTCGCTTTCGCGCATGACCCCGAACTCAAGGGTGAACCAGAAAACCCGAGAGACGAACTCCAGTGCCTCCTCGGAGACCACACGTCGCGCCGCCTGCCCGGCAATGCGATACAGCGAGGCGAACCGTTCGGAAGCCAGCGCGTTGGCATGGCCAATGACCTCATGGATCACATCCGGTTCCGGGGTGTAGAACGGTACCGAGTGGTGGCGGATGTATTGCGTGGAGTAAAAGTTTCCATCGGCCAGTACGCCGTAAAAGTCCCGCAGTGGGACCAAGCCGGCAGCGGGACGATACGTGAACCCGGTCAAAGGGGCCAGCATTTGCGAGACTTCGGACAGCTGGGGAATTCGGTCCGCTGGCAGTTGCAGCGTTTCAGCGCCTTCCAGGTATTCCTTGGTGGCGAGCGTACGGTGCTTGGTGGCCAGTTCGGCGCTGACCAAACGCCAGACCTCATGCTCAGTCTCGGTGTATTCGGCCACCGGCACGGGGTCGCCTGGGTTCCAGTCCAAGGCGAGTGCGGCCAACGTGTTACGTCGCTGGCGGTACTCTTCGTCGGCGAAACCTGGATGTCCTTGCCCCAGTTCCACGACCACTGAACCGTCGGAGTCGGTGTTGACCGGCGCGAAATACTGTGCCTCTTCGAACATGCAACTATTGCACCAGCCTTGCAATCGCGTGTCAACAGAAGCCAATTTTACTGGCATATTTGCTCAGATTTGTCAGCGCTAGAAGCGATCAGCTGTCGTGATTGGTTTTCTCGGTGGCCTATGGGCGCTTCTGGAGTATTCCGCGTGGATTACGCCTGGGTGGGTGCTTTGACCTGCAAATCGGTGGGTTGGTGCGCTGCGATGAGTCGCCACTTGCGGTCTTGTTTGGTGGCTTCGGTCAACTCTTGGTTTGCGGGTTGCCACGCCCCAGCATGATCCCGACGGCCGCTTCATTGGCGAGGCGGGGAATCTTCCCCGCTCTTTTCCTCAGGTTCGGGTTGCTCTTGTTGGGGTTCCGCCTCCTCGGAAGCGGGCTCGCCTGAGGAGATCCGGCCAACGTGCGGCGGCGGTTCCGGTGGAACTTGCCAATGGGCCAATATTCGGCGGCACATGCCGATGAAGCGTTGGATGGGGTTGCGCATGGTGGTGGTCCTTCCTTTTCGATAGCGATACTTGGTGCGATCCTCGCCCTGTGGCATCAATGCGCTGTGTGGCTGGGATTTCCCCACGGCCCCTCGCTTGTCACGGCTGGCAGGCGAGAGGGGCTTAGGGTTTCGTTGTGGACGCGGTTGGCCTCTTGTACTGAGCTGAGCGGTCCAGCCCACCTGTTTGGCCACGGCCATCATCGCGGGTCCGCGTTTGATGCTGCCGCAGGCGATGGTTGGCAAAAGGACTCTCCCCGCAGTAGCGCAAGGTGTCCATGAGGCTGGCTTGTGACGGTGAAGCCCTCGCGGACGTACGGTGGTCGATAGCGGCTTCAGCTGAGTTCAACGACAAGAGTCAGTCCCGTTCATTCGAAAGTCCGAATTGATTCTTGCCGGATTCCCCTCAGTCAGAAGTCAACCCACCAGCATGGTGCGAGCCGCGGCCACGATGCACTCTGCGTCGATTCCGGCTTTGCGTAGCTGTTCGGCTGGAGTGCCTGAGGCTGGCATATGACGTACCGCCAGTTTGGCGACCTTCGAGGGGCGTTCCAGCGGAGCGACCGCGTCGAGCACAGCGTCTCCCAGGCCTCCATGCGGCCAGTGGTCCTCAACGGTGATGATGAGGCCGGTGTCGAGGCCTGCTTTGCGTAGCGTGTCAACGTCGGCCGGTTTCACCGAGTACATGTCGATCACCCGTGCGTTGATGCCGTGCTTATCGGCCAACGTACGTGCGGCTTCGAGCGCTTCGTGCACCGTGATGCCCGCGCCGACCAACGTGACTTGGTCGTTGTCTGATTCCCGTAGCACCCGGCTGCCGCCGATGGGGAATTCCTCGCCAGGTTCATAAATCACCGGAGCCTTGTTGCGATTGGCGCGCAGGTAGCTGATGCCGGAAACATCGGCCATCGAGGCCACTAGCGCGGCAGCCTGGTTGGCGTCGCACGGATACAAAACGGTGCTGCCGCAGGTCGCGCGCATCATGGCGAGGTCTTCCAACCCCATTTGTGAGGGTCCGTCCTGACCTATGGCAACTCCGGCGTGGGAGCCAACGAGACGCAAATCGGCGTCGCTGACGGCGGCCATTCGGATGAAATCGTGCGCGCGGGTGAGGAACGCGGCGAATGTAGCCGCGTAGGGTGTCCAGCCCAGTTTTGCCATCCCAACGGCGGCGGCGATCATTTGTTGTTCAGCCAGGTAACACTGGACGAACCGGTCTGGATAGGCTTCGGCGAAGAAACGGCTGCGCGTCGAGTCGCTGACCTCCGCGTCCAAGACCACCACGTCGCTGCGGGCCGCGCCGAGGGCCTTGAGCGCTTCGCCGAAAGCGTCGCGTGTGGCCGCCTCAGCGCCCACCTCAAAGGTAGGCAATTCCACCTGAGCCGAACTCCGTTGCGGCCTTGTGCCAGGGACATCTGGCACAGCCACAGTCACCTGTACGTCGGTCTGGCCCCCCAGTTCCGAGACCGCTGAATCGAAGTCGGGCACGGGAGTGCCGTGCGCGTCGGATTGATCCTCGATCGCGGCCACTCCCTTGCCCTTGACTGTTCGCGCCAAGATCGCGCTAGGGCGGTCAGAGACCTGTTTCACCTCTTCGAACGCGTCGTTGATCTGGTTGAGGTCGTGGCCGTCCACGACGACGACGTGCCAGCCAAAGGCTTCGAGTCGCTTCTGGTAGACGCTGGTGTCCCAGCCGTAACGGGTGGGGCCGCGTTGTCCGAGGCGGTTGACGTCAACAATCGCGGTGAGCCGGTCGAGGCCTTCTTGCTGGGCGTGCGCGAACGCCTCCCACATGGAGCCTTCGGCCATTTCGCCGTCGCCGCACAGCACCCAGGTGCGTCCTTGCAGGTCGTTAAGGCGGTTGTTCGCGATTGCCATCCCCACGCCGATGGGAAGTCCTTGGCCGAGGGAGCCGGTGGCGACGTCGACCCATGGCAGGCGCGGGGTGGGGTGGCCTTCGAGTCGGCTGCCCGCTTGACGATACGTAAGCAATTCTTCGTCGCTGATGACTCCAACGGCGCGCAACATCGCGTAATACAGGGGCGAGGCGTGGCCCTTTGAGAAAACAAGTCGGTCGTTGCCGGGAAGTTCGGGGGCGTCGAAGTCATAACGTAGGTGCTGCGAGAGCAGGACTGCCGCTAGGTCGGCGGCGGAGAGCGCCGATGATGCGTGACCCGAGGCGGCTTCGGAGGTGCAGCGGACTGAGTCAACCCGCAGTTGCCGGGCCAGGTCGGTGACAAAAGTGGTGTCGAATGGTCGCAAGTCGGTGTCGGTCACGGTTTCTCCTTATTGCACTGGCTATGCCGGTTGTGTGCTCGCGGCGCGCTTGCGGATCCGAGGTGGCCAGATCGGTGGTTAGTTCACCTGGGTGCACCGAGCCTTCGCTGGCGACGGATACAACCGTGCGCGCCTCTTTTCTTAGGAGTTCCCGTTTTGGCCGGTTCTAAACCTCCTGGGGCTGTGTGGATATCGGTGAATTTTCACCACGGGCGGGTTTAGCCCTCCTGCGGCTGGGTATCCCCATGGTCAATGGCGAAGGAGGGGACGTATGAGTGACAGGGCAGAGCCGCACGACGCTAAAGATTCCCAACTTGAACACTCGCGGGTCGACGACACCGACGCGCACCTGACCACCCAGCAGGGCATCAAAGTCGATCACACTGATGACTCATTGAGCGCGGGCGGCCGTGGGCCGACCCTGATGGATGACTTTCACTTCCGCGAAAAACTCACCCACTTCGATCACGAGCGGATACCCGAGCGGGTCGTGCATGCGCGGGGTGCGGGGGCGTACGGGACGTTTCAGGCATACGATGCGAGCTTGTCCGATTACACGGTCGCGCCGTTTCTGACCGATCCGAGCGTGAAAACGCCGGTATTCGTGCGTTTTTCCACGGTCGCCGGTTCGCGCGGGTCGGCCGATACGGTGCGCGACGTTCGGGGTTTCGCCACGAAGTTCTATACCGAGCAGGGCAACTATGACCTGGTGGGCAACAACTTCCCGGTCTTTTTCATCCAAGACGGCATCAAGTTTCCCGACTTCGTTCACGCGGTGAAGCCTGAACCGCACAACGAGATCCCGCAGGCGGCCTCAGCGCATGACACGTTGTGGGACTTCGTGTCGTTGCAACCGGAGACGCTGCACGCGATTATGTGGCTGATGTCTGACCGGGCGATCCCGCGCAGCTACCGCATGATGCAAGGTTTCGGAGTACACACCTTCCGCCTAGTCAACGCCGAAGGTCGGGGCACATTCGTCAAGTTTCATTGGACGCCACTGCTAGGCACGCATTCGTTGGTGTGGGATGAGGCGCAGAAGATCGCCGGTGCCGATGCCGATTTCAATCGCCGGGACCTGTGGGAGGCGATCGCGGCGGGCAATGGGCCGGAATGGGAACTGGGCGTACAGCTGGTCAGTGAGAACGAGGAGTTTGAGTTCGAATTCGACCTTCTCGACGCCACCAAGGTCATTCCCGAGGAAGTGGTGCCGGTACGGCCGGTCGGGCGGATGGTCCTCAACCGCAACCCGGAGAATTTCTTTGCCGAGACCGAACAGGTCGCTTTTCACACCGCGAACGTGGTGCCGGGCATCGACTTCACCAACGACCCGCTGTTGCAGGCGCGGAACTTCTCCTACCTCGATACCCAGTTGATCCGTCTGGGTGGCCCCAATTTCGCGCAGATCCCGGTCAATCGGCCGGTCGCGCCAGTGCACAACAACCAGCGCGACGGCTACGGCCAGCAGCGCATCCACCGCAATCGCGCGGCTTACTCCGAAAGCACCGTCGGCGGTGGCTGCCCGGCGATAGCCGATAGCGAGGTCTTCAAGCATTACACCGAGAAGATCGAGGGCCACAAGATTCGCCAGCGCAGTGAGAGCTTTCAGGATCACTACAGTCAGGCGACTCTGTTTTGGAATTCGATGACTGACCCGGAAAAGGCCCACATTGTGGATGCGTTCCGTTTTGAGTTGGGCAAGGTCGGCGACATGGATATTCGCCAGCGCGCTGTTGAGCAAATCAACAACGTTGACCACTCTTTGGCGCGCGAGGTCGCCGCTGGGATCGGGGTGGTGCCTCCCAGTCAGGAGACTCGCCCCAACCACGGCCAGAGTTCACCGGCTCTCTCCCAACTGCGTGAACCGGTGGAACGTATCGACACCCGGCAGGTCGCGATCTTGGCGGCCGATGGGGTCGATGGGGGTGGAGTGACCAAGTTGAGGCGCGACTTGTCGCAGCGCGGTGCGTCGGTGGAGGTACTCGGGCTCGCAGATGGGGGGATTCGCTCGGCCGATGGCGTGGAGGTTAAGGCTGATCGGGCCATGTCAACGGTCGCCTCGGTCCTCTATGACGCGGTGGTGGTCCCCTGTGGACCCGATAGCGTCGCGGCGTTGAAGTCAAACGGGCACGCCCGGCATTTCGTCAGTGAGGCGTTTAAGCACGGCAAGCCAGTCGCGGCGTTTGGGAAGGGGATTGACCTGCTGCGGGTTTGTGAGGTGTTCGGTCAGCTGGCCGATTCGGGGGCGGTCGCGCTTGATCGCGGAGTAGTCACCACAACGGCGATGGGCAATGAGCTCCCGGACGAATTTGTGGACCGCTTCGCCCAACAGGTTGCCAAGCACCGTTCGTGGGATCGGGATACGGGGCACATTGCCGCCTGAGGTGGACCGGTGTCATGAAGAGAGAAGGTGAACCCCGATGCCGCAACAGGCATGGACGAAGAAGCAGGAACGACAATACGAACACATCAAGTCGCAGGCGAAAGAACGGGGGAGCAGCGCTCAGCGGGCCAAGGAAGTGGCCGCGCGGACGGTGAACAAGGAACGGGCCCGTTCTGGGCATGCCGAGCAGCACAGTCGGGTGTCCACCGACGACATCTCGTCCTATCGACGGGGAGGCTTGCGGTCGTCGCGTTCGTCGAAGGAGCGTGGACCGACCAAGCGGCAGCTGTATGAGGATGCGCGCCGGGCCGGGATTCAAGGTATATCCACGATGACGAAGGCACAGTTGGAGCGAGCGCTGAAGAACGCTTAGCGCGAGAGCGGTGGGGCGGGGTGAGCCCCGCCCCCACCGGTTCGGATCCGGTAGCTGCCAGTTCTCATCCGGGTAGGGTCTCGCCGCCGAGCGCGGCCAGCACTTCCCCGGTGTAGTAGGAGGACAGCTGGTTGGAGGCGAAGAATACATACGATGGGGCCAGCTCATCGGGCTCGGCCGGGCGCCCCAATGGCACATTTTGGCCGAACTTTTCGACGTGTTCTGCTTCCAACGTGGAGGGAATGAGTGGAGTCCACACAGGTCCGGGCGCGACGCAATTGACGCGAATGCCTCGGTCGGCCAGCGCCTGGGCCATCGAATGTGTCCACGCGATGATCGCGCCCTTGGTCGCCGAATAGTCGATGAGGACCTTATTTCCCCGCAGCCCGTTGACGGAGCTGGTGTTGATGATGGCGTCGCCCTCGCCCAGATGCGGCAGCGCGGCGGCGGTGACGCGGAAGTAGCTGTGCATGTTGATATTGAACGTGTGCAGCCACATCTCGTCGCTGATTTCTTCGGGGGTATCGACAGGGGCCTGGGTGGCGAGGTTGTTGACCAGAATGTCCAGCCCTCCTAGCTCGCTGACCGTTTTTTCGACGACTGAGGCGCACTGTTCTCGGTCGCCTAGGTCGCCCGGAAGGAGAACGCAGGTGCGGCCGGCTTTGCCTACGAGCTCTGCGGTGGTTTTGGCGTCGGTGTGTTCTTCCAAGTAGGCGATGGCCACGTCGGCGCCTTCTTTGGCAAAGGCGATGGCCACGGCTTTGCCGATTCCGGAGTCTCCACCGGTGATGAGCGCTCGCTTTCCGCTCAGGAGCCCACGTCCGTCATAGTCGGCCATTGCGTCGCGTGGCTGCGGCCGCATTTTCGCGGTCGTGCCGGGAGGGTCTTGTTGCTGGGCTGGTTGAGTCATCGTTGCTACCGTTTCCCGTCGTTGGTTGGTGAGCCGTTGCTCCTACGTCGGGTACCCATTAGCGGTGTTGTCAAACGGCGTTTTCACGATCGTTGGACCGACAGCCTGAGGTCTAGTCGAGGAGTGAAGGATTCGACCTGGTCGTTTTCGGGACGCCATACTCGGTAGACGTGGGCTCGGGCGCGAATCTTGGTAACCTTGCCCGCTCTAATGGTGACCTGGGCGGTGCGGTGTTGGGTGGTGCGTCCAGTGTTGCGTTGGGCGAATTGGTTGGGAGTGTCGGCGTCGACTCCAATGTTGACCTCATAGGTCCCTGGTTTGAGCTCATATAGCCATGCCCCCCAGGTCGAGGGGAGCGTGTGGCCATCGATGCGGATTTTCGGCGGCGCGGCATAGGCGCGCACGAGGGAGGGGCTGTCGCCGGTGTGAGTGGAGGATTCCCAAGGGGATTTTTTCGCCGCTACTCGATGCAGCCTGAGGTCGTACTCCACCAGGAGCCCGGTGGTTTTCTTCCGGGGTCTGGGCACGGGCCGGTACGTCTTTTGACTCGCCTGCCCGGCACCGGGTAGGTCGATCTGTTCACTGCGGCCCAGATCGACGTTCCATGGTGTGATTGCTTTGAGGAGCGTTCGGTGGTTTGTGCGCATGGTGAGCCTCAGGCCGACTACCAGGACCATTGCGCCGATGAGTGCGCCGATGCCCGGCGCGCCAGCGGCCGCCGCAGCCCCGAACGCGCCGGTGCTCAATCCGAGGACACCCAACCTCCACCGGCGGCGCGACGGAGGTTGGAACGGTCGCAGGAACTCTGAGGGGGCTTTTACCTGAGCGATGAGGCCGATACCGCGTTCGGTGGTGAGGCAGATCCGTTCCCCGGCTCGCGCGACAATGCTCACTTGGGCGGCGCGCACATTTTGCGCCTCGACCGTGTGCGGGCCGGGCGCTAGCGGTATTTGGTAGCGCCCGTCTCCGGCGCAGAGGAGTTTGCCGTCTAGGAGCAATATCGACGAATTGCCGATGTTGTCGTTGTCGGTCAGGAGGATGTCGAGCATTGCCATTTCCGCGGGCACGGTGAGCTGGGGGCTGTCGCCGTCGCGCACTTGGTCCAGCGTATGCGCCTCGATCAGGTGCGGCCATTCGTAGGTCTGCATCCGGTGCGGGCGGTTGGTCCAACCGCGATGGTTGTCCGGCATCACGTCGTAGCGGTCGTGGTAGCTGCGGCTACCCATCTTGCGGATGTAGTGGGTCCACCCGATGCGGTCATGGTGCTGCGTTTTCATGGGGGCCGTCCTCGCTGGCAGAGAATCGGGACCCATTCAGTCTAGAACGGCACCATTGGGGAGAAATCGTCCAATGTGAGCGGAATTTACATCTCCTTAGGTGGCCTCGCGGAGGCTGCGCATCGCTGGCGCGACCTTGGCCAGCTCATCGAGCATGCCGCTCGCGGCACGCTCCATGCCCGAGTCGGGACGCAACCGGCCCTCCTCGAATCGCTGCCGCTTGGAGATCGCCACCCCGGAACTGACCACATACATACGCAAGGTGGTCGCGACCTGCTTAGCCATCTGCACCGCCCGCAGCCCCGCCGAGGCCCCGCCATAGCTGACGAAGCCCGCAGGCTTATACGCCCACTCGTGGTACAGGAAGTCCAGCGCGTTCTTCAACGGCGCGTTCATTCCGTTGTTGTACTCGGGCGTGACGAACACGAAGGCGTCGGCTTGATCGATCGTTGCGCTCCATGCGCGCGTGTGCTCGTGCGTGTACTTTCGCGCCGAAGGATGCGCCGGTTCATCCAGGAAAGGCAAATTCACCTCTGCTAGATCAACCAGGCGCACATGGAAACTCCCATGCGCTTGGGCCTGGGCGGCAAACCATTCACCAACCTGATCTCCCACTCGTCCAGGGCGGGTACTGGCGATGATGACGTGAAGTTTCACGGTTCTCTCCTTCAACGACGTGGACAATGACAATGCCCGATGACTACCACCTAAGTCACACTGCCAGTTTCCACAGTGTCACCGAAGGCTAAGCCCGGTGCAAGAACAGCCAGCATGATTCCACCGGTTGTCGGCAACAGGGCCTTCGCTAAATCGGTGGCGCCCGCCAGATTTGCCCCAAACCCATTGCCCTCAACCCAGATAGCGCCGCCGCTGCTGCGGAGTCAATTTAGAGACGGCATGCCGTAGCGTGCCTCGGTTCATCGAAGCGTGGTGGTCATCGAGGAAAGACCGGAATTCCTCGGGCGATACCTTGCCAGCTTCGCGAAGCCAGGAGGCAATGGCCTTTTGCACCATTGGATGCGAATCGGCCAGCAAGGCCGCGCAGATGCGGAAGGTGTCCTCGGCCTGCCCCAAGCGCAAGAAGGCGAACGTGGCAACGATGGAGGTGCGTCGCTCCCAGGGATTATCCGAGGTGGCCAGAGCGTCGAGCACCTCGCGCCGACCTTCGAGCAGGTGCTCCCCAATGACCCGCCGAGCGGCACGATCTACCAGATCCCAGTTGTTGATGCGGTCATGTCGCCGCAAGTACAGCTCGTATAGCTCACCGTGAACAGAGGAGGGGGTGCGCTTGTGACGGGCCTGAAAGTCCATGATCGCCACCGCCCCCATGCGGACCTCATAGTGAGGGTCCTCCAACAGCGTCTCGAGGTCACCCACGGACATAGCCGAGGAATGCCGCTTCGCGAGAGGAAAGATGGTGCCAATGCTGACACCGAGAATCTGATTATCCGCGCCCCACGGATTATCCTCGGAATAGAAAAAACGGGCGACGTCCTCCACCTGCTCATCCGTGGAGAGAGCGGCGAGGTCCATTCGGAAAGCGGCTGCGGCATCTGACATGGTGATGAACTTTCCAGTAGCGAATCGTGCCTACAGAATAGGTGCCAGGTGTGACGCAAAGGAGGTACTCGAACGCATCGGCAGGCCTTCACAGCCAGGCTGAGTTACCTTAGGCGCATGTCTACCCCGAGCAAACCCACCCCACCAGCGCCTGCGGTCTCTTCGACACCCACCATAGACCGCGACACCGTCGACCAGGTGTTTCGCGCCGGGAACAATGGCCCCGGACGCCTGATCACGATCGTCGGCTTTGACGGTTGTGGAAAGACCACCCAGATCGACAACCTCACCGCGCGGCTACGAGCCAGAGGCGAAGAAGTCCTCGACACGCGGCAACCGACCGACTGGTACCGCCGCCTCGGCGAAGTGCAGGCGTTCGAAAGTGATGGAGGCGCGGTCGAAACCGCGCACATCCTCGCCCTGCTCGCGGCCGCCGACCGGCGGCGCCACGTCATGGAAATGATCGACCCGGCCCTACGACGTGGGGCAACAGTCATCTGTGACCGCTATGTGTACGCCACCTTTGGCGTGTTCATCCATCGGGGAGTGGACCCAGCCCTCTTGACCGCGATCAACGGCGGTATTCCGCGTCCTGACCTCGCGTTCTACCTGCGGGTGCCGACTGAGGAACTCAAGCGCCGCCTCGCCGCGCGCGGAGAGAAACTCAAGCATGAGGAAAAGTCGAGCTCCCGTATCGAGTCAATCGTCGGCGTCTATGAGCAGATGGGCGACGCCCTCACCGAAATCGACGGCACGGCCGACCCCGAAGTTGTGACAGCTCAGCTGCTCAAACACATCGACGCGCTCTGAGCGCGAAGTCGTTTTTTCGCTAGCAATTGTCGGCCCCGGCGGTCACGCTTAAGAGATGCACACCGACTTTGACCGCTGCCTGAGGGCGGTCCAAACCAAGGACCCCCGTTTCGACGGGTGGTTCTTCACCGCTGTGTCCTCCACCGGCATCTACTGTCGCCCCTCGTGCCCGGCCATGACACCAAAGTCGCAAAACATCTCGTTTCACCCCACAGCCGCCTCGGCCCAGCAGGCCGGATACCGAGCCTGTAAACGCTGCCGCCCCGACGCCAGCCCCGGTTCCCCACAGTGGAACGAACGAGCCGACCTCGTCGCCAGGGCCATGCGCCTCATCGCCGACGGCGTGGTCGATCGCGACGGCGTACCCGGCCTGGCCCGACAACTTGGCTACGGAGTCCGACAGATCGAACGCCAGTTGCGGGCCGAACTTGGCACCGGCCCCCTGGCCTTGGCTCGGGCCCAACGCGCCCAAACCGCGCGGCTGCTGATCGAAACCACCAACCTGCCGATGGGCGAAATCGCCTTTGCCGCCGGATTCGCCAGCATCCGCAGCTTCAACGACACCGTGCACGAGGTCTTCGCCACCGCACCCACCGAACTGCGGAAACGTTCCCTCAGCGGCCAGGTTTCCAGCGCTGGTCTCTTGCGGTTCCGGCTACCGTTTCGCCAGCCGCTGTGCCCGGACAACCTCTTCGGCCACCTAGCCGCCACCGCGATCCCCGGCGTGGAGGAATGGCGCGACGGCGCACTGCGACGCACCATGTCGCTCGCACACGGCCCCGCGATCCTGTCGGTGCGACCAGAACCCGAGCACATCGACTGCCGCTTGCGGCTGGCCGACCTGCGCGATGTCACCGCCGGAATCAGCCGGGCCCGCTGGCTGCTCGACCTCGACGCCGACCCACAGGCCATCGACGCGGCTCTCTGTGAGGATGCGGACCTGGCGGCCCTGGTGCGCAAGAGCCCGGGGCGGCGAGTGCCCCGCAGCGTCGACGGATTTGAGCTGGCCGTGCGCATAGTGCTCGGCCAACAGGTATCCACCAAAGCCGCCGCCACCCATGCGCGCCGCCTCGTCGAAGCCCACGGGACACCAGTGGAGGACAACGAGGGCGGCTTGGGTTGGACATTCCCGACCGCGCAGACCCTGGCCGAAGCCGACCTGTCAGTGTTGGCGATGCCGCAGCGGCGGCGCGATACTATCCGCACCATCGCCACCGAAGTGGCCGAGGGACGCCTGAGCCTGCATCAGGGAGCCGACTTGCAACGGGCGAAAGTAACTCTGCAGGCGCTGCCCGGGGTTGGGCCGTGGACTGTCGACAGCATCGCTATGAGAGCCCTGGGCGACCCCGATGTCTTCCTCGCGGGCGACCTGGGGATCGCCAACGCGGCCAAGGAGCTCGGCTTGCCCGCGACACCCGGGCGGCTCAAGACGTACTCAAAAGCATGGAGTCCGTGGCGCTCCTATGCCGTGCAATACCTCTGGGCCACACTCGACCACGACATCAACCGCCTGCCGGTTGGCTGAGGAAAGGACACCGCGATGGCGACCACGGGATCACTCGCACACACCTTCATGGACAGTCCCATCGGAACGCTAAAGCTCGTCGCCGAAGGCGACGCGCTCACCGCGATCTACATGGAAGAGCACCGGCACGTCCCCGAAAATGCCGACTTCGGCACGCACTCCGAATCCGTCTTCGGCCCCGTGAAGGAACAACTCACGGCCTACTTTGCCGGCCAGCTGCAAGAGTTCTCGCTTACGCTTTCTTTGCGCGGCACCGACTTCCAGCGGCGAGTATGGGCCGAGCTGCAAAAGATCCCCTACGGCCACACCTGGAGTTATGGCCAGCTTGCCACCCGGCTTGGAAACCCCAAGGCTTCCCGTGCCGTCGGGCTTGCCAATGGTCGCAATCCGATCAGCATCGTCATCCCGTGCCACCGCGTCATCGGAGCCAACGGCAGCCTCACCGGCTACGGCGGAGGACTCGAACGCAAGCAAACACTGCTGGAACTGGAGCGCCAGGTCATCTCCCCGGCCCTTTTTTGAGCTCTAGCCTCATATTCTTTGGATACCAAGGACCTTATGTTCAAGAGATCTATCGCAATTGTTTCTCTCCTAGGCGTCGTTGCCTCAGTTGCTAGCTGCAGCGAAGCGACCGATACTTCCGATACCGCAGACCGCTTTTCCGCGATCGTGGCCGAGAACCGAGTTTTGCACTTTGAGTTTCTTGCCGCCAGAGAACGAGTCGCCGAAGTTTGTTTGGAGAACGCGGGCTATCCCGCTGCCGAGGTCGACTTCTTTGGTGGCGATGTGTGGGATCGGGACTATATCCTCGTTGACCGGTACTGGGAAGGCGGCCCCACCGCTAACGACCTGCTGACTCCCGCTGAGCACGATGGAATGTACGCCGCTGCCTACGGCAATGACGAGTTCGACGACATCGAATTGGAGAATGGGCGCACTGTGCGGTGGGCTACCGCAGGGTGTATTGGCCAGGCCAACCAGGTGCTATTGGAGGACGATCAGCGCTCGTTTTTCCACATGTACTCCGTGGCTACTGCGGCGGCGGCCACCACTTGGCAGGACACCGATGAGGTGGTGGCGGCCAGGGCCAAATGGGCCGCTTGCATGGAGCAGGCCGGGTACCCAGAGCTCGAAATTCCTGAAGACGCCGACATTTACGCCGCCGATGCGGCCTATCACGCCGGGCTCCGCCCCACCTCATCCGGTGAGGACATGACGAGCGCGGTGGCCGAGTTTGAAGCCGCTCAACGTGAGCTGGCCGAAGTCGACATCGCCTGTCACGAAGAGGCAGGTCTCGAATCGATTCAGGCCCAGGCGTTCTGGGCCGAAGCCGGAAAAATCCTCACCGAGAACGAAGTGGAAGTCTTTGCATACGGCCAACGAGCAAAAGAGATTCTCAACCGGGCCCAGGACATTATTGCTAACGGGACACTCGACTAAGTACCCCGTGCGCAGCTTTCGTTTCGCTCCGCGATTGGGCAAAGCTGCTGAGCACTGGCTAAGGGGCACTAACCGAGGTTGGGGTACGCGGCCCAAGCGCCGCGTACCCCAACTGGAATCGTCACCTGTCCTTGTACGGTGTGGTCAGCGGGCAACAGCCGTTAGCAATCGCCGCGACTCGCTGTCATATCGCACATGCCACTGTGGCTAGTCCAGGTCAGGCTGTCGCGGGCGTTGCCATTGAAGGGCCGGGTAGCCATGACATCTGTCGCCGCTCCTGAGTCGATGTCCATCCAATAGCGCACTTCGTGGTTGCCATCGCGCCATACGTAGAACGGGGCCGAAATCGGAGACTGTCCCCCGCCGGGGGCCGCCCACCAGCTGGAGCCCTCGGCGTTGGCCGGGTCCACATACAAGCAGTCGGTGGCTCCGCCTGAGATCCAACAGCGGCGCATCTCGCCTCCGCCCCAGCGGCTAATCGGCACCGTGGTGATGCCCTCATGGAGGATGCGGTGGAAGATGTCCTCGCACGCTCCGTTGGAACAGGCATGCCAGGGCTGCCATGCCCCAGCGCGGGCGTTGGCGGCCGAGGAACCGTTGTTACGCAGGGCGCAGTAGCGATTCACCACGTGCGGGGCCATACCGTTGGCGGCGTTCTCGACGTCCTGAGCCTCATCGGCGGTGTAGGGCTGGCCCAGTCCGGCCGAGTCCAGCTGCCAGGCACCGATGCCGGGGTGGAACCACAGGCCGGGCGCGCGGTTTTCGGGGTCGCCGAGGGTGGGTTGGGTGTCGTAGCGGGAGAGGGTCATGGGGGAGGGCGCCGCGCCCGATGGCGAGACCTCGGGCCACGTCATCGCGATGGACATGGCCAGAGCGTGGTCTTTGCTGACAGAGCAGTTCGCGTTGGCGGCCGCGTTATGCGCGGCGGTTGTGGCCCAAGCAAGGGGCTGTTCTCCGAACTGGAGGGTCGATTTGGGGTCAACCCAGGCGTTCTCAAGCCGCAACTCGTCGGCGAGGGCCTCGTAGTCGATTTCTTCGGCGTAGTCGTCACTGACATCGGGCTGTTCTGGTTGCTCCGCGTGAGCGGGCAGGGTGGAAAAGGCCAAGATCGCCGCTGCGGTAACGACGCTGCCCTGGAGGAGGGTCTTTCGACGCATCGATATCTCCTTGTAATTGTGGAGGCGGGCCCGGAGCAGGCTCGCTGGTGAGGGCGACAGCGTTGTGGGCCCGAAATGAGCGTGGGGCTGACGAGTCCCGGCATGTTGATTCCGTCGTTCCTGTCCCGAATCGCTGTCTTTGCGGGCACCCTGGAGGTTAGGAGCCGCAACATACTCTCTACTGAGAAATAGATCGAAAGTCTTGAATATCTAGATTTTTGAGCATTGTCAATCATTTCCGCGCAAATTCCGAAAATTCATCCCATGACATACCGGTGAATGGTGAATAATGTCGTAAAGGCGCAATAATACCCATATTCGCCCAATTCTCTGCTCGAATCACGAATCCCGGATACCAAAATATAAATGCTTGCTTATTTAAGTCAGTGCTTATATGATGTGGCCATGGAGGTATTCGACGTACTGGGCGACCCTGTTCGCCGTCGTATCCTCGAGCTGCTCGCCGCAGGGCCGCGCAGCGCCGGAGAGGTGGCAAAGACTGTGGCCTCGGAGTTCTCCATTTCGCAACCAGCGGTTTCGCAGCATCTCAAGGTGTTGCGTGAATCGGGGCTCGCGCGAGTACGGCCCGATGGGACACGTCGCCTTTACTCGGTGTGTGCAGAGCCTTTGCGTGAAGTCGACCGTTGGCTTGAGCGCTTCCGCGACGAATGGGAGCCGCGCCTGCTGGCCTTGGAGACCGAAGTGGCTCGCGGAAAACGACAGCGTCGGGTGCGTAAATCCGCCGACGGCGCGGTGGCCAATCACGACACACATCACGAGAGAGGACACAGAACATCATGAACGACCTCATGTCATACCTGAACGACTCGGCCAGGCATATTCACGATGGCCCCAAGGGTGGATTCATCGTCTCGCTCAGCCACGTCTACAAGACCGATCTGGAAGACCTATGGGATGCGTGCACAAACCCACAGCGCCTGCCTCGGTGGTTTCTGCCCGTGACTGGCGACCTTTCCGTCGGTGGTCATTACCAGCTGGAGGGAAACGCCTCCGGGACCATCAAGTCCTGCGAGCCTCCCCGCGCTCTCCTGGTCTCTTGGGAATTCGACGACAAGTACAGCGAGTTGGAAGCATTGTTGGAATCTGAGGGAGAACACGCCCGGTTGACCCTGAAGCACTTTGTTCCCGACGATGAGCACTGGGCCGAGTTCGGGCCGGCAGCCACCGGAATTGGCTGGGATATGGCGCTGGGCAGTCTTGCGGCGCACACGGTCGGTACCGAGTTCGGTCGTTCTCCCGAATGGTTTGAAAGTGACGAGGCCGTCTCGTTCATGTCGCAAAGCGCTCAACAATGGACTCAGGCCCACATCGACAGTGGCGCGGACATCGCCGAGGCCAAGGCGATGGCCGCCCGCACGATCAATGTCTACACCGGCGGCCAAGAAGGCTCGGAACGGGAATAGCTCCCATGACGGCGGGGTAGCGAATCATCCGGCTATGCCAGGCCAGAATCGCTGCCCCGCCGTAGGTTTACCTCGAATCCGCAGCGATAGCTGCGCGCTAATTGAGGTGCGGGTGCCCGATCTCTTAAGCACACGATGTGGCAATGTCCGCCCTTTTACCGAGCAGGAACGACGCGGTCTGTTCCCTGACGCATTCGGAATTGACCGAACCGCCATGCCCATCGCCGGTGAAAGTCAGCAACGATGCTCCATCGATGGCCTCAGCTGCGGTTTGAGCCCAGGTGAACGGGGTGGCCGGGTCACCGTGCCCGCCGACGATGAGGATGGAGACGTCCTCATCTATGGCGTAGGGCTCCGGTGGGTTAGTGGCCGCGTGCGGCCACTGGAGACATTCTCCGGCGTAGTACCAGTAGGCGTGAGCGCCAAACCGAGGAAACTCCACCGAGGCGGCCTCGGCACGCTGGGCAATCGAGGCGAAGTCGCTCAACTGGTCGTCCACGGGCCAATCCAGGCACCGCACCGCCACCATCGAAGCGACGGCATCGTCGGCGGCCAACATGTTTGCGAACAACGACCCGTCGCCCTCGGACGCCGAAGCGATGGCCTCGCCCAACATGGGCCAGGTGACGGTGGGGCTGGCCAGGAGCGCGGCCGTGGCGTCGGCTATCGCCGCCGAATTCACATGGTGAGGTGACCCTGGCTGAGCATCCTCGGCTGGCAATGGCCGTGAATCCGCCGCGGCCACCACATCATCCCAAGTCGCGGCAGTATCGCCCGCCACCGCACAGTCGTGGCTACCATCGCACCACTGAGCGAAACTGTCGAAACCGGCTTCTCGGGCAGCGGTCTGCTCGTCGATGAGATCGGGCATCGGTCGTGAGTGGTCGTACATCGCGTCTAGCACCATCGACTCCACCGCGTCGGGAAAGAGCTCGGCAAAGGTCGCGCCCAACTGGGTGCCATAGGACCATCCGTACCAACTGATCTTTTCGGTGCCAAGCGCCTGGCGGATGACGTCGATATCGCGGGCCGCGCTCGCGGTGTCCACATAGCCCAACTGTGGGTTGTCGGCCTCGCACTGTTGTGCTTCACTGCGCTTGGTAGACATCAGTTCTTCGAATTCGCTGGCCTCACCTGGAATGACGGTGGCCAGGGAAACCTGACACGAAATTCCCGCGCTGGAGCCGATCCCGCGTGGGTCGAAGCCCACGAGGTTGAAATGCTCGGTCACCTGTGTGCCCAAGAGGGCCTCGGCGTTGGCTGGCACGCTCAGCCCCGACGCACCGGGCCCACCTGGGTTGAGCAACGCATAGCGCTCGGAGTCACCGGAGTCGGCGGGGCGTTTGGAAAGGGCTAGATCAATGGTTTCCCCGTGGTGTTCATTCCACGGCGTGCCCGTTTCGGCCACGTTCCAGTCGAGCGGGACGGTGACCGATGCGCACAACAGCCCGGCTTCTCCCAGCTCCGCAGCGCATTCGTGCCATTCCAAGGACTCCGGTGGCGCGGGCTCCGATGTGGAGTCCACGGCGCATCCGGTGGCCGTGGCGGCGACCGCTGAAAGCGCCACCGCCGCTATTGCCCTTCTCATATGCTCTCCTCCATGGTTGGGTATGACGCCCAAACCTATGGGAGGCAACCGAAGCCGAGCAGGGGCAAATGTCACCGTTGGCGATGGGAAGTGCACCGGCGTCGATGACATATGTCATGAGCGAAAGGGTGCTGGCGCCCTGCCTGGTTGGGCCCGGCTCAGGGAGTCGCAGCGGTGGTGAATTCGTCGATCTTGGAGAGGAGATACTCGTCGCGTGGGGGATGATGGGCCAGCGTGGCGAAGGCTTGAATTTGTTGGCCAGACAAGGGGAAGCGTCGCTGTATGGCCAAGTCTGCTAGCGCTTGGAGGGCGACGGGGTGCTCACCGTTGTAGAGCATCTCTGCGAACAGCTCGGTGAAGTTCTCTCCGATGCGCGGTTGAATCGTGTGCACAAGGTGCTCCACCTGGGCCACGTAATCAGTCTGTTCCATCCGGCTCCCCCTTAATAGGTCGTGCGGAATCCCAGCGGAGTGACTGGGTCTCTTGCATTGAACGTTCTGTTTCATGGCGCGACGTGTCAGCACTGTGTGTCGTTGACGCGCCTAACCCCTATCAGTTGTGCGGGCTAGGGCCAACGTCTCCAGCTCTTGGCTGCACGTGTGGCGTCTATGAGGCTGGTGGGCTCGTCAGGTTCGCGGCCCGCGATCACCTCCTGTGCTTTCTGCTGTCAGAACAGTCTTTCGATGTGAACGCTATCTGTCGCCTTTGTCGGGGTCTAGGTGGTTGTCAGGAGAATGACTCAGCGCGTTTTGGAGCCCACCGGCCCAGAGGCACCGCATTGTTTGGCCAGTGACGATGATGCGATCGGAGACAACGATCCGCCGTCTGCCTTGGTTTGCCGCCCTTGGGCAGAACCTAAGGTGGTCGCCAGATCCACGACCAGAGGTCGATGGTCCGATGCCAGCAAGGACGGCACCGATAGTCGCCGGACGCCGAACTGCGGGCTTGTGAGCACTCGATCCAGATGCAGGAAGGGCCAAGCGCTGGGGTAGGTGGCGCCAAAGGGGCGCTTAATGATGCTTCCCAGGGAGCGCCAGGTGCGCCTCGGGTGTCGGGCCCAACGCAGCTTCGCGGTGAGAGCCTCCAACTCCTCGGACGGGTATGCGCTGTTGAAGTCCCCAGCCACGACAATGGGTTCTGGCCACCTCTGGGCTAGGTCAGCTAGAGCGGCCGCTTGCCGAGCGCGAATCTGTCGCCAGCGGCGGCCAGCGCTGAAGTGGGTGGTGGCGACGGTGACGGGCCCGCAGTGAGTGTGGACTTGGGCCCAGAGAACCGTACGGGGCTCTTGGTTGTCTTCGGTCGGCAAGCGGTCGACGTGTGCTTTGTTGATGTCGAAGGGGGAGAGGATGGCGTTGCCGTACTGACGGCCATCGTGGTCAAGGGAGGGGCCGTAGCGCACGTGCATGCCAAGCTGGGTGGCCAGTTCTGTGGCTTGGTCGGCATAGTCCGATCGTGGGCCCCAGAAGCGGTCGACTTCTTGGAGGCAGATGATGTCTGGTTGGCACTGTTGGATAGCGAACCCGACTGCGGCCAGGTGTAGGCGGTTGGCCGGGTCGGCTCCGTGATGGATGTTGTAGGTCATGATCCGCAGGCGCGACATGGCATCCCCTCGCAGGTTTACCGGCCAGCCTAGGCGCACTGGTGGTGTTGGTCCACGCAGTTGCCGCGATCGTTTCGGTGTTTGCGGTCGTGGCCGATGGTGAAAGCTGTGCCGTCGGCGTAGTGCAAGGCGGTGTTGGGGCCGTGGCCTCCGTTGGCGGAACGGCAGGCGGGTGGTTCTCAAGCACCATGGCGTTGGCATCAGCCCAGGTCCCATAGTTATCCACAGGCATAGGACTTGACCTTGACGGCGAATTGTGAAGTTTGGGAAAATGAAATCAGGGGTCCCTAGGTGAAGATTTTTCACTCTTTGAACGCGGATTCAAGCCTCACCTCGACCTCACCCAGGCCGCCGCAATGTCGGTCGATTCATCTCGCAGCCCATCGGCTAAGAAACAACTCCAGGCCCATCGCGCATCCAACCCGGCCAGACCGCGCGGTGTGTGGCACCGAGCGGCCACATGCGGCCAAGAGGAATGCGCTCCGGTGCCCTTAACCTTCCGCATCCGGCGCGGCTGGAGGCGTCGTCGGAACGACCTCGACCGGGTCTACCCACGGGTTGTCGTCCCGATTCTCAAAACAACCCGAGGCCACGCTGACCGTGATCGACCTGCGATCCGGTTGCATCGTGGCCCGATAGCGAAACCCGTCGTGGGCCACATGAGTGAACATAAGACCAGAGGTGCCACGGACCACACCTGCTGACTCCAGCTCGGAGTAGCCCAGAATCTCGACCCACACCCGATGCATGCGCCGCAACACCGCGCGAGCCTCGTCGGGCTCAACCTCCAAGGAATACTGCATGATGAGCTGATACAGCTCCAGCTCCTCGTCGTGACAAGGATTGTCCACAAAAGCGGAAAATTCTAGCTGCCCTACGCCATTGGCGTTGAAGTCCTCCAACAAATCGCGGCTCTTCAACGCCAGCTCATCGGCCGTATCGTGCTTGTCGCGCACTTCAGTGGTGCAACCGGCCACCAAGGCGGCCACGGCAAGCAGCGGGACGATGAAAATGCGCATACGTCGAGTCACCTGCGCACGCTATCAAGCACCCCATTGAAGAATAATCGCGTATCGCCTTGGCCTCAGCCCATGCCTCAACGGCAGAACCCAGGTAGCCGGTGACACCGTCCAGGGCCACCGGCATCACCCTAGTTCTGGCTGGCCGACGTCTCCGCCGACGGCTCCACTACGGAATCAGAAGCTTCGGCAGCCTCCCGCTTCGCCCGCGATGAGGCGATGGCACCGTCAATTGACCAGGTACCTCCGCCGGAGAATCCGATCATCAAACTCGCCGCGGCCAACACCAACACGAACTCATAGCCGCCGTTGCCCACATAGAACGTCGGCCAATGCACCATCACCAAAGCGCCAATCATGACGCCAGCCAGCAGAATCCCCGCCAAAGGCAGCAAGACTCCCAAAATGAGCGCAGCCCCCGCCACCATCTCGATACTCGCTACCGCATAGGCGGAGAACTGTGGGGCCGGAACTCCCATGGAGTCAAACCCCGCAGCAGTCTGATCGATACCGGCGTCCACAAATTTTTGCCACCCGTGCGCCACAAACACCAGACCAACCGCTAGGCGGGCAATCACAATCGTGAACGCTCGCAGATGCAGCGCCAAACCGGAGCCCGACGGCCGCAACGGATACTTCAAACCCATACCCACTCCTAAGAAAGAGAACGACTCAGAACGCAATCGAGGCGACGAGTCGAGGTGAGGCGCTGGTGGGAGAGATTCCACCGGGAGGAACGCCCACCCCCACCTAGTAAACCTCTGCGAACCGACACAATTCGCCCCCCACGCGAACACGGGTACCAAAATATGAGAAGCCCCAGGTTGGTGCCGTGATAGGAGGCCGGGGCGCTCCGGAAGCCCGGGGCTTAGGTCTGTGGGTATAGGCCCCAGGTACGACAACCCGGCCCGAAGATCCGGCCACGGATCGATGTTCCCCACCTGGTCGGCCCATAGCGTTGCAATCATGATCGAAATTCAGAACTTCACCAAACGTTATGGCAAGAAAGTCGCCGTCGATGATGTCACCACCACCATCAAACCGGGCAAAGTCACTGGTTTCCTTGGCCCCAATGGTTCTGGCAAATCGACCACCATGCGCGCCATCGTCGGCCTCGACACACCCACCCTTGGCACCGTGACCGTCAACGGTAAGCGCTATGCCGACCTGAGCGCGCCCATGACCGAAGTCGGAGCCCTTCTGGACGCGAAGTCGCTCCACCCCGGACGCAGCGCCTTCAACAACCTCATGGCCTTGGCTCACACCCACCGCATCCCACGCAGCCGGGTCAATGAAGTGCTTAACCTCGTCGGCCTATCGGAGGTGGCGAAGAAACGCCCCGGCGGCTTTTCCCTAGGCATGGGGCAGCGGCTCGGCATTGCAGTGGCGCTGCTGGGAGACCCCAAAATCATTATCCTCGACGAGCCCGTCAATGGCCTCGACCCCGAAGGAGTGCGCTGGATTAGGGAACTCTTGCGCAGTCTTGCCGCCGAAGGCCGCACTGTCTTTCTGTCCTCACACTTGATGAGCGAGCTATCGCAAACCGCCGACCACCTTGTGGTCATCGGCAAAGGCAAGCTCATGGCCGACGAAAGCATGGACGATTTCCTTCAGGGCGCCGGAGTTGGCACTGTCCAAGTCTCCAGCCCCACCATTGAGGAACTGCTCGACCATCTACGTGGCCCACAGGTGAGCGTCAAGCCAGTCAAACCAGGCACCGTCACCATCAGTGGCCTCGAAGCCCGCAGCATCGGGGCGGTCGCCGCTCAACACGGCATCACCCTCTACGAACTGACCACCCACCAGACCTCACTCGAAGAGGCCTTCATGGACCTCACTCGCGACGCGTTCGAGTACCGCAGCAAATAGCAGCGCCCACAGCCAAAGGAGAACTCCATGACCACTACCCAGGCCAGCCCCATCGACGTCGCCCAGGCACCCACCCCCGCGCGCAACGCCAGACCGTACCGCCTGTCTTTTCGAGGGCAACTACTCAGCGAGTGGACCAAGTTCTGGTCCCTGCGCTCCACCTGGATGATGGTGATCCTCGCCGCGGTCATTCCCATAGCGGTCACCATCCCCGCCGCCCGCAGCTTTAGCGATTTCGAACAGGTCGCCGGGATCGATCCAATTGGCTCCACCCTGTTTGGAATCAGCTTCGGCTCAATCCTGATGGGCATCCTTGGCGTGCTCTTGATGACCAGCGAATTCGCCACCGGAAGCGTCCGTTCCACTCTCACCGCCACCCCCGGCCGCACCGGATTGCTTCGTAACAAGGCCATCGTGTTCACCGCGATCACCGCCGTCATTTTCGGGGCAGTCACCCTTGCGGCGTACTTCGTCGCCCAAGCGCAACTAGGCGATCACCCGCTGGCAGTGGGTCTGACAGACGACGGCGTCATCCGCACCTTGGCAGGCATAACCTTCAGCGTAGTCTATTATGGACTATTGGGGCTAGCGCTAGGCACATTGCTGCGCAACACCGCCGGTGGCATCACCACGTTCGTGGGGATATTCCTGCTACTGCCCAATCTGCTGCACTTGTTGCCTGGCGAACGCGCCACCGACCTCATTCCCTACCTACCGGCCCAGACGGTGCTGCCGCTGACCGAACTCAACCCTGTCGCCTCCGGGCCGTCGCCGGGAGTGGCCACGCTAATGTGCCTAGCTTGGCTCGTCGTGTTCCTCGCGGCCGGAGCTGCCACATTGAAACACCGCGACGTGTGAAGATAAGCCAGTGACGCCCTCACAGCCTCGTACCAAGCGACGTAGCCTCACTCAGTGGGCCCGGGACTTCGACTCCCGGAGCCCACTGAAGTGGGATATCGCGCTGCCCGCCGCACTACTGCTAGTCGCGGTATTGAGCTACGTCTTCGGCCAGTGGGGCCACTGGCACGAAGACTTCGGCCCCACGTTCGCCTTGCCGCTGGCCATGTGGCTCTTGCATGTGATACCGCTGATATGGCGACGCCGCTACCCCGTCGCAGTGCTGGCGGCGCAAGCCGTGCCGGTCACGCTGGCCGTCATAACCGGCCAGGCCATCAGCGCCGAACTGGCGGTGGTGATCGCACTATTCAACGTGGCCTTGCGCAGCCCAATAAAGGCACTACTGAGCTTCGGCGTCCTCATCGCGGCCAATATCTTCCTCACCGTTGGGCCTTGGCCCGAACCACACGCCAATACCTTGATAGAAAACATGGTCATGCCGTGGCTGTTCGTGCTGTTGTTCGGATGGTTGATTCGCAGCCGGAGGGCATACCAGCTCGCCCAGCGCGAAACGGCCGCCGATCAGGCCGTCGCCGCCGAACGTTCCCGCATCGCCCAAGAAATGCACGACATCATCGGGCACAATCTCGCCGTCATCACCGCGCTGGCAGATGGGGGTGCCTATGCCGCGCGCTCCTCACCCGAACGGACCGAAGAGGCCATGCACGCTATCGGTTCAGCCAGTCGAGAAGCGCTCTCGGAACTGCGCCGAGTCCTATATGTATTGCAAGATGACAAAGAGCCCGCTGAACTGAGCCCGCAACCGGGTCTGCCTGACGTGGAGTCGCTGGTCGAGCGAGTCCGCGCAACCGGCCTAGCGGTAGGCCTGCGGTATGAGGGTGAGCTGCCGCAGATGAGTCCGGGAATGGGGCTTGTCGTCTATCGGGTGGTACAGGAATCGCTGACGAACGTCTTGCGCCACGGTAGCCCCGCCCGTAGCGCTGAGGTCACTATCAGCGCCAATGCTGAGCGGTTGGCCGTTACGATTACCAACACAGGCCCTGTGCCCGCGGATTCCTCAGCTAGGCAGCAACCTTCGGTCTCACTTAGCAAGGAGAATGAATCCGGCCAAGGCATCTTCGGAATGCGTCGCCGGGCCGAGGCGTACGGGGGCACGTTGGAGGCCGGGCCGAAGGCGACCGGAGGTTGGCACGTCACCCTGACATTGCCGACCTGACACAAAAGAGGAATGGGCTGCTGTGACGACCGTATTGATCGTGGACGACCATGCCTTGCAGCGTATGGGGTTTCGCATGCTGCTGGAGACCCAAGAGGACCTAGAGGTGGTCGGGGAGGCCGAGAACGGTACTCAGGCGGTCCAACAGGTGCGAAGCCTACGCCCGGACGTGGTGCTGATGGACATTCGCATGCCCAAGATGGACGGCATCGCCGCCACTGGTGCCATTGTGGCCGACAACGGGCCCACTAGGGTGCTGTTGCTGACCACATTCGACCTGGATGAATACGCTATGGCGGGCCTGCGGGCCGGAGCTTCGGGCTTTCTGATCAAGGACGCTCAGCCCGAGGACCTTCTTTCCGGCATCCGGGCTGTGGCCAGCGGAGACGCCGTCGTCGCACCTCGGCTGACGCGACGGCTGCTCGACCGGTTTATCAACGCGGAGCCGGTAGCGCCCAGCCGGGCCATTACCGAGCCATTGGCGCGACTGACCGACCGGGAACGCCAGATCTTGACGGTCATCGGGCAGGGCTGGAGCAACACTGAAATCGCCCAACGCCTCCATGTGTCAGAGTCGACGGTCAAGACGCACGTGGGGCGGATATTTAACAAGATTCAGGTGCGCGATCGCGTTCACGCGGTGATCTTTGCCTACAACGCGGGTCTGGTTGCTCCGCAGCAGAATTTAGCTGGCCCAGCGGTTTTGTCGCTGGGCCAGCTCTCAGAGATTTCATTATGCGCGGGGTAGAACCGTCGCTGGATGTGTTTGGGCTAACGATCGGACTGGGCCGAAACACGTTCGTTGAGGAAGTCACGGAGCACGAGGGCGTGATTGCACTCGGGGTCCTTCGCGGCATACAGAAGTGTGATGTCTCCCTTGCTCGCTGCCTTGAGCAGTGCCTTCAGGGGGCCTTCTCTACCCTCCAATTCCCGGCGGTAACGCCGCGCGAAGTCGTCGAAACGCTCGGCGCGATGCCCGAACCAGATTCGTAGCGGTGGTGAAGGTGCTACGTCCTTGGCCCATTCGACGCCATCGAGGTCTGTTTTGCTAATTCCGCGCGGCCATAGTCGGTCGACGAGGAACGCCGGTTGCGAGCTAGGTGAGTAGCCATAGACTCGTTCAATGTGTATCGCCATGAATCGCACTCCTTTCCCCCATTCATAACCGACAAGGTGAGAAAGTGCAGGCGAACCGGCTAGTTTCCGCAGGTTGAAGGTGCCTTTGGCCTCTTATGCAAAATACGACTCCACCAGCGCCGCAGGAGAAGTTCTCGCAGGTTAACCAGAGGGCCAGACGCGGTTGACGCCGCTGCCCTCAGTGCCTTAGATGGCTTCGGCCAGCAGCAGAGTGTAATAGTTGCGTTCATCGTCCCAGTGGTGAGTGACGCCGAAGCCCGCCGCGTCCAGTTCCGCGCGCAGGGCGTCGGGCCGGAACTTCGTTGACACCGACGTGTGCAGGTCTTCACCGGCTTGGAATGTGAGCTCCATGTCCAGAGCCGACAGGTCCACGCGCATGCCTTTCTGGGCGCGGAGGCGCATCTCGATGACTGCGGCCTTGTCGTCCCAGATCACGACGTGGGAGAAGTTCTCTGGTTGGAAGTCACCGTCGAAATGGCGGTTAAGCACGTGAAGAAGGTTCTTGTTGAACTTCGCGGTGACGCCTTGGGGGTCGTCGTAGGCGGCGATCAGGGTTTGGGTGTCTTTGACCAGGTCGGCGCCGAGCAAGAACTGTTCACCGGGTTTGAGTTCTTGCCGCAGATTCGTCAGTAGTTCGGCTCGCTCGGTGGGGAGCATGTTGCCGATGGTGCTGCCAAGAAGGACGACGAGGCGGCCTTCGCCGGTGGGCAGATGGTGCAGGTGCCGGGTGAAATCCCCGACGACTCCGCCGAGTTTCAGATGCGGATAGGTCTGAGTGAGGATCTCTAGAGAGTCTTCAACGGTCACGTCTGAGACGTCGAATGGGTAGTAGGCCCGCAAGTCGCCGTGGTTGTGGAAAGCGTCGAGCAGAATCCGGGTCTTTTCCGACATCCCCGAGCCCAGCTCGACAATCGTGTGCGCCTTGGCGGCGGTGACGATGTCCTTGGAATGCTCGAGCAAGATCTCGGTCTCGCAGCGGGTGGGGTAGTAGTCGGGCAGCTGAGTGATTTGTTCGAACAGGGCCGATCCGCGTTTGTCGTAGAACCATTTGGGGGGCATCCATTTGGGGTGCGAGGCCATTCCGCCGCGTACGTCGGCACGCAGCTCATTATGGAGGTCACTATCGTCGATGAGGACGGTGATCTGCGGGTTCGTGGTCATAGTTCCCTCCCTCCCAGCAATGGGAAGTTATTCTCACATCCGAGAATAAGTCCCAGCGGGATCTACCGACGGGGAATTCTTATTCTGGGACTCGGGCGATAAAGGCATGTTATGGGGCACAAGCAGCGGGAATGCCGAAATGCGCAGTTCGCCGCAACTCCGAGTCGTCGCATTCGGAGCGGCTGCGGGGTGACACAGGCACGGCTGGAGGATGTGCCAGGTGATGAATTCTAGAGTGCGGGTGGCAGATGGTCTTGCCCGCACTCGGGTGTCAATTTTTCCTATGAATTCTCTACGCGCGGGAGGGGGTCTCTATGGGGCTCCGGGGACTAGACATGCTTCGGCGGCCACATGACAGGCATACTTGAGCGCGGCTTGCACGACTGTGGGGTTACCCCAGGCGCCGGTCCGATCCAGGCTCATCCAGCCCGCCGAGGTCAGCCACCCCAGTAGCCCGGAGGTGAAGGCGTCTCCGGCTCCGATGGTGTCGGCAACCCGTACCTGCGGTGCGGCTTCGGTCAGCGTGAACTTGCGGTGGAACGCCACTGCTCCGGAAGAGCCCAGTGAGACCACGACTAGGTGGGGTCCGGCCTCTAGCCAACGCTGCGCGATCGACTTGATCGTCTCGGTCGGATAGAGCGTGACGAGATCGTCTTCACTGGCACGCACGATGTGCGATAGGCCAACGAGCCGCTCGGTTCGTTCCCGCACCTTTTCGATTTCACCCATCGCGGCAAGCCGGATGTTCGGGTCAAACGAGATGGGCACGTGCTGGCGGGAACGGTTGATCCAGTTCTCGATTATGGATGCCGAGGGCTCCAAGTAGGCCGCCAGTGAGCCAAAGTGGATTGAGTCGATATCGTCTTGATCCGCCCGGGGCGGCTCGGTGCCCTCCCACGCGAAGGCGGCGGTGCCGGTGGTCCAAAAGTCGTAGATGGCCTGGCCCTTGTCATCGACCATGGCCAGGGCCATCGAGGTGGGTAGGTCGGTGCGCTGGAGATAGGTGCGTTTGACGCCGGTACGCACAAAGCGTTCCCACGTCTTTTGCCCAAAGACGTCGCCGCCGACGGGCCCGATGAGCCCGATGGGGATGCCCCGTCTGGCGCAGGCCACTGCCGTATTGGCTGGACCTCCTCCGCAGGTGGGCCGCAAGAGGCCACCGCTTTCGGGTACGAGGTCAATGAGATTTTCGCCTGCCACGAGAATCAACGAGGGGCTCCTTCCGCCGGTGTCACTGTTTTACCAGGTGGGGTGCTCAACTTCCAGTGGGGTCGGCGGGGAGTTCTCTTACGGGTGCGAGAAAATGGGGCCATGTCTTCCTCCCAACGCGAGCCCGATGCCGCTGAGAACGACGTACAGGACGCTGACCAGGGGCGCGACTTCGAATCGAGCGGTCGCGACGGCGACGCCGCCGCTTCCAGTGTGCCTGAGAATTCCGAGGGCCACCCGCGCGTCATCGCCCCGTCCCATATGCGGCCCAAGCAGCGCCGTTTCCGGGACATGTCGATGTCTTTGGCGGTGCTGTTGGTGCCCTTGGCGTTGGTGTTCGTGGCGTGGAACTGGCTGGCGCAAGACCGTTCGGTCAGCATGATTGACCCCAGCGGGACATATGTGTCGGCGCAGGGCGCGGGCTTGGATGTGCGGGTGCCGCAGCTGTCAGATGACTGGAAGCCCATTTCGCAGGCGTTCTCGTCCCGGCAGGGCGAAAACGAGGACGCGGTGGTGGCTCGGGTGGGCTGGTATTCGCCAGAAGGCGAGGGCTACCAAGTAGTACAGACCACGGCGAGCATTGAAGAGTATGTCAGCATCGAATTCCCCGGTGGGGCGACATTGCGGGAGACCACCGATGTGGCCGGGGAACGATGGACGGTGTATCTGGGCGCGGGCAGTGTGCTGGCCTGGGTGAGCGAGCTGGACGGCGTGACGGTCGCCATGTTGGCTCAGCAGGGGGAGACCAACGACATCGAGCAGTTGGCTGCGGGCTTGGCCGAGGGCATTGACGTCGCGACATGGACTGAGCAACAGTTCCAACGCACGGAGTGACTGAGGCAACACCGTCGCTGTTGTCGCTGCCCAAGGCTCGTCACTCCTGAGCGGGCTGTGTGGTGCCTTTCCCGGTTGGGCCTGCGGGGACTCGCTGCCGGTGGGCAGGAACTAGTCGGCACGTTGCGAGCGGGTGATTATTCGTCACGAGACGCAACTTGTGCCGCGCGCTCAACTCAAGCGTGAGTCACTCGGTGGTTTCGGCTCGGGAAGCCATGCGGGCGTCGAGGCGTTCGCGCGCGCCTTCCAGATGTGACTGGCATAGGTCGGCCAGTTCCTCGCCGCGTTCCCACAGCTGGAGGGACTCTTCGAGTGTGGCGGCCCCGGCTTCCAGTTTCTGCACGACCTCGACGAGTTCGGCACGGGCCTCCTCGTAGCTGAGCTGCTCGGTAGTCATGTTGTGTCCTCTTCGGTGTGGCTGTCACGATGTGGTGTGGTCTCGGTGATGTCGGCTCGCAGCCTCCCGCGTGCGAGCTTGAGCCGCAGGCCTTGCCCCGTCTGGACATGCTCGGCGTCTCGCACGATCTGCCCGTCGTCGGTGAGCGCGATGGCAAAGCCCCGGTCAAGTGTCGATTGCGGCGACAGTGAGCGCACGCGTGCCCGTATGTGTACCAGCGACTCTTCGGCCTGTTCGAGGCGGCTGGCGAACCGCGTTCGGGCTCGCAGCCGCAAGGTGGCGATCGCTTCGGTTCGCTCGGTCAACATCGAGTGTGGATCGGCCAAACAGGGGCGGGCCCGCACTGACTCGAGGCGCTGTTGCTCGCGGTCAAGCAACCCTTTGAGCGCTAGAGCGGAGCGTAGCCGGGCATCATTCAGGCGCTGTGTTTCCTCGTTGAGGTCGGGGACTACTGTCTTGCCGGCGGCGGTGGGGGTTGAACAACGCACGTCGGCGACGAAGTCCAGCAACGGTGTGTCCGGCTCGTGGCCGATCGCGCTCACCACTGGTGTTTGTGCGGCTGCGACCGCGCGGCAGAGAGTCTCGTCCGAAAACGGCAACAAGTCTTCCATCGCGCCACCGCCGCGAGCGATGATGATGACATCGACCTGCGGATTTGTGTCCAGTTCGGCCAGCGCCGAGGTTACCTGCGGGACCGCTTGCGTTCCCCCTACGGCGACCTCACGCACGATGAAGTGGGCGGCGGGGAGGCGGGCCTGGGCGTTCTTGAGCACGTCTCGTTGAGCGTCGGAGTTGCGTCCGGTGATGAGGCCGATTCCGCGAGGCAGGAACGGAAGCGGTTTTTTGCGCGCGGGGGAGAAGAGCCCCTCTTGGTCAAGTTGTTTCTTGAGTCTTTCGAGGCGGGCCAGTAGTTCCCCCAGGCCCACTGGTCGGATTTCGGTTGCGCGCAATGACAGGGTGCCGCGCGGGGTATACCAGTCTATTTTTCCACCGATGACGACTTGGGATCCGGCTTGGAGTGGAGGCTCGACGGCTTGGGCGATGGCGCGGGGCGCGAGCACGTTGAGTGTGGCTTCCGCGGAGGGGTCGCGCAGGTTGATGTAGGCGAAGCCGCCGCGCACGTTGATCTGGGTGACCTGGCCCTCGGTCCATACATGGCCGAGCCGTTCGATCCAGCCTTTGATGCGCGCGGAGAGTTCCCGGACCGGAAATGCCGCCTCGGGGCTTTTGCCTGGTTCCGCTGTGGAACGGTCCGCAGGGTTGTGGCCACCGGGCGTGACTGGTGCGGTTGTGTCGCTTGTCTCAGCTGAGTTGTGAGGCACGGGCCTACTGTAACCCCCGGACCAGACAGCTACCATCGATGACGTGGCTGCGAAACGAGTACTTCTAGCAAAGCCCCGTGGATACTGCGCCGGGGTGGACCGAGCTGTCGAGACGGTGGAGAAGGCCCTGGAGTTGTATGGGGCCCCCGTCTATGTGCGCAAGGAGATCGTCCACAACCGCCATGTGGTCGACACGCTGCGCGACAAGGGCGCGATCTTTGTCGAAGAGAATGAGGAAGTGCCCCCGGGTTCTATTGTGGTGTTTTCCGCCCATGGTGTCGCGCCAGAGGTGCATGACCAGGCTGAGGAGCGCAACCTTAAGGCGATTGACGCGACGTGTCCGTTGGTGACCAAGGTGCATCAGGAGGCTCGCCGTTTCGCCCGCGATGACTTTGACATTCTTCTGATTGGTCACGAGGGCCATGAGGAGGTCATTGGCACCACTGGGGAAGCACCGGAGAACATCCAGCTGGTTGATGGCCCGGATGATGTGGAAAACGTGACGGTGCGTGACCCCTCGAAGGTTGTGTGGTTGTCGCAGACGACTTTGTCGGTGGACGAGACGATGGAGACGGTTGATCGGTTGCAAAAGAAGCTGCCGTTGCTGCAGTCGCCACCTTCGGATGACATTTGTTATGCGACGCAGAATCGACAGCAGGTGGTCAAGGAGATCGCTCCCGAATGTGATTTGGTGCTAGTGGTCGGCTCTAAGAATTCCTCGAACTCGGTGCGCCTGGTGGAAGTCGCCGTGCAGGCTGGGGCCAAGGATGGGCATCTGATCGACTTCGCGCACGAGATTGAGGAGGGGTGGCTCGATGGGGTTGAGACTGTCGGCCTGTCCTCGGGGGCCTCGGTCCCGGACAATCTTGTTGACGATGTGCTCGCGTTTTTGTCTGAGCGTGGGTTTGGCGACGTCAAGGAGTATGAGCCGGTGACGGAGAAACTCACCTTTGCTTTGCCTCGTGAGCTGGTTAAAGACATGAAAGCCGCCGCATCTGCACAGTAGTGCGGCGCCGCTGGAGGTGAAAGCCGACTCCCTGTGGGGGGTCGGCTTTCGTGTTGGGTGGGAAAAATCGGTTAATGAGGTGCGCATTCGGTGTAATTGGCTTGCTGTGGGACGAACCACCTGATGTAATTGGGTACAGAGGACGCGATTATGGGTGGGCTGACTGTTGTCGCCCACCCATCGACCACGTCGTCTTAGAGCCCCATCAATCGAGAGGCCGCCATGCCCACCACCGACACCCACACCACACCCACCTCCATCCCCCAACGCAAACTAACTCCCGACCTGGCTCGGGGCTTTATGCTGCTGCTCATCGCCATGGCCTATTCGGGCATCTACCTCACCGCATCCGACGTGGGTGGCTACGGCTCCATGCCAGGCGGCAGCGGGTTGGATCAAACCGTCAGCTTCACCGCCACCCTCCTGCTGGAAAACCGCGCCTTCCCGCTCTTTGGCATCATGTTCGGTATCGGCATGGTCATGCTCGTGACCCGGCAAAGCCAGAAAGGCACCTCCGAGGCAGACTCCCGCCGACTCTTGAAACGTCGTGCACTCTGGCTGCTGGTCTTCGGCATCGCACACGCCATCCTCGTGTTCCCCGGCGAGATCCTGGCCGCCTACGGCCTAGCGACACTGATCCTCGCCTGGCTGCTGTTCCGCCCCAGCACAGTTCTCGCCCGCGCGGCAGCCATAGTCTCGGTCTACTACGTCGTGGTCATCATGCTGGGCTCCCTGGCCATGGGCGCCTACGCCCAGGAGATGGACGAAGGCGACTTTGCCATTCCGGGCTACCTCACCGCAACCGACTGGGTCGAGCGCATGGTCAGTGGGCCCATCGCGCCACTTTTCAACGTGTTCTTCTTCCCGACGCTGATCCTGGTCATCATCGGCATCATCATGGGGCGCAAGGGATACCTGGACGACCCGGAACGCCACCGCCACACGTTGCGTAAACTCGCCATCGGCGGCATCACCATCTCAGTACTCGGCGCGCTACCGATGGCTCTGGCCGGAGCCGGTGCCCTCGACCTCAGCGACGCTGCCTACGGGTTGACCTCAGGATTGCAAATCCTGACCGGAATCATCGGCGGCATCGGCTACGTAGCCGCGTTCGCGTTGCTGGGCATCCGGCTGGAACGCAGCCGAGGCCCCATCACCCGCGCGCTAGCCGCAGGTGGACAACGATCGCTGACGCTCTACCTCTACTGCTCAGTCATGATCGCCGTGGTGATGCACCCCGACCTCATTGGAATCGGCGACCACACCCACCGAGCCGGAGCCGTCACCATCGCCTTCCTCATCTGGGTCAGCGGCATCGTCCTCATGCGAGCCCAAGACTCCGCCGGAAAACCCGGGCCCGCGGACAAACTACTGCGCACCCTTGTCTACCGACCCGCCAAGCAAGCCAAGCCCACGAACTGACCCCAAGCCGCGCAGCCGTCCTGGGCGCACACGCGGCGAGCCTTAGGACTCGTCGGATTCACCTCCCCAGGACGGCTTACGCGTCGTGGTCAACACCTGGGAGACCTGCTGCGGCACCTCAGTGGCCACCCCCAAATCATGGAACCGTCGCGCCGTCACCAACAACCGCGACTCCACCGAAGCCACCGCCGCGTTATACGCCCCCGTCGCCGCCTCCAACGACGAACCCAGCTTCACGAAATGGCCCGCGACCGTCTGTAGGCGCGCATGCAGTTCCCGGCCCAACTGATGGACCAAACGTGCGTTCTCCGTCAACGCCTGTTGCTGCCACGTGTGCGCCACCGTACGCAAAAGCGCCATCAACGTAGCCGGAGACGCCAAGATGATGCCCTTGCCGAAAGCGTCCTCCAACAGCGACGCATCGTGCTTCAACGCCGCGTCCAAAAACGTATCCGCCGGAACAAACAACACCGTGAACTCCGGCGAATCCGCCATCGCCCGCCAGTAGTTCTTCTTACTCAAAGCCTCCACATGAGAACGCACATGTTTGGCGTGCAACACCAGATGCGCTTCTCGATCAGCCTCATCGTCGGCCTCCATCGCCCCCAGATAGGCATTCAGCGGAACCTTGGCGTCCACCACCAGCTGCCGGTCTCCCGACAGACGCACCACCAAATCCGGACGCACCACTGAACCGTCGACATCGGCCGAGACCTGCTCGGAAAAATCACAGTGATCAACCATGCCCGCGATCTCCACAATGCGACGCAGCTGCACCTCGCCCCAGCGCCCACGCACCTGCGGAGTACGCAACGCCTGCAACAACTGCGATGTGGAATTGCGCAGCGACTCGTTGACATCCGCCACGTTCCCCAACTGCACCCGCAACTGGGCATACGCATCCCGCCGCGCCCGCTCGACATCACCCAAATGCTGCTCATAGCGATGCAACGAATCATGGAGCGGCGCTAGCACATCGCCGACGGCCTGCCGTGAATGCGCCGCCGCCTCCATCGACACCGCCCGCAACGACTGCTCCAAGCGGGTCTCGTTCTCGCCGGCGGCCTCCAAGCGGGCCGACAGAGCCGCCAACTGAGCAGTCTGCTTGGCCCGACCCGCGAACCAACCCGCAACCGCACCGGCCAAAACGCACACAATTGCCAATAGCACCCATTCCATCCTCACATCGTAGAGGGCGTCCCCGACTTCGACTGGAGGCCGAGCCGTGGGCGTTGGCCACAGCGACTACATGCAAAAAACCGACGATGCGCCAACAGCCAGACCCCAGGTAGCATTGGCCGCATGGAACTTTGGGTTGTACTGCTGATCATCGCTGTCGGGGTGGGCTTCTACCTCATGTCCCAAAACAAGAAGCGAGCCGAAGCCCAACTGGCAGACGCCCGCGAAGAGGCGCAGCGCTTGTACGAACGCCTCGGCGGACAAACCATGAACCTCGTGCCACCAGCCGACAACGTCGCGGCCGGTCAGGCGTTGGCCGACGCGGGCGAGCGCTATACGGCGGCCGGGTCGCAGCTTGAACGTTCCACCACCGTGCGGCAGTACGCGCTGGCCAAGGAGACTGCCGTCGAAGGTCTGCACTACGTGCGTGCGGCCCGTGAGGCCATGGACATGGACCCAGGGCCTGCCGTGGAACTGCTGCCGGGCCAGGCCCGGGCCGGAACGCTGAAGGAAGATCTGTCGACCGAAGTGCAGGGCCAGACCATTACCGCTTCGCCGCGGCCCAATGCCGACAACAAGCACTATTACCCAGGCGGTCATGTCGAAGGCAAGCCCGTCCCGGCGGGCTGGTACTCCACTCCGTGGTGGCGTCCCGCCGCGACCGGAGCCCTGGCTGGTGTTGGCGCGATGATGATCTTTTCGGCGCTATTGGCGCCCGCCTTTGCCACTGGCGCTGTTGACGGTGGGGCAGGGGACGCCGGCGACGATGGGATGGGGGAGGACATGGACGCCGGAGGCGATGACTTCGCCGGGGGCGACTTTGGCGGCGACGCCGGGGGCGATATGGACTTCGGTGGTTTCGACTTTTAATCCATGCCTGCTTCGACTTTCCACCCATGTCAGGTGTGTCTATAGGCTGTCCCTTCTCTCTGTTTCCATAGGGCACGGCACTGCTGTGCCATCACTCAATCTCCGTGTGTCACATTGATAAGCACCTATGCAAACGCTGTCATTTCGCTCTGGACTCATGTCATCGCTCTGCGCGATGACATGAGCAATATTCAGTGACATTTCTCACTATGAGGGACGAGGGGGAGCCGGTGATGGAGCCGCGAACGTCACATATGGCCGCGCGAGCTATGTCGCAATTGGTATTCGTTGTGACGACTAGTCAAACTAGCTCCGAATTCGTTACTCCTGTACGTTGATGTGTCGCGTATCTGGATTGGCAAACTTGTCAGTCCATTGTGTCCATTCTTGGCAGGGTGGTCCACTGTGCTCTGAGGCTCGAAATCTGCGCCCACATCCGGCGCAAACGGTAATACCGCCCTTGCCTTGACTCTGAATAAACGTCAATATGTGGTGCAGCGCATTGCCAGAACGAGCCTCTCAGACAACCTCAATCCCCCACGTGCCCACAGAGCACAACCCTTTGCGGAATGTCCGAGAGTTCGTTCCTCCCATCCCCAAATGGGCGATGCGGCTGATCCCGTCACCCCGGCGGGACCCCGGAAGAACTACATGATTGGAGCCGTCGTGGCGAGAAACCAACGACGATGGCGCCGAGCAGTAGCCGTTGCAGGAGCTGGAGTACTGGTATCGGCTATGGCCGCCAGTCCCAGCTTCGCAGAGGATGCTCTTGGCTCCCCTTCCGAATCTGATGAATTCGCTAGCGCTGAGGCCGCGATCGAGGCCAAAGTGCACGTGGACGTCCTCGATGAGGTCAAGGCCTCGGGCGAATCCGAATTCTGGCTCATGCTCGACAACGAGGCGGACTTCACCGCCTCCACCGCGGCTTCCACAAAGGAAGCCAAAGGCGTCGCAGCGGTCGAGGCCCTCCAAGCCCAGGCCGCCGCTACTCAGGGCGACCTCCTTGAGTATCTCTCTGAGAGCGGAATCGACCACCAGGAATACTGGATTGTCAACACCATCCGTGTAAACGGAGACATCGACGTTTTGGGCGAAGTCGCCCAGCGCGCCGAGGTTAACGAAATCATTCCCTACACCGAACCCGAGTTCATCGAACCGGTGGATCTGGGCGACGACTATGAACCGTTGAACGACTTCACCTGGGGCGTCGACGAGATCAACGCACCTGCGGTGTGGAGCGAACTGGGCGTCACCGGCGAAGGCGTCACAGTCGCGTCGATCGACACCGGTGCCCAATTTGACCACCCGGCCCTAGTGGACTCCTACCGCGGCAACGACGGTAGCGGAAACTTCGACCACGATTACAACTTCTTCGACGTCGACAACCAGTGTGGAAGTGCGGACACCTGTGACACCAACGGTCACGGAACCCACGTTCACGGAACGATGACCGGTGGAACCGACCCCAACGGCGTAGCCTTCGGTGTTGCCCCGGGATCTGACTGGATCGCCGTCAACGGCTGCTGCCCCGGTGGGCAAGCTCCGCCGCTGCTGGAAGCCGGACAGTGGATCGCGGCTCCGACGGACCAAAATGGTGAGAACCCGGACCCGACCAAGGCCCCACACGTGGTGAACAACTCGTGGGGAACCCCGGCCAATGACCCGATCTTCAAGGGCATGGTCGACGCCTGGTGGGAAATGGGAATCTTCCCGGTCTTCTCCGCCGGTAACAGCGGACCTAGCTGTAACACCACTGGTTCGCCCGGTGGCTACCTCAACGCCTTCGCGGTTGGTTCGCACTCCGAGTCCGGACCGATCTCGTCCTTCTCCAGCCGTGGCGCCAGCCAGGACGCTGAGGCGGACATCAAGCCGGAGCTGTCGGCTCCCGGCCAAAGCGTGTACTCGGCATGGCCCGGCGATGGTTACCACACCATTTCCGGAACCTCGATGGCCGCCCCGCACGTGGCTGGCACGGTCGCTTTGATGATTTCGGCCGCCCCGGCACTGTCGGGCGACGTCGACGCCATCTGGGAGATTCTGAACGAGACGACCTTCCACGACGACCACACCAACGACACCAGCTGTGGTGGAGACGAGTTCTACAACAACGTCTACGGCCACGGAAAGCTGGACGCCCTCGCGGCCGTTATGGCCTCTCCGATGGGCGACACCGGTTCGCTCGGCGGCGTCGTGACCGATGCCGACGGTGAGGCCCTCGCGGGCGCCACCGTCGAGGTCACTGGCCCGATGTCGACCTCCACGTCCACTAACGCCGACGGTGAGTACTCGGTTCCGGTCCTGATGGTCGGCGAGTACGACATCAGCGTCTCGCTGTTTGGCTACGAGACCGCCACCGGCACCGTGGAGATCGTCGAAGACGAGAACGCTGTCTTTGACGTTCAACTGGACACGTTGCCCGGTAGCGAGTTCTCCTCAACCGTGGTGGACGCCGGTGAACACGGTTGGCCGCTGGACGCGACGGTTACCGTGGTCGGAGCGGGCGTTTCGACCACGACCGACCCGTTGACCGGTGACTTCACCGTCACCCTGCCAGAGGGCGAACACGACCTCGTGGTCGACGTGAACTACCCGGGCTACGAACAGGTTGAGGTCAGCGTCATCAGCGCCGCCTCCGACGTGATCGAAGTGCCGCACACCGCGGGCTGTCTGGCCCCCGGCTATGGTGCCGCGATCCTCGGTGAGGGATTTGAGGGCGGTTCGACCCCGGCCGGTTGGACGGTAGTGGATCACGAGGATGCCCCGTGGGCGTTCGAATCCAGCCGCTCCAACCAGACTCCCGGTGAGGGTGGGTTCGCCATCGCGGACTCCGACCGTGCCGGCTCCGGTACCCAGGTCAACACTGAGCTGATCAGCCCGGTGTTCAACCTGGCTCAGGCTGACACTCCGGTGCTCACGTTCGACAACGACTACCGCCACCTTGGCAACTCGACGGCGACGGTGCTCTTCAGCCCCGATGCTGGCGAGACCTGGGAGGAAGTGTGGTTCAAGGACTCCGCGCTGCGAGGCACCTCTGAAGAGGTCGACTTGAGTGAATGGGCCGACGCCACCGAGGCGCAGGTCAAGTTCCACTACGAGAACAACGGCACCTGGGCCTGGTGGTGGATGGTCGACAACGTCGCCGTTGGACCCGACACCTGTGAGGCGCAAGAGGGTGGCATCGTCCGTGGCGAAGTGACTGACTCCGCCAATGGCAACGCCATCGAAGGCGCCACCGTCTCGGCTGGCGACTTCTCGGTCACGACTGACAGCGACGGCAGCTACTGGTTGTTCACGGGAGCGACCGGCGACGTGGATGTCACCGCTTCGCACCCGGACTTCAGCCAGTACTCCCAGACGCTCGACATCGACAACAGCTCTGTGGTGGGTGCCGACTTCGCACTGGGAACCACTGAGTTCGTCACCGACAAGTCCTCGTTGAACTCCTTTGTGCAGCAGGGCGGTTTCTGGACCCATCAGCTTGACATCACCAACATCGGCGACGCCGGTGGAGAAATCACCCTCTCGCTGGGTGAGGGTGACTTCGAGATGCAGGGCGTGTCCGATCAGGCCGGAACCGGCTGGGTCTCGGTCGATCACGACACCGTCTTCATCGACGCGGGCGAGACGGTCACGGTTTCTGTGACCACGACCGCCAGCGCTGACTACGGTTCGGCTACACCGGGTCTGTACACGACCACTTTGGTTACTGGTGGCGCGTCGCCGAACGACCTGCCGGTGGTTGACGTGTCCATGCGCGTCGTGCCGCAGCCTGACCAGGGCAAGGTCGTCGGTACGGTTCTGGCCTCCACCTGTAGTGGTGACGTGGTCGAGCTGGCTGGCGCTCAGGTGCAGTTCAACTCGTCGACTGGGCAGAGGTTTGACCTCATCGCCGACGCTGACGGGTTCTACGAGTACTGGGTGACCAGCGGTTCGTTCGTCGTGATCATCTCGAAGGACGGCTACTCGGCCGAGTTCGCCCAGGTGAGCGTCAGTGCGGGTACGACCAATATGCAGAACTTCACGTTGAACGAGTTGGGCTGCTAATTCGAGAGGTTTCGGCATTTCTTTGCGGGGCTTCAGGAGTGTGGCGCCGCCAGGAGTGACCGAATAGGAAGCACAACTGCATAAAGCTGGGGTCGCGACGTCTACGTCGCGACCCCAGCTGTCCTCGATCGAGGCGCAGCGCCGTTGGTTGGCATTGCGCGGGTCCGGACTAATCGGCGGCGGTCAGGGCGTCTTGGATTCGGTTCGGCAGCAGCTTTTCCAGTTCCCGCACTAGTGGCAGGTCAGCGCGGAGCCAGGGGACGTCGTAGAGGGTCTCGGCGCTAAGCCACCGCACTTCGAGGTGTTCAAGGGCTTGTGGAGTGTCGTCACTGTGGCGCAGACGGGCTAGGTAGACCTTGAGAATGTAGTCGTCCTTGATGGGAATATCGACGCCTAGGCGGGGGCCTACGTAGATGTCGACGCCGACTTCTTCGATGCATTCTCGGCGTAGGGCGTCCACTTCGGTCTCGCCGGGTTCGACCTTACCTCCGGGAAACTCCCATTGGCCTCGCATGGGGGCGGGCTCGGCGCGGGAAGCGGCCAGGACCCGTCCGTCGTCGGAGATGATTGCTGCCCCGACGATGGTCCTTTTGTTGTTCATGGGCTCAGTTTAGTGCGATCGATCCGGGCAGGATATTTTCGGGGCAACCCTGTGCAGTTGTCTCGCAACACGAAGAGTGGTGCGCAAATAGTGTTTCTGCGACTCCCTTGCGTCGAGTTCTTCGCGGCTATCATCCGAACGGATGATCGATGTTTAGACGAACAGATTGTTCTGTCGTGTTTGCGCCCTGAATTAGTCGACTGGCGTCACAAAGGCAGTACTAAAGGCCAAGTTGTCTGATTTGTGACTCTGGACAAGTGGCTCTGAAGCAGGAACACTCGGGAAGTGAAGATAAAGAACTGGCGACAATTCGGGAACAGATGACAAACAGGGCTCATCTGCGAGCGCGATAGACAATCGACCCAGTATCGATTCTACTTCGTGAGATACCGAATGCCTCCATGGAGGCTTGCTCCTCGGCGCGGATTCACCGCCACCGGCGGAGCTGGTCACGACCTCGACTCTACGTCGGGTCGTTATGGGCGCCAGATTCATGTGCCACTGCCGATGTTGTAAAGATGGCCAACCACGAACAAGGTGACAAGGTGCTGGACGACGCGCTGCAACAGCTGCGAGGCTGGGTCAATGACGACACCCGGCTGTGCCGAGAGCTACCCATCGACGAGAGCCAACACGCGGCTCTCAAAGAACGCATCAAGATTGTGTCGGACACTCTAGGAGTTCGGCCCGACGTCACGCGCCAATCCGGGGTGACGTTGATCGAGCTGAGCCGCCCAGATGGAGTCAACGCCAACGACGTGACTTTCGCGGGGCGGGTCGAAGACGCCTACCGGGTGATTGCCGGGGACGCCTTTGGCGACCATGAGGCTTCGCTACCTCGTCAAGGCTCGCGTTTGGGACGTTGGTTCAAACGCGCCGTGTAGGAGTCCGCTGCCACCACCTCTGCGCGCGCTGTGCCATCACCCCATCTATGAGACGGCCCCGGCTGTCATTGCCTGTTTAGCGACTGTGCCACTCGGAGGCGAGCATCCCGAAAATCAGCTCTGTGCCCCGCACCCCATCCCGTATGTCGTTCTCGACTAGGCGGGCCTCTTGGCGCATCCCCAAGCGCCGACACAGCGCGACCGAGCCGCGATTTTCTTCGTCGAGGCGGGCATAGGCCCGGTGGAAGCCGTAGGTGTCAAATGCCAGCCTTAGCAGCGCTGTGGCGGCCTCTGTGGCGTACCCTCGCCCTTGGAATTCAGGGTGGAAGATGTAGCCGATCTCGACTTGGCCTGCGGCGATGCTTTCTATGCGCAGCCGCACTTCCCCGATGACGCGGGGATCCTCGGGGCGGGTTACGGCCAATTGCAAGTCGTCATTGTCGGCGGCGAATGTTGCCTTTGCTTGAATGGAGAGGTCTTGCGCGGTCGTCTCGCGGGTCCACGGCTGGATCAGGTAGAGGTATTTGGCGACCTCGGGGAGCTGTCGGTAGGAGAACACATCGTCTGCGTCTGGTGGGCCGAACCGGCGCAGAATGAGACGCTCTGTGGAGTATGGAAAAGGGTCAATGTCGGTGTTGAGTGCCGTCGTCTTAGGGCTCATGGATACCTCGTGTGCAAGTAGAGAGAACTTGGTGGCACCTATGCCGTTCACAGTGGACCGGCAACCCGTTTTCAGGTTTGGGTACCACAGTGGCCCGACGGCGGAGGCGGATGTCTTCCTTACGTGGCACCGCGCTGATTTAGGCACAGGCAGACTTCATTGCCTTCGGGGTCGGCTAGTACGCAGTAGCCGATGCCAGCGGGGCGGCGGAACGAACTTCCCCACCATCGGTTCCCTTGAGATCGCTCAGCAGGGTGCCACCCGCATTGAGGGCAGCCTCAATGCGGGGCTGGAGCTGTTCGGGGCTGAGGTGGATATCGAAGTGAATGTTGTTGCGTTGGCTTCGGGCTTGGTCGGCTTGCTGGAACCACACCGATGGTAGGCCCCGATTGGGGTCGATCAGGCTGAAGGGGCCGATGGATTCATAGCCCATGAGTGCCATCCAGAACGCTTTCACCTTGGGAATGTCAACCGCGTCGATGGCGATTTCCATTGTGCTGACAGAAGCTGCCTCTAGGGGCACGTCTGCCGCTGCCTCTAGGTCCTCAATGGCTTTGGCCAGCTCGATGTGTTCGGGATGGACCCCGGCGCGCATGGACGCGGCTAGTCGCAGGTGAACGGTCGGTGTGCGCAGGCAAATCTCCGCTTCGAGGTCGTGCTTATCGGCCAGCTTCCCAACAGAGGCGGCAAAGTTCACCGCGTCTGCGTAGCTCTTGGCGCGCCCCTGAATCTCGATACCGCCCAACAGGTAGCGCTACGAGGGTGCTTGTTGGCTGATGTGGGTGTGTGTCAGTTCTGTCATCGTGGTTTCCTCAGCTGATCGTGCCAGGTTCTTTCGGGCTTCGCCGATTGTAGCCAAGTTGATAGTGGACAAAAGTCGACTGAGGACGCTGGGCCTTTCAGTCGGCCAAGGGAACGTACAGATCGGTTCGGAGGGCCGACGGTTCGACATCGGGCGTCGGCTCGGTCACGTAGAACTCCCAAAAGGGCAAGTCGGGGGAGTGGCCGTTTCCGGTGACCCAGTCCATGAAGGAACCCCAGGCGTCTGGCAGCCCGTCGTAGGCCCCGATATAGGAGACAGTGGCGATTCGGTTGCCTGGCAGCGTGGAGGGGCTGACACTGAGCTGATCGGAGATGAGGACCTCGTCGATGAGTTCCTTGTCGACAGGGAAGCCCACCTCGAAGTCTGCGGTCTGGTCGGGGATGCGACGGTGCAAGGCGAAAGCGGGACCGATGGGGTTGATGTCGTTCTCTTCGAGAATGCGGATGATGGCGTTGAACGATTCGTCCATAAATAGCGGCATTTCGGCCATGGCGAGCTGTGAGTTGGCCACCACGACGGTGGGAAAGTCGTCGGTTTCGATAATGCGCGGTTTTATATGTGGAGCGTCATTGAAAAAGTGGTGTTCGCTCACGGTGTTCTCCTCGCCTATTCCGAGGCTTGTGCAAAAGACACTTTCGGCGTTCTCGTCGACTCGTTTACCTGTGTAAACTTCGCCTCCTGCGGCCTTGAATTCGCGCTTTCGCACCAGCCTCTCCGTAGCTTGTTCATTATTCTCGCAGCCTTCAGCGGTACTTGTCACCGTATCGACAAGCTGCGACATTCGCTGTCCGCGTACGCATTCGCGTCGCGCTTTTCTGGTCGAACTTCCATCTTCGTTGACGGGGTGGTCCATGCCAGAGGCCAAAAAAATAGGCATATATCACTCTAAAGGTGCATATCAGACTTCGAGGGCTTCTCCGTAGCCGTCGCTCCCAATGGCCCCGCCCTTAGCCTCCCCTAGGAGTAATTGTCGCCGCAAAGCCAAAAGCGGTAGCGTCACTGGTAATCAGACCAGGAAGGTAGGCATCGACGTGGCAGACGAAACGCAAGCCCCCGAACAAGCCCGACCCACCTCCGCGGTGCCGCTGGGGCGAGCAGTACAGAGCCGGATCTACCGTGAGGGCCTGTCCGGCCGTCGCCAAGCCGCCCCCACCAACCCCGTCGCGTTGCAAAACGCGGCGAAAAAAGCGGTAGACGCTCGCAGCTGGGGGTACATTCAGGGCGCGGCCGGGGCCGAACGTACCGCCTCGGCCAATGTCGCCTCGTTTAGCAAGCGACGCATCATCCCTCGTATGTTGCGCGACGTCTCGGACCGGAACCTGCGCAGCACCGCCATCGGAATCGACTTCCCCACGCCACTGCTGTTGAGCCCGATCGGGGTGCTGGAAGTCGCACACCCCGATGCCGACCTAGCCGCCGCGCGAGCCGCCCGCGCCACCGGTACCCCTATGACGGTTTCCTCGCAAGCGTCGGTGCCCATGGAGGCCATCGCCGAGGAGCTGGGCGACACTCCCTGGATATTCCAGTTGTACTGGAGTCGCAACGATGACCTCGCGTTGAGCTTCGTGCGGCGAGCTGAGAAGGCGGGAGCCTCCGCCATCGCCGTCACCGTCGACACGCACATGCTCGGCTGGCGCACCCGCGATCTCGACCATGGTTTCCTGCCATTTGCTCATGGCATGGGAATCGCCCAATACACCTCCGACCCGGTCTTTCAGGACCTAGTGGATCGCCGTGTTGCCGAGGTTAAGCCGCAGGAGACGCCGCGACCGACCCCGCAGGCGATGCGGGCGCTAATGACCATGGCCAAGCGCTACCCGGGGAACTTCCGGGAGAACCTGCGTTCGCCCTACCCCAGGGCGGCCGTGGAGACCTTTCAGGAGGAGTTCTCGCGACCCGACCTCACGTGGAGCGACTTGAGCTTCCTGCGGGAGCACACGCGGTTGCCCATCATCCTCAAGGGAATCCAACATCCAGACGACGCGCGGCAGGCCCTCGACAGCGGCGTGGACGCGATCTGGGTGTCCAATCACGGTGGACGGCAACTCGATGGTGCGATCGCCTCCATTGACGCACTGCCTGGCGTCGCCAAGGTGGTCGACTCCGCCGTGCCGGTCATCTTCGACAGCGGAGTCCGTAGCGGAGCCGACGTGTTTCGGTCGCTGGCGCTGGGGGCCGACATTGTCGGCCTGGGTCGTTCCTATACCTACGGTCTAGCGGTGGGCGGAGCCGAGGGAGCTACGGCGGTTCTAGACGGATTCAACGCGGAGCTGGACATCACGATGGGCCTAGCCGGGGTTTCGGATGTGGAGAACATTACGGCCGAATGCCTCACCGACGCCGGGTGAGAAAACCGTTTGGTGTCCCGCTGCGGGGCGTACACAATTGAGCTATGCCAACACTGACCGACCCCGACGTGACATATCAAGCTGCCTTCCTTTCGTCCTGGGACGACTTTGCCGCTGCTGGGGAAGAGGCTGACCAGTTGATGGGGGCGTGGAGTTCTCGCAATATCGACTACACTCGCGACCTGCTGGCCACTGAGGACGGTTTCACGATGCTGGTGGCCGACCTGCTTTCCGACCGCTCCGAGATACCGGAGTCCTCCAGCATGGTTCCGCATTCGGCCCTGTGGTGGGTCGAAGGTGACCGCTGGATTGGCCGCACATCGATTCGTCACGAACTCAACGGCTTCCTGCTGGAGATGGGCGGCCACATCGGCTACTCGGTGCGCCCCGGTGAGCGCGGCAAGGGCCATGCCACCGCGATCCTCGCCGCCTCCCTGGCCTACGCCGCCGGCCTAGGTATCGAAGAAGTCCTGGTGACGTGCTCGGACGACAACATCGCGTCGCGCCGCACTATCGAGGCCAACGGAGGAGCGCTCGAAGACGAACGCCATGGCAGGCTCCGCTACTGGATAGCTACGGCCTGACCTGGCCTTGCTGAGTGATATGGCTCTGAACAGCGAACATATTGAAGAGTCCCTCGCCGAACTATCGGCGCAGATAGGGCGTCCCTTGCGGGTGGTCCACTCGCTCGCGGGCGGACAGCATGCTCGGACGTTCCTGGTCTCCGATGGAGTCGACGAGTACGTGGCCCGCGTCTTTCCCCCAGAGGACACAGCAGCAACGCACGAGGTCGGCATCCTAGAACGCCTGGAACCCTTGGGCGATGCCGTTCCACATCTCGTCGCGGTCGCTGGCGCGGCCTCGCCGGTCGTCCTCACCACGCGTGTCCCCGGATCAACACCGCACCCCCAGCTTCCGCCAGAAGCCATGGCTGCTCCACTGGCCCGTATGCTCGCCCGCATACACGCACTCGATGGATCTGGGCTTCGACTAGCCCCCGCCCGAGTCCCGCCCGGAGACAGCCCGATCGCTCAGGCAGCCCAGGCCGAGTGGGATCGCCTCGACACAAGTGAACGCGTCCTGACGCACTACGATCTCTGGATTGGAAACACACTCTGGCAGGCGAGGAAGCTGACGGGCGTTGTCGACTGGTCGGGCGCGCGCCACGCGCCGCGAGCCGTTGACCTCGCTTGGTTTCGGCAAGACCTCGTGTTGCTTGGCTCCGTCGCGGCGGCCGAGTCCTTTCGAGCCGAGTACGAGCGCATCTGCGGGCCGGTCAAGGACCTTGAACTGTGGGACCGGCAGGCGGCCGCGCAGGCCGACCCCGCAGTCGAGGCGTGGGCGGCCAACTATGTTGGCATCGGACGACCCCAGATCACGGCCCGACTGCTACGCCAGCGCCTTAATGCATGGTCGGCACGTCTCCTTCGAGCGATCTAGATTAACTGGGGCCAAGAGACGCTGGCAGAATCGCCGATGTGAACGAACTGAAGCTGGCAGACCGCACCTTTTCCGTCACGCGGGCACGCGAAGATGACGTGCCGACGATCGTGGCCCTACTGCGCGACGATGTGCTCGGCGCGGGGCGCGAGTCTGACGACCTGAGCCCGTACCGTGCAGCCTTTGCCGCCATCGACGCCGACGCGGCCCAGTTCCTCGCGACCGTGCGAAACGAAGACGGAGAGGTCGTCGCCACGATGCAGCTGACCCTGATCCCCGGACTCTCGCGTGCGGCGGCGCTGCGCCTCCAGATCGAGGCGGTGCGGGTGGCTCGTTCGGAGCGAGGCACTGGCCTGGGCACCGCCATTTTTCACTGGGCCATCGAATATGGCCGGGAGAGGGGTGCGAAGCTGGTCCAGCTCACCACCGACGCACAGCGCCCAGACGCGCGACGTTTTTACGAAAGCCTGGGCTTTGTCGCCTCCCACGTGGGCATGAAGCTCGCTCTCGACTGAGCTCGCCCGCCGCTATTCGAGCCCTCAGTGCCCCGGCCTCCGTGCGGGTGAGGGCTATGTCTCATGTGGTCGATTCAGTCTTGACCCTCACGTAACGGGAGGCCCAAGACTGTCAGCATGAAACATTACCCATCTCCGGTCCCCGACCCGGGCCCTAATGCGGTCGCTCCCGACATCTACCGGGAGCTCTACCTGATGCCGATGTTCGTGATCATCCCCAGCGTCGATATCGAGCAGTCGAAGGACTTCTGGTGCCGCGGGCTGGGCTTCGGCGACCTGTTCTCGGCCCCCCAGCTGACCCATCTGCGCCGCTGGGCGTTCCAGGACGTCCTGCTGGTGCCCGCCGACCAGGTCGAAGAGACGCCGTCGTCCACCGTGAGCTTTGCCTGCGTCCACAACCAGTTGGACCAGATAGCCACCCGCTGCGAAGAACTCGTACCCGGATGCACTAGTGGCCCCGACGAGAAGCCATGGAACGCCGTCGAGCTGACCGTCACCACACCCGAAGGCGCGCGCGTCGTGATGACGGCCGCGCTGCCGCTTCCCACCGCAGGCCCGCAAGCGGAGAACCTGCTCGACCTGGGAATCGACCTGCCTGGAACGTGAGTGCCGAGCTGCTGTGAACCGTGTCGTTTTCCCGCCGGTGCGATACATTCGGGTGATGAGGCGGGAACCCTTTCAGCCAGAGACCGATACTGAGCGGCTCACGGTTGGCCGGTTGGCGGCGCTCGTCGGCGTCAGCGTCCGAACCTTGCACCACTGGGACGACATCGGGTTGGTGCGTCCGAGTAACCGCACGTGGGCGGGGTATCGCGTGTACTCCGATGAGGACGTCGCCCGAATCCACCGGGTGCTGGTCTACCGCGAGCTGGGCTTCATCCTCGCCGACATCAAACACGTCCTAGACGACCCGAACGCGGACGTGCAAGACCAGCTGCGGAAACAACGTTCGCAGCTGGTCGAGCGCATCTCCCGTTTGCAAGACATGGTCGGCGCGGTCGACCGCATGATGGAAGCTTCCGCCACCGGCATCCGCCTGAGCCCCGAGGAACAGGTCGAGATCTTCGGCAACGACTGGGACCCGGCCTGGGCGGACCAGGCCGAGGAACGCTGGGGCGGCAACGCCCAGTGGAAACAGTATGCCGAGCGCGCCGCCAACCGGACACGTGAGGACTGGAAGATCATCGCCACCGAGTCCCACGCGTTCAACGCCGATCTGGTTGAGGCGAAGCGCGCCAATGTCTCGCCCGGTTCGGCGGAAGCGAACGCGCTGGCCGAACGACACCGGGCCATGATGTCGCGCCACTTCGACTGCACCCACGCGATGCAGGTGTGCCTGGGGCACATGTTCGCCGAGGAGCCCGGCTACACGGAGTACTACGACGCGTTGGGGCCGGGCCTCACTCTGTGGTTTCATGACGTGATCCGTGCAAACGCGCAGGCTAACGGAGTAGATCCGGACAGCGCGACCTGGGAATGACGGCCGGCACGCTGTGCAACAAACCCGGCCGGGCCATCGGCTATGGAACGAGGGTTGCCGGTGCTCACTGGAAAATAACCATATGACGGACTGAGCATTCGTTGACATAATGGGCGCATGAGCACATCCGAGGAACTTATCCACCGCCACGTCGCATCGTTCAACGCCGCAGATCCCGAGGCGCTACTGGTCGACTTCACCCCGGACGCCACCTGGGTGACCGGGCAATACACCGTCCCCGAAGGGCAGCTGCGCGAGTTCTTCACCACCGCGATGGAAGGCCTCACCCCGCACTTGCGCCTCCACCGCATCATTGACGGAGGCGACACGGTCGCAGCTGAAATGACCGAGACTTGGACGCACGAGGGCAACGAACGCACAGCCGCCCTCATCGCTGTCTTTGACGTGGTAGACGGCAAGATTGCTCGCGCCAAGATCTACCGAGAGGGCTCGGCAGACGCCTAACCTCGCGCCCCGCAAACGCCGAAACCAACGGTGTGGAGCGGGTGACCGGGGAACAGCCGCCTGAGGGCAAACGTTCCAGCCCGATCATCGACATGCGCACAATGCGGCTACATCCAGGGCCGTAATGGTCACTGGTCGGACGCTGACGCGGCTGGCACATGGGAGACCCGATAGCGAAGCAGGACGCCGCCAGTATCAAGGGGGCGGGACTCGATGAGACTGAGCGGACGTTTAGCGGCACCGTGTTTGAAATGTGGTGTTCCGGAACCAAGCACCACCGGTGCGACGCCGAGCAATAGTTCGTCGACCAGATCGGCCGCAAGCAAAGAGTCCACCAGATTCGCGCTGCCGAAGACGTAAATGGGGCGGTCGTCCAGTCGCTTGCGGCGCTGCAAATCTCCGATGGGGTCTGAGGTGGCCTCGGTGTTGTTCCACTGCGGATCGGTCAGAGTACGGGAGGCCACGAGCTTGGGAATGGCGTTCATGTACTGGGCGATCTCCGACTCGGTCGTGTCGGTCGACCAATGAGAGGCCATCCCCTCATAGGTGGTCCGCCCGAAAACGAGTAGCCCCGCCTCTTGCCCGATTCGCAGACTCAACTGGCGCAAGTCCTCACCCCAGATATGTTCATGGAGCCGCAGATCCCACCGCTGGTCTCCTTCGAAATACCCATCGACCGAAATGACATTCCACACCACAAGCTTGCCCATTATGGACTCCTCTTGGGTCAGTTAGAGCTGGTTACATCAAGAGACTAGCTTGAAAAGGTGACACTCCCGGCAGGCTCTCCATTGAGGTGCCCGGTCGCGGCGACTCACGACTGTCCTGTGCGTGGAACACCCGAACCACCGAGTCTAAAAACCATCTGACCGCGCTGCCCCTAGAAGTGGCGGCCGCATTTCCCATCGAGAGAGCCCGCGGCCATAGCCAAAGTCAGGAGCCCTCATAGCGGAAGACAAGGGCGGCAGCCCGGTCCCGCAAGGCGGAGCGCAACGAATCGGGGGCGAGAACCTCGGCATCGGTGTCAAGCTGCCACAACGCCCAAACCGCGTGCCGCAGATCTTCAAAGGTTACCTCCAGCCGAACCCAGCCGTCAGCCTCACGCTCCTGGGCTCGGACGGCCCGCGCTGTTTTCAGTAGCTCATCTTGCCGCGTGGGGTTGACCCGCACCAGCACCGAAAGATGGTTCTTAGAGAGAAACCGTGCGCTACGTTCGGCCCAGATGCGGTCCAGGTCAACCTGCCCTCGACGTTCCGCAGGCTCACTTAGCTCTTCGGCCTCCAACACGCGCGACAGACGATAGGTGCGATCCGCATCGGATTTGGTAGCCAGCAAGTAGGTCCGGCCGCGAACAGTGACCAGACCGATGGGGTCAACGGTGTGCCAGCGGGGTTCCTTATCCGGCGCGGCGTAGAGAAAACGGAGCTTATGCCCAGTGAGTACCGCCCGTCGGACCTGGGCCATCACCGCACCCGCCACTTCCTCCGAAGCCTCACGTCGCGACAGCAGATCGGTTTCCGGCTCGACCAGGAACCGCATAGAGGCCTCGTCAAGGTTCGATCGATGCCCCTCGGGCAGGGCGTCGACCACCTTGCGCATTGCTGAGGCCAGCGCGGTGCTGAGGCCGAAGACCTGTTCACCGCGCCCCGATCCAGCAGTCAGAAGCGCCAAAGCCTCCTCATGATTCAAGCCAGTGAGTTCGGTGCGAAAGCCAGGTAGCAGCGAGAACCCACCATGTCGCCCGCGATCGGCATAGACCGGGACACCCGCCGTCGACAGAGAATCGATATCGCGCAGTACGGTCCGAGCGGACACCTCCAGCTCACCGGCCAGCTCGTCCGCAGTCATCCGGCCGCGCTGGCGCAGCAGCAGCACCAGCGAGACCAACCGATCCGCACGCATAGCCTCATTCTTACCAAAAAACATGACACAAGGTGTCGTGATTTATTGGAAGACTGGCTTTTGCTCACGTTGAAGACGGTGGCCACCAGACCGCCGGGCGTTGGCAACGAATGGAGTGGCAATGGAACGTACAGCAGTCAACCCGGTGACGTGGTCGTTGGAGATGGGATTCAACCAGGGCGAGGTCGTCACCGGACAGACCCGGACCCTCTACATTTCGGGACAGACCGCCATGAGCAAGGAGGGGAAACCCGAACACGACGGAGACATCGCCGCCCAGCTAGCGCTGGCAGTGGACAACCTGGAAGCTGTGCTCGCCGAGGCCGGTATGTCGTTGGCGAACCTGGTGCGCCTCAACGTCTACGCCACTGACGTTGACGCGCTGTTCCCGCACTACGGGGTACTGGCGTCGCGGTTGGGGGCCGCAGGAGTGGCCCCGACGACCACCATGCTCGAGGTGAATCGGCTGGCGATCCCCGGCCAAATGATCGAACTCGAAGGAACCGCCGTCGCCTAAGGACGTGGCCACTCTTGTTGCTCGTGTCGGCTCGGCTGACACGAGCAACAGCTCATTGGGGAGACGTCTGCTCAGGGCATCGACAGATCATCTTGGCGACCCTAGAGACCGTACGCCTTATCGCCGTTAGCACCGGATAGATCGCGAAGTCTGGCTCGTACGTTTAGCCTGCCCAGTCGCGCCGCAGCAGGCCGTACACCCAAGAGTCCGACACGTCGCCATTGACTATGCAGTCCTCCCGCAAGGTCCCCTCATGGAGGAAGCCGAGCTTCTCCAGCACCCGGGCCGAGGCCACGTTACGGGTGTCTGCTTCAGCCTGAACCCGGTTTAGGTCGAGCGTGTCGAAGGCCCATTGGAGCAGCACCCGCGCCGCCTCCGTGGCATAGCCGTGCCCCCAAGCCGTCCGGGCGAGGCAATAGCCCAAAGAGGCGCTTCGAAAGGTGGGATTCCAGCTGTTGAAGGTGCACCAGCCGACAAAAGCTTGGTCAGATTTACGTTCGATCACCACGCGGGCACCGCTGCCGTCGGCGGCCATCTTTTCGCAACTGGCCAAAAACCGCACGGTCGATACTCTATCGGTCCATGGTGGGGAGTCCCAATAGCGCACGACGTCGGCATCGCTTTGCAACGCGAAGAGATCGTCGGCGTCGGTGTCGGTGAACGGACGCAATAGCAACCGCTCGGTGTCCAAGGTTGGGGTTGGGAGGGTCATGAACGCATTGTCCCAACCCAGTCAAGGCGATTTGAGCTTGACAAAGTCACGTCGTCTATCGAGTAACCCAAGACGTTGAGTCCAAACTCCACCGGTTTGTGGCCGATGCAACCTACGGCGCAATTGCCAAGGACATTACGGCCTGTTGCACTGGCTTGAGGTATCGCTTAAAGCCGTATCCCACGAAGGCCGGATGGTCGATGGCATCCGCGCTAACTTCCCTCCCTCTCACGAATGGAGGGCACGGCGCGAGCCGGATCCCGCTGGGCCCGCCCTCGAGGAGGGCCGCCGTCATCCGGTAAGCGGTGAGTTCCTCCGCATGGATTCCGGGCCCGTCTGTGATGACCACGTCAGCTGTCGTGATCGCCTGGCGTAGATCTTCCTCCCATGGCATACCGGAAACTCGGAGAGCAGCCGGGCAGCTTTGACGGATGTCGAGGTCGAATGCTTGGCTGGCCTCCCACCATGCCCTCGCGATGTTCCCGTCCGCGCCCACGAACAAGTAGCGCACCTCCAGCGCATTGACCTCCCGTGACAAGGCGTACAAGTCCGAAAGCACCTCGCACGGATGGTTCACCTCCGTCATCGCGTTTACCACCGGCAGCGCGTTCGCGACCGCCATGCGTTCCAGCACGGCGATGTCCGGATGGCGCACGACGGCAAGACTGGCCCATTGGGCGAGGTAACCGACGACATCGATCAGGTCTTCCGGCTTGTCGAGGCACTCTGGTGGGAAGAGGATCGGCTGGAGTCCCATTTGCGCCGCACCTCGTTCGAAGGCGAACCGGGTACGCAAACTCGACGCGGGGAAGAACATCGCCACGGCGCCGTCGAACTGCTTCCCAACCTCCGCCACATAGCCACTCGTGCGCTCGAACAGCTCGTAGAGGTCCTCTCGCGTCCAGTCGCGCAGCGACAACATATGCCTCATACGCGTATTGTCGCCCGCGCCAGCGTGGTCACTTCGACCAGGTCAGAGGTAATCGATGAGTTAGGCAGCTACTGCGCTTCCTTCATTCCCGACGAAGTACATGGGACACTGAGCGTTCACGCGAATACTGTGCTGCCTATGTCGATCGCCCGGCTACCACTACGGTCGATTCACCGGAAGGATCCGAAGTCCCCCACGCCAGTGGAAGCGTGGACCAACTCCAACTTTCGCAAGGTTGTCCGCTGCAAAACTCGGTTGACGTCCTTGCCTCGCCGCTTGCGCCAGATCCGTTCGGTGCTTGGGAAGTCGAACAATCTGCTCACATGACCAGCGAATTACGAAGCTTGCCAATAACGCTAGACGTTGAATCTAAACTCCACCGCGTTCGGGCAGGGAAGGCCATCACACGTGAACCCGGATCGCGTTGTGCCACAGATCCTTGCCACGCTCCACATACTCAGCGGCCACTGGCCAATGCTCGCCGTGGCCCTCTAGGAACATGGTCCCCAAGGTTCCACGCCGTCGCGATCATCATCTCGAAGCAACTCGACCATCGCCCAGGATCGTTGCGCGAGCGTCTCTGGAAGAGCGCTGCGCGCTTCGGCGTCCGCACGATATCCGTCGACGAACGCGCGGAGTGCCTGTGCGGACGCATCCGGATCGAGGGACGCATCGTTGAGCGTGTACGCCTGCGCGGAGTACGCAAGGTCCCACAGCCGGGTACTCGCGGCAGCACCACTCCAATCGATAGACACCGATCGCTCCCTCAATACGAGATTCCATGGTGTGAGGTCCCCAAGGCATACCAGGTCGGGCGCGGACACCGGTATGAGCGCAGGATCGAGCCCTAGGCCTGCGGCGTCGAGCTCCTCATTCGCGTCGTGGATGGCCCTGACCGTCCCTTCGACCTGTCGCAGCTGGGCATGAGTCAGGGGCCGACCGTCACTCGCGACAACCCCGTCAACGAACTCCGTGACAATCCGCCCTTGAGAGTCTCGCCCCATCGGTACCGGCACGTCCAGCCCACGCCCAACGTCCGTAGGAGCCAGGTGCCCACGTGTGAACCCACCCATGGCGCTGGGCAAGGTCGTTGCCGCTGCCGAAAGGTGGTCCGCCGACCGGCCGCGAGCGTCAGTGGTAGCGGGCATACTTCAGGAATGAGGTTTGAAGTACTTCCCGCGGTGGACTTCGACGACGTCGCCGCGCTCGTGGGGCCGAAGAAGCCGACGTCGAACGTGTGCTTTTGCTTGAGCTATCGGGTCGGCAGCAAGCAGAACAACGCGCTGCGCGGAACCGCACGCGCCGAGAAGGTGCGCGAGCTGTGCGCGCAGGATCCACCGCCCGGCGTCATCGCCTATCGCGACGCGGAGCCGGTGGGATGGGCAGCTCTGCACCCCAGGCGCGAGACGAGCTTCACCCGCAACCGGCTCATCCCACACATCGACGATCTCGACGTCTGGTCGCTATGGTGCTTCCGGGTGCGCCCCGGCCACCGGAAGCAGGGTGTGATGCACGCGCTCATCAACGGAGCGGTCGCATACGCGCGGGAACGAGGCGCACCGGCGATCGAGGGATACCCCGTCGACAACCGCGGCGAGCGTGTCGATCAGACCATGGCGTACGTCGGCACCAAGGCGCTGTTCGAGCGCGCCGGGTTCGCCCAGGTCTCGGAGACCAGATCCGTTCTGAACGGATTCCCGCGTGTTCTCATGCGGCTCGACCTGCCCTGACCACACGGCCCGTAGTCGTCACACGTTAAACCTAAACTCCACCACGTCGCCGTCTTGCATCACGTATTCCTTGCCCTCCATGCGGACCCGGCCAGCGGCCTTAGCCGCCTGCATGGTTCCGGCGTCCATGAGGTCGTCAAAGGAAACCACTTCGGCCTTAATGAAACCACGTTGGAAGTCGGTGTGAATCTCGCCAGCGGCCTCGGGAGCAGTCGCCCCCTGCCGGATGGTCCAGGCGCGCGTTTCCTTCGGCCCGGCCGTCAAATACGTCTGCAAGCCCAAGGTGGAGAATCCCACCTCGGCCAGTCGGTCCAGGCCCGGCTCAGACTGGCCGGTGGACTCCAACATCTCCGCGGCCTCGTCCTCGTCCAGGTCGATAAGCTCCGATTCGAACTTAGCGTCCAACAACACCGCCTGCGCCGGAGCGACCAAGGCTTCCAGTTTGGCCTTCAACTCGGCATCGGCCACCTGGCCCTCATCAACGTTGAACACGTAGATGAACGGCTTAGCCGTCAACAAGTGCAGGTCGTAGATCTCCTCGGTGTCGATACCGGATTCGAAGATCGTCTGACCACTATCGAGGATGTCGCGCGCCTGCTGGACCGCCTTGAGCTTCGGCAGCACGTCCTTCTTGACCCGCGACTCCTTCTCCAAGCGCACCAGCGCCTTCTCCACCGTCTGCATGTCGGCCAGAATCAGCTCGGTATTGATCGTCTCGATGTCGTCCGACGGCGAGATCTTGCCGTCCACGTGAGTGACATTGCCGTCCTCGAAAACGCGCACCACCTGGCAGATCGCGTTCGACTCTCGGATATTGGACAGGAACTGGTTGCCCTTGCCCTGCCCCTCGGACGCCCCACGCACCAGGCCCGCGATGTCGACGAACGTGACCGTGGCGGGCATGATCTTCTGCGAATCGTAGATCTTGGCCAGCTTGGGCAGCCGGTCGTCGGGCACGGCCACCACTCCAACGTTGGGCTCGATCGTGGCGAACGGATAATTCGCCGCCAGGATGTCCGAGCGGGTCAGAGCGTTGAACATGGTGCTTTTGCCGACGTTAGGGAGGCCGACGATGCCGATAGAGAGTTTCACCAGGTCATTATGGCCGCTGCCATGAGGGCGTCGAACAGGTGGGGGTGCCCGGCTAGGCCCAGTTCACTCCCCAGCGCCAAACGGACGCACAGCCGGAATTGTCGTACCCCGGCCATATGCTGACCTTAAGTGGTTTGTCGGGCATACCTAGAGCCCCGCACCGCACATCAGAATGGGAAACGTCAGCATGCGCACAGTCCGCAGGGGCACCGGGACGCCGTTGGTCCTCATCCACGGTCACCCAGTTGACCACCACCTCCTCATGCCTTTGGACGAGGGCATCGCCCGCCACGACCGGTGGGAACGGATCTACCTCGACCTACCCGGATACGGCGCTTCGGAGCCAGTGCCAAGTATCGACTCCGCCCAGGCGCTGGCCGACCATCTGGTGGATGAACTGAGGTCGATGTTCGGTACTACGCGGTTCGCGCTGTTGGGGAATTCCTTCGGCGGAATGCTTGCCCGCCATGTTGCTGCCGTCATGCCCGAGCACGTGATCGGTTTGGGGTTGCTGTGTCCGGTGGCGGTCGCCGACCATGCCCGCCGTCAGTTGCCACCCCGAACCGTGCTGGTGAAAGACCCGGACCTACTCGCTTCGCTGGCAGATGAGGACCGTAGCGAGTACGAGAACATGGCCGTGACGCAGTCGCCGCAGAACTGGGAGCGATTTCGCTCAGCGGCTCTGCCAGGGTTGCGCAACCACGACGCAGAGGCCGTGGCCCGCATCAGCGCGAACTATTCGCTCGACATGGAGCCCGAGGAACGGCGCGGGGGCTTCGATGGCCCGACCCTCATCATCACCGGGCGACAAGACCAGGTGGTCGGTTTCGCCGACCAAGCACAGTTGTTGCGGCACTATCCGCTTTTGCGGTCATCGACGCGGCCGGGCACAACGCGCACCTGGACCAGCCAGCGATGGTTGGCCAACTCATCGACGATTGGCTGACCCGCATGGAGATGGAAAGCCCCGCTGATACTCCCTGGACCGGCGTTCAGACGCGGCTAGGTCCGGTGGCAGATCCCGCCGGTGCCCCTTGCCGCTTCAGTGCCCGACCACGCACATAAAGACGAGAAAGTGGCGCCGACTCCACTCGGAGCCAGCGCCACCCTGTAGCTGTCCTCAGGCGTCCTTGGCGTCACGGCGGAAGATCTTGCGGCCCAGCCACACCAGCGGGTCGTACCGGTCTCCGGCGACGCGCTCCTTCATGGGGATGATCGCGTTGTCGGTAATCTTGATGCCTTCCGGGCACACGTCGGTGCAGCACTTGGTGATGTTGCAATAGCCCAAGCCCTGTTCGTCCTGGGCGTGTGAGCCGCGATTGTCCTCGGCGTCCAACGGGTGCATGTCCAGCTCTGCGGCGCGGATGAACAACCGGGGCCCCGAAAAGGCCTCTTTATTCTCCTCGTGGTCGCGAATGACGTGACACGTTGTTTGGCACAGGAAACATTCGATGCATTTGCGGAACTCTTGGCTGCGTTCCACATCGACCTGTTGCATGCGATATTCGCCGGGCTCCAGGCCCTCCGGGGGAGCGAACGCGGGCATCTGGCGCGCCTTTTCGTAGTTGAACGACACGTCGCACACCAAGTCACGTTCCACCGGGAACGTGCGCAGGGGAGTCAAGGTGATTTCCTGATCCTCCTCGAAGGTGCTCATGCGCGTCATGCACATCAATTTGGGCATGCCGTTGATCTCGGCCGAGCACGAGCCGCACTTACCAGCCTTACAGTTCCACCGGACGGCCAAATCAGGAGCCTCGGTGGCCTGAATACGGTGCACGATATCGAGGACGACCTCGCCCTCGTTGACCTCGACCTTGTATTCGCTGAAGTCGCCGCCCTCGGCGTCTCCCCGCCAGACGCGGAATACTCGGGTATTGCTCATGGCTATTCACCGTCCTCTGCGTCAGTCGCGGCCGCTAGGCCGAGATGGAGTTCTTCTTCGGTCAGGTACTTCGCTAGCTCGTCGGGCTCGAATAGCTCCAGCAGCTCGGCGGGGATCGTCGGCACCGGTTGGCGTTTCAACGACACCCGACTGTCCGTGATCGGCGTGTCTTTGTCGGCCGTGGCGCACACGAGGTTGATCTTGCGCCACTTCGCGTCCATCTTCGGCGCGTCCTCGCGGGTGTGCCCACCGCGCGATTCGGAGCGCTCAAGCGCGGCCAAAGCGGTGCAGTTGGACACCAGCAGCATGTTGTACAAGTCCAGGGCTAGGTGCCAGCCGGGGTTATAGGCCCGGCCCCCAGGTACCCGCACGTTGTTGATGCGGTCGGCCAGGCCACGCAGCTTGTCGATGGCCTCTTCCAGCTCCTCTGCGCGGCGGATGATGCCGACTAGCGAATGGTTGATGTCTTGCATTTCCGATTGCAGCCCGAATGGGTTCTCGGCTTTGCCACTCGTCGGTTGTAGGGGTCGCAGGGCCTCGGAGGTGGCTACCTCGATCTGCGACTCGGCCAGTTTCGGCCGCTCTTCGAGGCCGTCGACGTAGGCGGCGGCGTGTTCCCCGGCGCGTTTTCCGAAGACCAGCAGGTCCGACAGGGAGTTGCCGCCCAGCCGGTTGGAGCCGTGCATGCCACCGGCGACCTCACCGGCCGCGTAGAGCCCGGTGACCTTCGTCTGCGCGTCTTCGGCCGCCACTTCGATGCCACCCATGATGTAGTGGCAGGTCGGTCCCACTTCCATGGCCTCGGCCGTGATGTCGACGTCGGCAAGCTCTTTGAACTGGTGGTACATCGAAGGCAGCTGCTTGGTGATGTAGTCCGCGTCGCGGCGGGAGGCGATGTCGAGGAAAACCCCGCCGTGTTCGGTGCCGCGCCCGGCTTTCACCTCGGCGTTGATCGCACGAGCCACCTCGTCGCGCGGCAGCAGTTCGGGCGGTCGCCGGTTATTGTCCGGGTCGGTGTACCAGCGGTCGCCTTCGTCCTCGGTCTCGGCGTACTGGGCGCGGAAGACGTCGGGGATGTAGTTGAACATGAACCGGTCGCCCTCGGAGTTGCGCAGTACGCCGCCGTCTCCGCGTACCGATTCGGTGACCAGGATGCCGCGCACCGACGGCGGCCACACCATGCCGGTTGGGTGGAACTGGATGAACTCCATGTTCAGCAGCGTCGCCCCGGCTCGTAGCGCCAGCGCGTGGCCATCGCCGGTGTATTCCCAGGAGTTCGAGGTGACTTTAAAGGATTTGCCGATACCGCCGGTGGCGAGCACGACCGCGGGCGCCTCGATGGCCAGCAGTTCCCCGTTGGAACGCTTATAGCCGAAGGCACCGCTGACGCGGTTGCCGTCCTTCAGCAGGCGGGTGATCGTTGTTTCGTCCAGGATTCGCAAGCGCGCGTCGTAGTCGCCGTGCTCGCGCTGGTCCTCCTGTTGCAGCGAGACGATCTTCTGTTGCAGGGTGCGGATCATCTCTAGGCCAGTGCGGTCGCCGACGTGGGCTAGGCGGGGGTATTCGTGTCCGCCAAAGTTGCGTTGGCTGATTTTGCCGTCGGCGGTGCGGTCGAACAGTGCCCCATAGGTCTCCAGCTCCCACACCCGTTGGGCGGCTTCTTGGGCGTGTAGCTGTGCCATGCGGTAGTTGTTCATGAATTTGCCACCGCGCATGGTGTCCCGGAAATGGACCTTCCAGGAGTCGCGGCTGTTGACATTGCCCAGGGCGGCGGCCGCGCCGCCTTCGGCCATGACGGTGTGGGCTTTGCCGAAGAGGGATTTGGAGATGACGATGGTCTTCTTGCCCGCCAGCCGGGCTTCGATGGCGGCCCGCAGGCCAGCTCCACCCGCGCCGATGACGAGGACGTCGCACGATAGGCGGGTGATCTCTTCGGTGTGTGGTTGATCGGTCATGTGTTTCTCACCTTGTGTCGCAAGTTCGCTAACGCAGCAGACGTCGCGGAAGTCTTAGTTGATGAAGCGGAGGTCGGTGATCCAACCAGCGGAGACGGACATGATGTAGAAGTCGGTCAACGCCAGCGATCCGAGCGTGATCCAAGCGAACTGCATGTGTCGAACGTTGAGGTAGCTCGATATGGTCCACAGCTTGTAGCGGATCGGGTTTTGGGAGAAGTGGCGAATACGGCCGCCCATGACGTGCCGACAGGAGTGGCAGCCGAACGTGTAGCACCACAGCAAGATGACGTTGCCCACCAGGATGATGTTGCCCAGCCCGAAGCCGAACCCGGCGGGGCTTTGGAAGGCGATGATCGCGTCCCAGGTGTTGATGAGGGTGATGGCCAGGGCCGCGTAGAAGAAGTAGCGGTGGCTGTTTTGCCAAATCAGCGGGAACCGGGTCTCGCCGGTGTAGCTCGCGTGCCCGTCGGGAACCCCGCACGCGGCCGGTGCCATCCACACTGACCGGTAGTAGGCCTTGCGGTAGTAGTAGCAAGTCATACGGAACATCAGCAACAGGGGCAGGCTCAGGGCCGCATAGGGCAGTAGCGGATGGTCGGGCAGAATCCGTCCGAACAGTGATGCCTCGGGCAGGCAGCCCTGGGAGACGCAGGGGGAGTAGAACGGGGTCAGGTAATGGTAGTCGCCCACCCAGTAGTTTCCCTGGTAGAAGACACGGAACGTAGCGTAGGCGACCCAGGCGAACAGTCCGATGACGGTGATCGCGGGCCCCAGCCACCAGCGATCGGTGCGTAGATGCTTCTTATTGATGGCGGCTCTGGCACCGCTGTCTTCGGTGATGGTCATCCGGCCTCATAGCTCCTTTGTGCCGAAAGCGCTGCGCGGAGTTCACCGACCCTCACAACCGGTCCGCGTTCTGTCCGAGATCGCGGTGCGCCCGGCGAGCCGGGCTGTCCGATGGCCAGGGGTGGGCCGCGATGTGGTGACCGCGTCGAACCCGTGCTTATGCGCATGTCCGCGCAGCGCCTGGCTGATGGCGCTGGTGAGGATTCCGAACAGTGTCGGCGAGCCGATGATGTCCACACAGCGTGTCGTATATATGCGCCCGCGACCGGCTACCTCCCGAGCGGCCGCTTGACCTTCGCACATTACCGCGTAACGGGCGCACATCACAGATGGGGTTCGTCACAATCAATGGCAATGATGGATTTCGTCGGTAAAAGTTGAAGGTTTTTCTTGTGTCCTTAGGGGTCAGTGTGACCTCCGAGGCGCAACAGGTGACCAATGTCGGTCCCACGCGCTACCGTTGCGCCTATGTCGAAACCAGACACCACCAGCGGGACAAACCCGCAAACCGCAACCGACCGACGCTCCCTTCTCTTCGTGCACGCCCACCCCGATGACGAAACCGTCGGCACCGGCGCCACCATCGCCCACTACGTCGCCCGTGACGATGTCGACGTCACCCTCGTCACCTGCACCCTCGGCGAAGAAGGCGAAATCAAGACCCCCCACCTAGCCCGACTCGAAGCCGCCCAAGCCGACCAACTCGGAGGCTACCGCTACGCCGAAATGGCCGCAGCGGCCGACGCCCTCGGGCTGGAAGACTGGCGCTTCCTGGGCGGTGCCGGGCGCTGGCGGGACTCGGGAATGATGGGCACACCCGCCAACGACCATCCACGCGCCTTCTGGGGCGCGGACGTGGACGAGGCCGCCGCCGACCTAGTGGCGATCGTGCGCCAGATCCGGCCCGAAGTGTTGGTGACGTACGACGACTTCGGTTTCTATGGGCACCCGGACCACATTCAGGCCCACCGGGTCGCGATGCGGGCCGCCGAGCTGGCCGAGGACACCGATTACCGGCCCGACCTGGGCCAAGCCCACGCCATCCGCAAGATTTACTGGACGACTGTGCCCAAGAGCGATTTGGCCAAGAGCTTCGAGGAGTTCGCGGGCTCTGAGGATAACCCCTTTGGCGACATCACCTCGGTCGATGACCTGCCCTTTGGGGTGGACGACGACGTTGTGACCACCGAAATTGTCGCCGAAGAGGCCGCTGGGCCCAAGAAACTGGCGGCGATGTCGGCCCATGCCACGCAAATCGCGCCCGAAGATTGGCTGTACACGATGGCGGCCAAGCTAGGCATCGAGTCCATCCTCGCCGAGCACTACATCTTGGTCAAAGGCGAACGAGGGCCCGGCAAGGGTCCGCACAATTGGGAAACTGACCTGTTCGCCTAGCCGATGTGCCCCTTATCCCCTCTGCCCACCGATGGGGGAGCGGGTAAGGGGCCTTTACAAGTGCGGCTATCAGCCGAGGCCGCCAGCGACTTTGAGGCTGCACTTCTCATAAGCCTCACTGCGACCTAGGTGCCTGTGCAGTTTTACGGCAACCGGATCTGGGCGTAGACGGGGCGATGGTCGGAGCCGATATCGGGCAGCACCCGGAAGTCTTGTACCTCTGCGCGCTCATCGATGACGATCCGATCCAGTGTTACCGGAGGAGGCCGCAATAGTCCTTTAATGAACCGGCCTTCGGTAAACCACGTGGCCTTCCATCCGTCGCCCATGACTGAGGCCGCGTCGAGATACCCCTCGTTGAGCAGATCGCGCATATTGCGATGGTCGAGTGTGGCGTTGAAATCGCCAGCGAGAATCCACATTTCCTCCTCGTCGCCGGTGGGGTATTGCTCGAAATCGCGTTCCCAGTTGTCTATCCGCTCAGCAGAGCGCGGTGCCGCGGCATGTACGGCCATCAGGTTCACCGTCATTCCCGCTCCAATGTCGACTTTTGCCGCTGGTTGATGGAAGATCCCGTCCGGTTCGACCTCCGGCAGCCGCTGGAGCGGATACCCCGAATAGATGGCCGAACCTTCGGCCGCCCATCCGGTCTCGACAATCGAGTGGGCGAACAGCTCTTCGACACCCAGCTGCTGGAAACGGTCAGCGCTGAGTGGAGTCACCTCCTGCACGCTGAGGATGTCGATGTCCCATTCCCGGGCCATGTGGATGACCGCTTCCTCCTCGGCCTGTCCCACGGCGAGATTGACCGACAAGATGCGCAAGATTGGCCCGTCGGCGGGGCCACCGGGCGTTGAGTCACCGATGGCGCGAGGGAGGACCGTGATGGCCAGCGATAGCGCACACACGAGGGTGACTCCCAAGGCCCACCAGCTGCGGGCCCAGGCCAACGCCGCTAGCGCCAACGGGGCCAGAAGCGCAACATAGGGGGTGAACGCCACCGCCACTACCAGCAGCCATCCCTGTTCTAGGCCCAGCAAGCGCACGAGGGTGAACGCGGCGGCGCCTGCGGTCAGCGCCCACGAGGCCGCCCGCACGAGTCGCCGCTGGAACCAGCGAGGTTGCGCTGCCCCGCTAGCGGGCTCGGCCGGGGCCGGAATGGTCGGGGTGCTCATCGTCCTCACCGGGATGAGTCTAGAGATGGCTCGCCACTACTATCGATATCGTGAGCCAGCCACCCGACCTCCGTCTCGAAGAGGCAACGCGGACCCCCGAGGATGCCGACGCGCCCGGCACTGTGGAATACGCCATCCGTATTGGTGGCGGCATTGTGGTGACTGTGGGCGCGGCCGTGCTGGCGTTGCTGGAATCCTTCCTGGTGCCCACCCGCATCGCAGCGATACCGATACCCATCGCCGCTGTCATCGCCTTCCTGGGTAACTACTATTTGCCCAGTTTGGCCTCCTGGTGGGTGGCCAACCGGTGGGCTTCGTTGCTGCCCATCGGCGCCTGGTTCGCCGTGGTGTTGGTAGCCAGTTCGCCCACCGGCTCAGGCTCACTGATTATTATCAATACCTGGCCCGGGTACGCCATGTTGCTAGCCGGGGCAGCCGGAGCCGCCGTGGCACTGTATAAGAACATCGCTGGCCCGCGCCAAGGCACGCTTCGACCCCGCCCGTCACGTAACCCCGAGGAGTAATAACCGTGGCTAAGTTTTTGGCTAAGATTCGACTCCCGCAGCATTGGCGTTCGATCGCCTTGTTCGGATTCGCGCTGTGGCTGAGCAATCTCGTTGGCCGCTTCATTTATCAGCGGGCGGTCGACAATGAATCGCTCAGCTTGGCCATGGTCGACCTGACGACCCTGGTGGCGGCTGGCCTTTTGGTTTTCGTGGCCGCCGCGGGTGGACTATCCTGGTCGATTCGTCTGGAGCAGCGCGACATCGCCGGGGAACTTCTGCCCACGTTCTTGGTGGTCGTGTTGGTGTCGACTCTGATCAACCCGATGCTGGTGGGCGGGAATTTCCCCGACGTGACCACATTCTTCACTCAGGTTCCGCTGTTGTTCGCGCAAATGTTGCTCGGCTGGCTGATCGGCCACCTGCTTGGCGTCGCGCTGGGCATCGACAAGCTGGGACAGGACCTGAAGGCGACTGAGGAATACCACCTGCGACGGGCCAACCCCAAGCAGGCCGCTTCGGTCTAAGCCACTCCCTGGGCCTACCCAGTGGTGTCGCTTCGGGCTGGCATCTGTCGCCGAAGTGAGCTACGACTAGGGTAGGAACCCGACTCAGGCGCGTCGAGCCGCATTCAGTCTTTGCGGCGCGGCCGCCGGGTCGGCTTCGGGGGGATTGGCTTGCCCGCCACGATGTGGGAGCGTTCAACGATGATCTGTTCCCCATCCCGGTCAATGGTCAATGTTGTGTCGTCGAAAGCGACTAGCTGACCAAGTATGTCCGTAAAGCGCCTGCCTGGGGCTCCATCGGACAGGGAAATGCGAATTGCGACTCGTTTCCCCACGTGCTCTGGTCCCAACATTCGACCACCCGTCTACCCTTGAAATTACATGTTTAATAGGCTCTTACCGTCATCTCAACGCAGCTAGTCGAGCTGCGCGACGTAGGAAGGACGACGCGTGACCTACATCATCGCTGAGCCATGCGTGGATGTGCTGGACAAGGCGTGCATCGATGAGTGCCCCGTGGACTGCATCTATGAAGGCAATCGCATGCTTTACATCCACCCCGACGAATGCGTGGACTGTGGGGCTTGCGAGCCGGTGTGCCCAGTCGAGGCTATCTTCTACGAAGATGACGTCCCGGAAGAGTGGGATGGCTACACCAAGGCCAACTACGACTTCTTTGACGAGCTGGGCTCTCCGGGAGGGGCTTCCAAGATCGGCAAGATCGAGAAGGATGACCCGTTCGTGGCCGGACAACCACCCGAACCCTCAAAGCAGTAACGACGCACCTGGCTTTTTCCTAGCCCGACCATCAGCCACCCCACTTGCTCGCAACGCCCATGCGGTCGAAACCTCAGGCGCTGAGAGCCGAGAGGGAAGGTCGCCAAAACGGCCTTTAGACTTGGCCGTGTGTCAACACGTCGCTTTACCGAGGCCTCGCCGAATCGCCGCCTGCCGCAGTTTCCATGGGATCGTATTACGTCCTATCGCAAACTGGCAGGTGAGCATTCGGGGGGCCTCGTTGATTTGTCCATCGGCACCCCGGTCGATGAGGTGCCGCAGGCGATACAGCGGGCACTGTCGCAGGCCTCGGCGCGGCCCGGGTACCCCAATGTGGCCGGCTCGCCGGAGCTTCAGGCGGCGATGCGGCATTGGCTGGACCGCCACACGCAGGTACCCGAACATGTCGGAGTTCTACCCACGATCGGTTCGAAGGAACTGGTAGCGAATCTGCCTTGGCAGTTGGGCCTGGGAGCCGGGGACGTGGTGGCCATTCCCCATCTGGCCTATCCGACCTATGAGGTCGGGGGACTCTTGGCGAAAGCGACGGTGGTCGCCGCGTCTGATCCGCGCGACGTCGAAGGGGTCTCGTTGGCGTGGATCAACTACCCGGCCAACCCCACCGGTGAGATCGCGAGCGTGGATTACCTGCGTGACTTGGTGGCCTGGGCGCGGGCCAATGATGTGATCTTGGTCAGCGACGAATGCTATTACCAAGTGTGGTTCGATGCCAACGACTGGCCGACATCGGTGCTGGACCCGCGCGTCAACGACGGCGACCTGACAGGACTGATCGCGGCGCATTCACTGTCGAAACGCTCGAACCTGGCCGGTTACCGGGCCGGTTTCATTGCCGGGGACCCGCACATTATCGATCAGCTGTGGCAGCTACGGCGGCACGGTGGCTTTATCGTGCCCTGGCCGGTGCAACAGGCCATGATCGCATGCTTGAGAGACGAAGAGCACGCCACCGAGCAGCGGCTGCGCTATGGGCGCCGCCGCGAGGTGCTCACCGAGGCCGTCCAGGCGGCCGGTTTCCGCATCGAACATTCCAAGGCGGGGCTGTACTTGTGGGCCACCAGGGACGAAAGTTGCTGGGACACGATGCAGTACCTGGCACAGCTGGGCATCCTGGCTGGCCCCGGAGAGTTTTATGGACAGGCGGGGGCCAATCACGTGCGGATTGGTTTGACGGCCACCGACGAGCGTATAGCCGCGGCGGCGGATCGACTCCGTACAGGCCCCTAGACAGAGCACAGCTCGGTGAAGGCTGTACGGCCCACCTCTTAGGTGGCGTCCCCATACGAGGAGGAACGGCGGCGTCCACCGGACTGCCCACCAGAGGAGGACTCAGAGGAGGACTCGTCCAACGGCGCGTCCAGGCTCGACGCCGTTTGACTAAACGACTGCTTCACCGCGTCGGTCTCCCGATCGAGGTCTTTGAGAACGCCCTGTAGCGGGTCCTTCAGCATCGCCTCGTCCTCTTCGCTCAGCACATGCTTGCGAATGAACGTCTTCGGATGCAGATCCTCGACCTTAATGTCCGTGCCGACCTCCTTGGACAAGTCGGCGGCGGCTTTCGAGGCCATCTGACGAGCCTTACGGATAAAGCCTCGGATGTCCTTCAACAGCTGCGGCAGCCGGTCAGGGCCCCACAGGAACAAGGCGAGCAGGAGCAAGACCAGGAAACCGGGCCAACCAATGTTGCTCAACGCGACTCTCCTTCATAGCAGCGGGGACCTCACCAGCTTAAGTCCTGCCAAGAGCACAGTGCAACCGCGAGGCTAAAGCAAAGACACCCCCGACGCCTCCCGGGGGCCAACCACGCCTGAAGCCGCCCAGAAACCACAAATCCGCCTAGGCCCACCCCCACGCCAGCCGCGTCGAGCTCAGGAACGACCCCACCAAGAGGCCACCCGGGGTCAGCCCGTGTCGGCCGCCAACGTCACCTCAGTGGAGTTCTCGGCCCCATTGCGCTGATAGACCACCTCGACCGTCGTGCCCGGCGCGTACTTACGCACCAGCGCCACCAGCTCCAGATTGTCCGTCACCGTCGCGCCGTTAAAACTGGTCACAATGTCGCCATCCTCCAGCCCCGCCTCCTCGGCGGGCGAACCGGGCACGATTGTCGACAGCTCCACGCCAACACCGATCGACGAGGCACCCACCTCAGCGCCCATGACCGTACGCGAAGCCGAACCCGTCGCCACCAACTCCTCGGCAATCCGGCGGGCATGATTGATCGGGATGGCAAAACCGATCCCGATACTGCCAGCATTGCCCCGCTCATCAGAAAAACCAGCGATGGCCGTGTTCACCCCAATGACCTGGCCACCGGCGTCCGTCAGCGGCCCGCCAGAGTTACCCGGGTTAATCGCCGCATCCGTTTGCACCGCGGCCATAATCGCCGCCGTATCCCCCATATTGTCCTCAGTGACGACCGGACGATCCAACGCCGAGATCATCCCCTGCGTCACCGTGCTGCTCAAACCCAACGGAGCACCCACCGCCAGCGCCGGATCCCCCACATTGAGCTCATCAGAATCGGCGAACACCACCGGCGGGAAATCCTCGCCCTCGACCTTCAACACCGCCACGTCCGTCTCCGGGTCCGAACCAATCAGCTCGCCTTGGTGCACCTCGCCATTGGACAGCTGCACTTGCAAGCTAGAACTGCCGTCGACGACGTGGGCGTTGGTCATCACTAGGCCGTCTTCGCTGATGAAGAAACCAGAACCGTTCCCGCCCCCCGCAGTGAGAACCGTGACCACCGACGGCATGAGATTGTCAACCACCTCGGCGGCCGAGGACATCTCCCGGTCGGTAATAGGGTCGGCCCCAGAAATCGGGCCGCTCGCGAAACCACCACCGGCACGGGAAGCGTAAATGCCCAGCGCCGCTCCGAGAGTTCCCGCCACCAGTGCTACCACTACCGACACGGCCACCACCACGCCAAGCGGCGTCCGCGCCGTGGAGACCGGCTCCGGCTCGGGCAGCGGCTCTGTGGGAGGACCCACAGGCGCGGCGGTGTGTTCGACGACAGCGTGGCTATGGGGATTACGCCACGGGTCTTGCTCGGCATCGGGGTTCCACCAAGCTGAGGGCTCAGTGTTGCCATAAGTCATGTCGTGGTCCTTTTCGGCGCCATATCGCGGTGTGGACTGCTGAGAATGAACGCAGGTGGTGTGTGCCGACCACAGGCCACCAGTAGACAAAATGGCGGCCCGCCGCACTGACAAGTGACACTGTGGCACCTGCGGCTTGTCCCCTCGCGGGGTGTCGTTCCATTGTTCCTGACAGTGCCACTTTTGGCTCGTGAAACCAAGCCTGATTTTCAGGCATTGACGTGCCACCCGTCAGAAGTCGAAACCTGGGGGTTGTGGGAACGCCTCACGTCTGCAATCCTGCCTCACAGAGGGCCGCCTACGACAAGGCCCGCAGGAAGGGGGTATATGCGTGCCATCGACCGCGTAAAACACAGCAGCCCCGGCTCGAGACGTTGATTCTGGGGTGCAACGTGCGCGAGGCAGGGCCGCGGCGTATCCACAACAGCCGAGGCGAACGTTCACGCCAAGGCCCCTCTGGCCGATGCGTACAACCGTGACTGGTGCATCAAGGGGGTCATCACGATGCAATCGTCACAACAGCGATCGTCGCCGTAGTCCCCACCACCGGCTAGAAGATTCCGGCCAGCCCATGTGGACTACAACAGCATGCCTATCGACCCTCGCCACGAGGCGAACGGCGAAGAGGCGACTGCGCATGACGAAGCAATGCGACCAATCGCACGAGACCTGGCCGTAGGTGCTAGTTCAAACGCTGAGACTAGATCCGAAGTGAGGGAAAGCAGGTGCGATGGCGCAGCGACGTGGGGTAATTTGGCGAGGTTCTCAAGCTCTTTGCTGAGGGTCTCGGCCTCTTCGGGAGTCATCTCGACTACCAGTCGACCGCCGCCTTCGAGCGGGACCCGCATTATGACTCCGCGGCCCTCTTTGGTTACTTCCAACGGACCATCACCAGTCCGCGGCTTCATGGCCGCCATACTTAGTCTCCCCTCGATTCAGTGTCGCAATCTGGTGCGACTGAATATTGGTACCGCTAATTTTCCCTGATCGATCGGGCAGACGACAACTCGCCCCACCGGTACTGTGATAGTTACCGGCCAAAACCACCCATGTGGGGCTAAATGTTACTCTTCTGGGTCTTGTTCGTGCTCAACTCCGAGCAAATAGGCCTGGCCGTCCAGTTCATTCCCATACGGAGCCACAAAGGTGGGTAGCTCGGATGGCCCCAACGAACGCACATACGACCAAAACTGTCGCACCGCCTCGCCCTTCGTCGACGCCTCAACCGGCAACGACAAAGTCACCAGCCAATCGCGGCGCTGGCCGTTCACCGCCGAATTGGCAAACGGCGCGGTCCACGCGGCCAAACGTTCCTGGTCGATGAGTGACAGTCCCAGGCCCACCTCGGCCTGTACCACCTCCTCGGTGCGGGCTCTGTAGCGCACCACTCCGCCGCGCGCTTCACCGACGGCAAAGACGCCCTCAGGCCCGGCCACAGCGACGCTGTCACCGTCGTTGACGGGGGAGGCCGCACCGCCGGGAAGGGCGACCGAATCGTAGGAATAGGCTTGTTGGTCGGTGAATTCCTCACTCGGCAGTCCGAGCAACCAGTAACGCATGGGAACATTTCACCACGGTTGACTCAACAACTTAGGGTTGCCTGGCTATCTTCGTGGTCTCAAATACGAACCAGAGGGTGAACTGGGCACATGTCGCCGGTTTTAGTTGTCACGACCAGGGGCGGAGTCTCCCAAGGGGCCATTGTCGTCCCGCTGGGCTGCCTGGGAGGGTCCATCCGAGGCAGCCGAAGAGGCCGACGCATCCGCTGCGGCCTGGTTGTCTTTCTCGCCCTCGTCCAGCAGGTTTTCGGCGATCACCACCTCCGGTTGTGGCTTCTTCGCCTCCCTGGCCAGACGCAGTCGCTCCTCCAGCTGCGCGATGTACTCATCTCGCCGACCCAGCTCCCAGGCCAGTCTCCGCAAGGCCTCATCGACTTGGCTCGTGCGATAGCCGCGAGGGCCTGTGTCGAAAGTGACCGCCGCGACCGACCTCTCATCGATAATGCGGCCGTCGGCGAACCCCGAGGTCGAGGCCTCCGGTTCCAACGACTCTCTCCCAGCGGCCCACACCGCGATCGCGTAGGCCAGAAAACCGGCCACAACAACCACCGTCAACAGCAACAACCAGGTCATCGAGTCCCACCCATCCGCGTTATACCTACCCATGCTCTAGCATCGGAATCCCGGCGCCACATCGGGATACAACGACACTTGCCCAAGCTTGCCTCACTGTCGCCCGAGCACACTGCGCCAGCGCCACCGGTGGCTTAGCCGCCGAAGACGGTAAACGCGAACAGCCCCATCGTGACCAACGCCAAAACCACGCCCAGGCGCGGATTGTGCGGCACGACGGTCTTGATCGGTTTGCCATGCCGGTCAAAGAGGGGCGTACGAGGCTTGTTGGCGAAACCGACCAGCAGATATCCCACCGCGGCGGCGAACACCGGCGGCAAGAAGATCAGCCACCACAATGCCGCAGTGTCGCCATCGGCAGAATTCCACCACATCACCTGCAAGACGAAACAGGCCACCATCGTGGTTCCGTAGACAAGGATTTCCCGCACCACGTGATGGGCCTTGGGCAAGAAGGTTGGACGCTGGGCGGCGCGCATGGTGGCCATGCGATGATCCGCCGCCATTCGCAGCGCCGCCCGGCCTTCGCTCAAGGCCATGTCAATCGAGTCGACCTGAGGCCTCGCGTCGTCTGCCGAAGGGTTGAAGTTCGGGGCGCTACAGCGCAGGACACCACATCCTTGTGCCACTTCCTCGATCTCCTCGCCGATGGCGGCGCGCAGACTTTGCAACTGCGTGCGCTGCCGGGTCGTCTCGGCCCCGGACTTGGTCGTAGCCGAGGCCGAGTCACGACGTTCCTTGGAAAGCTGATGCAGCAAGTCGTCATAGCGATTGAGGCTCATAGGGATACGTCCTCCTCCAGACGGCCGGGCTTGACGAAAGGCACGGTCAGCGTTGTGGTGTTGGCATGGCGGTCAATGAACAAGGCCCGGTTGGTTCGGGCCGTCCAATCACAGGTCGGGTCGCCCAACACATTGCCCAACTCTTGGGCTGACACATTGAGAGCGACAATCCCGGCGCAGGCCTCGCGCCCGGAAGGCCCACCCATATCAGTGGCGAAACGCCGAGCACCGCGCCACCAGCCAAGAACGTGAACGCCACCGGAAGGGCCGTGCTGCATCAGGTGCAAAAGTTTGGGCGCCACCGTGGTCGCGGCCGCGTCAGCACCAAAGAGAACCAAGTAGGTCGGGGTGGGATTGTTGTTCAAGGACATCACCGAGTCACGAAGCTCGGCGGCAGTGATCTTAGTGAAGCTGTGGCCAGCGTCCTGGAACGCCGATTCCAACTCGGCGCACGCCTCATCGGCAGCGGCCACCAACGGGGCGAGAACGAAGTTCACCGACCCCGGCTCGTGCTGCCGTGACACCGACAGCGCCGCAGCCGAGACGACATCGACTCCCACAGTGGAAGTGCCCAACACCGCCAAGTGACGTCCAGGACTCGCGTCGAATGTGTAAGACACTGTGGACACATCGACGTCCACGGCGCGGCCGATCAAAGCCCGCGGCAGCCCCTGCGCCGACAATGTTCGATAGGTCGGATCAGCTACCAGATGCTGCTCATCGAAGCCCTGGAACACCACCGGCCGGGCCGCATTGACATCCCGCGCCGACCACAACTTGTGCCGCAACTGAGCCAAAGCATCCTCGGACGCCGAAGCATCGGGGAACTGACACGTGCGATCCCACCCGGGAGCGCCCCCGGCCGTATTGATCACAGCCTGGCCCACAGTAAGGCCCTCCGCCGACTCGTTGCGCTCGTCCAACAAGTGACTGGCACCCGGCAGCGCCACCCGCAACGGAAACTGCCCGAAGATCGAATCCTTCTTCGCGTACAACGCCTCGATACCCGAAATTGTCTGACTGGCCAGCACCAAATGCACCCCATAGGATCGGCCCTTACGCGCCAACTCCTCCAAATGTGCCACGGCGGTGCGAGCCAGGCGATCATTGCCGTTGAACAGCACATGGAATTCGTCAATGACGGCCACAATGCGCGGCAGGTGCTCATCGGGCATCAGCTGGCGCAACTTGGCCAATCGAGTGGCCCCCGCTCGCTTCATGATCGAGGCCCGCCGCGACAACTCTCGCCGCAGCGCCTCCAACACCGCCACACCATACTCCCGGTCCGACTCAACCCCGACCGCCTTCACCTGCGGAATCCAAGACTCATCGCCCATCGACGGGGTGAACTCCGAAAAGGAAACACCCTCCTTGAAGTCCAACAAATACAGCGCCAACTCATCGGGACCGTAGCGGGCCGAAAGACTGTAGAGCACATCGAGCAAGAAAACAGTCTTCCCCGCCCCAGTACGCCCGCCAATGAGCCAATGCGGCGTGGCATCGTCGAACGACACCGGCACATCGCCCCGGGCATCCCGACCAATAACCGTCGTCAAAGCCGCCGCCGAGGACTCCGCCCAGAAATGCTCGGGAATCAAATCCTCCACACCCAAGGTCGCCGCCCGCTGAGTCTGGCGGGCACGTCCACCAAACACCGAGCGCATGAGGCCAGGAGAGGGAGCCTCATCCAACTCCACCGGCAGCGGGACGTCCGACAGCGTCACATCGTCCCCAATCGACAGATACGTGCCACCCTCGATCGCAGGTGGCGGCTCATGGCGCAGTGCCGACCGCCAACCACACAAGATCACATGGGTATGGGCGCGAGGCCCAGCATGAGCGATCGCGGCGATGCGCTCCCGTAGCGTCTTGCCAATTTGTGGAGGCAGCCCCGCGACAACGATCACATGATAAGGCTGGTCAGCAATTGACTCAGACCGTGCGGCCGCGTCTCGGACCTCCTGAATGCGCTTCTCCGCCTCAGTCAAGACCTTGCCCAGCGAAAGATGATCCGTCGCGACCGGTTCGGCGATACCAGCGTCCACCAACGGAGCACACGGAGCGAAGACCTGGCCCAGCGTCACCCCATCGACCAAGGAGAACTCGATCTTGGGATAGGCGGCCACCAGCCGCACCATCAACGTTTGCAACAACGAAGAGACCCGCGCGTCGGCCGCGTCACCATCGACGACCAGATGACCCGATCCGACCAGGCGCACCAACGCGGGAAAAGAATGGCGCTCATCCAGCTCCACCCGTCCCAGCCGAATCGCCGATGACCCAGGCGGATCGGCGGCCAGCGGCTCATCCTCGCTTACCGACGAAATATCGAGCCCCAGCCAGCCGGGAGTAGCGGCAATCGCGCTTTCGTGCAACAGGGTGACAATCTCGCGTTGTTTGGCCATAGTGGAGGCCATCGAAGAATGAGCGACCTTGTCCTCAAGCCGACGACCGGCCTCATCGGCAAGCCACGTCGCGGCGCGGATCGCGGCCGCAGTGTGCTCCAGTTTTGCGCGCCAACCCATCAGGTTCCTCCCCATTGCCGGTTAAGGGAAACTCTACCGGTCGATCGAGGAGGAACGTGACCCTCAAAGGGGCCCTGACCGGGCTCGCGACAAACCCGGCCAGTGACTAAACCTCGTATGGAAAGACCACCATCGGGCCATCGGCGGCACACACGCACCGAACAACCGGCCCAAGCACGACAACCGCCTCGCTTGAACCGCAAGCGGCACTCAATGAGACTTATGAAAAAGCCACGTCCAAGGCCACAGAAGGCAAAGTTTGCGCAGACAAACGAGCCGACGAGAACGCCGAAAGCGCCGCTTGCGCCAGCCTCTACGCCCCGGTCATAAAGGCCAACGCCATCTGTGCCAAGTAATGCGTATCGTCCGTTCCACACATTTCCCGGGCCGAATGCATCGACAGGATCGCCGGTCCGACATCAACCGTTTGCACTCCCAGCCGTGCCGAGGTGATTGCCCCAATGGTCGAACCACACGGCAAGTCATTGCGCTGCACATAAAACTGCGAAGGCACCTCGGCCGCCTCACACGCACGGGTGAACAACGCCTGGCCCTCGGCGCTGGTGGCATAGTTTTGTTCCCCATTGATCTTCAACATGGGGCCGCCGTTGGGCAACGGATGTGTGTCCGGCTCATGACGTTCCGCGTAGTTGGGGTGAACCGCGTGGCCGGTGTCCGAAGACATCATCGCCGAGCGGGCGAGCACCTGGGCGGCCGTGGCCGGGTCGCATGCCCCATCGGTGCCGATCAAGCGACGCAACACCGTATCCAACAGCGGAGACTGCGCGCCCGAATACGATACGGAGCCAATCTCTTCATGATCGTTGGCGATCAGGACCGGGACGACATCCGACTCCTCTTGCGCGGCCGCGATCAAAGCCGCGACCCCCGCGTGAGTGCTCATAAGGTTGTCCAGCCGGGGTGCGGCCAAGAATTCGCTGTCACGGCCCAAGAAAGCTGGGCGTTCGGTGCCACACGTGACCACATCGAAACCAAGCACGTCGGCCGCGTCGACCCCGGCCTCATCGGCTAGGAAGGCAACAAACTCACCCTGCGTTGGCTCGCCCAGGCCCCAAATCGGCGTCATCTGCGTCTGCGCGTTGAGCTTATTGCCGTCGACGTTCACCCTTCGATCCAAGTGGATCGCCAGCCGCGGAACCCGCAATAGTGGCCGATCCACATGGACTAGGACAGTCTCGCCGCTGCGCAGCGCCAAACGCCCCGCCACTCCCAAGTCCCGATCTAGCCACGTGTCATGCGGTACCCCGCCGTAAATCTCTACGCCGATTTGCTGCCAACCGGCCTTGCCCACGTCAGGCAGCGGCTTGACTCGCAATGTGGGCGAGTCGGTGTGCCCTCCGAACACTCGGAAACCGTGCTGGAACTGGCCGGATTCGCGCACATACCAGCCGACCAGCGAACCGCCCCGGATCAGAAAATAGCCGCCGGGCTCGGTCGGCCACTGTTGCGTCTCGGCAAGCTGTTGAAAACCTGCGGCACGCAAACGAACGGCGGCCTGCTCGCAGGCGTGAGACGGAGTCGGGCTGGCGTGGATATACGCCGCCAAGTCCTCGGCCAGAGAGCGGTCAAAACGGGGCATCGGTGACTCCTTGATCTGCTGACAGTGTGCGATTCGGCGCTGCGGGCGGCGACCATGAGCATAATCATCGCTGCCTCGAGACCGCGCCATGGTCAGTGGCGGGCCGACAACCAGTCGCTGTGGTCGTCGTGGTGGCTTATGTAGATGGACGTGGGGAAACTTACCGAGCCTGCCCGCTGGCGATGATGCCCGGGAGTGAGAGCACCCGATGTACAGGTCCGACCGCGAGCGCGGTAGCACTGTGGACGACGAATTGACCCCCGTGACAGGCAACACCAGACTATCTGCCCACCGCTGAGGGGCCGCCGTGACTTCAACCCGGTGAGATACCGGACTCGATGGTGTCCAAAATGGGTCCGGCCAGGCTATTTGTTCACTGTGCGAATCATTGGCTCAGCTAGGGCATTCACTGGCGTTGAATCCGCGCCAGGTCGACGGAGAGGCGACTGTGGTGGAAAGATAGCCGACATGACAACACTGCGACTGGGCGTTGAAGAGCGATACCGGGAGTTCGCGGAGGGGGAATTCGCCGTGATGGCGATCGTCAACCGCACCCCTGATTCATTCTTTGACCAAGGAGCGACGTTCGCATTCGACAAAGCGATAGAGGCAGCCGACCAAGCGGTGACGCAAGGGGCCGACATCATCGATGTCGGTGGCGTCAAAGCAGGTGAGGGGGAACCGCTTCCAGTGGAGGAGGAGATCGAACGGACCGTCCCGTTCATCGCCGCGCTGCGCACGATGCACCCACGAGTGCTGATTTCGATCGACACCTTTCACGAGGCGGTGGCTCGGGCGGCGGTGGCGGCCGGAGCCGACCTCATCAACGACACCTGGGCTGGCTGGGACAAGGGAATCTATGCGGCCGCGGCCGACACCGGGGCCGGGTTGGTCTGTTCTCACACCGGGGGGCTGGCTCCGCGCACGATCGTGAAAAAGGCGGTATATGACGACGTGGTTGACCAGGTGCGTCGCGACCTGGTCACATCGGCCGAATACGCGGTCCAGCGGGGGGTGCGACCCGACGGCATACTCATCGACCCGACCCACGACTTCGGCAAACACACCTATCACTCGCTGGAACTGACGCGGCGTTTGGGCGAGTTGGCCGCAACTGGCTGGCCAGTGCTGGTGGCGCTGTCGCGTAAGGACTTCATCGGCGAGACTCTCGACCTGCCTCCGAAGGAACGGCTATTCGGGACCTTGGGCGCGACGGCGGTTTCGGCGCTCAACGGGGCGCGCATGTTCCGCGCGCACGATGTCCGTGCCACGCGGGAGTTGTTGGACATGGTGGCGACTATTCAAGGCAGCCGCGAGCCGAAAGCCCCCATGCGAAGCCTCTAAGGGTGATTCTCGGCCATGTGACCGGCGACGACCGACCCGCAGCCGCGAGTTCCACATAACCAAAGCTGGATCCGCGACTGCGGGGCTCGGTTCGGTCTCGACTGACGTCACTTGCAGTTGGAGACCATATGATCGACTGCCTCGTCTAGGTCGTCTGTGACGATCATGAGATCGAGATCCGCGTAGCTGATATTGCCCGCCTTGGCCATCGTGTCGCGCAGCCAGTCGACCAAACCACCCCAGAATTCGGTGCCGATGAGGGCGATGGGGAACTTGCCTACCTTATTCGTCTGCACCAACGTCAAAGCTTCGAACAGCTCATCCATCGTCCCGTAGCCGCCGGGAAGCACACAGAATCCCTGACTGTATTTCAGGAACATCACCTTACGGACGAAGAAGTAACGAAAGTCGACCTCCAAATCCGTGTAGGCATTGATGCCCTGTTCAAAGGGCAACTCGATGCCCAACCCGACCGACATTCCGTCTCGGTCCTGCGCCCCCCGATTCGCGGCCTCCATCGCGCCTGGACCGCCGCCGGTGATGACGGTGCATCCGGCCTCCGCGAGCTTGCGTCCCAGCTCGCGGCCCAACGTGTACTCCGGGGTTCCTTCGCCCGAACGCGCCGAACCGAAAACTCCGACCGCTTGCGTCTGGTCCAATTCTGAGAGGGTCTCGAAGCCGTCCACAAACTCCGAGAGAATACGCAACGACCTCCATGCGGCTCGCTGTTTCCACTCTTCGGATCGTTGTGAGTCCAACAAGTGCTCGTCAGCTGTTACTTTGCGGCGACCTACCATGTCAGCCTCAATTCTCTTCGTCGTCCTTAGCTGTCCACTGGGTGCCTTTCGCACATCGATTTTCGCCGCGTGCGAAAGGCACCCAGTGGACTACCAAGAGAGCGTGTCTTAGTGATTGTTCTGGCTCAAGTATCGCCGTAGCACCTGTGCGCAATGGCGGATCTTGTCCTGTTCGACGTGTTCCTCGTGCGTGTGCGCGAGGTTCGGGTCACCGGGACCGAAGTTCATGGCGGGAACTCCCAGTTGCGAGAAACGTGCCACGTCGGTCCATCCCAACTTGGCGTTGACCTCGCCCCCCGCCGCCTGTACGAATTGCTGCGCCGCCGAGCGGTCCAGGCCAGGCTGAGCCGCTGGAGAAGAGTCGGTGAGTTCCACCTCGAACCCCTCGAAAATCTCGTTCACGTGCGCAAAAGCCTGCTCGACGCTCTTATTTGGGGCGAAGCGGTAGTTCACCTCGACCCAACACGAGTCGGGGATGACGTTTCCGGCTATGCCACCGTTGACGAACACCGCGTTGAGACCCTCCCGATACAGGCAACCGTCAATGTCGACCTCTGCGGCCGGATAGGCCTTCAACCTGTTCAACACTTCACCCGCGTGGTGGATGGCGTTGTCACCCAACCATGAGCGCGCCGAGTGTGAACGCTTGCCCGAGGTGTGAACCCGGGCGCGCAATGTTCCCTGACAGCCAGCCTCGACCAGGCCGTACGTCGGTTCCAACAAGATCGCGAAGTCAGCGTCGAGCCAGGCGGGGTGAGCCTTGGCCACTTTGTTCAACCCGTTGCGGTCCGCCTCAACCTCTTCGCAGTCGTAGAAGGCGAACGACAGGTCATAGGGCAGGTTGTCCAACCCGCCGAACTGGTCGGAGTCCAGATTAGCCGCAATCCACAGTGCCAAAGCCGTACCCGACTTCATGTCCGACGTCCCTAGGCCCCACAAGGTATCGCCCTCGAGTCGGGTCGGGAAGTTGTCGTTAACCGGGACGGTGTCGGTGTGCCCGGCCAGCATGATCCGCTTGTCACGGCCCAAGTCGGTGCGATAAATCAGCGTGTTGCCCAGCCGCTGCAAACTCAGGTACGACCGGTCACCCAAAGCGCTCACGATCGCGGCGGTAATGGCTTCTTCGTCTCCTGATACCGACGGAATGTCGCACAGCGCGCGCGTGCATGCCACCGGGTCGCGGAGTACTTCCTCACTCAATTGCGTCACGCTTAAGAACTGTACTCTTCGGGCCGATAGCCTGAAGGGGTGAGTGATTTTGTGAAAGACGCCGCGTGGGGCACCGGTGTAGCCACCGTGACCAGCGACGGCACAGTACTTGACGTGTGGTTTAGCGAGCTGGGCCTAGGAGATTTCCCGCCCGATCGCGAGAAGCCCGAAGTTGACGCGGCCAACCCCAGTGGCACGTTCACCCGAGGTGCGGCCGTGGCCATAACCTCGCTGGCAGAGCCACCGGTCGACACGGCCGATGTTTACCTGCGGCTGCAACTGCTGTCACACCGCCTGGTGGTGCCGCACTCGATCAACCTGGAAGGCATCTTTGGGCTGCTTCCCAATAACGCCTGGACCAACCTGGGGCCAATCCCGCCGACGCTCGTGCCTGAAGTGCGGTTGAACCTGCGGGCACAAGGCCAGCAGCTGCACGTGAAGTCAGTGGATAAATTTCCGCAGATGACCGACTATGTGACGCCTAGCGGGGTCCGGATCGGTGATGCTTCCCGAGTGCGTTTGGGCGCGCATTTGGCCGAGGGCACCACGGTCATGCACGAGGGATTCGTCAACTTCAATGCTGGAACGCTTGGCACCTCCATGGTCGAGGGACGCATTTCGGCCGGGGTTGTCGTCGGTGACGGCTCCGATATCGGTGGTGGCGCGTCGATCATGGGCACGCTTTCCGGCGGAGGCAAGGAAGTCATCGCGATCGGCGAGCGGTGTCTACTGGGGGCTAACTCCGGACTGGGTATCTCGTTGGGCGACGACTGTGTTGTCGCCGCGGGCTGCTATGTCACGGCTGGGGCCAAAGTGTCCCTGCCCGACGGCGGTGTGGTCAAAGCGGCCGCGCTATCGGGCAAGAACAACCTGATGCTGTGGACGAACTCCCAAACCGGAGCCATTGAGGCCCGCCCGCGCAAGGGCACATGGGGCGAGCTCAACGACCAGCTCCACGCGCACAACTAGAACTACTGTCTAGACACAGACACAGTGGGGGGCCGAACCCGAACGGGTTCGGCCCCCCACTGGCACACAGACTTATGCTCCCCTAGCGTCCGGCAGGGGAGAGGCCCAGCGGCTTGCCCGCGAGGCTCTCGCGGCGCACAGCTAGTTTTTCGGCCACCGCGTCAATGGCCTTGGCCACTTCGCTTTCCGGGTTCGATAGCACGATCGGCTCGCCGTTGTCGGAAGCCTCGCGCAAGGTCGGGTCCAGCGGCACTTGTCCTAGCAGCGGCACATTGGCACCCAAATCCCTCGTCAGCGCGTCGGAGACCTGCTGGCCTCCGCCGGCGCCGAAGGGTTCGGTTCGGGTGCCATCGGGCATCGTCATCCAGGACATGTTCTCCACCACGCCTGCGAGGCGCTGGTGAGTTTGGGTTGCGATCGCGCCCGCCCGCTCGGCCACCTCAGCGGCGGCTTGCTGTGGAGTAGTCACGACTAGCAGCTCCGCGCCCGGAAGCAACTGCGCCACCGAAATCGCGATGTCACCAGTGCCGGGCGGCAAGTCGAGCAGCAAAACATCCAACTCGCCCCAGTAAACATCTGCCAGGAACTGTTGCAAAGCGCGGTGCAGCATGGGGCCCCGCCACACCACAGCGGCGTTGCCACGGGTGAACATGCCGATTGAGATGACCTTGACGCCGTGAGCCTGCGGCGGCATGATCATGTCTTCTACCTGCGTGGGGACCTCTTCGGACCCCAACATGCGCGGGACGGAGTGGCCGTAGATGTCGGCGTCTGCCACTCCGACGCTCAGGCCGCGCTTGGCCAGGGCCGCCGCCAAGTTCACCGTCATTGACGACTTACCGACGCCGCCCTTGCCCGAGGCGACCGCGTAGACGCGGGTCCGGCAGCCGGGCTGGTTGAACGGGATGACTGGCTCACTGCCCGCGCCGCTGCTGCCGCGCAGCTTTGTTTGCAGGTCTTTGCGCTGTTCATCGGTCATGGTGCCGAACTCGACATTGACGTCGACAACGCCTTCGACCGTCTGCGCGGCGAGGGTCACGTCACGCAGGAGTTGGTCTTTCAGCGGGCACGCGGCGATGGTCAGCAGGATGCGGACATTGACTGTGGACCCGTCGACATCAATGGTGTCGACCATTCCCAGCTCTGTGATGGGACGGCGAATTTCAGGATCGTTGACCTTCCCGAGGGCCTCTCGGACGGCCTCGGTGATCACGGAAGCATCTGACATGACCTAATCGTAACTTCCGTTGCGTTCGAGCTGCTAACGCAAGGAGCCGAAGGGTGAACCCTTACATACACGCGGCGTGTGCGCCCGCCCGAATCGCAACTTATGGTGCCTTTAGATCGATGTGGGCTATATGACGGTATAGCTACGTTTTGGGGTAAAAGTGTCTGGGCTGCTATTGGGTGCGCGGCTCCTCGTAGGTGGTGGTTTTGTATCGTTCCACCGCCATTGCCGGTGGCCACGGCCGACCCACCACGCGCATGTTCTCCCAGAACTCTTCGGGCCAACCGCCCTTCTTCAACAGTGATGCCACGAATCGCTCGGGGTCGGGCAAGTGTTCCCATACCGCTGGCAGATAGGTGGCGTGTCGAGATCCATCGCGCAGTGTCACTCCGTCGATGCCGGGCTGCAACCCCGCGCACAGTTGGCGAAAGTTGTCCACGTGCCATGGAGTCGGTTTCGACAACACTGAAATGGAGATGTGTATGTCGGGCAATTCCTCGAGCGTCACCGGCTCCATGCGGGGGTCAGCCGCTGCCAAGGAAGCATTGCGCGCCACGTCCGCCGCCAGCGACCGCACCGCTCGCAGTGAGCCGATACATCCCCTTAGCTTTCCATCACGAATCAAGGTGACAAACGTCGCTCCTGGATCTCCCATGAAGTCTCGGTCGCTCTCGTCGACGGCGTCCTTGGACGATGCCACCAAATCGGCAGTGTTCCCACCGTGCAACGTTGTCTCGATCGCGTCCCTGGCCAAGGTGCACAAGATGTTTGCGAGTTCACTCATCGGTCCATCGTGACACTTGCGGAGACTATTCTGTTGCCACGCCCCGATGAGGGTCGGATTTTTGGTCGATACGTGAGAGGATTTGCCCATGCAACGATCAGTCCGCCCTACAGCCGGTCACAGCATTGCCGCTACCAGCGAAGCAATTGCTGCGCAACGGGAAACGATCGACGGTCTCTCACCGGAGGACACCATCGACATTCGTATTAGTTCATCTGATCAGCCCAGTGCGGATCCCAGCCGGCTGCAGGAACTTGACTCCCTCGCGGGCCGGATCGCGTTGGTCACCGGCGCTGGAAGCCCTGATGGCATCGGTATGTCGGTGGCGCATCGTTTGCGCCTAGCCGGTGCCAAGGTCGCGATCGTGTCGACCACAAAACGGATTCACGAGCGGGCCGAGGAGATCGACGCCACGGGTTTTGTCGCGGATTTGACCAACGACGCCGAGGTGGCCGGTTTGGCCGACGCGGTGAACGAGCAGGTCGGTGAGCCGGACATCGTGGTGAACAATGCGGGCCTGACCTCGAAGACGGGTCCAGCGGTGGTGCGCCCTGTCGCTCAGATGTCGGTGGAGGACTGGCGGCGCGAAGTAGCTCGCAACCTGGACACGGCGTTCTTGGTCAGCCGAGCCTTTGTGCAAGGTATGGCCGAACGTGGCTGGGGGCGGGTCGTCAATGTGGCGGCGGCCAACGGCGTGGTGAACGCAGTGCCAGCCGAGGGCGCCTACGCGACGGCGAAGGCCGGGGTCGCGGGTTTGACCCGCTCGCTGGCGGTGGAACTCATCGCTGACGGTGTCACGGTCAACGCGGTCGCTCCGGGCCTGGTCCGTACCGGGTCCTCGACGGTCCCGGAACTGCAGCGTGGCTTGGATAGCCCCATTGGTCGTCCGGGTACGCCAGATGAGGTGGCCAGCGCGGTCGCGTTCTTTTGCGGTCCGGCGGCGTCCTACGTCACAGGTCAGATCCTGGTGGTCGATGGTGGGGATAGTATTCGGGCATAGGCCGCTGTGATCGGGGCCGTGCGCCACGGGTGCTGCGGGCTCTGTGTGCCTTCCGGGGCGGGGATGCGACGCTAGCGACATTGGCGAGCGCTGCGATTTTCTCCCGGGTGGGCCGTTTGTCGCATGGCAGTCGAAACTATTACCCGACTCGGTCGTTACTCCCGCATGATGAATTCTCAGCTGGCGGACACCGAGCCTCACGCATCTGTGGAGGATGGCTCCATGACTACGTCCAATGCTGACCGGTCAGTCTCGTCTTTTCCGGATCCCCTGCGTGCGCGCTGGGTGACGGGCCTGGTTTTGGCGCTGGGTGGGGTAGTCGGTCTCGCGGGTTCGTTCGGGTTGACCTATGAGCGTTTCGAGATGCTCATGAACCCTGAGCATGTGCTGGGGTGCGACATCAACCCGTTGCTGTCGTGCGGCTCGGTCATGGAAACGAATCAGGCGATGCTGTTCGGTTTCCCTAATCCGTTGGTCGGTTTGATGACCTTCCCGGTCGTCGTGGTCTTCGGAGTCGCGCTCTTGGCTGGTGCACGTTTTCCACTGTGGATGTGGCGTGGCCTGTGGGTGGGGGCCTTGGGTGGCATCGTGTTCATCCATTGGCTGATCTACCAGTCGGTGTTCAACATCGGTGTTCTGTGCCCCTATTGCATGGTGGTGTGGACGGCGATGCTGCCGACCTTTTGGTTCCTGACGGTTTTCAATCTCAAGAACAATGTTTTCCCGGTCTCGCGGGGATGGCGGGGACCGGTCGATGATCTGCTGCGTTTCCACTGGTTGGGCCTAGTGCTGTGGGTGGGGCTTATCGTCGGGCTGATCGGCATCGAGTTTTGGTTTTACTGGAGCACGCTCTTCTAAGCGCTTACCTAAAACCAAGCCGCCAGCTTTGTGGAACGTCGACAATATTTTTCTTTGCATTTGTGGGCATCTCCGCGAGTCTTCAGCATTTTTCTGGAAGCTCGTGTCATGCTATATGCATAAACGGGGCGATTGTCTCGTTTGGCCATTGCCCGGGCCCACAAACGCATATCGGGACACGAGCAGCGCATCTGCCTAAGGTGCGAATGCGCCGTGGCCATGCGCACTGGCGTTTCCAGGGGTTGGACGGTGGCGGGATGGTGGGTATAGGGGAGGGGAGCCCGGTACAGTTCGGTTTTTCGGGGGCTAGGAACGAAACCGCCTCATCCGCGCCCTTTTACGCAGTGGACTCAAACCCTCAAGTTCCCCGCCCGGCCAAAGGCCTCCAACCTCGGTCCCGCAACCAAGTCACTCACGTGTGCAGGCTATGAGCCTCGCATAAGGAGCGAGCCTGGCCTTCACCCCAGATGCAAGCCCGAAGGCTCCAGCCATCCCCCATCGGTCAGATACTCCATAACCTTGTCAACACCTTGGTCCACGCTGATCTTGGAGGTGTCGATGGTCAGCTCGGGGTTGGTCGGTTCCTCATACGGGTCGCTGATCCCCGTGAACTCTTTGATCTTGCCCGCCCGCGCCTTCGCGTACAGGCCCTTGCGGTCGCGCGCCTCGCACACTTCCAACGGTGTCGCCACGTGCACAAGCACGAAATCCGCGCCAGCCGCATCCGCCAGCGCCTTGGCGACGTCTCGGTCGGCCACATAAGGAGCGATCGGACACGCTAGGGCGATACCACCGTGCCGTCCGACCTCGGCGGCCACATAGCCGATTCGGCGCACATTTGTCGACCTATCAGTCTGGGAGAATCCGAGCCCCGAGGACAGCAACTGACGCACCACGTCGCCGTCGAACAATGACACGGTTCGGTCTCCCGATTCCACGAGCGTCTCATGGACACCCCGGGCGATCGTCGACTTTCCGGAGCCAGACAAACCGGTGAAGAACACCACGAGTCCGCGTTCACGCCGTGGCGGCCGAGTACGGCGCAACTCGGCCGCGACCGCAGGAGGGGTGTGCCACTCAGGCAACCCAAACCCTCGGTCCAGCATGTCGGCCACTTCCGCGTCGGTCAGGCCCGCGCGTTGAAATGGTGGCTCGATCTCGTCAATGGCGCGCCACTGGCCGTCCCGGGTGTCATAACCCAATTCGCGCGGCAGCATGGCCCGCACCTTGGTGCCACCGGAGAGCGCGCCCGAGCCAGTCAGCAGATGTGTCGCGCCGTAGGCGGCTGCGACGCGGGCCGATAGCAGCCCGTCACGAATCTTGTCGCCCCTTTGAGACAGCGGAACGGTAATGATCGTGGCCGCTGGGAGCCGGTCCTTGGCAGCCAGAATCGAGCGCACCAAGGCGGCGGCGGGAAGACGCAGCGGCGGCGATCCGGCCACGGCGTTGCCGGTGGGGATCATGAGGAGAACGTGCGCGGCGAGTGTATGTGCGGCACGGGTGATTTGTGCCAGCTGGGGCCGGTGCAAGGGGCCTTGCACGATATGGGCGAGCACTCGCGGCTTTGTGTACGTTTCCTTGGCCTCTTCAGGCGTAGCGCGAAGATCAGAGAAGATCCCGGTTTCGGCCTCGGCGATGCGGCGGACGGGCCCACCCACCCGCACCATGTCGGGGCCCAGTGGGTCCAACTGGTGGCATTCGACCGCGGCTACCGGCGCGCCCTCGGCATCGGTGATGCGTAGGACTCGGCGGCGGCGTTCCTCGTGGTCGACCTCCTCGGCAATGGAAGTGGGGATGTCCAACGTGACCGGGGTGGGCCACGAACTGCCGTCCAACAGTCGTGCCGCCTCAGAGACCTGCCGGGCCTCTTGTGCGCTCATGAAACCGGTCAGGGGCTGGTAGGCGCCACACAACAGCAGCTCCAAGTCCGCCAGCTCGTGGGGGAGCGGGGTATGGCTTGGGGCCTCCGCCAGAATTTCATCAGGCAAAACCCAGTCAGACATTGCCGTGCTGTCCCTTCCTCGCCGGTGGTCTTTCCAACCTTAGGTCATGTGTGACATGCCGCATCGATTCTTAACTCTTTGTTCCTATCGATACTCATGGCGACCTCAGGTCGGGCTGTTGTGGGCCGCGCGGCCGCGCCGCAGCCACTGTCCACGCCCTCCTCTGCGGCAAGGCATTCCCAACGTAGCGTGTCCCTACGACAGGCCGGAGGCGTTTGCGTAGCCGTCGGCGGCATTGCCGAACTTGGTGGAGCCGCCGAGTATGAAGATACGCAAAGCTCTCGCGTGCTTCCACAGCGGCTGGTCCCCTTGCGGCCCGTGGGACGCCCACGTTAAAAGGGGAACAGGTAAGACCTCCGGGCCGCTCAAACAGTGGACGGTGGCACCTTGGCCACGAGCAGACGAAGGTGCTGTCTCTAACGTAGGATTTGGCCCAGTGGTGGACAGTGTCGTCCTCATGCGCCGCCCCTCCTGCCTATTTATGACGGAGACTAATTACATGGAGACCCGCGATACCGGCCAGACAGACGACACCCAGCTACGCGCCGACATCCGCCGCCTCGGCAACTTGCTGGGCGAATCCCTGGTTCGCCAAGCCAGCCCGCAGCTGCTCGAACTTGTCGAGGAAGTGCGCTCCCTGGTTCGCACCGACCCCACCGCCGTCACACGTCGCCTCGCCCGGCTGGAGGTAACCGAAGAGGTTGACCTCGCCCGGGCCTTCGCGACGTACTTCCACTTGGCCAACATCGCCGAGCAGGTCCACCGGGCCCGAGACCTGCGTCGACTGCGGGTGGAGTCCGGAGGATGGCTAGAACGGGCCTGTACTGAGATCGCCGCAGCCGGAATCAGCCCCGAACGGGTGACCGAAGCCGCCGAACGCCTCGAAGTTCGCCCTGTGTTCACCGCTCACCCGACCGAAGCGGCCCGCCGCTCGATCCTGGCGAAGCTACGCAAAGTCGCAGATCTCTTGGAGTCCGAAGCCATCGATGAGGCCACCATCGGGTGCGCTCACACCGAAGCCACCGATGCCCGGCTGGCAGAAATCATCGACATGCTGTGGCAGACCGATGAGCTGCGCGTGGAACGCCCCGAACCCACCGACGAGGCGCGCAACGCGGTCTACTATTTGGCCGATTTGTACCGCGACGCGGCCGGGCAGGTCCTCACCGACCTTTCCCAAGTCCTCACTCACCTGGGCGCACCCCCTCGCTCGCAGGAAGCCTCACTGCGGTTTGGCACCTGGATCGGTGGCGACCGCGATGGCAACCCGTTTGTCACTCCGGACGTAACGCGGCAAGTGCTCATCATGCAGCATGAGCACGGCATCGCCGCCGCCGAAGGAGCGGTCGGGGAGCTGCTTGGCGAGTTGTCGGTCTCCGAGGCGATCCAGCCGGCGACCCCCGAACTGATGGAGTCTTTGCACGCGGACCTGGAGCACCTCGACATTGCCAAGCGTTTTCAACGAGTCCACTCCGAGGAACCGATCCGGCTCAAGGCCCGCTGCATCATCGCGAAACTCGGTAACACCCGCCGCCGCCATGCCGAGGGCCTGGAACACCGCGAGGGGGTCGACTACCTCGACGCCGGTGGACTCTTGGCCGACCTACAGTTGATCCGCGACTCGCTGGCCCGCCACCGTGGGCAGTTGGCCGCCCGGGGCATTGTCGACCGCGTCATGCGCACCGTCGCCGCCTTTGGGTTGCAGCTAGCCACGTTGGACGTGCGGGAGCATTCCGACGCCCACCATGAAGTGCTAGCGGAGATGTTCGACGCCACCGGAGAACTGGACCGCACCTACGCTTCGCTCAGCGCCGACGAACGAAACCAGCTGCTGGCCCGGGAACTTTCGGGACATCGCCCCCTCTCAAGCATGTACGTCGACCTAACTGAGGCCAACCGCAAGACGTTCGGGGTCTTCTCCGCGATTCGCGATGCCCGCAAGCAATTCGGTCCCGAAGTCGTCGAGTCCTACATCATCTCCATGACGCACGATGCCGCAGACGTGCTCGCCCCGGCGATCCTGGCCCGCGAAGCTGGCCTCATCGACGTTCACGCCCGTCGTGCCGACATCGGCTTCGTTCCCCTACTGGAGGGCATCGAGGAACTCAACAACGCCGACACACTCATTGACAGCCTCTTGAGCCTGCCCGCCTATCGAGGAATCGTGGAAGCGCGCGGCAACGTGCAAGAGGTCATGCTTGGCTACTCCGACTCCAATAAGGAGTCCGGTATCGCCGCCAGCCAGTGGTCGATTCAAGCCGCGCAGCGCCGCCTGCGTGACACGGCTGCCAAATATGGGGTGCGGCTGCGGCTCTTCCACGGCCGTGGGGGCACCGTCGGTCGCGGCGGCGGGCCAACCTACGAGGCGATTCTCGCCCAGCCTTCGGGTACCTTGGACGGCTCGATCAAGATCACCGAGCAAGGTGAGGTGCTCTCCGACAAATACACACTTCCCGCGCTGGCCCGCGAGAACCTGGAACTGACCGTCGCCGCCTCGCTGAAGGCGACACTGCTGCATGTGGAGCCGCGTCACGACACGGCCGTCCTCGACAACTGGTTCTCCATCATGGACCAAATTTCGCAGGAAGCCAAGCAGTCCTATCGGGACCTGGTGACACAAGAGGGGCTCGCCGAATACTTCTGGGCGGTCAGCCCCACCGAACTGTTGGGCGCGTTGAACATCGGTTCACGGCCAGCAAAACGTCCCAATATGGCCGCAGGCCTCGACGGCCTTCGAGCCATTCCTTGGGTGTTCGGCTGGACCCAGTCTCGCCAAATCGTGCCCGGCTGGTACGGCGTCGGCACCGGGCTCAAGGCCGCCCGCGAAGCGGGGCTCAGCGAAGAAATCAAAGACATGTACGGCTCATGGCGTTTCTTCGGCAACTTTATATCCAATGTAGAGATGACGCTGGCCAAGACCGACCTGGACATCGCGCGGCTGTATGTCGATTCCCTCGTTCCGCCCCACCTGCACTCGATCTTCGACCAGATCACAGAAGAGTACGAGCGCACCTGCGCCGAACTGCTCAACCTCACAGGCGGATCGCAACTGCTCGAGACCAACCCGCAGCTGCAACGCACCTTCATCGTCCGCGACCGCTATTTGGCGCCCCTGCACCACTTGCAGGTATCGCTGCTGCGCCGCTACCGATCTGAAGGCGACGCGGTGGACCCACAGCTAAAGCGGGCGCTTCTGGTGACAGTCAATGGCATCGCCGCCGGATTGCGCAACACCGGCTGATACCAACGAGCTATACAGCGGCCCAGGGAAACTAAAACTTTCCTTGGGCCGCTTCGTATCGAGATCACCTAAGAGCTCCTATCAGGTTTCTCTTCCTGCTGCGGTGGAGTGATGTCGCGCCTGGCCGCGTTGTCGGCCCTTGCCCATACCCGCTGGGTATGAACAAGGGCCTCCGCCTCCCCACGCACTGACAGCACACCATCCTCGCCACGGAAACAAACCTGATAGGAGCTCTAAGGGCTGGCAAACTCCATTCCCCACCTCGGCGATGCCCGCGTGCCCTCGAGCGCTCACGGTCGGCTTTGTGCCCAGAAGATCTCGGACACACTGCTCACCCCGAATAATCAAGGTTGCACCCGTCTGGCAACCTAGACCATGAATTCTTGAGCACTATTCGGGTCATTCCTGCACGCCCGCAGGGGAGGACGTCCGCAGAGGTAGACGAGCCGACGCAAACGTCACCGTGGACGCCCGGACAACGCTCGTTCGAGTTCGTGCTCCCCGATTGACACTCCTATGAGGAGACCCCACCATGGTCATGGGCCCCACCCACGCGATGTCCGGTGCCGCCGCCTGGCTCGGAGCTTCGGCGATCGCCTCAAGCTTCTTCGACATCCATCAGCACCCCGCCGAACTCGCCGTCGGCACCATCATTTGCGCTGGGGCCGCGCTCTTCCCCGATATCGACTGCGCCGGTCGCGTCCTCACCAACCGCGGCGGCTCCACAGTGGCCCGATCCTTCGGTCGCGTGTCCATGGTCTTGGCCAACATTGTCGAACGCCTCTGCATTGGCATATACATGGCCACTAGGACCAAAAAGGACGGCACAAGACGAAATGGTCACCGCACCTTCACCCATACCTGGGTCTTCGCCATCCTCATGGGATTCGGAACCGGCGCGCTAGCCAGCAACTTCGGAAAACCAGCCGTCATCGGCATCCTGTTCTTCCTCACCGGTCTGGCAGTCCGCGGCCTCATGGCCAACACCGCCCGCGACAAGGGCTGGATCATCACCACCGGCGCCTCGCTCGTGTGCGCCTTTGGCATGTTCCACGTCCTCCCCCCAGACCGCTCCTATGCCCTGCTGGGCATCGCCATGGCCATGGGCTGTTTCATTCACACCCTTGGCGACATGATCACCAAAATGGGCTGCCCAGTGCTGTTCCCCATCCCCATCGCCGGCAAAGTCTGGTACGACGTCGGCCTGCCCGACTTCATGGCATTGCGCGCCGGAGGAGTGGCCGAAAAGAAATACCTCATGCCCGCCCTCACTATCCTCACCCTCATTGGCATGTTCTGGAACGTCCCCGAGGTGCAAACAATGGTCACCGGTCTCATCCGGCAGGCCTAAGCCCCACCGCCCACCGCGCGCATAATCCCAGTCGCCGCCCGGGCACCGAGATTCGTCCGTCCCAAAACAACTCCCACCAACTCCGGATGGTGACCCGGCTCACCCTCGGTGCTGGTGGGCCTTTATGGCCGGGACAATGTCCGATGCGCCCAGTAAGGTAGTCCGGGTGGCTCGCCGACCCTCTGGGGCCAGACCGAGCCCCTCCGCCGAGAGAAATCTCGGCTATTCGTCGTGCCAAATCCCGGGGTGTAACCAGTGACCGAACCGCAACTTCTCCCACTACTCAATGCCGCCGCACACGCTCCGGCTCTGCGCAAACTCACCGACCTGGCCAGCCAAGACCACCCCACGGCACTCGACCTGGTCGCCGTACCCGGAGCCCGGCCCACCGCGCTGGCCGCTGTGGCCCGACAACTCAGCGATGGAATCCTCCTCGTCATCACCGCAACCAGCCGCGAAGCGGAGGAACTCACCGCCGCTCTCGCCGCCTACCTGCCCGAAGAGAACATCGGCTACTACCCGGCCTGGGAAACCCTCCCGCACGAACGCCTCTCCCCGCGCTCGGACACGGTGGGCCGCCGCATCCAACTGCTACACCGACTCGTCGGTCACTCCAACGAGCACACCGCGCCGTTGAAAGTCGTCGTCACACCCGTACGCGGAGCTTTGCAGCCCCAACTGAAAGGTCTGGGGAAACTGCGGCCCATCCGCCTGCGCGAAGGCGACGAACAAGACCTGACCAGCCTGGCCAATGCCTTGCACGACCTCGCCTATGAGCGCGTCGACTTGGTCGAAAAGCGCGGCCAGTTCGCCCTACGCGGCGGCATCCTCGACGTTTTCCCACCCACGGCCGAATACCCAATCCGGCTGGAATTCTTCGGCGACGAAATAGACTCCTTGCGCTACTTTTCCGTTGCCGATCAACGCTCCCTTGACAAGGTTCCCGAGCTCATCGCCGAGCCCTGCCGGGAGCTGCTTCTCACCCCCGAGGTCCGCCAGAAAGCCCAGGAGCTGGCGCATACCTATCCAAACCTGGCGGATATGTGCTCAAAACTTGCCGAAGGTATCCCACAAGAAGGCATGGAATCACTCCTGCCAGTCCTGTGCGGGGCCGACCAAATGGAGCTACTCCACGAGAACCTCCCCGCCAGATCGCTGGTGGTGGCCGTCGAACCAGAGCGCATCAGCTCCCGCGCCCATGAAATGGTCGCCACCTCCACCGAATTTCTCGAAGCCTCTTGGTCCGCGGCCGCCGCAGGATCCGAAGCACCCATCGACCTAGGAGCGGTCACTTTCCGCGACCTCGCCCAGGCACGTACCTCGGCTCTGGCCCTAGGCCATGGCTGGTGGACCATTAGCCCCTTCGCCTCGGCGCCGGAGGAGTCCGACTCCGCGGCCGCTGAGCTAGCCGCCATCACCGGTGAATCGGGCCTTGCGCTGTCAGCCGAATTCGATAACCATGTTTCGGTGCAGATGGCCGCCGCGGCCGCCCCGCGCTATCACGGAAACTCCAAGGACCTCGTTCACGATGTGAAGCGCTGGACAGCTGAGGGTTGGCAAGTCGCCTTGGTCTATCCCGCGATTGGCGGGGCCAAACGCGCCGCCGAACAGTTGGGAGACTTCGGCGTTGGCGCCCGAGTGGAGGCCAAACCCGAGCAGATGGAGGCCGGGACGGTCCTGGTATGCGTGGGGCCGTTGCCAGTGGGTTTCGTCGATGAGACCGCCCGCCTGGCTGTCATCACCGCCGCCGATGTGGCTGGCGGCAAGATATCCGCTGGCGCTCGCCAAGCTCGCCGCGCACCGGCCCGCCGCAAGGGAGCGGTCGATCCTCTCGAACTCAAAGAAGGCGACTACGTCGTCCACCAGCAGCACGGCGTCGGCAAATATATCGAAATGGTGCGCCGCACCATCGGTGGAGCCCAGCGGGAATACCTCGTCATCGAATACGCCCCCTCCAAGCGAGGCCAGCCCGGTGACCGGTTGTTCATGCCCACCGACTCACTCGACCAGCTGTCGCGTTACGTGGGCGGCGAAATGCCGACTGTGCACAAGCTGGGAGGCTCCGACTGGACCAAGGCGAAGAATCGGGCGCGTAAGGCCGTCAAGGAGATCGCCGCCGAGCTGATCCGTCTATACGCGGCCCGCCAAGCTACGCAGGGGCACGCCTTCGCGCCCGATACGCCTTGGCAACAGGAACTGGAGGATTCGTTTGCCTTTATCGAAACCCCCGACCAGTATCAGGCCATCGTTGACACTAAGCGCGATATGGAAGCCGTCATGCCGATGGATCGCCTGGTATGCGGGGATGTTGGCTATGGAAAGACCGAAGTTGCCGTGCGGGCCGCGTTCAAAGCGGTGCAAGACGGTAAACAAGTCGGCATTCTCGTACCTACGACGTTGTTGGCCAGCCAGCACTTGAAGACATTTCAAGAGCGTATGGGCCAGTTCCCGATTCGTATCCGGCAACTGTCGCGCTTCCAAACACTTTCCGAGGCCCGCCAGATCCAGGAGGGGCTGGCCAAGGGAGAGATTGACATCGTCATCGGGACCCACCGACTGTTGCAGTCGGAGACCCGGTTTAAGGACCTAGGTCTGTTGATCGTGGACGAGGAGCAACGGTTCGGAGTTGAGCACAAGGAGAAGCTGAAGGCGTTGCGCGCCTCGGTGGACGTGCTGACCATGTCGGCCACGCCGATCCCTCGCACCTTGGAAATGGCGGTCACCGGCCTCCGGGAGATGTCGACCATCGCCACCCCGCCGGAAGAACGCCATCCAGTCTTGACCTATGTGGGGGCGTGGGAGGCCAAGCAGGTCGCCGCGACGATTCGTCGGGAACTGCTGCGGGATGGCCAAGTGTTTTACCTGCACAACCGGGTGGAGTCCATCGATAAGGCGGCCCGCACGCTACGTGATTTGGTGCCGGAGGCGCGCATCGCCACCGCACACGGGCGCATGGGGGAGAAGCAGCTCGAACAAATCATGCAGGGCTTCTGGGAAGGCGAATACGACGTCCTCATCTCTACCACCATCGTGGAGTCGGGCATCGACATTCCCAATGCCAATACCCTGATTGTCGAGCGCGCCGACCACCTGGGGCTGTCTCAGTTGCATCAGATCCGCGGCCGGGTTGGGCGTGGCAGGGAACGCGCGTACGCCTATTTCCTGTATCCGCCCGAGCAGCCCCTATCGGACACCGCGCATGAGCGTTTGGCCACGATCGCCCAGCATTCGGAGCTGGGGGCGGGCATGTATGTGGCCATGAAGGACTTGGAGATTCGAGGGGCCGGAAACCTCTTGGGAGCCGAGCAATCGGGACATATCGCCGATGTCGGTTTCGACCTGTACTTGCGCATGGTTGGCGACGCGGTGCGCCGTTACAAGGGAGCCAAGGACGAACAACTCCCGCCAGTGAAGATCGAGCTGCCGGTTGAAGCCCACCTACCGGTCGATTACATCTCAGTGGAGCGGCTGCGCTTGGAGATGTACCGCAAGATCGCCGAAGTGCGTGACGAGGCCGAACTAGATGCGGTGCGCGAAGAACTGGAGGACCGCTACGGAGCCCTGCCCGACTCGGTGGAGAACTTGCTGCATGTGGCGAACTTCCGCCTTTTGGCCCGTCGCTTCGGGCTGCAAGAGGTGGCACTCCAGGGACGCAACTTGCGTTTCTCACGGGTGACGCTGCCCGATTCCAAGCAAATGCGGCTGAAACGGCACTACCCGGAAGCCGTGTACAAGGACACCGCCGGGCTCATTTCCATCAAGCGCCCGTCGACGGCCCGGGTGGGTGGCACGCCAATGGAAGGCCTGCCGCTCTTGCAATGGTGCGCCGATCTCATCACCGATGTGTTTCCCCAGCCCAGCGACCACAGTCAACCTGTGGCCAACTAACGGCGGCACGGTGATGGGCGGCCGAGCTGAGCGCAGACGGCGGCGGAATAATGCCAGGCGCTCAATGCCCACAGTGGGATAAAATGGAATCGCCACCGATCGTATGACCCCGCACCTTGGACGTATCACTGGTGAACTCACGACGCGGCACCGATCTTGGTGATCGGGGCATTAAAGCGTGAGATCCTCACCGGTGGCGGCCCCTCAGGGGACGAGCGCAGTAGGTGCGACTACCCTCACAGCACAGAACCCCGATACACACAGGGCTCATCCAAACGGTGCCGTCGGCTGTCGCGCCTCACCTCCAGACGAGGCGGGGCTAAGTGGCCCGAGCCCGGCCCTGATGTGTTCATCGACGGCAATGCACCTCACAAAATCAGTGCACTCGCAAACACGTGCACGAGTACAAAGGCGGTTCAGATGCGGCACACTTCCGCGACCAAGCGCAGACTCCTGACCATGGCGGGCCTCGGACTCACCGCCACCCTCGCCTTGACCGGATGTCAGGTCGAACAGGGCGCGGCGGTCTTCGTCGGCGATGAGCGTATTGATGAGGAAGTCGTCGACAGCTATATCGACGAGCACCTCCAAGCGCGCGGTTTCGATCTGGCCGAGCAGGGCCACGCGGACTTTTCCGAAGAGCGGCAGAGCCTAGTCGCGGCCGTCACTTGGGTGGAATTGGGCCGCCAGATGGGTTTGGACTCGGAGGGGATTCTCACGCCCGCGTGGTCGGACCCTGGCACGATTGAGCAGCTGTTCACTGAAGAGTCCGTATATCGGGGGCAGATTGTTTCCGCCCTGCTGGAAGACCACATTCCCGACCAGATCACCGACGAACACTTGCAGTCGGTGCAGAACGACTTGACCGAGCATGGTCTGCACGGGGAGATCAACCCCGAATACCAGCATCTTCCGCTTTTGGTGGCGCTCTCCCTGGCCAGCGAGGACCTGAGTGAGCAAGTCGGCGACTATGACATCAAGATCAACCCTCGTTACGGCGATGTGCGGCTGGAGCTTCTGCCCGAGGAGATCCTTGCCGAAAGCCCTGAGCTGGCTGGCCTGTACGTCTTGGAGTTTTAGGACCGATGACTCCCACCGACGCCGATGACGCGCGCCGCCCTTCGACTCACGATTCGTCGTTGTCCGAAGGTGGCGCGGCCTCGCGTGCGGACGCGGCCGGGCCTGGGCTGAAGACGGTCGTCCACTGGCTGGTCACCTCCCCGCGTTTGCCTGCGGGCCTGCTGTCTGCCGAGGCGTGGGACACGGTTCGCTCCTCCGTGACGGTCGTAGCGCCGGCTGAACATCCTCAGATTGAGGCATTGTGCGCCTCGGGAGTGGACGTGGCGCTGGCAGGCTCAGCGGCGGAGGCGTTGGAGCTGCTGGAAGATGGTGGCGTGTGGCTGGCTAGCACCGCTCCGGTGGATTCCGATTCCGACAAGAGCATTGACGCGGTTTTGGTCGAGGAGTTCGCCGCGAGCACCGCATCCGGTGAGATTAGCTTGGAGATCCTCTATGGTTCTTGGGATCCGCCGGGGGCGCGGTTGTTGGACTTGGTGGAGATCATTGACCAGTTGCGTGTTGACTGCCCTTGGCAGAGTGCGCAAGGGCATCGGTCTCTGGCTCCGTATTTGCTGGAGGAGACCTACGAGGCGCTTGACGCTATCACCGATGAGAACCGGGACGCCTTGCGCGAGGAGCTGGGCGACGTGTTGTTTCAGCCGCTGTTGCACGCTCGGATCGCCTCGGAGCATGCTTCGGAGCCGTTCAGTATCGACGATGTGGCCTCTGACCTCATCGATAAGCTGATTCGTCGCCATCCTCACGTTTTTGGCGAGGCCGATCCGGCGAATTTGTTCCAGCTGTGGGATGAGGCCAAGGCCGCCGAGAAACCTGAGCGTAGGGACGATCCGGCTACTGGGGTCTCTGAGCAGCTGCCCGCTTTGGCTTATGCGGCGAAGGTCATGGATCGCTTTGCGATGGCGGGGCGGCCCATTGAGGTTCCGGTCTTGCCCGAGTCGGCTTCGCGATTGATGCTCGACGAGGTGGGTACGGGGATCATGTTGCTGGCGGTGATTCGGGTTGCCCTGCAGAACGGCATCGACCCTGAGCTGGCCTTGCGCAATACGATGCGTTTTGTGGTGGCCTCTGGGGGGCAGGTGCGTCGCCTGCCCGGCAACGATGGGGATGGCGATAGTGGCGAGCAGCATCAGTGAGCTGCATCATAGCCAATCTGTCCACGGCGTGACGCCACTGAGTGGCATCGGAGACCTTTCGCCGGGCTGTCTAGAGATCACTCTGGTGCGCCCGAAAGGACGGCGAAGTTCCAGTGCAATCACTGTAGATCGAATCTTATGCATGTATGTGAATAGTGCTCGCCGAGCATTCGTTCCATTTTAGACCCATAACGAAGAAATAACTTTTTGCTGGTCAAATCGCATACCGATAAGTGTGTTTGACTCGACAACTCTGAGTCTAGGGGTTACCCAGCGGGCAAAAATTTGCTATTTTCGTACACATGCCACTTGGCGAAAATAGTGACACCGGAAAAGGCGCTCAGCACTACACCGCTGATCGCCAGACCGCCTATTCCTCCGCCGACGAGTTCGGTGACGAAGCAGGCGAGCCCGAAAAGCGCCCTACCTCACCGAGGAACCAGGGCGTGGAGAACGACGCAACTGCCAGTGCCTCCTATGGCGGCACTTCTAGAGGCACGGTTCACCAGAACCCCGCCTTTGAGAACCCAGCCGTCCAAAGCGGTGCCGAACCAGGCCCGAACTCAACGGCGACCGACCAGCCTCAGCTCACCTTCGATCAGCCAACCGCTGACGATGGAGCAGCTATCTGGCATCTTGTCGGAGAAATCGGCAATCTCGACCTCAACTCACGTTATTTCTACGTGCTGTGGGGCCGCGATTTCGCCGCCGACTCCGTGGTGGTCCGCGACGGAGACCGCATCGCGGGCTTCATCGTCGGATACCGACGCCCTGAATCGGTCGACACCCTGTTCGTCTGGCAAGTTGCGGTGTCTCCTCACTATCGTCGCCAAGGTTTGGCGCGGCGTATGCTCGACCACTTGTGGAACCGGCTACGCCCGCTAGGAGTCAACTTCGTGGAATCGACGGTGACTCCGGACAACAAAGCGTCCATGCGGCTGTTTGAGTCGTTTGCCGAAGGGCATAACGCCGAACTTACGCGTGACGTGCTGTTCTCTGAGCAGATGCTAGGCGAAGGGCATGAACCGGAGGTCCTGCATAGGATCGGCCCGGTTCCGTCCGACGCTTAAACATCGCCCTACCCGGGTCCCACGTTTTGCCGCCCGGGTAAGCGCTCAGCGGCGGTCCAGGCAACCGCTTGCACTGCCCTGGGAAGCAGAGACAGCTCGATAGGCCGACCCTAAGAGACTATGCAGGTATTCGAAAAAGTCGAATCAGAAGTCCGTTCATACTGCCGTAGCTGGCCGACCGTCTTCACCACCGCGTCGGGCAGCCGTCTAAAGGACGAAAGCGGCAAATCATACATCGATTTCTTTGCCGGGGCCGGTTCGCTCAACTACGGGCACAACCACCCGGTCATCAAACAAGCACTCCTGGACTACCTGGCCGAGGACAACATCATCCACGGCCTGGACAAGTTCACTGTCGCCAAGCGCGATTTCCTGGAGACCTTCGACGAGATCATCCTGACTCCGCGTCAGCTCGACTACAAGGTTATGTTCCCAGGACCGGCTGGCAACAACGCCGTCGAAGCGGCACTGAAACTCGCCCGTAAATACACCGGCCGCGAGACAGTCATCAGCTTCACCAACGGCTTCCACGGGATGACTCTGGGGGCGCTCGCCGTCACCGGTAACTCCATGAAGCGTGGAGGCGCGGGTGTGCCGCTGAACAACGTGGCCACCATGCCCTTCGACAACTACATGGACGGGCAGATGCCCGACTTCCTATGGCTACGAAGCCTGCTGGAGGACTCCGGTTCAGGCCTGGACCAGCCAGCGGCTGTCATCGTCGAAACCGTTCAGGGCGAGGGCGGCATCAACGTCGCCTCGGACGAATGGCTGCGAGGGCTACAGGAAGTGTGCCGCGAATACGGCATGCTCCTGATCGTGGACGACATCCAAATGGGTTGCGGACGCACCGGGCCGTTCTTCTCCTTCGAACGCGCCGGTATTCAACCCGACATCGTCACCATCTCCAAGTCCCTCTCCGGTCTGGGTATGCCATTTGCCCTGACCATGATGAAGCGGGAACTGGACGTATGGGAGCCGGGCGAACACAACGGAACCTTCCGCGGATTCAACCCCGCCTTCGTCACCGCCACGGCGGCGCTGGAGCACTTCTGGCGCACCGACGAGCTAGCCAACAGCGTTCACCAAACCGGTGAATGGCTCGACGGCCAGCTGAAGGAACTCATCACCGAACACGCCAGCCTCAACATGTCCACCCGTGGACAAGGCCTGGCGCGCGGACTGGTCTTCGAAAACCCCGAGCACGCCTCCAAGGTGTGTTCCGAGGTCTTCCAGCGCGGACTTCTCATGGAGTCGGCCGGAGCCGAAGACGAGGTCGTGAAGTTCCTGCCGCCGCTGACGACATCGGACGCCGAGTTCAAGGAAGGCATCGGCATCCTTGCCGACGCCGTCGAAGCCGTAGGGAGGAACTCCTAGATGATCGTCCGTCGTTTGGAAGACCTCGTCGGCTCCGAGAACGATGTTCTGGGTAACGACCGCGACAAGGCCGAGGGCACCTGGCGCTCCCGGCGTCTACTACTGGCCAAGGACAAGGTCGGATTCTCGCTGCACGACACTGTGCTATACGCGGGAACCTCCACGACCATGTGCTATGCCAACCACATCGAGGCCGTCTACGTCATTGAAGGCGCTGGCGAGCTTGCCGATCACGAGACCGGGGAAACACACAAGTTGGCCCCGGGAACGATGTATCTGCTCAACGGGGGTGAACGCCACACGCTGACCGCGCACGAGGATCTGCGTTGCGTCTGTGTATTCAACCCACCTGTAACGGGAAGGGAGGTGCACGACGAAAACGGCGTTTACCCGCTGCTAACAGAGGACGACGAGGAGGCCACCTCATGACCGTCCACGATATGTACCCCACCCGTGGCAGCCGCGAGCCAGCACTGCTGTATCGGCACGATGACCCGACCGTCTACGGCAAGCCCGAAGACGGGATGTTGACCGCTGAACAGCTGGCTCATCACGAGGCCGCAGGTTACACCGACATTGAACAACTGCTCAATGACGCCGAGGTGGAAAAGTACGCCGAGGAGATGGACCGTCTCCTCCAAGAAACCCAGAAGTCTGCCACCAGCGCCGATCAGGGTGACGATGAGCATGTGGTGCGTGAGGACGAACGCCAAGAGGTGCTTTCGATCTTCGATGTGCACCGCAACTCTGAGCTTTTCGCCGAGCTGATCTCCGATGAGCGCGTCGCCGGAGTGGCCAGGCAGATTCTGGGCTCTGAGGTGTACATCCACCACAGCCGCATTAGCTATAAGCCAGGTTTGGTCGGTACGCCGTTCTACTGGCACTCTGACTTTGAGACTTGGCACGCCGAAGACGGCATGCCGCGTATGCGCGCGGTGACGTTGTCGTTGGCCTTGACTGACAACACCGAGCACAACGGTTCGGTGATGGTCATGCCCGGTTCGCATAAGGTGTTCGTCTCCTGCGTCGGAGACACGCCCGATGAACACTACAAGTCCGCGTTGCAAGATCAGCGGATCGGGACGCCCGACGACGTGAGTTTGGGGATGCTGGCTGAGAAGTACGGTATCCAACAGCTCAACGGCCCGGCAGGTTCGGCAACGTGGATTGACTGCAATCTGATGCGCGGCACCAACGGCAACATCACGCCGTTTGCCCGTGCCAACTTGGTGGTGGCGTTCAATAGCGTCGAGAACGAATGTGGCGAGCCCTATCGAGCCGATGAGGCCCGCCCGGACTTTCTCGCCCGTGACGTCGAGCCAATTTAGTACATAACCGGATATGGCACGTACTGGGCGCGGTGGCGCCCAGGAGAGCCAGTCAGGGATACCGAGGGTCCTACCCGGTCTTTGAGCAGCAATCTTCACTGCTGTGGATAAGACCGAGTGGGGCCCTTCGGCGTGTGTGACAGTGTAGATAGACCGATGTCACCTCAGTGCCATCCGATATAACTCCACAGTGACAGCGCAAACGACGTCGAAAGGAGGAACCAGGACACAACGGCAAACACGCGACCGTGACCAAAGACTTTTGAGGAGAGCACGATGACTACTCAAGACCTTTATCCAACGCGAGTAAGCCACCGACCGGCAATGATCCCGCGCAAACTCGACCCAACCGTCTACGGGCAGGCTGAAGACGGCCCCCTAAATCGGCAACAACTCACCGGCCACTCCCAAGACGGTTTCACTAGCATCGACAAGCTGCTGACCGACTCCGAACTACGTTCTGCCCAACAGGAGTTGCGAAGCCTTCTCACTGACCCCAGGCTCGACGGTGACGAGCGAGTGGTGCGAGAGAAGAACTCCCAGGAAATCCGCTCGATTTTCGACATTCACCATATTTCCGAGGAGTTCCGCCGCCTCATCGACGATGAGCGGCTCGCGGGCGTGGCGAGGCAAATCCTGGGTTCACAGGTGTACATTCACCAAAGCCGCGTCAACTACAAGCCCGGATTCGGCGGAAACTCCTTTTACTGGCACTCCGATTTCGAAACCTGGCACGCCGAGGACGGTATGCCACGCATGCGTGCGGTCAGTCTGTCGATAGCGCTGACGGACAACTACGACTACAACGGGTCGCTCATGATCATGCCGGGCAGCCACCGCACGTTCGTCTCCTGCGTCGGTGACACCCCTGAGGGCTACTACCGCACCTCGCTGCAAGAGCAGGAGATCGGAACCCCAGACACCGCCTCGTTGCGGGCCCTGGCCGACCGCCACGGCATTCGACAATTCACCGGGCCAGCAGGATCGGGGCTGTGGTTCGATGCCAACTGCATGCATGGTTCCAACGGCAACATCACGCCATATCCGCGCTCAAACCTTTTCATCGTCTTCAACAGCGTCGAGAACGCGCTGGTGGAACCCTTCGCCGCCCCGCAGCCTCGACCGACCTATCTAGGGGCGCGCACAGTGGAGCCGATCGGCAGCCCGACGAAGGCCATGGCCTCGTGAGAACGCACGCGCCACTGTGGTGCTGAACGCGGCTAGCGTCGCCAAAACCGGGGAAGAAAAGCCGGTGGGGTGGGCCAGGCTCTCCTGGCCCACCCCACCGGCTGGGGCTTCAAACCTTACTTGACCTGCGTGAAGTATTCTTCGTCGACGGAATTGGCGATGCTAGTCAATTTGACTCGCAGCTCCTCACCATCGACTACCGCCGTGAGGCTGGCGATGACGCCATGGGTCGTCAAACACAGTTCAAAGGCGCTCACCGGCGACTCCACGGCTCCCGCCACCTCGATGCAGTCAGCCAGCTCACCAGCAAGACGTGTGTCGTGGTAATCGATATCCGCACTGGAGTCCGCGTCCAGGGCTGACAGCCAGTAGCTGGCGTCCCACTGGGCAGGTAGCAACTGAGGGGTGAGGTCGCGCATCCATTCGGCTAGGTCCAGGCCATGCTCATCCTCACGAGTGCATTCGCCCGCCTGACAATACGCGGTATAGGCCGGGGTAAACACATGCAGTTCATCCATCAGACCTATCGCCATCCGGTCACCCTCGGCGTCACGCACCAGGCGCAGCTGGTCACTACCAGAACCCACCATGTAGTCAGCGGTATAGGAGTGGTCTATTCCACTCGTTGCTCGTTTGCTTAGCTCATCCAGGACTTGATAATCCTGGCGCGGATCGCCCCCGCCATTGCCATTGGGGTCAGAACAGGCGCTGAGGGTAGCCACCGCCGCCAACGCGACAATGGACACCAAGCGGCCAGCCCGGGGGAATGCAGACATAGGGGAAGCTCCAAGTGTGGGGACGATCGAGGTCGACAGCGGTGCGACGTAGACAAGTGCGATTGGACATTCACGCAAACGACGCCAGGCCCCCGACATACCCAGCGTCGAGTGAACTGGCCGTGTGCGGCCGTTTAACCGGTCCACAAACATGACGCGATCCAAACAGCGCTCGGTTGCCAACGCCGGAAAGGTGTGAGTTCTCAGTCATGTTTCCGCGGCCCAATGGCGGCTCAGGTCGCCGACAAAGTCTCACCGGCCACAAAGTGGCGGCACGGAATCCAATGGCGACGTCATGGCGCAGGTTCGCCCGCGTAAACATCAGCCTCATGGTGATCAATCAGTGATTTTTCCCCACCTTAACCCGGGAGTGCCACCGGCCGCAGCGTAGTCTAGGGCGAAGTGATCTCGCCCGAACCGCGCCCGCGTCAACCATTTCGCAAATCGGGTGTGGGCGAGCATGAGGCCAGCGCAGAGTGGGGCTGGCTCGACCTAAATTGACCCTATTCTTAGGAGAAATAGTGGCTCTCATCGACACCATTCGAGCTCGGGAAATCCTGGATTCGCGCGGCAATCCCACCGTCGAGGTGGAAGTTCTGCTCTCCGACCGCACTCTGCACCGGGCCGCGGTCCCCTCAGGCGCCTCCACTGGCGCATTCGAGGCCGTCGAGCTGCGCGACAACGACCCGAACCGTTATCTCGGCAAGGGCGTCGAGCAGGCTATCGAGAACATCAACGGCCCCATCACCGAGGCTCTTATCGGCTTCGAGGCCTCTGACCAGCGTTTCATTGACCAGAAGCTGCTGGAACTGGACGGCACCGCCGACAAATCCAACCTGGGAGCAAACGCGATCCTGGGCGTGTCGATGGCGGTGGCGAAGGCCGCCGCGACCAGTGCCAACCTGCCGCTGTACGCCTACTTGGGCGGACCGAACGCGCACATTCTCCCCGTCCCGATGATGAACATCCTCAACGGCGGGGCACACGCCGACTCCAACGTCGACATCCAAGAATTCATGATCGCGCCGATCGGCGCCGCCACCTTCGCAGAGGCCGTTCGCTATGGAGCCGAGGTCTACCACGCCCTCAAAGCAGTCCTGAAGAGTCAGGGACTCTCGACCGGGCTGGGCGACGAAGGTGGCTTCGCGCCGGACCTGTCCTCAAACCGGGCGGCGCTGGACCTCATCGTCGAAGCCATCCAAAAAGCCGGATTCACTGTCGGAACCGATGTCGCGCTGGCTATGGACGCGGCCGCCTCGGAGTTTTACAAGGACGGCGCCTACGTCTTTGAGGGCGAGAAGAAAACCTCCCAGGACATGGCCGACTACTACGAGCAGCTGCTGGCGGACTACCCGATCGTGTCGATCGAGGACCCACTGGACGAGGAAGACTGGGCCGGCTGGGCGAGCCTGACAGCGAAGATCGGCGACAAGGTGCAGCTGGTGGGAGATGACATCTTTGTCACCAACCCCGAGCGCATCCGCCGCGGCATCGCCGAGAAAAGCGCGAACGGACTGCTAGTGAAGGTTAACCAGATCGGTTCGCTGGCCGAGACATTCGACGCGATGGACCTGGCCCACCGGGCTGGTTTCGGCTGCATGATGAGCCACCGTTCGGGCGAGACCGAAGACACCACGATTGCCGACCTGGCCGTGGCCACCGGATGTGGACAGATCAAGGCCGGCGCTCCGGCGCGCTCGGAACGAGTCGCCAAATACAACCAGTTGCTACGCATAGAGGGAGACCTGGGCGAGGCGGCCCGCTACGCCGGCGCCGGTGCCTTCCCCAAGTTCACGCCGCAAAGCTAGGCTCCATGGCCTTACGCCGGTCATGAAGTGACATGGCAATGAGCTAAGCCTGAACCCAAGAGGCTTCTCGTCACACCACGCGAGTGGGCCCGGGAGATAACTCACCCGGGCCCACCTCCGTGCAACGGCAACCGTCACGACGCCATCTCAACGGGCGCCCGCACGAGCACACCGGAGGGCTCGACTGCTCGGCAGTGGATAACCTCGCCGGTGAGACCCGCCGATGATGCGCCGGTTGCGCCCCCGGCAGCCGACCTCGCTCCATGCGCCCTCCACCTTCGATAAGCTAGGTCTCGTGAGTACACGCCGCCGCCCCAACCGTCCCGGGGCTCCCGCTTCCGGCCCAGGGCGAGGCCATGCCCGCCGCCGCCCGCCAGCAACCGCCCGCCGCCGCAGCGACCGCTCCGGCGTCCAGGCACAGCGGGTACGCATACGCAACGGAGGCCGGCTGTCCAAACGCGCCGCCGCGCTGGCCCTAGTGCTCTCCATCCTCGCTCTCGCATACGCCTACCCACTACGCACTTTCGTCGAGCAGCGCATCGAGATCAATCGACTCCAAGACTCCCAGTCCGAACAGCGCGAGCGCATCGACTCACTTGAGGCCGAACGCGAACAGTGGGACGACCCCGAATATGTGGCCTCGCAGATTCGCTCCCGCCTGATGCTGGTCAAACCCGGCGAAGAACTCATCATCGTCATCGACGAGGATGACCCAACCTCCACGGGCCCATCGGGCTCAGACGACGAAGACGAGTATCGGCCCTGGTATGAAGACATGAAGGACATCTTCGAGGACGCCGACCAATTCGGCACCGACGATGTTGACACTCAGTAGACGGCCGTAAGGCAAACCCATTCCATCTGATTCGAACCACAGGACGAGTGTGACCGACTTTCATCGCAACCAGCAGCCACAGGACGTAACCGACGCCGACGCCGAGGCCGTCCGTCAACAACTGGGCCGACCCATCCGTGGCGCCAACGCCGTGGCATGGCGGTGCCCTTGTGGGAAGCCCGGCGTTATCGAAACCGAACCGCGACTGCCAGACGGCACCCCGTTTCCAACGCTCTACTACCTCACCTGCCCTAAAGCCTGTAGCGCCATCGGAACCCTCGAAGGTTCCGGTCAGATGAAGCGGATGAGCCAGCGCCTGAGCGAAGACCCCGAATTGGCAGAGTCGTACCGGCGCGCCCACGAGGCATACCTGCAACGACGTTCCCAACTGGGAGATGTCCCCGAAATCGACGGCATCTCAGCTGGAGGCATGCCCGATCGCGTCAAATGCCTTCACGTTCACGTCGGCCATGCCCTGGCCAGCCCGGAGGGCCTCAACCGCTTCGGTGAGGAAGCTTTGGAACAGCTCGACGCCTGGTGGCAAAACGGTTCGTGTGTCAGCGACGAGGAATGAGGCCGCACCTGGCCACCGCAGCCTCAACCGCCCAGGTTCGAACCACTACGCCCAACGCAATGACGACCAGTCTTAGAGAGGCATGACATGGCACGTGAAAGCACCAGTACCGCCGCCTCAGGCGGGCATCGTGTGGCTGGGATCGACTGCGGCACCAATTCGATCCGCCTCCTCATCGCCGAAGTTGGAAGTGATGGCCGCCTAGCCGATATCGTCCGACGGATGGAAGTCGTGCGTCTGGGCGAAGGAGTCGACAAGACGGGCCGCCTCGCACCCGCCGCCATCGAACGCACCCGGCTGGCCCTAGAGGGCTATGCCGCACAAATTAGCGACCACGACGTCCAAGCAGTACGCATGGTAGCCACGTCCGCCACCCGAGACGCGGCCAACTCCGGAGAGTTCACCGCGATGGTGACCGCGACACTCGGTACCCCACCGGAGGTGATCTCTGGCGACGAAGAGGCACGGCTGTCCTTTGGCGGAGCCGTCGCCACGATGCCCGAGGTCGAAGGCCAACGCCTCGTGATCGACATCGGCGGCGGATCAACAGAGTTCGTGCGAGGAGAGGGCACCGCAGTACTCGCCGCTCGCAGCGTCGACATCGGCTGCGTACGCATGACTGAGCGACACATCCACTCCGACCCGCCCGCCCCCACCGAACTGGCCACAGCCCAGGCCGATATCAGCGCCCTCGTCGACTCCGCCTTGGCCACAGTCGACCCACAGCGACTCTCAGTCGAACTTGTGGGCGTGGCCGGGACCGTCACGACCGTGGCCGGAATAGCCCTCGACCTCGACAAGTACGACGCCGATGCCATCGACGGCACCCCGGTCACCTACGAACAAGTCTGCCAAGTGGCCGACCGACTGGCCACAGCCACTCACGAGCAGCGCCTCGCCATCGGCGTCATGCACCCTGGCCGAGCCGACGTCATCATCGGCGGTTCCCTCGTCCTGCGCACCATCATGGAGCGAACCGGAGCGAGCTCGGTCATTGCCTCCGAACACGACATTCTCGACGGCATCGCCGCCTCGGCCGGAAAATAGCCCCCACCACGCGAGCGGGGTGGGCCACCACGGTGACCCACCCCTAAGCTGTCCGCGGACGGTTGCACCAGATGGCCAACCGTGGCTAACCGACTGCCCACCAGGCAAAGCCACCGACGGCCAGCAACATCAACGCGAATCCACTCCCGAAGACAACCGCCTTCGGATCGACTGTGGCCTCTTTAATGTCAGCCACCACGACCGTAATATTGTCGGGCCCGCCCGCCCGCAGCGCCAACTCCACCAGCCGTTCCGAGGCCGCTTGTGGGTCAGCGAACTCCCGCAACACGTCCTCGACGGTTTCCTCTCTCACCACATCAGTCAGACCATCCGAACACACCACGAACCGGTCACCGACCCGCGCCGGACGCGACTCAAAGTGCGTGGGGGCCTCCTTGCTCTGCAACACCCGCGTCACCATCGACCGATACGGATGATCGATCGCCTCTTCTTTGGTGATGGCACCCTCATCAATGAGATGCTGCACATAGGAATCATCGACAGTCACTTGTACAAAGTCGTCCCCGCGCAACTGATACGCACGCGAGTCCCCAATGTGGGCCAGCGTGACCTCATCCTCACCCAGCCACAACGCCGTCAACGTCGTGCCCATACCCTCAGACTCCGGGTTGTCCTCGACCACACTGCGGATCTTCTCGCGAGCCGCCACCACCGCATCATCGAAGGCCTCAGCCGAGGGGCCGCGGACCTCCTTGCCCGTGACTAGGGACCGCATCTGCTCGATGGCGATGGCGCTGGCGACCTCGCCAGCCGCCGCACCACCAACGCCGTCAGCTACGGCGATGAGCTCGGGGTGCGCTAGGTAGGAGTCTTCGTTGATGTCCCGGATTTGGCCAACGTCGGTGGAGGCACCGAGGTGCCAGACGAGCCTGGGCTTTGCTTTAGTCACAGGTCACCGCCGAGTGACGAGCCGAACGGCTGTCGCCGCAGGTGTGCTGGGCCCGCAATGCCAGCCTCCTCATGTGTTTACCGCCTAGGGAAGGAGTTCGTCGACCGCAAAATTGACCGAACATGATGCCTGAGTGTAACTGGGCAACCCACTTTGGCTGAGGCCCGTTCGACTGTTCGGGTTCCGCGTCGGCCACGGGCGGTCAGGAGCCGGGGTGCTGTGTGTATTGGGCAACCAACTAGATAGGGTGCGGTGGCGCTTAAGCGCTTTCTCTTGGCCTGGTTGATAGGAGCGAGCGGCTGTTCACTTGAAGTGAGTGATATTTATCTAACTATGCCTAATTGTGAATATGGCTCTGATTCTTCCGGGAATTGGTCCTCGGGTATGCTCTAGGGTTGCAAGTCGGGGGTTCGATTGCGCTCAGTTGAAGCCGGTAGTGAACATTTGTAAGCGGATTCCGACGGTCTCAAGTGGCCGTAAGGGTCGCTTTATTAAAGGCGGATGTGCTGGAGTAACTGCCGTTTTTGGGCACAATGCCACGGCTCACCCGAATAGGCATGGTGTCGGACCTGTTTGCGTACAACTTACTTATACGAGTCATTGCTCGTGAGGCAATTGCCGCCCATGTGCACTCAATTAATTCACAAGTGACTGTCTAAAATCAACGACAACATGACACAGTAGAGGAGTCCACTTGCAAAGGCCCTCGCAGCATGGCATCCTGGCCTCATGGCAGGAAAAATACTCAACGACACATCAGCGGCCCTACTGGGTCTGCTACACGAAGGGTCAATGACAGGCGGTCAGTTGATGGCGGAAGCCATCAATCGCCTGGGGCCCTACTGGACTATGACTCGAAGTCAGGTCTATCGCGAACTCCCGGCACTGGCTGAAGTGGGATATGTTCGCGTTGGAAAGCCGGGGCCGCGCGCTTCGGTTCCCTATTCAATTTCGGCCAACGGAAGGCGAGCGTTCTCTCGTTGGTTGAATGAACCAACCACGATAGGCAAGTTGCGAGACCCTATCGCTCTGCGTACGGCCTTTATGGAGCACATGTCTCCGGCCACGCTCTCTGAAATGTATGCGGATGCTTTGGAACAGCATCAGGAAGCATTGTCCGAAGCTCGGGCAATTAGTAAGGAACTGGCGGGGGAAGACGCCGGCGCTTCGACGGCGATGGACTTCGCGATCGGTCACCACCGTTCGGCGATCAACTGGCTCAAAGCACGCCAGAAGTAAGTCTGCACCGCTTCGTTCTGCCCCACGCACGTGGGTACACCCGGAGGACGAAGTGATGACCAAACCGTTCGCATCCGACCAACCGGTCACAGGACCGTCGAAACTCCGCCTCCTTGGAGTCCGATGCTTCTGACGCTGCGAACGGCAATGTACGGGTTAGCCGCTACTTCGATGGGACGCTCCGAAACACTCGGGCGTCCCATTCTCGATTCCACAGGGGCCACCAGCGTCCTCGAGGTGGATTCGGAATCGCATATGTCACCTCTAGAGTCACCCGCGAGCCAGTTTCCCGGACTGTCGGGCCCGAAAGCGTGGGGGAGTGATGCGCACGTGGCCACATGAAAGTGGTCGCGCTCGCAGACGTAAGGTAGTCAATTGTGACCAGTGTCGATGTTTCCTCAGAAGTACGTAGTCTGCGCGAGACCCTCAGCGCCGTCGAATCGGTGCTTGACCTGCCGAAACTTCGGCGTGAGTTCAAGGAACTGGAGGCCGAGGCCGCCGCGCCCGACCTGTGGGACGACACCGACCATGCCCAAAAGGTCACCTCCCGGCTCTCCTGGGTGCAAAGCGAGCTCAACCGAATCAGTGAACTGCACTCCCGTTTGGACGATGTCGAGGTTCTGTGGGAACTGGCGGGGGACGAGGACGACGCCTCGGCCGAGGGTGAGGTGCAAGGTGAACTCAAGTCCCTGCGCAAGTCAATCGACGAGCTGGAGATCCGGACGTTGCTCTCTGGCGAGTACGACGAGCGTGAAGCCGTCGTCTCGGTTCGCTCCGGGGCCGGAGGCAACGACGCCTGTGACTTCGCCGAGCAGCTGATGCGGATGTACCTGCGGTGGGCCGACAAGCATGGCCGCGACACCGAAGTCTATGACGTCTCCTATGGCGAAGAAGCGGGGATCAAGTCCACCACATTCGCCGTGAAGGGCCCGTACGCCTACGGGACGCTCTCGGTAGAACAAGGGACGCACCGGGTGGTGCGTATCAGTCAGTACGACACGCAGAAGCGCCGTCAGACTGGTTTCGCCGCCGTTGAGGTGGTTCCGGTGATCGAAAAGACCGAACAGGTCGAGATTCCCGACGACGAAATCCGCATCGACGTCTACCGGGCTTCCGGTCCGGGAGGTCAGGGAGTCAACACGACCGATTCCGCGGTCCGCATCACCCACCTGCCGACTGGGATCGTTGTGTCGTGCCAAAACGAACGCAGCCAGCTGCAAAACCGAGCCACGGCGATGTCGGTGCTCCAATCGAAGCTCAACAAGCTCAAGCGCGACGAACAGAACGCGAAGCTTGACGAACTGCGCGGCAGCGTGACCGCTTCGTGGGGTGATCAAATGCGCTCCTACGTGCAGCACCCGTACCAGATGGTCAAGGACCTGCGCACCGGCCATGAGACCTCGGACGTGCAAGGGGTCTACAACGGGGACATCGACGCTTTCCTAGAGGCCGGGATTCGGTGGCGGATGTCGAGCGAGAACGACGAGAACGCCTAGCGCGCGCTCTCGGTTCACCTACGGTGCGTACCCTGTGACGTTGCTCGACTCAGGCGAACATATGAGGCGAACTAGTACAAACGGATGATTTCGCCGAGCGTAAGTGGCTTTTCGGCGGAATCGGTCGTTATGTGATGGCTCTGGTAGCGGCACCGGTTATGCGATCCGCAGCTTTTGCGCGTAGACTCCACCATCGTGATTGAGCTAGACGGCGTTTCGAAGCATTACCCCCGGTCCAACCGGCCATCGGTGGAAGATATCAACGTCTTCATCGACAAGGGCGAGTTTGTCTTCTTTATCGGACCGACCGGTGCAGGCAAATCCACCATCATCAAACTCCTGTTGCGCGAACAGATCCCGGACAAGGGCACTATTACCGTCGGGGACCGCAACGTAACCTCCATGCGTCGATGGAAGGTGCCCGCCTATCGGCGGACCCTCGGCTGCGTGTTTCAAGATTTTCGATTGCTCCCCAACCGCACCGCCGCGGAGAACGTGGCCTTTGCTCTGGAAGTGATCGGTAAGCCGCGTTCGGTGGCCCGCCGGGTTGTTCCCGAGGTCCTCGAACTAGTGGGACTCGGTGGAAAAGAGCACCGCTACCCGCACGAGTTGTCCGGTGGAGAGCAGCAACGTGTCGCCATCGCGCGCGCGTTCGTCAACCGGCCACTGCTGCTGTTGGCCGACGAGCCGACCGGTAACCTCGACCCGGACACCTCCATCGAGATCATGCGACTGCTGGACCGCATCAGCCGCACCGGGACCACCATCGTCATGGTTACCCACGACTCCAATATCGTGAACCAGATGCGCCGCCGCGTCATCGAAATCGAAGGCGGCAAGGTCGTGCGGGACCAGTCCCGAGGCGTCTACGGATAAAGCGGAAGGTAGAGAGACTTAAGCGATGCGCGCAAAATATGTAATGTCCGAGGTTTTCCTCGGGCTGTGGCGCAACATCAGCATGACCGTCGCCATGATCATCACCATGGCGGTATCTCTGTCGATGCTAGGCGCGGGACTGCTGTTGTACCACCAGGTCGACCTGGTGGAGGAGTATTACCAGACCAACCTCGAAGTCGTCATGTACCTAGATCAGGACATCGACGATGAGACACGCGATCAGTTGCACGCGGACTTGCGTGGTGACGAGCGCACCGCGCAAGTGGTCTATGAGACTAAGGAAGATGCCTGGGAGCGCTTCCAAGAGACGTTCTCCGATGCCCCAGACATGGTCGGCGCGGTAGATCCCGAAGTGCTGCCAGCGGCTTTCCGCGTCAGCATGAACAACATTGACCAGGCCGATGACCTTATCGTCGACTTCGGTGAGCGCGAGGGAATCTACCAGTCCATCAACCAAAAGCAAGTGCTGCAAAAGGTCTTCGACATTCTCAGCGGCGCGCAGAACATGACGTTGATCATCGCGCTGGTGCAGGGTGTGGCGGCACTGATGCTGGTGGCCAACACCATCCAGGTGGCAGCTTATTCACGTCGCCGCGAGGTTTCGATCATGAAGCTGGTGGGCGCGCCCAACTGGTTCGTGCAGGCTCCATTTGTTCTCGAAGCGGTGTTCGCCGGGGTCATCGGGGCGCTAGTGGCGTTCGCAACGCTGTGCGCGGCGAAGGTGTTCGTCATCGATGGGGCGTTCTCTGACCTATTCGGACTGATGCCGCCACTGACGTGGCAGGCGGTGCTTTTGGTGCTGCCGGTCTTGCTTGGCGTGGCGTCGGTGATTAGTGCGGTGACCGCTTGGATTACGCTGCGCTTCAACATCAAAGTCTAGCCGACCTGCTCAATCACTCGGCTTATGCGGCCGGTGTGGTCCTTGGATGGCTGGGGAGAATATTCGCCCCAGGCTCTAAGGCCACTTTTCGCATAGGCCGCCCGACTGTGGGGAGTCTCCGAGAAATCGGGACTCCCCACAGTCATGTTCGCAGCGTCGCGGGAGCGCGCTTCCTCCCCCGAAACGGCCTCACAGACCCATGGAGGGGAAGCGGGGACGCCATTGAAGTGGGCCGATACCGGAGTCCAAGAGCCTGGGAGCTGATTTCGCCTCATGTCCGCTAAAAGTGTTAAATGACGTGTTCGAGACATTCCAAAGGTGAATGTGTCATAGACTCACCGGTTATGAGACGACTAGGGGTGACATTCAGCGCGATACTCCTCGCAGTCACCATGTCTTCTCCCGTTGAGGCACAAACCTCCCAAAGTGAACTTGATCGCATTGAACAGGAGAAAGCCGAGATGGCTTCTCTATTGGAGGGGGCGACCGATCGGGCTCAGGAGGCTGGTCAAAAGCTGGCCGAGGCCGAGGCGCGACTGCCCGATGCCGAAGCCGCGGTCGATGAGGCCCGTGGCCGGGTCGCGGCGGCGGAAGTGCAGGCGGATGCCGCGCAACGGGAAGCTGACCGGGCTGCCGAGGAACTGGCTGAGGCCGAAGCGGAGATGGCCGACGCGGCCGAGGCGGTAGATCAGACGCGCACCGAGCGGGCTAACTTGCTCTCCTCGACCTATCGGGGCACTGAGCTGCTGACCTTTGACGCCATTCTCTCGGCCGATGAGCCGTCCTTGGCACTTGAACGCATGTCATACCTGGAGATGCTCGTCGAGCGGAAGAATCAAGCGGTCGAGGAGGTAACTCTGGCACGTCGTGAAGCCTCCAACGCCGAGAGCTTGGCGGCGGCGGCCAGGACTGAGGCTGAGGCGGCGCGTCGCGAAGCTGAGGCGGCGCTCTCGTACGCACAGGAGCAACAGCAGGCCGCCGAGTCGGCCCGGGCCGAAGTTGTCAGCCTCGTGGCCAACCGGGAAGACGCGTTGTCCGTGGCTCAAGAGGAGCGGGCCGAAACCGAGCATCTGTGGGCCCAGCTGGACGCGGAGTCCGACCGCATAGCCGAGGAACTGCGGGCCCAAGCCGCCGCGGCCGAACGAGACCGCAATAGCGGGTCCGGCAGCGGGTCCGGCAGTGGGTCAGGTAGCGGGTCCGGCAGCGGATCGGGTAGTGGTTCCGGCAGCGGGTCTGGAAGCGGATCGGGCGGAGGCTCGACTCTCGCTCAGCCAGTTAATGGCTGGAAGTCTTCTGATTTCGGGTATCGCACCCACCCCATCTACGGAACGGTGCGCCTCCATGGAGGCACTGACTTCGCCGCAGCCGGTGGCACGCCGATCTACGCCTCCGAGTCAGGCAATGTCGTCACCGCTGGTTGGTCGGGCGGATACGGCCTTTTCACGTGCATTTATCACGGCAATGGCCTGTCGACCTGCTATGCGCACCAGTCGCGCATTGACGTTAACCATGGGCAACATGTGAGCCGGGGGCAGCGAATCGGAGCCGTGGGTACGACTGGTTCCTCCACGGGAGACCATCTACATTTTGAAGTGCGGGTCAACGGAAACCAGGTCAATCCGTTGGGCTACCTACCCTCTTGCCTGTGCCGGTAGAGCGCGCCCTGGCCAGGGCCGTGCCACTGGGCGCGGGGCGAAGTGGGCGCTACTGTCTCAACGCGGCGCGACACTAATCCACTCGACGTCGCCTTCGCGTACCCGTTAACATTGCAGCGTGTCCAAGAAGAAGAAAACCCAGACCAACGCGGCCAAGACCGGTCCTGAGCGCAAGCTTGTGACGACAAATCGTCGTGCCCGGTTTGACTTTGACATCCTGGACACCTATGAGGCGGGGATTGTTCTCACCGGAACCGAGGTGAAGTCTCTACGTGAGGGCAAGTGCAACATCACCGACGCCTATGCGGAAATTTACGGTGGCGAAGCGCGGGTTCATAACCTGCACATCACCGAGTACGACTACGGCACCTGGACGAACCACCGGCCCCGGCGCATCCGCAAGCTGTTGCTGCACCGCATTGAGATCGCCAAGTTGGAGGGCAAGCTCAGCGAAGCCGGTGTGACGCTGATCCCGCTTTCGGTTTATTTCTCCGGTGGCTGGGCGAAAATGGAATTGGCTTTGGCCCGGGGGCGCAAGTCGCACGACAAGCGGCAGGCTATCGCCAAGCGGGAAGCGCAGCGTGAAATCGAGCGCAGCGCGGGCCTGCGTACGAAGGGCAAGGCCTAGCCAACCTCGGCTGCCTGTATATTCCCAGTTCAGCGTGTGATTGTTGAGTCAGAAAACTCGCTTTCGTCACGTATGTGACATGGGATAGGATATTGACAGCGGCATTCTCGGGGCCGTGATGGAATCGGTTCGCAGGTAGTGACCGATTCAGACAACTGCATAGGGATGCTTGACGCATCAACAAGGGGCTGATCGGTTTCGACTCCGTATGTTGATGTGAGAGAAGCGGGTCGAGGAAGCCAACGCTGTCTCGTTAACCAACGTTGGAAAACAACAAGTGCCAACGCAAAACGCACTGACTTCGCCCTCGCTGCTTAAGCGATTGTGAAGTTGCTGGTCCGGATGAGCGTCCGATCCCGGTAGCCAGCATCAGATAGGACGCTAGACCTTCAACCCGGCCACGGGGTTGTAGGCGACATGAACAGTGGCTGGAGCCCGTCACACCGACTCGTCCGCGTGATCGGTGGGGCTTGAGGAAAGGCACAGCGGACTGCACCCGGAGAAGTCTCACTGACGCAGCGGAGGACCAGGGTTCGATTCCCTGCAGCTCCACCGGCGAAGGCCCGGCACGGACGGCTAATACCGTCTCGTGCCGGGCCTTTCTCTTTGCATGTTCGGCCCACGTTGGGCATGATCGGCCCACCTCAGGAGGGCTAGAACTCCAGTCGCATGACCACGCGACGTTTCGTGGGGTGAGCGACCTGGGTGAACCCGGCGTCGATAAATGAGCTGCGGCTGCCCACGTGTATCTCTCCCCAGGTGATGTCCTGGCCTGGCACCGTGATGATGGGGTAGCGCTCCAATGTCTGCGCTCCGCATCGGCGATTGCGCGGTACCGCGTGGGGTTAATTGCGATGGTTCGCGCCGAAACCCATCCGTGAAGATGAAAATTCTTCATTCAGGGGTCCCCCGATTCCAGTTTCCCAAAAATCCAGTTAGGGCGTCAACAACCGAATTCTTCCCTGTGGATAACCTTCCACCAGCCGGCCGTCACGAGATCCCCACCGGCTGGCTAGGCAGCCCGTTGATCGTCATTTCTCTAAGGCGGCGAGCGATACCGCGCGGACGGAACGTCTCTGCCTTGGCCGCCAGCATTTGCTCAGGCGACCACCACCCCCACGAGCAGATGCGCAAGCCCGACGCCTTGTGAGACAACCCCACCGGAACCAAAGAGCCGACCACGACTAAGTCAGATTGCTGATAGATTCTCGCCAATTATGTGACGATACTGGACCCACCGCAGGGACCAGGCCAGGAGGATGCGTTGCCCACTGTTGTGCTCGTCGGCTGCCTCGACACCAAAGGCGAAGAATTCGCCTACGTCAAGGACCGCCTCAAATCAGAAAACATCAACGTCCTCGTAGTCGACACTGGAGTCCTCGGCGCACCCGCCTTCACCCCCGACATCGGCCGCGACCAAGTGGCCGATGCCGCCGCAGCCAACATCAGCGAACTCGCCGCAGGAACCGGAGCCGTCGCCGTCGACACCATGGCCACCGGGGCAACCGAAGTCATCACGAAACTCTTCGCCGACGGCAAATGCGACGGCGCCCTCGCCCTCGGGGGCACCGGCGGCACCTCCATCGGAGCCCGTGCGTTCCGTGCGCTCCCTCTCGGCGTACCCAAAGCCATCGTCTCTACCGCTGTCGTCACCGGCAACGCCGCCGCCTACGTCGGACAAAGCGACCTCGTCTTGTTTCCCGCCGTGACCGACATCGCCGGGGTCAACCGCATCTCAGGTCCCATCCTCGCCAACGCCGCCGCCGCGCTCGCCGGGATGGTCACCGCCACCAAACCCACCCTTGACGACGCCCGCCCCATGCTCGCCGCCAGCATGTTCGGAGTCACCACCCCCGGAGTGACCGCGGCCCGCAAACGCCTCGACCAGCTCGGATACGAAGTCATCGTCTTCCACATGACCGGAGTAGGCGGACGAACCCTTGAACGACTCGTCAGCGAAGGTCACTTCGCCGGAGTCCTCGACGTCACCACCCACGAACTGGCCGACGAACTCGTCGGCGGTGTCTTCCCCTGTCGCCCCGACCGACTCACCGGCCCCGGCAAAGCCCACATCCCGCACGTGGTCTCCACTGGCGCACTCGACATGATCAACTTCCACACCCCCGATACGATCCCGAAGCGTTTCGCCGACCGCCAAACCATGGTCCACAACCCCGCCGTCACCATCGTCCGCACCCTGCCGCATGAAGCCGCCGAACTCGGCAAGCGCGTTGCCTCCCGGCTCTCATCCAGCTCTATGCGAACCGCCCTCTACCTACCGCTGCAAGGCATGTCGGAGTACGGAGCGCCCGGCCAACCCTTCCATGACCCCGAAGCCGACGCAGCCATGTTCGACGCCATCCGCGCCACCCTCGACCTCAGCCGCGTCGAACTCATCGAAATGGACACCCACATCAACGACCCGGCATTCACCGAAGCGATGGCCGAAACCCTCCACACCTATATAGCCCAGGAGACCGATCGCATTCGCTAACTGGCCGCAACCCCACAGTCAGGAGCTAGAGAAACCCCCAGGGCCCACCCGCAAGAACTGCGACAGCGAATCCAAACTCGGAAGATCGGCCGGACGAACAGTCACATCGTCAGCTACGTAATAAAAAGCCACCTCGACTGCGCTTTCGTCCACGCCCGCCAACCGCGCCCACGCAACTCGATAGATCGCCAACTGAGCTGCGGCAGCCACAGCGGCCTCCCCAATAGGGACCCGGCCAGTCTTCCAATCCACCACATCCCACCGGCCGTCCTGGCGCGCGAAGACCGCGTCAATACGACCACGTACCGGAATCCCGTCCACATCGATCACGAACGGCACCTCAGTCGCGTGGATGTCCCGCTGCGCCCACTGGCTAGCTTCGAAATTGCGCCGCCATCGCTCCATCTGGGGCTCAACGACATCCTGACCGTCGCTGAACTCCTCCAAGGGAAGCGTCTGCTGATGCTGAAAGTGTTCCTCCACCCAAGCGTGAAAGTCGGTTCCGCGCCCCGCCGCCTCATGCGGAGGCTGAGGCAAAGGCCGCCGCAACTGACGCAAATATGCCTGCGGATCGGCATTTGCCGCCTGCACCTGCGAGGCCGACATCCGCTCAGGCCGACGCAAAAAGATCACGTTGCGAGCCCGCTCTTCCCGCTCAGCCAACAGCAGCGCAGCCTGCTGGCGCCAATATCGCGCCTGAGAAGAACCACTCAGAGCCGGAAAACTGTCCCCTTCGACCAGGCCCTCCCCGTCTCGCATAGCGGCATCGACCAACCGCGCGGCCGTCACAAACGACTCCTGCCGATGACCCAACGGCGCCACCACCGGCCACGTCTTCGTCGGAGCATCCTCCTCCAACGGATTGGTCGCCCCAGGAGCCGTCAACCACGGACCCACCTCGGTGGCTCCCAGCCGCGCCTCCGACAAGAACGCCGCTGGCTGCCGTGGTTTGACACTCTCGGGCTCCCAGTAATACGCGCTGGCCAGCAAAGTATGGCGGGCGCGGGTCATGGCCACATAGGCCAGCCGCCTTTCTTCGCAAGCCCGATGCTCTTTGCAATCGTGTTTGAAAGCCTTGATTGCCTTGCTGACCTGGGTCGGGTTTTCCGCTTCATCCAGGAAGAGCATCGGCAGCTCTGCGGCGTCCCCGCGCAGTGGAAATGGCAATACCGAAGGATCGCTAACCCAGCTTGAGCCCGCGCGAGTCGAGGGAAAAACTCCCTGGGCCAGACCGGGGACGGCCACGACATCCCATTCGAGGCCCTTTGCCGCGTGAACGGTCATGATCTGGATGACCCCGGCGGTCACGGAAGCGCCCTCGATGACCATGCCGCGTTCCCGATCCTTCGACGTCTCCAGATATGACAGGAAACTGTTGATGCCGGCTGAGTGGGTGCTGGAGTCATACGAGGCGGCCACGTCAACGAAGTCGTCCAGGTGCGTCAACTCGCCTCGATGGAGAAGAGTTTCGACGTCGAGGCCGGTCACGGTGATGGCGTCGCGCACGATGTCCGCCAGGCTCTGGTCGCAGCGTTCCCGCAACCACGACAGTTCGCGCTGCAGTCGCTGGAGCCGTTGATAGCCACTAGGGCTGTACGCAGCGGGGTCGCCCAGATCATTGAGAGCGTCCGATAGGGATGGCTCGGCTTCGCTGGCAAACTGCATCGGCTCGAAACCACTGACATCGGCTACCAGTTCGCGCGCCCGCGCCCACAGCGCCTGCATGTCTCGGGGGCCTAGCCGTATTCGGGGGCCGGTGAGAAGCCGCAACAGTGCCGCACCTGAGGTTGGGTCTGCGGTGGCGCGAAGCGTCGCGACGGTTTCGGCGACCTCGGGGTAGTAGAGCAGCCCGACTGAACCCACGACCTCGAAGGGCAACCCGGCTGCGTCGAACGCTTGCATCAGGGGGGCGATCTGTCTGCGGCTGCGGACCAACGTGGCGGCAGTCTGGCCGGTGTCACTGTGGGGCCACCACTTCTGGCTGAACTGTTCGGCGACCCAGGCGGCTTCGTCGGCGGCGGTCGCATGGAGCGAGGTGGCCACGACTCCGACCCCGTCGACTCCAGCGGTCAACTGTGGAACTCCTCCACCCGAACGCAACGGCTCGGAGACAGTGTTGGCCACCTCGAGGATCTCGGCCCGGTTCCGCCAGGAACGAGTCAGGAAAACTTCGGTGGCGGCTTCCCCCTCGGCGGTGGGAAAATCCGCTCGAAAACGCTCCAGGGTGCCGGCGGAGGCTCCTCTCCACGAATAGATCGATTGGTTGGGGTCTCCCACCGCGCACACGGCATGCCCATCGCCAAAGAGCTTTCGTAGCAACGTCACTTGCGAGTGCGAGGTGTCTTGATATTCGTCCAGCAGCACCACGTGCCAGCGTTCTCGCTCGGTGGCGGCGACTTCGGGAGCGGCGGATACCAGCTGCTCGGCTAGTTGCAGCTGGTCGGCGAAGTCCATGACGCCAGAGTCACGTTTACGTTCCTGCCAGGCCTTGACCAACGGCAGAAGTTGCCGATGCTGGCGGGTCACCGAGTGCAGGGTGCGGAATTCGGCGTTGGAACGCTTCCCAGCTCGCACGGAGAGCTGCTCGGCGAGGTACTCGTCGAAGTCGGTGAGAGCCGAGGCGTCCACCAGGTGCTCGGACATTCCGCCAGATAGCGCCAACACTTGTTCGGTGATGCGGTCGATCCCGGCGTTGAATTCGGTCAGTTCCCCGTCCCAGGCACACACCAGGTCGCGGGCCATTTGCCATCGCCCGGTGTCGGTGATGACGTGGGTGCCCGGTTCGATGCCGATGCGGATGCCGTGTTCGGTGACGAGGCTAGCCGCATAGGCGTTATAGGTGGAGACGGTTGGTTCTCCGGCTAGGTCGTCCAGCGATTCGATCGATGCGGCTAGGCGGGCGAGCTTGGTGCGGATTTTGGCGGTGAGTTCGGCGGCGGCCTTGCGGGTGAAGGTCAGGCCGAGGATATGTTCTGGTTTCACCAGTCCACAGGCGATGAGCCAGACAACTCGGTCGGCCATCGTGGAGGTTTTTCCGGAGCCTGCGCCCGCGATGACAAGCATGGGACTCAACCCGGCCTCGATGACGGCGCGTTGCTCCTCGGTGGGAGCGGGGGAGTCCCCGCCCAGCCGGTTGGCCAGTCCAAGTGCGCTATAGCGAGGAGAGCTACTCATCGTTGCCTCCTTCGGTCTGGGAGGGGGCTTCATCGTGGTGGGGCGCGATGTCAGTGATGTGTTTGCCTTCGTCGGTGAGGGGACAACAGTTCTTCACCGAGCAAGTTCGGCACGCGCTGGTGTGGCGAGCGGTGAAGGTGTCACCCGCCATCTGTTCGGCGACCTCGGCGACGAGTTCGCGAGCCCAGTCGGGGTTTTCGGCTTCGCTGAGGGCGGCTTGGGTGCGCTTGGCGATGTGTTTGTTGTCGATGGCCGGGTAGATGAGTTCCGCTCCCGCGGAGCGAGCCTGGGGACCGGCGAGATCGGCGAACCCGTCGTTTTCGATGGCGAGTTGGTAGATGCCCAGTTGTGGATTGGTTTCGGTCTCGGCCGCGCTGATGGCGTTCTTTCCGGTCTTGAGATCAACGACGTACAGGTCACCGTTGGGAGTGCGTTCGAGGCGGTCAGCTTGCCCGGAGATGACGACGCTGCGTTTATCGGGCCCGACTTCGATGGCGACGGTAAAGGACTGTTCGGCGGCAAGGAGCTGGTTACGGTTGGCCTCCAGCCATCCGGCCAGGCGTTCGGTCATGCCACCGAGGCGGGCACGCTCTTGGTCGGCCTGCCAGGTCGCCTCGAAGGGGAGGCGGTGGAAGTGCTCGTTGACGACGTGTTCGAGAATGTCGCGCGCTGGCGCCTCGGGTTGTTTGGTGACTTCTTCGGCTGCCCCGTGCAGCAGTGTTCCCAACAAGCGGGGGAGATCATCGGAGGTGTCGCCGCCGTGCGATTCGAGGACCCAGCGCAGAGCGCACTGTTGGACTTTCTCGGCCCGGGAGGGGGAAACCCGGATGGTGTCGTTGGCCCAGGTCAAAGCGCGTTCGTCGGATAGTTGAGCGATGCCCCACCACTGGGAGGGGGCAGCTCCTGAGACCTGGGAGCGCGCCAAGTGGGCTAGGAGGTTGGTCGCGTCGGCGGCGGTGCGATGGGCGGGCTCGCGCAGCGAGCGGGTACCAAAGTCGGGTATGTCCGCTTCGGTGATTCCGGCTGCTTCGACGGCGTCAACGGAGGCTTGGCGTAGCCCGGCGGTGAGCGCGGCGAGGTTCAGCGGCCGGGGGAGCCGCCGTAGCGATATGGGCCTCACGCCAAGTTCGCTGGTAAACCGGGACGGCTGGGTGTCGTCGGATTCCACCGCTGTCACCAGGAGCCGCCGGTGGGCGCGAGTAGTGGCCACATAGAACAGTCGGCGTTCTTCATCGAGTAGCTGAGCGATGACGTCGGTGTCGCCGCGTCCAGCCAGGAGATCCACCAGCGCTTCGGCCCCCATGACTGAGCCACGTGGGCGAAGGTTGGGCCATGTTCCTTCACTGGCTCCGGCGACGACGACAAGGTCCCAAAACTGGCCGTGGGCGGCGTGAGCGGTGGTGAGCGTGACGGCTTGGGCGATATGGGCCCGTGGGGAGAGGAAGTCTCCGGGCAGTTGTTGGTGGAGAACATGGTGGCAAAAGACTTCGACACTCGCGCCGGGCAGTTTCGTCGCGTAGTCGCCTGCTAGGTCGAACAGGGCGACCATCGCGTCAAGGTCGGCGTCGGCCCTGGCGGAGCGTCGATCATCTGAGAGCGCTATGCGGTGTAGACGGTCGGCAAGGCCGGACTGGTCCCACACGTTCCACAGGGTCCCAGTGATCGAGCCATCGGAAGTGGCGGCCGTCTCGAGGAGACGTTTGAGTTTCAACGCGGGGCCCGCCCACTCCTCCTCGGGCAGTTCCAGCGCGGTGGCGGGGTTCTCGCCGCGTTCAAGCAGGAAATTAACTAGCAGTTCGGAGGCGGGACGGAAATTATCGTGTTGCCCGGCGCGGCGACGCAGTTCGACTTTGAGGCGGCGCAACGTGTTCGGGTCGGCACCGGCATAGGGCGACAGCAGCAGTGCTTCGGCAACGGGCGCGTCGACCAGGGCTGGATCGCGGCCACAGGTGATCAGGCGCAGCAGATCCCGGACCACCGGCTGCGCCGCCAGCGCGGTGTCGTCAGCAGCTTGCTGGACCGGTACGCCCGCGTGGTGGAGGGCGCGGCGAATGTCGGGAAGGCTGCGGGCAGACCGGGTGATGACGGCCATGTCGGAGTAGGGGACGCCATCCAGGAGGTGGGCCCGGCGTAGCGAGTCGGCGATATAGGCGGCCTCTTGGGTGGTGGAGGCGAGATGGACGACCTGTACCGCCCCAGTGAGCGCATCTACGCGGTCGGTCTCCGGCGCGTGGCTCTGATCGGATTGGGCCTCCACAGCCGGGATCTCGGCAGTCGACGTTGGGGGGAGTTCGACGTTGTCGGCGGCGACATCGGGGGCGGTTTCGGGCACGGTCGATGGTTGCCGAGCCCGGTCGTGGGCGGGGCCGCGCAGTCGTGACGCGAGCGTGTTGGTGGCCCCCAAGACAGATTCGGCCGCGCGGTGGGCGTGGGTGAGTTGAATCGTGGCCGCTGGTTTTTGCGCGACGGTGGTGAAGGAGTCGGGGAATTGACGCACCAACTCGGGGTCGCCTCCTTGGTAGCCGAAGACTCCCAGATCGGGGCAGGCGGCGGCGACCAGGTTCGCTCCTGGCCCGGCGATGGCGCGCAGCAACTCCATGTGGGCGACCGTGGCGTCTTGGAAGTCGTCTACGAATATCCAACTGGGGCGACCAGAGGCATCGGGGGTCTCGCGCACGCGGGCGGTGGCGACGCGGACGAGTTCGGCGGTGTCGAACAGGTCGCCGCCGGAGGCTGACATGGTGGCCAGGGTTGACACGTAAGCGTCGAGGAAGGACGCGGCGGCTTCCCATTCGGGCCGGTCCTCGCGGCGACCCCACTGGGCCAGCTCCGCTGAGGTGATGCCGCGCTCCCCACAGCGCAGGATGAGGTCACGCAGTTGCTGGGTGAATGCGTATGTCGCCGTGGCCGCGGTGAGATGGTCGGGCCACCCGAAGTCTCGCAGCGCCAACAGGTCCCTGAGCAGGGTTTCCTGCTCAGGTCCGGTCAAGAGCCTGGGCAGCCGCAGCTGGTGGGCTCGGGCGTGTCGTTGCAGGATCGCTAGCGCGTATGCCGAGAAGGTGAATACGTTGACCTCCTCTGAGGAATGAGATGCGGTCATGGCGTTGATGCGATTGCGTAGATAGGTGGAGTCGCGGCGGCGCAGACCCAGCATGAGGACGCGGGAGGGCTCGGTGCCGGTTTGTACTTTGTGCGCCGCAGCCGCCAGGAGTGTTTCGGTCTTACCGGTGCCAGGTCCGCCGCGAACCAGAAGCGGCCCCTGCCGATGGTTGATCACGGCGGATTGGGCCGCGTCGAAGGTCGACTGATCGAGGGCACGACTGGAACCGGTTGTGGGTGGGGCGAATGCAAACTGCGGACGTGACACGGTCCCATCGAACCATATGTCTGTGACGTTGTGGGAGTTCCCGAAGCGTGAGTCAAGCGGTGCCCGGTCGGTACCCGGGCACCGCTTGACGACCTACGGGGGAGGCGCTAGCTGGTTGCTTGTGGCGATTGCAGGTGGGTTTCAGATGCGCTTTGGTTCACGCCACATCGGTTGCAGTTGGGGCCCTTCGGGCAAGGTCACCACAGAGCCCATTGCGGTGAATCCGTGGCGTTCGTAGAGGGCTTTACTGCGCCTTGTCGAGGCTTCTAGGTACACCGGTTGATGGTCGTGGTCTGCGTTTTCCAGTCGGTGGCGCAGGAGCGCCCCGCCCACTCCTTGCCCTCGATGAGTGGGGGCGACGGCGATCGACTGCAAGTACAGGTGTGGCGTCGAGGGCCGGTGTTGGTTGCTTCTTTCGGTCACCACGAGCAGGCGTTCGAGAATCGTTTGTCCTGGTTGCGCTGTGGCCCCGCGCAGGTGTTGGGCTTTGTTGTGGAACCGTTCATTGGATTCCATCGCCATCCAGATCGAAAAGCCGGCAATGTCACCGGAGGCGTCTGAGGCGAGGAGTACTTCGTCGTTGGTCAACGCAGGCTTGATATATGAGTCCTTCGTCAAACCGACGTATTCCTTGATTTGGTCTTCGCTGAGGCCTCGCATGAGCCACCGGGAAACCTCTTCATCGGCTCCAGCCCGAGTGACGACCTCGGTGACGTGGTCAATGTCGTCGGGTCCGGCTTTCCACACCTTTATGTCATTCATCGTTGCTGCTCCCTTGGGTCCTTTTCAGGGTGTCGTCTATGGGACGTGTCCGGTTTCGATGCGGTCGCCGAACTTAGTCTGGCGCGTCTGCCTTCGACGTGCGGGTGGTTGTGCGATCACCTGGGTGAGATGGCCGAGAGTTTCAAGTTGTTTCATGCGCCTCATCGACACTTCGATGTCTCGCGTTTGGCCGGATTTCGCGAGGTTCACAGGCGATGCCCGCCCAGTGGTTTGTACGCTGTATTTCGCGCATTTGCCAAAAATATCCGTGTTGAACACGCCGTTCCACAGTTTCGTCACGGTTAAAGCGCCGTGATGAAAAGGAGGAAGATGAGTCCGGAGTCCCAGTGCGAGCAGTGCGGACGCCAGCTCACGCAGATTAATCGAGGTCGCCGCCGTCGATACTGTTCACGGTCCTGTCAAGCTCGCGCGTACCGTCGTCGCAAGGCAGCGGCTTTCGCACAGCCAACGGATGTATCCCGACCTGGGAGGCCCCACCCGGGAACTCTCACTGCCGAGGTGATTTGGAAACAGGCGATCTCCTTGGCCGACGCCGAAGGCATCGCCTCGGTGACGATGCGTCGCGTCGCGTCAAAACTTGGAGTCGCCACCATGACGCTCTATCGGTTCTTTCCCTCCAAGTTCGATCTCGTCTCCGCCATGGTCGAACAGGTGCTGTCGTCCTATGAGCGGCCGCAGGTGGAACCAGCTGGTTGGCGTGCGCAACTGGAATACGAGGCCCGCCAGGAGTGGCGGCTCTACCGCAGGCATCCGTGGCTGCTGGGGCTCCTCGCGCAGAGTCGGCCGCCATTGACCCCACGGCTGTTGCAGGCCGTCGAACGAACGATGGCAATTCTCGCGAATGTGGTCGCGTGCGAACGTCGAGACCCTATGTGGCTCTATCTCACTTTGAGCGCTTACGTGCAGGGTGCGGCCATGCTCCCCGCCTCCGAGGACCCCTCGATCGATGCCATCGCCTCCACCGCAGGCGATGTGGTGCCCTACGACTCGACGCGGCGCTTCGAGGAGTTTTCCGATCAGCTGGCCAGCGGCAGATTCCCTCACCTGGCTTCCCAATTTCCCCTGGCTGAGAACTCTGCGCATCCTCAGCGGCTCACTGACAAGGACGATGTGCTTTTGGGCTTCGACCAATGGTTCGAATACGGCTTGGCTCGGGTTCTCGACGGTATTGAGCACTATTTCTTTTCCCAGAGAGACCACCGTCTTTAGGCAGCCAAACCCGGTATCGAGCAGGTTCGTCGTAGCGGGGCCAGTCGCGGGTCACGGTGTATCGAGGAGGAGCTAACGTCGAGGCCCAGACGCGCCTCGCAGCCATTGGCTGAGAACGGCCAGCACCGGCAACTCTATGAGTGGCCCGGCCACGAGCGCGACCGCGATCAGGGGGCGGTCGGGGAACGCGGCCACGGCCACCGCCAGCGCGATGGGGGAGTTGCGGGCCACGCTCGTCATGACCAGCGTGGCCCGCTGGTCTCGTTCCAGCCCCATTGTGTGGGCGGTCCGGGTGGCCACGATTGGAACGATGAGGAAAAACAGACCCAGTGGGAGCAGCAACGCCAGAAGGTCCCTCGCATGCGAGGTCACGATGGCCGACTGCCAGGCGAACATTGCGAATATGGCGACGTACAGCAAGGGAAGCACGATGCGGGACGCCCGATCTATGAGGAGTGCGCGACGTCGGGGACCGGTTTTACCGCGACCGGATGCGGCTCTGAGCAGCACTGCGACGACCAGTGGGATCACCAGGACGAGGACGACGGCTCCGATCAGGGTCCGGCTGTCGATCATTGCGGCTTCGCCTCCGAGCAGGAGGACATAGAGAGGCAGCAACAGTAGTTGGAGTACCAGATTGATGGGCAATATAGCGGCGGCAATCCCCAGGTGGCCGCGGGCGAGGCCGGTGAAGACGAGGTACCAGTCGGTGCAGGGGGTGACTAGAAGCAGCAGGAGGCCGATTCGCAAGTCTGGTGAGTCTCCCAGTAGTCCCGCTCCGAGCGCCCAGGCTAGAGCGGGGGTGAAGAGGAAGTTGAGGACGAGGCTCGCGCCCACAACCCTATGTGCGCGGCGCGCGTGGCGGAGGTCAGCGGTGTCGATTTGGGTGAAGATGGCGACCAGCATGAGCATGAGGGAGGGCAAGACGAGGTGACCGGCTAGTTCGCCCACCGGCCATAGCCAACCGGCGGCGAGCCCTGCCGCTGCCGCTGTGGCCACAAAGAGGCTTTGTAGCCGCTCCCATGTGCTCAATGGATCTCCTTGGCCTCGCTAAACCGGTCTCGGGTGCGACCGAATGAGCCGGAGTGGATCGCCGTGCGGCTCAGATTAACGGGGAGGCGACAACGGGTACGGTTCGCCGTTCGTCTTGGCGGCAGTTCCTGGGCTGGAGTAGGGCTCCGGACGAGCCCGGCTCGGGCCAGTATGGGGTGAGTTGTCGTACAGCTGGCCGGATGGGCGCAGATTGCGACTCATCCCACTACGACGTCGAATCGGGGTTACGTTAGGCTCCCCACAGGCGGGCCAGAGATACCCCTCTGCCGGTCAGGTATGCTGTCAAAGCTGCTGCCCGATCCCTACTAAGTCGGGAGCTATTGTGACCCCCAATGGCGAATGCGCAATTAACTCTGGAGGAAGCTGACGTGGCCGACGAGACTAGCCGCTCCGACAACGCTGAGGCCGCTGACAGCCCGAAAGGCAAAAAGGGCACATCGGGCCGAAAGGGCCGTAAGTCCGACAAGCGCAAGGGCCCGGTCGGCAAGGTCACCATGTTCTTCCGTGAGGTTGTCGAGCAGCTTCGCAAAGTCGTCTATCCGACGAAGAAACAGCTCATCACCTACTCGATCGTGGTGTTGATCTTTGTCTTGGTCATCATGAGCTACATCGGTGTCCTGGACATGCTCTTCGGCGACCTCATGCAGCGCGCATTCGGTGTTAGCTAAACCCTTCCGGCTTTTGCGCGGGAGTATTTTTCCGGTTCCTCCAGGGTTTCAAATGTGCCTCCGGCGGTTCCTGAATCCGCTAGTGCGCAAGCCTTTCACCCCATCGTTGACCGGCCCAGCCGGTCGAGTGTTGATCCTTCGCATGAGCGCGGACGACTCCACGCCCATGCCATAGCCGTCGAGGCTGCAATTCCGGCACCGCCAAGGAGTGTCGGGATTGGTCTCGCTGGGTGATTTATGGCTGATTCTCTGTGCCTAAGTCAACCCGACTACTCCTACCAGCTAGTCTGATAATGGTGCGATCAGTGTAGGACGCAGTCTGCGTAACACTGGTGCCATTTATTTGTCTATAGCCGCCGTGGGGGCTCCAACGGCGGCAGATGTGAAGAAGGAATGTGAGCTTGAGCGTGTCTGAGTTCGACGAGGCGGCAAAGAACGACGCGACTGACGAGGTGACCTCCCCGGTGCCGGAGAGCACGCCCTCGACCGCGGACGAGGCCGTGTCGACCGACGAGACCGCGTCGGCCGAGGAAGAAACTGCCGACGAGGCCCCCGAGGTGGACCGGGCCGCCGAACTGCGTGCTCAACTGCGGTTCGCCCCCGGTGAGTGGTACGTGTTGCATTCCTATGCGGGCTTTGAGAACCGGGTTCGGTCGAACTTGGAAAGTCGCATCCAGAGCTTCGACATGGAAGACTTCATCTACCAGATTGAAGTCCCCACCCACACTGAGGTGGAAATCAAGAACGGCAAGCGGTCCAAAGTCGAGGCCAAAGTATTCCCCAGCTATGTCCTGGTCCGCATGGAACTGACTCCTGAGTCGTATTCGGTCGTGCGTAATACCCCGGGAGTGACCGGTTTCGTGGGCGTCATCGACCGTGCCGACCGTCCCTCCCCGCTGCCTTTGGATGAGGTCATCCAGTGGTTGTTGCCGCCGGAGAAGGAGACCACTAGCGACGAGTCCGACACGGCCTCCAGTAGCGAGCCGAAGATCAAGGTTGACTTCGAAGAGGGCGAGTCGGTGACTGTGGTCGACGGTGCCTTTGCCTCGATGCCAGCCACGATTTCTGAGATCAATGCCGAACAGCAAAAGCTAAAGGTGCTTGTGTCGATCTTTGGACGTGAAACTCCGGTTGAGCTTAACTTCAACCAGGTCTCCAAGATCTAAGCAAGTACGAGCGGGGCCCATCCGTCCAGCGCGGGCCAGGCCTCGAGGCCACGGGAGTGAATTCCACAATTGTGGATGCTCCTTGGCCTCGAACCTGGCGCTCAGCTGGGCCGATGGGCCTTCGTCTGCGATGTGGGCCGGCAAGGCGCGATCGCCCACGGGCTTCCTAGGCGGGCCTTGCGCATAGCACCACCGAGGCCTCGCCGGTGGCGCACCTCACCCACCTCAGTACTAGGGGGAGGTAAACCACCAGGTACCCTAGGGAAGTTGCCCTGAATTCGCATGGTGAGGCCAAGGGGCCTCGCAGCACACTCAGGGCACGTCAGAGCTGGCAACAGCTCATCACGACCCGTCTCCCGACGGGTTGATTCACGGTAAATCCAGCAGGGGTGCCTCTTATGGCTCACTCCTGTGTCGCCCAGGAAAGAAGACAATGGCTCCTAACAAGAAGCTTGTTGTGACCTTCAAACTGGAGCTGGCGGGTGGCGCAGCCACTCCCGCTCCGCCTGTGGGTCCTGCGCTCGGTCAGCACGGCGTCAACATCATGGAGTTCTGCAAGGCCTACAACGCGGCCACGGAGAACCAGCGTGGTGAGATCGTCCCGGCCGAGATCTCCGTATACGAAGACCGGTCTTTTGACTTCAAGCTGAAGACCCCACCTGCGGCCAAGCTGCTGATGAAGGCTGCTGGCGTGCAGAAAGGCTCCGGCGAACCGCACCGCAACAAAGTCGGAACGGTCACCATGGACCAGGTCCGCGAGATCGCCGAAAAGAAGATGTCGGACCTCAACGCCAACGACATCGACGCCGCCGCCAAGATCGTGGCTGGCACCGCCCGCTCCATGGGTATCAACGTCAACAGCTAAATCATCCGGTCGCCCGCCGACCTTTTGAGTCGGTGACGGGCAACCGCCCGTGGCAGGGCCTTGCGCCATGCCCTCACCACAACATCCAGTTTGAGAAGGATGCGTAAATGAAGCGCTCGAAAACCTACAAGGAGTCGGCCAAGAAGGTCGACAAGTCCAAGCTTTACGGCCCGCTGGAAGCGGCGACGCTGGCTAAGGAAACCTCCGGAGTCAAGTTTGACTCCACCGTTGAGGTCGCCATGCGTCTGGGCGTCGACCCGCGCCAGGCCGACCAGCTGGTTCGCGGAACCGTCAGCCTCCCGCACGGGACCGGTAAGACTGTCCGCGTCATCGCGTTTGCCGCCGGAGAGGCCGCTGAGGCCGCTACCGAGGCTGGAGCGGACGAGGTCGGTTCCGACGACTTGGTCAAGAAGATCCAGGACGGCTGGCTCGACTTTGACGCCGCTGTCGCCACGCCTGACCAGATGGCCAAGATCGGTCGCATCGCGCGAATCCTGGGCCCGCGCGGTCTGATGCCGAACCCGAAAACCGGCACTGTCACGCCGAACCCGGCCAAGGCCATCGCTGAGATCAAGGGCGGAAAGATCACCTTCCGCGTTGACAAGCACTCCAACCTGCACTTCATCATCGGCAAGTCCAGCTTCACCGCTGAGCAGATCGCCGAGAACTACGTGGCGGCGTTGGAAGAAGTACAGCGTCTGAAGCCCGGCAGCTCGAAGGGCGTCTACCTCAAGAAGGTCACGCTGACGACGACGATGGGCCCGGGCATCCCGGTTGACCCCTCGAAGTCCGCTGTCACGGCCTAGTCAACGACGTGGCTCCCTAATCTAGGAGCCATGAATAGTGAGGTGGGTGTGCCTCGTCCAGGGACGAGGCACACCCACCTTTTGTATCTGGTGCCTGGGAAAGTTATCTGGCCCACTGTGGGCCCCCGCCCCCATCTGTCTAGTGTTGTCCCTGCTAGGCTTACGTAGTTTTCCAATACCCGAAGACCGTTGGTCGCCGACCAAGTGTCGGCCGAAAGTTCAGCCCCACTTCCCATGTGCTCGTGACTCACACGAGTGGGAACCCGGGCGGGCGACCTGCGCAGGGCGAGTAGAAACACTCTTCACACCCATTGGTGTCTAGTAGTGCCATGCCGCGTCCCGTGCAGAGGGGCGCATTTTTTTGTGCCTCCTCTACGAACGGAAATCAGGTTGGATTCAGCCGAAGAGAGGAGGGAAGCATGGCTGAGAAGGAAATCCTCGCAGCTAAAAAAGCTGCTGTCGCCGAGTTGACCGAGAGCTTCAACAAGTCAAACGCCGCCGTACTCACCGAGTACCGTGGTCTGACCGTTGACCAGCTCGCACAGCTCCGCCGTTCCCTCGGTGAGGGTAACCGTTACCAGGTAACGAAGAACACCCTCGCCAAGCGAGCTGCCGCCGAGGCCGGTCTGACCGACCTCGAAGACCTTTTCACCGGTCCCACGGCCATCACCTTTATCGAAGGTGACCCGGTCGAGGCCGCCAAAGGTCTGAAGAACTTCGCCAAAGAAAACGAGGCCTTGGTGATCAAGGGTGGCGTCATGGACGGGAAGACCCTGTCCACTGACGACTTCCAGAAGATCGCCGACCTCGAGAGCCGCGAAGTACTGCTGGCCAAGCTTGCCGGCGCGATGAAGGGCAATTTGCAGAAGGCCGCTGGCCTGTTCGCCGCTCCGGCGTCTCAGGTGGCGCGTATGTCCGCCGCCCTTCGCGACAAAAAGGAAGCCGCGGGCGAGTAAGCACACTCGCACGCCCATCTCAAACGACTTACTGGAAGGAAACACCATGGCTAAGCTGTCCACAGAAGAGCTGCTCGACGCGTTCAAGGAAATGACCCTCCTGGAGCTGTCCGAGTTCGTCAAGGAATTCGAAGAGACCTTCGACGTCACCGCCGCCGCCCCCGTAGCCGTAGCCGCTGCTGGTGGCGCCGCCGCCGGTGGTGAAGAAGCCGCTGCCGAGAAGACCGAGTTCGACGTCGTTCTCGAGTCCGTTGGCGACGGAAAGATCAAGGTCATCAAAGAGGTCCGTGGCCTCACGAGCCTGGGTCTCAAGGAAGCCAAGGAGCTCGTCGAGGGTGTGCCGAAGGCCGTCCTCGAGGGCGCCAAGAAGGAAGACGCCGAGAAGGCCAAAGAGGCCCTCGAGGCCGTTGGCGCCACCGTCTCCCTCAAGTAATTCCTGGCGAGCCTCGGCTCTCATATAGTCTCCACGCGCGCCAGCGCGGGCGATAGTTGCCCTTATGCGCAGGTCGAGGTGCACCTTGGTGCATGAGCCGACGTGAGCGAGTATCGCTTCGTCTGAGAACTTCTTGTGAGAGCGCGATATCGGTCCGGCCGATATCTGGCTTGTGAAGGGGGCACGTCCCAATGCGGGGCGTGCCCCCTTTTGTCGTGTCCGTGGCCTTGGCGGCATATGCAAAAAATTGTTACGCTCACGCAACCTGAAACCAGCCACAGACGATTACCTTGAAGTCACCCCAATCTCACATTTCTTCGATCCCCGGGAGGCACCCCATGTCTAGTCCTCATCGCATCGGTACTGGCAGGCGAACCAAAATCACGGTGGCGACGGGAGCCGCATTGGTTGTGGCCCTTGGCAGCGGATGTGGCGTCTTCGGAGGCGATGACAGCGACGAGCGTAACCCCGAGGAGAGCAAATACCTCCAGATTCTCAACGATGGGATTGATCTGGAGAATCAGCTTTCGGAGCATGAAGCTCGCTTCCTGCGCCAATGTATGGAGGACCAGGGTTTTGATATTCATGACCCGCTAGAGACCGAAGCTCATCCTGAACCTGAGCGCGACAATCTCACCGAAGAGAACCCATCGATGCCGGTATTGCTCTCGGTTGAAGAAGCTGAGGAGAACGCCTTCGGCATGTGGCGTGAAGCTCCCCAGAGCGGCGAGGGGCCTGGCGATGGACCTCAACGTGGCTCGGACAACTACGAGTTTTTCGAGCAGCCAGCTGACTATCAGCGCGACTACTATACGGCCCTGTATGGCACGGAGCTGATGGAGTATCGCAGCCCTTGGTTGGTGCAGGAGGTTGAGGAAGACGCCGTCTCTGAGACGGGCTCCATGGGGACTGAGCCCAAACCTGAGGGCTGTAAGGGCGACATGGTTGACGCGGTCTATGGCGGTGGACAAATCGTCTCTGAAACGGTCACTGACGATGAATGGTCCTATTTCACGTATCGGCCGGAAATGCCGCAGCTGATGACGTGGAACGAGCAGGTTGAGTCCATGCGTACCGACGAGGTCGTCGAGACTCAGCTGGCCTTCGAGACGTGTCTGGCCGACAATGGCCAGGGGGAATGGGAGTTCGACGAGCAGGGGGCCATGCAGGTCGATGTGTATTTCACCATGCTCTACTTCGGTACCTCCGAGGCTCTGGGATCGGATGATTGGTACCAAGGGCCGAGCCCGGACCCTTCGTTGAGTGATTACGAGGAGATCCGCGCCCACGAGTTCGACCTGGCCGGGACCTTCGCCGAATGCAACGAGGAGACCGAGGCGTCTGATGTGATCGGAGGTGCCTGGTTGGAACTACAGCTGGAGCAAATGCGCGATCTCGAATCCGAGTTTGTCGCCTGGCAAGACCAAATGAAGGAACACTTGCAAGATCTGCAAGCGCTTTTGTCGCAATAGCCTAACGCTTCGGTGGGGCCGGTGCGGTTGCTACGCAACCGCACCGGCCCCACCTTTATGGGCTGTGGCCCCCCTGCCCGAGGCCACGGTGGGTCACCACTATGGAGGGGATGGGCGTCACTAAAGGCCCATGCCGCTGGGGCGTAACTTACCTCAGCCGGGATCGTTTATCTGATACAGCCATTTGGTTCACGTCACGAGGGAACCGATTGCCGCTGCGGCGCGTCAGATTTTTGTAGCGCGATACGCGCGGGGTCGTTGACTTCAGCACGCCATCGCGTTGTGGAGCATGAGTTCCAGGACGTGGCTGGGGCAACGAAGCACCAACGCGAAGCTCTTGACAACCGCGATACGGTCAAGGGCTCTGGTGATTGACCACTGCCGCGGTGCGTTGAGTTCGCAACGACGAACCGAGAGAACTGAACGCAACCGGTCGCACGAAACTGCGCTCAGATGGACTTTTCTCAAAGGCTCGCGTGAGAGTGCCACCGCCGACCAAGGGGGGCGCTCGTTGCTTAGGGGAGCAACAGGCGCCGGTCGGCAGGCACGCTACGAGCCTGGTTATGTCCGTCGTGGGCGGCGAGCTATGGAGGGGATTGCTCGCCGAGACGATGGAAGAAGGGGGTGCCGGTAACCGGCACCCCCTAAAAATGTCTCCGCGTTGGCGCATTCGCCTCTTCTTCTACGCCAGATCACCCCACATGAGGCAAACGGCCCAGAATTATCCGAAGAGAATCCGGGCTGCTCATTCGCCGCCAATCGGCCTCTGTCCTGCTGCTATTCCTGACGTTGAGTGAGCGTTCGTGAGCCCCGGGGTGTCCAAAGCCGCTGCGACACTTGACGATGTGACTGCGAACAAGGCAAACTGTTTGCGTAACCAACCAGGTTCACCGCGCGTGAGGGCGATATGCCTCACAGCTGCGGCGAACCGCGGGAAAGATAAGTACGACACTGTCAGCGAGCGTCATCACGCACCCACCGCGTGATCCAGGCAACCCACCACTGGCTGACACGAACCCAAGGAAGGCGAGGCAGCTACGGGCGCGGCAGAGATCACATCCGCTTTAGCCACCACGACGCCGGGGGTCAATTGACATCCGGTCAGCTGCCGTATAGACTGCTAAGTTGCGCTGCCTTCTCGCGCCTTCATGTCGTTGGCGACAGGCGTCTGACAGTAGGGTTGTCAGGTCATTTCGCACCACAGTAAATCGTTCTCGTGGTTTGGCGTTGATCATTGGTGGGTCTTTTCAGGTTCTCCTTCATGCTCGCGTCGGAAGTGTCCGCACTCCAACTGTCGGCATCGTCTGCGTACGACGGGCCCGACGGATTCAGCACTGGCACCTGACCGGCATTCTTGTCACCAGGTGGGTTCCCCCCGGGAGCCTGCGCAAGTGCGAACGTAATCCCGACGGCGGGTTTGGCATCTGGACACCTTCGGTCAACGGATACGCCACCTGGTTCATTCCAGAGTGTCGAATCTGGGGCCGGAACCGTGTCCGCAGATGATCAATCCTGGGTGTTAACAACCAACGTGATGGTCACCGATGAGGTAGCAATGACGGTCGATACACACTCAGGTCCTCGGAAGGACGAATCTTGGCAGCTTCCCGCACTGGCAAGACCAGCTTCAGCAAAAGCAAGCACGCACCTCGCCGTCTGTCATTCGGCAGGATCGATGAGCAACTGGAAGTCCCGGACCTACTGGCGCTACAGACCAGTTCGTTCGACTGGCTCATCGGAAACGACGCTTACCGGCAGTCAGCCGGCGACGACGCCAAATGTGGTCTGGACGAGATCCTAGAAGAGATCAGCCCGATTGAAGACTTCTCGGGCACGATGTCCCTGTCCTTCTCCAACCCTCGCTTCGACGAGGTCAAGGCTCCCATCGAGGAGTGCCGCGAGAAGGACCTCACTTATTGCGCGCCGTTGTTCGTTACGGCCGAATTCATCAACCACACCACGGGCGAGATCAAGAGCCAGACGGTCTTCATGGGTGATTTCCCCATGATGACGCCCAAGGGAACCTTCATTATCAATGGAACCGAGCGAGTCGTGGTCAGCCAGCTCGTCCGGTCCCCCGGCGTATATTTCGACAAGCAGCCGGACAAGACCTCCGACCGTGACTTGACCTCGGTCAAGGTCATTCCCGGTCGCGGTGCCTGGCTGGAACTGGACATCGACAAGCGTGAAACTGTCGGTGTCCGCATCGACCGTAAGCGTCGCCAGGCCGTCACCGTCCTGCTCAAAGCCATCGGCTGGACCGCCGACCAGATCCGCGAAAAGTTCGGCTGGTCCGAACTCATGATGGCCACGCTGGAAAAGGACTCCATCAACGCCCAAGACGAGGCGCTGCTGGACATCTATCGCAAGCTGCGCCCAGGTGAGCCGCCGACGAAGGACAACGCCCAGACGCTGCTGGACAACCTGTTCTTCAACCCGAAGCGCTACGACTTGGCCAAAGTGGGTCGTTACAAGGTCAACAAGAAGTTTGAGCTTGAACTGCCCATCTCCACCGGAGTACTCACCGAAGCCGACCTGGCCTCGACCATCGAGTACATGCTGCGCCTGCACGCGGGCGAGTCCGGATACGACGCCGACGACATCGACCACTTCGGTAACCGTCGTCTGCGCACCGTTGGCGAGCTGATTCAAAACCAGATCCGGGTCGGTCTTTCGCGTATGGAGCGCGTCGTGCGCGAGCGCATGACGACCCAGGACGTGGAGGCGATCACTCCGCAGACGCTGATCAACATCCGCCCGGTCGTGGCCGCGATCCGCGAGTTCTTCGGAACCAGCCAGCTGTCGCAGTTCATGGACCAGGTCAACCCGATCGCCGGTCTGACCCACCGTCGGCGACTCTCGGCGCTGGGACCCGGTGGTCTGGCCCGTGACCGCGCTGGCATGGACGTGCGAGACGTGCACCCGTCTCACTATGGACGTATGTGCCCGATCGAGACGCCGGAAGGTCCGAACATCGGACTGATCGGCACCATGTCGACGTATGCCCGCGTGAACCCGTTCGGGTTTATCGAGACGCCTTACCGCAAGATCGTTGACGGCGTCGCGACCGACCACGTGGACTATCTGACCGCCGATGAAGAGGACCGCCTCATCATCGCCCAGGCGAACACGAAGCTCAATCCTGACGGCTCGCTGGCCGAGGACGAGGTGCTGTGTCGTCGTCGGGGTGGAGAGTTCGAACTGGTCGCTCAGGCTGAGGTCGACTACATGGACGTCTCGCCGCGGCAGATGAACTCCGTGGCCACCGCGATGGTGCCGTTCTTGGAGCACGATGACGCCAACCGTGCGCTCATGGGCGCCAACATGCAGCGTCAGGCCGTGCCGTTGATCAAGACGGACTCGCCGTTGGTGGGAACCGGCATGGAGTACCGTGCCGCCATCGACGCCGGCGATGTCGTTATCGCCGAAGCCAGCGGTGTCGTCGAGGACTCCTCGGCCGACTACATCACGATCCACCAGGACGACGGATACCGCCGTACCTACCTGCTGCACAAGTTCCGCCGTTCCAACGCCGGTACCTGTATTAACCAGATCCCATTGGTCACCGAGGGGGAGAGGGTCGAGGCCGGTCAGCAGATCGCCGACGGTCCTTGTACCGACAACGGTGAAATGGCGCTGGGTAAGAACCTGTTGGTGGCGTTCATGGCCTGGGAGGGTCAGAACTTTGAAGACGCCATCATCTTGTCCAACCGTCTGGTCGAAGATGACGTGCTCACCTCGATTCACATCGATGAGCACGAGGTCGATGCCCGTGACACCAAGCTGGGGCCCGAGGAGATCACCCGCGATATCCCCAACGTCGGCGAGGAAATGCTGTCGGACTTGGACGAGCGCGGCATCATCCGTATCGGTGCCGAGGTCCAAGACGGTGACATTTTGGTCGGTAAGGTCACGCCCAAGGGTGAGACCGAACTGACGCCGGAGGAACGACTCCTGCGTGCGATCTTCGGTGAGAAGGCCCGCGAAGTGCGCGACACCTCTTTGAAGGTGCCGCACGGCGAGTCGGGAACGGTCATCGGAGTGCGCACCTTCAACCGTGAGGACGGCGATGAACTGTCCCCCGGTGTCAACGAGATGGTGCGCGTCTACATCGCCCAGAAGCGCAAGATCTCCGATGGCGACAAGCTGGCCGGACGTCACGGCAACAAGGGTGTTATCTCCAAGATCGTCCCAGCCGAGGACATGCCGTTCCTCTCGGACGGCACTCCCGTCGACATCATCCTCAACCCGCTGGGTGTGCCTGGCCGTATGAACATCGGTCAGGTACTGGAAGTCCACCTTGGGTGGGCCGCCAAAGCCGGGTGGAAGGTCGAGAATTTCGACGAGCAGTGGCAGCAGGCTCTTAAGGACATTGACGCCGACACCAGCGAACCGGGCACCAAGGTCGCCACGCCGATCTTCGACGGGTCCAACCCCGACGAGGTGCAGGGTCTGCTGGAAAGCACTCTGCCCAACCGCGATGGTGAGCGCATGGTGGGACGCTCTGGTAAGGCCAAGTTGTTCGACGGCCGTACCGGGGAGCCGTTCCCCAGCCCGATCAGTGTGGGTTACATGTACATCTTGAAGCTCAACCACATGGTTGACGACAAGATTCACGCCCGGTCCACCGGTCCGTACTCCATGATCACCCAGCAGCCGCTGGGCGGTAAGGCTCAGTTCGGTGGGCAGCGTTTCGGAGAAATGGAATGTTGGGCCATGCAGGCCTATGGCGCGGCTTACGCGCTACAGGAGCTGTTGACCATCAAGTCCGACGACGTGGTCGGCCGCGTCAAGGTCTACGAAGCGGTTGTGAAGGGCGAGAACGTTCCCGAACCCGGTATCCCTGAGTCGTTCAAGGTGCTGTTGAAGGAACTGCAGTCGCTGTGCCTCAATGTCGAGGTTTTGTCCTCCGACGGTAAGTCGGTACAGCTGACCGAAACCGACGACGAAGTATTCCGTGCAGCCGAAGAGCTCGGCATCGACCTGTCGAGGGATGAACCCTCCAGCGTCGATCTCGAAGGAGCTTAAGCGAGTTCAGTGGTGGGGCGGGTCAAGGCTCGTCCCACCATCCTCAAAATCGGTAACACAGGCTTTTAAGAGCCCGAGAAAGGCTCTATTACGCAAGGGGAAATGAGTTGCTCGACGTCAACTTCTTCGACGAGCTAAAAATCGGTCTGGCCACGGCCGAGCACATTCGGCAATGGTCGCACGGTGAGGTCAAGAAGCCCGAAACCATCAACTACCGGACGCTGAAGCCGGAAAAGGATGGTCTGTTCTGCGAAAAGATCTTCGGCCCCACCCGTGACTGGGAATGCTACTGCGGTAAGTACAAGCGTATTCGCTTCAAGGGCATCATTTGTGAACGCTGTGGCGTGGAGGTCACGCGTTCCAAGGTGCGTCGTGAGCGGATGGGCCACATTGAGCTAGCCGCTCCGGTCACCCACATTTGGTACTTCAAGGGCGTGCCCTCGCGCCTGGGCTACCTGTTGGACTTGGCCCCGAAGGACCTTGAGAAGGTCATTTACTTCGCCTCCTATGTCATCACCGCCGTGGACGATGAGGCTCGCACTCGCGAACTGCCCACGTTGGAAAATGAGATCGTGGCCGAGAAGCGCCAGCTAGAGCAGCAGCGCGACATGGCTATCGAGGAGCGCGCTTCCAAGCTTGAGGCCGACATGGTTCAGCTGGAGGACGAAGGCGCTCGCGCCGACGTTCGCCGCAAGGTCAAAGAGGGCGGCGAGCGGGAGATGCGCCAGATCCGCGACAAGGCACAGCGGGAGATCGACCGCCTTGACGAGGTCATGGACACCTTCCGCAAGCTGCACCCCCGTCAGCTCGTCGGTGACGAAATGCTCTATCGCGAGCTGCGTACCCGCTTCGGCGAGTACTTTGAGGGCGGTATGGGCGCCGAGGCCATCCAGACGCTGCTTGACACGCTGGACCTGACCGCTGAAGCTCACGAACTGCGCCACGTCATTGCCACGGGCAAGGGCCAGAAGAAGCTGCGGGCGCTCAAGCGCCTCAAGGTGGTCGCCGCGTTCCAGGCCACGGGCAACTCGCCCAATGGCATGGTGCTCGACTGCGTTCCGGTTATTCCGCCGGAGCTGCGCCCGATGGTGCAGCTCGACGGTGGCCGTTTTGCCACTTCGGACCTCAACGACCTGTATCGCCGTGTTATCAACCGCAACAACCGTCTGAAGCGACTTATCGACTTGGGCGCGCCTGAGATCATCGTCGCCAACGAAAAGCGGATGTTGCAAGAATCGGTCGACGCCCTGTTCGACAACGGTCGTCGTGGACGTCCGGTGACTGGACCGGGTAACCGTCCGTTGAAGTCGCTGTCGGACATGTTGAAGGGTAAGCAGGGTCGTTTCCGTCAGAACCTGCTTGGTAAGCGTGTCGACTACTCGGGCCGTTCGGTCATCGTGGTCGGTCCGAAGCTGAAACTGCACCAGTGTGGTCTGCCTAAGCAGATGGCCCTGGAGCTGTTCAAGCCCTTTGTCATGAAGCGTCTGGTTGACCTTAACCACGCTCAGAACATCAAGTCCGCCAAGCGGATGGTCGAGCGTTCGCGCCCGGTCGTGTGGGATGTGCTCGAAGAGGTCATCACCGAACACCCGGTGCTGCTCAACCGTGCGCCTACTCTGCACCGTCTGGGTATCCAGGCGTTCGAGCCGCAGCTGGTCGAGGGTAAGGCCATCCAGATCCACCCGCTGGTGTGTGCCGCTTTCAACGCCGACTTCGACGGTGACCAGATGGCCGTGCACGTGCCGCTGTCCGCCGAAGCTCAGGCTGAAGCACGCATTCTGATGCTCTCCAGCAACAACATTTTGAAGCCCTCGGATGGTAAGCCGGTGACCCTGCCTTCGCAGGACATGATCATCGGTCTGTACCACTTGACGCACATGCGTCATGGGCTGGTCGGTGAGGGTCGCTCCTTCGTCGACGATGGTGAAGCCCGCATGGCCTTCGACCGTGGTGAGTTGGATCTGCAAAGCCCGATTCGCATCCGGGTCGACAGCGTGGTGCACGTGGACAATGGCCCTGGGGTCGCCCCGTGGACTCCGCCGGAGGACTGGACCGAGGGTGACGCGCTCACCGTGGAGACCACGTTGGGCCGGGTCATCTTCAACGAGACGCTTCCGCCGACCTACCGTTTCATCAACTTCGAGGTTCGCAAGGGCCAGCTCTCCGAGATCGTCAACGACCTCTCGGAGCGTTACTCGAAGGTGCAGCTGGGCGCTTGCCTGGACGCGCTGAAGGACTACGGGTTCAAGTGGGCCGGCTGGTCGGGCGTGACCATCGGCATCGAAGACATCGTGCCTCCGGCCAACAAGCAGGAGATTCTTGGACGTTACGAGGCCGACGCGGCCCGTATCGAGAAGCAGTACCAGCGTGGTCTGATGACGCTCGAAGAGCGTCGGGGCGAGCTGACCGAACTGTGGACCAAGGCCACGACCGAGGTCATGGGTGACCTGGAGCAGACACTGCCGATGGAGAACTCTCTGTGGCAGATGATCAACTCGGGTGCTCGCGGTAACATGCTGCAGCTGCGTCAGATCGCCGGTATGCGTGGTCTGGTGGCCAACCCCAACGGTGAGATCATCCCGCGCCCGATCAAGTCTTCGCTGCGCGAGGGGTTGACGGTGCTGGAGTACTTCATCTCTACGCACGGTTCGCGTAAGGGTCTGGCCGACACTGCTCTGCGAACGGCTGACTCCGGTTACCTGACCCGTCGTCTGGTGGACGTTAGCCAGGACGTCATCATCCGCGAGCCCGATTGTGAGACCGACCGCGCCATCCGTCTGCCGATCTCCATGGAGGTCGACGGCAAGTTCATCGGTCACGATGAGCTGGAGACGGGCGTATACGCCCGTACTCTCGCCACCGACGTGGAGGACGAGAAGGGCGAGCTGCTGCTGGCGGCCGGAGCCGACTTGGGCCCGGACAACGTGCAGCGACTCATCGACGCGGGCGTCTCCGAAGTGCGGGTGCGCAGCGTGCTCACCTGTGAGTCCCGCTTGGGCCTGTGTGTGGCTTGCTACGGCCGCTCGATGGCGACGGGAACCAAGGTTGACATTGGTGAAGCGGTCGGTATTATCGCCGCTCAGTCGATTGGTGAGCCCGGTACCCAGCTGACGATGCGTACCTTCCACACCGGTGGTGTGGCCGGGGACGACATCACGCAGGGTCTGCCTCGTGTGCAGGAAGTCTTCGAAGCGCGGGTACCGAAGGGTAAGGCCCCGATCGCGGAGGCCTCCGGAACGGTTCGCATCGAGGACGCCGAGAAGAGCCGCAAGATCGTTCTTACTCCGGACGACGGCTCCGAAGAGGTTGTCGTGGACAAGGTTCCGCGTCGTCTGCGTCTGCGTATTGCCGACGGCGACCATGTCGAGGTTGGTGAGAAGCTGGTCGAGGGAACTATCGACCCTCACGAGCTGCTGCGCGTGCTGGGCCCGCGCCAGGTGCAACGACACTTGGTGGGCGAAGTCCAGGAAGTGTATCGCTCGCAGGGCGTGATGATTCACGACAAGCACATCGAGGTTGTGGTGCGGCAGATGCTCAAGCGCATCACGATCATCGACTCGGGAACCACGGAGTTCCTGCCCGGTTCGTTGGTGGACCGCTTGGACTTCGAAGAGTCCAACCGCAACATCGTTGCCACTGGCGGCGAGCCGGCCTCCGGCCGCCCGCAGCTGATGGGTATCACCAAGGCTTCGCTGGCCACCGAGTCGTGGCTGTCGGCGGCATCGTTCCAGGAGACCACTCGCGTGCTGACCGAGGCTGCTATCTCGGCTAAGTCCGACTCGCTGATTGGTCTCAAGGAGAACGTCATCATCGGTAAGCTCATCCCGGCCGGTACTGGTATTTCCAAGTACCGCAACGTGTCGGTCGAGCCCACCGAGGAGGCCAAGGCAGCGGTATACAGCCTGGGTGGTTACGAGGACACGACTCCGACGTTCGGGTTCGGTACCGGTGGGGCAGTTCCGCTGGAAGAGTACGAGTACTAGATCGGCTAGGCGCGTTACCGGGGATAGTCTCCCCGCCGCATCGCGTCTGAGGCTCACGTTGGCGTATGCGTCTTAGCAAGACACGTTCATCGCAGGTGAATGGGTTGACGTTGAGGTCGCTATCGGCCATCTAAAGCGAACATGAGGTGGGGCACCTTCCGACAGGAAGGGGCCCCACTTGTTTATGGCATGCTCACCGACCTCTTTCGGCCTCATTCAGAGGCGATACTGTGTTGTCTATGAGAGCCCAGGGGAGGGAAAGCCCAGTGACGTATAGCCACAGCGGCATCCACGCCACGTCGCAGCGCCATCCGGTGGACCCGGACCCGGTACCGTCTTCAAAGGTGATCGCGGCGTTTGTCCTCGCTGGGGTTGGGCTGTGCCTGGCTCCTTTCGTCGGGGGAGCGATTCCCGCCTCGTTTGCACTGGTTTTGGCCCGGCAGGCAGAGCGTGATATCCGCGACTCCGATGGCTGGCTGTTGGGGGCGGCCAAGCTGCGCCGCATCCGTGCTCTTGCCTGGACTGCCCTGGGGCTGGCCGCGACCGTGCTGGTCATCGGACTGCTCATATGGGTGATTTCCCTGGCTAGTGGCGCTGGGCAGCCGCAATTCGATGGCAATACCGTGTAGCGGCCATCAGCCCTGGCCTGTCGCGGTGTTCCCGGCGCCAAAGGCGGGCGGGTCTCAGCGCGCACATAGCTGCGGCGATGGTGTGGCTGTGGCGTGAGATTTTGCCTCCGACCCCTGCTTGTCTGTGGTATTGGCGCAGACGGTATCCTTACGAATGGTGTGTCTACCGCACTCGTAGAACCAAAGAGAACAAAGATGTCGAGCCCCGACCGGTGATGCCTAACACGGCAGGTCGTGGCTGGTGGGTCGGCGTTCATGCCGTTCGGTAGTGTAGGTAGGCTTCTCCCTTGCGCCCAGACTATGTCTGGGTCAGGTGTGCGTGCCCGTATGGCAGCGAGCCCCCGACCGTCCTCGCGGACAACTCGGGGCCCACTTCGCCAGGCGTCACCGGCACGCAATGCGCCTCGCAAGACCGGCCAAGGCTTCGACCTTACGAGCTGGTTGCGCCAAGAGATCCAACGCGCCCGCTGGGGCTCAGATTGGTTCGACACGCCCGAGTGCGGGGAGCGGAGAACTTTGCCACACGACGCCACCTGACCTCACCTCACACAGAGGTGACAAAACAGCCATGGAGCTGCGAGGGGTCACAACATTCAGTCGAATGCGCCTGAGTGAGCCCTGAAGAAGTTCCACAGTCACGCAAGAGCAGTTTCGGCCCCCTGTGGGGCCGAAGGGAGTGAGAGACCCGGTGCCAACAATTCAGCAGCTGGTCCGTAAGGGCCGCAAGGCCAAGATCAGCAAAAATAAAACGCCGGCGCTGAAGGGCAGCCCGCAGCGGCGCGGTGTGTGCACCCGCGTGTACACCACCACGCCCAAGAAGCCGAACTCCGCGATGCGCAAAGTCGCCCGTGTTCGGCTTATGAGCGGTGTCGAAGTCACTGCCTACATTCCTGGCGTAGGACACAACCTGCAGGAACACTCCATCGTGCTGGTGCGCGGTGGCCGTGTTCGCGACCTGCCTGGTGTCCGCTACAAGATCATCCGTGGAACCCTCGACACCCAGGGCGTCCGCGACCGCAAACAGGCGCGCAGCCGCTACGGCGCGAAGAAGGAGAAATAAGATATGCCGCGTAAAGGCCCTGCTCCGCGTCGGCCTCTAACCGCCGACCCGGTGCACAACTCGGTGCTGGTCACCCAACTGATCAACAAGGTGCTGCTCCGCGGCAAACGCCGTCTGGCCGAGCGCATCGTCTACGACGCCCTGGAAGGCTGCCGGGCGAAGACGGACACCGATCCGGTGATCACCTTGAAGCGCGCCCTGGACAACGTCAAACCGACCCTCGAGGTTCGTAGCCGCCGCGTCGGTGGCGCTACCTACCAGGTTCCGGTCGATGTCCGGCCGCAGCGCGCCACCACCTTGGGCCTGCGCTGGCTGGTCGGATACTCGCGCGATCGTCGTGAGAAGACCATGGTCGAGCGTCTCCAGAACGAAATCCTCGATGCATCCAATGGTCTCGGGGCCGCTGTCAAGCGCCGCGAAGACACCCACAAGATGGCCGACTCCAACAAGGCGTTCGCTCACTACCGTTGGTAGTGGCGACCCTTACCGACCAGAAGAAGGCAACCGTGTCAAAGGCAAACGCCAAACTGGCCAATGTTCGCAACATTGGCATCATGGCCCACATTGATGCTGGTAAGACGACCACCACTGAGCGCATCCTGTTCTACACCGGTATCTCTCACAAGATCGGTGAAGTGCATGATGGCGCGGCCACCATGGACTGGATGGAGCAGGAGCAGGAGCGTGGTATCACCATCACCTCCGCCGCCACCAAGTGTGAGTGGGATAACCACACCATCCAGATCATCGACACCCCCGGTCACGTTGACTTCACCGTAGAGGTGGAACGTTCGCTGCGTGTCCTGGACGGTGCTGTCGCCGTGTACGACGGTGTCGCTGGCGTCGAGCCGCAGACTGAGACCGTGTGGCGTCAGGCCGACAAGTATGGCGTTCCCCGGATGTGCTTTGTCAACAAGCTCGACCGGACCGGCGCCAACTTCTTCCGCTGTGTCGAAATGATGAAGGACCGCCTGAACTCCAACACGGCTGTGTTGCAGCTGCCGATTGGTAACGAGGCCGACTTCATCGGAGTCATCGACTTGGTGGAGATGAACGCCAAGGTGTGGCGCGGGGAAACCGGTCTCGGCGAGAACTATGAGACCGAAGAGATCCCGGCCGACCTAGCCGACCAGGCCGCCGAATACCGTGAGATGTTGCTGGAGACCCTGGCTGACGTCGACGACGAATTCGCGATGAAGTACCTGGAAGGCGAAGAGATCTCCACTGAGGAGATCAAGGCCGCCATCCGTAAGGGCACCAACGAGCTGGCGATCAACCCGGTTCTGTGTGGCACCGCCTTTAAGAACAAGGGCGTGCAGCCGCTGCTCGACGCCGTGGTCGACTACCTGCCCAGCCCGCTGGACGTCCCCGCCATTCAGGGAACCCTCACCGACGGAGAGACGCCAGCTGAGCGTCACGCCGATGTCGACGAGCCGTTCTCCTGCCTGGCGTTCAAAATCCAGACGGACAAGCACCTTGGTCGTCTCACCTTCGCTCGGGTTTACTCGGGCAAGATTGAGACCGGTAACCAGGTCATCAACTCGACCAAGGAACGCAAAGAGCGCATCGGCAAGATCTACCAGATGCACGCCAACAAGCGCGAAGAGCGTTCGACCGCCGCGGCTGGCGACATCATCGCCATCCAGGGTTTGAAGCAGACCACCACTGGTGACACGCTGACTGACCCGCAGGCACAGGTCGTGCTGGAATCCATGATCTTCCCGGAGCCGGTTATCGACGTGGCCATCGAGCCCAAGTCGAAGGCCGACCAGGACAAGTTGGCCACCGCTATTCAGCGTCTGGCCGAAGAAGACCCGACCTTCCGCGTGGTCACCGATGACGAGACCGGCCAGACCGTGATCTCGGGTATGGGTGAGCTGCACCTGGACATCCTCGTGGACCGCATGCGCCGTGAGTTCAACGTGGAAGCCAACATCGGTAAGCCCCAGGTGGCCTACCGTGAGACCATTTCGAAGCGCGTGGAAAAGGTCGAATACCTGCACAAGAAGCAGACCGGTGGTTCCGGTCAGTTCGCGCGGGTACTCGTCAACGTCGAACCGCTCTCTTTGGAAGACTCCGAAGAGATCTTCGAGTTCGAGAACAAGATCACCGGTGGACGTATTCCGAAGGAATACATTCCCTCGGTGGAACACGGTGCCAAAGACGCGATGGAATTCGGTGTCTTGGCCGGATACCCGCTGGTGGGTGTCAAGTTGGAACTGGTCGACGGCCAGTACCACGAGGTCGACTCTTCGGAGATGGCCTTTAAAATCGCCGGTACGATGGTGCTGAAAGAGGCCGCTCGTCGCGCCAAACCAGTACTGCTCGAACCGATGATGGCAGTCGAAGTCATCACCCCGGAAGAAACCATGGGTGATGTCATCGGTGACATCAACTCTCGTCGCGGCATCGTCCAAGAAATGGGCGAGCGAGGCAACGACCGTACGGTCAAGGCTCAAGTGCCGCTGTCGGAGATGTTCGGTTACGTCGGGGACCTGCGGTCCAAGACGCAAGGCCGTGCAAACTACAGCATGCAATTCGACACGTACGCCGAAGTGCCGGCGAACGTGGCGAAGGAAGTGATTGCCAAGGCCACCGGCGAATAGCCGGTAGTTATGGGGCTCTACTCACCACGCTGTGCCAAGGCGACGGAAGGGCGTCTACGAAAGTAGACGACTTCTCGACAGCCCAGCCAATGTGTGGAGAGCGAGTCTCCAGGTAATCCAGCTAATCCAAAGTTCCCTGCAATTGTGCAGCGCCGCTGCGCCCCAATGGGGGAGCTGTGTGCCTCAATCTCCGACAAGTTCGGACTGCGGCATGGATTGTCAACGCATACAAGATTAAGCCCATCAGGAGGACGAAGTGGCGAAGGAAAAGTTCGAGCGGACTAAGCCGCACGTCAACATTGGTACCCTCGGTCACGTTGACCACGGGAAGACCACGCTGACCGCTGCGATCACGAAGGTCCTGCACGACAAGCACCCGGACCTGAACCCGTACACGCCGTTTGACGAGATCGACAACGCGCCTGAAGAGAAGCAGCGCGGTATCACGATTGCGATTTCGCACGTCGAGTACCAGACCGAGACCCGGCACTACGCGCACGTAGACTGCCCTGGTCACGCTGACTACATCAAGAACATGATCACCGGTGCCGCGCAGATGGACGGCGCGATTCTGGTTGTTTCGGCCACCGACGGCCCGATGCCGCAGACCCGCGAGCACGTGCTGCTGGCCCGCCAGGTTGGCGTTCCCTACATCGTTGTGGCTCTGAACAAGTCCGACATGGTCGACGACGAGGAAATCCTCGAGCTCGTCGAGATGGAGGTCCGTGAGCTGCTGACGGACGCCGAGTTCCCCGGCGACGACCTCCCGGTCGTCAAGGTTTCGGCCCTGAAGGCCCTCGAAGGCGACGAGAAGTGGGGCGAGGCCGTAGCCGAGCTCATGCAGGCCGTCGACGACTCCATTCCGGAGCCCGAGCGCGAGATGGACAAGCCGTTCCTCATGCCGGTCGAGGACGTCTTCACGATCACCGGTCGTGGAACCGTCATCACCGGTCGCGTCGAGCGCGGTGTGCTGCTTCCGAACGAAGAGGTCGAGATCGTCGGCATCAAGGAAACGGCCATCAACACCAAGGTCACCGCGATCGAAATGTTCCGCAAGACCCTCGATGACGCCCGCGCGGGTGAAAACGTCGGTCTGCTGCTGCGTGGTACCAAGCGTGAAGAAGTCGAGCGCGGCATGGTTGTCACCAAGCCCGGCACGACCACTCCCCACACCGAGTTCGAAGCTCAGGTGTACATCCTGTCGAAGGATGAGGGTGGCCGCCACACGCCGTTCTTCAACAACTACCGCCCGCAGTTCTACTTCCGTACCACCGACGTGACCGGTGTCGTGACCCTCCCCGAGGGAACCGAGATGGTCATGCCCGGTGACAACACGGACATGAAGGTCGAGCTCATTCAGCCGATCGCCATGGACGACGGACTGCTCTTCGCGATCCGCGAGGGTGGCCGCACCGTTGGTTCAGGACGAGTGACCAAGGTCATCAAGTAGTTAGTTTCCCGGGTGGTGGGGTTCGTCCCCACCACCCGGATTTTCCTGTCCGCTTCTCCGATCGCCTCAGGTATTCGGTTTGAAGCGGCGAGAAACTGACGACGATACAACGCATCCGCGTAATCTGCTTCATAGTCTCCCGACCCCCGGTTATAGCTCTGCTGGCTGGTCGGGCATAATGAACAGGTTGCGTTCGCATCGGGACCCGTCTGGGGTCTGATGCTCACGCCCGGCTCGCGGGCCCCAGTAGGCAGTGTCTAGAAGACATAGGCGTTTTGCCATTCTTGCTGATCGGGACCGTTACAGGCGGGTTTAGGGCGAGCTACATAATCATCTCCGCAGGAGGAAACTTCTGCCTGGATGATGACTGGTACCTCCAGAGGGGGGTCAGTCGTTCTCTCCAGTGCCACATGCCTTTTGGCTTGGCAGAATGCTGTGTAAAGCTCGCGACACGCCCGACCGCAGGTTGCGGAGAGCAGCCTGTAATACCAGGGATTTTGAGAGTAAGGAAACCATGGCGGGACAGAAGATCCGCATTCGGCTAAAGGCCTACGACCACGAAGTCGTGGACTCCTCGGCCCGCAAGATCGTTGAGACGGTGACCCGTACGGGCGCCAACATCTCCGGTCCGGTGCCGTTGCCGACTGAGATTAACCGTTTCTGTGTTATCCGGTCACCGCACAAATACAAAGACTCGCGCGAGCACTTCGAGATGCGCACGCACAAGCGCCTGATCGACATTCTCGACCCGACCCCGAAGACGGTCGACTCGCTGATGCGTCTCGATTTGCCGGCCGGTGTCGACATCGAGATCAAGCTGTAGGGACCACACACATGGACAGGCAAGTCAAGGGCATCCTGGGTACCAAGGTTGGTATGACCCAGGTATGGGACGAAAACGGCCGTTCTGTGCCGGTTACGGTTGTGCAGGCCGGCCCGAACGTCGTGTCGCAAATCCGTACGCCAGACAAGGACGGCTACGCAGCCGTTCAGCTGGCCTTCGGCGACGTCAAGCTCAAGAGCGTCACCAAGCCGCTCACGGGACACTTTGAGAAGGCAGGTGTGGCTCCGCGCCGTCACCTGGTCGAGATCCGGACCTCCGACTCCAGCGAATATGAGCTGGGACAGGAAGTCAAGGTCGACACCTTCGAACAAGGCGAGCTGATCGACGTCACCGGAACAAGCAAAGGTAAAGGTTTCGCTGGTGTCATGAAGCGCCACGGTTTCGCCGGTCAGCCGGCTAGCCACGGTGCTCACCGCGTCCACCGCGCCCCCGGAGCCATTGGTGGCTGCGCCACCCCCGGTCGCGTGTTCAAGGGCATGCGTATGCCCGGACGTATGGGCCACAACCGCCGCACGGTTCAGAACTTGACCGTGCAGGGCGTGGACACCGAACGGAACCTGGTGCTCATCAAGGGCGCCGTGCCCGGACCCAAGGGCGCTACCGTTCTGATTCGCTCGGCAGTGAAGGCTGGTGCCTAATGAGCTTGGAAATCGCCGTCAAGGACGCTTCGGGTAAAGCCACCGGCACGACCATTTCGCTGCCGGAGAACATCTTCGATGTCGAACCGAACATCCCGCTGATGCACCAAGTGGTGACCGCTCAGCTGGCTGCTGGTCGCTCGGGCACTCACTCCACCAAAACCCGCGGTGAAGTCCGCGGTGGTGGCCGTAAGCCCTACCGCCAGAAGGGAACCGGTCGGGCCCGTCAGGGTTCCATCCGCGCTCCCCAGTTCACCGGCGGTGGCGTGGTGCACGGCCCCCAGCCGCGCGATTACTCGCAGCGGACCCCTCGGAAGATGAAGGCTCAGGCTCTCGCTTGCGCCCTCACCGACCGGGTGCGCAACGAGAAGATCCACGCGATCACCTCCTTCGTTGAAGGGGACACCCCTTCGACCAAGCAGGCCATCGCCTCGCTGGGCAACATCATCGAGTCGAACAAGGTACTGGTGGTTCTCACTCGCGAGCAGGAGACCGACGGGCTGAGCCTGCGGAACCTGCCGCACGTGCACCTGCTGCCTGCCGACCAGCTGAACACCTACGACGTTCTCAACAACGAGGACATCGTGTTCACCGAGGCTGCGCTAAATGAGTTCCTGGCCTCGAAGAACCGTGACCAGGAGGCCGCCGCATGAGCGACGTGAAAATCGCCGACCCGCGCGACATCATCATTAAGCCGGTCATCTCGGAGAAAAGCTACACCCTCCTGGGTGAGGGCAAGTACACCTTCGAGGTCGACACCCGCGCTAACAAGTCTCACATCAAGATCGCCGTTGCGCAGATCTTCAATGTGCAGGTGAAGAGCGTCAACACCATCAACCGTCAGGGTAAGCGCAAGCGCACTCGTGACGGTTGGGGCAAACGCAAGAACGTCAAGCACGCGATCATCACCGTCGATGGCGACCCCGGTCGTCTCGGTGAGATCTTCGGCGGCCCGGTCTCGTAGCGGCGTTGGAGGAGTAAGTACCAATGGGTATCCGCAAACACAAGCCGACGACCCCCGGTCGTCGTGGGTCGAGCGTCGCAGACTTCGCTGAAGTCACCCGCTCGCAACCCGAGAAGTCGCTGGTGCGTCCGCTGACCAAGACTGGTGGCCGTAACTCGCAGGGACGCATCACCACGCGTCACCGCGGGGGAGGACACAAGCGTCAGTACCGCCTCATCGACTTCCGTCGCCACGACAAGGACGGCGTGCCGGCGAAGGTCGCTCACATCGAGTACGACCCGAACCGTACCGCCCGCATCGCGTTGCTGCACTACGCAGACGGCGAGAAGCGCTACATCATCTGCCCGAAGGGCCTCAATCAGGGCGACCGGATTGAGAACGGCCAAGGTGCCGACATCCGGCCCGGAAACAGCTTGCAGCTGCGTCACATGCCAGTCGGTACTGTGATTCATGCCGTGGAGCTCAAGCCCGGTGGAGGAGCCAAACTCGGCCGCTCGGCCGGAACGGGAATCCAGCTGCTGGCTCGCGAAGGACAATACGCCCACCTGCGTATGCCCTCTGGCGAGATCCGCTTGGTCGACACCCGCTGCCGCGCCACCGTTGGCGAGGTCGGCAACGCCGAGCAGAGCAACATCAACTGGGGCAAGGCCGGACGCATGCGCTGGAAGGGACGTCGTCCCACGGTGCGTGGTGTGGTTATGAACCCGGTTGACCACCCGCACGGTGGTGGTGAGGGCCGTACCTCTGGTGGCCGTCACCCGGTCAACCCGAACGGTAAGCCGGAAGGCCGCACCCGTAAGAAGAACAAGGGCTCCGACCGACTCATCGTGCGGCGCCGCTATGCCAACCGGAAGCGGGGTTAACACATGGCTCGCAGTCTTAAAAAGGGACCGTTCATCGACGAGCACCTGGAGAAAAAGGTGCAGAAGGCGATCGAGTCCAAGAGCAAGAACGTCATCAAGACCTGGTCGCGGCGTTCCACCATCACTCCTGACTTCATCGGACTGACGTTCGGTGTGCACGACGGACGCAAGCACGTCCCCGTTTACGTCACTGAGTCGATGGTGGGCCACAAGCTCGGAGAGTTCGCTTTGACGCGTACCTTCCGTAGCCACGACAAGGACGACCGAAAGAGCCGTCGGCGCTAGCCGCGGGAAACGAACGAAGGATTAACGATGGCAGTAATGGAGGCCCAAGAGGCCCCGCGCGCGCGGGCTGTGGCGCGGTATGTCCGTGTCGCTCCTCGTAAAGCGCGCCGCGTCGTGGACCTCGTGCGTGGGATGCCCGCCAACGAGGCGCTGACGACTCTGGAATTTGCTCCGCAGGCCGCCAGCGAACCGGTCGGGAAGGTTATCGCCTCGGCGATGGCCAACGCCGAGAATAACCTCGGACTCGACGCCGAATCGCTTCTGATCTCGGAGATTTTCGTGGACGAAGGCCCGACCATGCGCCGTTACCGGCCGCGTGCTCAGGGCCGGGCGTTCCGGATCAACAAGCGCACCAGCCACATCACTGTGGTTGTCGAGGCCGTCCAGGCCGCGCCTGTGGCTTCCGGACCGATCCGCCGCCCCAAGGCCAAGCCTGCGGCGACGGAGTCGACGGAGGCGAAGTCCGAGGGCGCTGACGAGACCACCGACACCGCCGAGAAGGAGACCAACTAATGGGTCAAAAGGTTCACCCGCACGGGTACCGCCTCGGCATCAGCAGCGACTGGACGTCCCGCTGGTACGCCGACAAGGACTATGCCGACTACGTCGGCGAGGACGTCAAGATCCGCAAGCTCATGACGGACGGTCTGCAGCGCGCCGGAATCGCCAAGGTCGACATCGAGCGCACCCGTGAGCGGGTTCGCGTCGACATCCACACCGCTCGTCCGGGCATCGTCATCGGCCGTAAAGGCGCCGAGGCCGACCGCCTGCGCGGCAAGTTGGAGAAGCTCACCGGTAAGCAAGTTCAGCTGAACATTATCGAGGTCAAGAACCCCGATGTCGACGCTCAGCTGGTTGCCCAGGGCATCTCCGAGCAGCTGACCAGCCGTGTCAACTTCCGTCGCGCGATGCGTAAGGCCATTCAGTCGGCCATGCGTAACCCGACGGTCAAGGGCATCAAGGTTCAGTGCTCCGGCCGCCTCGGTGGTGCGGAAATGTCCCGTTCCGAGCAGTACCGCGAGGGCCAGGTGCCCCTGCACACGCTGCGCGCGAACATCGACTACGGACTCTATGAGGCTCACACCACCTTCGGCCGCATTGGCGTGAAGGTCTGGGTCTACAAGGGTGAGGCCACGCTCAAAGAGCAGGCCGAGCAGGTCCAGCGCCGCCGGGACACCGGTGACGGCGGAGGTCGCGGTCGCCGTGGCGGTCGTGGCGGACGCGGTGGCGAAGGCCGCGGTGCCGAGAAGAAGACTGGTCAGGAGGGTTAACTGACATGCTTATGCCACGTAAGCCCCCCAAGGGCTACCGCAAGCCCCACCGGCCGAAGCGCAAAGGCAAGGCCAAGGGCGGCACCCGGGTGACGTTTGGTGAATACGGCATCCAAGCCGTGGAGCACTCCTACGTCACCAACCGGCAGATTGAAGCTGCCCGTATCTCCATGACCCGGCACATCAAGCGTGGCGGCAAGGTGTGGATCAACATCTTCCCCGACCACGCTCTGACGAAGAAGCCAGCCGAAGTCCGTATGGGTTCGGGTAAGGGTTCACCGGAATTCTGGGTCGCCAATGTGAAGCCGGGCCGTGTGATGTTCGAACTGTCGTTCCCCAACGAGGAGACGGCACGTGAGGCATTGCAGCGGGCTATTCACAAACTGCCCATGAAGTGCCGCATCGTGACGCGTGAAGTAGGTGAGGCGTAATGGCTACCGGTATCCAACCTGGTGAGCTGCGCGAGCTCAGCGACAAGGAGCTCGAAACCAAACTGCTGGACAAGAAGGAAGAGCTGTTCAACCTGCGGGTTCGTGCAGCCACCGGCCAGCTGGAAAACAACCACCTACTCAAAGGCGTCCGTAAGGAAATCGCTCGGATCTACACGATCATGAACGAGCGCAAGCTCGGCCTGAGTGCCGCGCCGGAAGAGAGTAACGAATGAGCGAGCAAACCACTACTCGCGGCCGGCGTAAGGTTCTTCAGGGCCTGGTCGTGAGCGACAAGATGGACAAGACGGCAGTGATCGAAGTCGAGGACCGGGTTAAGCACCCGCTCTATGGCAAGGTCATGCGTCGTACCAAGAAGTACAAGGCTCACGATGAGTCCAACGAGTGTGGCATTGGCGACCGGGTGCAGATCATGGAGACGCGCCCCCTTTCCAAGACCAAGCGTTGGCGCATCGTTGAGATCCTTGAGAAGGCCAAGTAAGGAGATCAGGACGTGATTCAGCAAGAGTCGCGGCTGAAAATCGCCGACAACACCGGGGCACGCGAAGTGCTGTGCATCCGGGTTTTGGGCGGTTCCGGCCGACGCTATGCGGGCATCGGCGACCTGATCGTGGCCACTGTCAAGGACGCCACTCCGGGTGCCGGAGTGAAGAAGGGCGATGTTGTGCAGGCCGTCATCGTGCGGACTGCCAAAGAACGTCGCCGTCCTGACGGCTCCTACATCAGGTTCGACGAAAACGCCGCTGTACTTATCAAGGATGGCGAGCCGCAGGGAACCCGCATCTTCGGGCCCGTGGGTCGAGAGCTGCGTGACAAGCAGTTCATGAAGATCATCTCCCTCGCGCCGGAGGTGCTGTAATGAAGGTGAAAAAAGGCGACCGAGTACGGGTTATCGCCGGTAAAGACAGAGGTGCAGAGGGCCGTGTGCTCGAGACCTTCCCCAAGCGGGACCGGGTCCTGGTCGAAGGTGTAAACCGGGTTACCAAGCACACCAAGGTCGGTCAGACCAACCGTGGGTCCCGCACCGGTGGGATCGTCACCCAAGAAGCCGCCATTCACATTTCGAACGTGATGGTGCTTGACGCGGATAACCAGCCCACCCGGGTTGGGTACCGCATTGGGGATGACGGTCGCAAGGTTCGCATTTCGAGGCGGACGGGTAAGGACCTCTAATGACTGACACTGCAACCAAATCTTCGCCGCGCCTCAAGGAGCGTTACCGCTCTGAGATTGCGCCGCAGCTGAAAGAACAGTTCGAGTACGCCAACATCATGCAGATCCCCGGTCTGGTCAAGATCGTGGTCAACATGGGTGTGGGCGAGGCCGCGCGCGACTCCAAGCTCATCAATGGAGCCGTCAACGACCTGACCGTCATCACTGGTCAAAAGCCAGTGGTGCGCCGTGCTCGCAAGTCCATCGCGCAGTTCAAGCTGCGTGAGGGCCAGCCGATCGGTGCCAAGGTCACTCTGCGTGGGGACCGTATGTGGGAGTTCCTCGACCGGCTGCTGTCGGTCGCGCTGCCCCGCATCCGTGACTTCCGGGGTTTGAGCCCCAAGCAGTTCGACGGGCACGGTAACTACACGTTCGGTCTGACCGAACAAGCCGTGTTCCCCGAGATCGACCAGGACAAGATCGACCGGGTCCGCGGTATGGACATCACGGTTGTGACGACCGCGAACACCGACGAGGAAGGCCACGCGCTGCTTAAGTCGCTGGGCTTCCCGTACAAGGAGAACTAATGGCTAAAAAGGCTCTGATCCACAAGGCCAAGCAAAAGCCGAAGTTCGGCGTGCGCGCCTACACCCGCTGCCAGAAGTGCGGCCGTCCGAAGGCGGTTTACCGCAAGTTCGGTCTGTGCCGTGTTTGCCTGCGCGAGATGGCCCACCGCGGCGAGCTGCCAGGCGTCCACAAAGCCTCCTGGTAGCTGCGGCGCACCCAGGAAGAAACTGCGCTGTGTTGGTCGGGTTCCCAAGTACGTTCGTACTAGGGAACCCTCCCGCCTTGTCAGTTTCACCCTGGGCACGTCCTCGCAAACCAGGAGCTGATCTCACAGTATTTATTCAGTGATGGTTTGCGGTGAGTTGCTTCCATTAGCTCTCCTTTCATCCATCTATCGCCACAGGCCGCCCAGCATATTTAGGCGGAACCGGGGCGGAAGGGTAACAAATCATGGTAATGACCGACCCGATCGCAGACATGCTGACCCGTCTGCGTAACGCCAACCAGGCTTTCCACGAGGTCGTGGAAATGCCTCACTCGAAGCTGAAGGCCAACGTCGCCGAAGTCCTCAAGCAGGAAGGCTACGTCGCTAGCTGGCGAGTCGAGGAGCCTGCTGAAGGCGTCGTCGGTAAGAAGCTCGTCGTGGACCTAAAGTTCGGCCCCAACCGTGAGCGCTCCCTCGCCGGAGTCCGCCGCGTGTCAAAGCCGGGCCTGCGGGTTTACGCGAAGTCCACTGAGCTGCCGCGCGTGCTCGGCGGCCTGGGTGTGGCCATTGTGTCCACGTCCCAAGGCCTGCTGACCGACCGTCAGGCTCGCAAGCGTGGCGTGGGCGGCGAAGTCATCGCCTACGTCTGGTAACTGAGGGGGTAACAAGCAATGTCGCGCATTGGTATTTCGCCCATCGCGGTGCCCTCCGGCGTCGATGTCACCATCGACGGCCAGACCGTCACCGTTAAGGGCCCCAAAGGGGAACTCAACCACACGCTGGTTGACCCCATCACGATCGAAAAGAAGGACGACGGTTCGCTGCAAGTGAACCGCCCGGACGACGAGCGTGACTCAAAGGCCCGTCACGGCCTCTCCCGCACCCTGGTCAACAACATGGTCATTGGTGTGAGCGAAGGCTACCGTCGCAGCCTGGAAATCAACGGGACCGGTTACCGGGCCCAGCTGAAGGGCACCACCCTGGAGCTTGCTCTCGGATTCAGCCACCCCGTCGTGGTCGAACCCCCGCAGGGCATCACCTTCGTGCTGGAAAAGCCCACCTTGCTGCACGTTGAAGGAATCGACAAGCAGCTGGTCGGCGAAGTGACCGCTAACATCCGCAAGAAGCGTCCGCCGGAGCCCTACAAGGGCAAGGGCGTGAAGTATGTGGAAGAGACCATTCGCCGCAAGGCTGGGAAGGCAGGTAAGTAATGTCAAGTACCCTAGCCAAGCGTCGCCCCTCTGGGAGCGAGTCGGCGAAGCGTCGTATCGGTCGCAACCGCCGCCACTACCGCCTGCGCAAGAAGGTATTCGGCACCGCCGAGCGCCCGCGCCTGGCAGTGTTCCGTTCCTCGAAGAACATCTCGGTTCAGATCATCGACGACGTGAAGGGCCACACGCTGGTCTCCGCGTCAAGTCTCGATGCGTCTGTCAAGAGCGTCGAGGGCAACAAGTCCGATGTCGCCAAGGAAGTTGGCAAGCTCATCGCCGAGCGCGCCAAGTCCGCCGGTGTCGAGAAGGTCGTGTTGGACCGCGGTGGCGTCAAGTACGCCGGTCGCGTTGCCGCACTGGCCGAGGCCGCCCGTGAAGGTGGCTTGGACTTCTAAGCACAAAACGTGCCCGAGGGCCGGATGGAAGCGCAGCTTCCATCCGGCCCTCGGTTGTTACGGAGACTATGTGAGAGTCGTGGAGTTCGGTCGCTGGCGTGACAGGAGGCCGAAAACCGTTGCGGCCAGCACGAGGGTGAGGGCCATAGCCCAGGCGGCCCCGCCGTCGTCGTGAACCGGCCAGGCCAGGGGGCGCCCACCAGGGCGAGGTGACGGCACTGTCGGAGAAGAAGGTCGGGCCTACACACAGACCCACGTGAGGAAGCCATCCCCGGTAGATCCCGAGCCAGGCGACACATAGGACGGCCAAACCTGTCATTCCGATCAGGTTTCGGACTGTTGCCATCTGTGTGAGTTCGCCGTCCAGAGGGGCCGTTGCCCACCACAGGAGGGCGAACGACAACCCGAGGAAACAGGCGGAGGGCTACCCGCCAGCGTCTCCAGCGGTGGCATTCTATGCGCTGTCAACGGCAAGTCCACTTGCTGACAATATGGACATTCGGGTTAGGAGCGAGTTTCAGTCTCGAATTGGATCAGCTTCTACCGGTGTGCCTGAATGGCGATGGAAGGCAATAGCTAGTTGATGGCGATGTGAAACCCCCAATGCGCTCAGTCCTGAGTCCAGTTCTCTTCGTACCTGACGTTCCGAGAGCCCCCTGCGTGTGGCGATACGGGTGACTTTCCGTCCGCAGATGATCAACTCGGTGGCGAGAGTCTGTCGTGGTGTCAATGGGTGCAGCTTTGCCCGGTCTTGAGGGATTCGCAGTGCCCCTGCTCCTAAGCTGTCAGGAGCAGGGTGAGTGAGAACTCATCGAGTTGGGCGCAGTCGAGTGATTGTCGCTTTACAGGCCGCAGACCTCGTAGCGTTTGGTCACGCAATCAGGCTGGTGACGGCTCGAGATAGCGTCTGCCAATAAGGCGGCGCGCTTCACTGAGGATGCAAATGTCGATCAGGCGTGGCCGTACGACGCAGCTTGGCCCTAGACCCGAGACCACGACAAATCGGAAATGAGCGCATAGGGGTGTTTTCCCTTAGGCCGTGACTCCGGCTGGGAAACTCCGCTGGCCTAAAGGCCTTTGATCGAGGCTACGTTGGTGAGCCAGCATGGTTGCCAAAATGATCGGTGGCCCTGGTCGCACAAGGTGAGGCCCATGCGTCTTTGTGCTGGCCATCATGCATACTTAACAGGTTGCGTACTGTCGTTCGGCCTGCCCTGTGGCGGTTCGAAGCAGTGGGCAAGAGCGAGTCAGCCGACCGGCTGGCGTTATAGCAATGAAAGGAATCAGCTAGTGGCTGGTCAACAACAGCAAGGTGGAAAAGACGGTGGCTCCGGCCGTCGTCGTGACCGCCGTGACGGCGGCCGTGGGGCCGAAAAGTCCCCGCACATCGAGCGCGTCGTCACCATTAACCGCGTTGCCAAGGTTGTCAAGGGTGGGCGTCGCTTCGCCTTCACCGCCCTAGTCGTCGTCGGTGACGGCGAAGGCAAGGTTGGCGTCGGTTACGGCAAGGCCAAGGAAGTGCCCGCCGCGATCGCCAAGGGCGTCGAAGAGGCCAAGAAGTCCTTCTTCGAGGTACCTCGCATCAACGGCACCATCCCGCACACGGTGCAGGGTGAAGAGGCCGCCGGCATCGTGCTCCTGAAGCCCGCCAGCGCTGGTACCGGTGTTATCGCCGGTGGCCCGGTGCGTGCGGTGCTGGAGTGCGCCGGAATTTCCGACGTGCTGTCGAAGTCCCTGGGCTCGGCGAACGCGATCAACATCGTGCACGCGACGGTGGCTGCCCTCAAGCAGCTGGAGTCCCCGGAAGCCGTGGCCGCGCGCCGTGGCCTGCCGCTGGAGGACTTCGCTCCGCAGGGTCTGCTGCGCGCCCGCGCCGGTCTCGAGGCGTAGGGGGATTTGCACAGATGGCACGTTTGAAGATTACTCAGAAGCGTTCGACGATTGGGTGTAAGCCCAATCAGCGCGCCACGATTGAGGCGCTGGGTCTGAAGCGCATCAACCACAGCGTCGTCAAGGAAGACCGTCCCGAATTCCGGGGCATGGTCGCGACCGTTCACCACCTGGTGACGGTTGAGGAGGTGCAGTAGTCATGACGATTCGTATTCACGACCTGCAGCCTGCTCCGGGCTCGAAGAAGGCCAAGACCCGTGTGGGTCGTGGTGAGGGTTCCAAGGGTAAGACCGCTGGTCGCGGTACCAAGGGAACCAAGGCCCGCAAACAGGTTCCGCTCGGTTTCGCAGGTGGGCAGATTCCTCTGCACAAGCGCCTGCCGAAGCTGAAGGGTTTCAAGCCGCACAACAAGGTCGTCTTCCAGGTTGTCAACCTGGACAAGCTGGCTGAGCTGTTCCCTGAGGGCGGCACGGTTGGTGTGGAGGACTTGGTGGCCAAGGGCGCGGTTCGTAAGAACCAGCCGGTGAAGGTGCTGGGTTCGGGTGACCTGGGCGGCGTCAAGCTGTCGGTTACCGCTCACGCCTTCTCCTCTTCTGCCAGTGAGGCCATCACGGCCGCTGGTGGGTCGGTAGAGGTCATCGACAAGTTCGCCAAGTAAGGCGACGTTTTTTCCTAAAAGGCGGGCTGGGGGTCTTCCCTCAGCCCGTTTTTCTGCCTGTACGTGACCGTGTGTTCACCGCAGTTTGTTCTCTGGGCGACTAGCCACCTACCGCCGTGTGCCGGTGGCGGCATGGCTGTTAAAGTCGCTTGGCGAGGTTTGTGTATGTGAACCCCGCTACTTACCCCTGTACGTTCATCAAACACTTAGCCCAACTCACTTTTGGCCCCGCCGTGAGCTGGCGCAGCTGCTGGAGGAATTGCGTTGCTTTCCGCCTTCGTCAGTGCGTTTCGGACCCCCGATCTGCGCAAGAAGATTCTGTTTACACTGCTGATTCTTGCGTTGTATCGCCTGGGTGCGAACACGCCGAGCCCAGGTGTGTCCTATGAAGCTGTCCAGACGTGTTTGGACATGATGCCGGATGATGACACCGGTGTCTTTGGTTTGTTGAACCTCTTCAGCGGTGGCGCATTGCTTCAACTGTCGGTGTTCGCCTTGGGCGTTATGCCCTACATCACCGCCTCGATCATTATGCAGCTGTTGTCCGTGGTGATTCCGCGGCTTGAGCAGTTGCGTAAGGAAGGCCAAGTCGGCCAAGCCAAGATCACCCAGTACACGCGCTATTTGACTTTGGCCCTAGCGCTGTTGCAGGCGTCGGGGTATATCGCGTTGGCTCGGTCGGGCATCTTGTTCGGGGCTGAGTGTCCCGACCCGATCATTCCCGACCTGTCCAACACTGAAGGCAGCGCGCCTTACTGGCTGAGCGTCTTCACCATCGTGATCGTCATGGTGGCCGGTACGGCCCTGATCATGTGGTTTGGTGAACAGGTCACCGAAAAGGGCATCGGTAACGGCATGTCCGTGCTGATCTTCGCCTCGATCGCCGCGATGATGCCAGGCCAGTTCTGGCAGCTGCAGCAGTCCGAGGGCTGGTTCATGTTCGGCACGATCGTCGCGATCGGCATCATGATCATGGTCGCTGTGGTCTTCATTGAGCAGTCGCAGCGCCGGATTCCGGTGCAGTACGCCAAGAAGATGGTTGGTCGCCGGATGTATGGCGGTACCTCCACCTACATCCCGATGAAGGTCAACCAGGCCGGTATTATCCCGGTCATCTTCGGCTCGTCTCTGCTGTACATTCCGACGCTGGCCATGCAGATGCAAACCGACGTCGAGAGCGGCTGGGGCCAGTTCGTCCAGCGTTACCTGATCAACCAGGGCTCGTGGGTCTACATCAGCCTGTTCTTCCTGCTGATCGTGTTCTTCACCTACTTCTACGTGTCGATCACGTTCCGCCCCGACGACATCGCCGACAACATGAAGAAGGTCGGCGGGTTCATTCCTGGCGTGCGTCCCGGCAGTCCCACCGCCTCCTATCTTTCGCGAGTCTTGTCACGTCTGACGTTCCCTGGGGCGATGTACCTGGGAACGATCGCTATCCTTCCCAACCTGGCCATTGTTGCCTTCGGAAACGAGCAGTTGTTCGCGCAGTTCCCGTTCGGCGGTACGGCTGTCTTGATCATGGTTGGCGTTGGTCTGGAGTCTGTGAAACAGATCGAGAGCCAGCTCATGCAAAGGAACTACGAAGGATTCCTGCGCTAAAAGGAGTAGTGACACGTGCGACTGGTACTTGTCGGCCCCCCAGGGGCCGGAAAGGGCACCCAAGCGGAGTACATAGCCGCCGAACTGGGCGTACCAAAGATCTCCACTGGAGACATCTTCCGCAGCAATGTCGCTGGCGGCACCCCGTTGGGGATCGAAGCGAAGAGCTACATGGACGCAGGGGACCTGGTTCCCGACGAAGTCACCAATAAAATGGTGGCCGACCGTCTAGCTCAGGACGATGCCGCTGTGGGTTTCCTCCTCGACGGATATCCGCGTAACACCGAACAGGCGCAGGAGCTAGATCGTCGACTCGGCGAGCTCAATGTCGCCCTGGACGGGGTGCTGCAGCTGGATGTGTCTGACGAAGAGGTCATTCGACGCCTTTCGGGTCGTCGCGTGTCGCGCTCCACCGGGAAGGTCTACCACCTCGAGTTCGATCCTCCCCAGGATGCGGACTCGGAGGACCTTTACCAGCGTGACGATGACCGGCCCGAAACCATCTCGAACCGTCTGAAGGTGTATGCCGAGCAGACGGCGCCCCTGGTGGATTTCTACCGCCAGCAAGGCAAGCTGGTGCGCATCGACGCTTTGGGCCCGGTCTCCGAGGTCACTAAGCGGGCCTTGCAGGCACTGCGGCAGCACACCTAGGTATAGGGGACAGATGTTTCGGCGCGGTCGGCAGAATATTCAGTACAAGACCTCTGAGCAGTTCGAGCTCATGCGCAAGGCGGGGCTTATCGTGGCCGCGGTGCATGAGGCTATGCGCAAGGCCGTGGTCCCGGGGGTGTCGACTGGGGAACTGGACGGCATTGCCGAGGACATCATCCGGTCGCATTCGGCCGAGCCGTCTTTTCTGGGCTACGACATCGGCGCGGGCCCGTACCCGGGTTCGATTTGCTCCTCGGTAAATAATCAGGTCGTTCACGCGATCCCCGCTGATGACGCCGTCTTGGCCGAGGGCGACATCATTTCGATTGATGTCGGCGCGGTTCTCAACGGCTGGCATGGTGACGCGGCGATCACGCTCCCCGTCGGTCGTATCGACGAGGGTGCCGCTGAGCTCATCGAGGTGTGCGATGAGGCCCTGTGGGCCGGCATCCGGGCAGCGGGCTCCTCAAAGCGTCTTGGAGGCATCTCCAACGCCATTGAGCGCTATATTGAGGGTGCTGGCGACTTCGGTATTGTCGAAGGCTTCGGTGGCCATGGAATAGGCACGGAAATGCACCAAGACCCGCATGTGCTCAACTATGGCCCAGCACACAGCGGCCCGAAACTGCGCCCGGGTATGGCTTTGGCCATTGAACCCATGGTGACGCTTGGCTCGCCGGACACAGCTGAGTTGGACGACAATTGGACGATCGTTACCGCTGACGGCTCCCTGGCCGCCCACTCCGAACACTCGATCGCGATTTGCGATGATGGTTTGTGGGTGTTGACGGCCCCTGACGGGGGAGTCGAGAAGCTTGGCGAACTGGCGTCTTCCCGCGCCCGTAACGCTTAGTTCGCCCTGAGGCGACATTACTGACGGGCGCGACGCTTCCCGAAGACAACTCACTTCTGGGACTGCTCGGCGACGCGGCGTTCACCGTTGTCGAGCAGAAATCATTGAGCCCGTCTACCGAGGAGTCCTCTCATGACCCCAGATGAGCAGAATATCCGCCTTTCCCACGCTGATCGGGAGAGCGCCATCGCACGCCTACAGAAGGCGCTCGATGAAGGCCGGTTGGACATCGGCGAGTTCGACGAACGCACCCGGGATGTGTACGCGGTGAAGACCGTGGGCGAACTCCAGCGACTTTTCGATGATCTACCCGATGAGTCGCGGGCTTTGGACCCATCGGTCCATTCGATAGATCTCACTCCCGAAGAGGTCGCGCAGCGTGAGGCCGCTAAGAACTCCAGCGAAAATTGCTCAGATGACAAAGGCATCTGGATCGCGTTTGTGTGGGTCACGTGCATCACCGTGGGGATTTGGGGAATATCCTCGATCGCGTCGCTGCAGCTGCAGTCTTTCTGGCCCATCTGGCCGGTCGGAATTATGGGAGTCATCGCCGTGGCCATCACCATCATGAGCAAACTGGACCCCGACGACTAGTCTTCTCCAGCTGCGGCGGCCTCCTTGTGCCTGTGCGGCGAGTTCAACTAGAGGTCTCCAATGGGTCTGAAGTCGAGGCGTCAATAAGCCCTTGGAGGGCGTCCCGGGTGCTGGACAATTGCGCGATCCGGCTGTCATATGCGTGTAGGTGTTCGGCAAGTAGTGGGACCGCGCACGGTTCAAGCCGCTGGGGGTCACGGATACAGCCGAAAAGCTCTCCGATAACGGCAAGAGGCAACCCCACCGCCAATAGCCTTCGGATGTGATGAACCTGCTCGACCGCTGAGGAGGAGAACAGCCGCTGGCCAGTCGAGGAACGCTGTGCCTCAATGAGGCCCTCGTTCTCGTAGTGCCGCAGCATACGGGGTGTGGCACCAGTGCGTTTGGCCAGTTCGCCGATGCGTAGTTGCGGTTTTTCGTCCGGTCGACTTGCCTGTGCCACTAGTGTCAACTCCTACTGTCGAGCCTATGACCATCTCGATAACCCGTTTCAATCGTAATCCGGCTAACGTTGGCGACCTTTCGGCTGTGGCGTTCGCAGGGTTCGCTCACTTCACCGCGATGCAAGTCCGCAACCACCGGGTGCGTGGCTTGGACCTGCACTTGGCCAGGTTGCGTGACGCCAGCGACGACCTATTCGGACAGCACCTACCAGATTCGACCATGCGTGAGCACCTTCGCAGTGCGCTCGAAACGGCTCCCGCAGATGCGTCCCTGACGTGCTATGTCGCATCACGGCCGGGAGAGTTCGCTTCCGCCGGTGAAAGGGCGGCCCTCGACGTCCTCGTCAAGGTCACCGAACCGGCCCAACCACCCACCGGCCCGTTGGCGCTTGACTTGGTGGAACATGAACGCCATCTTCCGCACGTCAAACATGTTGGCGAGGTCTCCAAGACGCTGCTGTTGCGGCAGGCCAACGCACGCGGTTTCGATGACGCGGTGTTCACCGACCGGTTTGGGCGGCTGAGCGAGGCGACTATATGGAACCTGGCCTTGTGGGACGGCGAGAGTGTGATCTGGCCCCGAGCCGACATGCTGCAGGGAATCACCATGCGTATCCTCAGCCGCGGTTTGAAGGCCCGTGGCATTCCCCAACAGACTCGTGAGATTACTGGGGCCGACCTCGCTGAGCACATGTCGGCAGTGGTGATGAACTCCTGGACTCCGGCGGTTCCCATTTCCAGGATTGGCCAGCGGCCATTGGCGCTGGATCCCGCATTCACGCAGCTGCTGCACGAGTGTTATTCCGACCAGACACCGACGCGCCCGTAGGAGAGGATTCGGAATATCCTGCCGCGCAGCGACTACAGCCTCCTGAGGTGCCGCATGAGTGCCGCGACAAGGTAACGGGGTATGAAAAAGGGCCCGAACCGAACGGTTCGGGCCCTTTACATTTGGGGTGATCGACGGGGCTTGAACCCGCGACCTCCTGGACCACAACCAAGCGCTCTACCGGCTGAGCTACGACCACCATCGCGTGTAACTCCCTGAGGTGTTACCGCCGATCTATGATAGCCCGTCCCGATGGGGGCTGTGCAAGGGGGTTGTGTGGCAACAGTCTCCACGTCCCCTCTCTAAGTGAGCGGGGCTTAATTCTCCTCGACTAGTGCCGTCTCGGGCGCCAAAGACGCAGCAATCGCTTTGGCCTCCTCGGAGTCGGGCCCGGGAAGTGGCACGAGGACAGCCTTGCGGTAGTACTCGAGTTCTCGAATCGAGTCCAAGATGTCCGAAAGCGCCCGATGGCGAAGCCCCTTCTCGGGCTGGTGGAAATACACGCGTGGGTACCAGCGACGACACAGCTCTTTGAGAGACGAGACGTCAATCATGCGGTAGTGCAGGTAGTCGTTGAATCGAGGCATGTCCCGAGCGAGGAAAGTCCGATCAGTGGCGATCGAATTGCCGCACAGCGGCGCTGTGCGCGGATCGGGAATATGCTTCGCCACGTATTCCAAAATCTGATCTTCAGCCTCGGACATCGTGGTCGTGGCCGCTCGGACCTCGTCGGTGAGCCCGGACTTCGCATGCATGTCGGCGACGATTTTGGCCATGGAGTCCAATTTCGCGTCCTCAGCACTGATGACGATGTCGATACCGTCATCCAACGGTGTCAGGTCCGGCTCCGTCACGAGCGCGGCTACTTCGATCAACGCGTCTTCTTGGAGGTTGAGGCCGGTCATTTCGCAGTCAACCCACACCAGTCGTTCATTCATCCCGATAACTGTACGCGGCGTTGTCACGTGGCCGGGACGACCTCACCGCAGTATTCGAGTCGACATTAGGGGGTGTTGTTGGTCACGAGGCGAAAGGTATAGGTGCAGCGTAGGTGCCAAATGAGTCCGCATTGGTGCGGTTGTGCCGTGATTGCCGTCGCTTTACGAAACACTCTCAACCTTTTATGGTTATGTCGCGTGTACCTGTTAAAGGTAACGGTCGGCAATGTAGCGGACCGGAAAAATAAGTGACCTCGGTCTCAAAGGGATCATAATTGGCTTCCATTGGTGTTTAACCAGTAGACCCGAAAAATTCGGGTCCGAGCCACTACTAGCCGATCGCGCGAACGAACGGTGACCGTGGAGCCATCCAAAGCGGCGGTTCCTACGAATATAGATCCCCGGCAATCCTAGCGGGGAGTTCGCATCGATTTGGTAAAAGTGGTCCAAATGACACCGGGTCACGGAATTCTACGCGGCGAGGCAGGCGTTGTAATAAACGCACCGCTTACGCGGCGTGGGGGGACGAGAAGCTGGAGGAGACCTTGAGCGTGGACACTGCACCTACTGCACCTACACTCACCACCGAAGAGGTCGCTGAAGAACGAGACTTGGTCGGGGTATACCTGCACGAGATCTCGAAGACACCGTTGCTGGACGCGGCAGCCGAAGTCGACTTGGCCAAGGCCGTCGAAGCCGGACTTTTCGCCCAGCATCTGTTGAGCGACGGGGCATTGCCCGACGTCGTCAGCGCCAAAGACATCGACCGCATTATCGAAGAAGGCGCTCGCGCCAAAGAACAATTCATCAAGGCGAACCTGCGATTGGTCGTCTCGATTGCCCGCCGCTACGTGCGCTCGGGTATGCCCATGCTGGACCTGATCCAGGAGGGCAACACCGGCCTCGTACGAGCCGTGGAGAAGTTCGACTACCAACGCGGATTCAAATTCTCGACGTATGCCACCTGGTGGATTCGTCAGGCGATCAGCCGTGCGATCGCGCAGCAGGAGCGCACAGTGCGCCTGCCGGTGCATCTGGTCGAAGACGTCAACCGTATGCGCAACGTGACCCGCCAGCTCACTCGTGAGTTGGGGGCCGAGCCGGAACCCGACCAGGTCGCCGAGGCTTTGGGCGTCACCGTGGAGCGCGTTAACGAATTGATTCGCTGGTCCCAAGACACCGTGTCCTTGGATACTCCGATTGGGGACGACGGAGACACCAAGCTGGGTGACCTCGTGGCCGATTCAGACGATCCCTCGCCAGAGGAGCTTGTGATCGCAGGCCTGGAACGAGAGCGCATTGACGTCATGCTGGGGCACTTGGACGAGCGATCCGCCGGTATCGTGCGGGCACGCTACGGCCTCGAAGATGGCCGCGAGCACTCCCTGACCGAGGTCGCGCAGCGGTTCTCGCTGTCGCGGGAGCGGATTCGTCAGCTGGAAATCCAGGCGTTGTCGCGCCTGAAGGAACTGGCCGGCGAGCAAGCCATGGCGGAGGCCGCTTGAAACTCACCTCGGGGCCGCTCTGGGCCACGCTGGGAGGGGCACGCCCCGCCCGATAGCCCTCAACATCGCAGTCCGCTCCGCCTTGACCACATCGGTCCCGGTTGGCGATGGGCCGCTCGCTAAGGCTGTGCGAACACACAGCCACAACTTCATTACCGCAGCATCTGGGACACAATGCCGTGTCCACGGATGAGTTTCACCGCAGAGGCCTCATTGGCAACGGTGGAAGGCCAATACGACAACGCCGCGCTGGTTAAGGAGCGCGGCGTTCGCGTTTATTCGCATCATTGGGCGACACGGTGCCTAAGCGCACCGCTCCACCCAAAGGCAGGTCGGCGCACGAGTTGACCTTCTCGAAAGCGGTTTGAACGTTGTCGATGAGGTTGCCCGGCTCGCGGCGATGGCGACCGATTTTGCGGGAGGACACCCACGATTTCGCGCCCGTGCGCCAAGCGCTCAAAGCTATCTCGATGACCAGCAGCAACTCCATGTCGTCCTCGTCATATCCCATATAGGGGCCGAGCTTGGCAATATCGCGCTGGACTTGGTCGGACTCACGCAGCGCCGCAGCCTGCACGGCCGGGTGATGGGCGATAAAGCGCCGGGTCGTGAAGAAGCGTTCCTCCCAGCCGTCGGGCATGACTCGGAGAGTGTCGAGAAACGAGTCCCGCAGCATCGCCAGCAGCGGCGTGCCCTGCGGAGAGTTTTGGATGCCATAGGCAACCCGAGAGCGCAGAACCTTCCACAGGTCAAGTTCGGTGGCGATGGCCACTGACTCTTTGGAATCAAAATTGCGAAAAAACGTGCGTTTAGAGACGCCCACGGCCCCGACCAGCTGGTCAAGCGTGGTCTCGGTGAATCCTTGCCGGGAGAACAGATCTAGCGCGGCGTCTGCCAATTCGGCACGGGTGCGGCGTTTCTTAATCTCACGCAAGGACAGCTCTCCCCGGGCCATAGCGCCATGAGGAGGGACGTCGGAATCAGGATCGGAGCTGGCTTCAGCAAGGTCAGCATCCTCCTGTGAGGACTGGGTAAACCCTGGGGGTTGCGAAGCAAAAGACATCATGCTGTTTGCCCTAAAATATACGGGGGATAAGAGGTTCCGGTGACTATATCAACAGGTAACCGCACCATCATTGCCACCCAGAGGCAATAGCCCCTTAGTGGCGAAAAGATGCGCTCGTAGGGAAGCGTGACCCCAAGACCCGGCCGCACCGCCAACCGCCCAGGGCTTGCCGCCCCAGGCCGTCGAAGACCTCTCAATGTACTTCCCCAGGCATCCCAACGCTCACCTACCTCCAGGCCCCTGGCAACCGCGCCAGCCCGCGCACACCAAGTGCCCCGGGCGCATTGTCCGGGGCACTTGGTGTCTGTTGACTCGATTTCGTATATCCACAGCGCCACATGGCGCCTAAATTTTAGGCCTGAGGTGCGGCCCCGCAGCTAGCCGACGCGTCCGTAGCTAGTCGGGGTCATCATGTCCACAGGCGCAACCTTGACAACGTCACCGGGTTTGGGAGAGTGAATGACCTCACCGCTGCCGATATAGATCGCCACATGGCCGCCGTTTTGATAAAACACCAGGTCACCCTGCCGCAGATCGCTGCGAGCAATAGATTGAGTCTGGTTTATCTGGGTAGCGGCGTTATGCGCCAGGCTGACACCAGAGACCGCGAAGGCAGCCTGTGTCAGACCAGAACAATCGTAAGAACCTGGCCCCGCAGCGCCGAAGACATACGGCTTTCCAATCTGGTTATAGGCGAAGTCCACGGCGTTTTGGGCCGCGCTGGCGTTGTAGGTGGCCTCATTGGAGCTCGAACTCGAACCCGAACTGGACGAATCCGACGAGGAGTCAGAACTGCTTGCCGCCGATTCCTCTGCCCGGGAAACTTCAGCGGCCGCTTCCGCCTCCGCTTCAGCTTGGGCCCGTGCCGCTTCCTCCTCCAGCTGGGCGATCACAGACTCAACTGAGTCGATGTGTTCGTCGAGGTCGGAGAGGATGCTCTGCGCCCTCTCCACCTCACCGACCAAAGCCGTGACGATCGGCTGCTTGCGATTGACCGTGTCAGTTGCCTCGGCAAGAGCATCCGAGGCGCCCTTCGTCGAATGAGCGAGCGCCCCCAACCTGCTAGCCAAAGTCTCGCCGCTGCCCACAGCCTCCGAAACGGAGCTAAAACGCTCCGAGCTATCGGCAATGACGCCGTTGGCCGCGTCAATGGCTGCCTGCTTTTGCGAATGCGCCTCGGTCAATTCGCCCAGTTGCGCTTCGGCGGTTTCCATCGCCTCGTCAAGCTCTTCGAGATGCTCATCGAGTTCATCGATAGTGGCCTCGTCGAGGTCGACATCGGTCACCTCTGGGGTAGTGGCGGCGGTGAGGCCGTAGGCGGTAACTGCGTTACCGACCTTCTGTCCATCGGCCGCGGCGGGGCTGGCCGGCCCCAACACAGCGATGCCCATGGAAAGGACGGTGACTCCAGCCAGCGCCAACGATCGTTTCGTCAGCGCCCACGGATGGGTGGTTTTATGGGCCTCTTTTGCCCGTCTGTGACGGCCCGTAGAGGCACTTCTATGGAAATAGCTTGGTGTAGACAAGCCGAGTGGACCTTTCTTCCGACGAGCCCTACCCAAGCTTTCGCCAGCGCACAGAGGGACAGACGCCCACGAATATGCACATCTGCACCCACCAAAGTGCGGTGAGTGTGTCCCCTTTGGGGTTCACTGTTCGAACACATCACCGGCCATGGCCGTGCGGTGGCTAGGTTGAGTAAAGCTCTGTGCCGCCTACCGAGTTAGCTGTCGGGCTCGGGCGGGAAGATCGCCCTACCTGCTGTAAGAGTCGGGCGGTGGAGGGTGGTGGTCACCCAGATCGGCGGGGGTGCCGTTCCGGGTTGGCCCACTGGCCACCGCATGGTCGTCGGCCTGGCTGGCAGCGGTGTCACCGGCTGCGGCGCGACTTCCATTGTCTACAGAGCTTTTGGATTCCTCAGCTCTGTTAAACCGCGACTCTGTGTGTGCGGGATTCGCCCCGTGACGCGACGATTACTGATCGTGGATCGCATCATGTGAAGTGGGTCCCCGGTTCACAGTTGTGATTCGGCGGCCCAATCGAGCGGACACGGTTTCGCGTCCTTGGCGTCTCGACCGGGAGTATCAACGAAACGTACTGCGGTTTTACTTAAAAGCCAAGCCCCCTGAGAGAACTTCCACACAAAGTTCCGACTTTGACTGGGGCGGAGGGCCTCAAGTGGTCGCATTCGCGGAGGCTACCGTCAGAGGGGGCAAACCGGGCGAAGGTGGTAACTGCCCCATGCGGGGCCTACTCCGGGCCGATCCGCGCAAGACTCGCCCGGACCTGGCTGTGGGGCCAGGCCCAATCTGGTCCCAGCCGTTCGCATAGTTCGACAATTCAAGGAGAGAACAGTCATGCTGAAGGGTTTCAAAGAGTTCCTGCTGCGCGGCAACGTTATTGAACTCGCGGTGGCGGTCGTCATGGGCAGTGCCTTGACGGCGCTGGTCGCCACCTTTGGAACAGCGTTCCTGGAGCCGCTGATCGTTCTGGTCACCGGTGGGGACGAAGTCGGCGGCGAATTCGCCATCAACGGAGTCGTTTTCCCTTATGCGGTATTCATCAACGGGCTGCTGGTGTTCGCCATGACGGCGGCCGCGGTGTACTTCGTGATCGTGGTCCCCGCCAACAAGCTCGCGGCACGGTTCTCCAAGCCCAAAGCCGCACAAGTAGACGAGCAGATTTTGCTACTGCGCGAAATTCGCGATTCCCTGCGCGCTGGCCAGAATCCCGCAGATGGAAGCAATGGCTGACCCTGCGTTATCGGTCGTCCTCTTCGAGGGGGCTGGCGCGGTCCTATGATTATCGGTCCCCGGGCAACCGGGGCCGAAACTACTTTCCCTCTTGGCCGGAGTCGCTGGTGAAGCTGTCGCGGACCTTACGAACGAGGCTTGCCAATGGATCGCCTGTGGATTCGAACGCTTCTTTGTAGGACTTCGCCGCGGCTTTGGCCTCAGCGCTAATGGATGCGTCTCGGTCGTCTTCTCGCTTCGGGTAGGAACCCGAGAGGTACTCCTGGTAGTCGCCATCGTGTATCCAGTGCTGCAGCTCTGCGGCTCTGGCCACGGCGAAGTCGTGCGTTCGCTGTTCCAACAGCATCAATTTGAGGAAGCTCTCCCGCAAATCGCCGCCGCTTTCGAACTCTTTGGCCTGTTGGAGGAACGCGGTTTGGTCTACGTCCGACAAGTCGCCCCCACCGGCCAGCTTCGCCATGACTCGCAGTGCGGCCGCGGGGTCCTGGGTGGCTAGCGTCCCTGCGCGGTCTGCTGACAGCTCGCTCTTGCGACTCCATTCGCACAATGCGGCAATGATGACGCGCAGGCCGATGGCTCCCAGCGGCATCCAGGAGATGCCTGAGGTTAGCCGCAGCAGCCACTCCAGCATCGTGCGATAGAGGGCATGGCCGGAGACCGCATGGCCCAGTTCGTGGGCTAGCAGGAACCGCAGCTCGGGTTCGTCCAGCACATCGAGGCTGCCGGAGTTGATAACGATGATGGGGCGGTCAATTCCAATGCACATGCCGCCAAGATCGGGGTTGCGGGTGATGAAGAGTTCTGGGGGTTTCTCCACGTCCAGCACGGCGGCGACGTTCATATATGCCTCGTGTACCCGTGTGTACTGGTGGCGGTCAACACGCACCGCCGAGCCCAGGTAGGTCAGACGGATGGCGCGCTCGTTGAAGAGACCGGAGAGCTTCTTGAAGACCGCGTCAAAGCCGCGCAGCTCCCGTAGCGCCACGAGAGCGCCGCGATCGGCCGGATGCTCCCAGGCGCGCGAGGAGATTCCCCGCAGTGTCACCGGCTGGCGTGAGGTTGGTTGGTTGTCGGCCATTCCAGTGGGGCTCCTTCACGGTCGGATGACCCCAGTGTGCCACATGGTCGCTACAGCGCTATTGGCGTTAAGTCAGATTGACGACACTTGCGGCGCAACGGATAACAACCTGGCAACAACACGCGGCGATTACCTTGACTTCAGGCAAGTGAGCGACTACTTATTGATCTGGGTCAGCAATTCCGGGGCACCGCAAAGGATCACTTGATCACCTGTTCCTTGCGGTGCCCCGAATTCTGTCCTTAGCCCCTTGCCGCAGCCTCACTCCAGGTCAGCGGTGCACCCCACGGGGCTTCCAGTTGCTCAACTCCCGCGACCTCGCACCAGATTTTCCGAAACGCAAGATCATCTAGGCAACACTGTGAATGGGGTCTTGTCGAAGAAGTGCGCGGCCACGGTAGGCTTTCCGGTGGTGTTTACGTGCACCCGGGCGCCAGTAGCTCAGCTGGATAGAGCAGGAGCCTTCTAAGCTCTTGGTCGCGGGTTCGAATCCTGCCTGGCGCGCTTTCTCTCCCTCTTCTGCGGCTCTTTGACCTGCGGTGTCGTTGCCGCTTCGGTCGCTTGCGGAATCGCTTGCGCGCTGAGCCCGGTTTCGTGTCACCGCTTGTGTCACGACCGGTGAAAGCTTCGTTCTTAACGTGGTCCCCCAAAGCCAGTATGCGCAGACGCTGGGCCATCGATACCCTTTTTAGTTGGTCACTGAGAGCAACCGTTTGAGTCAGGCCGCCACCAGTTCAGAAGCGGTCAGATTTTCCCAGGGTCGGTGAGGATCGTTTGCCCTCAATCCGGTGGTAGGTCTGTGAAGCTCAGATTGCCGTCCAACGTGATCCGCACTTGTTCGTCGCCCGGGCTAGCCGAATGGACGGTGAATTCTCCAGGACCGAATTGCCGAGTGGAACCTTCCCAGGAGATATCTAGCTTCGCCGGTGCCCCCTGGTCAATCAACGATGCCAGGTGCTCGGTGACATGTTCATTTCCTTGAATGACTCCGACCTTGATTGGTGGGTCGTGGTTATGGTCTGTACTGGTGTGTAGGCGGCCTCGGTAGGCTATTTCGTCGTCGGTGTGCGGGTAGTAGTGCAAAAGCGCGTATATGTCGGTCATCTAGCGATTATGCCTGCCCGTAGCGGATTGGTGACCGCATTGGCGTACTTGGGTTGAGACGCCTCTTTACTCACGTGCCCGATGGCGGGCTAGTTGGCGGCAGCCCATCGGGGGAGGAGCTGCGGCGACTAATTGCACGCTGGAACGCGACCACGGAATTAATCCGCCTGCCTGGGGTGGTGAGGCGTCATTCCTTCGGTTTGGGTGCGCTCACATGCCTTGACGGTGCGTGATTGTTCCAGCGGTCCCACAGCACCAGCAGGCTGGGCAAGACGAAGAGCGACACGATCATCGAGAAGATAAGCACGTAGACGATGATGTATCCCAGCTGCTTGAACGGCAGCAAGCTGGAAGTGATCAGGATTCCGAACCCGATCGCTGTAGTCACCGTTGAGCCCGCCAATGGGCCGCCAGTGCGTCGCAGCGTGCGGCGCAGGGCCTCGATGGCCTCATGATGGCGCCTCTCTTCGAGGAACCGGGAGACGATATAGACGGTAAAGGGCACAGCGATCCCGATGGAAAGCGCTGTCAACGTGGCCGTGACGGGGTTGAGCGGGATTCCGGTGAGAGCCATCGTGCCGAATGTCCATGACAGGACAATCGCCGCTGGCATCAACGCCACGATGCCCAGAAGCGGGCGTCGTTCGGTGCGCCAGTAAAAACCGATGAGCAACAGCGTCGCCGCCGCGAGCGCGATCGTCAGGGAACGTGCCTGGGTGCCGCTGATTTGTTCGGTGAGTTCGGCTTGGGCTTTTTCGATGGAGGCGGGAACGGTCTCCACTCCGATGTCGCGCAGCGGCGCGAAAGCGGCAATGAGGTCATCGGACAGATCCAGAGCCCCGGACAGCCGCGCGTTGGTCAGTAGGTCGACCCGCCCGATTGAGCCCTCATCGTTGATCTCGGGCTCTCCCCGCACTGCATCGACCGCGTCGATCTGTTCTGCCCGGCTGAGGGATTCCTCCAGCGCCGATTGAGCCTCAGGAGTCGAGAGGTCTCCCCGCAACAACACTTGGGTTGACTCCTCGAGGCCGCCGCCGAACTGTTCTTCGAGCTGTTGCAACGTGGCAAGCTGCGGCGCGTTTTGCGGAACGAAGTCGGTGCGGTCGAAACGGGCGTCTAGCTGCGTGAATCCGTATGCTCCAGCGGCGGTCAGCAGCAGCGCCGCCGCCAGGACACGCAGTGGGGCGCGTTGCGCGAACCAGACGGCGCGCTGGGCGGCGCGGGGGAGTCGTTGCTGTGACTGACCAGCCAAGGAAGCGGCGGGAAGCTTGTTCCCGCGTTCGGCTCGGCGATCCAGCAAGATGCGTATCGCGGCCAGGAAGGTCAGGGTGATGAGAAAGGCTGAGGTGACGCCGATAGCGGCCAAAGCGCCAAGAGTTTGGATGAATTCGACCGGGCTGGTCAAGTTGGTGAGGAAACCAATCGCGGTCGCGACCGTGGCCACAGCCAGCGTGACGCCGATGGTTGCCGCCGAAGTGCGGTATGCGGTGTTGGGGCTGTGGCCAGCTCCTAGCTCGTCCCGGTAACGGGCCAACATATGGACGCCGAAGTCGACCCCAAGTCCGACCAGGAGGATGGGAACGACATCGGTCTGTGGAGAGAAGGGTCCGATGAGGTCGGCGTACCCGGGCCCCAACAGGGTGCCGATGCCGCGCATCCAAATCACCGACATGACGATGACCCCGAGGGTGATGGCTACGTCGGCGAGGGTACGGCGCGTGACGAGCCAGCGGGCACCAGCTTGGGGGCGCACCCAGTAGACAATGGCGAGCACGATCATGATGCCCAGCAAGGCTGTGCCGAAGAGTTGCCCAACTTCGGCCCCGATGTCCTGGTCGTTGATCAACAATTCCAGGCTGAAGGGCTCGACGGTGACGCCTGCGGGTAGGTCGAGGGCGGCGACCAAGTCACCCATGTCCCGTTGGGCCGCGGTGACCTGGTCACTGTCGAGCCCGGTGGTGTCTTGAAACACGAGGATCAGGCCCGACTCGGGTTGCTGTTGGTCGGCGATGAGGGAATCGAGCAGGCGCTGTATTTCGGCGGGTGCCTGCTCGGCGGCAGTGTCGTACAGGGCGGCGAGCTCGTCGTCGGTGAGTGAATCGGGCTCGATTCCGGCGTTGTCGGCCGCCATTTCGACGCCGTCGCTGTAGGCGATGATTGGTTGGTTTCCCTGTGGGTCGGCAAGCGAACCTGACTGAGCGCCGGTGAGAACGGCCTGCTTGATGTCGATGGCGGCCTCCAGGGCCGCGCCGCCGCGGATACCGTCCTCAGCGGTGACAATCAGTTGCAAGACCGCCTGCTGATCGCCAAATTCGGCGTCAAGCAGGTCGAGGACTTCGGTGGTTTCGTTGTCAAACGTATTGGCGTCGACCGTGGTGCCCTGGGTGGAGAAATATCCAAATCCGCCAGTGAGCAGGAGGATCGCGACGATGACGAGAGCGGGCCAGCGCAGGACCAGTGAGGCGAGGAAGGGCGCGTCGGAAGGCTGGCGCATGGAGGACTCACCATTCGGTCAGATGTTGGGTAGTTGCGTGAAAACAGTATCCGAAACATCGGAAGATGACTGCAACGATGAGTAGAGGTGGCGTCGCGCCACTCCCGCAGCGACGCGACGCCATTTGGCACATGTTGTGCTTCGCTGTCGATGATAGGCCCCGTCTGTGACTGCGGTGCTTTAATCCCGAAGCCGCATTCCGCGCCGGTATGTAGTGCCGAGAGATCACAGTGGTGCTGGCGGGCGATCGATTCGACGCAGGGGGATTCGGAGTTGAGCCAACCAATGACGGCCAAGACGAACAGGTCGACGGAGTCCTCCGCCTGTTCTGATGAGTCCGTCAGCGCGTAGCAGGTCGCGGGCGTGCCGTCGTAGGGGGTCGGTTTCGCGCGGGTATTGGTCCAGGCTGTGGTTACGCGCGGCGCGACGGTAGCAGGTGCGCCGCGCGGAGGCCAGGAGTGTGAAACAGGTATTGGGATCGGGATAGGAATTGCGCGTCAGCCTCGAAGAGGTGGTCGAGAAGGGGCTCGAGGAGCAGGCCCGGAACAAGGACGAACACGTCAAGACCCTCCTCGGGCCCTAGCGGCCTGCTGCGCACACAAGAATGGGGCCCGAAACGAACACTGTCGTTTCGGGCCCCAGCTGCGCGAATACTACTTGCGCAGTTTTGCCAGATTCGCCAGCAGATGCGCTTCAGCCACACATGTGCGCTCAAACTCGCCCAAGTGCACGCTCTCGTTGGGGCCGTGGGCGCGTGAATCCGGGTCCTCCACGCCCGTCACCAGGATCGCCGCCTGCGGAAACATTTCTTGGAACATCGCGATCATCGGAATCGAACCACCGATGCCGACATCGACGGGCTCTTGCCCATCCCAACCAGTCGTGAACGCCTCCCGCGCGGCCTCGAAATAGGGACCCGTCGCGTCGATGGCGCACGGATCGGCCGCGCCTTTTTCCGGGGTCACTGACACCGTGGCCCCCCAGGGGGCCGAAGCCTCGATGTGTGCCTTGATCGCCGCGAACGCGCTTTCGGCATTGTCTCCGGGGGCGATACGGAACGACACCTTCGCCCGCGAAGCTCCCTGCAAGGCGTTCGCCGCGGTCTCGGGCTCCGGGCCACTAATCCCCAGCACTGTGGCCGAGGGCTTGGTCCATTGCCGCGATGTCAAGCGCCCGGTGCCAATGAACTCCGTCCCCGGCAGCATCCCCGACTCAGCGCGCAGACTCTCCTCATCGGTGTCCAGCTCACTGGCGTCTCGCGCGACCAGACCCTCGACGGCCACATCGCCGTTCTCATCGTGCAGGGCGGCCAACACGTGACATAGCGCGGTCAACGAATCGGGAACCGGACCACCGAACAAACCTGAATGCACGGGCTGATTCAGCGTCTGCACATCCACGAACACGTTGACCAGGCCACGCAGCGAGGTCGTCAACGCGGGAATGCCAACCTTCCAATTCACTGAGTCAGCGATGACCACCACGTCGGCCTCAAGCTTGTCACGGTGATCTTGAATCAGGTTCAACAGCGAGCCTGAACCGAACTCCTCCTCACCTTCGAGGAAGATTGTCACCCCTACCGGCGGCTTGCCATCGAACGCGCGCAGCGCCGCCAAGTGAGCCATGACCCCGGCTTTATCGTCGGCCGCGCCACGACCATACAGACGCCCGTTGCGTTCCTCGGGCTCAAACGGATCGTCCTGTACCCACGCCTCGGCATCGCCCGGAGGCTGCACGTCATGGTGGGCATACAGCAGCACAGTCGGCGCGCCCTCGGGCGCACGCAAACGACCAATGACAGCCGGCTGCCCCTGCTCTCCCTCGGGAGTCGCCGCCGTCACGATCTCAGTTTCCATCCCGGCCTCGCGAAGAAGCTGCTCAACGGCCTGCGCTGACGCCGAAACGTGGGAGTGGTCGAAACCGGGGAACGCCACCGAGGGAATGCGGACTAGCCGCTCCAAGTCAGCGCGAACCCCGGGCATAGCGGCCTGGACCGCAAGTGAAAGATCAGACATGACCCCCATCTTAGGGAACCTCTAGACTCACACCTGTGCGTCAGGGGTACCGGTTCCTCACCTCACCGCGCTGGCTGGGCCTAGCGGCCTTCGCGCTAGTGGCGGTGTTGGTGTGTGCCCTGCTAGCCACCTGGCAGCAAGGGCGTGCCACCGAGCGATCGGCGGCGAACGACCGCATTCAGGCCGGGGCCGGGGCCGACCCCGCTGCCTTTGAACACGTGTTGCCCGCCGAGGTGGCGCTCGACGATGACGACCGCTGGCTTGTCGTCGAAGTCACCGGCGAATTCGATACCGACAATGAGATCGTGATTCGGGCCCGCCCGCAAGATGGCAGCAATGGCTACGAGATCCTCACCCCGCTGCTACTTGACGACGGCAGCGCCGTCCTCATCAATCGAGGATGGATCGCCGCGGCACAGGGGGGCGCAGTGCCCGACATTCCTCCCGCTCCCACTGGTGAAACAACCGTGATCGGGCGAGTCTACGAGCCCGAACCGCGTGGTGGCCAGGTCAGTCGAGAGGACGGGCGCTGGCACTCAAGGGTCATCAACGTTGACCAGCTCGCCGCGGAGTTTCCGTACCAGCTTCGGGCCGGTTACGTGGGGGACCTGGAGGCATCGGCACCCTTCCAGGTGCAAAATCCGCCCAGCTATCGAGCTTGGCAAAATTACAGCTACGCGGTGCAGTGGTGGCTGTTCGCAGGCATGATCCCGATCGGGTTTGTCGTTCTTGCTCGCCGTGAAGCCCAGGGACGTGGGGGAGTCACCACCGGCAAGCGCAGCGTCGCCGAGGAACTGGCGGAAGACTGACCGGCCTGGTCCCTGCGAACCTTCGGTCCTCCTCGTGGGCGGGGCCAGAGCCGCAGCTCTAACCCCGCCGATCGACGCTGGGCCGTATCTGAGTGTGTTTTCGGGGCCGTCATCCCCGGATACTGGACGACGGTCTGGTGAATTCGAGTTTCGGCTCGCCCTCCAAAACGTCCCGAAAGATCATTGCGGCGGTTTCGCGGGGAATCATCGTGCGGTTGCGACCGACCGTGTTGAACATGTAGTCAGGGTCGGCCATGAACGTTCCCACGGTCAATTGTGGAGTCGATCCGAAGAACCACGCGGCTTGGAATGAGTCGGTGGTGCCAGTCTTGCCAGAGACCTGGCGTTCGACGGTGCGGCCAACGTCACCGGCGGTACCCCATTCACCGCACACCGAATCGTCTGGGTGAGTTTCGGTCGTACATAGCCCCGCGTCCACCGCAGCGCGGGCCACGTCGACATCGAGTTCTTGCTTGCATCGTGGAGAGGCGACATCAAGTTCCTGGCCGTTGGGGTCGATCACCCGCAACACCGGTAGCGGCTCACAATACTGACCTTCCCCGGCTAGCGTGTTGAACACGTTGGTCATTTCGATGGGCTGTACGTCCGATACGCCCAAGGTGAACGGTCCCCAGCCTCTGCGTCGTTCGGGCGAGGCGTAGAGCCGGTCGGTTTCGGTGCGCCATTCCAGCCCCATACGTTCAGCCATGAGCACGGCTTCGTCGGCCCCGACTTGCTGGATGAGTTGCGCGAAATAGGTGTTGACCGACATCCCGTAACCCGACCACATGTCACGGTTGCCCGCCATCGACTCGTTGGCGTTCTGCGGGCACCATCGTCCGCCACAGGAGGCGCGTCCCCCGGCGGTGATATAGCCAGTCGTGACGCGGTGAGGTGAGTTGATGGCGTGGTCAAGTGTGTAGCCATTGTCCAGGGCCGCCAACATCACAAAGACCTTGAACGTCGACCCGCCTTGGTACCCGGAGGCGTTTCCGCCTCCCAGCAGGGCGTTCACGGTGTTGGGATAGTTACCGATCTGGGAACTGCTTGGGTTGGAGTGGGCGCCGTTGTTGGACTGGTCGAGGCTGTAGTTCCGATTGAGTGCCAAAGATTTGATGCGCCCGGTCCCCGGCTCCATGAGCACTCCCCCCAAGGCGTGCTTGGAGTTGGGGGATACCTGATCATTGATGTGGTCGGCGGCGATCTGGTGCATGTCGGGGTCGAGGGTGGCGATGACGGTGTAGCCACCTTGCCGCAAGTTGGTCTCCCGCTCCTGCGGGGTGTCACCGAATGCCTCCTGCGTGCGCCACCACAGCCGCAAATAGTCGCAGAAGAAGCCATGCTCGCTGATCTCACCGGTGATGCCGATGCAGGAGTTGGGCGGGTTGCTCACGTTGAGTTCGATGCCAGTTGAGTGCACTTCGGAGGCGTCAGCGGCGGAAATGAACTCAGTCTCCACCATCCGGTCGAGTACCCAATTGCGGCGTTGCTCGGCCGCGATTTGGTCTGAGGAGACAGGGTCGTAGTCGGAGGGGGCCTGTACTAGCCCGGCCAAAAGCGCCGCCTCGTCGAGTTCTAGCTCGCTGGGATGCTTGGAGAAATAGATGTAGGCGGCGGCGAAGATTCCGTAGGCGTTGTGCCCAAAGTACGCCTGGTTGAGGTAACGCTCCAGGATCTCATCTTTGGTGAGCTGATCTTCCAGCGCCATCGATAGCCTGGCTTCGCGTAGCTTGCGGTCGGCGGTCTGTTCGGTCGCCGCGATGACATCCTCAATGGATTCGGAATTGTGTTGTAGAGCCCCCCGCACGTATTGCATCGTCAAAGTCGAGGCCCCTTGTTCGACTTCGCCGCCTGCTTGGTTGGCTACGGCCGCCCGCAAAATTCCTCGGTAGTCCACGCCATTGTGCTCGTAGAAACGAGCGTCCTCCGCGGCGATGAGAGCTTGCTGCATCACAGGCGCGATCTCGTCGAGATCGACATGACGGCGAAACTCGTCGTAGAACAGCGAGATCAGGGTCTCGCCGTCGGCCGCGTATACGTAGCTGGTCAGTGGAGGGTTGGTCTCGGCCAACTCCACCGACAACTGGTCAATAGCGCTCGCTCCGGCCTTGGCGCTCAAACCGCCCATGACCACCACGGGAAAAACCAAAATGGCAACGGACAATCCCACGAGAATGCCAGCGCGCAGCAGTCGATAGACGCCTTCAGCGGGCCGCTGTTGTTCGCTGGGAGGTTCGAAGAGTTGGGATTGAAGCTGCATCCTTCTACGGTAAATGACAAATGCGACATTCTGGTGATTACGATCACGGTAGATGCGAGAAAGTTACCCTTTCGGGATCTTTCGCTCACCTGTACGCAAATGCAAGCACGCCGTATGCGCACGAGAGCCTGTAAACATGGAAAAATCGCCTCGGGCTATCGCAGATGCGACACGCCGACGCTGTCGATAGGTGCCAGGCTCCCAACCGAGGGCGCGAAGGCAGAGCCCCCTGCGGGGATCACACAGCGCATCAACTGATTCCGCTATATGGTCGGCCTAGGCTGACCGAGGGCAGTCCGTGTGTCGCAAGAGCCCGGCCGAGGTCCGAGATGGCCCGCGAGGAGAAAGCGCGGCACTCGCAGCCCAGTAGCCCACCGCTGGAAGAGCACACAGTTAAGCACGGCAACGAGGAGGCCACGCCCGTGGCACAACAACAACGCCCACCCCAGGACGGCCGCCCCGGTGAGAACAACTCAGGTGGGGCCAGCCGCACGGAGTTGACCTTCCCAATGGGGCTGCGGCTATCGGGACGTCGGGTACTCGTCGTTGGAGGTGGCTCGGTCGCCGCCCGCCGCGTCCCACGTCTGCTCAGCACCGGAGCCCAAGTCCACATCATCTCTCCCCGCCTGACCACCACTTTGTCCGATCTGGCTCGCCGAGGCGACCTCTCCTGGAGCGAAAGGACCTTCCGCCCCACTGATGTCGACGGTGCGTGGTTGGTCTTGGCCGCTACCGATGACCACGACGCCAACGAACAGATCGCCCGCGAATGCGAAAAGCAGCGGACCTTCTGCAGCCGCGCCGATGACGCGGAGGACTCGACCGCTTGGGCCGCCGCGACCACTTCCTGGGACGGCCTCCAGATAGCCGTGCTTGCCTCGGGCGACCCGCTGCGAGCCAAGGACGTGCGCCAGCAGCTCAGCCATCAGCTGCAAGACGGCGACCTGGGCGCGAGGCGACGCCGCGCGAAGCAAGCTCCGGTCGGCGTCGCCCTCGTAGGGGCCGGACCCGGCGACGCGGACCTGATCACATTGCGCGGACTACGCCTCCTCCAGCGCGCCGAGGTCGTCATTTCCGACCGGCTGGTACCGCTCGAACTGCTCGACGTACTTGACGACGACGTCGAACTGATCGACGCGGCCAAACTGCCCTATGGGAGACACACCACCCAAGAGGCGATCAACACGCTTCTAGTTCAGCGGGCCAGCGCCGGGAAGTTTGTCGTCCGGCTCAAAGGCGGCGACGGATTCGTTTTCGGGCGGGGAGCCGAAGAGATCGACGCGTGTGTCGACGCGGGGATTCCCGTTCATGTCGTTCCCGGCATTTCCAGCTCCATCGCCGGTCCCGCTGCGGCTGGCATCCCCGTGACGGAGCGGGGAGTGGTCCACGACTTCACGGTGGTGTCGGGCCATGTTCCCCCGCTCGATCCGACTAGCCGGGTCAACTGGGAGGCGCTGGCAGCCTCCAACGGCACATTGATCCTGCTTATGGCCGTCAAGAATCGCGCCGAGATCGCGGCGGCGTTGCTGGCTGGCGGCAAAGACGCCCAGACGCCGGTTCGTATCGTTGAAAACGCCACGACCGTCCATCAGCTGGTGCGGGACACTACCCTTGGCGGCCTGGCCGAATGTGAGGTCCGTTCTCCAGCCGTCATTGTCATTGGCGAGGTCGCGGCGCGATCTCGCAGCGTGCAAAGTTGAGCCGGTAGCCGGGCCTACCCGCGCCGCAGCTTCCCCACCTGAGCGCTTTGGTCTCCACGACTTGCTGTCGAGCCGGGATCTCGAGGCCCTGCGCTGTCGAACGCCTACGGGTGGTCAGGCTACGCTACTTATCTGTGGCCACCATGATGGAGAAATTCAGCGACGGAATCCAGCGACGTTCTCATACCCTCGTCAGCTCGATTCTGCTGTGCTCACTGTCTTTGATGGGGATGCTCCTCATCGTGGCCGCCGCGCTCGCTAGTGTGCTGGTCCTGTTTTGGGTGGGTATCCCGCTGACCATCGCCTTGATTTGGAAGATTCGGGCGTGGGCGGGCGCGCAGCGGCGAATCTTCACCGATCGGCTCGACACGCCGGTGTCCAATCCGTACCGGCCTTGGCCGCGTGGGTCGCTTGACCGAAGGGCGCTGTGGCTGATCCGCGACCCCGCGACGTGGCGGGATGTAGCGTGGCTCGGCATTAACTCCACCCTCGGTGCCCTTATGTATGGCCTGCTCATTGGCTTTTTCGCCGTGGGTGCCTACTTGATCGTCCAGCCGTTGTTGTACCTGTTTTTCTTTAGTGACGGAGTCAGGGAAACTCTCGGCAACGTCGGTTTCTACCAGTTTGATTCCGTTGCCAAGACCCTGATGTTGGTGCCTTTGGGCGTGTTGTTCGGAGCAGCGTGGTGGCACTGGACGGAACGACTCATGCGTTGGTATGCCGGAGTTGGTGCCAAGCTGCTTGGTCCCACGGCGGCCATGCGGTTGTCGGCGCAGGTTTCTCAACTTCGCGAATCGCGCGATGACACAGTCGACACCGCTGCCGCTGAGCTGCGCCGTATCGAGAGGGATTTGCACGACGGGGCACAGGCTCGGCTGGTGGCGCTGGGACTGAGCATCGGTATGGCCGAGGATATGGTGGATACCGATCCCGAGGGGGCCAAGGCGCTTTTGGCTGAGGCGCGCGACGAGAGCCAGAATGCGCTCAATGAGATTCGCAACCTCGCACGCGGCATCCATCCTCCTGTGTTGGCAGATCGGGGTTTCTCCGGCGCGCTGCAGGCGATGGCTCTGGCCAATCCTCTACCGGTGACGATCATCTACAAGGTCACGGGCAAACTCCCAGGTACGGTTGAATCAGCTGTTTACTTCGCCACCAGCGAAGTCTTCACCAATATCACCAAGCACGCCCATGCGTCCAAGGTGGCGGTAATCGTCGCTTACGTCGCGGGTCAGTTCGTCATCGAAGTGCAAGACGATGGCATCGGAGGAGCCTCCGCCGAGACTGGCGGCGGCCTCGAGGGCGTCCGTCGGCGAGTCTCCGCCTTTGACGGCACGATCGACATTGATAGCCCGCAGGGTGGGCCGACCACAGTCACTATTGCCATTCCCTGCCAGTTGCAGGACAGCGGCGCCGATGAGGCCGAGGCGGTAGAGAAGACTAACTTCCGACGCCGTTCACGCAAATCGAAGTCGGGCCGGTCGAAAAGAACTGGAGGGTCCTCGAAAAAGGGCCCCGGCGGTGGGGCCGAGGAGTTCTCTCGCGCTCACGATGCCACCCAAAGCTAACGCCCGCACGGAAAATCTGAGTCTCAGGAGGCGATAATGGATGTTGTGCTGGCCGAAGATAACTCGTTGCTACGCGACGGGTTGATCCGCCTGCTGGAAGCCCACGACTGCACGGTTGTGGAGGCGGTCGACAATGGGCCGGACTTGACGGCGGCTTTGCTCGAACATCAGCCTGACGTGGCCGTCGTTGACATTCGTCTCCCTCCTACTTTCACCGATGAAGGGCTGCGCGCCGCTATTGCCGCGCGCCGCCAGTTGCCGGATCTTCCGGTTCTGGTCCTCTCCCAGTATGTCGAGCAGCTCTATGCCCGTGAGCTCATGCGTGACCGACGCGGTGGCGTGGGCTACCTGTTGAAGGACCGCGTCTCACACGTGAGCGATTTCATCGCCGCGTTGCGTAGTGTCGCCGCTGGCGGCACCGCGATGGACCCCGAGGTCGTCTCGCAGCTTCTGGGTGGGCAGCAAAATCAGCTGCAGGCCCTATCGGCGCGGGAACAGGAAGTCCTCGCGCAGATGGCCGAGGGGCGCTCCAACGCCGCCATCGCGGCAGCCTTGCATATCACCGAGAAAGCTGTGGGCAAACACTCCGCCAATGTTTTTCGCAAACTCGGGCTCGCCCAGTCTGAGGACGACAACCGCCGGGTCTTGGCGGTGCTGGCCTATCTCGAAGACTCCTGAGGCGCACTCCGTTTTCGAGACCGGACGGGTTATTGGCCCATAGCTGGTCACCGTCAGTGACATGCGAGTGGCTACTTTTTAGTTGACTTGCCAGTAGTTGTCTGATTTGCGGGTTATGGACCTTAAAGCTCCCTCCGTCAGGGGGCCTAGGCCCCCTGACGGAGGCGGAAAACCCCACCTGGCAAGGCGGTAAACCCCCCTTTGGATTCGGGTGATGAACCTACTGTTTTCCCAGCGCAAATGAACAATGATTAGAGGTATCGCAGCAGCCGATTAAGACAGGACGAGCGACCTCATGACGACATTGATAGAAAACCCCGCGGCGCCACAGCCGACCATCGACAAACCGAAGCCAGCGAAACGTTCCGGGCCCAAACCGGCCATGGGAGAAAAGCGCAGCGTCGGACACCAGTCCCTGGTCTACATCTTCCTGATTGGCCCGATGATCGCGTTGGCCGCAGCAGTGCCCTTCGCTTGGACGACCGGCTTGCTGGGCGTCACCGACATCGTGCTGGCGCTGGTTTTCTTTTTTGTCACCGGTCACGGTGTCACGCTCGCATACCACCGGATGTTGACGCACGGTTCCTTTAAAGCCAATCGTCCGCTCAAGATCTTCATCACGATCCTTGGTTCGATGGCCGTGCAGGGCAACCCCATTGGCTGGGTCGCCGACCACCGCCGTCACCACGCCTTCTCCGATAAAGAGGGTGACCCTCACTCGCCGTGGCTCTTCGGCACGTCCCCTTGGGCCATCACCAAGGGATTCTGGCACTCGCACATGGGTTGGATGTTCCAGCGCAACAACACGACCAACGTGCAACGTTACTGCCCCGACCTGCTGCGTGATAAGGACCTAGTCCGCGTTTCCAGCCTGTTTTGGCTGTGGACGATCCTGACCTTCCTGCTCCCAGCCGTCCTAGGTGGCCTCATCACGATGTCGTGGATGGGTGCCCTGACTGCCTTCTTCTGGGCCGGACTTGTACGTGTCTCGGTACTGCACCACACCACGTGGGCGACGAACTCGATCTGCCACATGGTGGGAGAGCGCCCGTTCAAAGCTCGTGACAAAGCCGCGAACGTCTGGCCGTTGGCCATCGCCTCCTTCGGAGAGTCTTGGCACAACCTGCACCACGCCGACCCGACCTCAGCTCGCCACGGTGTGCTGAAGGGACAGATTGACACCACGGCCCGTCTCATCTGGATTTTCGAGAAGTTCGGATGGGCAACTGACGTCAAGTGGCCTAGCGAAGAGCGCATCAAGAAGCTCACCATCGAGCGTGACGAAGCCCGGGCTGCGGCTTAGTAGAGTCAGCCTCGCAGGCGACTTAGTGTGACGCTCTTAAGTGAATATGCCTAGAGAATTGGGCCCCAACCTTTGTGGTTGGGGCCCAATTTCGTATGAGGGTGAGAATCCCGACTTCGCTAGGCCGGAGCGTCCCCATTGTGGGCGTCGGCCAGTTGAGAGGCCCGGTTGGCCTCTTGGGCTGTCTCCAGCTCCATGACTAGCTGCCGCAGCCGATGCGGGGCCTTCGCGTCGATTCGCAGCAAGTCGGCAAAATGTCCGCGCCAAGCGATGATGTGGCGCATGCGGACCTCGAATTCACTGGCCCGGGTACTCAGCTGCAACTGCGCGTCCATGAGCGTCAACGCGATCGCATCACGGTCAACCTGCACTTGTGGCCACAGCTGCGGCACCAAGTGGATCGGTGCGTCTATGCCTCGGGCCAGTGATTTGACGACGGTCTTGGCCGCCGTGAGGGCCAGCTGCTGATTGGCGGCATCACCGCTCATTTCCCATGAACTCACTATTTGTTACCACCCGAGGTGTCGGTGTGCGGTTCCGCGACCTGCGTAGGAGTGTGTTTGGCGGCCAATGCGATGTCGCCGATTCCCAACACGGCTCCGATGAGTCCCAGCCATAGTGCGGCGGCTCCTTCGGCGATGATGCCGTAGAAAACCAAGAGTGCTACGACAGGGATCGAGATTCGGTAGATATAGGCCCTGGTTCGCTGGGACATGATGGGTGCTCCTTGGAATGTGGTTATGGGGTTATTCCGAGGTTGAACCGCCGATGGCGTGTCCATTATGTGCGGGACGTATCACGTCACCGCAGTTGTGGTTTCCTTGTGGCCGCGACGCACCTGCTGCGCGCTTAAACGTCGACGTCGCCTTGTCAAATCCATGGGCGGCGACGACGGTGCGGGCGAGTCAGGGACGGTGGGCGTCGATTAATGGGACCGCTTGACCTGTGCCCAAGCGACGTGGCGTCGCGTCGAGGCCAGTTGCCACCAACTGCGACCGAATCGATCACATGCGGCGTCGCCAGCCAGCATGCCACGTGTCCATGGCCTATGCAGGTGGTGTATCCGACCCGTGCCCTTAATTCTAATGCAGGGGTACGACATATACGGGCCACCGGCCCACGATAGTCCCTGCCACCGAATGACGCCACAAGTTATTCATGAGTGAATCCGAAGTGGGCTGACTCAGCATGGACGGGTCAACGCGCAGCCACAAGCGGACCGTCGAAGCGCGAGCGTCCGGACTTCAGCGGGGCTATCCCACCCGCTCGCCCAGACACCACCGCCCTCGGCACCAGCTGCCCGGTGACGAAGACCATGTTCGCGCCGGGACACCGCCTGCGTGCACCGCGCTGCTTAACCAAGCGAAAGAGGGAACTACTGATGTCCACTGTGACCGACTCTGTGTCGGCGGCGAACCCGCACACCCGTGCCCTAGCATCGCCCCGGCAATGGTGGGGTCTGAGCATCCTGGTCCTGCCCACGTGGCTATTGGGACTGGACGTGGGTGTCTTGCACCTGGCTGCTCCGCAACTGGGGGCGGCGCTGGCTCCCAGTAGCACCCAAATGCTGTGGATTCTAGACATCTACGGCTTTATGATCGCTGGGTTCCTCGTCACCATGGGAACTCTGGGGGACCGGATCGGGCGCCGCAAACTGCTGCTTATAGGCGCGGCGGCCTTCGGATGCGCCTCGGTGTTGGCGGCCTACTCGCAGTCGGCCGAGATGCTCATCTTGACGCGGGCTCTACTGGGAATCGCCGGTGCCACTCTTATGCCCTCGACGCTTGCGCTCATCTCTAACATCTTCGTCGACCCGCGTCAGCGATCAATCGCCATCGGGATATGGCTGGTGAATTTCATGAGCGGGATCGCCCTGGGCCCGGTTGTGGGCGGGCTGCTGCTGGAGTACTTCTGGTGGGGCTCGGTCTTTCTGCTGGGCGTACCCGTCATGGTGTTGTTGCTGGCCACTGGACCGTTCATACTGCCAGAGTTCAAAGATCCCTCCGCCGGACGTCTTGACCTCGTCAGCGTGGCGTTGTCGTTGGCGGCGCTATTGCCGATCGTCTATGGGTTCAAGGAAATGGCAAAGTCAGGGCTGCAGCCAGCTGCGTTGCTGGCCATTGGCATCGGGCTGCTCATGGGCCTGGTCTTCGCCCGCCGGCAGCGCCGCCTGCCCAACCCTCTGCTAGATCTAAGCCTGTTTCGTAACTCGACCTTCAGCGCCGCCTTGGTCGTCTTGCTGTTGGTGCACATCGCGTTGAGCTTCATCATGGTGTTGTTGCAACAGCTGCAACTTGTCGAGGGATTGAGCGCACTGCATGCCGGACTCTGGCTTCTTCCGGGCTTGGTGGGAAACATTGCCATGGCGATCATCGCCCCCATCTTGGCTCGCCACGTACAGCCGGTCTATGTCATCGTCACAGGCCTGGTCTTGGCAGTGGCAGGATATGGCTTCTACACACAGGTAGACACTGATGGCGGTTTGGCGACCCTTATCGTCGGCTCGGTCCTGATGTTCGTCGGACTAGCTCCCATGATTGTTTTGGGAACTGACCTGGTGGTCTCGGCCGCTCCTCCAGCCAAGGCAGGGTCGGCCGCCTCGTTGTCCGAGACTGCGGCCGAACTAGGCATTGCGCTAGGGGTGGCGTACTTCGGCAGTGTCATGACCGCGGTGTACGCGCGCCAGATGGCTCAGGCGGACTTGCCTCACAACCCCGACGGGGGCGAGGTTGACCCGAGCGTGCGCGATAATCTGCCCGCTGCTCTTGCCGCAGCCGAGCAGGGACCGCCGGAGTTCGCTCACCAGCTGCTGAACCCTGCTCGGGAGGCATTCACCGCCGGACTCAACCTGGGGGCGGTGACTGTGGGCCTGATGCTGGTCGCCGTCACAGTCGCGGCCATGCTTTCTTTGCGGGGAATCAAACGTATCGGCTAGAGGCGGCCCCTGTTCCGAGCCTGCCTTGGGACTGGGGTCAGTTGATTTCAGAGATGAGTATGGCCCGGGTGTTTGGTTCGAGTGCCTCGAAGTAGTGCGGCTCGTCGCCGGGATAGGTCATGTAGTCACCGGGGTTGAGGACCATAGGACTGTCGGCGGGGCCTACTTTGGCCCGGCCGTGGCTGATGATGACGTGTTCGACGATGCCGAGGGTGTGAGATGCCGAGCGGCGCGCGTCGCCCGGTTGGGCGGTGATGAGAAAGATGTCACGGCGGGAGTTCGGGGGGCACGCCGACAGCAGCGTCGCCTCATAATCCGCCTCGGAGGCGGTGATGGTCGGCCCCTGTCCAGCGCGAATGATGTGTACATGTGCCCGGGGTGGGTCAACGATGCGCGATAGAGGGAGTCCCAGGGCGGTACTGATGGCCCACAGTGTTTCCACGCTGGGATTCCCTTTGCCCGCCTCGAGCTGAGACAGCGTGGATTTGGCGACGCCAGCCCTGGCCGACAACTCGGTCAGGCTGAGGCCGGCGTTCGTTCTTTCCCGTTGCACGGAGGCGGCGATGGCATCGATGGGCGCATTAGTGCTGGAAGTCACGTGTTCATTATAATGGAGTGTTTAATCGATTTGACAAACAGTGCCACTGCCTATCACCATAGTGAACATGAGTTCGGCAGAGCGAACAAAACCCACCTCCCTCGGTCGTGAACTGGCCCGCGACCTCATTCCACTGAACCTGGGCATGGGGCTCGTCGGCGTCTCCTTTGGCGCCCTCGCAGTCAGCTACGGCTCCCCATGGTGGATTCCCTGCGCCATTTCGCTTCTGGTGTTCGCAGGCGGATCCCAATTTCTCGCCGTCGGCGTCATCGCCGCAGGCGGAGGCCCTCTTGCGGCCGTTATCGGCGGCATCATTCTCAACGCCCGCCACTTGCCCTACGGCCTCGCCATCGCCCACCATTACGACCGCGGATGGATCACCCGGCTCATCGGCAGCCACGTTCTGATCGATCAATCCACCGCCTTCGCCTTGGCCAATGACTCCGATCCACGCCGAGCGCAGACGGCCTTCTGGGCCACCGGCCTAGGGCTGTTCTTTACCTGGAACGTAGGGACTCTCGTCGGGGCGCTGGCTGGGCAAACAATCGGAGACCCTGAAGTGTTCGGGCTCGACGCCGCGTTGCCGGCCGCGCTGATAGTCCTGGTGCTGCCCAGTCTCCGTGACAAAATCACGCTGCGAGCCGCAGTGCTGGGCGCGACGATCGCCCTGGTGACGTATCCGTTCCTGCCGCCGGGGCTTCCCGTCCTGTTCTCCTTGCTGGGACTGGTTGTGGCACTGCCGCGACGCAAGAAAGCCCCCGTGTCCCCACAGGCGGACGAAAAAAACAGCGACAGTCGCCCTAATGCGACGGAGGTTGGTCGAACATGACGATGACCGCCATAGTGGCCCTAGCCGTGGGTACGTACGCATTGCGTTTGGCCGGGCCCTTGTTGCGCGACCGCATCTCGTTGACCGAGGACGCACAGCAGCTTCTCAAACGAGCGGCAGTTCTCTTGCTCGTAGCGATGATCGTGATTTCGGCAATGCCACAGTCCAATACGCCGCATGGCTGGGCATTGCCCGCCGGGGTCGCCATTGGTGGACTCTTGGCGTGGCTTAAGGTGCCGTTCGCGTTCGTGGTGATCGCGGCGGCCGGGGTCGTGGCCGGCATCCGTTTGCTCTTGGGCACGTGGTGACACAGGACCCCTCAGGCTCTGTGGTGGCGTGCTGCGGCACCTGGCCGTGTACTCGGCACGCTGGGAATGAATAAACAACTCCGCCTGGCCGGTCACTGACAGAGCACCCCGTCCTCGCCACTGAAACACCTCAACTACCGGACCTAGACCCACGGGTGGTCCTTGGCGGGTAGCGCCTGAGAACTAACGAAACTCTCCGGGCCCACACCTAGTTACAGTTACTTCTGGCCCTGACCATCGATCCGACCACTCGGCCTATGCGTCACTGCCTTACGCAACCCCAAATCGAGTTACAAAAGGCGCAGTCAAGGGCGAAAGCGACTATTTATTACTCATTGTGTTGACCAAATGACAATAGTCGCGCGTTGCTTTCAATATGTACCAAGTGGCCCCGCCTGACAGAAGGGGCACCGAGGCCGTCATCCTAAGTGGGCGGTCAAGAATTCTGTGGGAATCAGCAAGATCTTTGCAGCTAGAACGCGCCTCATCGCCAGAGACCAGTCACCGTAATCAATCCGTGATGCGCTATTAATAGAGTCAGTAGCGAGGTTGGCCTAGCCTCGTAAGGTGTACTATCAACAGCTCTCATAAAATGCTGACACTTCCCCAGCGTGGACACTAAGAGGTACCACCCCATGGTTACCAAGACTGGCCCTGAAAAAATCAACCTCCGCCAGCTCAACACCAAAGGTCTAGCGATCGCCATCATCATGCCCGTGATCCTCGTGGGCGCGTTGGTGGCTACGTTGCTGGGGGCGGGAGCTTTCAGCCGTGACATGGACGAAGACGATGGAATGATGTGGCTGTGGACCACCCCTTCTGGGGAAATGGCCCGCATCAACGGCCTCACCGCCTCCGCCGACACTCGCCACGCCATGCCCGACGCCCAAGGCAACATGGTGCAGATCGAGCAGACCGATAGCCACCTCATGATGCGCGACATCGCCACCGGCAAAGTCAGCGCCATTGACCTGAAGACCCTCGCCACCACGGCCACCGCCGAAACCGCCCCAGGGGAAGGGGTGCGGCTGGCCATGCACCGCGACGGGGCGTTCATCGTCGACCGCTTGCAAGGCATCGTCCGCCAAGTGGACCCGACCACCCTGGCCGAAGTCGGGGCCCCTTTGCAATTCCCGCCCGGAATCACCGGCGGAACCTTCGATGAGGATGGCACCCTCTGGTTGGGCGTGCCCCGGGAAGGAACCCTGGTCGAAGTTGCGCCCCGCCAGTCCGGCGCGGTCGCCGGTGAGTCCTACACCGTCGCCGCCCCAGCCCAAGATCTGAGCCTGACGGTGCTCAAGGATGGCGTCGCCGTCCTCAACTCCACGCTCAAAACCATGACGACCTTGCGCGATGGAGACCTGACCTCCACCCCACTCGAACTAGTGGGCCCGGAGAAAATGGCCGAATCCAGCCCCGGCACTATCGCGGCGTTGACTGTCACCAACCCTCCCGGTGTCATCACCGTCGACGGGCAGGGCGACTCACAGACCTTCAACATCTCCGCCAACGACACACCGCTGCTGGGCGCCGCCGTCGAATTCAACCAACGCATTTACGTGCCCGACGGCACCGCAGGCCTCCTGTGGGTCTACAACCTAGACGGTCAAGAGATCGACCGCATTGAGGTGCCCTCCAACAATGGGCCACTGGAGCTATACAGCGCTGGCGGCATGTTGTTCGTCAACGCCCCCTATTCCAACACTGCGGTCGTCATCGACGACAACGGAAACGCCCGTCGCGCCGACAAGGCTCGCGACGACATTCTCGGTGGAGACATGCCTCCGATCGATGAACCCGAAGACGAGGACAATTCCGGTGACGAGGGTGAAGAGGGAGATGAAGGCGCCGACGGTGAGCCGGAGATCGGCCCGCCGGGCGAAGTTGGCAGTCTTGTCGCCAACGGCGGCAACGGCGAAGTCACCCTCTCCTGGGAAGCCGCGCCGAACAACGGCTCGGCCCTGACCAAGTACGAGATCGAAGGTAACGGCGAGACTCGCGAGGTCGCGCCTGGCCAACGGGTCGTCGACATCTCAGACTTGACCAACGGAGAGACCTACGAGTTCACCGTGACCGCGTTCAATGGCGAAGGCTCTGGCCCACCGGTATCGACCGGGCCGGTCATGCCCTCAGACGAGGTCCCCGGTGCGGTATCCAGTGTTGATGCCACAGTGACCCCAGGCGGGGGAGTGGACCTGTCGTGGCCCGAAGCCGACGACCAGGGCAATCCGATCAGCCACTACACCATCGAAGAGGTCAATACCGATGGTGACCGCCGTTCGGTCGGTCAGGCCAACGGAACGTCCACCTCGATTGCCCCTGAGGATCTGAGCGTCGGTGAGCCCGTGGCATTCCAGGTCACCACCGTGGCCAACTCGGGTTCGGCCTCTGAACCATCCCCATTGTCCGACACCGTCACCCCATTCGACGTCCCGGACGCTCCTGGAAACATGTACGCCGAGACCGATCAGACCAGCTCTGGCTCCATCAATGTCAGCTGGGACCAAGCCCGCGCCAATGGCAGCGTAGTCACCGAATACCGCGTCAGCGCGGGTGGACAAACCACCTCAACCGATGGAACCACGGCCACTCTCGACGGCTTTGCCGACGGAGAACAGGTCGAAGTCCAGGTGGTGGCGGTCAATGAGGCAGGCGAGTCCGAGCCAGCCACGGCCACGGCCAACACTTTGACGCCGCCCTCGGTGGTCATCGACGGCGTCTCCGCTACCGCCACGACCATGACCGCGTCGTTCAGCATCGATGACGGTGGCGCTGGAGGCGAAGCGAGCTGCACCATGACGGTGAACAACCGCAACGCAAACGGCAATTGTTCGCAACTGACCGTAGACGGGTTGAATTCGTCCACCAACTATGACGTACAGGTGCGAGTTGCCACACCTGCGGGCGAAGACACTGCTACTGGCTCCGGTTCGACCAGTAATGTGGGCGGAACGGTCGTGTTCGTTTGCTCAGACCCGGCCGACGACACCTATTGCGATGGAACCGACAGTGACCGGATTTCGATCCGGGCGCAGAACAACCACAGCAGCGCACAGCGTGGGTCCACGGGGCCCGGTCAGACCTTCAACACCATCTGTTACTGGGGCGGCGGAGAACTCATCCACCCGAACAACGAAGACCACCGCGGTATCTACCGGGAGTACAACCCCGGTAAGAACTCCACCGACATCTGGATTCGGATCGACTACGGAAACAACGAGTCCTATATTCCCTTCGCCTACTTCGACATCAACGGTGAGGGAAAGAACTCGACCGGACCGCTTCCCGCCTGCTGATTAAGGAGTAGCCGACGTGCAGCAGCAAGCCCCGGTGAGCCAGCAGCAGGCAAACGCGTTCGCGGAGACCTTCGAACGACTCGCCTCCGCGATCGACACGGTCGTGCTGGGCAAACCGCAAGTCGTGCGCTTGGCGCTGACCGCCATGTTCGCGCAGGGCCATGTGCTACTCGAAGACGTTCCCGGCACTGGCAAGACGACACTGGCCCGAGCCATCGCCGCCGCGGTGGCCGGGCAGTGGCGCCGGATCCAGTTCACCCCCGACCTGCTGCCCTCCGATGTCTCCGGGGTGACGATCTTCAACCAACAGGCGCAGTCGTTCGAGTTTCACCCGGGCCCAGTCTTTGCCAACATCGTCATCGCCGATGAAATCAACCGCGCCAGCCCGAAGACGCAGTCTTCGTTGCTGGAGGTCATGGAAGAGCATCACGTGACCGTGGACGGTCAGCCGCACCCGGTCCCGCAGCCGTTCCTAGTCGTGGCGACCCAGAACCCCGTGGAGATGGATGGCACCTACCGCCTGCCCGAAGCGCAGCTGGACCGATTCCTGGTCAAGCTCTCGGTGGGCTATCCGGTCGAAGCCGCCGAGATAGAAGTGCTGCGCGGTACTCATCAGCGTTCACCCGAGGGCATTCCGGCCATCGTCGACACCGACACCGTCGCGCAGATGGCCGACCTAGCCAAACATGTCTACATCGCCGACCCTCTCTACGTCTACCTGGTGCGCCTAGCCGCCGCGACTCGCGGGCACCCAGAGGTCGCGGTCGGGGTCAGTCCCCGGGGACTGATCGCCCTGACCCGCGCCGCTAGTGTTTTCGCGCTTTCGCAGGGCCGGGCCTACGTGATTCCCGAAGATGTCAAAGCGCTTGCCGTGGCCGTCTTCGCCCACCGCGTCCAAGTCGCCCCCGATGCCTCCATGCGTGGCGTAACGGGCGCCACCATCGTTGAACAGGTGTGCGAGACTGTCTCCGTCCCCCTCCCCGCTTCGGCCTAAACGCTGATGTTCGGTCCGGTCACACCTCGGGGCATCGGTCTGGGCTGCGCATCGATTGTTCTCGTTGCGCTTGGTGCGGCATTTTCATACCCAGAGCTGGTGATTCTGGGCGTTGTGGCCTTGATGGCGTTTGTGACGGCCGTTGGTATCGCCATTTCCAGCCCGCGACTCGACGTGATTCGGCAGCTGGAACCGAACCGGATCACCGTGGGCGAAACCGCCGAAGTCAATCTGCGCCTGCGCAACGCCAGCCGGTGGCGTCCCATCACCGCTGGAGCCATCGACGTATGCGGTTCGCAGCGCATCAGCGTTCCCCTCGCCCAGTTGCGGCCGGGACAAGAGACCACCGCGACCTACGACGTGCCAGGCCATAAACGGGGAGTGTTCGATACCGGGCCTCTGACTGTGGCCCGCCGCGACCTCTTCGGCCTGGCCTCCTCTGGGGGACGATATGGGCACACTGAACGACTGTGGGTGCATCCGCGCCTGCGCCGGCTCCGGCGCACCCCCGATGGGCTGGCTCGTTCCCTCGAAGGCGCCACCGACAAAATCGAGCAGGGCAGCCTCACCTTTCACGCACTGCGCGAATACGTCATCGGGGACGAGCTGCGCCACGTCCACTGGCGCACCTCGGCCCGCATCGGGCAGCTGATGGTCAAGGAACACATCGACACCTCACTTCCGACGATCGTCATCGCGCTGGACAATCGACCGCAAGCGTGGGACTTCGCATCGTTCGAAGCCGCGTGCGAAGCGGCCTATTCGGTGCTAGTGGCCAGCTTCCGCGCCGAATATCACGTCTCGTTCGCGACCGCTTGCCACAAACACATCGGCGGTATTGGCGCGGCCGACTATGGCGACGCTCTCGCTCAAGTGGAGCCCGACGCCGAAACCCGTCAAGCTGACTTCATCAGCCGGGTACAAACGCACTTCTCGGGCGACACCCTCGTGTGGATTTGCGGGGCAAAAGAAGACCTCCCGGCCGCGCAATTGGCTCGACTACGGCGCAAATACCCCGAGCTGGTGGCAGTGCGGATCGGCAAGGGCCTCAGCGCCTCGGCGACTGTGACCTCCGGCATCCCCGTGGTGCAGGCGGCCACCGGGGAGGATTTCGCCACCGCGTGGGATCGGGGAGGCAACGCCTGATGTCGAGCCTGCTGCGGGTCACTAGCTACCGCCTCCGCATGGCCACCGTTGCCCTATGCCTCATAACCCTGTGCGCGCTGGCGGGGGCCGCCTCCGGCCGCGTCTATACCGGCCACGTGCTCACAGTCCTCGTGTCGATCGCCGCTTTCGCTGCCGTGACCATCGGCATTCTCTTGCGTAACCGATCAGCGACCTTGGCATGGCTGGTCTCGATCGCCGGATTGTTTACCATGCTCGCTGCGGCCGTCCTGGTCACCACCGATCTGTCGCAGCCCTACGGGGCCACATTCTTTGACGCGCTCGTCAACGCCGTCCCACGCACGCTCACCGCTCTCATGCCCATCGAGGCGACCCCAGACACGGTTGTCTTGCCGATTCTATTGACCTGGGTGGCCGCCGCGGCAGGTTGTGAGTTCGCTGTACGTTTTGGGCAGATGCTGGCCGGACTCGCGCCCGCAACCGCACTCTATGGCGCGTCGCTTTACTTGGTGGGGCCCAACGCCGACCTCAACGCCTGGTGGGGTCTCGCGTTCGCCGCCGTCGCGGCGGTGGCTCTCGCGGTAACGGCCACGGAACCTGCGGCTCGACCCGACCGCGACGCCATCGTGGGTGACGGATTGTCCGGCTCTAACACCGCTCGATCTGCCCTCAGCCGAACCGGCTCCCTGGCCGCGGCTGGAGTACTAGCGCTGGCCATGGCGTTTGCCGCTCCGTGGGCAGCGGGCATGTTCGCCGGTCAACCCAGTGATCCGCGCCAGTATGTGGAGCCGCCGGAGCTGACTGACCGCGACCTCAATCCGCTGATCCGTATCTCAGGCTGGTCACAGCGGCCTGAGCAGGAGCTTCTGCATACGAACATGAGTGAGGCCGATTGGCTGCGATTGGCCGTGTTGACAGAGTATGACGGTGTCACCTGGCAGACAGGCAACAATTACCGCAACGCGGGCTCGGTACTTCCCGGTGAGGCGCCCGGGGTTGGTCCACTGAGCCAAACGGTCACTGTCGAACAGTTGGACGGGATGTTGTTGCCTGCGGCCGCTGATCCCCGTACGGTCACCGGTATTCCGGTGGCCATCGATGGGGTTTCGCGCACATTGCTGACGCCTGATGGGCTGCGCACCGGTGACACCTATGAGATCACGTCCATGCCGACCGAAATCGATTCTCAGGCGCTCGAAGGTGCCCGGGCCGACCAGTCTGATCTGGGCTATCTCAATACTCCGCCGGGTGTACCTGAGGTGATGTTGGTGTTGGCCGAACACATTCGCGCCAATTACGACACTCCAGCGGCTCAAGCGCAGGGGTTGGCCGACTTCTTGGGCAAGCATTACTCGTTTGACGAGGACGCGCCTTCTGGACACGCCTACCCGAACCTGGAGTTTTTCTTGCAGGCCCACCCCGAACACGGAGGCCAGCGCGGTACTAGTGAACAGTTTGCCGCGACGTTCGCGGTTGTGGGTCGACTTCTTGGCCTTCCCACGCGCGTTGTTATCGGCTTTGAGGCTCAGCAGGGCAGTTCGACCGTTACGGCGGGGGACGCGATGGCGTGGCCGGAGGTGAACTTCCTCGGCGTTGGCTGGGTTAGGTTCGATCCTTTGCCCGAGGATGGTTTCGAGCCCATCCCACCCGAAGAGGAGCTGGAGCAGGAGGAGGAAGAAGAGGAAGAGGAAAGCGAAGACGATTCATCGCAGGGTGATAACGCCGAGGACTATCACGATGAGTCGTTGGAAGAGTCGGACGCGGACTTGGACCACAACTTGGAGTTGGATCAGGCCCGCAGCATCCCGGTGTGGGTTTGGTTCGCGCTGGTGGCGGTGATGCTCTTGGCGGTGCCGGTGGCTTTGAAGATTCGGCGGCGCATGCGCCTGCGACGTCGTCTCTTCGGTGGTTCGGCGGCTGACCGGGTGGATGGTGCCTGGTGTGAGGTTGTGGCGACCTCGAAGCGTCTGGGTATCAAGGTGGCCGCTTCGGCTACTGCTTCCGAGACGATGTCGGTGATTGCGACTTCTAGACGATCAGACATCGATCCAAATCGTAAAGAAGGTTGGATTAAGAAGCTGATTTATGGCCCCGCAATGGATAGGTCAGCTCTAGTCGAGGCACTCGGGCAATTGCCACAATTGGTTAACCATGCCCATTTCGCGCCCGCTCAAGTTTCTGACGATCAGGCCTTCGAGGCGATGCGCTGCGTCAAGCGTTATGTCGCGAGGGCTCGCAATTACTTGCCGCTATGGAAAAAGCTGCTGACGTGAACAACGCGAAACGCGCACAATGCGCAGAACCGACATTCTCGATCGTGCTGTGGTGCAAGTGAAGCATGGTTTTGTCGGATTATGGCGTAACTGCCTATTCTGCTCGGCTACGCCACGAAATCTGTGTGATTATCACAAAAAACAGGGCTTTGAGCTGCATTAATGCAGGAGGGTCAACAATTGGTAGGTGCCTGCATACGGCTTGGAGTGACCTGGCAAACTATGTGCCATGAGTAACCCCTATTTCTCAGTTAAATTTCGTGGGTACGACCGAGATCAAGTTGACACCGCGATTCGTCGCATTCGCAGGGCGATAAACGAAGGTGTTCCCCCGCATCCCGAAGCACTCCGCGATATGGGTTTTCAAATGTCTCTGCGCGGCTATGACACCGCAGAAGTTGACGAATACTTTGATCAGGTAGCTCGCACCCTTAGCGAATAGGCAGTGTCCGACCCTATTTTTGTTCGGCGTCTCTGTTCGGTCACTTCTCAGAGGCCGCCGACGTTGTGCCGGCCCGACAATGTCGTCGTGGTCGCCTTGGTTTGCGACGACCCTGTTTCGACCCGTAGAGCACCTATGTGAGCAGGGTCTTCGCGACGGTCAACCTGTTGCGGGCCTATAGCCCGCAACGTCTTAGCTGTTTCTCTTGGCGGTGGGAGTATTCAGTGACTCTTATCTCGAGTTTTATTCCGGTTCCTCTCGTACCCTCCAGCAAACGATGCGATGCCTCGCTAAACTGGGGCCAATGAGCGACCCAGGCACTACCCCAAGCGCGCCGGAGCCCGGCTTCCACTCCTCTCCTTCGGGTGGGGAGCAACAGGGACTCGGGTCGGCCCCCGACTCCGCGCCGAACATGTCGAGCCCGGCTGGCCACTCACCGGATTCCGGCTCGAGCTCGGTGCCGTCCCCAGGCCAACCATCTTCTGATTCGACTACGGTGGCTTCCCAGCCCAACCAGCCCGTGTTGCCTCCGGCTGTGCCCGGGGGAAGTTTTCAACAGCCCATGGCCTATGCGCAACCGACCGCGTACCCGTATCCAGGTGCGATGACCTACGCAGGGGTGCCAGCTGGCTATCCTTGGCCCCCGCAGCCAGTACTCCCGAGCAAGGCAGGATTTCCGCTGTGGATTCCCCCGATGCCAAAAATCCCCTCGGGGCCAGGGATCGGCGGCATGGTCGCCAGTATTGCTGCTCTCCCGCTGGGGGTTGTGGCCATGATTGTCTCGGCCGTCTCCATCATTGGTGGTCTTGTTCTAATCGTTCCCACCCTGTTCTTCGGTGGCGGGGGAGGAGTGGCGCTTTCCCTGGTGAGCCTGCGGCGAATTCGACGCAATCCCGCCCGCTATTCAGGGCGGGGCATCGCCATATCCGGTTTCGTCATGGGGCTGGTCGCTGTCGGTTTCGCGTTGATCGCACTTCTTATCGTCATGGCCCGGCTGGCGTGAACCACGAAGCGGTGCGGTTCCGATCGCGACTGATCATGTGTGACCACGTGTAGGCTTGGATGACGTGACAGTAGTGACGCAACGTCTCCAGACCCGGCGCGACCTGACCACAGCGGCAGTCCGGCTCTTCACCGAACGCGGATACGACGAGACCACTGTCGATCAGATCGCCGCTGCCGCTGGTGTCGCGCGCCGGACGTTCTTTCGTTACTACCAAAGTAAAGACGACGTCATTTTCCCCGACCACGATGACACGGCTGCCCAGGTGGCCGCCGTCCTGGACGAAGCCGGTGAGGACGAAGACCCACTCCAAGTCATTTGCCGTGGAATCTGGCAGGTCATGCGCATGTATGTGGCCGATGCCGAACTTTCTGTGACCCGTTACCACTTGCTTCGTCAGGTTCCGGCCCTGCGTGAACATGAGAAGGCCGTCGTGTCCCGCTATGAGCGACTGCTTGCCCGCTACTTGTTGGAACGCGCGGAGCGGGAAACGGCGCAGGGCTCTCACACTGTCGATCGTCCGCTCCTGGCCGAAGTTTCGGCCGCGGCGGTGGTGGCCGCCCACAACCATGTTCTGCGCCAGTGGCTGCGTTCGGGCGGTCAAAGCGATGTTGAGGCTGAGCTTGAGCATGCTTTGTCACTCGTGCGAGCGGGACTGGCAAATTTCTCTGTGGATGCTGGTGCCCAACAGCCGGAGACTCTCGTGGTCACCGTGGCCCACACGGGCCGCACGCCCTCCGAGGCGGTGGCGGCGGTGCGGGCGGCGTTGGCTTCCCAGAAGTAGTTCCGGGGACCGGTTTGCCTCGTTGAGCCGTACTGTTCCTAAGACTGTCGAGTCGTATGCATCAATGTGGCACTCCGTGCCATTTCTAAGCCGAGGTCAGAGGTTCTCTCGTCACGAAGAGGTCCCCCATGCGCTAGGAATTGACACTCCATGTCTTGCGCCTGGCACTGGGTGCCGCTAAAGTACTACCTACAAGTAGCAGTGTTGTCGGCTACATATAAGGCTCTACGAGCACATAGAGCGAAAATACTGGGTCCGAGCGGACGCCGCGCATTGTTCACGAACGTCTCATAGTTCACGAAATGCCACTGGGAACTTGTTGCTACTCCTCGGCTCCGCTCGGGCCCAGCCCACTTCCCAACCGGTTCCACCTAGTCGAGGCACCCTGGCCGATGGCCCCAGGCGAGCAAAATCCCAGGGGTTAACTCCACTTTGCGGGTAGGAAAAGTGCACTCCGCTTCGACAGCCGCGAGCCCGTACGCTGGGATTATTGCTAGAATGCCGAAGCCGTTCGGTGTCGCTAAACACATTTTATTTTCTGGCTTTCGATGCACGGTCATCTATAACGTTAAGTGCGTGAACCACTCCCGCATCGGGTACGTATATGGCGTGCTCGCCTACGTCCTCTGGGGCTTGTTTCCGGTCTACTGGAAGCTGCTCGCCCCGGCGTCGGCCCTGGAAATTCTCGCCCACCGAGTCCTGTGGTCCACAGTATTCACCGCGCTCATCCTCGTCGCGCTGCGGCAATTCGCCCAGCTGAAGAAGCTCAAGGGCCAAAACCGCAAGATCATCGGCATCTCCGTGGCCGCTGTCCTCATCTCGATCAACTGGGGCGTATACATCTATGGAGTCCACATTGATCGCGTCGTCGAAACCGCGCTGGGCTACTTCATCAACCCGTTGTTCTTTGTCCTGGCTGGGCTGTTGTTCTTCAAAGAAAAGCTGCGTCCCATCCAATGGGTAGCCGTTGGGCTAGGCGGCATGGCCGTTCTCATCTTGACCTACGACTATGGACGACCTCCGTGGATCGCGCTCATCCTCGCCAGTTGCTTCGCCGCTTATGGCGCCGTCAAAAAACGAATTGGCTTCCCCGCCGCCCAAGGGCTCTTCATCGAATCCGCCGCGGCGACCGTCCCCGCCCTGTTCTTTCTCGTATGGCTGACCTCGGTCGGCGAAGACACCTTCACCAGCCTCGGCTGGGGACATGCCCTACTCTTGGCCAGCGGCGGAGTGGCAACGGCGGTACCCCTCCTGTTCTTCGCCGGAGCCGCCAACCGCATCCCCATGGTGGCCATCGGCCTTTTGCAATACATCGCGCCGACCCTCCACTTTCTCACCGGAGTGTTCCTCTTCAACGAACCAATGACCGCGATCTCCTGGATGGGGTTCAGCCTCGTGTGGCTGGCGCTGCTCATATTCAGCACCGAAGCCATTCACCACACACGACGCAATCGCCATACCCCAATGTCTCGCCCGGAGACCGATGAACCAACTGCCGTGGAATTGACTGCCAACCGATGATTGACCTTCCGATCCTGGTGCTGCTTGGCGCCTTCTTTGTCCTCCTTGTCGCCTCGGTGATCCGCACGACCGCCGGCTTCGGTTTCTCACTAGTGGCAGTACCACCCATGGCGCTACTCATTGATCCGGTCACCGCGGTCATCGTGGCAGCGATCATGGCCGCACCTTTGAGCCTGTGGATCGCCTACAAAGACTTCTCGCATGTGGATCGCCGCCTGGCAGGACTCATCCTCGGTTTCGGCATAGCCGGTGTGCCCTTCGGGGTCTGGATTCTCAAAGTCTTGGCGGCCGAAATCCTCATGGTCGTCATCGCCATAGTCGTCCTGCTGGGAACATTCTTGGTATGGCGGCGAGTTACCATCCCCGGAGGCCACAAAGCCGTCGCGGCGGTCGGCTTCTTTTCCGGCGCTTCCTTCGCCTCCACTGGCATCGATGGCCCGCCGATGGTAGCCGCGTTGCAGGGAATGAACCTGGAACCCCGTGTGCAGAGGGCGACCCTGGCATTGGCATTTGCGGGAACTGGGCTGGCAGCCCTCACTGGGTTCGCGGTCTCGGGCCAATTGACACAAACAATCGGTGAAACTCTTCTGATGGGCATTCCCGCCCTGTTCCTGGGAATATTTGTCGGCGAACGACTCTTCCGACAGCTCAATGCCGCAACATTCCGACAAGTTGTGCTGACTCTCTTGGTGATCAGCTCGATTTCCGTCATAACCCGCGCCACAGTACTGGCCTAGCGATAAAGGTGTCGTGTACCACCTCGAAATGCTTTTCTGGCCGGAGTGTCCGACGCTAAGGGAGAACGCCCGCTCCATAACTGCTCACAAACGCCGCCGGTGACTTTTCTCCACGCGCGAAAAAGGTCCCTGAACTAGTAAAAAACCAGTTCAGGGACCTTGCTTTTGTGCGCCGCCAGGGACTCGAACCCCGAACCCGCTGATTAAGAGTCAGCTGCTCTGCCAGTTGAGCTAGCGGCGCTGGCATTTTCTCCTGCCGTCTGAAACCAGGCGGCAACTCCACTGTTTTAGCTGGATATCTGGAGAAACGGTGGAGTGATGACGTTGTGGCCGAAACCGTTCGCATCACCCGCGAACCGAGAGAAACTTTATCACGCGTTGACAGTGTGGAGTTAGGGGGGCCGGTCGACGTGGTTAGGCTGGTGAGGTGACTTCTTTTGTAGACCAGGTCAGCCTGCGCGTGATTGCTGGTGCTGGCGGAAACGGCTGTGCTTCTATCCACCGGGAAAAGTTCAGGCCGCTGGGGGGCCCGGACGGGGGCAACGGTGGGCATGGCGGCGACGTGGTGCTCTACGTCGATCCCAACGTGCATACCTTGCTTGACTACCACTTTCAAAAACAAGCTAAGGCCACCAACGGCGGCCAAGGCCAAGGATCGAATCGGGACGGCGCCAAGGGCACAACGCTGCGGCTCCCGGTTCCCAATGGAACCATCGTGCGCAATGCGGACGGTGAAGAACTGGCCGACCTTGTCGGCGAGGGAACTGAACTGACCATCGCTCGTGGCGGGCGAGGGGGGCGGGGTAACGCTTCGTTGGTCAGTTCGCGGCGCCGTGCCCCTGGATTCGCCGAACTGGGTGAACCGGGAGAAGAGTTCGATATCGTTCTTGAACTCAAATCGGTAGCGGATGTCGGTCTGGTGGGCTTCCCATCGGCGGGAAAGTCATCTTTGATCGCCGCATTGTCGGCGGCCCGGCCGAAGATCGCTGACTACCCGTTCACCACGCTCGTGCCCAACTTGGGCGTGGTCTCTGCTGGAGCCACCACCTACACGGTGGCGGACGTTCCCGGGCTCATCCCCGGAGCCGCTCAGGGTAAGGGCCTTGGCCTGACATTCTTGCGGCATATCGAGCGCTGCGCGGTCTTGGCTCACGTGGTCGACTGTGCCTCGCTGGAGACTCAGCGGCACCCGGTTGCCGACATCGACGCCTTGGAACACGAGCTAGCCGAGTATGGCGGTCTGAGCGGCCGTCCCCGTCTCATCGTTCTCAACAAGATTGACATTCCTGATGGCAAGGACCTCGCAGAGATTGTGCGCGCCGACCTTGAGGAATATGGGTGGCCGATCTTTGAAGTTAGCGCTGTGAACCGCGAAGGTCTCAAAGAGTTGTCGTTTGCCTTCGCCAACGCGGTCAAAGAGCACCGCGCCAATCAGCCTGAGGTCGAATCCACCCGGATCGTCATCCGACCGAAGGCGGTGGATGATTCTGGATTCGAAGTTCTTCCCGCGCCCGCCGACATCACTGGCGACGCGGAGTTCATCGTCTTCGGCGCGCAGCCGGAACGGTGGGTGCGTCAGACCAACTTCGACAATGAGGAGGCCGTGGGCTACTTGGCCGACAGGCTGGCACGCCTCGGGGTGGAAGAGAAGCTCGCGAAGATGGGCGCGGTGGCGGGCAGCGTCGTGCGCATCGGCACGTGGGAGTTCGAATGGCAGCCCACCGATCCGGAGGCCGTCGCCAATGTGGTGGGTCCACGTGGCACCGACGTCCGCTTCGATGCCAACGACCGTAAACGCGCCAGCGAACGTCTCTCGGAGCGAAAGTTGCGCCGATCCGAACTGCTGGAGCGCGTTGCGCAAGAGGAAGCCAAGCGCGGCAAGAAGCGCTAGCAGTCGGTCGAAATTACGCAATTCTCCGGCACACAGCGGGTTTATCTGAAATAATTCCAGGTCAACCGCTGTGTGTCGGCGACCACGTACCCCCGCGTTTTGGGGTTGTTTAGGGTCCCGTAAAGTTTGTCTTGTCGCCGAGGGAAACGGACAGCGGGGCTGAAAAGCCACTGGCCGGATATTTGGTCGATATGAGACTTTTTGATTAGCTACTGGTTGGGCCCCCCTGGTTTTGGGTGGGATTCGGTTTGGTATGTTAGTCGGGTTGCTCTTCTCAGGTTGTGGTCTGGTTTTGGCTGGGTTGTGTCTGGGTGGGGGTTGTTGTTTGAGAACTCAACAGGGTGTTTGGATAGTCGATGTGTGGGCCTGCAGGGTGCGCGTTGATGGTGGCTGGTTTTGGCTGGTTGCTGTTGTGTGTGTTTTGTTTGGTCTTTGTTTGACTGTCTTTTCCTTGACATTATTATTGGCATTTTTTGTGCTGGTGTTTTGTTGTTAAATTCGGTCAGGTGTCTTTTTAACATAGTTTTTTGTTGGAGAGTTTGATCCTGGCTCAGGACGAACGCTGGCGGCGTGCTTCACACATGCAAGTCGAACGGAAAGGCTCCTTCGGGAGTACTCGAGTGGCGAACGGGTGAGTAACACGTGAGTAACCTGCCTCAGACTTTGGGATAACTCGTGGAAACGCGGGCTAATACCGGATATTCACATTCCCACGCATGTGGGGGTGTGGAAAGGGTTTCTGGTTTGAGAGGGGCTTGCGGCCTATCAGTTTGTTGGTGGGGTGATGGCCTACCAAGACGTTGACGGGTAACCGGCCTGAGAGGGCGGTCGGTCACATTGGGACTGAGATACGGCCCAGACTCCTACGGGAGGCAGCAGTGGGGAATATTGCACAATGGGCGAAAGCCTGATGCAGCGACGCCGCGTGAGGGATGACGGCTTTCGGGTTGTAAACCTCTTTTATTTCTGACGAAGGCACAGGTTTTCTTGTGTTGACGGTAGGTTATGAATAAGCTCCGGCTAACTACGTGCCAGCAGCCGCGGTAAGACGTAGGGGGCAAGCGTTGTCCGGAATTATTGGGCGTAAAGGGCTCGTAGGCGGCCTGTCGCGTCTGGCGTGAAAGGCCTCGGCTTAACCGGGGTTTTGCGTCGGATACGGGCGGGCTTGAGGCAAGTAGGGGAGACTGGAATTCCGCGTGTAGCGGTGGAATGCGCAGATATGCGGAGGAATACCGGTGGCGAAGGCGGGTCTCTGGGCTTGTACTGACGCTGAGGAGCGAAAGCATGGGGAGCGAACAGGATTAGATACCCTGGTAGTCCATGCTGTAAACGGTGGGCGCTAGGTGTGGGGCAGCATTTGTTTGTTCTGTGCCGTAGCTAACGCATTAAGCGCCCCGCCTGGGGAGTACGGCCGCAAGGCTAAAACTCAAAGGAATTGACGGGGGCCCGCACAAGCGGCGGAGCATGCGGATTAATTCGATGCAACGCGAAGAACCTTACCTGGGTTTGACATCACCCGGACTGCCCTAGAGATAGGGTTTTCTTCGGACTGGGTGACAGGTGGTGCATGGCTGTCGTCAGCTCGTGTCGTGAGATGTTGGGTTAAGTCCCGCAACGAGCGCAACCCTTATCCTGTATTGCCAGCACGTTATGGTGGGGACTTGCAGGAGACTGCCGGGGTTAACTCGGAGGAAGGTGGGGATGAGGTCAAGTCATCATGCCCCTTATGTCCAGGGCTTCACGCATGCTACAATGGACGGTACAGCGGGTTGCGAAGCCGTGAGGTGGAGCGAATCTCTGTAAAGCCGTTCTCAGTTCGGATCGAAGTCTGCAACTCGACTTCGTGAAGTTGGAGTCGCTAGTAATCGCAGATCAGCAACGCTGCGGTGAATACGTTCTCGGGCCTTGTACACACCGCCCGTCACGTCACGAAAGTTGGCAACACCCGAAGCCCACGGCCCAACCAGATTTATCTGGGGGGAGTGGTCGAAGGTGGGGCTGGCAATTGGGACGAAGTCGTAACAAGGTAGCCGTACCGGAAGGTGCGGCTGGATCACCTCCTTTCTAAGGAGCTCATACGCATCCATCAGGGATGCGTCATCGACGACCACCAAACGCATCGAGTGCATAAGTGACTGACTGTTGGTTAGTTGTTTGGTTCTGGTGTGGTGTTGGTGGTTTGCTCGTGTGAGCGCGATTCTTTATATTAAGCACATTTTCTATCCTTAACACTGCTTGTACGGTTCTGCCTGTGATGGTGGGGCGTGCTGGTGGTGGCATCCTGTTGGGTCCTGAGGTAACAACCTCTGGACTGGTACCACGAAGATTCCCGTTTTCCTTTATGGGTTTTCTTTGAGATTTGGCTCTCTGTCTGTTCCCTGTTGTGGGGGTGGGTGGGGGGTTGAGTTTTGGAGGGGGTTGGGGGTTTTTGTGGTGGTGGTGTGTTGTTTGAGATTTGTATAGTGTGCGTGAGTGTCTTTGTTTTGTTTGCTTGATTGCATGTGTTGTGTGGTTAAGTTGTGTAGGGCGCATGGTGGATGCCTTGGTGCCGGAAGCCGATGAAGGACGTGTGAGGCCGCGATAGGCCTGGGGGAGTCGCCAGCAGGGCTGTGATCCCAGGGTGTCCGAATGGGGAAACCTGGCCGGGTTTGTGCTCGGTCGCTCCCGCTTGAATGTATAGGGCGGGTTGTGGTGACGCGGGGAAGTGAAACATCTCAGTACCCGCTGGAAGAGAAAACAAGTAGTGATTGTGTGAGTAGTGGTGAGCGAAAGCGCAGGAGGCTAAACTAGGTTCGTGTCAAGGCGGCAGCCGTTGCGGATCTGGGGTTGTGAGATGATGCCGTGATTTCCTGCCGGGGATCGGGTGTGTGCTTGGGGTTAGCTGAAGGCGTTGGGAAGCGCTGCCGTAGTGGGTGAGAGTCCCGTAGGTGAAGGCCCTTTTAGTGTGCATCTGGTGTTGTTCTCGAGTAGTACAGGATTCGTGGAGTCTTGTGTGAATCTGCCAGGACCGTCTGGTAAGCCTAAATACTTCCGGTGACCGATAGTGGATAGTACCGTGAGGGAATGGTGAAAAGTACCCCGGGAGGGGAGTGAAATAGTTCCTGAAACCATGTGCTGATAATCCGTCAGAGCCTGGCCGTATGCTTTTGTGTGCGGGGTGGGTGATGGCGTGCCTTTTGAAGAATGAGCCTGCGAGTTAAGGTGTGCAGCGAGGTTAACCAGTGTTGGGGAGCCGTAGCGAAAGCGAGTCTGAATAGGGCGGTTGAGTTGTGCGTTTTAGACCCGAAGCGGAGTGATCTACCCATGTCCAGGGTGAAGCGGCTGTAAGAGGTCGTGGAGGCCCGAACCCACTTAGGTTGAAAACTGAGGGGATGAGGTGTGGGTAGGGGTGAAAGGCCAATCAAACTCCGTGATAGCTGGTTCTCCCCGAAATGCATTTAGGTGCAGCGTCATACCTAGCTTGGTTGTGGTAGAGCTCTGGTTGGTTAATGGGCCTTATTGGTTACTGAGATCAGCTAAACTGCGAATGCGACTAAGTGGTGGGTGGCAGTGAGACTGTGGGGGATAAGCTTCATAGTCGAGAGGGAAACAGCCCAGATCACCGGCTAAGGCCCCTAAGGGTGTGCTAAGTGGGAAAGGATGTGTGGTCGCGTAGACAGCCAGGAGGTTGGCTTAGAAGCAGCCATCCTTGAAAGAGTGCGTAATAGCTCACTGGTCGAGTGGTTTCGCGCCGATAATGTAGCGGGGCTAAGCACACCGCCGAAGCCGTGGCAAATACAGTCATCCATGTGGTGGCTGGTTTGGGTAGGGGAGCGTCCTGCGTGTGGTGAAGCAGTTCTGTGAGGAGCTGTGGAATGCGTGGGAGTGAGAATGCAGGCATGAGTAGCGATTTGGAGGGTGAGAATCCCTCCCGCCGATTGACTAAGGGTTCCAGAGGACGGCTGTTCCGCTCTGGGTTAGTCGGGGCCTAAGGCGAGGCCGAAAGGCGTAGTCGATGGATAACCGGTTGATATTCCGGTACCCGCGTTGTGCGTATAGTGCGAACGGGATTGTGCTAACTGGCATGTGCGCGGCTTCTGCTGCCCTTTGGGTGGTGGGGGTTGTTGTGTGTGTTAGGGTCCCTTTCCTTAGTAGTGTAGTGATGGGGTGACGCAGTGGGGTAGCTATACCGTCTGGTGGAATAGGCGGGGCAAGGTGGTAGCCCGTGTTCCTAGGTAAATCCGGGAATGCAGCGGTGGTGACATCGCAGGGTGAGCGCTGATGCATAGCCATATGTGGTGAATGTAGTGATCCCGTGCTGTCGAGAAAAGCCTCTAGCGAGTGCGATGCGGCCCGTACCCTAAACCGACACAGGTAGTCAGGTAGAGCATACTGAGGCGTTCGGGTGAACTGTGGTTAAGGAACTCGGCAAATTGCCCCCGTAACTTCGGGAGAAGGGGGGCCATCACTGGTTGGGCATGCGCCTAGATGCTGGTGGTGGTCGCAGTGAAGCGGAGGAAGCGACTGTTTACTAAAAACACAGGTCCATGCGAAGAAGTAATTTGATGTATATGGACTGACGCCTGCCCGGTGCTGGAACGTTAAGAGGATCCATTAAGACTTTCGGGTCTGTCGTGGTGAATTGAAGCGCCAGTAAACGGCGGTGGTAACTATAACCATCCTAAGGTAGCGAAATTCCTTGTCGGGTAAGTTCCGACCTGCACGAATGGCGTAACGACTTCCTCGCTGTCTCAACCACAGGCCCGGCGAAATTGCAATACGAGTAAAGATGCTCGTTTCGCGCGGCAGGACGAAAAGACCCCGGGACCTTTACTATAGCTTGGTATTGGTGTTTGAGGCTTCTTGTGTAGGATAGGTGGGAAACTGTGAAGCAGCCACGCTAGTGGTTGTGGAGTTATTGGTGAAATACCACTCTGGTTGTCTTAGGCGTCTAACCTACGACCCTTATCGGGTTGAGGGACAGTGCCTGGTGGGTAGTTTAACTGGGGCGGTTGCCTCCTAAATGGTAACGGAGGCGCCCAAAGGTACCCTCGGGCTGGTTGGAAACCAGTCGGTGAGTGTAAGCGTATAAGGGTGCTTGACTGTGAGACGGACGTGTCGAGCAGGTACGAAAGTAGGGGCTAGTGATCCGGCACCAACGTACGGATGTGGTGTCGCTTAACGGATAAAAGGTACCCCGGGGATAACAGGCTGATCTTCCCCAAGAGTCCATATCGACGGGATGGTTTGGCACCTCGATGTCGGCTCGTCGCATCCTGGGGCTGGAGCAGGTCCCAAGGGTTGGGCTGTTCGCCCATTAAAGCGGCACGCGAGCTGGGTTTAGAACGTCGTGAGACAGTTCGGTCTCTATCCGCCGCGCGCGTAGGAAACTTGATGAAGGGCTGTCCCTAGTACGAGAGGACCGGGATGGACAAACCGCTGGTGTGCCAGTTGTTCCGCCAGGGGCATGGCTGGTTGGCTACGTTTGGGAAGGATAACCGCTGAAAGCATCTAAGCGGGAAGCCTGCTTCGAGATGAGGTTTCCGTCCCACCATAGGTGGGGAGAGGCCCCCAGAAGATGACTGGGTTGATAGGCCAGAAGTGGAAGCACAGCAATGTGTGGAGCTGACTGGTACTAATAGGCCGAGAACTTAACACACCCACACACACTCTTGTGTGTGGCGCATGTGATCACCGCAGCAAACACAACACACACGCACGCACACTATACGATTCTGAAACAACACACACCAGTCTGCCGCACCACCGAGGTGAGTGCGAGACATAAAAATAGTTGTTTCACCGTTTTGCTTGGTGGCGATAGCGGGAAGGCTACACCCGGACCCATACCGAACCCGGTCGTTACGTTTCCCAGCGCCGATGGTACTGCACCCGAGAGGGTGTGGGAGACTAGGACACCGCCAAGCATCCAACACACAAATAGAGGGCTCTCTTTGACCGTTGTGGTCAAGGAGAGCCCTCTATTCGCACACCACCCCCACAACACCCCCACACACGCCAGCTCGACCACTACACCCCCCCCAAACAACCAAACCCACCCAAACACGCATACACACTACGGCAACAAACATCAAGCTCATGCTGATACGCCCCACCACGACACGCGACGCACACCAACTACAACCGCTCTTTAACCAGTTGGGATATCCAGCCGGCCCCGATGCCATCGCTAGGCGACTAGCCCGCATCAGTGGGCAACAGGATTATGCGGCCTGGGTCGCACAAACTGACCGCGGTGCTATCTCCGGCTTTGCCGGAGGCCATCTCATCATGCCCTTCGAAAACGATGAACCCGCCGCCCAGCTGCTGGCGCTCGTGGTCGATGAACAGGCCCGCGGGCAAGGTATTGGGCGTGCGCTCGTCGCCGAATGTGAACGCTGGGCAATGCAACACGGGGCACATCGGCTGACCCTGAACTCAAGCACCAAACGCAAAGCGGCACATGCCTTCTACGAACAAATGGGATTCACCTCGACGGGGCTGCGCTTTGTCAAGAAGGTCACGGATACGAGAACCGAATCTGGTTCGGTTCTCCAAGAAGACTGATACGGCTTTGCTGTCCGAACTTCCATTGCGGCACAGGCGTTGGCTGTGATGCCTATAAATTGTCGTGTAGCCGACAGTTGCAGGCGTCATCTAAGGTGAACTGTCACAACCTACAAAATCAAAAACCCGCCCACCGCCCTGTCCTGCTGATATGTGGATCAATGAATGTCGGCATTGTGGGAAAGCTACAACGCTGATATAGAAAAGCTGGACTAGTGGCGGCGTGTTGTCCATAAATGGGCGTTTAGGGGTTTTAGGATCGACATCAGTACGAGCTACCAACGGGTAGCTATCTTCTTAAAGAGGAGGAAGAACACTGATGTCGAAGCCCGCTTTCGTAGGAGCTGACATTGGCAATCCGCCCGCTCCATTGCCTGGAGCAGCCCATGCGGTCATGATGTACTTCCTCGAGATCATTGCCGGTCGCCGCCGTTTCAATGAGGCAACGTCCTGGGCGACCAAACAGGGGATCTTTTCAGTCGCACACGTGCTGCGCCAGCTAGGCAGGCTCCGCCCTGGCCCAACATGTGGTGCTCGGATCCTACGAGCCGCTCAGCCGCTTCCGCACTGCCTTGAAGTCGTGGCCAGCCTTGAATTGGGGAAACGAGTCCGAAGCTGCGTCATGGAGCTGCGTGAACAACGGCCAGTCGGCTGGCAGTTGACGCATTGCCAGCTCATCTAACAAATAGTTCGATACTCCAAACGCTGACCTAGGCCTTCCGCACCCACCGCGGGAGGCTATTTTCATCCCCGCTAACAAATACTCAATTGTGCGAAAAGTCTTTAACACTGATAATTCATTCATGAATGATCACTTCGATGGCGATAACCGAACCGACCCTCCGCCGATGGCGAATGAACGTGCGACACTCATTGGATTTCTTCGCTGGCAGCGCGAGACGCTTGCCATGAAGTGCTCAGGCTTGGACGCGCAAGCAATGGCGACTCGATCAGTCGCACCCTCGTCGATGTCGCTACTAGGACTGTTGCGGCATATGGCTGACGTAGAACACTCCTGGTTCCGGCGCATTATGGCCGGAAACGACATTCCCCGCTTGCTGTGTACAAAAGAGAATCCCGATGCGGACTTCGACGGAGCCGTGGCCGAGGACGCAGTGGTGGAGGAAGCCTGGAGAGCCTGGCGACATGAGGTGGCGTTTGCGGAGGAGCTGGTCAGCCAGATTCCGAGCCTCGATACTCCCGGGAAGAAATCTGATCCGTGGCGTGGCCCGATGTCATTGCGGTGGGTGCTCATCCACATGATCGAAGAGTATGCCCGTCACAACGGGCATGCCGACCTGTTGCGTGAGCGTATTGATGGGAAGGTCGGCCAATAGCTCTGAGGCTTATGCAAAAGGCACTTTCAGCGTTCTCGTCGGCTCGTTTACCTGCGTAAACTTCGCCTCCTGCGGCCTTGAATTTGCACTTTTGCATAAGCCTCTCTGTCCGATTCGATTCAATGCGCGTGATCAGCCGCACCAGTCGGGTGGGCGATCTAGTGCATGTCACCTTGGCCAAGCCAGTTGTTCCGCTCTTCGCGCTGCTAGCGTTGCTAGATACCGCACCGCCAGGCGGGAAGGCATACAGAACAGTGGGGATATGGGCACGTCAGTGACGCACAGTGATGCTTCGGCTAGCAAGATTGGCATCATGGGGGGAACCTTTGATCCGATTCACTTTGCCCATTTGGCGGCGGCGAGTGAAGCGTTCGACGAGCTTCAGCTCGACGAGGTTGTCTTCGTTCCCGCCGGCGACCCGTGGCAGAAATCTGGGACTGGCGTCCTAGCCTCTGAGCATCGACTCGCTATGACGCGGCTCGCCACGCAGGAGGACGACCGTTTCCGAGTAAGTGGTGTCGATGTCCAACGTCGAGGAGCTACCTACGCTGTCGACACCGTGGCTGCGGTCGTGGCCGAATATGACCGTCTGGTGCGGCCCTACTTCATTATCGGGGCAGACACGCTGGAGAGACTGCACACGTGGCATCGCATCGAGGACCTTTGGAAACAAGTCACGTTTGTAGTGGTCAACCGCCCCGGACACTCTCGGAAGCGCGTGAAGCTACCTGAGGACGCTGAGGTGATCTTCGTTGATATGCCGGGCATCGAGGTGTCGTCGACCGTGTGCAGGATGCGAGCCCAGCAGGGCAAACCGTTGCATTATTTGACGCCCAGCCCCGTCGTCGCCTACATCGCTCAGCAGCGGCTCTACCGGCGCTAACAGCGATGACGTAATTCACGCCCCTCGCCCCCGGCCAGGATGCTCATGCGTATTTCTAGCTGCGTAAACTTTATCCAAGTACCGTGGCGGCCCGCCCATGAAAGCGAGCTCCCGCAAGGCTGGCCGACCGAGAAAGACATTAAGGACACAATGACTGCGACCGACCTCGCCCACAATTACGCGCTCACCGCCGCGAAGGCCGCTTCCGACAAACTGGCCCGTGACATCTCGATTCGCGACGTCAGCGATCAGATGTTCATCACCGACGTCTTCGTGATCGCTTCAGCACCCAATGACCGCCAGATCAACGCCATCGTCGACTCTGTCGAGTCTGAGCTGATCAAACAGCATGACGCGCGACCACTGCGTCGAGAAGGCAAGCAGGGCGGCCGGTGGGTTCTGCTCGACTACGGCGACATCGTGGTTCACGTGCAACATACTGAAGAGCGTGAATTTTATGGCCTCGACGGGCTGTGGAAAGACTGCCCGGCCATCCCGTTTGAAGATGTCGTGCCCGCAGGGGAAGATGGGAATACGGCGGCAAAGCGAGCCGAGTAAGTTCGCCTAGACTGTCACACCGCCCATAGATCCACATAAGGAGCGCATCACTCGTGAGTCGTATCATTGTCGCCAGACACGGCGAGACCGACTGGAACGCGGCGGGCCGCATACAAGGCGCGTCCGACATCGACCTGAATGAGGCTGGACGCCAGCAAGCCGATCTGGCTGCCCCTGGTCTGGCCGCATACGAGCCGGACCTGATTGTCGCCAGCCCTCTGCGGCGCGCCTTTGACACGGCCTCGCCGGTGGCCGAGCTGGTGGGGATCTCGATCGCCACCGATGAACGCCTCCGCGAGCGCGAGTATGGGCCATGGGAAGGCCTGACCAACGCCGAGATCCGCGAAAAATATCCCGAGGACGCCGCCCGCTGGCGCAAGGGGCAGCCGCTTCAGAACCCACAGATTGAATCGTGGGAGCAGCTGTCGCAGCGGGCCAGCGAGGCCATGCGCGATATTGCCGAGAAAGTGCAGGATGGTACCGCAATTGTGGTCTGTCATGGTGGTTCGGCCCGCCAGGCCGTCAGCGTGATGCTCGGCTGGGACGTGGCGGTCTCCGGGGCACTGGGTGGTCTCGACAACTGTCACTGGGCGGAGCTGCGGCAGATGAAAAGCGGAAAATGGCGCCTATTTGGGTATAACTTGGGCCCCAGTGCGCCTCACGAAATCGGCAGTTCTCCCTTGGCCCGCGCCCAGCAGGCATAAAATCTCCTCGATATTGGCAACCAAAGTGGGGATCCGTTCGTCAAATGAGCATGGATACGCAACTGAAACACCAGCAAGACATGTACTGGCGAGTGATTCAGCGCTTGTTGGCCGTGGTTGCCAGCGTCGCGCTGCTTGGCTTCGCCACCGCATGCGACGAAGCTGACGAAGGCATCGAGGGTGGCGAGGACACCGACTCGACCACTAGTGTCGAGGAACCATGCCCCGAGGATGCCGACTTCGAAAATGAGGATGAAGACATGGCCGAATGCGTCGATCCGGACGAACCGACCGCACCCCCCTCCATCGACCCCAGCGACGGCATTAGCGACGGCGATTCCGACGACAAATCGACCGGCGCCACCACCATCTCCGGCACCATCGAAGCTGGTGTCGAACACGGCTGCCTAGTCATGACCGCCGAGGACGGCGTGGTCTATGGCCTGTTCGGTGGCGACGAGGCCGTCATGCAAGCCGGTAATGACGTCACCTTGCACGGTGAAGTAGACGAGAACGTGATGAGTTTCTGCCAGCAGGGAACGCCATTCGTCGTATCGCAAGCCACATTGAACGATTAGGTACCGTTACAGGGTGAGTGTTGCCGTAGTTACCGATTCGACCGCTGGGCTGTCGGCCCAGACGTTGGCTCAGGCTGATACACGGCACATCCCCTTGCGAATAGTGGGCATCCCAGTACTGTTGGGCGCGCTCCAACGACGTGAAGGTCGCGACATTAGTAGCGCCCAGGTCACCGAGGCGCTCAACAGTCGCAAACAGCCCGTTACCACCTCTCGCCTTTCCCCAGGTGAGCTATCGGCACTCTACCGACAACTTCTCGACCAAGACGGTTTTGACGCGGTGGTCTCCATACACCTGGCGAGTGCACTGTCCGGAACTGTTGAGGCTGCCCGCCTTGCCGCCGCAGAGTTTGACGGCCGTGTGCATGTGGTCGACTCACGCGGAGTGGGCATGGGCCTGGGCTATCCGGTCCTGGAGGCTGTGTCGGCGTCCGAGGCCGGGGCCGCGCGGGAGGATGTCGCATCCGCCGCTGAACGAGCCAGGCAGCGTGTCTCCACATACTTTTATGTCGACACTTTGGAGTACTTGCGCCGAGGCGGGCGCATCAGCGCGGCCGCGGCACTGGTGGGAACAGCGTTGTCAGTCAAGCCAATCCTCCAAGTCACAGCGACTGGTCAGATTCAAGTCTGCGGCAAGGTGCGTACACCGCTTAAAGGTGTGAAGACATTGACGTCGTTGGCGGTGACCGACGCCGAATCTCAGGAGAGGCTGGACGTGACCGTTCACCATCTTGGAGCGGCCGCTCGAGCGCAAACCCTCGCCACCGAACTTCAGCATCAGCTAGGTTCGCAGATTGCTAACCTTCAGATCACTGAGGTTGGTGCGGCCGTGGGTGCTCACTGCGGACCCGGCCTCGTCGGCGTTGTCGTGCATCGTCGTCCAGGTGAATTAGTCGACACTCAGAAGATCCGAATCGTAAGGCTGTTGCGCGGCCTCGGAGTCTAGCCAGGGGCTTTGCGAAGCCACCGGTTATCCACAGGCGGAAAAATTCCTTAGTGTCCCCGTAACCGCCCTTTCGTTATTTCGTGCATGACAACTATTCACACCGAATCACCAGCGGTCGCCAACGCACACTTGCGAAAGGAACCGGCCCCTCACACCGGGAAACAACCAAGAGAATCGCGCGCTCATTCCGGCGGCGCGCCAAAACATAGCCAAAGCCCGGCTCCCCAAGCATGGCAGCCCCGGGTTCGAGGAGACGGAACCCAAGCCGGCTCCGATCTCACTGCGTTTGCTGCCGGCGACACCGAATGGGAGCGCTGCTGCCAGGAAACGATCGACACGTGCGACGGCTCAGTCCCGCAGCGCGTGTCGCGGTTGGGGCTATCGCGCAACAACGTTGAGACACCACCCTCTCCACCGGATGCCAAGGAACAGGCAAGCACCGTCTTCGCTAGCGAATCATCTGGCCTCTCGCGCGGGCCGCACACGAGAGGCCAGGTCGTTGCGCAGGCCATCCAGCGGCGTTTGCCCCCTCGTTTGCGAATGGCGCTGTCTGGAACAAACCGGGCCGTCCTTGTCGTCGTCACTCTGATCGCCATCGCCACCGGGTTTTCAGTAGCGGCTCTTTCGTGGCCGAAACCAGCCGACCCTCCCTCCGCCACAGCTGCGCCAGTGGCAGCACCGATGGATACGGTTCAGACGACCATTGTCGTCTCCGTCGCGGGCGCCGTCGTTAATCCTGGAATCGTGGAAGTGCCCGATGGCGCGCGAGTAGCCGATGCCATCAAGGAAGCCGGAGGCTTGGTAGATGGTGCCGACCCCGGAATGCTCAATCTTGCTCGCATCCTCAACGACGGTGACTTGATAGCGGTCCTCGACGTGGAAGCAGATACCGATGAAGGACACCCGTCCTCAGGCGGCCCGGCGGGAGTGAATGTGAACGCGGCCAGCGCCACCGAACTGACAGCGCTCAACGGGGTGGGACCAGTCACGGCAGAGCGCATTGTGGAGTTCCGGGATCAGAATGGCTCGTTCCAATCGGCTGAGGATCTCTTGCAAGTGAGTGGGATCGGCCCCGCCATGTTGGAAAAGTTCCGCGACGACATCATCTTGTGACCGCTATATCGCCCGGCAACAGCTGATGTTTGGGCGTGCTCTCAAACGTAGGGGAGCTAGTGCGGTGAGCGTGAGGACATTGATGTCGTCGTCATCGACCCGCCCCAACTCGAAGTCGAGGAAATGCACGCGCCAATAGTGGCGAAGCGGGTCAAGAACGGGGGATTAGTGATATCGAATGGCCACGTGCGGCATCGGGCCGAACCGGACTGGACGATGTGGAGGGATACTCGCCTCCTGCTGGTCGCTTGTGGGGTGTGGGCAGCGTGTTTGTTCGGGCTTCACACTTCAGGGTTTGTCGCGGTCATGGTTGCGCTGGCAGCATTGGGCCTATCTTTTCTGGCTGGTACGGGGCCGGTTCGGAGCGCGATATCAACCCTGGCGTTTGGCATTGTGTTGGGTTCGATCGTGGTGTCGTTGCATGTGGCCGCTCGGGATGCGGAACCGCTGGCGACCTGGGCCAAACGTGGAGAAACGGGATCGGCTCAGGTGAGGCTGACTGAGCATCCTCGTGAACTGGCGCGGAACCCAGGTTATGTCCGAGTCGCGGCACGGTTGGAGGCATTCTCTGCGAATAATGGAGTCGAAAGCGACATCGAGGGCCAGTATCGCGTGCTGCTCATCGGCAGGGCTGAGGACTGGCAGGCAACCGAGAACAGCCATATTGACCCCTCAGCACCTACCTCAGTAGACCCAGGCGGTGGCGACGATCCACAGCTCGCCGCGGGCCGGCAGACACTGTCCTTCACCGCCGGTGACACTGTGGTCGTCGAGGCGCAATTGCAGCACCCCGAGCGCGGGCAGTTGCTCTCGGCTGTCATCTTTTCTCGCGGTCCACCCCAGATGGTGAGCGCCGCCGGATGGTGGCAACGGTGGGCAAATACGCTCCATCAGGGTCTGCATACGGCAACGGCAGGTCTCACCGACGATGAGGCTGGCCTTATCGCCGGTCTTGCTCTCGGTGACGCGTCCGCCATGAGTCTCGAGCTCATTGAGGACTTCCGCACTACCGGTCTGGCACACCTAGTCGTGACGTCCGGGTACCACACCAACCTCGTTCTTGGCGTGGTGCTTCTCATCGCCGCAGCGGCGCGGGCGGGGCCAGTAGCGCGGCTGGTCCTCGGAGTTGCGGCGCTGGTGGCGTTCATCGTCATTGTCGGGCCGCAGCCGCCGGTGATGCGGGCTGCCGCCATGGCCACCATTGTGCTCATCGCCTTCGCCTTGGGCCGGCCAAGCTCAGGTCTATCGGCATTGAGCGGGGCCGTCACATTGCTGTTGCTACTTGACCCCGGCCTGTCTGCCCAGTGGGGATTCGCCCTGTCGGTGTCAGCCTGCGTCGGGCTCATCGGGTTCGCGTTTCGCTGGGCTCGTCGCCTCGAACACAGAGGATGGCCACGGCTGGTAGCTCTAGCCGTGACGATTCCCGTGGCCGCCCAGGCCGCACTCACGCCTCTCCTTGTCGCCATCGGTGGTGAGGTCAGCCTGGTGGCGATTCCGGTCAACATGGCGGCAACCCTGGTGGCAGCCCCAGCTGTGGTGCTTTCCGTTGCGACAGTGGCATCGGCGGCAATATGGATGCCGGTGGGGGAGCTGGTGGCTCAGATGGCGGCTCTTCCAGCGCGGTGGCTCATGTTTCTCTCTCAGACTGGGGCGAGTGTTCCTGGCGGCACGGTGGCCTGGCCATCGGGAACTTTGTGGGCGATCGCGCTAGGGGCTCTGATCGTGTCCGTGCTCATTGCGCTGCGATTCGCCACGCCGCGTCGGTGGATCGTTGCGGTGAGCTTGATCGGAGTGCTGCTGTCTCCGGTGATGTGGCTAGGGAATACCTCATATCCCGACGGATGGGTACTGACCATGTGCGACGTGGGGCAAGGCGATGCGATCGTGCTCCCGGGTCGAGACGACGGCGTGATTGTGGTCGACGTCGGCCCCAACGACGAGGACATCGACCAATGCCTCGAAGACTTGGACGTTCGGCACATCGACCTGATCGTGGTGAGCCACTTCCACATGGATCACGTTGGAGGCATCCGGGGAGCCTTGCGGGGACGCGGTGTCGATGCGATCTTGGTGCCCCCTCCCGCTGGAGCCGAAGACGGCCACGCCATGATGGCCGATTCGTTTGAGCACCTACCCCCGCTGGCAGAACAAACTCGATCCTCACCCCAATCCGGAGTATCCGCGAGACCGAATCCCTCTCAGAGCCGTAATTCCTCCGCAGAGGTCATCGCCGCCGAGGCGGGCCAGACTTTTGAAATCGGAGAGACCACGATCGAGGTTCTCGCACCGTTGGGTGGCGAATGGAGAGGAACACGCTCGGATTCGAACAACAACTCCGTGGTTGTCGCCGCGCACACTGCGGGGGTACGGACCCTATTGACGGGAGATATCGAGATCGAAGCTCAACGGGAACTGATGCAAGCGCGACTCGACCTCGACTCCGACATCCTCAAAGTGCCACATCATGGCTCGAAGTACTCCAAAGAGACTTTCTTCGACGCCGTTGACGCCCAAGTCGCTCTCATTGGCGTGGGAGAGAACAACACCTATGGGCATCCCGACCCCGACATGCTCCGCAGATTCTCACAGGGAGGTGTGCTGGTGAAACGTACTGACATCTATGGAACCGTCACCATCACAGCTAAGAATGGGCAACTACTCATTCAGGATTCGTCGTGACCGCTGACCGCTCACGAGTTTCATTGACCAATGGGTACCCAATTCGAAGAAATTTGAGAGACCACCGTGTACAACGCCTATGCCCAAAGAGATTCCCCGAAAGGAGTACACGACCACAGACAGTGTGCCCACCTCGCAGTAACGTGGGCGTATCAGATGGCAACGCCTCTGCCGATACGACGCTGGTTCACCTACGATTTCAATGGCAACCGCAAACATGCAAGGATAGAACCGTGGCCTCAATAGCAGCAATTCGCCTAATTCTGGGTGACGAAGAACTTCTCGCCGAGCGTGCCGCCAGCGAATTCACTGCTGCGGTAACCCAGGAAGACCCCGACGCTGCTGTCCATCGCGTCGCGGGCGGTGACCTCACCTCGGGTCGATTCACCGAGATCACCAGTCCCACGCTGCTTGGTGGAGCCACCATCGCCATCGTCGAAGACGCGCAGAACGTGCCCAAAGACGTGGGCGAGGTGGTCGCAAAGTACGCCTCGCAGCCCGAACCTGACGTCTACTTGGCCCTGTGCCACGCCGGGGGCAACAAAGGTAAGGCACTGGCCGAAAAGCTCCGCAAAATGGCAGAGAGCAAAGGCCCCAGCACTGTGGAAATGGTGCGAGCCTCGAAAATCAAACGAGCGATGGACCGCACGGCCTTCGTCCGGGGCGAGCTTAAAGCCGCCGGGGCTTCCCCCCGTTCGGCCTCGGCCGACATTGCCGATACCATCATCGCCGCCGTCGGCACCGATCTGCGCGAACTGGCCAGCGCCTGCGCCCAACTGGTGGCAGACACCGAAGGCAACCTCAGCATCGAGGCTGTCGGCCGTTACTACCAGGGCCGGGCCGAAGTCACCGGATTTGCCGTCGCAGACGCCGCAGTCTCAGGCCGCACCAGCGAAGCATTGGCGTCATTGCGCTGGGCGATGCAAATTGGGGTCGATCCGGTTCCCTTGGCCGACGCCCTCGCCATGTCGGTACGCAGTGTTTCCCGGGTGGTCGGTGAGCGAGGTGGATCTCAGCAGATCGCTAAATCCTTGGGTATGGCTCCGTGGCAGATCGACAAGGCTCGCAAACTCGCCCGTGGCTGGACCGCCGTGGGGCTGGCCGAGGCGATGCAGGTGTGCGCAAACGTTAACGCCGACGTCAAGGGCGGCATGGAAGATCGGGGATGGGCGCTGGAACGCGCAATTCTGGCCATTGGCTCGGCACGGGAAGGGGCCTGACGTGACCGAGTATCGTACGGGCCGGGTGACGCCGCCTCGCAAGCAAACACATCAAACTTTCTATGCGCGAGCGTTGCGGCTAAAGAACATCCGACTGTCTAGCGCCTGGTCCGTTGTGTTCTTTGAGGGCAGCGTGGCATTGGCGGTCCTGCTGGCTTTGACTGAGCAGGTGTCGTGGTGGGTGGTGCTCGCATTGCCGTTGGCGGTCGCCGCGATGGTGAAGATCAATGACGTCATCGCGGGGGCGACGAAACATCCAGGTGGGACGTGAAGGGTCTCAAGCCTGCGGTAGCGGTGGGGTGGGGCGGACCGGCTTGGAATCCAGCCTTCCCCGAGCACAACTAGCTGCTTGAGTCCGCATATTTCTTTCATTCTGCTTTTATTTGCCCACAATGAAAAACCCCGCCGGGGAGGCGGGGTTTTCTCGTCTGCAATGAGGTTGGGTCAACCTTTGGGTAAAGTGGTGACCCAACCTCGACGATGGTACGGCGTTAAAGCTGATCGCTCGCTAGCTGAAAACGAAAGTTCGACCCGGCATCAGCCGTATCACACGCTTCTTAGCCAGGCTAGGCGAGAACAAGATCGAGTGCGCGAGCCTTGATTGCTTTGCAAGCCTGCGACTGTGTACGCCTCTTTTTGGACGGCAACAGTTGCGCTCCTAAATTAGGCGCTGGTCTTTTCCAGCTTGTTGAACTGCTGGTGCAAGGCGGACTTGCGGTTGGCCGCCTGGTTTTTGTGGATAACGCCCTTGCTCACTGCCTTGTCCAGCAGTCGGGTAGCGTTACGCAGTTCAGCCTGGGCGGCGGCCTTGTCGTCGGCTGCCGACGCCTCACGGAACTTCCGGATGGCGGTCTTCAGCGACGACTTCACGGCCTTGTTCCGCAGCCGGGCCTTTTCGTTTTGCCGGTTGCGCTTGATCTGGGACTTAATGTTCGCCACGCGTGAAGCCTCGGTCTCGATTCGAAGATGTGTTTTCTGGATTGAGTGGGTATTACGCGGCCGTGCTGCAACCGGCCGCCTCAGCGACCAGGTTCCAGAGATACGCACGTGCGCAATCCACGCAGCTAACAACGTTACCAGGAGACGAGTGCCACAGGCGGTCAGGGCCGGTCTGTATGACCTGCGCGGGAACGGTGATATCGGGGCCCGCATCGCTACTTTGGCATGTTTTCGGCCTGGACTGGATCCGGGCATACCTACACACACGTAGGCAAACGCTCCCCTTGCTAAAAGGGGGTGAGCACACAAGTGACCAGAGGCCAACTGTGCCCCAGGAGCGCATAAGGCAGAATTGTGATACGCCCGCAGCATTGACGAACTCGAACAGTAAGAAAGGCTAACGTGACTTACGCGCCTGGCTCGACGGATCCCGCAGCGATCCGTAACTTCAGCATCATTGCGCACATCGACCACGGCAAGTCCACGCTAGCCGACCGGATGTTGCAGATCACCGGAGTGGTCGATGAGCGCAAAATGCGTGCCCAATACCTCGACCGTATGGACATCGAGCGCGAGCGCGGCATCACGATTAAGAGCCAGGCCGTTCGTATGCCATGGACGGCCCGGTCTGGGCCCAATGCTGGTACCGAGTTCGTCCTGAACATGATCGACACTCCTGGCCACGTGGACTTCACCTACGAAGTTTCCCGATCGTTGGCCGCCTGCGAGGGTGCGTTGCTTCTGGTCGACGCGGCCCAAGGTATCGAGGCGCAGACGTTGGCCAACTTGTACTTGGCGATGGAGAACGACCTGGAGATCATCCCGGTCCTCAATAAGATCGACTTGCCTGCCGCGCAGCCGGAACGCTATGCGGAGGAACTGGCAAATCTGGTTGGCGGTGACCCTGATGACTGCTTCCAGGTTTCGGGTAAGACCGGAGCGGGGGTCGAGGAACTGTTGGACGCCATCGTCACGCGGTTCCGTCCTCCGGTCGGTGATGCTGACGCCCCGGCCCGGGCGATGATCTTTGACTCTGTTTACGACACGTATCGCGGTGTGGTCACGTATGTGCGAGTGATTGACGGTGAGCTCAAGGCGCGTGACAAGGCCCGCATGATGTCGACTCGTACCGACCACGAGCTATTGGAACTGGGTGTCATCTCCCCTGAGCCGATCAAGTCCAGTGCTATCGGGGTAGGCGAGGTCGGTTATCTGATCACCGGGGTGAAGGACGTTCGCCAGTCGAAGGTCGGTGACACGGTCACGAATGCCCGTCGTCCCGCTGAGGATGCTCTCGCTGGATACAAAGAGGCGAAGCCGATGGTCTTCTCGGGCTTGTACCCGATCGATGGCTCCGACTACTCCAATTTGCGGGAAGCTCTAGAGAAACTTCAACTCAACGACGCGGCTTTGCAATTCGAGCCCGAGACGTCCGCGGCGCTCGGTTTCGGTTTCCGCTGTGGATTCTTGGGGCTGCTGCACCTGGAGATCATCCGCGAACGCCTCGAACGAGAGTCCAACCTTGACTTGATCTCGACGGCTCCGAACGTGGTCTACCAGGTCACGATGGAAGACGGTACGGAAATTGAGGTCACGAACCCCAGTGAGTTCCCCGAGGGGAAAAACGAGTCGGTCCTAGAGCCCATGGTCAAGGCTACGATCTTGACGCCCTCGGAGTACGTTGGCGCGATCATGGAGCTGTGCCAGTCCCGGCGCGGAAACATGGAGGGCATGGACTATCTCTCGCCCGAGCGGGTCGAACTGCGCTACACCTTGCCGATGGCCGAAATCGTCTTTGACTTTTTCGACAACTTGAAGTCGCGCACCAAAGGGTATGCGTCGATGGACTATGAGCGTTCCGGCGAGCAGCAGGCGGACCTGGTCAAGGTCGATATCTTGCTGCAAGGGGAACGGGTGGACGCGTTTTCGGCGATCGTGCACCGCGATCACGCCTATGCCTATGGGGTGCGCTTGGCGGAGCGCCTGAAGAAGCTCATTCCTCGTCAGCAATTCGAGGTACCGATTCAAGCCGCGATCGGTTCGCGGGTGATCGCGCGCGAGAACATTCGCGCGATGCGCAAAGACGTGCTGGCCAAGTGCTACGGCGGTGACATTAGCCGTAAGCGCAAGCTGCTGGAGAAGCAAAAGGAAGGTAAGAAGCGGATGAAGACGGTGGGGCGGGTAGACGTCCCACAAGAGGCTTTCATCGCAGCGTTGCGCACGGACGAGAACTAGGTTGTTTGTCTCCTAGCCGTGAGACGAACGCCGAGGGTGGGCGTTGAACGGTTTTGGCTTTGATGTGCTGGTGTGGGGTGTTCGGCGGGCGCCGAACACCCCACACCGCTGTTAGAGCTGGGGTCTGTGGGGTATCGGGATTACTCCGGTACCACCCAGTCTGGGGACTTCTTAGCCAGGAATGATTGGACTCCGTGGCGTCCCTCCTCGCCGAGGAAGAACTCGGTTGATGTCTTCGCCGCTGCTTCTAGTTCGCCGCGGACATCCTCGTGTGCGCTGAGCAACCGCTTCACGCCTGCCTGGGCGCCGGGGGCGCCTTGCAACAGATCAGTGACGAAACCGTTGACTGTGGCTTCGACGTCCGCGGCTGGCACCGACCGTGTCACGAGGCCGGTGGCCTCGGCCCGGCGGCCGTCGAACGTCGAACCGGTCAAAAACAGTTCCCTCGCGTCGGTGGCACGAATCTTGCGGAGTACCACCGGCGCGATCACCGCTGGTACGACACCGAGTCGAACCTCGGTGAACGCCAGGGTGGCCTCGGCCGCGCACACTGAAATATCGGCGGCGGCTACCAAACCGAGCCCGCCTCCGCGAACGGGGCCACTGATTGACGCGATCACTGTTTTCGGACATTCCCAGATCGCGGCCAGTACTTGGGGCAGCGCGGCCGCGGGCAGTTCGCCCGCCGCCTGACACTGGGCCGTCGCGGCCAAGTCGACCCCGGCACAGAAGACACGACCGGTGTGGGTAAGGACAACAACACGTACCTCCTCGTCGCCGCTAGCGCGGTGTAGGGCCGCTTCAAGCTGCGCGAGGAGCTCATTGGAGAGCGCGTTGCGATGTGTAGGGCTGTCGAGGGTTATCGTGGCCACGCCGTCGGCGGCCTCATACTTGACGAACGTTTCCGAAGTTGCACCTGCCATAGAGCTACCGTAATAGGTGTGACTAAGCGCATGACCGCCTCCTCCTCATCGACGCCGTACGGCACAGGTGGCGACGAGAACGCCAGTATGATGTCGAACCCAGCCGGTGGACAGAAGCCGTTGGGCCCGGACTGGTTGTCCTCGGCCGCCGCCTCGCCAGAGGTGAGTTCGGCGGGCTTTGGCTTCTATGTCCACGTGCCCTTTTGCGCTTCCCGGTGTGGTTACTGCGATTTCAACACCTATACGGCCACAGAGCTAGGCCCGGGGGTGTCCCGGGAGGCATATGCCCAGCAGGTGCGTGCTGAGATCCGGCTTGCCGCCGCTCGGTTCCCCACCGTGCCCAAGGTCGATACCGTCTTTTTCGGCGGAGGGACGCCGACGTTGCTTCCCGCTGGGGATCTTGTCGCCATCTTGGGCGAGATTCGCGATCAGTTTGGATTGGCTGCGGACGCTGAAGTTACCACTGAGGCCAATCCGGAGTCGGTCAGCGCCGATTACCTGCGCCAGCTGCGCCAGGGCGGTTTCACTCGCCTTTCCTTGGGGATGCAATCAACCGCATCGCATGTGCTGACCATTCTTGATCGGCAACACTCACCTCAACGGGCACTGGACGCGGTCGGCTGGGCCCGATCGGCTGGTTTCGACCATGTCAGCCTTGACCTCATCTATGGAACTCCTGGTGAGACGGCTGCCGATTTTGAGAACACCCTGCGGGCCGTCATTGACTCGGGCGTCGACCATGTCTCGGCCTACGCTCTCATCATTGAGCAAGGCACGGCCCTGGCTCGTCGGGTCCGCCGCAATGAGGTTCCTCAGCCCAGCGACGATGTGGCGGCCGACCGTTATCTTGCTGCCGAGAAGCTGCTCACCCAGGCAGGTTTCACTTGGTATGAGGTGTCCAATTGGGCTCGCTCCGACAGCGACCACTGCCGACACAACCTCCAGTATTGGCGGGGTGGCCACTGGTGGGGTGCCGGGCCCGGCGCGCATTCGTCCCTGCCTGGTGTGCGTTGGTGGAACGTTAAACACCCGGCCCGCTATGCGGCGGCCCTGTCAGAGTCGCGATTGCCCATCGAAGATCACGAAAGCCTTACAGTTGACGATCAATATTTGGAGACTGTGATGCTTCGGACTCGTCTCAGGGACGGGATGCGGGTATCGTCGCTGCGAGAAGATGGTATTGCCGCAGCTAGGCAGGTCGTTGCCGACGGTCTGGCCGATGCGGATGCCTTCGAAGAGGGCACGATCCAGTTGACGTTGCCCGGTCGGCTGCTAGCTGACGCGGTCATTCGCGACCTCACCACCTGAAACACCCTCATACTTAAAGCCTGGCTTAGGTGTGGCCCGCGGTGAGGAGGGCGGGGATGAGGTCCCTAACCGGAGTCGGTGCGAACCATGCCCCACCAGCGTGGGTGGGCACCGGCAGTGACCAGCGTTTGCGAACCCGCGGTCAGATGTCCGCAAAGTGCGATAACGCCGGCAAGTGAGCCTAGGAATAGCGAGAAATTGCCATTCCCCTCAACCATGAGCCACCACAGCAGGAAAGAAACCTCGAAACAAGCACGTAATCCCTATCTGTGCGTCTTGCCCAATTCCACAGTTCGCCCGAACGTGAACGTGCCAGTGCGCACCGCGTTTCCCATGGAGGGAATCCACCTCATGTCACCTCTGGACCCAGATGCCGCTTTGCCCGCCCCCACCTCGCCACCACGGGCACGTCTCGCCCGCCGCAGCCTGCTCACCACCGTGCCCGCCCTGGCCGTGGTCGCTGCCTGCTCCTCAGAGGAGGAACCCACCGATCTGGGAGGTGAGGGCGGTGCCGAGTCCATGCCCCCCTCCCCAGAACCGTCTCCAGAGCCCGAAGACACCACCATCCGCATAACCCACGTCGGTGACACCGTGCTCGGGGCGGCACCCGACCAGCTCCCCGCCAATGGCGGAGTCGACTTCTTCGACGAGGTCGTCGACCACCTAGAAGGCGACGTGGTCATCGCCAACCTCGAAGGCGCGCTTTCCTTGCGCGACGACTGGGTCAAATGCGAAGGAAGCTGCTCGTACTTCCGTATGCCTCCCGAATACGCGGCCATCTTCGCCGATGCCGGTTTCGACGTGCTCAATGTCGCGAACAATCACGCTTGGGACGCCGGCCCCGATGGCGCGGCCGAAACCGAGCAGGCCGTGGCAGACGCGGGCATGAAACTCACCGGCATGCAAGGCCAGATCACACAGATCGAGGTGGAGGGAGTCACCGTCGCGACGGTCGGTTTCGCCCCCTACTACATGTTCACCGACGTACGCGATCTCGACGCGGTTGCCGCACTGGTCCGCGCGGCTTCCGAGGTTGCCGACATCGTGGTGGCGACGGCTCACCTCGGAGCCGAGGGTGTGGACGCCCGCCGCACCCCAGAGGGGACCGAGGAGTACTTGGGAGAGGACCGTGGCAACACGGTGGCCTTCGCCCGCACCTGTATCGACAACGGCGCCCACCTCGTGGTCGGACACGGACCTCACGTCATCCGGGGCATGGAGATGTACAACGGCGGACTCATCGCCTACAGCATCGGCAACTTTGGCGGCTCTGTTCTCAACGGGACCGGCATTCTCGGGCTGGGCGCGATCCTGCAAGTCGATATCGACCCCGACACGGGCCACGTGGTCGGCGGCCATATCGTGCCCACTCGCATGGCCGGTGACGGCCGCCCCACGCTCGATGCCGAGCAGGGCACCTTTGCCGAGGTCAATGAGCTATCTCCTGCGGACTTCGGTGAGAACGCCGTCACTGTCTCCGACGATGGAGTGCTCCAGTTCCCCGGTGATGACCAGGCGTTATGCCTCGGCGCCGGGTCAGTCACAGGCTCGGGCTAAACTTGGCACTCTAGGGCGTTGAGTGCCAAAATTAAGTGATGCGGATCCGGGCTCAGCACGGTGTTCGCCGAAGCCGAACGGGGGACGTCTCGATCGCGCCCCTAAACCGGACAGGCACAACTAGCAGGAAGGTAGTGACTCGATGGACGACCGCAAGCTAGAAGTTTTGCGCGCCATCGTTGAGGGCTACGTCGCCACCCATGAACCCGTTGGTTCAAAGACTGTCGTGGAGAACCAGCGGCTCAGCGTCTCCGCGGCCACGGTGCGCAACGATATGGCCTACCTGGAAGAACTGGGCTATATACATCAGCCACACACCTCAGCCGGACGTATTCCCACCGACAAGGGCTATCGACTGTTCGTCGACCGGCTCGGCAAGATCAAGCCGCTATCGGCCGCCGAACGGCGCGCCGTGCATCGGCTCCTCGGAGAAGCCATCGACCTCGACGACGTCGTCTTGCGCACCGTGCGGCTGCTCAGCCAGCTCACCCACCAAGTCGCCGTCGTGCAGTACCCGTCCTTGTCCCGCTCGCGGGTACGCCACCTCGAGTTGGTGTCCATGTCCCCGCGTCGGCTCATGCTCGTCATGATTGCCGACACAGGGCGAGTCGAACAACGTCACGTCGAACTTCCCACCGACACCTCTGAAGCCGACGTGACCGCCATCCGCAGCCTCATCAACGAAAAACTCGTCGGGCAACCACTCTCGGAGACGCCGCCGCTCATATACGCGCTGGCCGATGAATGTCGCCCCGAGTTGCGCACGACCGTCGAAGCGCTCTCCAACATGTTGTTGGAGACACTCGTGGAACGGCGAGACGAACGTTTGGCTGTGGCAGGGGCCGCCAACCTCACCCGCACCGATTTCGAAGGCGGGCTGCGATCCATCCTGGAGGCTTTGGAGGAGGAAGTCGTGCTCATGCAACTGCTAGGGCACGTCGACCACACCGCAATGCTGCAAGTTCGCATCGGTGATGAGAACGAAAACGCCAACTTCCACGCCACCTCCGTGGTCGCCACTGGCTACGGGGCCGGTACCCCAGTGGGGAATATGGGAGTTGTCGGACCGACCCGCATGGATTATCCGGGTACTATCGCTGCGGTGCGAGCGGTAGCCCGCTACGTATCCGAAATCTTGGAACAAAACCAGTAAACCCACTACGAAGAGACTGATGAGTACACACGTGGCTAAGGACTACTACGGGATTCTCGGGGTGGAAAAAAATGCCACTGCCGATGAGTTGAAAAAGGCTTACCGGAAGCTGGCGCGCGAATTCCACCCGGACGTGAACGACTCGCCTGACTCGGCTGACAAGTTCAAGGAGATCAACGCGGCCTTCGAGGTGCTCATGGACCCGCAAAAGCGGGCCATCGTCGATGCCGGGGGCGACCCGTACGCACAGCCCGGTGCGGGCGGTGGGCCTGGCGCGGGCGGTCCGTTCATGGGGTTCGAAGACATCATGGACGCCTTCTTCGGAGGCGGGGGAATGGGCGCGGGAATGCGGCGCGGTCCGCGTTCGCGCAAGCGGCCCGGCAACGACGCACTGTTGCGCCTGGACCTGTCGTTGGAGGAAGTCGCGTTTGGGACCGAAGCCCCGATTACGGTCGACACCGCGATCTTGTGTGACGGATGCGACGGGCACGGTGCCGAAGGCAATGAGAAGCCCGAGTCGTGCTCGACCTGTGGCGGGGCCGGTGAAGTGCACGTGGTGCAGCGTACGATCCTTGGCCAGGTACGCACCGCGCGTCCCTGTTCGGCGTGCTCCGGTTACGGAAGCATCATCAAGAGCCCCTGCGGCAAGTGTGGCGGCGAGGGCCGGGTGCGGTCGCGCCGGAAGATCACTGTCAAGGTTCCCTCCGGGGTCGAAGACGGCATGCGCATTCGTCTTGGCGGCGAAGGAGAAATTGGGCCCGGTGGCGGTGAAGCCGGTGACTTGTACGTTGAGGTGCGGGAGAAGCCACATGAGGTCTTTACCCGGGAGGGTTCGGACCTGTACAGCAAGATCCGCATCCCCATGACGGCCGCCGCGTTGGGCACGAAGCTGGACTTGGAGGGTTTGGACGGGGAAAAGGACGAGATCGAAGTCTCGCCAGGAACCCAGTCGGGAACCGTCATCAAGGTGCGCGGCAAGGGCGTCCCGAAGCTACGCGGTGGCGGTGCTCGCGGGGACTTGCACGTGAAACTTGAGGTACGTACGCCCACCAAGATCGATGGTGAACAGGAAGAGCTGCTCAAGCGCCTCGCCAAAGTCCGTGACGAGGAAATCGTCGAGGTTAAGCAGGGCTCGGGTTTTTTCGCACGGATGCGTGATGCGTTTAACGGTCATTCGTAACGGTTCACCATCCGGGCAATATGGCTGGCCGCTGGCCATGCGATTCAGCGGCTTTGGGGCCATCCAACCTGAGCGCCGTGACGTGACTGGTCAGGCGTCATTCACCGTGGTCAGCGGTGGCTCAGGAAGAGCTCGGAGCCTACCTCGTGGGCTCCTGCTTGGCATACCAAGACGTACGTGGGCGCGGTGCCGATCTTTATCGATGGGCACCGCCGTCTCATCCCTTCTCGACCGGGGAGGGCCAGCCTGAAGATTTCTATCGCCGCGCCCCCGCAAGGGCTCACAGGTGGCCTCAAAGGCCGATGTCATCGCCTGTGAATTAACGGCACCAAAGGGCGCGGCCGGTCAGCCTCGAGGTTCGCCTTTGCCAAACCAACGCCGACCATCCGCGCGCCACCCTCCCGCGGTGACGCCAGGCTGGCGGAGGACTCACTGTGACTTCGGATAAGCCGATCTGTTCAGTAACCTGGCAAGATCGCACCGACAGTCCCCGTTGCGACCACACCATGGGCAGGCCTGCCCCGGCACGTACAAGGAGAAACAACACGTGAGCGAACCGGTCTTCCTCATCAAGGCGCTTCCCGCGACCGACCAGGCCACCTTGGACGGCCCCGAGGGACATCATGCCGCAGATGTGCAACGCCTGCGAGTGGGCGAGAAGCTCACGCTCTCCGACGGCAGTGGCCATCTAGCCGACGCCGAGGTCACCGCAGTCCGCAAGGGCGAGCTTGACCTCCTCCTGAGCCACCGGCGGACAATTCCCGCCCCCAACCCTCGCTTGATCGTCGCCCAGGCTCTCCCCAAAGGAGACCGGGGAGAGCGCGCCACCCAAATGATGACCGAGATCGGCGTTGACGAGATCATTCCGTGGCAATCGGCCCGCTCCATCACTCAATGGAAGGGACCCCGGGGCGAAAAATCCCGCCAAAAGTGGGTCAATGTCGCCCGCGAAGCCTCTAAACAGGCCCGCCGTGCCACGTTGCCGACCATCGCTGAAGTCCACACCACCAAACAACTGGTCCAACGCCTGCGCGAAGCCACCCAAGTGCTCCTTCTCCACGAGGAAGCCACTGAGCCGCTCTCCGGGGTCTCCCTGGTTGGTGACGGCGACATCATCCTCATCATTGGGCCCGAAGGCTCCCTGACTCCAGAGGAGCTGGCCGCCTTTACCCAGTTTGGCGCGCCGATCCGTCTGGGCCAGACGGTCTTGCGCACCTCCACTGCGGGCCCAGCCGCGCTATCGGTTTTGCAGTCCCGCCTAGGCCGCTGGTAACCGGTACGATCTATAGACATGAGTGACTGCATCTTCTGCAAGATCGTAGGTGAGGAGATTCCCGCCCGGGTCGTTCGTTCGACTGAGCGCGTGATCGCCTTTCACGACATCGCCCCCGCCGCCCCCACTCACATCCAAGTCATTCCGCGCCAACACCATGCCAATTTGGCGGAAGTCACCGCCGCGGACCCCTCTTTGGCCGGTGAAATGATCGCCGTGGCATCCGAAGTCGCCACAGGAGAAGGCCTGGACCAGACCGGTTGGCGCCTCATCGCGAACACCGGCCGCAACGGGGGCCAAGAGATCGACCATGCTCACGTGCACGTTCTCGGTGGTAAACCGTTGGGGCCAATGCTGGGGGGTTAACGTGCGTGACTGTCCGATCAAGGTGACCCGACGCCCCTATCCGGACGTTGGCCCCCGACTCTCGTAGCGCCGCGCCGCTGCGAGACCGGACTCGCGGCGGAGACACACCTCACTTGTGTTCAATCCGGCTGAAATGGCATAAATCGGGTAATGGATTGCCCGATTCTCTCGCGCGGCGATATCATGGATAAACCAAGAGCGGTTGGGAAATACCGCTGATCAACGCAGTGACACCCGACTATCGGACTCATGAGGTGAGTGGGCAGCGGAGCACTGATTCGACTAAGGCAGGTGGCGAACAGCCCCGTTGGGGCGAAGCATATGACCGACCGTGTGACAGTAGCCAACCAAATTTTGCGGACCATTACCGTAGCCGACCCCACGACCATGTTGGGTTTGCTCGGCTCGTCCGATGAAAACCTCCGGTACTTGGAACGCAATGCCCAAGGCGTGGACGTACATGTACGCGGGGACACCATCACCCTCAAGGGTGCCAACGGTCAAATTGCCAGCCTGGAACGTCTTCTCAAGGAACTCATTATTCTGGTCGAAAAAGGGGAGCCGGTTAACCCCGATGTGGTGCGCCGGGCCGAAAATATGCTCACCGAGTCACCGCACCAGCGTCCCGCCGACGTGCTGACGCACAGCATCATCTCCAAACGCGGGCGTTCGATCCGTCCCAAGACAATTGGTCAAAGCCAGTACATCGAAGCGATCGACAACAACACGATCGTCTTCGGAATCGGCCCCGCTGGAACCGGAAAGACTTACCTGGCCATGGCCAAGGCCGTGCAGGCGTTGCAGAACAAGGAAGTCAACCGGATCATCCTCACCCGACCCGCTGTCGAGGCGGGCGAGCGACTGGGCTTCTTGCCGGGAACTCTCTCGGAAAAAATCGACCCGTATTTGCGACCTCTCTACGACGCGCTATACGACATGCTTGACGAGGGCTCTATCCCCAAACTCATGGAAGCGGGGACGATCGAGGTCGCGCCGCTGGCCTATATGCGAGGTCGCACCCTCAACGACGCCTTCGTCATTCTCGACGAGGCGCAGAACACCACGGCCGAACAGATGAAGATGTTCCTCACCCGGCTTGGCTTCGGCACCCGGATGGTCGTCACCGGTGACGTCACCCAGGTTGACCTACCTGGCGGAGCCACCTCCGGTTTGCGGATCGTGCGCGACATCCTCGAGGGAATCGACGACGTGTACTTCGCCACGCTCACCGCCTCCGACGTAGTGCGCCACCAGCTCGTTAGCGATATTGTTAATGCTTACGACAAATGGGACGCGGTGAAGGAACACAGCCAGCAACGCCGAGCTCGTGGCAAGCGACCGCGGTAACCCCCGCACTGATGAAAGAGACCTCATTGTCCATTGAGATAGTCAATGAAACCTCCGACGATGTCGATGACAACGGCATCGTCGACGTCGCCCGGTTCGCCCTCAACGAGATGGACATCAACCCGCTCGCCGAGCTGGCCGTCCTGATCGTCGACACCGACCACATGAGCGAGCTCAACCACCGGTGGATGGGCGGCAACGGGCCCACCGACGTGCTGTCCTTTCCCATGGATGAGGCCATTCCCGGGCGACCGGATGGCCTGGAACCCACCACCCCGATTCTGGGGGACCTGGTGCTGTGCCCGGCCGTCGCGCGAGCCCAAGCCGCCGAGGCGGGACATTCCACCGCCGAGGAAATGCACATGCTCACCGTCCATGGTGTCCTGCACATTCTCGGCTACGACCATGCCGAGCCCGACGAAGCCAAAGAGATGTTCGGGCTGCAAAACCGCTTGCTCGAAGCGTGGCGACAACAGAGACTCGCCGCAGGTAAGTAACTGACATGACCACTTACACGCTCCTTGGCCTCGCGGCCTCCCTGGTGTTTTTCGCTGGCGTGGCCGCCATGATCGACTCCGCGCTTGGGGCGGTGTCCCCGGCCCGCAGCTCCGAACTCGCCGAACAGAAGGTGCGGGGAGCCGCCGCCCTGCAACGCATCTGCGCGGACCTGCCCCGCCACGTCAACCTCCTGATTTTGTTGCGCGTTTCCTCCGAAGTGGGGGCCGTGTCGATGGTCGCCGTGGCTTGTTTTAAGGCCTGGGGGTTTGGTTGGGGTTCCCTGGGGCTGACTGTCGCCGTCATGTCGGTGGTCACGTTCGTCGTCATCGGCGTGGGCCCCCGCACCATTGGACGCCAGCACGCCTACCCGGTGGCGTTGGCATCGGCCGGTCCAGTCCGCTTCCTCAGCAAGGCTCTGGGGCCGTTGACGCGCCTCTTGATCGCCATCGGTAATGCGCTCACTCCCGGTCGCGGTTTCCGTGAAGGCCCCTTCGCCACCTCGCAAACCGAGATTCGGGAATTGGTCGATGCCGGTATGCGCTCCGGAGCGGTCGAACACGAAGAGCGCAACATGATCGAGTCGGTCTTCGCGCTGGGCGACACGGTCGCGCGTGGTGTGATGGTGCCGCGCACCGAAATGGTGTGGGTCGAGGCCGACGCCAGTGCCGCCGAGGCGACGAAAGTGGCTCTGCGTTCGGGGTTTTCGCGGATTCCGGTCGTGGGTGATGATCTCGACGACGTGTGCGGTGTGGCCTATTTGAAGGACTTGGTCAACCTTGGCGAGCGGAATCCTCCCGTGCGGGAGGTGATGCGGCAAGTGTCGTTCGTGCCCGAATCCAAGCCGGTCGACGACTTGTTGCGGGATATGCAGACGCGGCGCATCCATATCGCCATGGTGGTTGACGAGTACGGAGGTACGGCTGGCCTGGTCACCATCGAGGACATTTTGGAGGAGATCGTCGGCGAGATCACCGATGAGTACGACGACGAACGCCCTCCCGTCGAGTGGTTGGATGAGCAGGCCAGTACCGCGCGGGTGACCGCGCGTCTAGCCGTGGAGGAACTACAAGCACAGTTCGCCGTGGAGCTAGGAGATGTCGATGTCGACACCGTCGGTGGTCTCTTGGCCCATCATTTGGGAAAGGTGCCGATCGAGGGCGATGTGGCGGCTCTGGGTGGCCTAGAACTGACCGCGGAGGGAGCCTCAGGCAGGCGCAGACGCATCGAGACAGTGCTGGTGCGCAAGCTTGCCGACCTACCGCGCCCCTCCTCGACTTTGAAAGAGGAAGCAAATGCCTAATATGGACGAATTGACCGCCGAAGATTCCAAACTCCTCACTCTGGCCCGCTCCTCGGCCGCCCGCATCAACCAGACAGTGGGGGCGGCGGTACGCGATGGTCTGGGGCGCACCTATGCCTCGGCCGCGGTCGATCTTCCGTCTTTGCGGTTGACCGCGCTGCAAGCGGCGGTTGCGCAAGCCGCCGCTGCGGGGGCCGACAAGCTGGAGGCCGCCGTTCTGTTCGGTACTGACTCCGACGAGGCGGGCGTGGCCGCCGTCGCCGATGTGACGAAGACGGCCCCGGTTTACGCGGTCGTCAAACGAGAAATAACTCAGATAGGAACCGCAGTTTAGTGGCTGACACAGAGCCGTACAGGGCAGGTTTTGCCTGCTTCGTGGGACGACCCAATGCCGGAAAATCCACTTTGACCAATGCCATTATCGGCTCCAAGATCGCGATCACCTCTAACCGACCGCAGACGACCCGGCATGTGATTCGTGGCATCCTGCATCAGGAGAACTCGCAGTTGATCCTGGTGGACACTCCTGGGCTGCACCGGCCGCGCACCCTGCTGGGGCAGCGGCTCAACGATTTGGTGCGCCAAACGTGGACCGAGGTTGACGCGATCGGGTTGTGTATTCCGGCTAACGAAAAGGTCGGCCCAGGCGACCGTTTCATCACCCGCGAGATCACCGACTTGAGGGCGAAGGTCATCGCGGTGGTGACCAAGGCTGACTTGGTCTCGAAGGACGAGCTGGCACGTCAGCTGATGACCGTGCAGGAGCTGGGGGAGTTCGCTGACATTGTTCCCTGCTCGGCTACGACCGGCGAGAACATTGACGCGGTGACGAAGGTCTTGTCAGGGCATTTGCCGGAGTCCCCGCAGCTGTACCCGGACGGAATGATCACTGAAGAGCCCGAGCGAGTTCTCATGGCGGAGATGATCCGCGAGGCGGCGCTAGAGGGCGTTAAGGATGAGCTTCCTCACTCGATCGCGGTTGTCATCGAAGACATCGAGGACGAAGAGGTCGACGGTAGCCCACGGAAGCGGATCTTCGCGGAGATCTTCGTGGAGCGCAACAGCCAAAAATCCATTGTGATCGGCCGCCGGGGCGAGCGTCTGAAACGGGTCGGCACCAAGGCCCGCAAGGATATCGCCAAGCTGGTCGACCAGCGGGTTTATCTGGATTTGCATGTTCGTGTCGCAAAAGAGTGGCAGCGGGACCCGAAGCTATTGCGCCGCCTGGGGTTCTGATTCTTATCCGCATGTGCCCACAGTCACAACAATTGCGAAGCGCTCTTTCGTGGCAACAATGGGGCCTCGAAGCCCGATTTTGGCGGCTGTCGCAGAGCGGATGAACGGGTCGGTACCTCGCAATATGGCGCTTACGCTCCGGTTTTGCTGATTCGACACACGGTGACGGCCCTCACGCACCCCGCCTTTTCGGACGTGGTTGTGAATGCTGTAGTGTTGAACAAGTCGACGCGGGGTAGAGCAGCTCGGTAGCTCGCCAGGCTCATAACCTGGAGGTCGTAGGTTCAAATCCTATCCCCGCTACCAAGTAGAAAAAGCCAGGACTTAGGTCCTGGCTTTTTTGTTGTCTTGCAAGGTATTTTCCCACCCGCCTCAATGCGTCCTACTCCACGGGATCGCCTTGGCGGGCCGTGGATCGTCACGTGGCCAGGCACAGCACATGACGTGGCGTTAGTGGGAGAGGCTTTTACGCGGACGGAATCGGTCGAGCTCGCACTCAATCGGTTTGGGTTCACAGCCATCTGTGAGCCCAGTCTTGAACAGCCTGTTGTTGGCCGAGGCTGGGAGCCGGTAGGTTGCCACTGAGATCAGTAGTTTCCGGGCGCAGAAAAGAGTGGCAGCCATGCATGTTTATATTTCAGTCGATATGGAGGGCGTCGCTGGCGTCGCCACCAAGGAGCAAGTACTCCCCGGTGGTAGTGGCTACGCGCGGGCGCAGGCGTTGATGACGCGGGAGGCAAATGCCGCAATTGCGGGCGCCTTTAATGGTGGCGCGACGAAGGTGACAGTCAATGACAGTCACGGCCCCATGGATAACTTGTTGCACGATGAGCTGGACGAGCGGGCCCGGGTAGTCGTCGGTCGTCCGAAGGCGCACGGGATGGTCAACGGCGTCACCTCTGATGTAGATCTGGCCATGTTCGTCGGCTATCACGCTGCGGGCGGGCAGATCGGCGTCTTGGCGCACTCATTCTCTTCGGCCGCGTTCGCCGAAATCCGCCTGAACGGGGAGATCGCCTCAGAGCTACGGATCAACTCGTTGTTTGCGGCTGGTTGCGGAGTCCCCACGGTCTTGGTCTCCGGGGATGACGTCATTTGCGCGGAGGCGCGCAATGTGTATCCGACGGTGACCGCGGTTGAGGTCAAGACTGTCGAGGGATTTACCGCAGCTAACAGTATGCATCCCACCGCAGCTTGCGCCGCGATTCGGCAAGCCTCTGAGCAGGCGGTGCGCTATGGGGAACATCCGGTTTTGGACATCCCCGATCGACTCTTGCTGGAAGCCGAGATGACTAGTGCGACTGGGGCGGAGCTGGCCTCGTATGTGCCAGGCGCGACGCGCACTGGAACTCGCACGGTCATGCGGGAAGTGGATTCGCCGCAGGAGTTGATTGGGCTCATTTCCGTATGGGCGAAGCTCGGTTAACGGCTGGGGTGGTTGGCGGGCAGGTTGGGGTGACGCGAAGTCGCTTGCTATACCCTTAGGGGGTATAAGCTAGTATACGGCTACCCCCTAAGGGTATAAAACCAAGGAAGTGCAATGACAACCACCGCACCTGCCATAACCCAAAGACATCTCGGTAGGGGCCTACCCGTGCTAGCTCGAGAAACGAACGCGACGAGGGTGAGTAACTAACATGCGCGCAAACGCGAGAATTGGCCTCATAGCCGCCGGAGCCGCCGTGGTGGTGGCCGGAGCGGTTCTCATCACCCACTTGGCCACAGGCGACGACGAAACCGATGCTGGGCCGGGGCTCGCGCAGTCCCAAGACGGCTTCACTTTCGACTCCATCAGCGCGCCCGAAGAGGTCAATGTCAGCGGAGAACTCTCGTTCACCATCAGTGGTCCCGACGGCTCGGTCGTCACCGAATTCGAAGAGTCACACGAAAAAGACCTGCACCTGATCGCTGTGCACGCCACTGGTGAGGAATTTCGCCATGTCCATCCCGACATGGACGCTCACGGTGTCTGGTCGGTCCCCTGGCAATGGGATCAAGCGGGAACCTACCGGCTCTATGCCGACTTCGTGGCCGCCGAATCCGGTGAAGGGCTGACCATCTCCCGCACGTTCGAGGTGGCTGGCGATGTCAAGGACGCTTCTGAGCGCTCGCCGTCGAACCAGGCCACAGTTGGGGGACTTGACATCACCCTGAGCGGTGACCTTGGCGTCGGGTCCGATTCGATGTTGACATTCGACATTAGCCGCGACGGTGAGCCTGTAGCGGAGTTGGAGCCCTACCTGGGGGCGTACGGCCACCTAGTGGTTCTACGCGAGAGCGACTTGGCTTACCTGCATGTGCATCCAATGGGTGAGTCTGAACAAGGCGTTACATCCCCCGACGCGAGAGTCGAGTTCCATGCGCAGGCGCCGACTGTCGATACATACTTCCTCTATCTTGACTTCCAGGTCGACGGTGAGGTCTACACCGCTGAGTTCACCGTCGAGGCCGAGGAGACGATTGAAGCGGATCAGGAAGAAGACCACTCTGGTCACTGAACGATGAGGCCAGTCAGCGTGACGGTGGCCGCGAATGGAGATACCCCACACGCTAGGTGAACCGGTACCGTCTCCAGTGGAGAGAGAAGGTGCCTATGAAGCTAAGGCGATACCGAGGGTTTGTCGGTTTTTGGCTGGCCTCTACCGTGTCGGACTTCGGCACCTATATCACCACGGTCGCCTTGGCCGTTCTCATTGTGGTCACGATGGACGGCACGGCCTTTGACCAGGGCCTGGTCAATGCCGCCCGGTGGGCTCCGTACTTGATGTTCGGCCTCCTGGCTGGCATTTGGGTGGACAAGTTCCGCCGCCGTACCGTGCTGGTGGCTGGCGACATTGGGCGCGGTACCGTTTTGATCCTCATTGGCGTGCTCGCGATCGTGGGCGTGCTCAATATGCCAGGCCTCATGGTCGCTGTTTTCGTGATGGGAACCCTGGCTCTGGTCTCCGATGCGGCCTTCCACTCGTTCATCCCGCAGCTAGTTCCACGTCCGCTGGTGACGAAGGCCAACGCCCGATTGGAACAAAGTGAGACTGTCGCGCAGACGACGGGTAACGCCGTAGCTGGCGCTCTTGTGGCCCTTGTCACCGCCCCGATCGCGCTGATGGTGGACGCGCTGTCATATTACTTCTCGGCAATATGCCTCTTGGTCATCAAGAGCACCTATCCGGATCTTGAACCTCCACAGGAGAAACAAGCCACGGTCGGCAAGCGCATCGGGGAAGGGCTGCGCTGGGTGTACGGTCACCCAACATTGGGCCCCATGTCAGTGAGTACTCATATTTGGTTTATCGGTGCTTCCATGATGGGCGCCGTGGTGCCGTTCCTGATCTTGCGCCAGTTGCACTTGGGCGCACTGGGGCTGGGTCTTGTGCTCGGCTGCGCCGGGGTGGGGGCCGTGATCGGCACGACCGTTTCGCTGCGGATTGGAGAGAGATGGGGCACCGGCCGGACGATCTCGATCGCCCGCTTGGTACAGCCGATCGGCGTCGCCGCCTTGGCCGCCGCGCCCCTGATTTCGATGGCGATGACCGACAATGCGGCCGTCACCGGAGAGCCCTACCAGTCGGTGCTGGATTGGCCGCCTGGGCTCATGCTCGCCGCCGCGTCCGCCGGCTTTGGACAGTTTCTGTTTGGGCTGGCGATGGGGGTTGAGAGCCCGCTGGAGTCGGGATACCGGCTCGCGGTCACCCCCGATCGCCTGTTGGCCCGCATGATTGGAACCATGCGCTCATTTAACCGAGCCATGATTGTCATTGGGGCTCCGTTGGGTGGACTCCTGGCGGAGCTATTGAGCGTCAGTATTGCACTGTGGATCGCAGCGGCGGTCATGATGCTAAGCGCATTGCTATTGGTGTGCTCAAAATTTTGGAGCGCGCGGGTGGAAGCGGATCAATTGAACCACGCCGAGGCCACAGCGCCCTAGCAGGCATTCACTCCAAAGAATACATGCGACGGATGAAGTTCCTAGTGGTGGAAGAACGACTATGGTCAAGTATGCGACGCATCTGGGGTAGGAATCGCTCCAACGGATTCATCAACTTGTCTACCTGCGTAAATTCGGCCTGCCGGGCGATTGAGGCCACGCAGTTGCGCGAAGCGCATCAATAGTCCACTAGTGACAATCCATAATGTAGTTGCTACGGTCGGGGTACCGAGCGCGCGAACCAGGTGACACCTCTGAGTCACTCCTCGCGCCGCTGAATGCGAGACACTTGAATGGAGATTCAACGTGAAATCCGCCCTCCCCCGCACGAAAGCACTCAAGCGATCCGTCGCCGCCCTCAGCGCAGCCGCACTGGCGGCCGGAGCCGTCGCCATCGCCTCTCCAGCTACCGCTCACGCCACTGAGATTGAACCGAAAACCCTGGTCGAGCTCGGCGAGCTCCAACCCGCCGACTCCGATGAGGATGGTTGGAGTTGGTGGAGCGTCAGCCCCACCGATGAGGATGAGGATGGTTGGAGTTGGTGGAGCGTCAGCCCCACCGATGAGGATGAGGATGGTTGGAGTTGGTGGAGCGTCAGCCCCACTGACGAGGATGAAGATGGTTGGAGCTGGTGGTAAACGGCCCTAAGTCCGTTTCCCTAGCCAGCTAGCGGCGCTGAGCGCCCGGCGTCATCCATCGTCCCAGCTACATCCTGGTGCGACCGATCGACCTCAGCGCCAGCGCCGCCTGCGACACCTACACCCGCAAGCCCGACCCAGCCCACGCACAGTGGGGTAGGGTCCTGTCATGTTCGTGAAGATCTGTGGACTGACGGAGTTCTCCCACGTTGAGGCGGCTGTTGACGCTGGAGCCAACGCTATCGGGTTCCTCCTGAGCCCCAGCCCCCGCCAGGTAACCGTCGACCGGGCCCGATCCCTAGCCGCAGCCGTACCGGACTCGGTCTTGACTGTCGGAGTTTTCGCTCAGGAGGGACCCGACGAAATACGGAAGATAGCAACGCAGGTCGGGCTACGTGCCGTGCAACTGCACGGGGCGTACACTCAGGCCGATTTCGCAGCTCTGCGCGATCTCCCCTTCGCCCAGGTGCGGGCCATCGCGGGCTCAACCGAGGCCGATACTAGGTGCGGGGCCTTCGGCGAGGACTACCTGATTGTGGACTCGCCGCGTCCAGGTTCGGGGGAGGAATGGGACTGGAGTTGCCTGCCTTCACGACCAACCGGAAAGTGGTTGCTCGCCGGCGGGCTGCGTCCGGACACGGTGGCTCGTGCCATCGCCCAGGCCAAACCATGGGGAGTGGACGTCTCCAGCGGCGTCGAGAAGACCCGAGGGGTTAAGGACCCCTCTTTGATCCGCCGCTTCGTCGCCGCGGCTCGCTGCGCCCAGTAGCGTCGGCGGATCTGGTTGTGCCGCACTAGGGTTGTTTCATGAGCGCAACGCACCCATCCACGACGGTCACTGGCACCATGTACGCCCTGGGCGCCATGATCATCGTGGGCAGCTCGGCCGCAGTGCTAGCTGCGCTTGGCGACTATCCGACCTTCGGCGGCCAAGCTCTGCGCTACGCGGGCGCCGCCATCGCCCTCTTCGCGTTGTTGTGGTTTCTCAAAGTCGCGCATCTGCGCTGCACCCGAAGAGAGCTGGGCCGTTTGACCTTGTTGGGTTCGACTGGGTTGGCCGCGTTCAACGTTTGCTATGTCGAGGCGGTCAAGAACGCCGATCCGGCCGCGGTCGGCGCGATCATAGGCGGGGTCCCGGTAGTACTGGCCATTGCCGACCCCATCGCGCGCCGCCATAGCCCCAGCGCTCGCCTCGTCACCGCCGCGATGGTGGTGACCGCAGGCGTCGCCATTATGCAGGGCTTCGGCGGTGGCAGCCTCATCGGACTCCTGTGGGCGCTTGGGGCACTTGCCGCCGAGGTTGCCTTTACCTTGCTGGCCGTGCCCCTGCTGCCGAAATTCGGTCCACTGCGGGTCTCGGCCTATGCCTCGGCGCTGGCGGTGCCTCTGTTGCTGGTCAGCGGGGTCATCGCGGATGGGGCAGGCTTCATGCCGATGCCAGACCGGACCCAAATCATCGCTCTACTGTATCTGTCCGTTGTGGTCACTGCGGTCGCTTTCGTCATGTGGTACACCGCGATCAGTCGCCTCGGAGCCGATAAGGCTGGGCTGTGCGCGGGCGTCGCACCGGTCAGCGCCGTCGCGGCGGCCTGGGTGCTGGCCACCGGGGAACCAGGTTCGGCCGACATCATCGGAGCGATTTTGGTCGGGGTCGGAGTCGTTGTCGGCCTGGCCCCTTCGCGTCGCCGCAAACCTGATGGACCTTGGTTGCCGCCTGTGACGGTACCTGATAGGCCCAGCCAGCCGAAGCGGTAAACCAATTGCCCAGTTGGCTTTGGAAATGGACAATGCTGGAATGGAATACGACTACTTTCCCGCCTACGGCATTCGGATTCGCACCCAGCGCCTGGAAATGCGCCTGCCAACTTTTGCGGAGTTGAACGCGTTGGCGCAGGTGGCGATCGAGGGAATTCACCCCGCCGACGAGATGCCGTTCATATTCCCGTGGTCGACGCAGCCTCCCATGAAGCTGGGGCGCGGCCTGTTGCAGCATCACTGGTCGATGTTGTCCACCTGGACGCCGCAGAAGTGGTCGTTGCAGTTCGGCGTCTTTGTCGACGGTGCCATTGTCGGTGCGCAAGACATTGCCGCGCGCGACTTCTCAGTGACCAAGGAAATCAAGTCGGGTTCATGGTTGAGCCGACGAGTCCAAGGTCAGGGAATCGGCACTGAGATGCGGCGGGCGATGCTGCACTTTGCCTTTGTTGGACTCGGTGCCGAAGAGGCTTGTTCAGGCGCCTACGTCGACAACGTGGCCTCGAACCGTGTATCCGCGAAGGTCGGCTACCGGCTCGATGGGATTGAACGCAGCGCGGTCGAGGGGCGCCTGCGCGAAACCAACCGCTTCCGGTTGAGCCGCACCGATTGGGAAATGAGCGACCGCATCGATGTACGGATGGAAGGAGTCCAGGAGGCTTTGCCGATGTTCCTCGGCGAGGAGAACGTTTGAGGACCTCGGGCGGCGGTGAGCGGGATTCGCCACCGCTGTTCCATTAGTTGGTGACCAGGTTCTTAGGCACCAAGTGCAGCCACTCGTCGAGCCCGCCCAGCAGGTTGGCTTCCTCAATTGGAATGAAGCGACACTCGAAGACCAGGCCGTTGTCCTCACCGTCCGAAACCACCGTATGTGTCCACTGTGATGGCGTCTGGGTGGTGGTGGCGTGAAAGAACACTGTGATCCGCCGTTGCCCAGTAGTGGGATGGGGCAGCAGCTGAACCCCGAGGGCCTCACCGAGGCTCACGTCGATCCCAGTTTCCTCGCGTACTTCCCGCGTCGCCGCCGAATGCAATGTCTCGTTGGTATCGACGCCGCCAGCGGGCACTTGAATTCCCGCTTCGGGATAGTCGCGGTGAGCGAAGACCAGCAATTCAGTCGTCCCCTGCCGTTGCCGGGTGACGTAGACGGCGACGCGATGACGAGCTGGTTCCATGTGACTCACCCTATCGTTCGATAGCCGACCCTGGGACACCCCGGAATGGGTGAGGCCGTACCTTGGGCGGCAAGGGGAGAACGTCAGCAGTGCTGCGGTAAGGAGACATTGTGGTGCGTCGAGTCAAAGTCAGTGTGCGTAACGCTCGCTTCCAACAGTGGGAGGCGATGCTGACCAATCGTTCCAAACGCAGCAAGCTCGGATCGTTCCTGGTCCACGGCGTTCGACCGATCACGCTCGCCATTGAGCACGGATGGGACATTCAGACGCTGCTATACGACTGCGATCGGCGCTTGTCGCAATGGGCTGAACACGTTCTCGACAACACGGCCGCCGAACAGGCAGCTCTCACCAGCGACCTTATGGCGCAGTTGGGTGAGAAGGCCGATGGCACCCCAGAACTGATAGCCCAAGTTGCCCTGCCCAGCGCTACCGCCGCCGAAGTGCTACGAACGCTATCGGTCGGGCCACAGTTCCTGGGTTTGGTGTTTGACCGGCCTACCAGCCCCGGCAATGTCGGCTCGCTGATTCGTTCCGCCGATGCCTTCGGGGCCGATGTCGTGATACTCACCGGCCACGCCGCTGACCCGTTCGATCCAAAGTCAGTCCGCGCCTCGACCGGTTCCCTGTTCGCTGTTCCGCTGATCCGGGCGGAGTCCGCCGCCCAAGTCAGTTCGTGGGCCCGTGGCCTCGACGTACGCCCGCAGCTCATTGGCACCGATGAGCATGGCGACAGTGACATGGCCAAGCACGATTTCACCTCACCCACGCTCCTCTTGATCGGAAACGAGACCCGTGGTCTCTCACATGCGTGGAAGGAACAAGCCGACCACTTGGTGCGTATCCCGATGTCCGGATCTGCCAGCTCCCTCAACGCGGCCAGCGCCGCCGCGATCGCACTCTATGAGGTCGTACGTCAACGCGGATGAGCCAAATCCGGCCCGCTTTCGCCGCCTGCCGTGTCTGCGGCTGACGACAGCTACCGGCGTCCAGGGCCCTTTGCTGTGCGGGTGCTGTGGACGCCGGTGGTCTCACAATCCTCACAGTGGTGCTGAGGTCCCTCGCACGGACTGGGGCAGCTTGTCGAAGGCGTGCGTCAGGATGTAGTCACAGCCGTCCGCAACGGCGGCTTCGAGAACCTCGGGCCGGTAGATCGCTGAGGCACCTACGCGCAAGCCAGCATCGTGCACACTTTTCACCGCCGGGCGATTCTCTAGGTAACGGGTATTGCCTGGTTTGATGCACATGAGCTCGAGGTTGAGTTCCGCTGAGGCCTCCAGGCGTTGGTGCACATTGTCGATGGTGACACCGAACAAGCCGATCCGGTACTGCACGCCCGCTTCGCGGATACGCTTGAGCGCTCCTATCGATCGGGCCAACAAAATGCAGCGGTCAGCAAGGCCAGACTCGGCCAACGCTGCTTGCACTACGTGAATTGTCGCCCGGTTGGGTTTCTTCAAGTCGACCAGTAGCGTCGATATATTGCAGTCGGCGGCTTTTTGCAAGTACGCGTTCAGGCTGGGGATTTCTATGTCGCCGGGTTGGCGTAGCTTCGCGATCTGCGCGAATGGCTGTTGGGCGATCTCGGCATCGGTTCCCGTGGTGCGGGATGCGTTGTCGTCATGGATGAGCACGGGGGCACCGTCGGCGCTAAGTCGTACATCGATTTCGGCCCCGGCCACGAAGTCGGGAAGCGCCGCTAGCGCCTCCACACAATTCTCGGCTTTCCCAAATCGGCTGCGGTGAGCGATGATCTGCGGAGGGTGCAATCTAGCTCCTAACTAGTGGTGAAGCTGCCGCACCGCCCTCGTGTGACCACAAGACTGACGCAAAAGACGCTGTTGGTGGCCTCATCAGCTCTTCTAGCGGTGTAATCGTCACCGCTAGCGGCATTGGTCGAGCTCGATCGCCAGTGCGTCTTTGGAAAAGCCTCGACGGTTCGCCGACGGCGATGTCAACAGGGGAGGAATCAACACTGTAGCTCAGCCTCAGGCCAAAGGGCCTAGAGCTGAGCTACAGAACCAGGAAGTTATTCCACTGTTTAATCGCAGTTCAGGCCGTACGTACGTCACGTCCCTGTTGCGGCTGATCGGACGAGCACCTCACTGACGATTGGTCGAAAGTCCGCAATCCGACACTATTCGCGAATAGTGGCAGATGTGACCACAGATCGCAATAGGGGACGGCTCGCCGCGCTGGCCAGAATCACCCCTGCGAACCCGACTGTGACGGTGATGGCGAGGATGGCGACCCCTATGGGGTCGGTACCGAATGCGGTCGAAAACGGGGAGGCCAAGGTCATTCCGATACCGATCGATCCCAGCCCCATGATGAGCAACGGCAGCAATGTTTCCTGTCGTCGCGCCCGGTTGAGAACTCGCAGTGGAGTTCCAGACAAGTGCATGAGGTGATATATCTCCCGACGTGCCATGACCGAGGACATTCCCGCAATCGCTGCCGAGACAATCGCGGTCAGGAACGACACCGCCAATACCACTATTGTTCCTGTACGAATGCTGGTGTTCATGAGCTGGCCTTCCACCGCCCAGTCGTTTATGTGTTCGATCATGGCCCCGTTGGTTATCTGGCTCAGCTCGGTACGTGCCGCTTCGGTGTTTCCGGAGGATATGTCCACCGTGACGATGGCGTAGCTTCCGGACATGTCGTCGGAGGTCACCGAGATCGCATGTGAGGACTCGGCTTCGACTCGTTGTGCCAGTTCCTGCGCCTGGCCGCTGGGAACAAAGGCGGTCAGCCGATCGGCTCCGTAGGCGTCCTCCGGTATGCCCTCAATGGGCAGCAGAGCAATGAACCCAGCCGAGAATCCTGTAAGCGCCACTCCCGCGACGGTGCGCCAGGCTGAGCGTGGGTCGGCCACTAGGCGGCGCGCGGCCAACAGACGCTCGGGAGTCCGGGCGAACTTTCCAAACAGGCGCCCGATGAGCTGCACGATCCAAGGCCCGGCCACGTTGAAGCCAAGCAGCACCGCGGCCATGAAGCCAAGTATCAGGGCGCCGAAGAGCATTTCCGACCCAGGGCGCATAGCTGCGACGGTGAGGAACCCGGCCACTGCCACCGCTAGGACCGCCACCCGGGCGACGGTGAGTCTTGGTTGGGAAGTCCGCCGCGCCACGCCTAGCGGGCTGATGACGATGCGACGCAGACCAGCTATCGCGGCAACTCCCACCAAAACGGGAATCAGGGCCACCGTAGCGGAAAACAGGGCTAGACCCGGCCACAGATCGGCGGCGAACCAGTGGCCGCCGTCGATGGGGATGCGTGCGATGGCCGGGATGATCGCCAACCACATTGCCGCACCCGCCAGCGCTCCCGCGATGGCGACGAGGACATTCTCAATCACGGTGAGGCCCACAATTTGCGCGGGAGTCGCGCCGACCAGTCGCATCGTCGCTAGCCGTTGGTCGCGCCGTTCCACTGAAAGCCGAGCCGTCGCCGCACCGAAGATCAGCAGCGGAACCACCATCAGTACCGTGGCTACGGCCATGAGGATCTGGTACAGCCCGTACCCACCCGCCGGTGTGCCGGTGTCGAAGGAAGCGGCGAAGGCCGGTCCGTAGGTGTCGGGACCGATACGAGGCATCGACATGGCTGGATCATCCGGGGAATGGCCGACCACAACGACCAATTCGTCAGGATGCACTAGGCCCTCACGCCCGATCTGACCGACTATTTCCCCAGGATATCGGTCAGCCAGTTCGCTTTCGGGATTCTCAGCCATCAAAGCGGCTAGGGCCGGTGAGACATACACCTGGCCAGGTCGCACCACTGAATCCAGACCCGGAGGTATGTCATCGGTGCTTGCGTTCTCCAATGGGGCGATGTCGATTCGACTGACGGGCAACTGGTCGAAGAAGTCGCGATGCGAGGCCACGATCACAGTCGCCTCAGATTGGGAAACTTCCTCCGGCGCGCGCCATTCGGTGCGCTCTGACCGATCGTTAAACGCCACGTTGGCAGCCACAGTGAACAGTAGGAGCACGGTGACCGTCACCGTGGCCATGAACGTCAGACCCGATGAGAGCAGGGTGGTCTTTCCTCCACAGCGGAGGATGCGGTGGGCTAGAGGCAAGAGGGTTCTCATGCGACGGCGGTCCCCTCGCGTTTGGTGGACCGATCAACGAGACGATCCGATGTCAAGAGACCGTCAGATATCTCGATGATCCGGTCACAAGTGTGCGCCACTTCCGGGTCGTGAGTGACCAAGATCAGAGTCGATTGGTTGGCGCACACCGCGTTGTGGAGCGTGGCCATGGTTTCGACGCCGGTGGCGTGGTCGAGGGCTCCGGTGGGCTCATCGGCGAAAACCACCGCAGGTTCCATCACCAGCGCACGGGCCAACGCGACCCGTTGAGCCTGCCCGCCTGACATCTCACCGGGGCGGTTGTTGGCCAGACCCGTCAATCCGAGCCAGCGCATCCACTCTCGTGCCGCGGCGATGGCTCTGCCGCGTGGCTGGCCCGCCAACAACAGTGGCAGCGCGACATTGTCCACGGCGGGAAGCTCAGTGAGTAGGCCAGCGAACTGGAAGAGAAATCCAAACTTCGTGCGCCTCAACAGGGAACGCTGCGATTCGGACCTGTTGTCGATCCGTTCCCCGAACAGTCGTACTTCGCCCTCGTCGGGAGGTTGGATCGCGGCTAGAGCGTGAAGCAGCGTCGACTTGCCAGAACCTGAGGGCCCCATGATCGCTAGGGACTGGCCACGTGGGACAACAAGGTCGACTCCGCCCAATGCGACCGTGTTTCCAAATCGCTTCTGAAGATTTGTCGCTTGCAAGACAGTGGGCGTTGGGTGATTGTTCACTACAGCTCCTTGCTGGGAGTGTGCGCGGAGATCGCGGACTTGGGTTTTTTGGTGAGAGGGGCGTCGTTGAAGAAGGGGAGGAGAACGCCGGACACCACGAAAACGACAGTGGCGACGCCCGCGGTCAGTAGTCCGACATAGTTGATGAGATCCATGCCTTCTAGGTTCGTCCAGCGCAGGCGTTCGCGGATCGGCCCGCGGGCCGATGTTTCGGCTTGCACATCGGCCGAATGGCCGATGGGGCCAGATCGTGGGGATAACCTGGGCTGCGTGACAAGCAAGCAGATAACCAGGCTCGGATCGCTGGTGGAAGCAGTACACCGATGGGGCCGCCCCCTACTCATGGGCGGAGTCATCGGGGCGCTGCTACTGCTGACCTTCGCTGAGGGAATGTCCGGGACGCTCAACCCCTTTGTCCTGGTGTCGAGCCTGATCGCTATCGGATCGCTGTGGTTTTACCGGCCCGGTCGCACCGGTGTCCTGCTCTTTGCCGCCGGGGCTTCTCTGGCGACAACCCTCGCTAGTGCCTCCCTGTATGTGCCCTTTGCGGTGGGTTTCTCAGAATTCGCCGCCTTGCTGCTGTTGCTGGTGTGGGGGGTACGGCAGTGGGCGGCGCCTCGGGGGCGGCTGGCGGTTGGTCTTCTCATCGCCGCTGTTTTGCTGGGCCCGTTGAGGTTTGCCGACAACGCGTTCACGTTCTTGGCCTCGGAGTTTGTTCTGTTCTTCCCGTTGGCGGGAGCCGTTTGTGTGGGCGCGTATCTCTATGTGGTCGATACGCGGCGGGCGCAGGCGCTCAACGATGCTCGTAACGAGGAACGTTTGGAAATGGCGCGCGAGATTCATGACTTTGTCGCCCACCATGTCACTGGGATCGTGGTCCGGGCCCAAGCTGCTCAGTTTGCCTCCACTCACGACCCTGATGCGGCCCGGCAGGCCTTCTCAGAGATCGAAGACGCCGGAGCGCAGGCCCTATCCTCCATGCGGCGGATGGTGGCGATGTTGCGTGACGAACAGGACGCGACGCAGCTACGTCCCTTGGGCGACATTGGGCAAATCCCAGACCTGGTCTCACGGTTCTCCACCGCGGGCATCAACGCCACCTGTTACCTGTCTCCGCAGCTGCGGAAAGCAACTCCCGAGGTAGAGGCGACAGTGTTCCGTTTGGTGCAAGAGGCATTGACCAACGTGCACAAGCACGCGCGCAGTGCCTCCACCGTGCGGGTTGTGGTCGCTCAGGCCAAGGGCGGGATCGATGTTTCGGTGCGCGACAACGGAAGTGGCAAGGACGCCAAGACCTTTGGGGACAGCGGATTTGGCTTGGTCGGACTGGCCGAGCGGGTGGAGGCACTGGGTGGCCAAATTCGATTCGGTCCTCGCGAGGCCCCAGGTTGGGAGGTCAACGCCTACCTGCCGGTGCCGCCGATGACCGGTCAGTCTCCTTCGTCGGAGTCCGAGCCCACCGTTGATCTCCACCAGCGACAATAGACCATGCGCAGCGCCGCCGGGGCGGTTGCCGCCTACCACCCTCTAAGCTCAAAGGACACATCCATGCCGATAAGGGTCTTGATCGCTGACGACCAGGCGATGGTGCGCGCCGGATTCCGGTCAGTGCTGGAATCGCAGCCAGACATCGACGTCGTCGCCGAGGCCGCTGACGGTGTCGAGGCGGTGGCGCTGGCGCGCCAACACCGTCCCGACGTGTGCTTGTTTGACATTCGGATGCCTCGGCAAGACGGCCTGCACGCCACGCGGTTGTTGATGGGCCCGCAAGCGTCCCACCCCGCGAAGATCGTCATTGTCACCACCTATGACACGGACGAATACGTCTACGAGGCGCTGGAATCCGGTGCGACGGGGTTCTTGCTCAAGGATTCGGGCCCGACGCTGCTGTTGGAGGCGGTACGAGCCGCCGCGAGCGGGGAAGCGATGGTGTCCCCGGCGGTGACGGTGCGGTTGTTGAAACACATGACGAGGCGGCCTAACACCGCCCAGTGGAAGAAGGCCGGTTTGACCGAGCGGGAACTGGACGTCATCGAACTGGTGGCACGCGGAAAGACTAATCCGGAAATCGCCGCTGAGTTGCACTTGTCGCTGTCGACTGTGAAGACGCACCTGGAGTCGATCAAGCTGAAGATCTCCACCCGCAACCGGGTCGAGATCGCTGCTTGGGCGTGGAAGAACGGGGTCGTGGACTGAGCGAAGAGTTGGGCAAGGACGTGGTTGCGGCTGTGAAAACGCCCGTAGGCGTTGCCGCTTACCCGCCAGAGTGAGCGCTTATAAGGCCTGTGTTGGTGCCCAGCTCCGGGGTACCTGATCATGGAGTCAGTAAACGACGCCTCGGCCGGCCGCGTGCAAAGCCGCGACAATGGCGTTGGTGAGGTTGCGTCCGGCACTGCCATCACCGTCTTGTAGTGGGTCGTAGATGGTCACATCCATGCCGACGCAATGGGGCGAGGCTAGCAGCCCTGCCAGGATCTCTTGCAGCTGCGGGAAGTCGATCCCGCCCTCCTCAGGTGTATCAACCGCAGGCATGACGGTGGGGTCGAGTACATCGGCGTCCACATGCACCCAGAAGCCTTCACACTCGGCCACGTTCCACAATGCCTGCCGTACGGCATAGCCTGCTCCCTCCTGATGCACTTCGGTCGCCAGCACCGAGGTGAGGGTCTTTTCGACTTCTTGCCGGAACTCATCGTCTTCGCGCATGCCGATGAGCACAGTGTCCTGGTCTCTCACATAGGGCGCCAGACCGTCGATGTTCGTCAGGCGGCGATCGCCCCTACCGGTCACCATCGCTAGGGACTCGCCGGCGGCAGCCCCGACGTGATCTGAATTGTCCGGATGGCGGAAATCGGGGCCGTCCAACGCCACGAGTCCGAATCGACCCCGCCGGCGCATAGCCAACATCGGGGCCAAGAGGATGCTGCAATCCCCGCCAAGGACGAGCGGAAACTCGTCCTTGGCCAGGATTGCTTCCAGCCGCGAGGCCAGCCGTGCACTATAGGAGGCGATGGCCTCCGCGTGGCGGACTCCGTCTCCTGGCTTCCAGTCCGCATGGGGGTAGGACGGAGCGGGCACGCGGCCTCCGTCGTCTGCGTTGAGACGCTCGAGGAGGCCCTCCGACCGCAAGGTTTCCGGTAGCAGGAAGCAACCAGGTTCAACGTTGGGATCGAGAGCTCGCAATCCCAGGTTCGAAGGCGCATCGAGCACGGTGATTGACTTCATGCCGAACATTGTCGCACAAATGTTCGATCCCGTGGAGGTGTGGCCACAGAGTGAATCCGTAACTGAGGATGCCCTTCACCGGTGATCTTGCCACCTGAGGGCGAGTCAACGAGTATGGATATCGCACATCGCGATCCACCCGCCCACGATTCTCAAGATCCTTCGTCGCTGAGAATCTGCAATACCTCGTTGTGCAGCAGGCCATTGGTGGCCAGCGCCGAGCCGCCGTCAGGGCCGGACTCGCCGGTGAGGTCGGTGAATGTGCCGCCAGCCTCTTCCACGATGAGCGCCAGGGGCGCTAGGTCCCATAGCGCGACCTCTGGCTCAGTGGCGATGTCGACCGCGCCTTCGGCCAGCAACACATACGAAAAGAAGTCTCCGTAGCCTCGCTCGCGCCAGGCGGAATTGACCAGCCGCAAAATGCGATCTTGTTTGTCGAGTTTGCCCCAGCCGCTTACCGAGGAGATGGACACCGAGGCGTCGGCCAGACGGCGCACTTTCGAGACGCCCAGTTTCTTGCCTCCGCGCAGGTTGCGACCCGCCCATGCGCCCGCTCCTTTGAGCGCCCACCAGCGTCGACCTAGTGCCGGGGCGCTCACCAGACCCACGACGAGTTCACCTTGGTCGAACAACGCGATGAGAGTGGCCCAGACCGGAACCCCGCGCACGTAATTGCGGGTGCCATCAATGGGGTCGATGACCCATTGGCGTCCGGAGGCACCGCCGTCGGTCCCGTATTCCTCGCCCAATACTCCATCGCGTGGGCGAGCCCGCGACAGCGTCGACCGCAAGGTCTTTTCGATGGCCATGTCGGCGTCGGTAACCTCGGTCATATCCGGCTTGGTGGATATCTTCAGGTCGTTGGCTCGGAATCGCTCCATACCGATGCCGTCGGCGGAGTCGGCCAACATGTGTGCCAGGGCTAGGTCGTCGTGGTAACTAGGGATCGCCATGAGGTTGATCCTACTCAGAGTCGTTAGCGACCGGCACCTATGGCGTTTTCCTGGGCTGCTGGACCTCACAGCCCGTCACCACGTCGCAGGTATGGGCGTGCGACTCAGTACCGGGTTTCGGCGGCGGATACCGATGCCAACATCCTGCGATATGACTCCAGTCGCCCCCGTCGCGAGTCGTCGGGGCCAATGTCCTCGTCGAGGGCGCATTCGCCGACCTCAAGGGTGTGGACGCAGCCGCGGGGGCAATCCTCGGCGACCTCCATGAGTTCGGGGAATGCCTCGATGAGGGAGTCAGCGGTGACGTGGGCCAGCCCGAACGATCGCACTCCGGGCGTGTCGATAACCCAGCCGCCTGCGGGCAGTTCTAGGGCGACGGCGCTGGTGGAGGTGTGGCTACCTTTACCGATAGTGCGTACGGCCGCTGTGGTCCGGTCCGCTCCCGGGACTAGCCGGTTGACTAGTGTGGACTTTCCGACTCCTGAGTGGCCGATGAGGACGCTGACTTTGTCGCGCAGGACATCTCGAACCGAGTCGACTGGCTCTTCGGGGCGTGAGGTGACAATGATGGGGTTGAGGTCGGCATAGTAGGCCTCGACCGCGGCCACCCCCTCTGAGTCGAGGTCGCATTTGGTCAGACTCAGGACCGGCTGTACGCCCGCGTCTAGGGCCGCCACGAGGCAGCGGTCGATGAATCCATACCGCAATGGCGGGTCGACTAGTGACGAGACGACCACGAGTTGGTCCACATTGGCAACCAGGATGCGTTCGGCGGATGTCGCGTCGTCATCGGCATAGCGACGTAGTTGGCCCCGTCGCGGTTGGACCTTCACGATGCGCGCTAGTGTGTCCTTCTTGCCGGTCAGATCGCCGACTAGTTTGACGTGGTCGCCGACGACTACGCCGCGTCGTCCCAGTTCGCGGGCTCTCATCGCCGTCACGTCTCGGTCTTCGACCCGGCAGGTGTAGCGTCCCCGGTCGACCGCCATCACAAACCCGTCGACGGCGTCCTCATGCTTGGGCCTGATTTTGGTGCGTGGGCGTGACCGTTTGCCCGGGCGCACCCGCACATCTTCTTCGTCCCAGTCTTTCCGCGTTCTCAGGGCCGTGCTCCCATCATGCTTTCCCAAACCGCGACGAATTCTGGCATGGTCTTGGACGTACAGGCCACGTCGGTGAGCTCGACACCGTCGACTCCGAGCCCTAGGAGGGCACCTGCATGGGCGATGCGATGGTCGGCATAGGTGTGGAAAGTGGTATCGCGCAGTGGTTGCGGGTGGATGATCAGGCCATCGTCGGTTTCCAACACTTCGCTCCCGGCTCCGGAGAGCTCACGAGCCAGCGCGGCGATACGATCGGTCTCGTGTCCGCGAATATGCGCGACGCCTTGAATATGGGATGGCCCATCGGCAAAGGCGCATAGCGCGGCGAGGGTGGGAGTTAGTTCGCTGGCGTGCGACAAGTCAAGGTCAATGCCCGATATCTCGGTGCCACCGGTGACGGTTAGAGCATCTTCGTCGCGGCTGACCTGGGCTCCCATATCGGCCAGAATATCGGGTAGAAGCGCCCCGGGCTGTGTTGTCGTCTGCGGCCAGCCTTCGACGGTGACCGAACCACCCGCTATGAGTGGGGCAGCCAAGAATGGCGCGGCGTTTTGCAAGTCGGGCTCAATGATCCATTCACGTCCGGGCAGCCGCGCCGGTGAGACCCGCCAGCGGTTTGCCGAGATCTCCACTTCCGCGCCAGCTTCGCGCAACATGTGCGCGGCCATGTGCAAGTAGGGGGCCGAGGGAACGGGCGGCCCTTCGTGGCGTATGTCAATTCCCTGTTCGAAGCGGGGAGCGGCGAGCAGTAGCCCCGAAATCAGCTGTGAGGTCTGGGAGGCGTCCACGATCACTTCCCCGCCGCGCACCGTGCCCTTGCCCAAAACGGTGAACGGCAAGGCGGCTTCGCCTCCGTCCTCGACGGTGACGCCCAGTGCGCGCAGCGCCGCGATCACCCCGGAGTTGGGCCGTTTGCGAGCGTGCGGGTCGCCGTCAAAACGCACCTGGCCGTGGGCCAGTGCCGCCACGGGGGGAACGAATCGCATGACGGTTCCGGACAATCCACAGTCGATGTCGACATCACCGTCGAACGTGGCTGGTTCTACCGTCCACCGGTCCTCATTGGTGGTGTCGATGCGCGCTCCCAGGGAACGCATGGCCTCCACCATGAGCAATGAGTCGCGCGAATACAGTGGGCGGACGATGGTTGACGGCGAGGTCGCGGTCGCGGTCAATATCAGCGCCCGTGCCATCTGCGACTTCGAGCCGGGCAAGCGCACCCGCGCGTTCAGCGGCCGTGTGGCTGTTGGCGCGGTCCACGCCTGTTCGGCTGGTGCAGCGGTATCTGTCATGTTCTCCAGGTTAGCCCCATTGTCGGTGAGGGCGGCTATGGTGTGGCGTATGTGTGGACGGTATGCCAATACCAAGGTGACGACGAATCTGGCGACGCTGTTTGACGCGCTTGATGGAACTGATGGCGCATGGGGACCCCGCTACAACATCGCCCCGACCACGAAGGCGCCAATCGTGCGGATGAGCACCTCGGCACCCGCTGGCGCCGGTGTGACCAACCAGCTGGGAAGTCGAAAGCTTGACTTGGCGCGCTGGGGTCTTATTCCGCCGTGGGCTAAGGAACTTTCGATCGGTTCTCGGATGTTTAATGCCAGGTCAGAGACGGTGCAAACGTCGAAGGCGTATCGGCGTCCGTTCACCACCCGCCGCGCTTTGGTCCCGGCCGATGGTTGGTTTGAGTGGCAAAAATTGCCCGGGGGTGGCAAGCAACCGTATTTCATCACTCGCCCCGGTGGAGTTGTTTTCGCTGGTCTTTGGGATTCCTGGGGGAAGGGGGAGGAGCGGATAGTGAGTTTCACGATTCTCACCTGTGATTCCTTTGGCGGTCTCGAAGAGATTCATGACCGCATGCCGCTGATCCTGCCCCCTGACGCTTATGCGGCCTGGTTGGGCCTTGAAGAGGCTGACGCGCGACAGCTGCTGGCAGGTCCCGACCTGGAGGACGTGCTGACTTTGGAGACCCGGCGAGTTTCCAAAGCAGTGGGTCGGGTCACCAATGACGGCCCTGAACTGCTCGAGGCCCTCGAGGAAGACGACCCCACCGAACCGACTCTTCCCGGCCTGTAGGTGCTAACACCTGCCGTCACCTGCGCAGGCGCTGTGAGTTCGCATCCTGGGCGGCTGCCTACCACGCCAGGCGCACTCCCATTGGCTATATGTATATAACTGTTGGGTAACCGACACTCGAAAGAAGTATTTTCGGTCCGCGTCGCGACTCTTTTTATGCGTAATGGCAATAAAGGAGGAAGTATGCGGCGAATCCGTCCTGAGGAGGTAGCGGCCGCGCACAATGATGCCCGGCTTCTAGCTGCGATCGAATTCCGCAGTGAACTTTCCAAGCGCTACCGGATGAGCGAGGCGCATTGGTTGCCCGAGGGCAATTGCGCGTCGGTCGACCCTGACTTTATGTTCCCACCGCCCCGCGCGAAAGCCTGTGAACAGCTTGCCGTTTGCGAGGGTTGCCCGGTCAAGACCGCCTGTCTCGTGCGGGCCTTGGAATCGAAGACCCGTTTCGGGGTGTGGGGCGGTACAGAGCCTAGCGAACGTCGAGTACTGCAAATGGCCTGGGACGAATGGTGGGACGAGGTTGAAGAAGTCGACCTGTGTCACCTCGGCGAACCGGTCAGAGAATTGAGCAGTGGCTCGGCCCAGACTGGCCGTGACTGCGCTAACCCGACCCATCGCACCGCTGCGTCTGCGCGAGGTTCGCGGAGCCACTGCAGCGAGAGCATTGACGTTTTTGCCGCCGCTTCCGAGCTGGCGGGGGCCGCAGCATAGGCGGCCAGCGACGGAGTAGGAAGCGGACCCACTGGGCCCGCTCCACCCTCGTGTTCTTGTTCGATGCGCATCGGACCTGCTCAGTGCATGGATGTCGGGCCTGCCGCGAGAGCAATCGGCCTAGCGTTCACATCCAGAATGTCTTTTTAAGGCGCCTTTCGCGCGGCACTCGCGGAGCCTGGCTCGATGAGCCTGGAGCGAGGAACGCGGCCCGGCGCCCATCGAGGCCCGCAAACGGCGGGGCATATGCGAGTGGGGCGGCTGCGAGATCCGGATTGGATCGAAAGACAGGCCTCCCCGGTCTAGCGGGGGTGTCATCCCGCTAGACCGGGGCAGGTACTGGGAGGTCGCACCTGCCCTGTGCTCGTAGAGCCGAGTTCGACCGCGACTGAGACGCCACGATCGTCAACGGTCGACGAGCGACAGCCCCGAAGGGAATGACCTGTGCGATGGAGACCCGAAATCGGATCCATTGGGCTTAACGATCAGAGGCCTCACTAGTTACGCAATGTGCCTGTCGTTGCGGCAGAGGAAAGTGAGGCTCACATTTGTGGTGGAACGGCAACGAGACACTCTGGGTCCACCCAGGCGGATCTAGATCACAACCTCGGCGGGGAATGAATACCGAAGACCCGATGTTGGACGGTGCATAGGCGCATACAGGCGACGATCGCCGTGCGCCTGATGAGAGTGGAACCTCGTTGAACGGAGTCCGCCATATGATGATGGCCGTCCAGCCATGCGACGACCGGGGAATCACCAAGCTGCTTGATTCACCCGCTACGAACACCCCTGCCTGGGTTGCCCAGTGTCGTGCCTACCACGACGAGATCCACTCGCAAATCAATGCCGAAGGCCATCGGCCTCCCGTAGGCTCACAGCATGAGGGCGCGGATCTGATGAAATCCGCATCCCCCGCAAAAGCCAAGGGAAGGCAAAAGGTGGCCCAGGAGTCAAACGTTTCCTCTACATCTGACACCGACGACACGAACCCGGTCGGCGAAACCGCCGAGGAACAGCGGGAGCGTTTCGAGCGGGAAGCCATGCCGCTGGTCGACCAGCTGTATGGAGCTGCCTTGCGCATGACGCGCAACCCAGCCGACGCCGAAGACCTGGTGCAGGAGACCTATCTCAAGGCATTCTCCAAGTTTCACCAGTTCCGGCAGGGAACGAACCTGAAAGCTTGGCTGTACCGCATTCTGACCAACACCTACATCAACTCCTACCGCAAGAAGAAGCGGCAACCCACGCAGTCGCCGACTGACGAGATCACCGACTGGCAGCTGGCCGAAGCCGAATCTCACACGTCCTCAGGGCTGCGTTCGGCTGAGATGGAGGCGATGGACCGGCTGCCCGATTCCGACGTCAAAACAGCGTTGGCTCAGCTGGGCGAGGAATTCCGGCTGACCGTGTATCTGGCCGATGTCGAAGGTTTTTCCTATAAGGAGATTGCCGGGATCATGGGCACCCCGATTGGGACCGTCATGTCGCGTCTACACCGTGGACGTCGGCAGTTGCGGGAAACTCTCAGCGCCTATGCCACCGGGCGTGGCTTGACGGGGATATCGGAGGCATAAAGTGACGTTCCAGCCCGGGAACCGACCCGAAGCACGAGCGGAAATCGAGTGCAGCGAAGTCATCGGAGAGGTCTATCTGTATCTGGACGCGGAGTGCTCCGAAGTTCGGCGCTTGGCCATCCGGCAACACCTCGAAGAGTGCTCGCCGTGCCTAGCTGAGTACGGGATCGAGCAAGAAGTGCGCACGTTGGTACACCGCTGTTGCACCGGTGAGACTGCGCCACAGGAAGTAAAGGACCGCTTGCGTACCAAGCTGGCGAACCTCTGCGCCGAAAAGCAGGTCGACGAAGTCTAGGCCGACCCCAGGCCCAAATCGCACCGGCACTAATAACGCCAGCGAACGGTCAGCGGGATGTTTCCCGCGACTGGATGTGGAAAGTATGGCCTCACATTTCGCCGATCGCCCGCCGTCGGAGGCGCTAGCGGATGATTTTCGGATACCCAGCCTGAGCGCGGTATTACGTACGACAGAGTGACATGCCGAGAATCCCTCGGTGATGCCCCTGCCTATGGCCGCGCTGTCTACCGGCGGTCGGCAACCGTCACCTGGTCAATTGGCACCTCGGGGTAGCTGATCACTGAACTAACCGGAGTGCCCGAATCTACATGGTTTTCTCCAGCGGCAAGTGGCCCCCGCCCGGAACGCTTCCAGGTCAGGGGCCACGATTCGAGCTCAGGGAACTGTGGTCATTTACCTTTGGCGTCCATAGGTGAGCTGGCGCAGCAGAACTTCGGCGGGGCCTCGCTTATTGGCCCTGGCCATAAGCGAGGCAATCAGGACCGTCGTCAGCCACACCAACACGCCCACTCCGGAAGCCTGCGCGTGTGTCAAGTGCTCTCCCAAACCCAGACCATAGGGGTAGAACAGCGCCGTCCACGCCACCGACTGCAACAGGTAGCAGGTCATGGAGCGCTGGCCGACCGCCGACAGGGCTCGCGTGATCGGCCCGGGTTCGCCCCGCACATGACTGGCGACCAGCCCCACTAGTGCCGCCGCAGCTAGGCCGCCAGCGATTCCGGTGATGCTGTGCAGCGTGAACAGCGCCCCTCCGACCGCATCGGAGTTTTCCCAGACTCCGACTTGAGTGAGCATCAGGGGCGCTCCGCCTATTAGCGAGATGGCGAATCCTGCGACGGTGATCTTTCGCAACAAGGGGCGGTTTTGTTCGGGTTCGTCCAGCAGGCGGCTTCGAGCGGCTAGCACTCCGAGGGCGAAGGCGGTAAGTACCATTGCCATCAGGAACAGCGGGGTTCCGATGCTCCACATCAGCACTCGTTCGATGGCCCCGCTACGGAAGGTCTCGGAGAGCATCGCGTTCTCGGAGATGGCTCCCTCATTGTCGACCGCGAAAATTGCCAGCCCCAGTATCCATCCTATTGCGATGTGCACGACCCCGGTTATGGCGGCTAGCCACAGGAGCGCCTTGTCTTTGCGGACGATGAATCCGGCGAATATGAGGCCTATGAGGCCATAGGTTCCCATGATGTCTCCGGCGAACAACAGCAGGGCGTGGAAGAATCCGAAGACCACTAGCCACAGGCTGCGGCGGCGCAGGAGTTTACGCACGCGGGGCCATTCCATGCCGGAATTGAGCTGCTTAGTGGTTAGCTGGACGAGTCCGTAGCCGAACAGGGCGGCGAACATCGGCATGGCGCGTCCGTCGACAAAGAGAAGCTGCAAACCGGCGACGACTTGGTCGATCAGTCCCATTTCATTGGGGTATCCCCGGAATCCGAATTCTTGCCCCCACACGAACAGGTGAGCGTGTGCCAAGGCGATGAACAGCAGCATAAAGCCGCGGGCTACATCCGGGGCGAGGGATCTTTGGTGGGTGATGAGTGGGTGTTGGGTGTTTTGGGGGGTTGCTACGGGCATGACGCCTCCTGGTTTAGATACGTTTGTGTAGCGTAAATGAGTTTACGATACAGTCTTGTATCTAAAAGGTGGGGGTTTTGCCTATGGGTGATCACGATGAAGGAAATTCTGGAGAAGTTCGGACGCGGCGACGCGGTCAGGAACTCATAGACGCGATTCACCAGGCCGTACTGGAGGAAGTGGCTGAGGTGGGGCTCGGCCGCCTGACTATGGAGGGCATCGCCAAGCGCGCCGCCACCGCTCGGACCACGTTGTACCGGCGTTGGAATGACCCCACCGACTTGCTGCTGGAGGCCCTATTCAACTTGTATCCGGTGGAAAAGCCCTCCCCTCAAGCTGATGACCTGCGGGGAGACCTCATTAGAGCTCTGCGGCTTTTGGTGGAGTGGATGGACACCTGTAGCGGGCGGGCGGTGTGTGCCATCTTCAATGACCCCGGATGTGACGCTCGGCTCATGCAGGCCTTGTCCGAGCGGGTGTTCACACCTCGGGGCGGGACCTTTACGCAAACTGTGTTGCGACACTACGCCGCCAACGGCTACTTTGATTCAGGCTTGATCACCCCGGTGGTAACGCAGATCGGGGAAGCCCTGGTCATCAATATGGTCACCGAACAGAGAACCATGCCCAGTGAAAAGGACTTGGCCAACATCGTCGACCAGGCCATCTTGCCAGCGGTCGGCTACGGTCGGCACGTGTGCGATTGTCGATCACGTCGGGCCCACCTCCGCGACCTTCAAGAGGAGTAACGCCGCTATGCCTATCTATGTCACCGAACAGGTCGTCATACCTGAGGCTGACCTAGTGTGGCGGTTTTCGCGTTCGTCCGGACCCGGCGGACAGGGTGTCAACACCACCGACTCTCGCGCCGAATTGTCCGTCGACCTACGCCTGACGGCAGCCTTGCCGGAAAACTTGCGTGAGCGGGTATTGTCGCGCCTGTCCGGTCAGCTAACCGACGGGGTATTGACCGTGGCGGCCAGCGAGTACCGTTCTCAGCTGCAAAACCGCAAGGCTGCCCGGGAGCGGGTGGCGCAGATTCTGCGGGAGGCGCTTAAGCCGCCACCCCCGCCTCGGCGCCCCACGAAGCCCTCCCGGGCAGCCATGCGTCGCCGCAAGGAAAACAAACGCCGCCGTAGCCAGACCAAACGCCTGCGCCGCAACGACTATCCGTGAGCACGACCCCGAAGCGGGCCTTGCGCGCCCCACGGTTCGAATCGGCCCGCTTTAGCGAAGACAAGCTCTCGGATTTGCCGAAGAAAGACGCTGACCGCAGCTGCTTGGCGAATGAGCCGATGTACTGGCGCTGGCTAGCGTGAGGGCCGAATGAAATTGGCCGGTGAATTGGGGCCCACGTTGACCACCTGCGGCATGCGGGCCGGATCCGACCAGGAGTCGCTACCGGGGCGCTGGCCTATTCAGGTACCGCTACCTGCGAAGGCAGCGTATCTGTGCCCGCGTCATTAGCTTGGAGCAGACTGATGGAGATCTGCATCGACGCGTCGTATAGTTCGCCGGGATCGGCGTGGCGAGCGCCGCGATATGTGATCCACGCCGAGTACAGGCTGCTGAGAGAATCCCAGGCTCGCAATTTGTTGATCAGGGGGTCGTTCTCGTCGACCATGAGATTGTGCAGCCGGATGATTCGCTCTCGGAAAATCGAGCCCCGGTCGAGCCGTGAGAGTGCGGCTTGGTTGTGATACATGAATTTCAAGACGGGGACGTGGGCCTGGATGACTTCGGAGTACCGCCGAACGATCTCGATGCGGGTCTCGATGGAGCGCGGTTCGCCCTCGGCCCACTCGCAGATCTCGTCGACATCGGAGGCATAGGAGTCGAAGAAACTTGCCGCGATCTCTTCCTTGGTTTTGAAGTGGTAGTACAGGGCCGCCTTAGTCACTCCGAGACGGTCCGCGATTTCACGCAGCGAGGTCTGTTCGTATCCCTGTTCTGAAAACAGCTCGATAGCGGTTTTTTGGATCTTTTCGCGGGTATTGCGTGGTTGTTCGCTCATCCGTCTCGGTTCTTGTCTCAGGGTGGGGCACATCTTCGGGCGATCACCGAAGCATTAGTAAAGTAACGCTTCGTTCAAAGGTACTGTGTCCCAACGGCTACAGCACTCGTTTGGGCTTATGAAAAAGCGAGCTGGAGGGCATTTGCCAGCGACACTGACGAGTCATCGTCCATCCGCTAGGCGGTGTCGCGATTGCCTTTCCAACCCACTTTGCATAGGCCACTCATTTGAGATGGGCCCAGACATTATGTCTGGCTGTGGCGGCCCGAACGCGAAATTCGGGCGGGTGGTCATTCCGGGGTCTCCCCAGGTTAGGCCACCTATGCCGTCGGAGTCATTGCAGCACCTCCGACGCCTTTCCTCATCACAGGCCCTGTCGGGACCCATCTCACTGTACGAATTGCCAAACCGCGAATCCAGGCGGGCCGGGCGGTGCCGCCCTCACCGGGACCGGTTCAGTGCGTCCACCCTAGCTGTTCGGTCGTTTGCCGTGGTTGGCGGCCTTTTTTTTGCGACCTTTGCGTTTCCGTGCGCGACGAGCCATGACTCCTCCTTTAATTGGATCAGGGGCCCACAATACCGGGGCCTGTGGAACGCGCCGCAGAGTTGTCGACGTACTGTCTGAGCGACGACCAAGGAGAGGAGCCCGACGTGGCCGAAGAAGTGCGAGCCGAAATTCCTGCGAACGTTCTGCGCATTGAAGTTGAGGTCGGCCAGGAGGTCAAGGCAGGTCAGACCCTGGTGCTACTGGAGTCGATGAAGATGGAAATACCTGCGGTGCCAGAGGAGCCTGGCCGGGTCGCGCGGATTGCCGTGGCCGCTGGGGATGTCATTCAAGAGGGCGACCTCATCGCAGTGCTGGAATAAAGGAAACAAGTGGTGGCTGTCGGCCTGGCGGTGCGAAGGCTGTCTAGCTTTACAGAGGCCTCTAGTTTCGCGCCCCGGTGCGCAGTCCCTCCTAAGTGGAGTACGTGGTTGGTCTTTCAACTGGTGGTTTCCCCGCTGACCACGTGCTGGCACCGGTCATTTCCTAAAGAGGTCTCTGCTGGCATGCAAACACTGTCGATGGACTCGACGTTTCCCGATCGCCCGGCCGCCCGGCTAGCCCTAGGAATGGGGGCGAAGGTGAGGCCATGCATGTGGAAACGGCGGGTTCGTCGTGCTTGAGGGTCCGCCAACCTCATGTGTGTGTGATTGATTGTGATCGAAATGAGGAGGTTGACGTCATTTGCAATCAGAAAGTAAGCTTTAATTAATCACGCAATTCATTCTGAGGTCAGGAGGCCACCCGTGAACGCACCCGACAGCGACACCATTCCAGGTGTGGGAATGCACCAGGACATCGGAGAACAACCCGAGGTCTACGCAGGTCTTTTGAGTAATCAGGCAGCCCAGATCGCGGCCGTGGCCGCCCGCATTTCTGAGCTCAAACCACGCTCGATTGTGTTCACCGCGCGCGGCACCTCTGACCACGCCGCCCTCTACGGCACCTACCTCAGCGAAATTCGACTTGGCATCCCGGCCTCCCTGGCCAGCCCTTCGGTCATGAGCGTGTACGGCGGCACCCCAAACTACGCTGGCAGTCTCGTCGTCGGTGTTAGCCAGTCCGGCGGTTCCCCCGACCTCACCGCCGTACTGCGAGCCGCGAGTAAATCCGGGGCCACAACCCTGGCCATCACCAATAACCCCGACTCGCCACTAGCCGAAACCGCCGACCTGCACATCGATGTCGCGGCCGGTCACGAACGCGCTGTCGCCGCGACCAAGACCTACACCGCCGAGTTGCTGGCCCTCCTGATGCTCATCGAAGGAATACGCACCGGAACGGGGACCTTGGCCGCGCCCGAACAGGAGCTGTTGGCACAGTTGCCCGACCTCGCCTCGCAAGCCCTAGAGAACTCCGTGGCCAAAGAACTGGCCGAGCGATACCGTTTCGCGCAGAAACTGATCACGACCGGACGTGGCTACGCCTACCCGACCGCCCGAGAGACCGCGCTCAAACTCATGGAGACCTCCTACGTACCGGCCCTGGCGTTTTCGGGAGCCGACCTACTGCACGGCCCGTTGGCCATGGCCGACTCAGCCGTGCCAGTGCTGGCCATAGTCGGATCCGGGCCCGGCGGCCACGCCATGCGCGAGGTGTTGACCCGACTCGACGAGCGGCGTGCCGACATCGTCACCATCGGACCCCACGACCTTCCCGGCCAATCGGCCCGCATGAGTAGCCCTGACGTTGATGAGCGCGTCGCGGCAATGCTCGACATCCTGCCGTTGCAAGAACTGGCCATGCACATCGCCATCGCCCGGGGAGAGAACCCCGATGCGCCGCGCGGCCTGAAGAAGATCACCGAGACTTACTAATAAGGAGTCGAGAACTCCAAGGCCACGGCGCGTCACCCGCAGGGAGGGCGCGTCGTTTGCGTACGGTGTCCGGTCTAGGGCGGGGGAGTATTGTTGCTTGCGTGTCAACTCTGCGAGACGTCATCCACTCCTATACCGACCTGTCGTCCAACTCCGTATCCCACCTACAGCGGCTAGTGGCCGAATGGCAGCTACTAGCCGACCTATCCTTCGCCGACCTGCTGCTGTGGGCCCCAGTCCAGCGCGACGCGGGAAAATATGTGTGTTTGGCGCAAGTGCGGCCAACCACGGCGCAAACGGCATACTACGAGGATCAAGTAGGGCGGATTGTCGACGGGGCCGAGGCCGCCCACATCCATGCCGCCTTCACCGAGGGACGCATCTTTCGCGAAGGCGACCCCGTGTGGCGCGACCAAGTCGCCGCCCGTCACGAAGCGGTGCCCGTGCGCAGACGCGACCGCAAGAAAATCATCGCCATCGTCGCCCGCGACACCAATCTCATCGACACCCGTGGCCCCTCCCACCTGGAACTTAACTACCTCAAGACTGCCGACTACCTAGTGCAAATGATTCCCGAGGGCGGATTTCCCCCGCCGTTGCTACCCGGCGAACCGACCACCGCTCCACGCATCGGCGACGGCGTCGTCAGAATCGGCCCAGACGGAATCGTCCGCTACGCCTCGCCCAACGCGCTGTCGGCCTATCGCCGCATGGGAGTCTCGGGTCACCTGCAGGGCGAGAACCTGGTCGAACTCACCCGCTCCTTGCCCAACGATCCCGCCGTGGGCAAGGACGCCGCTCGGCGCATCAAAGTCGCGCTGGCCGGAGACACCCCTCGCCGCAAGGAGCTTGAGGCACGCGGAGCCACAGTTCTCATGCGAGCCTTGCCACTGCGTCCGCAGGGCGAACCAGCCGGGGCCTTCATCTTGGTCCGCGACATCACCGAAGTGCGGCGGCTGGACCGAGAACTTGTGACCAAAGACGCGACCATCCGCGAGATTCACCACCGAGTCAAGAACAACCTGCAAACCGTCGCCGCACTGTTGCGGCTACAAGCTCGACGCATGGGGTCGCCCCAGGCTCGCAGCGCGTTGGAAGAATCTGTACGCCGTGTCGCCTCCATCGCGATGGTGCACGAAACGCTCGCACAGTCCTCCGATGAATCGGTTAGCTTCGACTCCATCGTCGACAGGGTTTCCGCAATGGCCGGAGAAGTCGCCGCCACGGAATCGCGAGTGAGCGTCCGCAGGGACGGCTCTTTCGGTGTCCTGCCCTCCGAACAAGCCACTCCGTTGGTCATGGTTGTCAACGAACTGCTGCAAAACGCCGTGGAGCACGCCTACGCGCCAGGCCAGACTGGAGAAGTCATAGTGCGAGTGCGTCGCACCGGCGACACGTTCAATGTCACAGTCCTCGACGCCGGAAGGGGTCTCCCGGCTGGATTCCGGGTCGACAACTCCAACCGGCTCGGCCTACAGATCGTGCACACCCTCGTCACCGGAGAACTGCGCGGGACCATCGAGATGCGTCCCCGCGAAGGCGGCGGAACAGAAGCCATCGTCGAGTTTGCCTTGCAATGATCCCTCCAACCTCGCTCTCGGAGCCGTCGCCTCAAACACGGGGCGGCCCCTGGGCCGTCCCACACATCCATGCGCCAGCAGACACAACCGGACGAACGTCACGAGCGGATCGGAACCCCACCGGAGACAAACCAGGCGTCCCACTATGTGGCAGATTGGCAACGCCGGGTGAGACCAGCGGCGGACTGTGTCAATCTTTCACCATGTCAGCCGAACAACCTTCACGCCTGCTCCTCGTGGCTCGCCTCCACGTGGACTTCGGGCGTGTGTTCAGCGCTGCGTGTCACTCGGACATGTAATTGCGGCATCGTCGCCTTATCAGCCAATTCTGGGCAGGTAACTCAACCTGCGAAGATCTCTTTTTCAAGACTCGGCAGCGAATGGCAAAGAATGCGAATGCCCGCTCAGCCACTGCGGCATTCGCAAAGCGCACCTTTGGAGAAACGTGACTACACCTACCCGCAACCCTCGCCCCCGTAAGCCCTCCCGGCCCAAAGGCCAAGGGCAATGGGCGCTGGGGCATCGCGAGCCCTTGAACAAGAACGAGCAGGTAAAAAAAGACGACGACGGTCTCAATGTGCGCGCCCGCGTGGAAAACATCTACGCCCACGCCGGATTTGACGCCATCGACCCCGCCGACCTACGCGGACGCCTTCGTTGGTGGGGCCTCTACACCCAACGCAAACCCGGAATCGACGGCGGTAAGACCGCCCTACTCGAACCCGAGGACCTCGACGACCGGTACTTCATGTTGCGTATCCGCATCGACGGCGGACAACTCAGCGTGCGCCAGCTGCGAGTCGTCGCCGCGCTGGCCAAAGAATACGGCCGCGACCTAGCCGACGTCACCGACCGCCAGAACGTGCAATTGCACTGGATTCGGATCGAGGACGTCCCCGACATCTGGAAACGTCTGGAAGAGGTTGGCCTCCACACTCAGGAAGCCTGTGGCGATTGCCCCCGCGTCATCCTCGGCAGCCCCGTGGCGGGGGTCTCCGCCGACGAAGTACTCGACGCCACCGGCATTATTGACGAGATCACCGCCCGCTACGTCGGCGACAAGGCGTACTCGAACCTGCCACGCAAGTTCAAGTCCGCCATCTCGTGGCTGCCCGACATCCCCTACGAATGCAACGACATCTCCTTCCTAGGAGCGGTGCACCCCGAACACGGACCCGGATACGACCTGTGGGTAGGCGGTGGGCTCTCCACCAACCCGATGCTCGCTCAGCGGCTTGGCACCTGGATCAGTCCGGCCGAGGTCGCCAACGTGTGGGCCGGGGTCGTCGGTATCTTCCGCGACTATGGCTACCGGCGTCTGCGCACGCGCGCTCGCCTGAAATATCTCCTCAAGGACTGGGGGGTCGAGAAGTTCCGCGACATCTTGCAGGACGACTACCTGGGCTACAAGCTCGCCGACCTAGACGCGCCGCCGTTGCCAGACAAGCTTGTGGACCACGTGGGCGCGCACAGACAAGCTGACGGTAAGTACTACCTTGGCACCGCTCTTGTGGCGGGGCGGCTCACCGGTACTCACCTTGACCGCTTGGCCGATATCGCCCAGAAGTACGGCTCCGACCGCATTCGCACAACACCGATGCAGAAACTGCTCCTGCTTGACGTGCCCGAAGAGCGGGTCGAAGAGGCCAAAGCAGACCTACGCGAACTTGGACTACACGCCGACCCCTCGCCGTGGCGGCGCTCAACCATGGCCTGCACCGGCATCGAATTTTGCAAACTCGCGATCGTCAACACAAAGGACCGCGCCGCCGAACTCGTCGCCGAGCTCGAAAAGCGCGTCCCGGAGCTTGACGTTCCCATCTCCGTACACGTCAACGGCTGCCCCAACGCCTGTGCGCGCACCCAAACCGCCGACATCGGCCTCAAAGGGCAGCTTGTCACCGTCGATGGCAAACAAGCAGAAGGCTTCCAGGTCCACCTTGGGGGAGGCCACGGGCTCGACGCCGGGCTGGGCCGCAAGCTGCGCGCCCACAAGGTCGCCGCGACCGACCTGGCCGACTATGTCGAGAAAGTCACGCGTCGCTACCTGGACCAGCGCAACGAAGGCGAAACCTTCGCGCACTGGGCCACCCGCGCTGATGAGGAGGACCTCAAATGAGGTCACTACCCACCGCGCTCAACCTGGGCCAGTCGGCGATGAGGAAAGGGGAACCCCATGAGTAACGCCCGCGTCGTCCCCTACTTCTGCCCCTACTGCGCCGATGAAGACCTCCGCCCCTGGGCTCCCAGCGAGCCTGAGGAGACCACTGATCCCCATCCAGCCAATGCTGAACCCAAGGCCGTGCGAGGCGCCTGGCACTGCACCAGCTGCACCCGCGTCTTCACCGTGGCCTTCCAAGGAATGGTGATACCCAATGACGTCACAAACCACCCCAGCACGTGACCCTTTTGAACTCAAAGACCTGGCCGACCAAGCCGGACGCGACCTAGAAGACTCCTCAGCTCTGGAAATCCTGGAGTGGGCCGTCGGCGAATTCGGTGAACGCTTCTGCGTCACCTCTTCGTTCGCCGACGCCGTGGTGGCCCATCTGGCCAGCATTGTGGCTCCCGGTATTGACGTGGTCTTCCTGGACACGGGCCTGCATTTCCCCGAGACTCTCGAAGTTCGCGACGAAGTGATGTTCACCTTCCCGGTTAACGTCCGCTCCATCAGGCCACGCCAGACCGTCGGGCTCCAAGACGGCGAATTTGGCCCCCGTCTGTGGGACCGCCGACCCGACGAATGCTGTGCTTTGCGAAAAGTTCTCCCCCTAGCCGACGCCCTAGCCGATTACGACGGCTGGGCCACCGGCCTCCGGCGCGACGAGTCGCCAACGCGAGCCGACACCCCAGTGGTGGGATTCGACCCCTCGCGAAAGAAAGTCAAGGTCTCACCGATCGCCAAGTGGACTGAGGCCGACGTCGACGCCTACATTGAGAAACACGATATTCCGGTCAACCAGCTACTACGCAACGGATATGGCTCCGTGGGCTGCTGGCCGTGCACACGTCGTACCGCCCCCGGAGAAGATCCCCGCGCTGGACGATGGGCGATGTTCGACAAATCCGAATGCGGACTCCACGTATGAGACCTCACGATCAGGACCGTCCCGACGAGTTTCGGTCCCAGCGGCGGTCAAACCAGGCCGTGCTACTCGTAGCCCACGGCAGCCCGGACCCGCGATCCGCGCCGGTGGTCCGCGCGCTGGCCGAACGCTGTGGGGCCCACGCCTCGTTCCTTGAATTCGACCAACCGCATCCGTTGACCGCATTGCGCGAATTGGCCGACCAGGGGCATCTCAGCGCGACTCTCGTGCCGTTGCTGCTGACCAACGCCTACCACGCTCGCATCGACGTCCCTCGCATTGCGGCCGAGGCGAGCGGATTTATCGACATTCACCAGGCCACACCGGTGGGGACCCTCTCACATGCACGCAGTTTGGTAGTGGGCCTGCCCGACTGCGATGGTGTGGTCGTGGGAGCGGCTGGCACGCGAGTCGCGGCCGGCCGCTCCCACATTCACGCGGTCGCGGCCGAAACGGGCCGCCTTCTGGGAGTTCCGGCGTTGGCTGGATTTGCCACGGGGGAGGGGCTTAGACCCGCCGAGGCGGTGCGGCAGTTGCGGGCCCAAGGGGCGCGTCGCGTTGCCGCCGTGTCGTATTTCATCGCCCCGGGCAAGTTGTCGGACGTTGCGATGCATTCCGCCAGGGAGGGGGGAGCGATCTTTGTCGGTCAGCCCTTGGGCGTCTCGGAATCGGGCTCCTCGTCGATATCGGCTGCCATCGGCAGGCGCGTCTCCACTCCGAGGGCTTCTCTCGTCGGGGCCACGACCAGCAAGACTGTTTGAGTCACGGCAATGGCCCATGCCACGAAGGTCCAGTCGGTAAGCCCAGCTTGATGCAGAAACCATCCGATGGGCAGCCATAGCAGGCCCATGAAAACGCTGAGGCCACGAGCGGAAGCATGCCGCCCGCGTAGTCTTTTGGCCAAGTAGAGCAGAAGCGTGGCCACGCCGAGCACGACGACGATTTCACCAATTGCCGCGCTCAGGAACTGAGCTTCGCCGGTGACCGTCTTGAGGGCCATGATGAGGCCTAGGCCTATCAGGGCGACCGCTTGGGCGCAAATGAGCCCGATGGCAGCCCACAGCTGCCAGGGCAGCCGGACGTCGTCATCGGTCTCGTCATGGTGGTCATCGGACCCGGTGGCTTCATGGGCTGTCACGAAAAAATTGTATCGACGTGGCCGAGGCCTGATGTCCATGCCCATCCAGTCTGTGGCTAGGGGCCCATGGGCCCGGCGGCCGGGCCCATGGGCGGCGTACGGGGGCGACTTCTGGCAAGGAATAGCCCCGGTGTGTGGGATAGGCGACACTCGTTTCACCTCATCGTTCCCGTAGATGGGGAAAGCCAGCGTGAGCGGCTAGTTTGAGCCGGGTTCGATTGGCAACGGTGGTGCCTCAAGGATAGTCTGCACCCGTGCGAGCCCTTCTAATTGTGAATCCGGCCGCGACGACGACGTCGTCGAAGGCGCGTCAGGTGCTGATCTCAGCCCTGACAGGTCAGTTCGATGTAGAGGTCAAAGAGACGCAGTACCGTGGCCACGCTATGGATTTGGCCCGCGAAGGCGCCGAAGGCGGCGTAGACGCGGTGGCGACCCTCTCCGGTGATGGACCATCAATGAAGTCGTCAATGGTCTAGTCGGTGACGGTCGCAGCGCCGATGACGCGCCGCTGTTCATTCCGGTGCCCGGCGGTTCGACTAACGTGTTTGCCAGGGCATTGGGGCTACCCGATGATTCCATTGAGGCCGCCGCCCAGGTTTTGAAATCCGTTCGGGAGGGCAAATTCCGCCGCATTAGCTTGGGCCGGGCCGCTGGGCGACTTTTCACCTTCTGCGCTGGTATCGGTTGGGACGCGGCGGTTATCCGTCGCGTCGAGCATTATCGGGAACTGGGTAAGCAGGCCACACCTGGTTTGTACTTCAGGGCGGGGCTGGCCGAGCTCATGCCCGCTCCTGATCGGCAAGAGCCGGATGTGGAGCTGGAGCTGCCGGATGGCACTGTCAAACATGGTCGTGGCTCCGCGGTCATCCAGAACACCGCCCCGTGGACGTATTTGGGAGAGCTGCCGGTGAATCTCAACGCGCGGGCATCCTTTAATGCTGGACTTGACCTCCTCCTGGTGCGTAAACTTGGATTGTCGGCCGCCGCTAGATCGGCCGCTCAAGTCCTGACCGGCCGTGAGGGCCCCAGTGGCAAGCAGGTGGACTCATATCACGACCTGGAGAGTTTCCGGTTGCGTTTTTCGCGGCCTGAGGCCTTCCAGCTCGATGGGGACTACCTGGGCGAGCACGACGACGTGCAGTTTCAAGCGATACCGAACGCGCTGCGGGTGGTGTGCTGACAGCATCGACCGCTACCGTGGCGTGCACGGGAAACGGTGCATCTAGACACTCTGCGTACAACCAAGGATTCGCTGCGGTTTTTTGCGTAACAGTTGTCTAAAACAGTCGTTATAACTGTTGACAAGATGTTGAGCAGCGGGCAAGGTTGACAATGCCTCTTAACGGCATTGCCACCGGAATCGAGTTAAGAACGCTCAACTCGTAATAAGGTGACCGAAACTTCCTATAATCACATATAGTTTTCACACTTCGGTGCGTATCAGCATGGTTGAGTCGCGGCAAACGACTCACACATGCGTGGCTGGCCCTTTCGGGCAGGCTGGAACTCGACCGTAATTCCCGCTTAAGCCCGCAAGCTCTTATGAGAGCTCAAGCGCGGCTGGCGAGGATTCCGTTACCGGGTTCCCAGCGTCAGTCACAGTGTGTCAGATTGGTTCTCCCCATTGTTCATGGGGACCCAGTTGGCGAGCTTCTTCGTCTCGGGAGGCCGATCGCGAGGGGCTGCTACCACGACCCGTCGTCCAGGGCCGCTGTTGTCACAGCGTCGCTGAATGGCTGGGCCAGGCGACAGTCGTTCGTGACAGGTTATTTAGGAAATCCCGTAGTGAAGCTCTCGCTGAGGGTCTATCAGAATTGATCTTGCCAGAGCCGATTCGCAATTCGCTTCGGGGGTCAGCATGAGGTCCGCCTTATGAGACTCCCGATATGACCCAGGTTCTCTGTGGTCGCTCCCAATGCAGTTTGCGAGATGGCGTCTCGATGAGTTGTCTCGCGTGGTGTTCTCAGCGCAGCAGTTCCAAGACGTTATTCGTGGGCGTCGTGTTCACAGCACGGTGGGCACACACGTCAGCGACGTGAATCGTTGTTCGAGTTGCTCTGGTACACCTGAGCGTGGGTGCGGCTCGTGGAGTTTTCCACGAGTGCCCAGCGGTCTGATGGCGCAGCTGAGGTGGGCTGGCGTTAAGGCGGTGAATCACCGACCGGTTTTTACGATTCGCCTACCGGCGAACAGGGAAACGCGGTGCGGTCGCCAACTTCATTGGAACCTATGGGCAACGTGCCTCACAAGGCGATCGCGGCTCTTGGTTCCCTGAAAAGGTTGCGACCTTCGGAATCACTGACCTACTCCTATTTCTCATTTGTCTGTTTCGGCAGCGGTGGGATGACAGTTTGATTGACTGTTTGTCAACCAACTGTTAGGTACATCGCCGGTTCGGCTGCGGCATAACGATTGCGAATTGGTAACGCGGGTTTCACTTCCAGCCCCGACGAATGTGTCGGGAGGTGGGTGGAAATTCGAGAGGTGGGCCTTAGTGACTTTGCTCAATCGAGCGGTCACTGAGCGGAATCATCGTTAAGCTTCAATTAGAGGCTGGGATTGTGATCCAGGGACTGACAAGTAATGACCACTTGTGGACCTGCCCGGTGAGTTCACTCACTCCGGACAAGATTCTGGGTCTGAACCTCTTGAACAAACCGCGCCCTTGTGAAAGTATTCACAAGGTGGTACTTGGGCGTGTTGCAGGGTCTCTACCAGGCCTTCAAGGTTGAATCTGGTGGCGGACCCGAAGGATAGAAACGCGACACGCTGTAAAAGTTGATGCGACTGGTGCAAAGAGGTTAGAGTTTCGCTTCCGATAGGGAATCGAAGACACTCACGCCTATTGGGCGACGCCAGGCTCGGCGTTCCCCCGGCCATGCGGTACTCGAAGTGGACGTTTCATACGTGCGGTGTAGAAGCCATCCACGACCTGTTGCCCAGGGTGGCTTAACGCCCACAACTAATAGACGATAAGAACGCGCCGATGCGGGTTCGCCGGATTGCCCGGAGGCATTTTCTATGCCCCTCGCAGTTCACTAAGGAAACAAAAAACCAAGCAATGGTTTACTTACTCAGCAAGGAGAGTTGCACTGATGGATTGGCGCCACCGGGCTATTTGCCGAGACGAAGACCCGGAACTGTTCTTCCCGATTGGAGACACCGGTCCGGCACTGGGTCAGATTCAGCAGGCCAAAGCTGTCTGCGGTCGTTGCCCGGTATCGGAGTCGTGCTTGCAGTGGGCCCTTGAGTCTGGCCAAGACGCGGGAGTCTGGGGCGGACTAAGCGAAGTCGAGCGCCGTGAGCTCAAGCGTCGCAGTGGCCTGCGTACACTCGCTGTCCAGGCATAACACGCCAAGGGTAGGCTCAAATGCCCTCGTGCACACAGGTCGTGTGGAGAATTGGCGAGGAAAGCCGCGTCATTCTCAGCGGGAACCAAGCACGATGGAGTCGTGGTAGCGAGTGTCTAAGTTTCGACTTTGACCAAGCACCTAAATGCGACTGCGACGCCACGGTCTAGCCCACCAAGCGGACTGTACTTCGAGTCTCGAAAACACCAACACGACAACAAAACATGGGTTTGGGCGGCCGCCTAGGAGCGGCAGAATTCCAGACGGAATCACGCCCTAAACCACCGTACAGAAATGTACGTCCGGCCCGGCAGCGATGCCGGGCCATAATTTTGCCTGTTTGAGGACCACCATGGTCTCGCGGTGAACGGAAAAGCTGCGCTTCACCAGGCTCCGGTCCGGTGCCGCTCGGGATTGCCAGCGGTTGGTTCCAGGTACGTGCGATGTGTGGTCTTCGCGGTGCCGGTGAGGTGGAGCAAATCTCAGTAGTCCAGCCGATCGCCCACAGGTTTGATTCACGTTGTGGTCCAAACGGTACCGACGAGCCAACGGTTGGAGTCGCAATGCTGGTCTGAGTGCGTCTGGTGTACTGGGAGGCTTAGGTAGGAGTGCAAAAGCAAGGCCGCGGGGGCAAGGCTTACGCAGATAGACGAGCCGACGTAAGCGCCGAAAGTGCGTTTTGCTTAAGCCTGGGGTCAATATACGAAGGGGCCTGCGGCTTGATGGGGGTGTGTGTCCATATCGGCCTCGGTGGGCGGGCGCGGTTGCCGAAGCTGAATGTGCGTCTCGGTTTCACTAATTGCGGTGGAGACATCGCCCGCCAAAGCTTGCAACACTTGCCACTGGTAGGCCGAGGAACTAGGTAGTTCGCGGCGGCCGGGCATTTCGATGGAGATCATGAGGTCGGTGGCCGATACCTCTAGTCGGCATCGCAGGGTGGTGCCAATTGCCGAGGAAGACTCGAGCAACAAGGTCGCGGCGGCATTGACAGCCGCCCGGAGGTCCTCGATATCGGCTAGCCCGAACCCTAGTCGCGTTGCCACGCCAGCGGTTGCCGTGGGGAGCACGGACATGTATTCACTGCCCGAGGGGACTTCCAACAGCAAGACATCGTCGCCAGTCTTCATTGCCGTTGCCTCCCCTCCGTTGTCGTCGTGAGTACGTTCGCGGACAACCCGATCAATCCGGCTTGTCCCAGTTTCAATAGATATATCAAGAATAGGGGGACATGACCACATCATGTCCCCCTACCATAGTAGGTTTGAGCGTGCTTCGCGTTCCATCCTCGCCCTCGTGAGGCGAGAACTTTACCGCACCTGGGCAAGGTCGGTCATTGCTACTGCTAGGGAGCGTGCGCGCGTCCTGATTCTCGAAGTTCATTTTCCTCATATTCTTAATCATTGCTTCTGGTGAGGGGGAAGTGGGCTCTGCGAACAGTTCTAGTCGCCCCCGGGTAGCGCCTGTACTGGGCAAAACGATGTCCTGCGGCATCGGTTACTGCCCTCGCCGCAGGCACTGGTGTCGGGATATCGACACTGGCCCCGGTCGTTTTGCAACCTGATCGTTGGCCTCTGGTGACAATGCATGTGCGACTATGCGCCGTGGCCGACAATGTCGGTCACCGTTGCTATCGTCCGCAGATGTCAAAAATATTGGTGACAGGAATGTCCGGTACCGGTAAGTCCACCGTTCTGGTCGAACTCGCCTCCCGTGGTCACCGCGTGGTGGACACCGACTATCACCCTGAATTTGAGGAAGCGGTTCCCACCCAGGATGGCGAGACCGAACAGCTGTGGCGGCCAGACCGTATCAATGCGCTCTTGGACGGCCACAGAAAGGGCGATCTGTACGTATCCGCCTGTGTTTCCAATCAAGGGCAGTTCTATCCGAAGTTCGATGCGGTCGTGCTCTTGAGCGCTCCCACCGCGATCGTGCTCGAACGCGTGGAAACGCGACCGGGCAATGATTACGGCAAGAACCCCGACGAACGCCAGGAGATCGTGCGCTATATCGATAGCGTGGAGCCGCTACTGCGACAGACGTCGACCCACGAGATCGACACCCAGGTCTTTGTGGGTGAGGTCGCGGATCAGCTTGAAGTCATAGCGGAGGCCAGCCGCGGCTCGGCGGGGTAGCCCAGCCATTTAGTCTCGGAGAATGCTCGCCGCATTCGCTAGGACCACCTGCCCCGATAATCCGTTTTCCGCGCTGAGCGTCGCGCAGATCGATCCTCCACCCGTCCCTGAAGACTGGGTCCGGGTCCAGGTCAAGGCGGCCGCGCTGAACCATCATGACCTGTGGTCTCTCGCGGGAGTCGGTCTAGGCTCCGACCAATGCCCCATGATCCTCGGTTGTGATGCTGCCGGAATCACCGATGAGGGACGGGAGGTCATTGTGCACTCTGTCATCGGCGACCACGCCGCAGGCGACGGTGACGAGACCATGGACCCGCAGCGAACTCTTCTGTCCGAGAAATACCCGGGGACTCTCGCCGAGTACGTATGGGCACCGAAACGCAACCTGGTTGGTAAACCCCCGGCAATGACATTCGCGCAAGCGGCCTGCATTCCGGCAGCCTATCTGACCGCCTGGCGTATGCTCACCACTCGCGGGCGCCTGCCAGCTCGCGACGGAACCGTGCTGGTCCAGGGCGCGGGTGGGGGAGTGGCATCCGCCGCCATTGTGCTGGCCCGGGCGCTGGGCGCGACGGTGTACGTCACGAGCCGAACAGCCGCCCGCCGGGCCCGGGCCCTCCAGATTGGCGCGACGCGGGCCTTCGAGCCTGGCGCGCATCTACCACGGCGGGTGGACGTGGTGGTCGATTCCGTTGCCGGAGAAGGACTCAACCACTCGATCAATTGCGCGAAGCCGGGTGGCCGGGTCGTGCTGTGTGGAGTCACCGGCGGCCATCGCGCGCAGGTGGACTTGCGGCGACTGTTCTTCCACCAAATCGAACTGATCGGCTCCACCATGGGCACCCTGGAGGAACTGTCGCAGCTGTTGGATTTCTGCGAACGAAACGGCGTCGAGCCGATCATCGATAGTTGCTTTTCCTTGGGCGAGACCGAATCGGCCCTGCGGCATCTGCAATCGGGGAAGGCCTTTGGAAAGGTCGTGGTGGAGCCGTGACTGATATTTTCGGCACCTGCCTGCGAGGCATTGCCAGCGTGTCTCTATCGCCATTTCTGGGCCCTAGACTGCGATGTCGGTAACGCGACAAAGGCTTTAGGCCATTGTCCGCTCATGCCGGTCTGTGGCCATCCATCCTAGGAGAGGTTGTCGACGCCGATCTCACCGCAGCGTCGAGACATCCACACCAGGAGGGGCAATGCCATATTCATCGCCACCGAGGCGCCGCGGATTCGTTCGGCGTCTCCTCATCATCGCCGCCGGTAGCGCATTTCTCGCCGGTTTGATCGCCGGAAACGCGTTCGCTCACGAGGAACGGCCAGCCGAGGGCGTCTTCGGGAACTTTCCCGAGCAGACGCTACCTCCGTTGTGCAGCTACATCGCACAGGGATACTTCGGAACCAACGTTCGGGAAGAGCCGAGCATGGTCGCCTACACGATGGGCCGCATTCCGCACGGTCATGAGGTGCAAGGGGACTGCACGACGCAAACCGGCGACCGCGCGTTTGGCTGCGCTGGCCTAGGTTTCGAAGATGAGTGGGTGAAGGTGACATTTGCCGATCGCCAAGGATGGGCCCTGTCCTCGTGCTTGCAACGCCAGGGGCTCTTTGAAGCCCCATAGGGCTGCCCGACCGCTCATCGTTCCTCATCACCGGTGGCACTGCGACGAGGGGTTTCTCAGACCAATTCAACGGACAATGGCTGTGGGCCCATCCACTTGGACGGGCCCACAGCCATTAATTCCGCGCTGTCTTTAGCGACAATCCCGGGCTGACACTTGTGTCGGCCCCTGCCTGGGATTAGGTCTTTGGCAGCGCCACATCGATCAGCGACGATTGCTCGATCTCGTGGACCTTGGCAGAACCGGCCGCCGGGGCCGCCGCCGCCGGACGGGAGATGCGGCGCAGATGCACGCCTTCGAGGTCTTCCAACAGGTTCAGCGCGATGTATTGCCAGGCTCCCTGGTTGGCTGGTTCTTCTTGGACCCAGCAGGTGTCCTCCGCGTTGGGGAACGACTGCAGAGCCGACCGGATCTGGTCGACTGGAAGTGGGAACAACTGTTCGAGGCGAATGATCGCCGTGTCAGTGATGCCCCGTTCCTCGCGCGCCTTCTCCAAGTCGTAGTAGACCTTGCCCGAACACAGCAGCACCCGCTTGACATTCTCGGCTTTCACCGTGCCAGCGGTGACGGCTGGGTCGGACAACACCGGCTGGAAAGAGCCTGAGGTGAACGCCTCGACGTCGGAGACGCACTTCTTGTGACGCAGCAGCGACTTGGGAGTGAAGACAACCAGTGGCTTCTTGACCGGGTCCAGCGCTTGGCGGCGCAACAGGTGGAAGTAGTTCGCCGGGGTCGTGCAGTTGGCGATGCGCATGTTGTCCTCAGCGCACTGCTGTAGGAAACGCTCCATGCGCCCCGACGTGTGGTCGGGGCCAGCACCCTCATGGCCGTGCGGCAACAACATGACGACGCCGGAGCGTTGGCCCCACTTGGCCTCACCCGAGGAGATGAACTCGTCGATGATGGACTGGGCCCCGTTGACGAAGTCGCCGAACTGACCTTCCCACAGCACGAGCGCTTCGGGGTTTTCCACCGCGTAGCCGTATTCGAAGCCCAAGGCCGCGAACTCAGAAAGTAGCGAGTCGTACACGAAGAAGCGCTCGATGTTCTCGCCCAGGTTCGCGATGGGCATGTACTCGGCGTCAGTCTCCTGGTCGACCACGACGGAGTGACGCTGCACGAACGTGCCACGTCGTGAGTCCTGCCCGGCCAGTCGAACCGGAACCCCTTGGGAGACCAGCGAACCGAACGCGAGAATCTCCGCGAACGCCCAGTCGATATTGCCCGAGGTCGCCATGTCCGCGCGCTTGGTCAGCATGCGCTGCACCACCTTGTGGGGACGGAATCCGTCCGGCAAAGTGGTGTGCGCCTTGCCGATCATCGCGATCGTCTCGGCATCGGTGGCGGTGTTGACATCGGAGTACGGCGTGGTCTGGATGCGCTGTGGCACCGGCCCCGCTCGGCCCGATAGGGCTTCCTTGGTGTCGTGGAATACCCGCTCCAACTTTTGCTGGTAGTCGGCGAGAGCCTCTTCGGCGTCGTCCATGGTGATGTCGCCCCGACCGATCAGATCCTCGGTGTAGAGCTTGCGCACCGAGCGCTTCTCGTCGATGACCTGGTACATCATCGGGTTGGTCATCTTCGGGTCATCGCCCTCGTTGTGTCCGCGCCGACGGTAGCAGACCATGTCGATGACGACGTCCTTGCGGAACTTCTGACGGTATGCGAACGCGAGCGCCGCCACCTGCACGACCGCTTCGGGGTCGTCTCCGTTGACGTGGAAGATCGGGGCCTGGATCATACGCGCGACGTCTGTGCAGTACAGACTGGAGCGGGAGTGAGCCGGGGCGGTGGTGAAACCAACCTGGTTGTTGACGATGACGTGGACCGTGCCGCCGGTACGGTAGCCGCGCAGCTGAGACAGGTTCAGTGTCTCGGCCACGACGCCTTGCCCAGCGAAGGCCGCGTCGCCGTGAATGAGCAACGGCAGCACTGTGAAGCCATCCTCGCCCAGGTTGAGGCGGTCCTGCTTGGCGCGCACGATGCCCTCGGCGACAGGGTTGACCGCCTCTAGGTGCGATGGGTTGGCCGTCACGGACACGGTGGTGGATGCACGGCTGTCGGGCGTGTGGAACTCGCCGGTCATGCCCAGGTGGTACTTGACGTCGCCGGAGCCGTGCACGGTCTTGGGGTCCATGTGCCCCTCGAACTCGGTGAAGATCTGGCTGAGCGGCTTGTCGACAATGTTGGCCAGCACGTTGAGACGCCCGCGGTGCGGCATGCCGATAACGACTTCGTCCAGCGACTCGTCAGCGGCATTGGTGAGCACCTGGTCTAGCAGCGGAATCAGGGATTCGCCGCCTTCGAGGGAAAAGCGCTTCTGCCCGACGAACTTCGTCTGCAGGAATGTCTCGAAGGCTTCGGCGGCGTTGAGGCGCCCCAGGATGTGCTTTTGTTCGGTGACATCAGGCTTCTTAAAAGGCACCTCGATGTGCTTTTGCAACCACTGGCGCTCTTCGGGGTCCTGGATGTGCATGTACTCGATGCCGACTCGACGACAGTAGGTGTCGCGCAGCACTCCGAGGATGTCGCGCAGCGTCATGCGCTGTTGCCCTGCGAATCCGCCCACGGGGAAGGTGCGGTCCAAGTCCCACAGAGTTAGTCCGTGCGAGAGGATGTCCAGGTCGGGGTGGTGTCGCGAGTCGTGGTCGAGCGGGTTGGTGTCGGCCATGAGGTGACCGCGTACCCGGTAGGCGTGGATGAGCTCGATGACCCGGGCGGTTTTGTCGATTTGACCTTCGGAGGTCTTGGCGACGTCGCGGACCCAACGCACCGGCTCATAGGGGATCTTCAGCGACGTGAAGATCTCGTCGAAGAAGTTGTCTTCGCCCAACAGCAGACGGTGGACGGTCTTGAGGAAGTCGCCCGATTCCGCGCCCTGAATGATGCGGTGGTCGTATGTCGAGGTCAACGTCATGATCTTCGAGACGCCTAGGTCCGCCAGCGTCTCGTCGGAGGCTCCGGCGAATTCGGCGGGCACCTCCATGGCGCCGACTCCGACGATGAGCCCTTGCCCCTTCATGAGGCGCGGCACCGAGTGGACGGTGCCGATGCCGCCGGGGTTGGTCAACGTGAAGGTGGCCCCAGTGTGGTCATCCATCGTCAACTTGTTGTTGCGAGCCTTGCGGACCAGGTCCTCATACGCACCCCAGAAGGTGCGGAAGTCCATGTCTTCGCAGTTCTTGATGGAGGGCACCACGAGGGTGCGGGAACCATCGGGCTTGGCCAGGTCGATCGCGAGACCCAAGTTGATGTGTTCGGGCGTTACGACCTGTGGCTTACCGTCGATGACCTGGTATGAGTTGTTCATACCCGGGTGCAGCTGCGCGGCCTTGACCAGCGCGTAGCCGATGAGGTGCGTGAAGGAGACCTTGCCGCCACGGCCGCGACGCAGGTGATTGTTCAGGACGATCCGGTTATCGAAGAGCAGCTTGGCAGGGACCGCTCGGACACTGGTGGCGGTGGGGATCTCCAAGGAGGCGTCCATGTTGCTGGCGACCTTGGCGGCGATGCCTTTGAGGGGCTTTACCCCTGGCGTCGGCTGGTTCACGTTCAGGCTGTCTTTCTGCTTCTGGTCGGACTTGGCGCGTCGGTTCTTATTGTCGGCAGTCGGCTTAGGCTCCGTGGGTGCCTGAGTACGCGGTTGAGGCGTGGCAGCGGGAGTTGCCTCTGGGGCCTGCTTGGCCCGGGGTGCAGGTTTCTTCGCATCCGACGCCGAGGACTCGGAGCCCGCCGACGTTGTCGCTGCTGGTTTAGAGCTGTTGTTGGTCGTGTCGCCCTTGCGGTAATCGGCGAAAAATTCGCGCCATCCGGCGCTGACGGTATTGGGGTCGTCGAGATAACGCTCGTACATCTCGTCGACCAGCCACTCATTGTGTCCGAAATTTTCTAGCGGGTTGGAATTACCTGCTGACGTGCTGCCTGGAGTCGCCACGGCTAGATCGCCTCTTCTGTATGCGTCATTGCGTGAGTGGACAGTATTGTCCTTAGGGTATGAGCCTACTGGCTCGTAAAACGGTTTGGTAGTTGAGCGCGGTCCCCTGCGGAGCACCTCACTAGTGGTACCTGACACGATGTGCGCACTCGCCCGGCTTCGTTCGGTTTTGGGAAACTTGTCCAGGTGCGCGACCACTGCGTAGGCACCGGTTAGGCGTGCTGCCATCCGGGCCTTCACCACTGTTCGACCTGCTCGCGGGGCCAGCATTGATGATGGCGACCACAGGCTTTGGAACTCACCACAGGGCCAAGAGTCAATGTTAATGGGTAGCGGCCACAAAAGTCAGGCAGAAGGCGACTGTGCTGGCGCGTCGTCGGGGACAGCGCGAGGGGCGGTCGCCTTGGTGGCGCCCACCTGCGGGCGTGTCCGTTTGAGATCGGACACATAAAGAAACGCCGCCACAAACCCAGTAGATCGCGCTTGGGCGCGTCAACTGGAGATCGCGACGACGTCTGAGTGAACTAGCTGGTCTTTGCAGTGTTAGCAAAGGTATCGGTGGGCTCCTCGAGGAGCTCCTCGGCCCCGACCACTGCAAACAGGCGGGTGACGAACCGGTTGGGGTTGGTTACCCGCAGGGCAACGCCCATGTCCCGCGCAATCCGGTAGGCGACCACGATGGTGCCGATTCCGGTCGAATCCAGCACCGTCACCTTCGCGACATCAACGCGAATGGTGGGGATGGACTGGGATTCGAGCAGATCGGTGATGGTCTGCCGGATGTTGGGAGCTGTGGCGTAATCTACCTCGCCACTCAAGGTGATGGTTACGTCTCCGTTGTCAGCAGTGCTGGTGTCGATTGACAGCGTCATTAGTTGCCTACCCGCCCTGGTTGTCTGACACCACAGGCGCATTGTGCCCGGGTGGCTTTTCAGCTTATCGGATCGAGACGACAATTGACAGTCTCATTGCGCCTCGCCCATGGGTTGGGCGTGGCGCGGCATTCGGCGTATTCTCAGAGTTCCCACAGGTAGAACCCAGTCTGGATGAGCAAAGATAGGGATTATGGCCCAATCACCGTCACGTACCGAGAGCGAAGCCACACTTCTGGTCGTTGAGGACGATGAGAACATTTGTGAGCTCCTCGCCACCTCTTTGCGCTACGCCGGCTTCGAGGTCCACACCGCCACGACCGGGGAGGAAGCGCTCAAAGCAGTGCCTCGTCACCGCCCTGACCTGGTGGTTCTCGATGTTATGTTGCCCGATATGGAGGGTTTCGAGGTGGTCAAACGGCTACGGTCGGGATCCGATTCGACCGCAGTGCTATATCTCACCGCGAGGGACGCCACAGAAGACACTGTGAAGGGCTTGGCTGTCGGCGGCGACGACTACGTAACCAAGCCGTTTAGCCTCGATGAGGTCGTCGCCCGCATCCGTGCGGTGTTGCGCCGCAGTCAGGGCGATCTGCCCCGCCCCGCTCGTTTGCAATACGCCGACTTGGAGTTGGACGAGGAAACTCACGAAGTGTGGCGCGCGGGCAAACCCATCCAACTATCGCCCACCGAGTTCAAGCTGTTGCAGTACTTCATGATCAACGCTGGTCGGGTCCTGTCGAAATCGCAAATCCTCGATCACGTGTGGCGGTACGACTTCCGCGGAGACGACGGCATCGTCGAGTCCTATGTGTCGTATCTGCGTCGCAAGATCGACACGGCTGAACCCAAGTTGATCCAGACGTTGCGCGGAATCGGTTACGTGCTGCGGGAGCCCAATCGGTGAGTAAGTGGCGGCCCTGGAAGGCCATAAGGCGCAAATTCGACCGCATGCCTCTGCGCGTGCGGCTAGTGGCGGCTGTCTTGGCCCTGGTGGCCGGGTCGCTCGTTCTCATCAGCGTGTCTTCGATCGTCGCCTTGCACACCTATTTCATGCACACGGTGGATTCGGATCTGCATAAACGCTTGGCCAACTTTGAAGCCGAGGAAATTCAAGACGCCGTGGGGCAGGGCAACCGGGAGCCGCACCGTCCCAGCGAATACATGATCCTGTACTACCCCAATCCGGTGGTGGTCTTCACTGTGCCCGGCAATGCGAGTAACCGCCCCGCGATCGACTACGCGGAGGTCTCAGAAAACGTTGGACGGCCCTACACGGCCCTGTCTGCTGACGGAAACGCGCGTTGGCGGGTGCTGGCCGAGGCCTGGCCCCCGGAGGGCTCCTTGGCCGCGGAGCTGGCCGAGAACGACGGTGAGCCGCAACGCTATTTGGTGTTGGCTTACCGACTCGAGCAGTTTGACTCCACTGTGGCTGGTTTGGTGTGGATCAACTTGCTGGTCGCCGTGGGAGTGCTGGCAGGGCTTGCGGCCGTCGGTGTGGGTCTGGTGCGCGCCAGTTTGAACCCACTGCGTGACATTGAGCACACTGCGGCCCTGATCGCGGCGGGGAATTATTCGCGGCGAGTCCCTGAGCGTGATCCCGCCACTGAGGTCGGTCGCTTGGGCTGGGCGATCAACATGATGCTGCGCAAGATCGAACGCTCCATTCGCAATAGCGAGGCCTCCGAGGAGCGGGCCCGGGCGTCCGAGCAACGCATGCGCGAATTTGTCGCCGATGCCTCCCACGAACTGCGCACACCGTTGACCACGATCAGGGGATATGCCGAACTGTGTCGGTCCAATCCTGAGTTGGCCGCCGAACAGCGGCAAGACTACATTCGCCGTATCGAAGACGACGCCAAACGCATGGGGCTCTTGGTTGAGGACTTGTTGTTGTTGGCACGCATGGATCAGCGACGGCCCTTCCAGATGCGCCCGGTGGATCTCTTGAGTATCACGACCGAGTCCATTCAGGCCGCGCAACTTGTCGATAGTGGACATAACTGGGACGTGACGGCCGAAGGCGGGCCGTTCATGGTCCTAGGCGACCAAGACCGTCTGCGACAAGTGGTCGACAACCTTCTCTCCAACGCCGTCCGGCACACTCCCAGCGGCACTAGCGTGTCGGTGAAACTATGGGCCGACGACACCGACGTGGTATTGCAGGTCAGTGACACGGGACCGGGGATGGAGACCGACGTCGCCAATCGAGTCTTCGAACGTTTCTACCGAGCCGATGAGTCACGAACTCGGGCTGGACGCAAAGGCTCCAAAGACGCCGAACGAGGCACCGGCTTGGGCCTGGCTATCGTAGCCGCGCTGGTGGGGGCCCACGGAGGTACGGTGCAAGTCGAGTCCACACAGGGAGAGGGAACAACATTCACCGTGCGGCTAGGCTTTGCCGACCAAAGCGGCGCCAGCCGCCCAACAGGGGCCTCGAGCCCTGAGAGCATCCTCGGCGCGGTGCCTGGCACGCCCGAGGCACCCGTCTCCAACGCGGAAGCCACCGATAGGCCCGCAGGCTCCGAATCCGAGGGCGATCGGGAGGGCGAAAGCCATGATGGCCCCCCAAGCGGCCCCGACGAAGACAATGACCGACCTGAAACCTCTGCGCGAACGGATGACGACGGGCCCACTAGGGGCGGCGGTTCCTAAACACCCGCTGATAACTTCAGTGCCGATCGCCATTTTCCCAGAGACATTTAGTGCTTTTTGCAGGGGTTTCTCAAATTTCTGAGGCATGCTGACTCCATGATGAACAATGGAATGGACAATCAACCCCCACAACCCCACCCAGGCGGGCCCACCGGGGAAAACAGCCCTGAGAACCCGCCGGAAAACCCCCAGCCACCGAACGAGAACATCGCGGCGAATCCGGTAGTTCCCAGCAGTACCCATGGCGCACCCGCCAGCGGGCCCGTCCCTCCTGTGCCACCGGGCAACGTCCAGCCTGGCCCCATGGCCACGGCCAACGTCCCGCCTGGCGTCGCTCCACCAGCAGGCCCACCGGCGGCAACCAAACCGTCGGGTTGGAAGCTCCTGGCTGGGGCGTTGGTCATCGCATTGCTTGCCGGTGGCGTGGGCGGCGCGATTGGCTATTTCATGGCCGACCGCACCGAGGTCGTCGCCTCACCGTCGATGACCGTCAGCGACGACACCATCGCCGCGGTGGCGGCAGACGTCAGCCCTAGCGTGGTGGCCATAGTTTCCGGTTCCGGTGAGGGATCGGGTGTCATTTACTCCGATGAGGGCTACATCATCACCAATAACCACGTCGTGGCAGGGGCAGATTCCGTAACGGTCCGATTCTCCGATGGCCGCACCGATGAGGCGGTGGTGGTGGGGGCCGACCCCAGCCAGGACTTGGCGGTCATCCAAGTGGAGAACACCAGTGACCTGCAACCGATCAGGATCGGTGATTCCAGCGGCATCCAAGTGGGGGACCTGGTGCTCGCCATTGGCTCACCATTGGGCTTGGAAGGGACAGTGACCTCGGGAATCGTCTCGGCGTTGGACCGGGCGATCAGCGTCGGCGGCGATGCCCCGCAGGGGCCAGCAGGTGCCACGACGCTGGAAGGCCTCATCCAAACCGACGCGGCGATCAATATGGGCAACTCCGGAGGCGCGTTGGTCAACGGAAACGGGGAACTGGTCGGTGTCAACACCGCGATCGCCTCGACCGAACACGGCTCCATCGGACTGGGGTTCGCCATCCCCTCTGAGACGGCCGCCGATGTGGCCTCCCAAATCATCGAGACCGGTTCGGTCGAGCAGCCCTATATGGGAGTGGCGGTGGCCGACGTCGAAGACGGCGCGATGGTCTTGCGTGTGGACCCCGAGGGCCCCGCCGCGGAGGCCGGACTAGAGCCAGGAGACATCATCGTGGCCATTGACGGAGAAGACATCCTGCGCGGATCGGACGTGCGAACCTACGTCAGCGGTACCGAGCCAGGGCAGAGCGTGGAAGTGACATACGTGCGCGACGGAGACACTGGCACGCTGAGAATCGATATCGCCGCCCAGCAAGCCGGAAACTAGCTCACTATCGCCTTCCACCTGGAGGCCATACCCCACGCAAGTTGTGAAAACTTGGTGCCAACGCCACTATGCGACCCCAGTGGGGCGCGGCAACAGCCGTGCCCCACTGGCAACGTCGTCGGGTCAGTTAGCGCCTGGAAGCGGTCGCCGCTATAGCCTTGGGCTCACATTGCAACGCCTTGGGCGGGGTGCCAGTCGTCAACCATGCCGCGAGCCCCTTACGGTCCATCAGCGTGACGTTCAATTGTGAGGCCAAGGCCTTGTTTCGTCCCGCGTAACGCAACCAATGCAGGTCCGCGTTGGTGACCAGGACCGACATGTCCGCCTCCCAGCGCGGATTCGTTTCGGCTCCCAGCGCTTGGATATGACGAGCGCCCCGCTTCCGCATCGTGCCGTCGTCCTTTTTAGAGCGAACGACGACTCGCCGCCCATCGCACATAGTCAGGACGAACGAACAGCCCAGATCCGATCCCTTGTGGCCGAACTTCTTGATCTTGCGAGCTTCACATCGCTTCAACAGCTTCGTGACCATCTCGTCGAACACCGGCACCGACATTTGGTCGACATCATGCATGATTTCCTCGCGCGCGGCGAGGACCGCCCGATCCGGCGTCTCAGAGGGACGACGCAGCAGAACCCAGGCGGCGAGAAGAGTTGAGGCGACGACGGCCGCAGCGCTGGCAAACCAGATCCAGTTGGCGGCAACCCATCCGACGGCAAAGTAGAGGCCAACGAGAACACCAATGACAACGCCGAGACGTATCACAATAGACACACTTGCCTCCGGAGGTAGCTCTTGGAATCGTCGATTGTTGTTGTGGCGTATGAACTTTTACTACGCGTAGCCTTGGGGTTACCACATTTTCTCAAGTTTGGGGGCTCATGTCCAAGGTTCTGTCGACAACCTGACAATGTGCGTACTCACGTTGCATAGGCCACATGTTGATGCAAAAGGCGTATGAAACCGATGCGGACGATTTTGCCGCTGGTGTACGGGCCGAGGTCAGGGTATCCGATACTGGGCGGGTGATAAAACAACCCACTGGAACCTTGGTCCTGCTCGGTGCCCCCTTGGGCAACCCCGGTGACGCCTCGGCGCGCCTGGCCTCCCAACTGGCCACCGCCGACGTCATAGCGGCCGAAGACACGCGCCGGCTCAAGCGACTGTTGGCCGACCTGCACGTGGAGACGAACGCGCGCATCGTGTCGTACTTCGAGGGAAACGAGGCACGCCGCACCCCCGAACTGCTCGAACTGCTACGCGAAGGCACCCACTTGGTCCTCATTACTGACGGTGGCATGCCCTCGGTATCCGACCCTGGGTATCGCCTTGTACGCGCGGCCATTGACGCCCAGATAGCGGTGACCGCGGTGCCCGGTCCCAGCGCGGTAACGACCGCGCTGGCGTTGTCGGGCTTGCCGTGTGACCGATTCAGCTTCGAGGGGTTCGTGCCGCGTAAGGCTGGCGAACGGACCCGGCTGTTCACTGAGCTGGCCGAAGAACCGCGCACGATGGTCTTCTTCGAGTCTCCCCGTCGGATAATCTCCACTGTGGCGGATATGGGGAAGGCGTTCGGAGCTGACCGTCCGGTCGCACTGTGTCGGGAATTGACCAAGACCTATGAGGAAGTCCGGCGTGGAACTATCGGTGAAGTGCTCTCCGGGGTTGAGGCTCAACCGCCGCTAGGGGAGATCACCCTGGTCGTGGCTGGCTGGGAAGGCCCGGATGCCTCTGAGGCCACTAGTGAAAACCTGGCATTGGAGGTGGAACGCCTCGAAGCCGACGGAATGCCTCGCAAAGATGCGATGAAACTGGTGGCCAGTAAGTTCGGGCTGTCCCGCCGTGACGTGTACGGGGCCGTTTTGGCGCAAAAGTCGACCGACTCGCAGTTACCAGGGTGCGGTTGCGCCCTTCTCACCGCAGGAAAGGTAGGCCGCTGGTGTCGTGACCTTGGTAGAAACGCATCATGAGCTCGGCCAGCTCCCCGGTGCGTTGTAGATGCAGCAAGTGATTGGCCTCGGCGATGACTCTCAGCTGACCTTGGGTGCATGCTTGGGCGACTTCCCGCGCCCCCTCCGGTGGGGTGAGCCGGTCATGCTCTCCAACGACGACCAACGTCGGATGGGCGGGCGGTTGTGTGGTGTCGATGAGCTGTTCGCTCAGTAGCCGCTCGGTGTTGGCACGATACTTGGCAACGTCGGCGGGGCTGAGGTTCAAAAACTGGCGCTGCAAGAGACGCTGTACGGCCCGACCACGCACGATTGTGGCCCCTGGCGGACTGGCCATAAGTGAGGTGACGGCGGCTTCGGCGAATTCGGACCGGGGGCCGGATTCCAGCATCGTCAGCGACTTCTGCGACACCTCGCGCAGCGAAGAGGGTATAGACCCGGCAGTTCCAAGAAGCACGATCCGCTTGGCCAGAGTGGGATTGAGGCGAGCGAAGCGGTAGGCGATGGCCGAGCCATAAGAGCCGCCGAACACGTTGACCGCCTCAATGTCCAAGTCGCCTATGAGATGGGCAAGGGCCTCGGCGAGTAGGTCGACGCTACAGCCAACCGGTAGGTCATCGGCCGCGCCCCAGCCAGGCAGATCCACGCTGAGGACATCGGCGACACGCACCAGCTCTGCCTCCAGACGGCCCCATTCCTCTTTGCGTTGAAAGGCTCCGCCGATGAGCACGATGGGTGCTAGCTGGGGGCTGGCGCAGCGCAGGCGGCGGGAGAAATAGCGGTAACCTTGCCAATAGTGAGTCGCCACCGAGACCTCGCAGGTTGAGGCGGCCAGGGGCGCTGGTTCGATGACGGCACTGTGAACAGTCATGCGGATGAAAGTCCTCCTCGGAAATTGTGCGAAATGACATAATGTCACGATTTGGGCACGAATTTCCGCGACACGCGCCGGAGTGCGCGTGTCGTTTGGAGGCAAGGGTTAAACCAATGCTGGCCTACCTCGCTAGGCGAGGTAGAGCAGGACGGTGAGGGTGGTTGCGGCGGTGATGTCGCCGGTGTCGATGAGTCGGCGAACGTCTGTGAGGGGTATCCATTCGATGCGTTCGGACTCGAAATAGTCTCGAGGTTCGCCGATGAGCTCGGCTTGCTCGGCCCTGAATATGTGGTGTTCGGAGGTGATGAGGCCGGGTGAGGGCTGGGTGTAGGTCAGTGGGGTCAACGCTCCGGTGGGGCGCCAGCCGGTTTCTTCCTCGACTTCGCGCCGGGCGGCGGCCTCGGCGGATTCGCCAGGTTCAATGCCGCCGAGGGGGATTTCCCAGCCCCAGGTGTCGGTGATGAACCGATGCCGCCACAGCAGCAAGACTTTGTGGTCGACCACGACCACCGCGCCGACTCCGGGGCCGGTCTCGATGAGCCGGTGATCTAGGTGGCGGCCGTCGGGCAGCTCAACGTCAGCTGTGCGCAGGTGGACCCATTGGTCCTGGTATAAAGTTCGCTTGGAGTTGACCCGCCAGCGCACTACTCTCCCAACTCAGCTAGTTGGAAACCGGCCCGGTTCTGCTATCACGTCTAGATAAAGGCAACCTCTGGCCATCGTCCGCGAAGTAACCACGCGCCCATACTATCTAGCGCTTAAGGCTGCTCAAAAAGGTCGAGAACTCGGCGGGTGCCATATCGAAGACCGGAGAGACGTCGCCAAGCTTGCTGTCACGCAGCTGCATCACCACGCGGCCAGAGCGGACCTCAACGCACTGCTGACCTTGGGAATTGCTGCGGCTGGACTTACGCCAATTAGTCATACGAATCTACTTCTTCCTAGAGGTACTGCTGCCACCATTGAGCCTGTGAACATCCTACCGAAGTGCTCAACCTCCTTCTTTGCCGTCTCGAAGTGCCCAATCAGATGGCTTTCCAAGTAGATGACTTGCATGTCAGGTTCCTCGAACCCGAAGATGGTGTAGGAATCGTCGATTGACTGGTGCAGGCCAGCAGAGAACGGCAGGATGAAGATCCCGATTTGAGGAAGGTCGTCAAGCTCAAGCAGCCGCTCGACCTGCTCTTGGAAAAAGTCTTCGTGCTCGACCCGTGCCAGACACTCTTCGCTTAGAAGCACCGTCATATCGGGCGGGCCGTCTGGATGACCCAAGATGTCTCGTTGACGGTTGCGGCGTAGGTTGAGATTTTCGGCGATCTTTTCCTCAGGATGCGATGGATCGAGCGATAGCATCGCGCGCATGTATCCTTCGGACTGGAACAAACCGTAGATTACGTTCAGAGAGAATGCTCGGTGACTGGCGGCTTCCGCCTCCATCGACATCACAGGTTTGAACCAGTGCGGAACTGACTCCAACGAAGTGGACCACCCAGTCGCATCAAGGTTCCGACACTGCTTCGCCATCGCCTCTAGCTCCAGCGCCACCTCTTCGTCAGCTCCTAGTTTGGCGGCCATCCCTCTGACGACCATCGGGTTGGGCTTTTGAACTCTAAGATTCTCAATGTGGTTGATCGCGTCCTTGGGAACTCCCATGTTCGCGGCGGCCTCCCGCACTGTCCACCCTTTGTTTTCTCGAAGCCGCCGAATAGCCGATGCTATGCGCCACTGAGTAAATGAAGTTGGTCTGCTCATCTCGCCATTATGGCCTATGCCAAGTTCCAAGGGATACAAGGACATTCACCGATAAGTGTCGTGTTTCAGCGTTCGGATTTCTTGTCGCAAGAACCTGTCTCTATAGCACGACAGGATTCTGCGACAGCAACTTTCACTCTTCCCACCAGCCAAAACGTTACCTAGTCTTGACTTGCATCGCTCGCTACGAAGGGGACTCAGAATGCAAGAGCACACGATTGCCAAATCCGGAGCGCTTGAGTGGCTTTTCTTTCATGGCAAGCGGGAATGGGGTCGTTTTACCGATGATGTTCGCTCCTATGTGGTCACGTCTAATGATGCTCAGGAATCGAATACGTTGCATGTCTTTATCGACCACGCCGATGGCCGCCCGGAGATGGTCTGCACCATGACCGCACTGCGCAGCCACTCCGGCCCGGTCACCCACTGGTCTTGTGAATGGTTGCGTTTCAGCGAAATGTGGCGCGAATGGATCGAACGCGAAGCGCTCACCATCTGGCGGACCAACCCCGAAAGCCCCGCCAATTCGCGTTCTTCAGCCGCCAGCCCGATGGGCTAACAGACTCCCGGGCGTGCCGAGGCTTGAAGACCCCCCAGCCTCCGATACGCACGGGACCCGTCGGCGTCCGTCATTACCGAGGTTTTCTCGCTACCTGGTGGGGATTGACGGACGCCGACCCCACACTGGTCCTCACCAACTGCCAGGCTGACCCGGTGAGATACCAACGCCCGGGCGCGCCGGTCCCATACAGGACGCGCCCGGGCATATCTATGTCCAGACACGGAACCGCTTGCGTGGGGACTCTCAGTCCGGTCTCGTCGGCGGACCGTGGCGCTTCGGGCGCGACTAGACCTGCTCCCACTTGAACAACTTCACGCCTATTGCGGTAATGACGACTGTGAACAGCAGGAGCATCCCCACTTGCGGGCCGAGCGACAGGGGCGACTCACCCTGCACCATGACTTTTTGCAAGCCTTCGTTGAGATACCGCATGGGCGACAGCAGCGACAGTGTGGCCAGCCAGTCCGGCGACAGTGACAGCGGGAAGAACGCCCCGGAGGCGAACGCCATTGGCATGACGATGAGGTTGCTCAGACCGGCGGCTCCGGGTCCGGTTTCGGCAATCGACCCCACGACGACCCCGATGGCCAGGAACGAGATGTTCGCCAGAACCACCAGCGGTATCGACACCCACCACCACGTCGGCAGATGCAACCCGTAGAACACAGTCGCCATGATGAGGAAGATCGCCAGTTGCAGCAGCCCAATCATGAGGCTGACGCTGATGCGCGCCCCCATCACGGTCGTCACAGGAGCAGGCGAGAGCCGAAGCCGCCGCAGCAGCTTCGTGCGCTTCCAATCCACGATGGTGCCCGCCGCACCAAACACGCCGGAAATGGCGATGGCCCACGCCAACAGGCCAGGCGTCAGGAACTGCACGGGTGAGAGCGTTTCGTCCTCGACCGGGATGGTCTGCGGTGAGACCATCTCGATATCGGGCGCGGCGGCGGACAGCTGCGCGATGTTCGACGCGTTGACCAGCGCCTCCAAGCTGCCGATGGCCGCTTGGGCCGCGATCGGGTTGGCCTCGGAGTAATAGATGGTGAGGTCCTCGCCGGTCTGTTCCACGGCCGCGTGGGCGTCGCCGTCGGCTAGCAGCTCACGGGCCTGATCCAGCGAGTCCACCTGGGAGATGGAGAACTCGTCTTCGTCAGCCTGATCCAGCACCGACACGTCTCCGATGGCCAGCACACTGGGCGTGGATTCCTCTTGCCCCCCGTAGAAGCCGTTAAAGATGACCATGAACATCACCGGGAACAAGATGGTGAAGAAGAGCATCGATCGGTCGCGGGTGAATCCGCGCAACTGCGCCTTACAGAGGCTCAGGTAACTGCTCACTCGCGCCACTCCCGTCCGGTCAAAGCCAAGAACACGTCTTCGAGATTCGCTGTGTGCACCGAGAGATCCTCCAGGGCCTCCCAGTTCGCGAGCTGGGTTAGCACTCGCTTCGGGTCACGCGTTGAGATGATCTCGGCGCCGTTGCGCCCGCTCAACTCGTCACCGGCGTTTGCCAGCTGCTGGCGCTGTTCACCGGACAGCTGTCCGGCAGCGACGGTGATCCGGGTCGGCGCGTCAAGCGCGCGCGCCAGGCTCGCTGGGGAGTCAACGTCCAGGATGCGCCCGGAGTCCATGATGGCCACCCGGTCGCACAGCGCCTCGGCCTCCTCCATGTAGTGGGTGGTGAGCACGACGGTGCGCCCCTCGGCGTTGATGTCGCGCAGCACGTCCCACAGGTTGCGCCGCGCTTGCGGGTCCAGTGGGCCGCTCGGCTCGTCGAGAAACAACAACTCCGGATCGTGAACTAGCGCGCAGGCGATCGAGAGGCGTTGTGCCTGTCCACCGGAAAGCTTGCTGGTGAGAGTCTTCGCCTTGTCGGTTAGACCGACTCGCTCAAGGGTTGCCGCCGCCTGCTCGCCACCGACGCCATACAGCTCGGCGAAGGCGTTGATCTGTTCCCCGACTTTCAGGAACGGGAAGAACGAGCTGGCCTGCAACTGCACCCCGAACCGCCGCATCAGCTTCGGGTCATGCGGCCAGGGGGACTGACCGAGTACCTTCACGCCGCCGGAGTCGGGTGTCTGCAACCCCTCGATGATTTCGAGAGTGGTGGTCTTGCCCGCGCCGTTGGGCCCGAGAATGCCGAAGAATTCTCCCTCGGCGACGCTGAACGAGGCACCATCCACGGCCACTATGTCGCCTGCGCGTCGATCGGTGAACACCTTACGCAGGTCAGTGACCTCAATAGCCAAAGACATGCCAACACCGTAGCCGCCTGCCGCCCTGAGCCCAGCCGCGAGGGCCATGGCCGTGACTTCCATCTGGGGAGCAACTCGTCGGCGCAAGTGCTGCCTGGACGTGGGCATGGGCATGCCACAGTGGTGTCAGTAGCGCCCAGAAGGGAACCGGTGCCCTTGGGGTCCGGTACGTCGACGCGCGCCGCGCAGACGTGAAAACATGAGCGAAAACACACCCGTGTTGCATAAGTTCGAAAACCAGCCGCGAGGAGAACATCGTGTCAACAGCCCGCTATATCGCCGCTATTGACCAAGGCACCACGTCGAGCCGTTGCGTGATCGTCAATGACTCGGCCACCAAGGTGGGAAGTGCCCAAAAGGAATTCAAACAGCACTTTCCGCAGCCAGGCTGGGTGGAACACGACGCGAACGACATCTGGGAGACAACCTCGAATGTCGTCTTCGCCGCGCTCGACCAAGCGGGCTTGACGATCGCGGATCTAGCGGGCCTGGGAATCACCAATCAACGTGAAACGACGGTGGTGTGGGACCGAGAAACTGGCCAGCCGGTGCATCGAGCCATCGTATGGCAGGATCTGCGCACCGATGCCTTGGTCAAACGACTGGCTGAAGACGGCGGCGTGGACCGTTTTCGCGGCATCACTGGGCTGCCATTGTCGACGTACTTCTCCGGCCTGAAGCTGCGCTGGCTGTTTGACCACGACCCGGAACTGCAACAACGCGCCGAAGCCGGTGAGCTGTGCTTTGGCACGATCGACTCGTGGCTGATCTTCAAACTCACCGGTGAACACGCCACCGACGTCACCAATGCTTCGCGAACGATGTTGATGAACCTGCGAACCCTGGAATGGGATGCCGACATTCTGGAGACGCTCAATATCCCAGCGGCCATGCTGCCGCGTATCAGGCCCTCCTCGGGCCACTTCGGCACCGGAATCGGAGATTTCGAGGGGATCGAAGTGGCTGCGGCTCTGGGTGACCAACATGCGGCGCTGCTAGGGCAACGGTGTTTCCGCGCAGGCGATACCAAGAACACCTACGGCACCGGCTCGTTCCTGGTCATGAATACCGGCACCGAACTACATTCCTCCAAGCACGGACTACTGTCGACCGTGGCCTACCAAATCGAGGGCCAGCCGGCGCACTATGCGTTGGAAGGCTCGATCGCGCACACGGGAGCTCTTATCCAGTGGCTACGGGACGAGATCGGCCTTATTTCGCATGCCGCCGACACCGAAGAACTCGCCGCAGCTGTGGACGACACCGGTGGTGCATACATAGTGCCAGCGTTCTCTGGTCTGTTCGCCCCTCACTGGAAATCAGATGCTCGTGGGACCATCTGTGGCCTGACACGTTTTGTACGTCGCGAGCACCTGGTTCGGGCGGCCCTGGAAGCGGCCTGTTGGCAAACCCGGGACGTCATTGAGGCGATGACGGCCGACACGGGAACCGCCTTGGACGCGCTGTACGTCGACGGTGGCATGACGGTCAACGAGCTGTTCTTGCAATTGCAGGCCGACATCGCCGGAGTCCCGGTGGTTCGCCCGGCGAACCCGGAAACGACTGTGCTTGGTGCCGCCTATGCGGCTGGGATCGCAACTGGGGTGTGGGATTCGCTCGAAGCGCTCGAAGAGTTGGATATCGAGACCCAGACGTGGGAGCCCAAGTCCGACCGCGACGCTGACTACCCACAGTGGAAGAAAGCAGTTACGAAGTCGGATGGCTGGGTCGAGTAGGCGCACGTAACCTGCGGGAAGTCGCTGGGAGGCACGAATTGGCCATTACACAGTATTGTGAGATCGATACATTCTGTTAGTCCTCCACCCCCTCTGGAGAAATCGTGTGTCCTCCCGGCGACGACTACGTCATGGAGCCTGATGCGCTCAATCGCGCAGCCAGGCAACTGCTTGACCTTGGCAGCGAGCTGCGCGACCGCTTTCGGCCGGTGTCCTCTGCGGGCCATGACTTGGCCGACTCGGCGGATACCGGCGAGTTCACCGCCATCGCCCGGCTGGCGAGGGCGACTGACGACTGGCGGAGCCACCGAATACCGGCCTTGCGGCAGCATGTGAAACACGCAGGGCAGTTCTTGGCCGTCCATGCCCATCAGCAGGTGGAAGTCGACGAGTTCTCCGCCTCGATGTTTCGAAATCTGGACTCCCAGCTGTTCCCCGAATCCACTCCCAACGACCTCCCTGCACCGACCAATGATGAGTCGGTGCCCCTGGAGGCGATGTGAGCATCACCGCTCGGGGACTGCGCGATGCCGACTTCGCGCCGCTGGTTAAGGCTGCCGAGCGCTGGCTACGGCTCTCGCACCACCTAGACGAAATATCTGATGAGACCGACCACGTTCGGCGCAAGACTCTCGCTGAAGAAGTCTTCGCGGGGCAGACGGCTGATATCGCGCGCGACGGCCTCCGCGCGATCACCGACGACCTTGACCTCGCCGTAGAAGAGGCACGGGCGCTGGGGACGGCCGTTGAGGATACGGCCATGGGCTTGATTCAGTGTCAGCGCGACCTTACGGATCTGCTACTGGAGCTGCCGTACGAAGGGCTGCACGTCTCGCAAGGCGGCTCAGTCATCGCGATCGTCGAAGTCGATCGCGGGCAGTTGCCGGGCGGCAGGAACTACCACGAGGCCACCCGTTACTTCCAAGGCACGCTTGACAGTGTCCTGTCTCGTGCGAACGATCTCAACGGCGACCTTGAAGCGGCTATTGCGAAGTCGGTTGGTTCGCCCTCCGAATGGCGACCTGGGCCATACGGCACCCATGAGCGCAACATCGATCAGCTTTACGACCTTCTTGAAAACGGCGCGACCCCGCAAGAACTCAATGACTGGTGGCTGGAGCTTCCCGCCGCCGAGCGTGACGCCCTAGTGGAGTCGCATCCGCACCTAGTAGGGCCCACCGACGGATTCCCGGCCGAGGCGCGCGACACGGCGAACCGGATTCTGCTGGACGAAAAGATCGCCGAGTATGAGCGGAAGATCAAGGGCTTCGATGATGACCCGCCGTTCTTGGGACCGGTGGACGGTGCGTATGGACCGGAAGCGCGCGACCAGTTGCAGAAGACTCTCGATGACCTTCAACGGCTCAAGGGAAATATCGAAAATCGTGCTGGTAATGGGCCCGAAGGGGCGTTCGTAGCTGAGTACTTCTTGCTGGACTTCAGCACCGATGGCAATGGCCAAGCGGTGGTCGCTGTTGGCAACCCTGATGAGGCCGACAACACCGCCGTTTACGTTCCCGGCACTGGATCCACCTTGAGCGGGTTCGGCGGAACCTTGAGCCGCGCCGAAACGATGGCTGACGACGCTTTGGAATATGGTCCTGATGGCGATTCGACCGCCGTCGTTGCCTGGCTCGGCTACGATGCCCCGCAGAATGTGGCACTGCATTCGCCATGGGGGTCTTATGCTGAAGGCGCCGTTGATCCTTTGGCGCGTTTCATGGATGGCATCGATGCTTCCCACCAGAATTCAGATGGTGCGCGGACAACCTTGCTGGGCCACTCGTATGGTTCCACGGTAATCGGCGAAACCGCGGTCAACAGCGACCTCAATGTGGACCAGATCATCAATGTCGGCAGTCCAGGAACACGTGCAGACCACGCCGATGATCTCGGAATCGGGGCAGAGAACGTGTGGTCGACCCGGTCGCCTGCTGACATTATCAAAATTCCGGCTGATTGGGATCGCGTACACGGCCCAGATCCGGTGAGTGACGAGTTCGGTGGGCAGACTTTCACCAGCGACAATATGACCTGGCGTCCGGACGAGGCTCATAGCGCTTACTGGGATGAGGGAAACCCGTCCCGCAGGAATTTCGCATTCATCATTACCGGTCAAACTGGGATGATTTCGTGATGAAGGGGGCAAGACGAAACGTGGTCCCACGAATGAGGAAGCTGATAGCGGCATTCGCAATGGTGCCACTGGTGTTGGGAGGATGCATGAGCAGTGATGGGCGATCGGGGTTCGAGCCCCCGCCGGAACGAGAATTCGACCAGGTGATGGCGTATGGCCTGATGGAGGAAGAGGTTCGCAGCTGGGTTGAAACCATTGATGACTTCATTGGGTTCGAGACCCGCATTTACAGGACACAGGATTGCTATGGCCCGCAGATGCAAGAGACCGATTTTGTTCGTATCGAGATCAACTACCGGTTTAGTCGTGATGACTCGAAACTGCCGATAGTGCGTGAAGAATACCTTGAAGCGATCCGGGAACACTGGGATAAACAGGGTTACAACATCCACACTGAAGACATCAGAGGCGACGGCGAGTTCCACTCGTTGGAAGCTCGTCGCCCAGACGGCATTAACCTTTGGTATAGCGTCGCCAACATCTCCTCTCTCAAGGTCCAGTCCGGGTGCGTTCGCGGCAGTTTGGACATCGAAGAGCCGTATATCCCGCCCGCGGGTGGGGTGCCGCCCCAGAACGACCCCTTGCGTAACAACCCGCCCTATGAGCCCTCTGCCGAAGAGACTTCCGAGGAAGCCATCAACCCGTTCCGGGACTGAGCACTGCCCGTGAAGTGTCGGCTGCGAGGGATAAAATCAGTCTGTGGCCGGTGGCATGCGTAAGTTCTTTCGCGACGACGCGGTGGTGCTGCGTACCTACAAACTAGGGGAAGCGGACTCCATCGTCTCTTGTTTCGGGCGCAAAACCGGTCGCTTCCGCGCGGTGGCCAAGGGCCTGCGGCGTACCTCTTCGAAGTTCGGGGCACGTCTGGCCCCTTTCGGGCACGTCGACTTGCAACTTATCGAGGGCCGCAGCGGCCTCCACACTGTCACCCAAGCGGTGGGGATGCACCTCAACGGTGGCGTGATTTCCTCAGACTGGAGTCGCTACACCTCAGCGTGTTCGATCGCCGAAGCCGTGGAACGTCTGGTGCCCGAAGACAATGAGCCTGAGGTCGAACTGTTCCAGCTCACGCTGGGGGCGTTTCGGGCGCTGGCGGAGACTGATCTGCCCGGCCCGCTGGTACTGGACTCGTACTTGCTGCGCGGGATGAAAACGGCCGGATGGTCCCCCGAACTCACCAACTGTGCCACCTGCGGCGGCGAGGGGGAACATCGAGCGTTCTCCGTGCCCGCTGGGGGAGCGGTGTGTTCGGATTGCCGCCCGCCTGGCTCGTCCATTCCCTCAGCACCGGCGGTAGCGCTGATGCGGGCGCTGGACCAAGGCCAGTGGGCAGATGTGGTCGATACGGGTGTGCGGGAACGTAACGAAGCGGCTGGTTTGATCGCCGCTCATTTCCAATGGCATTCGCAACGGCCCCTGCATACCCTCACCTATGTTCCTCGCTGAGGAGGCTATTTGCTCCAGCAGGCCGTAAAAGGGGGCCAACGCGGTTCACAGAGCTGACTCGGCGGACCTCACGGTGGTACAGGGGCCGTTTAATCGCAGCCAATAGGTAGCGGCAGAATGGCGGAGTCTCTAGCCACATGGCCCGACATCTTGCCTAGGAGGATTCTTGAGCCGCTACCAGCCACCCAACCCCCACCCGACCGGCGCTCGACCGCCCGCGATCGAGTCGAACCTCATCCCGCAGCATGTCGCTTTGGTGATGGACGGCAATGGGCGCTGGGCCAAGCAACGCGGACTCAAGCGCACCGAGGGCCATGCGGCGGGTGAATCGTCGCTGTTCGACGTCATTGAGGGCGCGCTGGAGCTGGGCGTGTCTACGCTGTCGGCGTATGCGTTCTCCACGGAGAATTGGCGGCGCTCGCCTGAGGAAGTGCGTTGGTTGATGGGCTTCAATCGCGATGTCATCCACCGGCGCCGGGACGAGCTCAATGCCATGGGCGTGCGTATTCGTTGGGCGGGGCGTCGCCCGAAGCTATGGAAGTCGGTCATTAGGGAACTCGAAGTGGCTGAGCAAATGTCGAGGGACAACGACAAGCTCACGTTGCAGTTTTGCGTGAACTACGGGGGCCGCGCTGAGATCGCCGACGCGGCCGCAGCCCTGGCCCGGGACGCGAAAGCTGGCAAGATCAATCCCAACCGGGTGACCGAGAAGACATTCGCGCGCTACTTGTACAACCCTGACTTGCCTGATGTGGATTTGTTCGTACGCTGTTCGGGAGAGCAACGTATGTCCAACTTCTTGGCCTGGCAGTCGGCCTATGCGGAGTTCGTGTTTATGGACAACGTGTTGTGGCCTGACTTTGACCGGCGACATTTGTGGGCAGCGTGTGAGGCCTATACGGAGCGCGACCGTCGCATGGGCGGGGCGATTCCGAACCCGGTACCTGCCACCAGCGGTCAATAGCCAGTTCCGCCGCAGCTTCGGCGCGGCTCTAGGAGGCCTATGGCAAGCGCTGTGGTCTTTCCGGCACGTTGGTGTGGTGTGAACCGTACTCTCGCAGCGTTGGAGCCGCCTTGGCGCCTCCGCCCCAAGTCCCCAGACCTGGTGGAGCCTTCATCGTGATTTAGTGCTAATGGAACTATGACCATCAACCGTATAGTGCTATTATTGCTAGCATCATACTGTTTAGAGTGAGTTCCCAAGACCCCCTGCCGCTGCACGAGCAACTCGCCGGCAGTATCCGCCGTGCCCTGGTCGATGGCAAGCTCAAGCCGGGCGACCGCATCCCTCCGGCCAAAGAACTGGCCGAGCAACTCGACATCAACGCCAACACCGCCTTGCGAGCTCTCCGCGATTTGCGTGACGAAGGGCTCTTGGAGTTTCGACGCGGGCGTGGCATCCGCGTCTGCCCTGGCGCTGAAGTCCACGGTGAGCTTCAACAATTGATCGTCGAGCTCTTGGGCGAAGCCAATCGACTCGGGTACACCCGCGCAGACCTCATTACCCTCATCGAAAGGACTCATCCATGACTCCTGAGCGCCGCGCCTATCTTATTTCTTGGGGAAGCGGCATAGTGGCCTTGCTTCTCATCTGGGGCACTTTTCCGTTCTTCCGAGCTAGCCTTCCGGACCCACTGGCCACCCACTGGAGCAGTTCGAACCTGCCCAATGGCTCGCAAGGCCACCTGATGTTTCTCGGTTTTGCCTCCGGCCTGGTGATCATCCAATTCATTATCGTGTTGTGCCTCAACCTCTATTCGGCGAGTGCGAAAGCCGCCGGAGAGGAAAACGCCATTGACTCACGTTTCGTGACCTCATTTAGCCTCGGCTGGGCTACTTTCGCGGCCAGCGTCTATTTCTCGCTCATTTACGTCAACCACGGACTGAATCATTGGTCGGAAGCCGGCAGTCCTTTGCCCGGTGTCCTCACCGCACTGGCAGCTTCGATTGCCGCAGCGACTCTCGGTTGGTTTCTGGGCGTGGCGGCAAATCGCAAAGCCGTCGATCCAGCCGAGGCGTTTCCGCTGGAAGCCGGGGAGCGCCTTACCTGGAGCGGAAGCATCTCCTCGGTGTGGTTGCCGGTAGTCGTGGCGATCTCGCTCATTAGCTCGATAGTGCTCGTGTACGCATCGCTCGGGTTCACTCTCGCGGCGCACCTCATCTTTGTATCGCTATTGCCAGTACTGGCCTTCGGGACGCTGATCCTAGGTAGCGTCTCGGTCTCGGTGGGCAAAGTTGGGGTCGTGATCCGCTTTGGTGTTGTGGGTTGGCCTCGTTGGGTCATTCCCCTGGACGACATCGAACAGGCCTCGGCGCAAGAGCGACATGGCTCTGAGGTTGGTGGATGGGGCTTCCGCTTCTATTCGGGCGGCAAGGCCGTCATGTTGCGCAGCGGACAATGCCTGGTCTTGCAACGCAAGGGATCACTCGGTGAGGTAACGATCAGCATTGACGACGCGCAGACAGCCGCGTCGACTATCAGCACTTTGCAGCAGGCACCGCAAAATTCTTGACCGCCAATTAGCTTTGGTTAGTTGGTCTCGCGCACGATGTCGTTGGGTTCACGCTGCGCGGCCAATTCCGCGCGCAGCGCCTCAACGGTTTCGTGTAGCTGTGCGGTGCGTTCCAAGAGCAACGCCATCTGAGAAGAATCAGCGGGAGCCTGTTCGACCAGCGCGGTGGTCTGGTCGAGGGTGGAAATCCCAGCGAAGCGCGATTGCGAGTCGCTTTGAGGAATGGCTCTGCCCTCCTCGGGAGCAATCGGCTCTGGAGAGACGGGCGTGGGGGAGTCCTCATGGCCGGGGTCGCTGGGGTGGCCGCTTTTGCGTGCTTCTTCCATCGACGCGAGCACCACCCCGATCAAGATATTGAACAGGATGAACGCGCCTATGAAGATGAAGGTCAAATAGTAGGGAATTGTCAGGATCGATACTTCGATGCCCGCGCGCATTACGTTTCCCACGTCGTCGAGGACCATGAGCTGAAACAGGTGTAGCGCCGCGCGGTCGATGGTGCCGAATCGTTCAGGATATGTCTGGCCAAACAGGATGCAGCCCAACATCCCCCACAGATAGACGATCACGATGGTCAGCGCGATGAGCCCAATTGACTTTGGGATCGATCGCGCCGCTCCCATCACCACGACGCGCAAACTGGGGAACGCTTGGAAGAGCTTGAGAATCCGGGCCAGCCGCAGTAGACGAAGCAACGTGGCGTTTTCCCGCATGCCGGGTGTGAGGGCGGCGACGACGACTATGAAGTCGAAGACGTTCCAGCCGTGCTTGAAGTAGTGCCACGGTCTGCGCCCGAAGGCGATGAGCCCGATGATGACCTCGAGGGTGAAGAAGGTCAGCGCTGCGGTATCGACCCAGGCGAGTGCGAATCCTCCCGTGGCGACGGCGTCGGGGTAGGTGCCGATTCCCAGTGAGATGGCGTTGAGGAGGATGACAGTTATGGACAGCCATTGAAACCACGTCGACGACACAAGGTAGCGGCACAAGAGGACGCATTGGTTAGTGGAGGGTTCGTACACGGTAAAAATCTACCGGTTGTTCGCTAGTGAACTTTGGGATGCTCCGGCAAGCGTGCGGGCGCAGATGATTCCAGGTGGCATTCTTCTGTGGCGCGTCCGCCCAGCCGCAGCTGAGAGCCGGGCGGCCCCGTGGGCGATTGACGCTTGGCGCGACAGGTGCGGAGGGGTTTTCTCCTGCGCCACTTCAAAGTGGTGACGAGTCGGATAGCAGACTCCGCTTTGCTGTGTTGTTTGTCACTCTGGAGTGGGTATGAGTATCCATCGAGGGGGTCGAGAATGCATCTAATCCGAACAAATGAGGCATATTCCTATTCATGCGCTGTTGGCAATGATTATCAATAGCGCGCATAGTGAAAGCATGCGACGCTCAACTTTCTTTGCCCTCCCCCTGGCCGGAGCTCTTGCCGCTTCCGCGCTGTCCGCATGTGCCACCGATGAAGAAGCCGACGCCGAAGGCGTCGAGCTCGACATCACCGCTGCCTTTTATCCCTTGGCCTTCGCCGCCGAGTCAATCGGTGGAGATCGCGTCTCCGTCACCAACCTCACTCCTCCTGGTGGCGAACCGCATGACGTCGAATTGTCCCCGCAGGATCTGGCTACGATCGTGAACTCCGATTACGTGGTCTACCTCGAGGGCATGCAGCCCGAACTGGACGCGGCTGTCGCCGAGCACACCCCAGAGACCGCCCTCAATGTGGCTGACTTCGTAGACATGGTGCGTCTGGGCGACGACACCACAATCATCGACGAAGACGACGACGAACACCACGATCATGACCACGACGGCCATGACCATGACCACGATCATGACCATGACCATGACCATGACCATGACCATGACCATGACCACGATCATGACGGCCACGACGATCACGACGACCACGGTGAAGAGGAAGAGGACGACCACGGCCACGACCACCACCACGAGGCGGACCCGGACTCCATCGACCCGCACGTGTGGCTCGACCCGATCCGCTACCAGGACATCGCCACCGCCATCGCCGACACGTTCGCCGAGCTCGACCCCGCTGGCGCCGATGAATACGAGTCCAATCTCGCCCAGTTCAATGAGCAACTCGATGACCTGCACGAAGAATTTGAGACCCGTCTGGCCGACCGCGTAAGCGACGACATCGTCACCTCACACGCCGCCTTTGGCTACCTGGCACAACGCTATGGCCTCAACCAGATCGCCATCTCCGGCCTCAGCCCCGAAGCCGAACCTTCTTCGGGCCGCATGGCGACGGTCACCAATTACGTCAACGACAACAACATCACCACGATCTTCTACGAGACCCTCGTCTCGCCAGATATCTCCGAGACCATCGCCGCCGAAACCGGCGCCCAAACCGCAGTCCTCGATCCACTCGAAGGGTTCTCCGCCGATGAGGACGATGCCGACTACTTCTCCGTAATGCACGACAACCTCGACGAGCTCGTGAAGGCGCTCGGAGGGGAACAAGGGTAAAGAAAGGGGCTCCTCAGTAGCTCTCGCCCAGCCGCCGGCCGCATGATCTCAACTGGCCGCGACTGGGAACTGCGAGAACAACTGATCGAACCTCGGGGTCCTACCCGTTCGCGGTAGGACCCCACCAACGACAAAGGATCGCCACCGACCAGATGTCCATTATCGAAACGCATGGCGTGACCGTCTCCTACGGCGGTCGCGCCGTCCTGCGTGAAGCGAGCCTGACTCTGCAACCGGGCGAGTCGGTCTCCCTCATGGGAGCCAACGGATCGGGCAAGTCCACCCTCGTGCGGGCCATCCTCGGACTCGCCCCGCTCACCGCCGGCAAGATTGAGCTCTTCGACACTCCACAGCGTCGGTTCCGCGACTGGAAACGCATCGGCTACGTCCCCCAACGCTTGGGAGTCGCCGGAGGTGTCCCCTCCACAGTCGGTGAAGTCGTCGCCGCCGGACGCCTGGCCCACCGTCGACTCCTCATGCCCAGTCGTAAGCGTGACCGGGCCGTCATATCCGACAGTCTCGAAGCTGTCGGACTAGCCCACCGCGCCACGGAAGCCGTGACGACGCTCTCCGGCGGCCAACAGCAGCGAGTCCTCATCGCCCGGGCCCTCGCCACCGAACCCGACCTGCTGATTCTGGACGAACCCACCGTCGGCGTGGACGCCGACACCCAAGCCACCCTCGCCGAAGTCGTCGGGGACCGGATTCGCGCTGGATGCGCGGTCCTCTTGGTCACCCACGAACTGGGCCCCCTTTCATCCACGGTCGAGAGAGCGCTCATGCTCTCCGAGGGTGACATCATCTATGAAGGGCCCGCCCCGAGCGGCGACCACGATTGCGAGACTCCCGAACAACACCCCGTAGAGCAGGGCGAACACTGCCACGGCGACCAGACCACCGTGCCCGACCGCAACATTTGGGGTGCCACATGACCCTGTTCGGAATCGACCTGACGATCTTCCAATTCGACTTCATGCAACGAGCCCTGCTGGGCGCGCTCATCGTCGGATTCTGTGCCCCGGCCGTCGGCGTGTTCCTGGTCCAAAAACGCCTGGCCCTCATCGGCGATGGAATCGGACATATCGCCCTCACTGGTGTCGCCATCGGGTTCCTTACCTCCACCTCACCGATGTGGACCACGCTGGCCACTACCGTCGTCGCCGCCGTGGTGATGGAATTGATGCGGCGTTACTCCAAGACCTCCGGTGACGTCGCGTTGGCGATGATGTTCTATGGCGGTTTGGCTGGCGGCGTGTTCCTCACCGGTTTGGTCAGTGACCGTGGCTCCGTGGACCTGCACGCCTTCCTTTTCGGTTCTCTGCTGACCACCAGCGAGGCCGACATCTGGGTTATCGGTATCGGCGGCGCGATTGTCGTGTCGATCATGTTGGCCCTGCGACCTTGGTTGGCCGCGATTTGCCATGACGAGGAACACGCTCGTGTCTCGGGCCTGCCCGTGGTCTTCCTTAACCTCCTGCTCATGGTGACCACGGCAGTGGTCGTCTCCGTTTCCATGCGGGCAGTGGGCCTATTGCTGGTGTCGGCCCTGCTGGTCGTGCCCGTTGTGACGGTGCAACAGTTCACGCGGGGATTTTCCGCCACGATGTTCTCGGCGATGGGGCTTGGGTTCGTGACCGCGGGCTCGGGCGTGGTCGCCGCCGGACTACTCGATGTGCCGCCCGGCTCCACCGTGGTCCTCCTGGGGGTGGTCGCGTTTATTCTCACCGCGATCCTCACCGCCCTATGGAGGCGCTGGCAGGGATTCCTCGGGGCACGCACCAAGGGAGTGCCTCTACAGCCACTCGACGGCGCGCGAGCATCAAAGGAACCTGAAATTCCTGTTCAAGAGCCCACCTCTGGGGGGTCTGTCCCCGCCGATAGTCTTGAGGTCACGCCCGGCAGAAGCGTTGGCCCCACCGTTTCCGATGCCACTGGCGACGCAGATGACGCCTCGGAAATGGCCGAAACCGGACCTGGCAGTCGCAGCTGAGGTTTCGCGCGTTAGGTTTAGACGTGTGGATGGTAGGACGAACTCAGAGACACCCAGCAGCTACGAAGCAGCCGGGGAGCTGTTGCGTGCGCTCTCGGCGCCCGCGCGGATCGGTATCGTTGTAGCGCTCAACGCCGGACCCAAGTGCGTCCATGAATTGGTCGACGAGTTGGACGCTCCGCAACCGCTGATCTCCCAACATCTGCGGGTGCTGCGCAGCGCCGGAGTAGTCAAGGGCAAGCGCTCTGGCCGGGAGATCAGCTATTCCTTGACCGACCACCACATTGCCCACATTGTCACCGACGCAGTTCAACACGTCCGGGAGGAGGACTGATGGCAGCCGACACTTCTCCCAAGCCGAGGGACACCGCCAGCGGCCCCAAACGCCGCCCCGCAGCCAAGAGCGTCACCGGTAAGCCACCGACCGAATCGATGGCCCGCTCCACCAAACAACGCAGCGCCATTATGGATCTACTTGGCCAGGTCAGCGACTTCCGCAGCGCTCAAGAACTGCACGCGACCTTGCGCGAACAAGGTTCGCGCATCGGCTTGACCACCGTCTACCGCACATTGCAAGCGCTGGCTGATGCCGGTTCGGTCGATGTCATGCGGCTTGACGGCGGCGAGGTCTTCTATCGGTTGTGCTCCGATGGCCACCACCATCACCTCGTATGTCGGGTTTGCGGCAAAACCGTTGAGGTCGAAGGGGCGGTTGTGGAAACGTGGGCCGATAAGGTCGCCGCCGAGTACGGCTTTACCAATGTGAATCACACGTTCGAGCTGTTCGGCCGCTGTGCTGACTGTTCGAGCTCCGAGCAGTTAGTCATACCTCGCGCCGGATGTGGCTGTGTATGGCCCGATGTGGGTGTTGACCGCGTCGAGGTCCTCAGGTCAGCCAGTCTCGAGCGCCGATGGTGATCGAGTGACCAAACACAATTGACATGGAGAGGCCCCATGACCATCCGTGAGCACCCGCTCAAAGGCGAATTCGACGTTGATTCGGCCACCTGGGAGCGAACCGAGCGCGAAGACGGCACGCCTGGTGCGCTGGAGATTGGCTACGGTCGCAATGGCCTCGTGGCCCTGCGCATGGCCGAAGATCCGGACGGCGACATCCTCATCTACACCAAAGACGAATGGGATGCCTTTGTGGCCGGGGTACGCGATGGCGAGTTCGATCCCGAAACGTTCGAGGAGGAGGCGGCGGAATTGGAAGCCGCCGAGCAGGCCACCGCCGCCGAGTCTAGCGACAAGGGCTGAATTCAGCCGAAGAACTTATATATTCCCAGCCCGGTCAGCATCGCGATCGCCAGGATTCGCATGAGGGCCATGCCCGGTGCCGTCTGCTTGGCTCGTCCCAACCAGGCCACACTCGCCGCGAGTGCCGCCAACGCCAGGGTCAGGATGCCGCCCAGGATGCCGGGAATGAGTAGGATGACAGCGGCACCGCCTGCCACCATCAAGAAGATCGCGACCGGGGAATATTGCTCCGCTCGCGCCACAAAGCGAGCTAGGGTGGTCGATTCCGTCTGGTCGCTGTTGTCCATGGTCGGTCGTCTCCGATCCGGTAGGTTTGCCAGGGCACGGTGGTGCGGTGGGCCCAGGTTCGATAGAGAGCAGGGCCTGTGCGGTGTGCCGAGGCGCTTGAGTGTGGCCGCAGGTGAAGTCTACAAACGTCGGCGCGCTTTGGGACCGAACAGGTATGTAACGCCGAGAGCCTCCCTCCCGGTCGTGGCGCGTGCAGACGTGAAAGAGTCCCTATGATCGCAGATTCAGGGAAGGCCAAACATGTTGGTGGTTAATAGGTTTAGGTTGCGGGGCGAAGACACCGACGGTGGTGCTGGAGATGACCCGCAACAGTTTCTCCATGAGGCGACCACGGCGCTGGAGGCGCTTGGCGCCTGTGCGGGTTTCCGGACCGGTCGTATTGCTCGCGCCGTGGATGAGCCCGAAACCTGGCTTATGTTGACCACCTGGGACAACGTTGGTTCCTACCGCCGGGCGCTATCGAACTTCGGTGTGAAGATGTGTACTCCGTTCTTGGGCAGGGCCGAGCCGGAGGCTTCTGGTTTTGAGGTCTTGGCTTCCAGCGATGGCCCTGGTGGACCGCGCCTTCTAGACTCAGACTTGGCTGGCGAAGGGAGCTGAATCGACGTGACCGACTCTCATTCGGGCGCTTCCGCGTCCAGCGAACAGGCGCAACAGCCCTCATCTGATGTCACCAGCATGCCGTCGGCCGAACAACAACCCCACCAAGCCGCCGCGAGCGACAGCACGGCGAACTCTCAAGCCCCTGCGGGCCTCTCTACGAATCCAGCCTCCGACTCGGCTGCGGACCAGCCGATGACTGGGCAGCCGGTGCCCGGGCCCGCTGCGGCTCTAGGAGGACCTTTCGCGGCACAGTCGGGCCAGCCTGGCTACCATGGCCCGCCTCCTCCGGACTTCGACGGGGATATCGTTCCCTTCGCGGCTCCTCCGAAGGAACGCAACAGCACTCGTTTTACGCTGGCCCTCGTCGGTGGCATCCTCGGAGCGGTGTTGTTGTGCGGCGGAGTGATCTTCGCTGTGGTGACGATGACCTTTCAGTTGGAGTCGGCGGTGCGCGAGGAGGTCGTGGCCGTGACTGACCAATTTCTCGAAGATATCGAGCAGCAGCGCTATCAGTCGGCCTATGAGAGCCTGTGCAACTCTAAGCGCGACGAGGCCGATCAACGCGTTTACGAGCGGGAATGGCAGGGCTGGGACACCTCTGGTTGGACGGCCGACATTAGTCGGGTCAGTCAGACTGCGGCCGGTGACCTGCTTTTGCCGGTGGAGTTCGCCGATGGCCAGGAGTGGCTTTTCGAGATCTCCTTCGATGGTGGCGATAACCTCCTGGACATCCAGGTGTGCGACTGGGAGCGCGACTAGGGGTACCCGCTAGCTGTGGGTGGCTCATGGTTACCGCTGGCGAGACCATAGAGGCTAGCTCTCCCGCATGACCTCGACCAGGCCCTCCGAGAGGCCGACGGCGCGCCGGGGCATGTGACACTGCTGCCGGTCTGCGGCCTACCTCGGGGTAGGCTAGCGTCCTGGGTGGGGCCGAAGGTATTCACGGCCACCCATTCCCCGCAGCTACTGACCTCGCTTGACGAGGGATAATTAGCTTGCGCACCGGGTTTTCGACGACGAAACTCAGAGAAACCATTCTCACCGACCGCCAGCCGGATGGAGTAGATTCACCATGTCCAAAGACAGCATTGACCCGATTATCAGCCTCTGTAAACGCCGAGGGTTCGTCTTCCCCTCCAGCGAGATCTACGGGGGTACGCGCTCTGCTTGGGACTATGGGCCGCTGGGAGTAGAGCTCAAGGAAAACGTGCGTCGTCAGTGGTGGAAGGCGATGGTGCAAGGCCGTGACGATGTGGTCGGCATCGACTCCGCGGTGATCCTCGCTCGCCAGGTCTGGGAGGCTTCGGGTCACCTCAAGGAGTTCACCGACCCGCTGACCGAGTGCCACTCGTGCCACAAGCGTTTCCGCGCCGATCACCTGATCGAGGCATATGAGGAGAAGCACGGTCACGAGCCGGAGAAGGGCCTCGACGAACTGGCCTGTCCCAATTGCGGCACGCGCGGCAGCTTTACCGAACCACGCATGTTCAACGGCATGATGAAGACGTTCCTCGGGGCAGTCGAGAGCACCGATAACGAGCACTACCTGCGTCCGGAGACCGCGCAAGGTATCTTCACGAACTTCACCAACGTGATGACCTCGGCGCGTAAGAAGCCGCCGTTTGGTATCGCCCAAGTTGGTAAGGCGTTCCGAAACGAGATCACGCCGGGTAACTTCATTTTCCGCACTCGGGAGTTCGAGCAAATGGAGCTGGAGTTCTTCGTTGAGCCCGGCACCGATGAAGAGTGGTTCGAGTATTGGCTCACCGAGCGCTGGAACTGGTATGTCGACTTGGGTATTTCGGAGGCGAACCTGCGCCGCTACGAGCACCCGAAGGACAAGCTGAGCCACTACTCCAAGCGCACCATCGACCTGGAGTACCGCTTCAAGTTCGGCGGCAGTGAGTTCGGCGAGCTGGAGGGTGTGGCCAACCGCACCGACTTCGACTTGGGTGTCCACGCCAAGCATTCAGGCGCGGACCTGTCGTACTTCGACCAGGCAAAGGGCGAGCGTTGGACCCCCTATGTCATCGAACCTTCCGCGGGTCTGACCCGATCGGTCTTGGCTTTCCTGATGGAGGCCTACGATGTCGACGAGGCCCCGAATTCCAAGGGTGGGGTCGACAAGCGCACGGTGATGCGGTTTGATCCCCGTCTGGCCCCGATCAAGGTGGCGGTACTGCCGCTGTCGCGTAACGAGAAACTGTCGCCGAAGGCAAAGGATCTCGCTGCGGAGCTGCGCAAGAACTGGAATGTTGACTTCGACGACGCGGGTGCGATCGGGCGTCGCTATCGCCGCGCCGACGAGATCGGTACTCCATACTGCGTGACGGTGGACTTTGACACTTTGGACGATCACGCGGTGACGATTCGCGACCGGGACTCGATGGCGCAGGAGCGGGTGAGCTTGGACCAGGTGAGCACGTACTTGTTTGAACGTCTGAACAAGTAACTGCCAGCGGCTCACCCCATGGGGTGAGAATTCGTATATGACTGTGGGGCGGCAACCTTTGGTTGCCGCCCCACAGTGTAGGTCGAGAACTCTGCGCAACCGGCTTAGAGCTCCTATCAGGTTTCTCTTCCTACTGCGGTGGAGTGATGTCGCGCCTGGCCGCGTTGTCGGCCCTTGCCCATACCCGCTGGGTATGAACAAGGGCCTCCGCCTCCCCACGCACTGACAGCACACCATCCTCGCCACGGAAACAAACCTGATAGGAGCTCTTAGAGACTCAGTGACAGTGCGAGAGTGTGAAAAGTATGTGGTGTTGCCGGTTGCCAAGCGCTGGCAGATGTGTCGAAGACAGGCTGTGCGCTTGCGGTTTATTCGCAGGTGACGATGCTGGAGGTTTCAATCCATCCGGTCGGATCTGTTGCTACGCCAGAGCTGTGCTTCACCGAAATCGGTCGGGAAGTCGAGGCCCAGAGTGAGGCGGGGCTCTGCGGAACAGTCACCTTAGAGGCGGCGAGGTCGTTGTTGGCCATTCGAGATGGGGCCGGTTCGGGTTCGCTCACCTCTGAGCCGCGGGAGGCGTTCTCCACTGCCCGGCCGGATTGCAATTGTTGCGACATTACTTGGATCATCTCCTTGATTCACCCTCTAAACGCACCAATACCTCTAAAGGTTACGGGTTTTGGAGCCATGTCACTAAGGGAATTGATCCACAGTAAATGATATTCGCAAGTAAGAGAGCAGCAATTCCATAATGTGGGATGGTCGGTATTGCTAGTGGGATTGACTCCTGGGGCGGCCCCGGCGATGGACTCGCCTACCGGCGGCAGGCTTACGCTGGTGTTTCGCCGCCTTTTGCCCGCCAGTCTGGAGGCGTGAGCGTGACCTATGCACGGCGCTGGCCGGCGCAATGTGGCAAGAATGTGACATTCAACGATAGCGAAGTACTGACCTTAAATATAACGCCGGTACTAATTGTGATTACCGACGGATCAGAGTTGATAACGGTCTTATTGCCACTTTGCCGGGACATGATACCGATGAGGTGGACGCGGGGTAGTCCTTTTGGTTGAGGGGCTTTATTGGGCCGCCACAGGTTTGTCTGTGACGGCCCAGCGCGGCGTTGATATCAAGGGTAAGAATGCGCGAAAAAGAGGCGGCAAAATGTTAGCGCGAGTGTGCGGGCGAGCCACAAAATGCTTAAGTCCATAGCGACACAAAGGCATCATGTGCCTTTGGTGACGATGGCTGTTGCCTCTGATGCGTTGACCGAGCTGAGGCCGGGAGACCTCACCAGGAGGCTTTGCGGACCCCGGGGAGTTCTCCGCGGAGGGCCATCTCGCGTAGCCGCACGCGGGAGAGACCGAATTTGCGGTATACCGCGCGGGGCCGCCCGTCGACGACATCGCGAGTGTGTAGGCGGCTAGGGGAGGAGTCTCGTGGCAGCGACGCCAGCTTGTGTACGGCCCTGGCTCGTTCGTCGGCCGGTGTGTTCACGTCACTGATGATCTGCTTTAGCTCTTGCCGCCTTTGGCGGTGGCGCTCTACCAGAACTGTGCGCTTTTGTTGCCTGACCACGGCGCTCTTCTTGGCCATTAGCGTTCCTCTCTGAATTCGACGTGCCGCTTGATGACCGGGTCGTACTTGCGCAGGCGCAGACGGTCGGGATTGTTGCGGCGATTCTTGGTGGTCACATAGGTGAATCCGGTGCCTGCGGTCGAGCGCATTTTGATGACCGGCCGGATATCGGTTGATTTCTTAGCCATGAGCGCCCTTCCTCTTCCTCATGTCGGCGACGACGGCCTCGATACCGCGCTTGTCGATGATTTTGATGGCGGTGGTCGAGACCCGAAGGCGAATCCAACGCTGTTCGCTGGGTAGCCAGTACCGTCGCCGTTGCAGGTTGGGCTCCCAGCGGCGGCGCGTTTTGCGCTGTGAGTGGGAGACGTTGTTGCCGTAACTGGGTCCGATGCCAGTGACGTCACACTTTTTGGCCATGCTGTACCTCCTTCGCCGCAGAGTATATAATGATAATCGTTTTCAATAGCAGCGCGGTCAAGAACGACGTGTCCAAGAAATCAGGAGGGTGAGAATGACCTACCTCAGTGCCCCCGGGGCCGGAACGACTCGACGCGACGATCTGCGGCCCGCGGTCACACTGTTGGCCGGCCTCAACCCCGTGGCCACCCGAGACGTCGCCGACAACCTGTTGCAGGCCGACCCGACCCTGCTAGTGGTGGAGCACGAACTCACCGAGCTGCTCGTCAACGGGACTGTCATACGGACCGTCCGCGACGGCAATGGAGTACTGGAGGATGAAAAGTTCGCCCCGGACCACCCGTGCCTGTCGTGCACGTTGCGCGAAGACCTCCTCCCAACCCTGGTGCGTCTGGCCAAGACTCACCCGCGCCGCGACCTCGTCGTCGCCCTCCCCGCCGCCGTCGAACCCGAGGCAGTGGCGGCCGTGTGCACCTGGTGCCTCGTCGACGGCAAGCCCGTCACCGACTCGGTACGCCTAGACTCGGTGGTGACCGTGTGCGACTCGGCCTCAATCGCCCTGTCACTAGAGAGCCCCGATGACTTGGCCGACCGAGGAATCAATGCGGCCGACAACGACCACCGAGCGCTGGCCGACGTGGCCTGCCGTCAAATTGAATACGCCGACACCGTGGTGTTGTGGACGGCTGGCACCGACATCACCTTTGACGACGCGCGCGTAAGCGTGCTGCTACAGCGGCTGAACCCGTGGGCGGCGCATCTGCACACCTACGGACTCACCCCCGCTGCCCTCGCCTCCGAACTACTGCGCAGCGAGCGCTACGCCGAGACAACTCCCGACCTCATTGGCCGGGGTCTGGAAGGCTTCGGCGTTGGCGTCAACGAACCGGTGGCCGACTGCGGCGTCACGGCCACCGTCTTTCGCACCCGCCGCCCGTTTCATCCCCAACGCCTCCACGAATCACTGGACGGCATTGCCTCGATCAGCCTGCGCGGACGCGGACACCTGTGGATTGCCTCGCAACACTCGACCGCCGTGGCCTGGGAGTCCGCCGGTGGCGGCGTCTCCATGGGGTCGCTGGGCAAGTGGATGGCAGCCGCCGAAGACGCCGACTGGGACGACATCAGCCCCCAACGCCATGTCGCGGCCTCCCTGAACTGGACCCCCGAATGGGGAGACCGGGAAAACCATCTGGCCTTCATAGGAGTGGGCATGGACGTGGAGCACATTCACCGCTTGCTCTCGTACAGCTTGCTAACCGACGAGGAAATCGCGGCCGGGGCCAAGGCCTGGGAGTCCTACGAGGACCCCTTCGCGGGCTGCTTCCCATTGACCGACGAAGACGTCGCCTGAGCTCGCCACGTTCGCGCAACACCGCGTCGGCCTCAGCTATCGACACGCCATTAAGGAGAATCATGAAACCGGGAATCCATCCTGACTACGCACCAATCATCTTCCGGGACAAAGGCGCGGACTGGGCCGTGCTCACCCGTTCGACCATGACGTCCACCGAGACGATGGAATGGGAAGACGGCCAAACCTACCCGGTTATCGACGTGCAGATTTCGGCCGCCTCACACCCGTACTGGACCGGCCAACAGCGAGTCATCGACGATGAGGGCCGAGTGGCGAAGTTCCGTCGCCGCTATGGCAAGACCAGTTCGTGACCTTGTCACCCGAATACCCGCACACTTAGGAAACCGGCCGCAGCAGTCATACTCCGTTGTGGCCGGTTTCCTCTCCGCGAGAGAACGAAGACGTGGCCGGGTCACCGCCAACTCTCTCCACCGTGACCGTCTCGCCGCCGACGACCGGCCCGGCTAGCTTCAAGAGGCCCCAATCATTGGCCCGACTGACCGGCCAATTGTAGTCACTGGCGACATGGATGTCAGTGACCTCGTAGTTGTTCATATCGGGGCTGGTCACATCAATCGCCCCATGGCACGTGGTTCTGCGTCATCGGGGTGTGATTGGTCGAACGCACGAAACTGCTATGAGGCTAAACCGGACATGAGTCGCTTGAGAGCCTTCTGAGCTGGGAAAGAATTCACTGAATGCCGTCCCCGAATCAGTGTGGTCTCAAAGTTAAAACGCTGCGCCTTCGTTCCTGGGGCGGAATGGGCGGCAATCGTCCACAGAATGTGGCCGCGCCGGTGGCGTGGCCTCGCTTGCGCTCAAACAAATACGTTGCGCCTAGACGCGCCATACGCCAGACTCAACCACCGACACGGCACGTACAACGTTCCGCCAGTGTGTCCGAGACCCCACACCACGGGATTCCTAGGCATCTGTGCGCCCGCGATGAGAGTCCGCAATGGACTGAGCGTTAGTTTCTACAGAAAGGAGCTGTGTCATGACTTTTACCGAACTCGTCAAGCAAGGCCATCGCGCCACGGCTCCCATTCGCCTATGGGGAGACCCAGACGCAGTCGAAGACTCCGCGCGTCAACAACTGCACAACATCGCCGCCCTGCCTTGGGTACATGGAGTGGCGGTCATGCCCGACGTCCACTACGGCAAGGGCGCGACTGTCGGATCGGTGATCGCGATGCAAGGAGCGGTGTCGCCCGCAGCTGTCGGCGTCGACATCGGCTGCGGAATGACTGCCCAGCTCACCTCGCTGACAGCCGCTGACCTGCCCGATAACCTGCGCAAACTGCGTGCCAACATTGAGCGAGACATTCCGGTCGGGCGTGGAGCCCACAAGCGGGCCGTCGACCCCGATGCGATCAAGCTCGACATCGGCCACTGGTGGGAGTTCTGGAACGGATTCTCCGACCTCGTCAAGGGAGCCTCCTCGTCGCTGAAGGGCAAAGCGCACAAGCAGATGGGAACCCTCGGCGGCGGTAACCACTTCATCGAAGTGTGCCTCGACGGGCAAGACCGCGTATGGCTGATGCTGCACTCCGGTTCCCGCTATATCGGTAACGCGCTGGCGATGCACCACATCGAGAAGGCCAAGCAGCTGCCTCACAACCAGGACCTGCCTGATCCGGACCTGGCGGTGTTCGTAGCCGACACCCCACAGATGCGGCAATACCGCCAAGACCTGTACTGGGCGCAGGAATACGCCAAGCGCAACCGGGCGGTCATGATGGGTCTGCTTCGTGGTGTCATCCGCCGGCAGTTCCCCACGGTCTCTTTCGAACCTGAGATCTCGGCGCACCACAACTATGTCTCCGAGGAGACTCACGATGGCCAGGAGCTGCTCGTCACCCGGAAGGGCGCAATACGCGCTGGACGCGGTGACATGGGAATCATTCCCGGCTCCATGGGCGCGGCAAGCTTCATCGTGCGTGGGCTGGGAAATGGCAATGCGTATGATTCGGCCTCGCATGGTGCCGGTAGGAAAATGAGCCGCACCAAGGCGCGCAACGAGTTCACTGCCGAGGACCTGCGGGCGCAGACCGCTGGTGTGGAGTGCCGCAAAGACGGTGGCGTGATCGATGAGATCCCATCTGCCTATAAGGACATCCACGAAGTGATGGCGGCCCAGACCGACCTGGTGGAGATTGTTGCCCAGCTCAAGCAGATCGTCTGTGTCAAGGGCTGATATCGAGGCCCGAACGTGTGGTGGCGCATGAACTAAGCGTTTGTGCGCCACCATTCTTTTGACCTCGTTAAAGGGCCGGTATTGCCCGATAGCTGAGGTTACTTCGGCGGTGGGTATCCGCCAGGGGGTTGGTGTTGGTAGGTCAAGCCCGGTTGACTGGGCGGGCCTGGCATGGCCGGTTGCGCCATTGTCAGCTGTGCCCGCTTCGTTTTGCTGATGGCCCATCGGCGCACTCCTGGAGCGAACATCATGACGAACGTCAGGAGCATCAGTAGCGGCATGGTGGCCAGCATGATCAGTGTGAATAGCATAAATGGGGGGAAGTTGGACTCGTAGGCCTCATCAATGAGGACGAAGCCAAAACCGATGCCAAAGGTGATCGGAACGATGAGGAGCCCAATCCAGATTGGGGTGAAGATGCGAATCCAGAACCACCGGCGGGCCAAGCCTAGGGCACTGATCAGGCCGAACAAGATTATTGGCATCGGTAGGGAGTAGAAGAAGTACTCCATGGTGCGGTCGCTTCCGTCCTCGAGCCCATAGGCCACGGCAGCGGGCACGAAGTCTTGAAACATCGCCCACACTGTGTAGATTCCAAGCCCGGAGATGGCGACGATCGATAGCAAGAACACCAATACGGTTGTGGCCACGCCGGGCATGGTGCCAGGGATCGCAGGACCCATTGCCGAGGCCGGGCCGGGCATAGGTGACCGGCTATACGGCACGGGGGGCGACGGCGGCATCTGCGTGGGCACAGGGCCTGGTTGCCCCATACTCGGTGCGGACTCTGGGCCGGAAGAACGGGGCCCGTAGGGCTGAGCTGGGTGGTTGGGGCCGTGGGGGCCAGGTTCCATCGGGTGCGGATTCTGGTGGTGGAGCGGGTTGGACACGGCAATCCTTCAGTCGAGTATGGCTACGGGGGCCATGCTATTGCGGACATCGACAGCGTGTGCAACGGCGTCGCTGTGGGCGCAGTGAGGTCCTCACCAGGGAAACTCCGACGACAAACGGGTAGGCGTCACCGTCCTCAGGTGATGCCTACCCGTTTGTCGTCAGGATCGCGCTCAGGCAGCCAGGGGCTGCTGAGGGTGATGCGTTGCCGCGGCCGCATTGGCTTCAGCGGTGGTCACTACTAGGTTTTGCTGCGACTGGACGTAGATGACGTGAGTGCCGAAGACAAAAACCAGTAGCGTGGCTACTCCCGTGCTGAACGAGGGGGCAATGCCGACGGCTTGCTGTTGTTGTTTCATCGATTCGCAGAATTTGAACCAATTGATGATCGGCCAAATCATGAGGGTGATAAATCCGAAGAGGCATGAAAGGACGGCATTTGCGCCGCCAACATTCTTACGCCCTTGCGGATTAACATTCTGTACCTCGTCACAGATTTTCGCCATCCATATGAGGTTGTATATGCCGAGGGTGACGATTCCGAGAATCCAAGTGACGGCTGGTTGACGGTGTTTGACAATGAGCACTGGATGTATCTCCAATTCAGGGTGTGCAATAGCGGCCTCACTGGTCGAACCGGGGCGGGTAGATACCGCATTCGCGGGCCCGAGGTACTCGATCCATACAACAGGGGTTGCTTGGCTGGCCAGAGGAATCGAGTCTGGGATGCGCGGCCGGAAGTGGACTAACTGAGCATGGCGGCCACCTCAGTGATCCGATGAGGCTTATGCAAAAGGCGCTTTCGGCGTTCTTGTCGACTCGTTTACCTGCGTAAACTTCGCCTCCTGCGGCCTTGAATGTGCACTTTTGCATAAGCCTAGTTACTTGGTAAGGCGATACTCAATGGACAGAAAGTCTGGTCGCTGATTGCGGGGGGTTGGTGGCATTGGGCAATGCCACCATTACGCTAGCACGCCTTTGAAGAGCGGCGATTCGTGGATACGTATGCGTGACAACTGATTTGGATAAGAGTTAATAGTACCTTTTGCGTGGTGACTAACTCGCCGGAGAATCGGGATGTATCCACCCCTAGAGTCCAATTGCGAATGAGTTCGGTTATATTGCCAAACGATTGATCACACTCTGGTACTACCTGTTGCTCTAACGCCAGTTGTGAAAGCGGTCGGTGGCCTCATTTTGGGCGAACACCGCACAGCCATCGGATTGATAGGGTCGAATGCCACAACGAAACGAGGGAGCGCATCGCATGGTACGAACTTTGACCCGAACCTCCCGCACGTGGCTCACGGCAGTGGCGACAGTCCCGCTGGTGGCGGCCGGATGCGGCAGCCAGGACCGGAACGAGCAACCGCTTGAACTTGACTCTCAGGTCGAAGAAGGCCCCTACGAGGTGATGACCGACCCGGTGGAGGCAGAGAACGTCGCGGGTCGCTTCGGCGGAGGAACTTTGTACTACCCGGATGACAACAGCGAAACCTATGCGGTGATCGTTGCCGCTCCTGGACTTGGCGCGCGAGAGAACATGGTCTCGTGGTACGGGGACTTGCTGGCCTCGCACGGGTTCATTCTTCTCACAATGGACACGCTGGCGACGAACGATCAGCCAGACGCACGTGGTGCGCAGATACTCGAGGCGCTGGAATACGTCATCGAGGACAGCGCGGCCTCAGCCATCGCCGACCCGCACAGCCGGGGAGTATTGGGGCATTCGATGGGCGGAGGTGGTGCCCTCGTAGCCGCCGCCGAGGGCGACATCGACGCGGTCGTCGCCCTCACTCCCTACTACGGCGCCGATCGTGACTGGTCGGCGCTGACCGCCGCCACCTTGATCATCGGCGGTGAGTACGACCAGGTTACGACAAACGAAGAGCACGCCGAACCGCTCTACGAAGCCATCGATAACTCCCAGCAGAAGGCCTATCTCAACCTGTACGGCGATCACTTTGTGGCTAACTCTCCCTCGCGGATCGTCACCGAACAGGTCGTGGCCTGGTTCACGCTGTTCTTGGACGAGGACTCCACTTATGCGAACCGGCTGTGTCCGCCGCCGCAGCCTGGTGAGGGCATCGTCGAATACCGCGATACCTGCCCCAGCTAAGGCAGGCTTCAGGGCCGGGCGAGCACCAAGCTCCCCATTGTGTCGCCTTTCACAGCCGATGCTGTCACGTTTGCGGTCGTTCACTCCGTCGTAGGAATGAAACACCACGACAAACCGTAAGGACGAAACACGATGAGCGAACGTATGGACATCTCGCAGGCCGCTCCCGACGGCTACAAGGCTGTACTCAACCTGGAGATGTATGTCCGTGAGGCCGTGGAGCACTCGCTACTGGAACTAGTGAAGCTCCGCGCCTCGATCATTAACGAATGCGCATACTGCGTGGACATGCACAGCCGTGACGCACTAGCGGCCGGGGAAGACTCGCGCCGGTTGTTCACTGTCGCGGCCTGGCGTGAATCCCCGTTCTTTTCGCAGCGGGAGCGGGCGGCATTGGCCCTGACCGACGAAGTCACCACCCTCGGCCGAGAAGGCGTGACCGACCAGGTTTGGTCACAAGCCACTGCGGCGTTCTCCGAAAAGGAGCTGGCCGACCTGCTCCTGGCCATCTGCACCATTAACGTGTGGAACCGAATCGCCGTACCCACCCGGAAGGCCCCGCCCCAGACGGTGTGAGAAAGGGGAGCTGAGTTCGATGGCGCGCATAGGGGACCGAGCCGGTAACGTCCTGGGCATGGATCCGCTCGGAGAACATCGCCCCATGCTGTTTGGTCTGGCCTACCGGCTGCTGGGCAGCGTCGCCGATGCTGAGGACGTGTTGCAAGACGCCTACCTGAAGTGGCGTAGCGTCAGCCACGAAGAGATTCGGCAGCCGCGACGTTACCTGTCGCGCATTGTCACCCGTGCCGCCATCGACCGGCTTCGGGCCCGGGGTAGCCACGAGACCTACGTGGGTCAGTGGCTGCCCGAGCCTGTGCTCACCTCAACGCCAGCGCAGCTACTAGACCCGGCTGAGACGGCCGAGCGACGCGACTCGGTGGCAATCGCAACGCTGCACATTATGGAGCGTCTCGACCCAGTGGAGCGGGCCGTATACGTACTGCGGCAAGCCTTTGAGCTTCCCTACGTCCAGATAGCCGAAACGGTCCAGCGCTCCGAAGGACACTGCCGGCAGCTCTTTCGACGGGCCTCGGCACGTCTGGACGAGGATCAGCGACACTTCTCGCCCAGTCGAGCCGAACACGCTGCGCTACTGGCGAGCTTCCTGGCCGCCGCGTGCCAAGGCGATGTTCCGGCGCTACGCGCGCTTCTGCACGAGGAAGTCGTGGCCTGGACTGATAGCGGTGGAGCTACGAAGGCCGCCCGCAATCCCATCGTCGGTGCCGACAAAACTAGCCGCTTTTTCGCTGGAGTCTATGGACTACGCGATGGGATGACGACGACGTTCGTCGAGCTCAATGGCGCGCCCGGAGCGATCATGCGCCTGGCCGATTTCACCCAGGCGATCAGCTTCGCTGTTCATGATGGACGTATCAGTGGGGCATTTGTGGTCTCCAACCCGGACAAACTGACCACTATCGCTGGGGTGTGAGTCGGCCGTATGCGCATATAGGCTCTCGATATCCACCGTGTGGCCCGGCCACGCTTCTCATGTCCGCGCAGTGGCCAGGACATCATTCCCGCGTGGGCGGAGGTGCCTGGGCGGCCTGATCGGTGAAGCTCTCCTCGACGGTCTCGCGTAGTTGTTCTAGTTCGTGCTCAGCCATGCCGTGATGCTCGGCAAGATTGAGTAGGACCCGCACCTGGTGATCGACCTCCGCGATCACCTGGGCATCTGCGACCTCTTGGGCGGTCTTGCGCAAGTGCCAGAACAACTGCAACATGTTGCGGGCCGCGAGTGGCTCGATGGCGGCCGCGCCGCGCATGCGGCGGGCGAACAATCGCACATGATCGTGGGCGAGCCAAGCCTTGTCGTCGAACAGTCGGCGTCCCTCATCGTCGGCCCGATGGACCGGACGCAGGCGGGCGGCGGTGATTTCCTCCAGCGCCGCCCCGACGTGTACCAGCGCCTCGTGAGCCGTCGCGGAGTCCTTGCCGCCATTGAGAGCATGGCTCGACACGTCCACCAGCTGCCCCAGCGCCAGCGCCAAATCGATCGACGCGTCGCGAGTGCGTCCGATATGGATCGCATTGGCGATGGCCTCCAGCTCACAGCGGTCGCTCTCACGTCCTAGCGATACCGTCGCGATGGCCCGGCGATGGGTCACGAAGTCCCCGGTCCTGGTATGCAGATGAACCACACAGCCCGGCGGCATCGCCTCCATCAATGCGTCTGTGTCGACCCGTCGAACCCAGCCGGTGGAAGCCGCGTAGACGGTTTGCCCGTGCTCGTGCGGTGGCTGCCATTCCACCTGGGTATCGCTACGCTCTTGCGAGTCGAGCACTTCGATGACCTTCTCAGTTAGCTCTCGCACGACCTCGGGCAACGTCAAAGCCTTGATGGCCCGGCGAATCGCCAACAGAACGCCCCCGACTGCCAGCAGCGCGACAGCGATGGCCGCTAGCGTCGCCAGTGGGGGAGCGGGGTCTTCGGGGTTTTCGGACAGCCCCAGCAGCAAAACGGCTTCGATCACGATCGCACCGGCCATCACCGACAGCAGACGGTGTTGAAATCGGTCGCTGAGGAAGGCCGCCATGGTGCGCGGGGAGAACTGGTCGGACACCAGGCCGACGACCACGGTCCGCATCCACAGGCTGAACACCGCTACGGTGATGATTCCTCCGAGGATGGAACCGATAAGGGTGCGTGCAGACTCGACATTGCTCACTTCAACGGTGAGGAAGTTTGCTATGAGCGCGTCCGCGGCCAGAATCGCCACTCCCACGGCGGTACCAGCCACGCCCGCGTATGCCATGAGCCCAAAGAGAGACCGGTCCTTGCGCGGAGCCGCAGCAGTAGAACTGTGCTGTGAGGATCTCAATGAAGGCATGGTGCTGTTCACCCCTGACCCAAGCGGGTATTGGAACTTGGCGCGGTGGGGTTTCGGCTCATACTGTGCTCCCTTGTCGTTAACGACTGTGGTGCGTCTTCGGTCCCTTCTCTTTGGTCTGGCTGTGACGTTACCGCGCGCATGCGAAATTGTCCGGGTCTCGGCGCCGATCGCGACCTTTGCTCAGTTGCTGCCACTGTGAGTCTGCGCGAAGGGCAGGGGAAGGCGATATCGCGCCTGCGCTATTCATTCGCGGCCGTAGAAGCCACTGGTCATCACTACTTCAAGATGCGCTAACACGTGGCCTAGCGGTGATTCGGTCACCATCCACTTCGTCGTCAATGCGCATTTTTCAGTGGACCTCGCCGGTTTCTCTGACGACATGGGCGGGCAAGGGCCTTCTTCACAAGGGAAGATAACGACCGGTAGCTATTCGTGCACTATGTGGACACTCTGTTCAGGGAATTGTCTCCTGCGCGCGGGCGCCTGGGATCAATAGAATTGGCTGCGACCTTCCCCAGTCACATCCATGACCCCTCAAGGATGAGAGACGAATAGTGAAACGAACATCCCCTCTCTTGGCCGTGTCGGCGGCCGCGTTGGTGGGAGCCTCGGCGCTCCTGATGAAGACGGCACACGCTGACCCAGCCGACTCCGTCGACCAATATCAACCCTCCACAATCCAATGGCAGGAATGCGAAGATGCTCCCCGCGTCGATTGTGGTTCGATCCACGTACCGCTGAACTGGGCTGACCCTGGTGGGGACACCATTGAGATCGCCTTGGCTCGCCGTCAGGCGACCAACCCCGAGGCCAGAGTTGGAACAATCGTCATGAACCCGGGTGGACCGGGTGGTTCGGGAGTCGGTGCGGTCAAAGGCCATCATTGGGTGAGCGAGGCGGTCCTTGAGAAATTCGACGTGGTCGGATTCGATCCGCGCGGCATCGCAGACAGCGCGACCATCAACTGCGATCGTGAGGACATCGACCGGGTCCTGGAATACCGCTGGCCCTCCAACGAAGAGGACTTCCAACACCTTCTGACCGGCCAAGAGCAGCTGGTGGGAACCTGCCGCGCGCTTACCGGTGAGCTATTCGACCATGTCGACAACCTGGCGACGGTCGAAGACCTCGACGCGATCCGGGCCTCCCTGGGCGACAAACAGCTTAACTTTCTGGGCTATTCCTATGGCTCCCTGATGGGGCAGCAATACGCGCAGGTGTATCCCGACCATGTCCGCACCCTAGTGCTCGACGGGAACATGGACCACAGTCTTAGTACGACCTGGGAATTCTTGGAGACCGAAACTCGGGCCGCCGAGCGCAACTTCAACGCCTTCGTAGCCTGGTGCGACACCGAGCCCACTTGCGCTATCCACGGCGATGACATTGAGTCACTGTATGGCCAGCTACGTGATGCGGCTCGGGAGGGCGACTTGGTCGACCCGGTCCGGGGCCCGTTGAGCTTCGAAGAGCTCAACGGCATCACCTTTAACTATGCGAACAACCCCGGAGGGTGGGAGGAGCTAGGCCAGCTGCTGGCCGACTTGCGTGCAGGACATAGCCCGGCCGCCGCGCTCCTGCAGGCCCAAGAGATAGTCAACTACCCGCTCCAGGCGATCTGGTGCCTGGACTGGGACTACCCGGTCACTGACTTCGACCAATGGTCCGGTTATGCCGACCAGCTAGCCGAGGAATTCCCGAATATGCAGTGGACGCCCTACAACACCCACGCGCTCAACTGCCTGGGTTACGACGGCGAGGCGACGAATCCACAGGAACCATTGGATATTGACCCTGAGCTCGACATCGTCATGATCGGGACGGTGCACGACTATGCGACCGTCTACGAGTGGACCCAATCCGCCGCCGAACAGTCGGGCGCGGCCCTGGTGACCTATGAGGGCTTCGGCCATACGATCTATGGCCACGGCTATTCCTGCATCGACGAGGCGATTGACGCCTACTTTCTGGAGCTGGTGGTTCCTAAGGATGGCCTGAGCTGCCAGCGGCGGGACTACGCCGACGCGGATGCGAACGGCCACCTCAGTTCCACCGACCGACCTGAGGTCCCGGGGCCCTTCGGCCGCTAGGCGAACTGCTGCCCCGGGGGAATCCATTCGTGAACCTCGGGGCGCCAGCCACGGTCATTGGAGAACCCGGCAAGCTAAGGGAGCAAACTGGTTCACTGGCGACGATGAGTCATTGGGGCCATAGTCGTTGTACGCCTGCATGGGACAATGGGCTCATGACCAATGACGCTCCTGGCCACGTTCCTCTATCCTCCTTGCGTGGAAATGGTGACTCGCAGGCACCGGCTGTGCCCGCGAGCGAGTCCAACAGTGGCTCCCCCTTGGGCGCGTATCTCGACAACCATCTCAAAGCTCACCTGGAGGACTTGTACGACAGCCTGTGGGCTGACTGTGATCAGGCACTGCGAAAGGGCACCTATAACACCGTTCCGGTGCCCCAACACGGCGACCATCGGTGGGGCATCAGCGTTGTGGCACGGGTGGGAGGTGACGTCCTAGCCAATCTGACCGATGAGCTGATGGGCATCAACGCGGCCTTGAGCTCCGCGCATCTGATGTTTAGCCCTAACCAACTGCACACCACCGTTCGCAGCTTGGAAGGATTCCAAGATTTCGTCCCCGAGGTGCAGGTGCGTCACTATGTCGACCAAGTGTGCCGCCAGCTAGTGGACCTCGTGGCCGACCTGGGGCCGCTCGCGATCGACTATCGGGGTCTGGGCGGTAGCCTCAATGGCGTTTTCGCGTGTGGCTACCCGAGCCGGTCTCTGATGGAGCTGCGCGAACGCCTCCATATCGACCAGCAGTCCACGGGCTCGCTCGGGGTGCGAGGGATCGACGAGGCCCGGATTCGCGACATGGCGCACGCCGCTTTGGTAGTTTTCCAGGCTCCACACGCCGTGAACGCTGAACTGGCCGACTATGTAGCCCGCCGACGTGAAACCTCATACGGCGTACAGATCATCGAGTCGCTCTCGCTAGTCAAATACGAGCCGACGATGACGTCAGTGAACATGATCGAATTGGCCGAAATTCCGGTGGGCACCTAGCCGCCGGAAGTATCCAACTCGGCGCCATCGGGCACGGTCACGTCGTCGCGGTCGTCCAGCCAGCCTTCGGGCAGGATTACTTTGCCGGGAGTGTTCGTGCGTCCGCGCGGCAAACCGAGGGTTTGCCGTGGAAAAGGTGTCTCAGAGTCGAGCTGTCCGAGCAGATCGTCGAGTTCGCTGAGGCTGGAGACCATCGCCAGTGACCGGCGCAGGTCCCCTCCGACGGGGAATCCTTTCAAGTACCACGACACGTGCTTACGGAAGTCTTTGCAGCCGTGTTCCTCGGCGCTGATGTTGCGTCGATATTCCGGACGCGACACTTTACCGGGGGTGGCCTCGGGATTGGCGCCCGAGTCGATCCACTCCACCAGTAGACGCGCGTGGCGGGCCATGACGGCCGCGACTTCGCCTAGCGAGGGCAGAAGCGGTTCGGTGGGTTCGGTGGAGCCCGCGTTACGACGGGCGAATGCCCTTTCGAGGTCTCCGAAGAGCCAGGGTCGCCCTAGACATCCGCGTCCCACCACGACCCCGTCACAGCCGGTCTGTTCGACCATCCGGATGGCGTCGTTGGCCTCCCATATGTCGCCGTTGCCCAGGACGGGGACGTCGAGGCTTTCCTTGAGCCGGGCGATCGCCTCCCAGTCGGCGACGCCCGAATAGCGGTCGGCCCCGGTACGCGCGTGTAGTGCGACCCAAGCAACACCACAGTCTTGGGCAATGCGTCCGGCTTCGAGATAGGTGAGGTGGTCCTCGTCGATGCCTTTGCGCATCTTCACTGTGACGGGCACCCCCGCTGGCGCGGCGGCCTTGACTGCCTCGGAGACGATCTGGCGAAACAGGCCGCGCTTCCACGGAATGGCCGATCCGCCTCCTTTGCGTGTGACCTTCGGGACCGAACAGCCGAAGTTCAAGTCGATGTGGTCGGCTAGGTTCTCATCGACCACCATTTGCACGGCCCGGCGCATATTGATCGGGTCGACCCCATATAGCTGGAGGCTGCGGGGCTTCTCGCTGGAGTCGAACGCGACCATGCGCATCGTCTTCGGGTTGCGCTCCAGCAGTGCCGCCGTGGTGATCATCTCGCAGACGTACAGCCCTGCGCCGTGTTCGCGGCACAGTTTGCGAAAGGCGATGTTGGTGATGCCCGCCATTGGCGCGAGTATCACCGGGATCTGGGGCAACGCGAAGCCTTGGGCACTACGGGCGGCCTCAGTGCCGTAGAGCTCCGGCCCCACCAAGGAAGATTCGGTCACAGTCACACTATGAGGATGACATGCCAGTCACGGTGGCGACCAGGGAGTGAACCTGATGTGGGCGCGGCTTCAGTCGTCTAGGTCGAGGGCGACCGAAACGGCAAAGGGTTTCCCGTCGGGGGAGTAGGCCCCACCGTATTCGAAGTCGCCCTCCAGCTGGATTTCCGCGCCACTGGCGAATCGTGCGGTCGCGAACCGGTAGGAGTGTAGTGCTTGACCTTCGAAGTCGGCCACAAGCACCGAGGGGGCACTGCCGGCATAGTCCAGCACGTCGGTGCGTGCGTTCTCTGAGGCGCAGATCGGGTCATGTAGTCGCTCATCGCGCAGCTGGCGGGTGATCTCGCCGTCGCCCACCCACTGGATGGTCGCGTCCGCGCGCGAGGTGACCAGCAGTGCCTCACTGTGCGCGCCCCACTCTAGGCAGGTCGGGTTAGCGCCGACCTCAACTGAGCCCAATGTGGCCAGGGAGCGCAGGTCCGTCGTGTCCACCAGGTGTACGGTGCCGTCGCGAGTGGACACTGCCGCCTCGCCTTCCCGTGCGTTCACGTCCGTGACCAGGCCGGAGAACTCCAGTTCCGAGGCAATCTGGGGAGCCTGATCGGCCTCGAAGGGGTCAATGTCGCCAGTGCCGGAAAAATAGCTGTCCGAGACATAGGCCAATAGCGGTGCCAGGTCGACCACGACTGTCCGCTTTTCCTCCAACGAGCCAACGAGGGCATAACCAGCCGAGGCGATGGTGTCGACTTGCTCGGCGGTTGGGCCGCCGACCTGGCCGGCGCGGTTGGTCCACACGGATGCCGAGGCGTTGGAATAGGCCGATAGCGAGGTTGGCGCAGAGACAGGCAGCTCAACGACGCCCAGCAGCTGGGCGGAACCGAAGTGGCCAGGATTGGGCAGTCCCGGGTAGGGCTCGGGCCACGAAGACTGGTAGGAACCGGCCTGGTCGCCCATCGCGATCACAGCCAAGATGGCGTGTCGTTCGGTGGCATTCCAGGCCGTCACCAAGGAAAACTCATTGTTCGAGGTGAGGGCGACGGCGGTGGGCACATATCCCTCGGGCAGGGCTAGGCAGGTGCCACCCTGCGCGCCGCTGATGCCTGTTGTGGCGAGTATTCCGGTGGAGAAGACCGTCACCGCGTGGGCGTTCATCTCCATGCCGGTGGCGCGCGCCATATCAACCGGCTTGCCCAGGTCACGTTCGACCTCAGCGAGGCAGTCTGCGGTCGATCCCTGTTCCAGCTCTAGTTCAGGCGAGCCCTCGTCTGACCAGCGCCCTCCCGGACGCGGGGTAAAACCCACTAGGTCGGATGCCACCTCAACGCTCGTAATATGGTCGATTCCAGACAGGGCGTCGTTGTCGGTGACGAAGGCCAATTGGCCTTGCACGTTGCGCCAGTTTGTCACGTCGGCGGCCTCACCGTACTGGTAGAGGCGTTCCAGCCCGTTGGCATCGACGGTTGAGGTTTCGGGCTCGAACACCTGGGCCTGCTCGTCCTCAGCGGCGGTTCCCGCAGGTGGCTCCCCATGCCGCCATTCCATCCACTCGGCTGAACCAGCCGAGGCCGAAAGGCTCTCGTAGAGGTCCCAATTGATCTGTCCCTCGCTGTCGACTAGGGCCGTGGTGTCGGTTTCGGGAGCCGTTTCGGGCTCCTCGCCGCTGGAGGAAGAGCCCGGTGGTGGCGCGCCTAGCATCCACACGATCGCGATGATGAGCGCCACGGTGATCAGCCCGCCGACTCCGTAGATCGTGTAGCGCACCCGCCGCCCATGGGTGGGCGGATGGGCGGGTTTTTTCTCCGGCTCGACTTGGATCGTCGCCGGAGCTTCGCCGTGGTCTGCTGGGGTGGACTGCGCGGGCACGCTAGGCGCCTCTTGAGCGGGCGCGCTCTGGGGCTCGCTTGGTTGCTCGCGTAGTTGATCGGCAAATGCCGCGCCTGCGCGTTGCCCGCTGGCGTGTGCTTCGTGGCCGTGGTCGTGTGGGCCGCTTTGGTGGGGAAGGCGTGGATGCTCGCCCGAAGGTGGACCCGGGTGCCATTCCTGGGTGGAGTCCAGCGGCTGGCTGCTGGGAGGGTGTGCGGGGCCGGAGAGCTGGTCGAAAGCTTCCTGAGTGGCGTTTCCGTAAGGCTGGTGTGCGCCGGATGGCCCCTCTGGCTGCGCAGACCAGGCGTCGTGCTGCCCGACGACGTGGCCCTGGCCAGCCATCGGGTCGTGGTGCGGGGCGGGGCCGTCGTCGAAGTATCCGCGCGGTTGCGAAGGCGGTTGCCGCGTCTCCAGTGCTGGCGGAGGTGACTGGCCAGCTGGTGTGGCGGGAGGCGCGCCCCATGGATCGTGTGGGTCATGGGCGCCAGAGGCCGCAGGCGCGGCAGGGGGCTGCGGCGATTGCGGTCTGTGATGCGGGTGCGGCAGCTCGTTGGATCCGTCGTCCTCCGAAGGTTCCCACTGCATGTGGCTGACGCCTTTGGCAGTGACCTTCGGGGGTCGCGTCGGTTCCGCCGTGGACTCACTGGGGGGCCAGGTCGGCGGTTGCTGCGGTTGCTCGGGCGATTGGTCCGGCATGATATTCGACTTTAGCGGATGCTCGGTCCCTCAGGCGACCACCGTTGCGTACATAGTGGCCGAGGCTAATGCTATAGGCTGATCTGGTGGCCTCCACCTGCTGCGGCAGCGGTGCGAAAGACCTTGCGGCATCGTCAATTGCGAGGTCACGTGAGGTGTGAATACTTCTGGTGGCGACTCGGTGACAATGGTGACCACCGTTGTTCGGATTGTGGTCGGGGCCGTTGTGGGTCGCTAAGACCGGAAACAATGGGGCAGAAACGATGTCGCATCTCACAGGGTGGCATGGCTGTGGGAAACCACCGCAAACCGACACTGGGTCACAACGACTCGGTGTTGAGAAAACATGGCGCACAACCACTGCGAGGCGACGAAGACGCAGCGGCGCACAAGGGGATCGAGCAACTATGAATTGGCGGAGGTGACATGGCAGGTCGCATTCGGGACGCCGACATTCAATTGGTGCGCGCCCGTGTCGATATCGCCGAAGTCATCGGTGAGCGCGTGACCTTGCGTAACGCTGGCGGCGGCAATCTGAAGGGCCTGTGTCCCTTTCATGAGGAACGTTCCCCTAGCTTTAACGTCACTCCCTCGCGCGGGATGTACCACTGCTTTGGTTGTGGGGTAGGTGGAGACGTCTTCGCCTTTGTCATGGAAGCCGATGGGCTCACGTTTGTCGAAGCTGTCGAAAGGCTGGGCGCGCGGGCGGGAATTCAGCTCACCTATGAGGACTCCGCAGGTCGAAGCTCAGTCGGACGTACCAAACCCGGCCAACGACAACGGCTGGTGGAAGCGCATACCGCCGCTTCGGAGTTCTACGCCGAGGCGTTGCACAGCCCAGAGGGGCAGGTGGCTCGCGCGTTCTTGCTTGAGCGGGCTTTTGACAAAGACGCGGCGGCGACGTTTGGCTGTGGTTACGCCCCCGACTCTTGGGACGCGCTGACCAATCACCTGCACCGCAAGGGTTTCTCGGCGGAGGAGCTGACCGTGGCCGGGTTGTCGAAACCCTCCCGGTCCGGTTCCCTGATCGACCGTTTTCGGCGCCGTCTCATGTGGCCAATTCGGGACACCTCTGGTTCGGTGATTGGCTTCGGGGCGCGCAAGCTGTTCGAGGATGATCAAGGCCCCAAGTACCTCAATACGCCTGAGACCCCCCTATACAAGAAATCTCAGGTGCTCTACGGCATCGACTTGGCCCGGCGTGAAATCGCCAAGCAAGGGCGAGTGGTCATTGTGGAGGGTTACACCGACGTGATGGCCTGCCACCTGGCAGGCGTACCAGTGGCGGTCGCGACCTGTGGAACCGCTTTCGGCTCCGACCATATTTCGGTGCTCCGACGCTTCTTGTTCGACTCCGACGCCTTTTCCGGTGAAATCATCTTCACATTCGATGGAGACGAGGCCGGACAACGAGCCGCGCGCAAAGCCTTCGGCGACGAACAGAAATTCGCCTCCCAGACCTACGTGGCCATCACCCCCGACAACATGGACCCATGCGACCTGCGTCAACAGCGCGGAGACGCGGCAGTACGGGACCTGGTCGCCGGGCGGGAGCCGCTGATCGACTTCGCGATGCGTTCCGAAATCGCCAAGCACGATCTCGATACCGTCGAGGGTCAAGTCGCCGCCACTCGCGCCGTGGCCCCGATGCTGGCCGCCATCAAGGACCGGGCGCTCTTGCAAGGCTATGCGCGACGGGTCGCCGCCCTCATCGGTGTGGACCTGGCGCCGTTGCGGGCCGCTGTCAAAGAGGCATCCCGAGGGCGAGGGCAGGGGGGAGCCACCCCGCCCGAGCGCGTGATCACCGGTAAGGACGTTAACTCCCAGCAATACCAGGCCCAGCGGGAGGCCATCAAAGTCGCCTTGCAATACCCAGTTGTGGCGGGCACCTACTTTGACGCGGTCGACGCCACCCCATATACCGACCAACAGCTACGCCTCATCCGCGAAGCCATCGAAGCGGCCGGGGGCACCGCCAGCACCGAAGGCGGCGCGAACTGGATGGCGGCCGTGGCCGACAAATGCCCGGACCTAGCCGCGCAGGCGCTAGTCGCCGAGCTAGCCGTGGAGTCGCTCAACGTCAACGGCGAGCCTGACATCGCCTATATCCGCCCGCTTTTGGCGCGTCTACAACTGCCGGTGGTCGAAGAAGAGCTGCGGCAATTGAAGTCGAAGCTGCAACGTGTCAACCCCTCTTCCGACAAGGAGGAGTACATGAGGTTGTTCGGGGCGCTGGTGACGATGGAACAGCACTGCCGCTCACTGAAAGATCAGGCATCGGGCGCGCCCGGCTTGACCTCCACGCAGTAGCGGCCCGACATGAACAATCAAGACCGGGTGCGGCCGGAGGCCGCCTCCAACGTGATGAGTCACTAGCGGGCGCTAGGACCGCCTGCCCATCCCGAGGCCTGATCCGGTCCAGAAAGGGAGACCCTCGTCACGGCTTCCAGCGCGGCGACGGTCAACGATGATCGAAGGTATGAACCCAGCTCGCAAATCAGTGGCACGTTGTCACACTAATCGCATAACCTCACAACTATGCCTGCTGAATCAACTCCCGAGACACTCGTCTACGCCCGTGATCTTGAAAAGCGATATGGCGACAAAGCGGCTGTCAGGGGCATAGATCTCGACATCGCCGCTGGTGAGGCCTTCGGCTTCCTCGGCTCCAATGGGGCTGGCAAATCCACGACTATGCGTATGATCGGCTGCGTGTCGATCCCCACCTCCGGGCAGCTGACGGTTCTGGGCCTCGACCCCCAACACGACGGTGTCGCCATCCGATCCCGCCTTGGGGTTGTTCCCCAGCAAGACACCCTCGACTCCATGCTGACCGTGCATGAGAACCTCGAAATCTACGCCCGCTACTTCGGCATTTCGGGCAAGCTCGCCAAACGCAAGGCCAGCGAGCTGCTCACCTTCGTCAAGCTCTCCGACCGCTCCAAAGACAAGGTCGATGAGCTCTCCGGCGGCATGAAACGCCGCCTCGCCATCGCCCGTGGCCTGGTCAACGACCCCGAAATGATCATTCTCGACGAACCCACCACTGGGCTGGACCCGCAGGCCCGCCACATGGTGTGGGAGCGACTCTTCCAACTCAAACAACGCGGCGTGTCCATTCTCCTCACCACTCATTACATGGACGAGGCAGAACAACTGTGTGACCGGCTCGTGGTCATGGACAACGGAAAGATCATCGCTCAGGGTTCACCCTCGGAGCTCATCACCGAACACGTGACCAAAGAAGTCGTCGAACTACGCTTCAACGGCGCGCACACCACCGAGCTGGCCGACCTGGCCGAAAAACTCGCCGACCTTGACGGGCAGATCGAGGCACTTCCCGACCGCATCCTCATCTACACCAACCACGCCAGCGGCACCGTCGCCGAAGTACGCGACCGAGGACTTGAACCCTCCAGCGCCTACGAACGCCGCGCCACGCTCGAAGACGTCTACCTACGTCTCACCGGCCGTACCCTGGCGGAGGCGTAGATGACCATCCTCGACCAACAGCCCACCGGCGAAGGCACGGCCGTTCGCGGCGGCCCTCCTCCCAACGCGCTGGCGGCGGCCTACCGGCTGGCCCGCTATCACCTGACCTTGTATCGAAAGACCTGGCACGGCACGCTGTTTTCCGCGACGTTGATGCCGATGCTGTACCTAGTGACCTTCGGCGTCGCCGTCGGCGCGTATGTGGACGATGGCCTGTTGCCGGGCGGAGTGTCCTATCTTCAGTTCGTGCTCCCGGGCACTCTGTGCGCCATGGTGCTCATGATGATGAACTCCGACCTCACGTTCCCGGTCTTTGGCGGGTACAAGGATTGGGGCGGCCACTATCTATCCCAACATGCCTCCCCGGCTCGTCCGGTGGACATCCTCAACGGCCACATGCTGTACGTGCTGGCTTTTCGGGTGCCGTTTGGCTGCTTGCTCTTCACCTCCGTGATGCTGATCTTCGGAGTATTTGCCAACCCGTGGATGGCGCCGATGGCGATCTTGGCGGCCATTGGAGTGGCCGCCTCCATCGCTCCCTGGGTGTTTTTTCTGGCCAGCTGGATCAAGAGAGACCAGAACCTCGTCATCGTGCAGCGGGTCATTCTCGTGCCGATCACCCTGTTCTCTGGAGTGTTCTTCCCCGCCAGCGTCATGCCGAGTTTCCTCCTGCCGTTGGTCTACGCCTCGCCGATGTGGCATGGGGTCGAGATCGCGCGTTACTTCACCGCCGGGGTGGAAACCTCGTGGCCCATGTGGACGAATGTGGTCTACCTGGTGGCCTTGGCCACGGCGGGCTGGTTCGCGGCCCGTCACATCATCTACAAGCGACTCAGCGACTAGGGGAGTGAACATGCGTCATTGTTGTTGTCTCGCTCCCGCTTCGGCGTTTGGCCCGGAGTTGTCGTCTCTTGTTCCTGCCCTGAGGGCCCCAAACCGTGCCGGGCGTATGCCTGTGGAGAATCATGTCCGCCATTGCTTATTCGTATGACCGTCGCAGCCTGGAACGCGCTGGGTCGATGACCTACCGCAACTATCGGGCGATGAGCCGTCACTGGATTCTCGTCGTCACCGGCGGGCTGGAAGCGGTTCTCATGTTGTTGGCCTTCGGCTTTGGAGTCGGTTCCCTGGTCGGCACCATCGAGTTGCCCGATGGAAGAGAACTGGACTACGTCGCGTTCGTCGCGCCCGCCATCCTGGCCACCTCGGCCATGATGGGTGTCATCTTTGAGACGTCAATCAATATCTTCGCCAAACTCAAGTGGATGAAGGTCTACGACGGCATTTTCAACACGCCGTTGCGTCCGTGGGACATCGCGTTGGGCGAGGCGATGTGGGCGATGGTGCGCGGCAGTATTTACATCGTCATGTTTGTGCTCACCATGGCCGCGTTCGGCCTCATCACCTCATGGTGGGCAATCTTGGCGATTCCAGCTTGTTTGGTAGTGGCCTGGGCGTTTATCGGCGTGGGTTTCGTGCTCGCGACCCTGTTTCGAGGCTGGCCCGACTTTGACTGGATGGCCGCGCTGGTGTTCTCCATGTTCCTTTTCAGCGGCACGTTCGTGCCGGTGGAGGACTACCCGGCCATTTTGCAGGGAGTCGTGTACGCGCTGCCGCTGTACCACGGAATCGAGGTTGTGCGCGGCATTAGCCTGGGGATGTTGAGCCCATGGCTGCTGGTGAACGTGTTGTACCTGCTCGTCATCGGCTTCGTCGGCCTCTATGTGGCGCAGCGGCGCATCACCCGGAAAATGTACAGCTGAGGTGGTGCTCTAAGTTGGTGCCGTGCGGCGATTGACTCACACCCGGTTTTGGTGGGGAACGCGAGTGACCAGCGTGATTTTCGTGTGCCTGCTGGCCTTCGCCCCCGCTCCCGTAGTTGCCCAAGAGCCGAAGCCGCAGGTTCTCATCGTCACCAATTCTCACAATAGTGATGAGCGCCAGATCGTGATTGACTATGCGCTGGAACGCTATGGGATGGAGTTGCGGCGCTGGGGGATGGACTACACCAAGGGCGACCCCAGCGATGTCAATGCTCATACGCTGGCCAACACCGACGTGGTTGTCTTCCTGCACACCCTGGGCCGGATTCTTGACCAGGGGCAGCGGCAGGCGCTAGAGGACTATATGCGCCAAGGCGGAGGCTTTGTGGGGGTCGGTTCGGCCGCCAGCACCGAGACCGAATGGCCCTACTTTCACGAGCTGATCGGAGCCGTGGCGACCGATGCCGATAGGGCTGAAACAAGCAAAGAGGTCACCTTTGCCACGGAGCACTTGGCCGCGCGTGGAATGGGCGATGACTGGGAGCCATCGGATCACTGGCTGACCTTCGACCGCGACCCAGAACAGATGGGCGCGACTATCGTGGCCTCTGTGGACTCGGGGCATCCCGTGGCTTGGCAACAGCAACTAGGGCATGGGCGATCCTTTTACACCTCCCTGGGTGGGGCCTATGGCACCTGGGGCGAACGGGAGTTCGGGAAGTTCTTGCGACAGGCCACCTGGTGGGCGGCTGGAAACGACGCTGGGCTACGCCAAGATTCGACGGCGGCGGCCCCCCACTGGCCCTACACGGCTGCATTCATACTGCTGGTGGGAGCGGTCGCGACCGGCGGAATAATCGCGGTGGCGCGTTCAGAGCAGGCCACGCGGCGACCGGCCTCCGCTGAGGGCCAACCGAAGCGCACGTGAGGCAGAATCGGTAAGCACGCGCGGGACGTCCTTGAACTCTGAGCTTGGGGTGGGAGCTACCGCTAATGGGAAACATCGCACAGGTCTGTGGCCCAATTAGGCTTAGGTCAACGCTGTTGGTCCCCTCATCGAAGTGGGGCTAGTAGTTGTAGCCACCCTTCCTCCAGCCCGCCATGTCCTAGGCGGTAGCAGAGGGAATGTGGGGCGGGAGAGTAAAATCCGGTCGGCTGGGCGCATCTGTTTCCGGCCGCAGTTTCGAGATATTCGTCAGCCCATTGTGTGCTTAGCCGTTGTTGTCGATACGCTACCTAATTTGTGGCTTGGGCTGGTCATAATTAACCAGGACTGCCTTTGAAGTCGCCGCGGCCTTGGTCCGGTAGCCGGGCCCATCTCGGATGCAATGAGGCATGTCGGCGGTGATTTCGAGACAGGAAATGCGGCATTCTTAAAGGCACGCTCCATGCCCACGCCTGGCAGGTATGCTGCCGTTGTTCAGCCAGCGTCTTTCGACGTCGTTCGCCCACCGCCTGGGGTGCTACGAATCCCAGCTTGCCTAGATCGGGTCGGGCGAATGCATTACTGTAGATCAGTTGGCTTTGATGCGCTGCAATACCAATTCGGTATCCGAATTGAGTATTGCCTGCAATAGTTCGTTCACATCATTGGGTAGGTCGAGCCCCATCTCATTGAAGGATTCGCGCGCGCAGCGGATGACGTGGAGAGCTTCGGGGGTTTGTTTATTGAGATAGTGCGCAGCTGCCAAAAGTAGTTGATATTGAGGATGTTGGGGAGCTTGACCCAGTAGGTTTCGCAGGATGGGCAAGGCATGGTAGGGATGTCCGCTCAGGAGGTGTGCGGTGGAGAGTATCTTATCGCCGCGTTGGCGAAGTTCCTGCAAATTCATGGTATGGATGGCAAACCACGAGGTGTTGGGAAGGTCGTTGCCCGGATCGCCATGCCAGATTCTCTTGGCTTTTAGGCAGTAGGACACAGCCGTCTCGGGCTGGGTTTCCAGACATGATTTCGCCGCGTTGACGAGGCGGGATATTTCGGTTATGTCAACATCGTTTGATCCGAGCGAAAGCCGATAGCTGCCGCAACGGTTGTTGAAACTGAAAAGCTTTGATGACCCGTGTGACGCAGATTCAAGATCGCGCCGCAAAGATGCAACATAAGACCGAACATTAGCTCGGGCGGAGCTAGGTGGATTGTCCCAGCAGCAATTGATCATGGTTTCAGTAGAGACGGTTTGTCCGCTATTGACCGCCAATAGCGCCAAGATCCCGCGTTGTTTTCGGCCGGTGGGGGAAAGCGGTGCCCCGTCTCCGCATATCGTCACTGGCCCACACAATTGAATTCGCATGCTCGACAGCACCTCGTAGTCAGGGGTGGGGGAAATAAAAGTTCGCTTCAGTCATGCGTGGCTATGGCCAGAGTAAACGATTATCTGCGATAAATCACGACGCCGATCGGGTACAAAATTTGCCGAAGTGGTTTTGTGTATTAAGTCGGAATGCGTGATCTTGTTTCATCGAAGTATTTGGATGAGAATCTATACTAATGAAACGAGAATGTAGGTGATGGGGATCGAGCCGAAGCGGTCTCTGGCATCAGTTGCCCGGCCTCTGGCATGACCGGCAGCTACATCGCGGCGCGCAGAAAGCCATTCGGCCCTAGGCCTCGCGTGGGAGAAATACGGACCGAACAGGTTAGGGCCGGCCCCGGGCCGACGCTTGCTCGCTTCGGTTGATCCACGTCGAGGCCAAGGCCCTTCCCGGCGTTGACGCGGCTGAGATCGCGCTCAGGGAGCCGACAGCCTGGCGCGCGCGTCTAATGGCCACACCGCATCAGATTCACCACCTGGGCCGCTGGGGCAGCGCTCGCGGAGCTTCGGGGTCGAAGGGGTTGGCACTGATACTCACTGCGGTCGCGTTCCAGACAGTTCTCTAGCCCTCTGGCCCCACCAGTCGTAGCGTTCACTAGTGAGGGGCGTCACTAATCCCTCGGGGAAGGGGGCTATGTTTGGTTCTTGCGAGACGTAGTTGGCCCGAATGTGGGCACTCTTGTCCGTCGACGCGCCGGGTGAGATTGTGCTCGACGTGGTTACGAAAGGTAAGCGACTAGCCTTCGGGGAATGGCAACCAGACGCTTCGCGGACATCCGCCGGAATGTGAATGAACGTGGCGTATGCACGGCCCCATGATCGTGTCGGTCACGGCACGGACGCGGTGCGGCGATCAACGTCGTCTCACCGTAACGAAGGGGTGCGGGCAGCGAACGACCAGTATTTCTGGCCGTTTTCAGGTTGTCGATGGCCCGGATGCCGGTCACGCTCGAAGGGCTGGCTGTCATACCATCGTCCGGTTTGTAAAACAGCAGCTCAAGCCCTATTCAACACCCTGCATTGAAGGACTGGTTCGTCAGCTTGTCGACTCAATTGCTGCCCCAGGGCGGTATTGGTGGCAAGATGTCGACAGTCACATATGTCCGCCCGGGAACGAAATTCTCAGAGCTGTCGGCCCCAGGCACTAACTTGGAAATGAGTGGTTCTGGTCGGCAACCGTCGAGCCCAGACCCGAAACCCGCAAGGAGGATGGCGCTATGGCCAAGCGACTTAAACCACGTCCGGCCAGCGAATCCATTGACATGTCCACCGCTTCGTCAATGAGCGAGGACGAATTGCGCGCACTGCGCAATATGTTGATTGCCAGCACCAATTTGTCGTACACGCGTTTGTGTGACTACGCCGAAGATTGCGCCCTGCGTGGCGATGAACGTCGGGTGTTGGAGAACGTCCACACGATCAACGACTTGCTTGGGGATGAGCCACTAGAGGACTGACCCTATCCGGATTGGTCTTTTCGTGCCCGGTTCCCCCGGACGCCCGACCGCCCACACGGTGCCAGGTGACGCACTGGCACCCCACTTTTAGTTCGGGCGATCGAATAGGTCGCCTTACTTCGTGCCATACCTGCGGCGAAGGTAACTGGGTGTCAGCCCAGCGCTGCTGTCCGCCAGAGTGCATACGCCCGCCTCATCCCTGGTGGTGCTGTATCTCCATCAGGTTGGACCAGCGGTGTTTGGCAGCAACGGGGAGGCCTTTGCGGGCGGCCTGGCCAACGCCACCGGAGTCGCGGAATTGGCTAGGACAGGTCACGTCGGACAGTCCCAGGTTCGGGGTGATGGCCATCGTCCCGGCTGTACTGGGCTCTTTGGTGGGCCACTGGGTTCGGCCAGGAGAACATGAGACAAAAACTAAGCCCCCTGTCCAGGCGCAGTGCCTGTGCAGAGGGCTTCTCAGTTTGCTCCCCGAGTTGGACTCGAACCAACAACCTGCCGGTTAACAGCCGGCTGCTCTGCCAATTGAGCTATCGGGGATTACATCCCTTAAGGAGAGGTTTCGCAAACTTCCTCCGAAGAGTCTGTCTGTGGAACCGGAGACAAGATTACAGTACTGTCGGCCTTGGGTTTTCACGGGGGGAGCAGTATTGGCGGGCACTGGTCACCAGCGGCATCTCCGGGGTGAGTGGGCGACTTCGTTTCCAGGTTGGAGCCCCCGAGTTTGACTCACAGGGCACAATGAAGAGGATTACCGCCGAGGAGGGACAGACTATGCGTAAGTGGTATTTCGTTGCTGGACTTGCGGTTGGCTATGTTTTGGGAGCCAAGGCCGGTCGCGAGCGTTACGAGCAGCTGGCTTCGATGGCCTGCCGCCTCAGGGAGGACGAACGTATCCAGTCGGCCACCAAGTCGGTGAAGGCTGGCTGTGACAAAGCGGTTTCGGCCGCCCAAGACAAGTTGAAGGACACCAAGTTCGGTGCGAAGGTGGAGGAGCTGTCGGCTCGCTTCGCTTCGGAGATTGACGATCTGAAGGAAGAGATCGACGAGGAGTTGAAAGCCGAAGAGGCCCGCAAGTAATCGAGTGCTTTTGCGCCGTGGCGGGATCTTTCGCTCATAAACCCCACGCCGGTAACTGGCGCCGCGTTTGGCCGCGACACCGCGCCCGCGGCACGAAACGAGGCAATGCCGGTGGCCCCGCGGGGCCACCGGCATTGTGCTGTGTATACGCGGTTTAGATAAAAGCGTCGACGCCAATTCGCAGATCGCCAGCGGAGCGTCCAGCCGTGACCATCCAGGTTCCCTCGACCGTGCGCCAACCGTGGTCGAAGATTTGCCATGCGCGGGCGGGAATGTCGATCGCCACTTCGACGGTTTCCTTTGGTTGTGCCACCACCGAGGCAAAACCCGCCAAACGTAGGCGCTCGATGCCGCCGGGAACAGATTCGCGGGTTCGTGCGGTGGGGGAGACATAGACCTGCACTATTTCGCGGCCGCTGCGGTTTCCCGTGTTGGTGACGCGAACGATGGCCCGCCCATGCTGGTATGAGATCGAATCGTATTCCCAGGTGGTGTAGCCGAGGCCGTGGCCGAACCAGTAAGCCGGTTCGGGTTTGCCCGGTTTTTTCCAGGCCCGATATCCGACGAAGACGTCTTCGTCGTAGAGCAGGTCACCGTCTACCGGCGTGGTGTTGCGCACTGGCGCGTCGGCCAGTGTGGCTGGCCAGGTCGTGGGGAGTCGCCCTCCGGGCTCCTCCGCGCCCAACAGCACATCGGCAAGCGCGTTGCCAGCCTCTTGGCCGGGGAACCAACTGAGCAGGACGGCGGCCACCTCGTTGCGCCAGGGCATTTCGACTGGGGATCCTGTGTTGACCACGACTATGGTGCGCGGGTTGGCTTTTGCCACGGCCCGGACTAGGTCGTCTTGGCGGCCCGGTAGTGCCAGCGATGTGCGGTCGTAGCCTTCGCTTTCGACCTGTTCGGTGGTGGCCACGACCACGAGGGCGGCCCCGGCTTTGGCGGCGGAGGACGCTGCGGCGGCTATGAGTGCCTCGGCGTCGTGTTCGGGTGGTCGGTGCATCAGCGCGAAGATGATCGAAGGTAGGTATTCGCTTGCCGCTTCGATGGGGCGGTGTTCTAGTGACACGCTGACCTGTTCGCCTGCTTGCAGTTCGATGGCACCGTGTTCGGCGGGTTGACCGGTGAACATTTCAAGTGGGTCAGCGGAGGCGGGGATGTGTACGCCTTCGAAGAGCACTGTGTGGTCGACGGTGAGGCGATACCAGCCAGCCCCTCTAGTGCCGAAGGTGTGGGGCCCGGTTTCGTTGGCCGTGTAGGTGCCAATAATCATTGCTCGGTCAACGGTGGCTAGGTCGATGCCGGTGGCAGTCTCTCCCATCCAGTGCACGGCTCCGTCTACCAGTGGTTCGGCTTCGGTGGTGGTGCCGTCTTTGTGGATGACTTGTGCACGCAGCTGAAATCCATTGCTGGCGGGGAGGATTTGTTCGTTGGGATCGGCTCCGATATCGAAGGTCACTCGGTCACTGCCTAGGGCGTTGCGTAGGCCCTGTAGGGGGGAGATGACGTTTTCGGGGAACACGGTGGCCGAACCTCCGCCGAGGATGCGGGCGTCGCGGGCGGCCAAGCCGCTGACGGCGAGGGTTCCCAGTCCGTAGGGATACAGGGGCAATACCGCTTCGCGTTCTCCGAGGGCGGGGCGGTTTTGGGCCAGAACCATTGAGCGGCGGGCGGCTTCGCGGGCCAGGGGGATGGGGTTGTGGACGCGGGGTCGTTGGCTGGGGGCTACGGCCGGATCAGCTCCGGCCAACGCCCCGGTTCGTGCGGCTAGGAGCAGTACGCGGCTGACGGCGCGGTCGACGTCTTTTTCGTTGACGTCGCCGTCGCGTACGGCTTGGGCCAGCTGGGGTCCGAATACGGTGCGGGGGCCGGGCATGGCTATGTCGAGTCCGCCTTGGAGTGCTCGGGAGGTGTTGCGGGCGGCTCCCCAGTCGGAGACGATAAAGCCGTCAAATCCCAGTTCATCACGTAGTAGGTCGTTTTGGAGTGGCCCGTTTTCGGTGGCGGTGGTGCCGTTGATCGAGTTGTAGGCGGCCATCGCGCCCCAGGGCCGGGCTTGGTCGATGATCATGGCGAACGGTTGTACGTACAGTTCGCGCAGGGCACGCTCGGAGATGACGTTGTTGACGGTGAGCCGGTCGGTTTCGGAGTCATTGGCGACGAAGTGCTTCATGGTGGTGGCGATGCCGCCTTGTTGCACTCCGGCTACGAAGGCCGCGCCGATCGTTCCGGTCAGGTAGGGGTCTTCGGAGAAGTTTTCGAAGTGGCGGCCGCCTAGGGGAGAGCGGTGCAGGTTGACCGTGGGGGCTAGCAGGACGTGGACGCCTTTGCGGTGGGCTTCTTGGGCGAGCAGGTGCCCTAGTTCGGCGATCAGGTCGGGGCTGAAGGTGGCTGCCATGGCCGTTGAGCTGGGGAGGGCGATGGAGGGGCTGGTGGCGCTCCAGTGACGGCCGCGTACGCCGATGGGGCCATCGGACATGGTGATGGCTTTGAGGCCGATGTCGGGCATGGCGGGTAGCCGCCACATGTCCGCTCCGCCCAAGAGGGCGCATTTGCGATCCAGGTCGAGTTTTCCCAGTGCGGTTTCGATGACGTCGTCGTAGTGGGGGCGGTCTGGTGGGGTCGACCAAGTGCGGCTCATGGCGCTCACGTCCTCACGGATGAGAGTTATTGCATGTCAATGGGTGTACTTGTGGCCAGTGTGACACTATTACCTGATACCTGGTAGGGGATGTTATTTGATTGTGATCAAATAATCTCGCACTGTGTGCTTGGGTGGGGTCAAAGACGGCGATTCTCAGGCGTGCTCGCACTGGAATCTCCTGGCTGGAGATGCGGTGCTGTGGCGTAAGGTCGTCGCGGGCATTCCTCCAGGGGCGGCCCGGGCGCAAAGAGGGAAGGGGTCGCACATGGCCACACCAATGACGGCGCAACATGGCGCGCGGGGGCAGCGGAGACGCGCTCAGATAGTTCGCGCCGCGCTGGAGGTCATCACCGAACGAGGCTTTAGGGGCATGTCGCTGGGGGCGGTCAGTGAGAAGGTGGGGTTGACCCAGCAGGGACTGCTCCACTATTTCCCGACCCGTGAAGACCTCCTGATCGCGGTGTTGCAGTGGCGCGACGAGGTCGACAATGGAGGCGAGGCCGATGGTTCGACCCCTGACGCGATACCAGGGCCACTGTGGACTGTTGAACGATTGCCGTTGCTGGTGGCCGTGAACACCCAGCGCCCAGAACTGGTGAGGTTGTTCTCGGTGCTCCTGGGCGAATCGGTGACACGCGACCACCCGGCTGGTGAGTACTTTCGGAGCCGATATCGCCTCTCGCGGCAGACCATGGCCCAGCACCTGCGCGACGTGTATGGCCAACGCTTGCCATCGGGCCTCGACCCTGACGCTGCCGCCACGCTCATTGTCGCGGTGTTCGACGGCTTGCAATACCAGTGGCTACACGATGATCAAGCCCTCGACATGGAGGACCTGGTGCGCCAGTTCCTACGCTTGATCGATCCGGGTTGGGACGAGACAGCGAGCGACTATGTCTAACTTTCCCCCCGACGCGGTGGCCTCGCTGTGGTGCCCACACTGTCGGGCGCCCCTGGCCCTGCGAGAGCGGCGACTCAGCTGCGCGGATGGCCATAGCTTTGACCTAGCCAAACAAGGATATGCCCCGCTGCTGACGGGCCGAGGCAACACCACCACCGGTGATACCGCCGACCAAGTGGCCGCGCGAGAGTCGTTCCTGGCCACGGGAGCCTACGAGCAGTTGCGGGAAGCTGTCGCCACCGCCAGCCGCACTACCGCGCCCGGCTGCGTGGTCGAACCCGGATGCGGTACCGGCTACTATCTTGCCGCGACGCTGGAGGAACAGCTGGACTCTTCCGAGCCCGACTCAAACCAGACCCGTCTGGGCATTGGCCTCGACACCAGCAAATACGCTCTACGTCGAGCAGCCAGAGCCCACCCGCGCATTGCGGCGGTTCTCGCCGACGCCTGGGACCACCTACCCCTACGCACCGGCTCCGCCGCCTGCGTCCTCAACGTCTTCGCTCCCCGCAACGGCGCCGAAATCGCCCGCATCCTCCACCCCGAAGGCCATCTAGTCGTCGTCACTCCGCAACCGCATCACTTGCACCAACTGGTCGAACGCCTCGACATGCTGACCGTTGACCTCGATAAAGAAAGCCGAGTCGAAAAATCGCTCGGCCAATGGTTTCACCGCCTCAACACGGAGACCATTGACTATTGGGCAACCTGGCCACTGGCGTATATTGAATCTCTAGTGCTGATGGGCCCCAGTGCCCGCCACCTCGACATAGGCAAACTGCGCTCGCAACTGAACAGGCACAGCGAGCCCTGGAAGATAACCGTGGCAGTGACCGTTTCGATCTGGAAGACGTAGCCTTGTCAGACCGTTTTGTACTGCCGGGCGCCAACGACGGCGAAGCCAAGGGCGTTGCGGCAATCTGGACCCGACGCCGATTTCTCACCGTCCCCGCCATCGGCGCGCTGGCCCTAGCCATCCCCGGTGAAAGTCGGGTCAGCCGGACCAATCCGTTGCCCGAAAGCCTGGGCGTGGAAATCCTCGACACCTTCCCCCACGACGAAGAGGCCTTCACACAAGGCCTGGAATTCCACCAGGGCACGCTATACGAAAGCACTGGTCTATACGGTGAGTCCACCATGCGCATTGTCGATGCCTACACCGGAGAAATCCTGCGCATCGACCGTCTTCCCGAGCGTGTATTCGGCGAAGGTATCGCCGTGGTCGACAACATCGTCTGGCAGTTGACCTGGAAAGAGGGGATCGCCTACAAGCGCGATGCCGAGACACTCGAAGTGCTCGACGTGGCAACCTACTCCGGAGAAGGCTGGGGGCTGTGCCTTGACCGGGATAGTTACCGCCTCATCATGAGCGACGGCACCTCCACGCTCACCTTCCGCGACCCCCAGACGTTCGGGCTTCTGGGAACACAGACCATCACCCGCGCTGGCCTCGAACAACACGACATCAACGACCTCGCCTATGTCAACGGCAGGGTATGGGCCAACGTGTGGAAGACCGACAACATCATCGGAATCGACCCCGACGAAGGCGTAGTCCGATCCGTCGTCGACGCCTCGGAACTATTGGACGAGGACGAACGCGAACAACTAGGGCCCGACGACGTCCTCAATGGCATAACCCACGTGGCCAACGACAACACGTTCCTGCTCACCGGTAAACGCTGGCCGACGATCTACAAGGTGCGCTTCTTGCCAGAGCACGAACTCGACCCCGAGGACGGAGCCGCGGAACTGCCACGGCGGTGACAATCGCGGCGCCGCTGGAATCCGGGTCGAAACCAGCTCGCATCGAGACCGCGCGGGGCTGGGGCTTTGCGCATAAGTGGCAGGCACCTGCAATGATGTGAGACATGTCCACATCCCCGCATGTGAGGACGCACACCAACGACTCCTCACACACGCCTCTCGATAGAATCCTGGCCCGCATGAAACAACTGCTTTACACCTCTCGTCATCCGCGCCCTGTCACCAGCTGGAACCAAGACGCGATCACCGCGCTCGCATCCACCTGGCTGATCGGTGGGCTCATAGTCTCCGTCTGGTCCCACGCCACTGGGCGCGGCGACGGGGCCAACAGCTGGCAGCTGATCTTCTATACCGGCCTGCTCGCCCTAGCCGCCTGGGTCGGACTTCTCCTCTACCAACAGATTCGCTCCGGGCGCTCCGGGCTGGCCGCCATCGCGCTCGGATACGGCCCTCTCGTGGCCGCAGTGCCCCTGTTCCTCATCGCCGGGCTCGTCAACCTCATCTGGCACGGCACCTTCGGCGTCGAAATCGGCCCCGAGGTCCTCATGAGCCCCGCGCAGCTGGCTGTCGCGATTACCTTGATACTCATGGCCAGTGCGCCGTGGCTCGCCGCTATGCCCCGTCTGGAGACCGGCAGTGCCCCACGCCCGCTGGATTTCCTGCCCGCCCTGGGTAGCCTCTCCGCCGTACTCGCGGTCGTGACGCTTCTGCTTAGCTTCGGCATAGCGTTCCTCTACCATGGCCCCGCCACGGTGGAGTTGCTGCGACCCGACGCCACCGGGGCCTTCGGCCCGCATACAGTCGCGCTGCTGGCCTCGATCGTTCTGACCACCGTCCTGATCGTGACCCTGCTGCTATTTGTGGGTCGGCGCTGGCAAACGCCACTGGGCACCTTCACTCTGTTGTTCTTCGGCCCTGCCCTCATGGTGGGAGCCGTGGCCGGGTTTGACAACAAGGGCATGGTGTTGCTGTTTCTCCTCAGCGGAGTGCTGGCCGACGGGCTGGCCTGGTTCGTGCGCCCGCATTTGAGCCGCCGTCGCGACTTGATCATCTTCGCCGCAGGCTGGGCCTTCGCCACGTGGCTGGGTTTTTTCATTGTGGGGCGTCTGCAAGCGGGAGAATGGGCCGCCGCACACATGTGGTCGGGCGTCCCGCTGGTCGCCGCGGCGGTGGCGGCTCTCATCGTGGTCACTGTGCAGCCCACTAGCGGTATCGAACCGCGTTCGTCTCGCGCCTGGCCTCGTTACGAGGGCATCGAGCCCGAAGAACGCCTTGAGAACTAGAACCGTGCATTTCGGGGGCCGGAAGCCGCTTAAGCGGTCTCCAGCCCCCCGACTCATGCGCGATAGTGTCACGCCACGAGCTGTCGTTAGCGCGCAGACTATCGAGCGGCTTGACGTTCGAAGAAATAACTGGCCCCGTTGAGAAACGAGCCGTAGTGCCAGCCGGGCTGTGTGGCGCGTTGGCTCATGGCTCGGTCTGGTCGATAACCTGGGGTGCCAAAGCGGCGGTGTGTCGGATGATGGCCTCGCGCCAATGATCGGCTTGGTCTCGTTCTCTGATGGTCGGGCATTCCTCACAGATCCCCGTGTGCAGTTTATCGGCACTCACATCAAATGAGAAACAAACTAGAAACCTCTAAGCGACGAGACAAGATATGGCCGACATGAACCGATTCTGTCGTTTCTTGGTTTTCGCCTCCTTCACCGAGCGGGGGCTGGAGAAAGAATTCTTGCTCCAGCCCCCTTGAATGTTTGAGGTGAACCTAAGCCTGGGGACTAGCACACCCATGTTCTTGGGCGCGATCTGAAATATTAATCAAACCTTCGAGGTCATTAGTGCCAGAATTCCATTGGAAGTCGCCTTGAATTGAATATCTCTTAAAGTGATTATCCTGGACGTCGCACAGAATAATTGTCGCTTCATATGGGCTATCATGACACTCTGGAATGCACCACTTTCCCGTGATTTGACCTGTAGCCATCGCTGTGTCCGGCCCCCACATGAACCATTCGAGCTCCCCTGCGTGTACCGTATACTGCAAATTGAGACTGCTCGGCTCTTGCACGCTCGGACGTTCACTAACTTGTTCAAGGCGTGGAATTCCTTTCACGTAAACCTCACCACCCTCTGTAGAAGGGGAGTCGTCCCCACCAGTTCCTGTGCAAGAGGTGACCAGCGATCCCAAGACGAGGGCAGATGAGAGTTTGAGAAGTTGGCTTTTCATGTATCTATTATAGGGCAATTCCCGTCACTACGTGCGAAACAAAGTCCTTTATGGATATCATGACGTTCTCTCATCGTAGCTTTTGTTTGTGTTGGTTGAGGACGTTGAGGCCTATGCAAAAGGCACTTTCAGCGTTCTCGTCGGCTCGTTTACCTGCGTAAACTTCGCCTCTTGCGGCCTTGAATTTGCACTTTTGCATAAGCCTCGTTGTATTGGGGTTTGTCGGACCCTATCCACGCCGTGGCGATATTGTCACCATCTAGCTCCTGGTAGCTCTTATCCGTAAAACATACGCTTTCGCTTGGTCTAGCTCGTGGGATTACTGCCAGATGCCAGCGGCGCGTGGGTCATGAACTGGTCCAGGTAGCGCCCCCTAATATCCACAGCAAGTTGCCTCGGGTGTTGGTGATGCCCCGTAGATTCATGCCTTGGCGGCGGTGCTTGCCTGAATAGTAGGACTTATCAGTGTCTAAGCGCTCACGAGCGATGAGACTATCATCGACGATGACTAAAGGGCCTTTGCGTCGTGGTTGACCACACAAGCCTTTAGTCGAGGCGGCAAGTAGACCGATGGTTTCAGGTCCGCCGGACCACGGTGGCACGGAGAGAGCAACGCCAGCTGCAATGCCGGCATGCGTTTCGCCTATACGAAGCACCATCTTCATCAGGGTCTGCTGATTAGGCTCTAGCAACCTCAATCGCGTTCCGCTTGCCACCCGATCGGGCCGGGTAAGGCGAACAATAACGTTGAGCCTTTTTAATCTGGAGAACGTACTGGTCAACGGTGTCTCAGCTACCGCTTGTCTACTCGGCGCTCTCCTTGCAGCGCAGCACTTTCGTGAACTACCAGCCTTGATCGCGCCACGTCTGTGAACTCGGGAGCCACCGAAGCGGCAGGATGAAAAGACTCGTTGACTCCATTGATCACTGTCGGTACGTAGAGGACGCCGTCCGGCACCGACAGTGCTGGTCACCACGCAATCGCACGGCCCGGTCGCACGGCCCGTATCGTTACCCCTCGACGCGCGGAACCTCCTGGAGTGCGCTGGCGCCTCATCTCAGCCGCCCACTTGCTTAATTCTGATCGTTTCTCAGATAAGGGCCGGGCCGCGATAGTAAAATTCACCCGCGATCAGTAACCGGATGACCTCTAGGGAGTGGTAACTATCAGCGAGTATGGACACCCGGTAGTGGTTCCCAGCGATCTGGCCGCAGCGCTTATGAAGACTTTCGAGGAAACCTACGACGTGGCGGCAGTTGAAAAGCGGCTGCGCGAAGCCGGTTATGGACCGCCTGATGACCGAGAGGGTTGGACCATTGACTTTGGGCGCGACCCCGCCAGCGAGGCCAAAGGCATGTACTGGGCCCCTCCGTCGGACTCGCAGGAGTAACCAACCCTGCCGCACCTGCCGACTTTCTCGGGCAGCGGCGTAGGTGACCCACGGGCCATAGCCCCTACGTGGGTGACTCGGTTCGCCCTCTGGTGGATGTCAATCGATCCTTACGAAGGTGCTGCCAGCGCATTGGTGCTGGCAGTCAGAAGGTCCTCGGAGATGAACTCCGAGTGTGTGCCCGCTTTGCGGCACGCGAACGCCCCACAGATGCGCCCGGCGGTCACGGCCCGCTGCAAGTGGCCACTGTAGAGGTATTCCCACAGAAAGCCGCTGACAAAGGCATCCCCGGCCCCATTGGAATCCACGGCCAGCCAGTCGATCCAGTCCGCGATGTGTTTGAGGTCTTGCCGGGGGACCACTGCGGGGTAATGTGTCGGGTTGTTGTGGCCGTGTTCGAGGACGAAACATCCACTGGAGCCAGCCATGGCGATCACGACTTGGGCCCGGCCGCGCCTGAGGATGTCGCGCATGATGGGGGCCCGATATCCCCCCAGCCTTTCGGTCGACACAAACACGATGTCGGCGGCGTAGGCCCACCGGCGATGATGGTCGCTGACTCCGTCCCAAGAGTGCAAGTCCGTGGAGATGGTCGCGGAGGAATCTAGCGCGTCGGTGAGTAGATCGCGGGTCACGTTCGTGATGGAGACGTGTACATGGGCGTGCGTCTGTAGTAGTGGGCGATAGAGGTGACCGGGTAGGCGCAGGTTCTCGGGGTGGCGGCCGTCGTAAAAGGAGTAGCGTCGACCTAGGTCGTCGACGAGGTTTACGGACCTGGGTGTGCCCTCTGGGGCGGGCAGGTGGCGAAAGTCCAGCCCCCAGCGATGGTAATGATCCAGAACCATCCTGCCTTGCTCGTCTTCGCCCACAAAGTCGACCAACGTGGTCGCCACGCCCAAGTTGTGTAGTCCCAGGGCGACGCCGTTGCCGGTATGGGCGACGAAATCTCTGATTGGCTGGACCGCTTGGCTGTCGCCATGACCGATCGTCAGCTCGGGTACTCGCACGATTGTGTCCACACCCACACCGCCCGCTACCAGCACCGATGTCGCCTCAAGCCCCTGATCCACGACGTTTCTCCGTTCAACGTTTGTCGTTTAGTTTCAATTCGAACTAATATGTGGTGGTGCGGTTCGCATCAGGTCGCCGCCAGCATCGCGACCGGGCGCTTGGTTCGACATCGCCATCCAAAGCCAATTTCTCGAGCCGTTCCACCTGAGGGGTTCGCACCCTTGGGTCGAACAGTTTCGTGATACGTCCACGTTTGAACCAACAAGGAGATCACAGTGTCGAAACTAGCGATCGTTTACTATTCCCAAACCGGCAATGTCCACGCCTTGGCCTCACAGGCAGCCAAGACGGCCGAATCTGTCGGAGCCGAAGTCCGCTTGCGCAAAGTGGCCGAGCTGGCTCCCCCAGAGGCGATCAATTCCAACGACGCATGGGCTGCTCACCTACAAGCCACTGCCGACGTCCCCGAGGCGACCCTGGACGACCTGGAATGGGCCGACGCGATCCTGCTGGGAACGCCCACCCGCTATGGTCTGCCCTCCGCGCAGCTCAAGCAATTCATCGACCAGACTGGCCCCCTCTGGCAGGCCGGTAAACTCATCAACAAGGTCGCCTCTTCCTTCACCTCCACGGCCACCAGCCACGGCGGTCAGGAAAGCACCATCCTGGCGTTGAACAACACGTTCTACCACTGGGGCTCCATCATCGTGGCCCCCGGCTACGCCGATCCCATTCAGTTTGCCCCAGAAGTGGGTAACCCCTACGGAACCAGCTCGACGGGCAATGGCGAGGGAACCGACGAAAAGACCCTGGAAGGCATGGCGTTCCAAACCCGGCGGATGTTGGAGATCGCCGACAAGATCTCCGCCTAACCACCAACGGCTCCCCAGCGCCATGCGTGGGCGAGTGACAAAAGAAGTGGCGTGGCCCCATTCCCTGCGCGGAATCGGGGCCACGCCACTGACGTCACCTGGGCGGTGGCCCTTACTTGACCGCTCCGGCGGTCAAACCAGCCTGGATCTGGCGTTGGAAGATCACATAGGCGATAAACACCGGGATCATGGCCAAGACAGTGCCAGCGAAGAGCGCACCGGGATCACCCTCATAGCCTTGGCGCATCGCCAAGTTCGCCAAACCCTGCGAAATCATCGCGTCATCGGGGTTGCGGCTCATCAACACCAGCGGCAAGAGGAACTGATTCCATTGCCCGATGATGTTGAAAATGGTGATGGCCACCAACCCAGGTCGCGCCATGGGCAGCATGACTTGGAAGAACAGGCGGTAGTGTCCGGCCCCGTCGATCATGGCCGCCTCAGCGATACTGTGCGGAAGGGTGCGGAAGAACGCCGTCAGGAAAAACACCGTAAACGGCAGCGAATAGGCTATGTACACCAAGGCCAAACCGGTCTTGGTATTGAGCAGTCCGACATTCTCCAGCGTCTTGAACAGTGGAAATAGCGCCAGAAACACCGGAAACATCATGCCTCCGGCGAAAAAGAAGTAAAGCAGCCGGTTGCCGGGGAACTCATAGCGCGCGATCACATAGGCCACCATCGCGCCCAGCAGCATCGTGCCGGTGATCGAAAAGGCCATCACCTGGAAGGTGTTGAGGAAGTACTGCCCGATATTGCCGTTTGTCCAGGCGTTGAGATAGTTCTGGATCTGCGGAACGGCGGGCAGTCCCAACGGGTCGGTGGCAATCTCTCGTGGAGTCTTGAACGAGGAGATGACGATCCACACCACGGGGACGATGACCATGATTCCCCACAGCCACAAAAAGCTGTGAGACAGCAAGTTGACGAAGAAGCCGCTCTCGGGCGAATCCCGCTTGCTTCGAGCGGGCCGAGGTGTCTTCTTAGCCGCCGTGTCGCGGTTGTCAGCGATATCTTGTGCCACGAATGCGCTCCTCAATATTCGATTCGTTCACGACGGCCCACACGCAGCGCGATGACGGCCAAAGACAGGGCCGCGAAGAACAACACCACACCGAGAGCGGAGGCGAACGCCTGCTCGCCGTGGTTGAACGCGTACTTCCAAATGACCCCGCCGACGACTTCGGAGGCCCCATCGGGCCCACCTCTCTCCGGCGTCATGATGTAGACGAGCACGAACACGTCCAACGCGATGATGCTCAAGTAAATCCAGGCCGTTTGCACCGACTCCCACAGCAGCGGCAGCGTTATCTTGAAAAAGGTCTGAATTCGGCTAGCACCATCGAGGATGGCCGCTTCGTACAGATCTTGCGGGATCGAGGCCATCGCTGAGGAAAAGAACACCAGGTAGAAACCGACGGCACTCCACACCAGAACCGAAATGACGCTTAGCAGCACGAAGTTCTTGTCCGCCAGGAAACCGTTGGGCGGGGCGGGAAGACCCACCGCTGACAAGGTACTGGTCAACAGGCCGCCGAACGTCTCTGGCGCGTAGACCTGTTGGAACAAGATACCGATGATGGCGACTGACAGCACCTGGGGAAAGAAGTAGACGACCTTGTGAAACCGGGCCCCAGCCACGCCGGAGATACGGCCCTGCCGCGACTTGCCTCCCACATTCAGCATGAACGCGAAGAACAGCCCCAGCACAATCGTCACCAGGGGCAAAACGACCAGGATGATGGCGGTATGGCGGATGGCGGGCATGACCAACTGCTCATCTTTGAACAAGTTGACGTAGTTGTCGAAGCCAATGTAGTTGAACTCCGAGGTGGAGCCGCTCCAGTCGGTGAACGAGATCTGGAACGCCTGGGCGAAGGGAATAATCACCAGCCAGACGTACAGCGCCACCGGAATCGCCAGGAAGCTCAGAATGAATGGGTATTTACCGTGGTTCATAGCCGTCTCTTAGAAGGATAAGTCGCTGTAACGTCGGCATCGTCCGCAAAAGCACCGCCTGCGCAAGTCTGTTGAACTGCGTAAACGCCACCTAATGCGGCCTTGAATTCGCACTTTCGCCTCCAAAGGGGTACTCCGGTTCGGCACGTCGTCACTCGGGCCGCTGGCCCAGTCACTGTCACCGGACTATCCGTACGGGCCTAGGGGGAAGACCCGAGACCATCATCGACCGAAAGTGGGCGGCCCGATCGAGTGGCTGCACGTGACACTCGACCAGGCCGCCAGTGGAGGGACGCGCCCGGCCACCGGCCAACTGGGGCCGCAGGCCGAATGCACCCCAAGTGGGGATCGGGCTACACCGTTCCTGTAGCAGAAACGATCGGGATCGGCTCGAACTCAAGACAGGGATGACAGGTGCCCGACTCAGGTTCGTGCCGGGGTGTGCCTACGCGAGGCCGACCCGTCCCGAAAACCCTAGTCATGGGTCCTGGGCTCAAGCTTCACCCAACAATCGCGCGTGCTCTGCCAACACTTCACTCATGACTAGGCACACGTGCCTAGTCATGAGTGAAGTGTTCGATGCTGTCGTCATCGGCAGTCTCGTCGGCGATGTTCTGCATGCGCTCGATGAACTCGTCTGGGTTGTTGTCACCCGACATGAGCGCACCCAGTCCTGACCGAACCTCATCGTTCATCCGTGAATACCAGAACCGAAATTGCGGCTGGAAGAGGTCGTCGGGGTTGGCGACGAGCTCCGAGGTCAGTTGTGCGGCCAAGTTGTCCACTTCGACGCCCTCGACCACGGTCGCGGCCTGCACCGCGTCTCCGAACGCCTGTGCGCCCGCCTGCGACAGCATCATGCGCAAGTACTCAAACGCGCCCGCCTTGTTCGACGCCTTCGACGGGACGATGAACGGTTCCTCGCCACCGGCTGAGATCAGCCCCGGCTGCACGCTGCCCTCCAGTGGGAACACACCCACCGGAACATACTCGAAGTCATCCGGGGCGATCGCCCTTTGCTCATTGGGAAGCCAGGAACCGCAGGGGATGAACGCCGCTTCGTTGTTGTTGAACGACGTTTGTGACTGCGTGTGGTCAGCACCAGGGGTACCCGGCAGAATGAACTCTTGCTCATACAGGGAGTACATGGCCTCCGCCGCCGCGACGACCGAGTCATTGCGCCACGCCTCGGGCTCCAAGTTGTCGATGTCCTTGATGACATCGACCCCACCGTGCTTACCAGCCAAAATCATGAACATGTCGTACAAGTACACCGGGTGTTGCCCCGCGTAGGTCCATGGAGCGATGCCCTCGTCCTTGATGTCGACGCACAGCGCCATCATCTCTTCCCAGCTCTGCGGCTCGTCCCAGCCCTTTTCGCGGAACAGCTTGCCGTCGTACCACAACGTCCAGGCCGAGTAGATGTAGTTGAGCGAGTACAAGTTGCCGTTATACGTTCCGGCTTCGAGCACTCCTGGCCGCAGCGTGTCACGCACGGAGACATTCGGGTCGTCATAGGAGGGGGCGTCCAACAGAACCGACAGCTCGGAGAGCTCGCCGTCGTTGATCAGAGAGTCCATGGGAATCTGCTGCGCGCCCGAGTTGTCGATGACATCGGCCGGGTCGCCTTGAGCGAAACGGGGCTGTTGGGTCTCGGCGATCGCCTGCGTCGCCAAGTGGGTTATCTCGGCATTGGGGAACTTGTCGTTGTAAATCTCCTGGTGGGCAATGGCGTAGTCCTCGCCGAAACCACCGTCGAAGATCACCACATCAAGTGGCTGATCCGGGTCTACCCCAAAGGGATTGTCCGGGTCATCGCCAATGGTCACTTCTTCTTGTTCGTCATCAGTGCCACTAGTGGCGCAAGCGGCCAACGGCACTGCGGCGGCACCGGCGGCCGCGGTGCCGAGGAGGCGGCGACGTGTCACCAAGTCAGCTGTGGACAGTTTCTTCTTCATGGAACTCCTCCTCGAGTTCAAGATGGGTCGAGTGGTCGAGGTTGGGGGCGGTGGCCCACGACAGCGCGGGCCCTAGAGGCAAAGGCTTCAACGGTCTGCGGAAATCGCCGCTGCGCCACGGCGATGTAGATGAGGTCCACGACCAGCAACTGGGCATGGCGGGCGGCCAGCAGGTCGGCGCGAAAACCAGTGCGGCGCACCGCCGAGGTCAGTACGACGTCGGCGACCTCGGTGATGGGGGAATCGGGATAGGAGGTGATCGCGACAGTCAAAGCGCCTCGACTGCCCGCTTCGGTGAGCATCTCGATCGTCTCCGAGGTGGTGCCCGAGTGGGACACGGCGATGGCCACATCACCCTTGCTAAGTAGGGCGGCGCTGGCCAGCGCCTCGTGGACCTCGGTCCATAGCCATGTGGTCACTCCGGTGCGATAGAAACCGGTGTGCAGTTCGCGGGCGACGAAGGCGCTGTTGCCGATGCCGTAGACATCGACCCGTTTGGCCGTGTTGACTGCTTCGGCGACGTGTTCGACCTCGCCTAGATCCAACGTTTGCGCCGTATCGCGCAACATGGCGACGTCAACGGCGATAATTTGTTTCAACACATCGTCGAGCGAGTCGTTGGGGGAGATCTCGCGCCCGATGTTGACATCCCAGTTGGACTCGGACTGGGATGCTGCGGCGCGACCGGATTCGGTGGCTAGGGCCACGCGCAAATCCGCGTATCCGTCGTACCCCAGGTGGCGGCAGAACCGAGTGATGGTGCCCGGAGAGGTGCCCGAACGGTCGGCCAGGTCCATGATCGTGGCTCTGGCGGCTCTGTCGGGGTCGGCCAAAACTTGTTGGGCGACCTTGGACAACGCCTCCGAAAGGCGGGAAGACTGTTGCCGTATTCTTTCCAGCACACCACGTGTGTCTGGCTCACTTTGCGACGTCGTGCCTTCCATGCCGGAACCCGGCATGTCAGTAGGAGCGAACGCGCGTTTGGCCATGCACACTGTCCTTTCAAGGATCGTTGTTGAAAAAACTATTATCTTCGAGTGATTCAAGTCAATAACTTAAGAATATTTTTTACACACTCGTGATCATCTACCTGGGGAACCCAATATGCACGCAGAACAGTTGGTGGTCGGGATCGACGCAGGCGGAACGTCGACTCGAGCCTGGCTGATGGATGGAGAGGGATCACTGCTCAAAACCGGCAACGCCGCTGGTAGCAACCCCGTCGGCGTCGGCTTTCGCGTCGCGGTGCAAAACATCGCCGCCGCGCTGGAATCGGCCTGCGCTGGCATCGACACCACCCGGCTGCGAGCCGTCTGCGCCGGAATCGCGGGCGTCAAATCCCTCTCGGCCCCCGACTACGAAGAACTCGGCCGCCTCATCCGAGCCCGTCTCAACCTCACCTGCAACGTCGAGATGGTCGGTGACTCCACCATCGCCTTTGCCGCCGCCACCGACGAAACCGATGGTGCCGTGCTCATCGCCGGTACCGGAGCCTCCGCCTTCGCCATCCACGACCGAGAACCCGGCCAACGCTCCGACGGATACGGATGGCTCCTAGGAGACCTCGGATCTGGATTCTGGCTGGGGCAACAAGCCGTCCGCGCGACCTTGCGTTACCTGGACGGGCACGTCCCCAACGGATCCATGGTCGAGCAGGTCATCGACACATTCATGGGTGAAACCGTGCAGGCATCGCCCTCAGCGGCCCACCTCATCGGCCAATGCATGGCCCAGTCACCCCGCAGCCTGGCCCGCCTGGCCCCCATCGTGTGTGAAGCGGCCGCTGACGATGACGAGACAGCCCAAGAGATCATCAACGAAGCGGTCAATCACTTGGCGGCGACGGTGAAGGCCGTGGCGCAGCCGGGCAAACCCGTGGCGCTGGCGGGAAGCCTTCTGACCAACAACACCCCGATTGCCAGCGGTTTGACCTGCCATTTGTCGCGCGAGCTGCCCGCCTCGCCGCTGTACCAAGCAGTGCACCCGGTGGCGGGGGCGGCGTGGTTGGCTTTGAAGCACATCGAGCCCGACGCGCATCGGCAACGCAAGCTGCACCGAGTGGTTGGTTTGGCCCAGCCATAAGCCGCGTTTAGTGCCCAGTGCCCACCAGTGAGTCGGGGGCGGCGCTAATCGCGGCCCGATCGAGTCGAGGTTTCGCCCGGACCGGTTAGCTAGCGAAGACGAGTGTCACCGGTAATTTTGGGCAGCGATTGGGCTGGGCCGCAAGGGTAGGCCCGTTGCCAGGCGAATGTACTCACGCAAGGCGGTGACGTCAGTTGTTGGCGGCCAAGGCCTTCGACAAGCGGCCGCCTGCGGCGTCGAGGCGCTTGTCCGCGGTTACGGCGTCCACGCCGTGCTCGACCATGACAATGGCGGTCTTGATGCGGTTTTCGGCCCCTTGTAGCGCCAGGTGAGCGCTCTGGGCGGTCGCGGAGGTGATCTCGGTGATCATGCGCACGGCCCGAGTCTCCAGCTTTGAGTTGAGCACCTGCATGTCGACCATGTAATTGCCGTGAGTGCGCCCGAGCTTGACCATGGTGATCGTCGAGATCATGTTGAGAATAAGTTTTTGAGCGGTGGCTGACTTCAAGCGGGTGGAACCGGCGACGACTTCGGGGCCGACCGACACTTCCAGCGGATGTTCGGCCGCGGCCGAGAGTTTTGTGTCCTGATTGCACGAGATTCCGATGGTGAGCGCTCCCCGGCGGCGGGCTTCGCCCACTGCGGCGATGACGAACGGAGTGCGTCCGGAGGCCGCAATGCCAATGACGGTGTCGTTGGGTCCGACGGACTCGGCCTCAATCGCGGCTTCACCGGCCGCGAAGTCGTCTTCGGCACCTTCGACGGCCCCGACCAGCGCACCGTCACCACCGGCCATGATCGCGTTGACCAGGCTGGGTGAGGTGGAAAAGGTGGGGGGACATTCAGCGGCGTCGATGACGGCCATGCGTCCGGCGGTCCCCGCTCCCACATAATGCAAACGTCCGCCCTTGGACATACGTTCGACAATCCGGTCGATTGCCTCGGCCAATTGGGGCACGATCGCCGCCACAGCGGCGGGGACGGTCGCGTCGGCCTCGTTCATTACGTGGGCGAGCTGGGCTGTTGACAGGCGATCGATGTTCGCAAAGCGGGGATCGGCCTGTTCTGTGGGAAGTTGGCCCAGCGACTGGTCGTCCAAGGCGCCGTTTCGTATGTCACTCACACTTGCCAGGGTACCGTGAAAACCGCCTCTTTTGGGACACCCTGACTTAGCGGTCTGAACGACATGAGCGATGTTTTTACTGATAGATGCACAAATTGTGGGCAAAAAATTTCTGAAGAAATTTTTCTTAAATGACAAGATCATCGAAGATTTATGTCAAATTCTTCGCCCAGAGTGTTCTGAGATGGCGCTTGGGGAGTCGGACTCCTCACCTGGGCCTCATTGCTCCATTCCCGGCGGGGAACTCCCACGCACGAGGCGATTGCAGTACGGTGTTCACATGTCCGAGCGCCACACCGATACCCCTAACCTCCTGGTACTCATCAAGTCTTTGCTGCCTTCGCTGTCGAAAGCCGAAGCTCGGGTGGCCCAGGCAATTATTCGCGACCCTGCCGCCGCGGCTTCCCGCACCATCACAGAGCTCGCCGCCGAAGCCGGAGCCTCTGAGGCCACCGTGGTGCGGTTCTGCCGCTCTCTGGGGCTGGCTGGACACCGGGAACTGCGGTTGCGAGCCGCGCAGGCCATCATTAGCACCGAAGCTGGCCCCGACCGGGAAATCATCGGTGGGGATATTCCCACCGGTGCCGACATGTCCCGCATCATCGCCACAGTGGCCTACGCCGACGCCCATGCCATCACCGACACCACCCAAGCGCTGGATGCCGACGAATGTGAACGGGTCGTCGACGCCCTGCTCTATGCCAAGCGCATCGATGTGTTCGGAGCCGGGGCCTCTGGGGTCGTCGCCGCCGACCTAACCCAGAAGTTGCATCGCATCGGATGCGGCGTGTCGTTTTGGCCTGACATTCATGCCGCGCTCACCGGTACCGCCCTTCTCAATGCCAAGGACGTCGCCATCGGTATCTCGCATTCGGGAGCCACCACCGAGACCGTCGACTTCCTTGAGCTGGCCCGCGATTCGTCAGCCACGACGGTGGCCATCACCAACCACAGCCGCTCTCCGTTGGCCGAAGTGGCCGACTTTGTCCTCACTACCTCGGCGCGCGAAACCACCTTCCGGTCGGGTGCGACCGTCAGCCGCATCGCCCAACTCATGGTTGTGGACTGTGTCTTCGTGGGGCTTGCCTCCAGGCGGCATCGTAAGAGCACCAACGCCCTTGCCGTTACCGCGGCGGCGGTTTCGGACCGGCAGCGGCCCAGCCGTCGCTGAGTCGAATACGGGCATGACAAGGCCCGGCAGCCAATAAAGCTGCCGGGCCTTGTCATGCCCTCTGGAGAAGAACGTACGGGCTGTCCGCAGCGGCCCCGGGACCTAAGCGGGGACTTGCGCGACGGTGAGCCGAGCCTGGGCTTGGCAGACTTCGGTTTATCGCCGAGCAGAAGTCCTTGCGCGATGGTTCCTAAGCGGGACCGAGTTCTTCAATTCATCATCCTTTGTGGGCATTATCGCTAGCGAACGTTGTTTACCGCGCTTCGCAACTGGGGCAGACGCTGCTGCCACGAACCCGGGCAAGAGGTCGCCGAGTAGTTCTGGTGCCCGAAGATTTGCGAGGAGGGAATGTTGTACTTGTTCATGATGTAGGCGCACACCACGACCATCGCTCCCCACTGGTTGCCTGGGATGGCGGCACCGGTGTGGTAGGACCCCTCGGCGGCGATGCCGATGGACTGGGCATTTTGCCCGGCCGTGTGGGCGCCTTGAATGAAGGCGCTTCCGGCCTCCATGCGCGGAAGGCTGCCTGTGCGGCCCTCGGTGCAGTGTCCACCACGGCTGACGATGAAGTTGTAACCGGTGTCGATCCAGCCATTACTGTTCATGTGTAGGTTCTGTACTTGGCGCGCGTGGCGGTAGGCCTGCGCCACCGAGTAGTCGGTTGTGTTGGGGTACACCGTGTGGTGGATGATGATCTTGTTGGGCCTCGACCAGATGACCCGGGGGGTGCCGTTGGGTGAACGGGCTCCCCAGTGGGCGACGCTGTTGAAGACCGCTTGTTGGGACACATCGGCGTTGGCCGGGAGAGCCGGAAGGGCAGCCAATCCGGCGACGCTGGCAGTGCCGGCCAGCAGCGCCCGGCGGTTGAATTTGCTATTGCTCATGTGCTTTTCTCCGTATGCTCATTTTCGGGAACGACAGAACCGACAAGGGTTCACTCGGTTCTGGAATCGGGGGACTTTCGAATCAGGCCAGCCCGTAGGTGGTCCGCGAAGCAGGCCGCTCAAGGGTGAGAGCGAGTTCCCGCAATGTCCCGGGGGATGAACCCGGAGGCAACCTCTCAATTTGGTACCACAGATTCGCCGCGTCAGTATGCGAACGTCTTTGCGCGACGCTGAGTCAACGCCTCGAGAGAGGCCTCCCTGTATTCAATTGGTCCCTTTCACGACCTAGACGGCATCACCGTGGAGAGAAGTTCGAGTGAAGGCTAGGTTTCTCAGGCATGACGTCGAGACCGGCCTGCGAATGCGTGGTACCACGGTCGCCTATAAATAGGCCACAATGGCTAGTGCGATAGCGGGACGGGCGATGGCGAGAAAGAGAGGACTGTCGAGTTTTTCTGGTTCGGAGGATGGAGGGCTATTCATATGTGGGGTAGCAAGTGGATTCACCACTGTCGATATCCTTGGGGCAACGCGCCTTCAGGTCCTCTAGCGGGGGAGGATCACTCGCTACCGCCTAGTATGACGAAAATCTCCAGTCAATTTCAAGATCTTGAAAAGATTTTTCTCAGAAAGTGACCGATGTTTCGCTTGTGTCCATCGCGCCGTTTGACCGTATTAACCTGTGAAAACGCTTCAATTTGGGAATTTTTCAAATCGAACCATGTCGATGCCCTGCTTGGCGCGCAAGCGATCTGGAAAACCACAGCGACCATTCGTGGCGCCGTGGGACTGATTTCCGTTGCGGCACCAGGATCTTGTGGCATCGGGTAGCAACACAGTGGAGTTGAAGAAATTCGCACCGCGGTGCTATCGGCTCCGCACAATCACCGGCCGGCCCCGGGCGCAAAAAGGCCACCCGCTTATGGCGGGTGGCCTCCAATTGTTCGGCAAAGCGCAAAGATGGGTTCCGCCCCTGGCCGTAGTCGCACCCATTCACACCTACTGGACTCCAGTGAACATGTACTACCAGCCAGAGCCCAAAACCCTAAAGCGAGGCTTATGCAAAAGGCGCATTCGGCGTTCTCGTCGGCCCGTTTAGCAGCGTAAACTTCGCCTCCTGCGGCCTTGAATTTGCACTTTTGCATAAGCCTCCACATACCTAGTCGCCGCTTTCGCTCCAGCCCTCAAGCCGCATACTGTCCGCGTCCGCCCTGCGAGCGCTCATAAAGATGGGGCGACGACGGTTCCTCGCCACAATGGCGTCGACATAGATCCCGCGCCCCTGATACAACTGATCGCTCTCATAGCTAAATCGCACCTGAGTGGTGCCAACGGGCAGAGACGCGGACGCGCTGGCCCACTGACGGCCGCTAAATCCCGCGAACGAGCCGTCACTGCTCCACTGGTGGTCCCGTACCGTCGCCTCGAAAGGCACCGGAGTCCACTCACGGCCGTCCGCTGAGGCCAACAATCGACCGATGTCGGTCGGCTCGGTGTCGTACCACAGGTCGAACGACAGCGACCCCTGCGAAACCGGCTGCGACAAGGGCACCGTCAGAGTCGAAGTGGTCCCGTCCTCCTGCCCGGAGAACCAACACGATGAGCCCTGAGTGGGCCGAACTGGAACCGCTCGGCTCATCGGTCGGGCCGCCGCTCGTCGATAGACCGACGCTGTGCCCCGCTCGCGGGTGGGGTGAACTCGGTTGGACAGCAAAATCAACATCGAGCCCGACAGCGGGTCGAGAACCAGCGACGTGCCAGTAAACCCGGTATGTCCCACCGTCACCGGGGATGTCATGGCGTCCATATAGAACGGTTGGTTGATCTGCCAGCCGAGCCCCCGCGCCGCCGATGGCGGGCGGTCGGCATTGTCATTGGTGAAGATCAAGCGGGTCGTCTCCTCGGAGAGGATGCGCGCGCCTCCGTACTCACCTCCATTGAGCACCATCTGCCCAAACGTAGCTAGATCCCGGGCCGTCGAGAAGAGACCCGCATGGCCGGCGACGCCACCGAAAGACCAGGCGTTCTCATCGTGAACGCTACCGCGCACCAGACCACGTTCGGGAATCCACGGCTGATACTCGGTCGCGGCGGTGCGACCATACACCTCTGAAGAAGGGTTGTAACCCGTGTCGGTCATTCCCAGCGGCTCGGTAATGCCCTCGCGCACCAAGACATCAAGCCCCTGGCCGCTGATACGCTCCAAAGCTTTGGCCAACACAATGAGGTTGAGGTCCGAATAGGTGTAGGAGGTGCCCGGTTCGAACTGCAAGGGAAATTCGTATATTTCCCGCATGCGCGCCTCGTTGTCAGGCAACCGATACAAATTGATAAAGGCGATCATGCCCGAGGTATGCGCCAATAGCTGGCGAATCGTGATCGGTGATTTCTCCGCATCAAGCGAATCGAACTCCGGCAAGTACTCGATCAACGGCGCATCCAGCTCAAGCAGACCCTGGTCTAGGAACTGACCGGCGACGACCTCGGTGAACAGCTTGGAAATCGAAGCCAAGTCGAAGATGGTGTCTGGACGCATCTGCTCCCACTGATCGGCTGGCAGCTCGATGGCCTCCTGATTCTGCGCATCCCAGCTCTCGTAGCGCAATTGATGGCCGACAGCCTCGTGCGTGACAATGACACCATTGCGGGCCGCCAGCACCACAAAGCCAGGAAACGACGGAGACGGGCCTTCAAGATGGGCTGAGGTCTCCGGCACGATTCGGTCGATGTGTTCGGCGATTAGACCGGCTTGCCGGGCCGAACCATAGCGAAGGGACACAGGGGAAAACTCCAAGTCGTCGGGGCTCACCGTGGGCGGACCCGCTGGCGTCACAGCCATGGGCTTCGCCTCTTCCTCTGCGGTGGGGCCACTGAGGTCGGCGTGGGAGGCCGTACCCGTGGCGTGGAGAACAACGGGAATGGCGGCGGCGCTGGCCGCCGAGGAGAGAATCTGTCGGCGTTTCATAATGTTCCTTCATGGACTCAAAGGCCGGCCTAGGCGCTGAGTACGACGCTTCGCGCTCACCTAGATCGGAATATGCTCATATTTCAATGTCCATGCCCGGATGTACACACTCGCATATCGCGGTCGGTCGGGCACAGCGAATTCGCCTAACTGTGGTGGCCAGTCATCACAGCTGGGTGCGACAAGAGGCTGTGGCGGCGAGAAGCCCCCAAAGCCAGGTGGGTGGGCAGCTGTCAAAGCTGCCCACCCACCTGTTATTTAGCGACGACCGCGACGTCTATAGATCAAGTACTCTCGACGCACCTGCCGGAAAGCCTCGAGATCGTCCTCCCAAATCGAGGTGACGGTGTCGATATCGGCACCGTCCTCGATGGCGAGTCGAATCCCGTCGTTTCCGGTCAGTTTGTCGAGCCAAAACGCGCCGCCGCCATCCTGGTCACGCCATTGATATTGGTCGAAAAGCTGCTGTTGGGCGATGATCATGGCCAGCCCGGTCCGGATCGGGTCGAAGGCATCGCGGTCGGTGACGTCGACTTCGACCCCGCCGCACACTTGCCTGGCCCACTTGGAGAACCACGGATTGAAGTACGCCTCGCGGAATCGCACGCCCTCCAATTGGGAGGCATTGAGCGCCTCTTCCCACGCATGGTCAATGTCGGGCGCGCCGATCAACTCAAACGGTTGAGTCGTGCCGCGACCCTCCGAGAGCGCCGTCGCCTCAAATAGGCACGTGCCCGGGTAGGCAATCGCCGTGTCCAGCGTGGGCATGTTGGGGGAGGGGGCTACCCACGGCAAACCGGTCTCATCGAAGTACATGTCGGGCTTCCAGCCCCGCATTTCGATGACCGTCAGATCCACCGGGCCCGAAGTCTCCGGTAGAAACTCGCCGTTGAAGAGCTTGGCCAGCTCTCCAACGGTCATCCCGTGGCGCTGTGAGATCGGTTTGAGACCGACGAACGTGGCATGCTGCTCGTGCAGAACCGGGCCGTAGGCCTCTTGGGCGCTGATGGGGTTGGGGCGGTCGAGCACGACAAAGCGCAGTCCCAGCTCCGCAGCGGCCTCCATGGCTCGGTACATCGTCCAGATGTAGGTGTAAAAGCGCGAGCCAACGTCTTGGATGTCGAACACGACGGTCTCCACCCCAGCGTCGACGAACTGCTGGGCCATCGTGTCGGCGTCGTTGTAGGCGTTATACACCGGCAGACCGGTCTTCGGGTCGTAGAAGAAGTCCTCGCCATCCCCCGCCTGAGAGGTACCGCGGAAACCGTGCTCGGGACCGAACACGGCAACGATGTTGACGTCGCCGCTGTCATGCATGACGTCGACTTCGTGGCGCAGGTCCGGGAAAATCCCGGTCGGGTTGGAGATAACCCCGACTGCTTGGCCCTTAAGCGTTTTGAAATTGGTATCCGCCAGCATCTCGATGCCGGGTTTGACGGCCCGGGGTCCGCGACGGGCGTGGCCTGGGCTGGCCGCCACGGTCGCGCCGACGGCGGTACCCGCCGCAAGGGCGGCGGTACCGAATATTTTCCTGCGCTTCATTGCGTGTCCTTCACTCTCTGTGGGCTCAAAGGGAGGGTGGTCTCGGAGCCCGGGGGACGTCCCTTTGATGTCTACCCTGTTGAACATCATGGGCATCTGCGCCATTTAGACCCCGGTCAGATGCGTCCTCGGGCCCCGAGGCCACCCTCAGGAGAACCTGGAGAGGGCTCATGGTGGGGCCTGCGGGGCAGTTCTCGTTAGGGAGAACCACTTGCGTGGTACCCGCCTCTTGCGGCCGCGAGCCCGTCTATGTGCCGCTCTCCAGCGATTTAAGTTGTGTTGATGATGAGGAGACCATCCCGGGGCGTATCCGCGCCCCGGGATGGCATGGCTAGTAGCCCAGGCCGTGTCCGATCTCGAACAGGGCGGTGTCCTCATCGTCGGCGACAGGGATTGTCACCGGCAGTGCCCCGATCGGGGGGCTTTCGTTGAACAGCACCTGGACCAGCGAGGTAAGGGAGTCACCGGTCGTGCCATAGGTGGCGACGTAGGCCTCCACCTGTGGATAGTGCGCGATGTCGTATGGAGTTCCAGTCCCAATGGCCACAACGGGGGTGTCACTGGCCAACAAGGCCTCGATGAGAGGCAGCTGGCCAGAATTTTCGTTGACCCCAGTGGTGGTGAGGACGACCAAATCGGATTCCGCCGCAGCGGCGACGGCGGCGTCGATGTCCTCTTGACCCGGGGCGGTCCCGGTGTGAAGCGACGTAGCGTCGTAGCCACGGTCACCTAGCTGCTGGGCGATACTCTCCACCGCCGACGCGCCGTTTCCGGTCACTAGGGTGGTGAGACCGGCTGCGGCGTCCAGTGGGAGGGTTCCGTCGTTTTGCACCAGCGTCGTGGTTTGTGCCGACAGGTCTGCGGCTAGCTCGCGGTGAGAGGGGATACCGACGATGTCATCGACGGCGTCCTCATCGACGAACGGATCAGCGACGATGCCCCGCTTGTGTTTGAGAGACAGAACGCGCTTCACAGACTCGTCAATGCGTGACTCGGTGAGTTCACCTTCGGCGATCGCATCCAGCACGGCGTTGAAGGCCAACTCCGTGTCCGGCGGCATGAGCAGCATGTCCACTCCGGCCTGAAGCGCGTATACCGGGACTTCCTCATCGGTGAAGTCCTCCCGCACGCCTTCCATGGCTAGCGAGTCGGACATGATCAGTCCCTCGAAACCCAACTGGTCGCGCAGCAGGTCGGTCATGATCGGCTGCGACAGCGTGGCGGGGCGACCGGAGTCGTCCAGGGCGGGGAATTGAATGTGCGCGGTCATGATGACGTCGATGCCATCGGCGATGGCGGCCTCGAATGGTGGCGCGTCGTATTGCTGCCATTCCTCGTAGGTGTGGGGGATGACCGGGAGCGCGTAGTGGCTGTCGACGTCGGTGTTGCCGTGGCCGGGGAAGTGTTTGGCGGCTGCGGCGATGCCTCCGCTGCCTTCCTGGTAACCGGTGACCTGGGCGCTGACCATGTCAGCGGTCAAGTGCGGGTCCGAGGAGAAGGACCGGATGCCAATGACCGGGTTGTTGGGGTTGACGTTGACGTCGGCGACGGGGGCGAAGTTCTGATTGATACCCACCGCCCCGAGTTCGAGGCCCGCGATATCGGCGGCGGAGTAGGCCGCCTGCGGGTCGTGAGTCGCGCCAAGTGCCATCGCGCCGGGGAACTGCGTGGCCGGGTCGGTAACCCGAGCGACACGGCCGTGTTCTTGGTCGGTCGAGATCAACAGTGGCACTTCTGGACCGGTGTTGGTCGCCGCCATTTGCAGGCCGTTGGAGAGGCCAGCGATCTGGTTGGGGTTGTCCACATTGTTCGACCAGGCGAAGTAGATGATGCCACCGGGGTTATAGACCTCCATGAGCTCATCCCCGTTGTCGACTCCGTGGAGAGCTTGGTTGGCCGCCACATCGGCCGGGTTGGTGGTGTCGGAAGTCTGCCCATAAACATAAGGCATGAATAGCTGCCCGACCTTCTCTTCCAAGGTCATCGATCGCAGCGTCTTTTTCACATAGATCTTGCGCTTGATCTCATCAACGATTCCGCTACCTTTGCCGGGGTTCTCTGGCGGGCCCGGCTGCGCCGAAGCGGAGGCGGCCACCGTGGTGGTGGCCAGGAGAGCGCCCGTCATCGTGGCGGCTAGGGCGAACCGCCACCGACGGGATTTACTGCTCAGGGGATTGCCGAAGCTCATTCTTCACTCCAGTCTGGGGAGCCGTAGGGATGGGAGGGCCCCTGATCGTGATCATGACAGAAATCTTCATAAGAGGTCAAGCAAATGGAGATTTTTTTCGTAAGCTCATTTGGTGCTGCGACCAAGCGAACACGGGTAGTTGCGACCTCCCGTCTGACCGTAATATCCCGGACGCGATCGCACCCGGGCTCCGGACACTTCGCCGATTCGCGACGGTGCGGTGAGGTATGCCCGCCTCGGGCCCTGTGCCGGGTGCCCAAAAGGGTGCACATTTGGCAGAGTAAGTTCGCAAAGCGAAGCCTCTGGCGGCGAAAAAGAATGCATTGACGCGGTATTTTCTCGGTGCCAACCCCCTTTTTCCTCTGAAACACCCATCAGAGGGCACCTCATTACCCCTTCGAATAGCAGGCTGCAATGACAGCACCCGAAGCCCAAGAAATCATTGAGGCCTATGCAAAAGGCACTTTCAGCGTTCTCGTCGGCTCGTTTACCCGCGTAAACTTCGCCTCCTGCGGCCTTGAATTCGCACTTTTGCATAATCCTCATTGTCAATGAAGCAGAAGTCGACGAAGCGGAGTCCACCGAGACTCCCGACAGTGCGCTCTTCATTTCCGCTTACGTCCCACTGTGTAAACGTGGTTGGGATTCGGTCAGCGCTAGCATGGTCATCCTGGACGCAAAACGGGGAATGGCGCAGCCCTATAACAGCCCGCTGGGATTCCGCCGCCGGTCGCTGACGTCTCGGGTGGATCTTTTTGAACGCATCCGCACCCGGTAGACGGTCAACCCCGACACCGGACTGGTCGTCCTCGCGACGCCGCAGGACATACTGGGCCGCCCCAACAGCGAAAGCACCTTCATCAACGTGATCATCAACCTCACCCGCGACGCGACCGACTCCGCCCATACCGACACGGCACCTACGGGCTGCTCCTCTTGGTACACGGGCGCGGACATCGACCAGGTGCGCGCGCATCTGCCCGAGTCACTAATTCACGTCCACCTTCGCCCAACCAGCACGCCCAGCGAAGCGGCGGACCTGATCAGCAAGGAGTCGGTGACGTGATCAAAGTCGAGAATGTCAGCAAGACATATAAAGGAGCCTCCCGCAAGGCCGTCGATAGCATCAACCTCTCCGTCGGCGAGGGTGAACTCGTCGCCCTCGTGGGCCACAACGGGGCCGGGAAGTCAACCCTGTTCGACATCCTCGCCGGGCTAATCTCGGCTGACTCCGGCACTGTCACCAGGGACGTCCTCACCCACGAACTAGGCTGGTGCCCACAGCGCACCGTCGTGGACTGGTCGTTGACCGTGCGCCAGAACATCTCCATGGCGCTTGAACTACGCAGCAAGCGCCTGCGCGTCGAACGCGACACGGTCGCCTCCATCACTGAACTCATGGGCTTGGAGCGATACATCGATCGCGAAGTGGAGCTGCTCTCCGGTGGCGAACTGCAACGCACCCAGATCGCCCGTGCTATCGCCGGTGACCCGCAGCTGCTGATCCTAGACGAGCCGACCACCGGCCTAGACCCTGACGCGATCAAGCGCGTCATGGAATACCTGAGTCGGCGCACCGCCGCAGGTGCCACCGCGATTGTCAGCACCCACGAGACGTCCCGGTTCCTCGGCTACTGCACCCGGGCGATCGCCATGAACGAAGGGCGTATTATCGCCGACGCCGACATCGATACGTTCATGAACGTCGTCCCCGCCTCAGACGACCTGTGGGACGCCTACAAGGTCCACGTCGACCTCAGTACCGGCGGAGGCACCGCGTGATCCGTACCCTTTCACTGGTCAAGTACCACTGGTTCTCGCTGTGGAATTGGCGGCACGCCTACCTGGGCCGTCTGATCGAGCCGGTAGTGTTCTTCGTCTTCCTCGCAGCTGGGGTCGCCGGATTCGTCGGCTCAGACAGCGAAGACTCCTTCCAGGCCTACCTCAGCTTCGCCATGCTCGGCATCGCTTGTCTCGTGGCCTTCCGCGCCGTGACCGCGACACTGTCCGATGTGGCCAACGACCGCAAGTGGGGTGTCTACGCCATCTTCTCGATGCAAGGTGGCTCCACCATCGGCTACCTGCTCAGCATCGCCATCATCGCCTGCGGCCTCTTCCTGGCCCAGATTCTCATCCTCTTCGGCCTGTACTGGCTCATCGGTGGCAACGCCCTGGGCGGGATCGACTTCCTGCGGGTGGTGGGCATCGGCAGCCTCATCGTCATCGGCTGGGTCGGCGTCGGCACCGCGATCGGCACCAAGGTTCAGTCCTATGCCCGCCGCAACTTCCTCGTCACGATCATCTCGATGCCAGCCGTGCTGGCCGCGCCGCTGTTCTACCCCCTGGAATCGGCCCCGACCTATCTGCGGGTGATCGCCTCGTTTAACCCCGTGACCTACCAGGTCGGATGGTTGCGCCTGGACGACATGTCCCTGTTGATGGCGAGTGGGGCCGCCCTGGGCTGGGCCGTCATCGGCAGCGCCCTCGCCGGGCTCTTCCTGGCCCGATCGGACCTACTTTCCCCGGAACGCTAAGGGTCGCGTCCAGGCAGATGGGTGACACTTCGGAACCGTCGCCCATCTGCCTGGACGCCGCTCAATGTCATTGCTCGTCGGACGAAGCCACCAGGAACGGCTCCAGCAGCCCCGGCGCGGCCGCGTCGGCGAACGCGACCGCCTCCTGGGCCGCCACGTCCGGCGCCTCATAGATTCCCCAGCCTGCCGCCGTCATCGCCGAGACCGTCTTAAGTCCCAAACGCCGTTGCAGCAACGATTCGCGTACGGCAATCGTGCTCACCGACGAACGATCCAAAGCCGAGGTCGCACGGCTCAGCAGCCCCGAACGCACCACCACATACCTGCCCACGACCGCATGTCCAAGGGCCCGATAGGCAACCAACGCCGCCAAGAGAGCCACCGGCGCCACCCCGAGCCCCGCCCATACGGCCCACCCAGGAACCAGGTCGTTGACATGAAACCATCCCAGCACGCCCACAATGGAGGAGACAACCAACAGCGCCCACCAGATCCGTCGCCGCAACGCGGCCGCCGGATGCGCTCGCAACGGCGTCTCCAATGGATTAGGGCGCACCCCGAGGACCGCTGCGGCCACCGGACGTGCCACCCAGATCGGCCCGCGCGGCAAGATCGCGGTGGGCTCATCGGTCGACCACACGTCAAGACCGGTCGTAATGACACTGGTGTCGGCGGCGCCCATCCACCTCCACAGCACCGGCTCCGAGATTTGCACCCCGCGCATGCGATTCTCATCGCGATTGACCTCGCGCTGGCGAAATAGCCCGTGGCGGGTGCGCAGGAGTGTCCCGTTTTCGCCAGGTAGGCGCGCCAGTTCGAAGTTCCAATAGGTGGTGAAGTAGTTGATGCCTAGGCCAATCACGCCAATGACTCCGACCGAGGCGAGGCCGATGGCGACGGTCCATCCCCAACCGAGAGCGTCCCAATCCAAGAGGCCACCGATAAAGGCCGACATGTCGAAGCCGAAGGTGCTGACGAGCCAAAAGGAACCCCATAGCAGGCCCAATGCCATGGCGTAGGCCCAAATATTGAACACGTTGTAGAGGACCCACCAAGCCTTGAACCGAGCAAAGACGGTGACCTCCTCTGGCGGTTTCTCGCCATTGGCCGCGCTCTGGGCGGCCTGCTGAGTATGGGCCTCACCGTGCAATAGCACTGATCGCAAGTATTGAGCGTCCGTTTTCAACAACGCGTCTAGCGACAGCGCCGCCTCCCCGGCGGTCGACTGTTGACCAGCTCCAATCGTGACCACCCGCAGGCCAGAGAGCCGATGCCGCAACTTCGCCTCGGTGTCGACGCTGCGAATCCGGTCCCGGCGCACCGATCGATACTGGCGTACGAAGACCCCGGTACGTCGTTCGACGTAATCGTCGGTGACCCGATAGCGAGTGAAGAACCACCGCAGTGCGTCAGCTACCGCGCCGATCACACCAAAGGCCGCTATAGCCAGGGCGGGCCACATGCTTCCCCACGTCAGATCCGCGTCGAACACGGTGACCACGATGATCGCCGGGCTTAGCGACACGATCGTTTGCACCACGTCGACCCAGATCATGCGGCTGTGCAGCCGAGACCAAGGGGCCTCGCCCGCCTGAGGCTGGTCGAGGATCGTCTCCTCGGTGCCGTCGAGGACGACTTCGCTCGTGTGCTCACTCATGTCGCATCCCCGGGGGTGAGCTGGGCGATGGTCGTTAGACGCTCGGCGGCCTCCTCGGCCACGGCCTTGTCGAGGCCCTCGATGCTGATCGCCCCGTAGGACGAGGCCGTCGTCACTCGCAGCGTCGCGAGCCCGAGCATTTGCTCGATGGGGCCGCGCACCGCGTCCACGGTCTGGATGCGGGAGATGGGGGCGACCCGCCACTCACGCACGATCCACCCGTTCAGGCCGTACACGGCCTCGTCGGTGGTCTCCCACCGATGCACGGCGTAGCGCCACAAGGGCCGAACGGTCGTGCATACGAGTGCCCACACCACAATGCCGATGAGCGGAACGATGATCCATTTGCGCGCCGGCTCCCACAGCGCATAGGCCACGATGAGCCCGCCTATAAGGGGTACGAAAAGCGCTAGGGACTGCAAGATCCACCAGGTGACGGCGCGTTTCTCAATGCGGTGCTTGGGTGGCCGCAGGCGAACCTCGCGGGCCACAATGTCCGGTCCCGCGCCATCGAGACCTGTCTTGTCGGGTGGGGTGTTGTTCGGTGATGTCGTACTCATGGGTGTTCCTTTCGCAAGGCGTGGTCGATGAAGTCAAGGAGCACCTCGGTTTGGGCGTCGAGGTCGAACGATTCGCCCCAGGCCCAACCGCCCAGAAGCCCTTCGGCGCACAGAATGATGATGGAGGCAACGCTGTGTGGGTCGACGACGCGAAATTCGCCACTTTCGACTCCGGCCTTAATGATTTCGGCCATCCCGTCGACCTCTTCGCGACTGGCCTCCGCGAACGGACGACTGCCATCGGGTTCGCGGTGGTTGCTAACGATGTCTGCCATAGCTAGAAAGCCGTTGCGATGCGCGCCGAAGTACGCCAGTTGCGAGCCCACCCAGGCCCGCACTTGACCGGTCGCGGTCGGTTCGGCGAGGATGCGCTCTTCCATATAGGCCCATGTGTCGGTGAAAAACTGGGTGACCAGCTCTTTCAAAAGCTCGTCTTTGCCCTCGAAGTGGTAGGAGATGACGCTCTTGCTCACCTTGGCTCGGGCGGCGATCTGCGACAGTGAAGCGTTGGCGTAGCCGATCTCGGCCACGGTGTCGGTCGCGGCGGCGATGATCTGGGCGCGTCGCGCCTGTTCGATAAAGGTCCGGCCGCGCGATTCGTTTTCAGTCCCCATGGTCAAATATTAGACCGAGCGGCCTAAAATTGCCAACGGATATGTCCCGTGCTTTTGCCGACAGCGCGGCCGTCCCTGTCCGTGCCTCGAAGCCACTGACGCAAAAGTCGAACCTGGCGGCGATACGCGCCAACCTGAAACTCAGATAAGCTGGAAAGAATCTGATTCCCAGCCCCACCATTTCAGCGTTGCGCACATCACTATTGACGCCTCACTATCCTCTCTGTACGTTGCACTTGCATGGGCCCGATGCGTGTTCTAGGGCTACTTACTCCGTTCTAGGAGCTATTTCATGGACACCATTTCGCTGGAGAACTGTTCGTTCTCCTACCGGCGACTCTTTAGAAGTGTTCCGGTCTTTGCACACTTCGACGTCACGTTCGAGCCCGGCACCACCGTCCTCCTCGGGCCGAACGGCGCTGGCAAGACCACCCTCATGTCGCTGGCCACCACGGTTCTGACTCCGCGCGGAGGCCGCCTTAGCTTTAACGGCGAGCCCGTCGACAGCCCGGCCGCCCTTCGCCGCTTCCGTACACACAGCCCTACTGCCGCAGTCGATCCGAGCGATCGGCGGCTTGCGTGTGCGAGAACAGGTCGCCTACGTGGCATGGCTCAAGGGGATGAGCCGCTCGCGCGCGTGGGAAGCAGCCGCCGCCGCACTGGCCAAAACCGATCTGAGCGACCTAGCCGAACGCCCGGCAACCCGCCTCTCCGGCGGGCAGCGGCGGCGCATGGGCATAGCCCAGACCATCGTCCACGGCGCGCGGTTCATCTTTCTCGACGAGCCGACGGCCGGGCTCGACCCGCTCCAGCTAGAACGGTTCAACTGCCTCCTCGCCGAGCTCTCCGCCGACCACCACTTCGTCGTCTCGACGCACGACATCACCGCCCTCACCTCGAAATACGACCGTGTGCTCGTCGTCGCCTCAGGCGCGACCGCCTTCGCGGGAAGCGCCCAGGACTTCCTGGCCCTAGCGGGCCATGGCGGTGAAGGTCGCGAGGCATCGGCGTATCGCGTCGCGCTCAACGGCGGCCGCCCATGAGGACAAGTGCCGTCATCAGATCTTCACCCGCGCTGTATCTCTTGCCGATCGCCCTCGCCGTGTGTTTCGTGTACTACGCAGACCCCGCCAAAGATCCGTCGACGTGGGCCCATGCCTACTCCGCTGTGCTCGATGTGCTGTTTCTACCCGCCTTCCTTGGTGCGGCCGTCGCGGCCTGGGATGTGGGCCGCCTGCGGGCAGCGGCCGTGGATGAGTGGGCTCCCGTCCGCCCCGCATTCGTCGTCACCGTGCTCGCCGCTCTTCCCGCCGCGTTGCTGGCCTACGGGACGACCTTGGTGATGTGGTCCATTGGTCTTGCCCGCATGAGCGGCCGCCCGTTCGAGTTCCACTGGCAGCCCGTCGTGATCGCGACATTGATAGTCCTGATGTGGATCGTGCTGGGGGCCGCTGCGGGCCGTCACCTCAACCGAGTGCTGGCCGCGCCCGCGATGCTCTTGGCCGCCTTCGTTCTCCAGGCGTACCCACCTGGCAATCCCGAGCCGATGTGGCGGCACCTGACCGGTTGGTCCTGGACGGAGTGTTGCCAGGTCGGGGTCGTGCCACATCCGGATTTGACCGTCACCGGTCTTATCGTTCCGCTGGCTATCCTCGCTGCTGCCCTGATGTGGTCTCACTCGTAGCCCGGGAAACTCAGAGGGATTCTCGGAGCGGCTGTGATCGCGTCCGGGTTTGTGATCGCCGCGCCTATGGCCAAGGGAATCGACTGGGACACCACTCTCGCGCGCCCGGACTCCGACCTAGAGTGTCACCAATACAGCTTTGAGATCTGCGCGTGGCCCGAATCGGAGAGTTTCCTCCCGCAAGTCGATGTTGCCGCGTCGGGCATCGCCGGGCACTTGCGCGACTATGGGTTGGATGTTCCCGCGACTTTGGTCGAGGACGCCGTCTCCGATGGTGACCGCTGGGGTTTCCGCACCTCCCCGTCGTTTACCGATGCCGATTACGCCGCGTCCTTGCTCGGGGGACTAGTCGCCAACCCAGGCGACTGCACCTTCTTTGGTCCGGTCACCAACCCCGGTGAGATCTACGAGTTCGAGGTGGCCCTCCTCATGGGGGCATGCCTCGACATCGCCACGGGTGCTCCCGTGGAAGTGGCTGACCCCGACGGCCAGTTGCGCGAGGTGCTTGCCTTGCCGGCCCTGAATCAGGGGCTGTGGTTTGACGCGCTGAGCACGTCCTTGGCCACCTGCGACGTTGATCTCGCCCAACGCGCCGTGCGCCTTGCCACGCTTGCAGGAGACGACGAGTGATCTGGTGGCTGAAGCGGCATCGAGCCCTCACTCTCGCTTGTGCCCTCACGATCTACGCGGTCGGGTTGGCCGCGCTCGGCGGGGAACATGTGGCGTTGCCCAGTTTCTCCCATACTCAGGCCGATCAGTTGCCGATCCGGCTGCTGCTGCCACTGGGTATGGCCTGCGTGGTGCTGTGGGCGTTGGGGCCGAAGTCGTCTGATGAGGGCGCGGTGCGCCGCGTCAACTGCTACCGGCTCGTCTTGCCCGTGACGACGGTGATCGTCACGGCAGTTGCGGCGGGGTTGGCATACGGCTGGGACGGGTCCGATAGCGCGTGGGGTCCGGTCCGCAATATCGTCGGGTTTCTCGGCATCGCCATGATTCTTTGGGTGTTTGCGCGCGTTGAACACGCGGCAGCGCTTACCGCTGCGCTAGTGCTGGGTGGGCTGCTGGTTGCGCGCACTCCGTCGGGGACGTTGCTTCCTGGGGCATGGCCGCTGGCAGACGGAGACCACTTCCTCTCCTGGGCCATCGCGCTTGCCTGCTTCATCGGTGGTGTCGCAGCATTTGGCGTGGGATCGCGCCAGTCTCTACATATGTGAGCAGGCATAACAACGATGGTTTCGCAGGATGGCGATAGTGCCCCGTACCTTGCCATGTGTCAATCGCCCGGTCAGTCCTCTTTGGCTGTTCACTCGCAAGAATGCAATGGCGCGTGGGAAGGGTCGCCCCCCTTTCAACACAGGTAGCGATAAACAATCGCAATGCCGTGGAAACAGCTGATTGTCGTTTAGTCTCTTTCCAATTTGGTTATCGCGGAAGGCCATTATGGATACAGGACAAAGACGGTCCGGCCTATGTGAACCGGGTTTGTTCATCCCATTCATGATCGGCATGAGAGCGCATTCCGAATGTGAGCGCTTTCCTCAGGAAGGCATGATGAGATGTATATGCCGCATTGCGCTTAAAAGGTGCGATATCCGAAAGCTGCGTCGGAACCGGTACGGGGACTGAACAGGAAAAGGCAGGTCTTTGGCAGTGTTTTCGCAGGAGGGGGCGCCGCAGTACTTGCGCCCGAAACTGGCTCATGTTAGTTTGATCACGCGCTGAGTCAGTTGCAGCGTATCCCCATGATGACTACTCGCTAGGAGCGTCACAATGAGCAATCACCCTGAGAACCCCGCCATCGAAGACGAGACGGTTGCGACCGAAGTCGCCGCCGCAATCGAAGAAGTAGCTGAGACGGAGACGAACGAAGACGACGAACTCATCTTCGAGGTTTTCGCCTCCCGTTGCCCCTCGGCAACCTAGTCCGAGAGCTTGTTAAAAGGCCCGTGATAAGAGGCCATGAAGTGGAAAATGTGTAACTACTTGCCTTTGGCGCAAGGCGTTATCGCGATAGCAGGCTCTCCATCGTCACCCTGTCACGTGCCTTACTTAAGCTCCGCCTTCGCTCATCCCCAGTCAGTTCGTGGACCGGCGCCCCCTTGCGCCCACGGCTACGCGCATAGCCCTGTCTCCATGAACCCGACGGGGATGAGGACAGACCCACACCCGACCCCGAAGGAACCCGACATGCCCAACCGAATCGTATGGGACAAGACCGGTCAGAGGACCTACCTCGTCAACGCTGGGAAAACGAGGCCGGTCATGTCGGGATCAATCGGAAAAGTCCTAGCCATGGCACGCAACGCCAGCAGCAGTACGACCGATCAGGTTCACCAGGCCTACCCCAACGCCGTCGAATCCTTCTCCAAGGCCGGCTGGCTCGGCGAGGACATCGTCTTTCGCGAGGTCAGCGGCGGCCCGCATCTGCGGCGCATGCAGATTGAAGTGTCGCTGCGGTGCAACCTCAGCTGTAGCTACTGCTACTCGGTCTCCGGCCCCTTCCGCAAAGAAGCCATCGGCCCCGACATCGTCCGGCCGCTCATCCAGCAGGCCGACCAGATGGGCCTACTACAAATCGACTTCACCGGCGGTGAATTCCTGCTGGAACCGAACTGGCGCACCTACCTCGAAGACGCCCGCTCCTACGGCATGGAAGTGACCGTTCATACCAACGGCACCCTTATCAAGGACGCCGAAGCCGCGTTCATGAAATCCATCGGCATCTCGGCGGTGCAAGTTTCGCTCGACTCCCACATCGAGTCGGTACACGACGAAAGTCGGGGCCATCGCGGGGCGTTGAAGCGCACCATGCGCGGGCTCGACGCGTTGCAGGAACAGGGGCTCGACATCAAGCTGTCCCTCATGGCGCACAAGGGAAACCTCGAATACCTGGGCGACACCATCGAGTTCATGGCCCGGCGATACCCCAAGACCACGCTAAACGTCGACCGGGTCATCGCCACCGGCGGCGCCCTCGACTACGACAACGGACTGACCGCGCCCGAGTTCTGGGACTTCCTGCGCCCCTACTTGGCCGACAATGTGCGGGCCGGGAAAGTATGCGAATCGGCAAATCTGCTGGACTTCGAACCGGAATGCGGTGTGGCCTATTCGCTGGTGTACGTCACGGCCAGCGGGGAAATCGCCGCCTGCCCCACGCTCACCAGCCGCGAGTCCGCCGACTTCACCGGCCCCGACATTCGTACAGTGGACCTGCCGACGGCCTGGTACGACAGCGAATACTTCAACTCGTTTCGCTACACCAACTGCGAAAACGTCAGCAAATGCGCTGTGGGCTCGGCCTGTGGCGGCGGATGCCGCTCCAACGCCTATGTCGAGTCCGGTTACGTCACGGCCCCCGATGTCATGGCATGCAATATCAATAAGAACAGCACTGTGACGTTTGTGGATTTCCCGAAGCGATACTTGGAAGGCAAGTTCGGTGCGGTCTGAGGGCGTGGCCGACCGGGGTGACCGGCCGCGCGTCACTCCGATTGTCTGCGACTGGGACGCCTCGTCACGCAAACCCGGCACCGGCTATAACGGCCCGACATGGCACGAGATCCTCGACCAGGTCGAGGGGATCAACGCCCCGATCTTCTTGAATCGGAGGCTGGGGGAGGTGATCCCGCTGGCGATCACCTCGCTCACGACATCGATTCTCGAAGCCGGTGAACGGCCGCTATTGCTCGGCGGAGACCATCGCCTGAGTTTTTCAGCATTGCAAGCCATCACCCACTGGTACGGGCACGGCATCGTGCACCAGTTTGACGCCCACCACGACGCGCACGTGACGCCAACGTTGAACAACTACTCGGTTTTCCACTTCGTGCAAAAGCGGTTCGGGCTGCCGATCGAACGTTACGGCTGCCGGGAACTGCCCGTACCCGCGCCTATCGCGCACGTGCGCAACCCGCAGTACTCCTATGTGACGGTGGACGTGGACTACCTGGACCCGGTCGAATTCTCCTCCGTCACGTTCCCCGAAACCGTCCCGGAAACAATGGAGTGCACCGTGGCCACCTTGACCAACCAGATCGAGACGATCTCCCACGGCCCGCCCATCCTCGGCTGCGACCTGGTGGAATGGGCATCGGACCGGTCGACCCCCGCCGAGACCTCCTCAGTGCTCACGATCGTGTCCGCGCTGGTTGACGCCATGAGAGATGACCGGCGAACCGTCGGTGCCGATACGAGAGAACTCAATAAAGATGGGGAGAACTAGTCAGATGTCTGAGGTGTCCCTACAGAACCCGTCCCATTGGAAACGCCTAGTCACCGCCACCGGCATATCCAACTTCGGAGACGGAATCTACTTCGTGGCGTTGCCGCTGCTGGGGGCGACGCTCACGCAAGACCCACGCATCATCGCGTCGCTGGCGGCGGCGACCATGATCCCGAGCCTGATCTTCTCGCTGCCCATCGGCGCGTTCGTGGACCGACTCCACCAGGGCCGCGCGATGGTCGTCGTCGACTTCCTGCGCTGCCTCGTGCTCGCCACCTTCGCCACTTTGGTCTTCTTTGACGAAATATCGCTGTGGCACTTGTTCATCCTGGCCCTCACCCTGGGCACCGGCGGGCTGCTGCACGACATTTCCTCGGCCACGTTCCTGCCAAGGATCGTGCACCCCCAGGACCTGGCAAAAGTCAACGGATACAAGGCCAGCGTCACCGAAATCGGCAACGGAGTGCTCGGCCCGGCGGCGGGCGGGCTCATCTTCGGCATGGCCCTGTTCGTCCCCTTCGCGGTCAACAGTCTCACCTTCGGAATCGCGGCTCTGATCATCGTGCGATTCGCCAACCAGACGGCCTTCCCCAGGCAGGCAAAGGCACAGAAGGAAGGCGAGGAAGAGCGCAAGGGAGCCTACTGGCAAGAGATCAAGGAGGGTGCCCGCTGGCTCAACAACCACCGGGGCCTGCGCAGCATCGCCATCATCGTGGCGGCCTGGAACATCTTCGGGTGGATGCCCGAGGGCGTACTGGTTCTCTACGTCACCGAGGTGCTAGGCCTGGGCAGCCTCGGCTTCGGCCTCATCTTCGGCGTCACCTCCGTGGGCGCCATCATCGGAGGAATGTTCGCAGGGCGCATCATGAAATCGATAGGGCCAACGCGCATCCTCATGATCTCGGTGGTCGGCTACGCCATCTTGACGCTGCCACCGGCCTTCCTCTCCGCGCCACTCCTGGTGGGCGCGGTGTTCTTCCTGCAGGGAATTCCCCTCATCACCTGGAACGCGACCAGCACCAGCATCCGCCAGGCCCTCGTGCCACGCGAACTACTCGGCCGGGTCACCTCAGTGTTCGTCCTCCTCGGCGGCGGCCTAGCCCCCATCGGGTTCATCCTTGGGGGATTTCTAGGCGACCTATTCGGCCTCCGAGCGGTGTTCCTCTTTAGCGGCATCGGGTTGCTGGTCGCCTTCTGCCTTGCCTACCGGGGACTAGCCGAGGCCGCAGCCAGCTTCAGCGACACCATGCGTAAAGCCTCCGTTGGCGCCGAGCAAGGTCAACAGTGAGGAACGCGGCATGACCGGCACTGGCGGACCCATACCCGGCAAGACCTCGCTATTGGGAACCGAGCCCGTCGTGGCTCGCCCCGAGATCACCGCGCGCATAGTCGACTGGCTCTCCTGCGAACCTGCCGGAGTCCTGCTCCTGGAAGGCCAAGCTGGGGCTGGCAAGACCACGCTGCTGCGAGCGCTGGCATCGGCACCGCAACAGCAAGCCCGCGCCCGGAACCACCCGTCGAAGGAGCTCACCTACCCGCCGGGCCTGATTGACGTGCACATCGACGCGCGCGCCCACAGCGCCCAGACAGTGCTCGATCAGGTCAACGCGCGCCTGCGGGCTAGGCCAGCACCTGCGGCGACGAAACACCGCCTGCCACCAGTGGTCCTCATTGACTCCCTCGACGAGACCGCCTACGACGACGCCCTTACCTTGGCGTTGGGGGTGCGGAAGCTAAGCGATGATGGAATTCGGGTCGTGACCGCTATCGAGGCGGACCACCCTGTTCCACTGCGAACCACGACCCCAGCCAAAGGGGCCGGGCTGATCCGCACCTGCTTGCGCCCGCACACGGTGATCTCCATGGACCAGCCCGCTTCGCTGCCCCAGAACCTGCGAGATCTCCGGTCCTACCTCACCGGCATCCTGCGCACCCGCGCCAACCCCGATGGGATGCTAGAGCCTTCGTTGCCCGCGCTGACCAACACCTTGGCGCTACGAGCCGGAGGAAACTTCCTGGTGGCGAAACTGTTGGCTAGCGCCCATGTGCGTCGGCTCGCCTTGGCCGAAGAGGTAACCGGCGCTGAACCCGAACCAATGTCACCGCATCGCGCCAGCCTCGCCACCGCGATTGCACAGGACCTGGCCCACATCGAGCCCACCACCCGCACTAGGGTGCGGGCCATGTTGTGCGCGCTAGCGTGGGCACAGGGCCAGGGAGCGCCCCCTAAAGAGGTGTGGCCGCTCTTGGCGGAGGCGCTCGTGGGAACACCGTTTACCGAGACCGACGTCAACGCCGTACTTACGCACGTGCCGTGGCTGGTCGAAACCGATTCGGAACACACAACCTACCGGCTTTCCCATGTACAGCTCGTGCGACATTTCCAGCAGGTCAGCCAGGAACTGTATGACGCCGCCCGTGTCCATGCCAGAATCGCCCAGCAGCTGTGGCAGCGCATACCCGATAGTGCCTTCACCCGCTCCTATGCCGTGCCGCACTTGGCCTTTCACGCCGCCCAAGCCGGCGAGTTGTCGAAGTACCTGACCCGGTACGGGTTTGACGAAGCGGTCGATCCCACCTCGCTGCATCGGCTATTGCCCTGTCAACCGGTTCCGGGCGCCGAACCACGTTCCATGGCCATGGCGCAGGCCCACGCCAACCCGGAGCTGATGTCGCCCCAACTCGACCCGGCAATGCGCAGCGCCCAAGCGGAAATGTTGGCCGCGTTGATTGAACCGGCCGCCAATGGCGACCGAATGTGCGCTGAGGGCCCCACCACGAGGGAGTCAGAAAGCCAGCGACCCTGGCACGTGACCTACGTCGACGATCGGCCAGTTCAATCGGCTCAAGTAATGCGGATGCATGACAACTGGGTGTGGGAGGTGGCAACCGGAAACGTCGATGGACGCGGAGTCGTCGCATCGGCCTCGGCCGACGGCACCGTTGTGTTGCGCGGAACCGATCATGGCAGCGTCGTGGGGTATTACGAGGAACATAAGTCGGCCGTAAGCGCGGTCGCCATCGGCACCTTCGAGGAAAACCCCATCATCGCCTCGGCTGGATTCGACAAGTCGATTCACCTGTGGAACCCGCGCGACGGCGCGACCTTGGCGGTACTCAAAGGGCACACCCGCGGAATCTGGTCGGTTGAGTTCGGCCAGATAGAGGGCCGAGACGTCCTGATATCGGCCGGGGCCGATCGCACGATACGAGTGTGGGACCTGGAAACCACCGGGGTGTTGAACACCATCGTCGGGCACGAGGATTGGGTGTGGAGGGCAGTACTGTGCCAATTCGACGGCCGTAACCTCATCGCCTCGTGTTCCGACGACGGAACCATCCGGATATGGGACCTCCTGGGAGGCGAATACGCACGCATCGAAGCCTGCCATCGAGGCGGCGTGGGCGATATCGCGTTCGCGGTGGTCGCGGGTCAACCCCTGCTGGCCTCAGCGGGATTTGACAACACTGTGCGCTTGTGGAACGTCGACAGCGCAACGGAAGTGGCGACTCTGGAAGGACACACCGACTGGGTCCGTTCAGTGGCCTTCGGCAACGCCGCCGGAGTCGACGTCGTGGCGACGGGATCGGATGACGAAACCGTCCGCCTGTGGGATGTGCGCACCAAAGAACAGATCACTGTGTTGCGAGGCCATGAACAAGGGGTGCTCTCGGTCGCGTTTTCCACCGCCAACGGCGTACCGACGCTGGTGAGTGCTGGTTTCGACGCGACCGTTCGCACCTGGTGGCCGATCGAGGCTTCGCCGGCGACATCGCCAAGAGCCGACGATCCGGTACGTTCGCTGGCGGTGACTCGGCGCGGCGACCACTTCCGGGTGGCGGCAGCGCTGGCCAGCCAAAGAACCCGACTGTGGGAGCTCCAACCCCAGCCGCGCCAACTCGCCTCGGTCCACCACGAGGAATACCTCATGGCCGTGGCATTGGGCCACCACCAGGGCCAGGCGGTAGTGGCCACCGCCGCCGACGACGGCCTCATCAGGCTCTGGGACCAAGCCACCATGGAGCCGGTACGCAACCTCAAAGGCACCAAGGGCATCGTGGGTGGGCTCGCCTTCGGCACATTCGAGGGAACCGACATTCTTGTCTCGGGCACGTTTGACGGCTACCTAGAGATGTGGGACCTGGAATCGGGGCAGATGCGGACCGCGATTGCGGCCCATCCGGACTGGGTCCGCTGCGTCGAGGTCATCTCGTATGCGGACACGACGATCCTAGCCTCAGGGTCATTCAACGGACAGCTTCGCCTGTGGGAACCCACCAGTGGACGGATGCTCGCCGAACTGCCCGGACACACCGGCGTCCTCAACGATCTCGCCTTCGTCACCATCAACGGCGCTGGCCTACTGGCCTCCGCCGACATTAACGGATGCCTCCAAGCGTGGGATCTACGCGATTTCAGCCTCCTGGCCCAGACCTACCGCAGTGAGGCGCGGTTTATGAGCGTCGCGGTGGCCTGCGTGGGCTCGACCCCGGTCGTGGCCGCCATCGACGACCAAAAGGAACTGTTGCTGTGGAACCCCTTGCGTGCCACAGGGGTTTCGGTCCCTCTGCCCAACCGGCCGACCCAGGTCGTGGGGCACCGGCATTCACTGGTGGTGGGTACTGCCAGCGGCGGGATTTTTCACCTGCGTTTGACCCCGGCGCTGCTGAATACGCTGGGAGCGGAGCGTCTCTCATGAGTACTGTGCGACGGGACCGGACACCGCAGGTCGTCATCGTCAACCGCAGCGACATCGTGCTTGGCGGTGAGGACCCTTTCTCTCATCCGCTCCCAGGCTCTGAGGTGGTCGTGCTGAACCTAGCCCGTCAGCTGGCCGGACTCGGTATAGAAGTCCACTATTATGGACGATTCTCGGGGCAGCCACGGGTGTCCACAGTGAAGTTCAAACCAGTGAAACACATCGGCGACATCGAGGACGGCCCGCATGTGCGCCTGCTGTGGTTGCGTGACTACAGTGCCCCCGACGAGATGTTCTCACGACTTTCCCAGGCGCGCCACGTCTTGTTGACAGAGGACTCCTCACTAGACATGGTCGCCATCCACCGTCAGACGATGCCGGTGATAGGCAAGCGCCTGCGCCCGTACCTGGAACGTTTTGACGCTGTCGTCTTCGCCTCCCAATGGCACCGCGACAATTGGCGGCGGGACTTCCTTTATTCGGAAGCGACGTCCCGGGTGATCTACAACCTCACCTCCCATGTGCCATGGGAGGAAACCCCACCCACTGTTGCCCGCCAACGGATCGTGCACACGTCCCATCCCCGCAAAGCCTTGGCGGCGGTGGCGAAAATCGCCCACACCGCGACCAAACGTGGATTCACCATCGACTGCTTTGCCGATCCACGCCTGTATCAGGAGGAGACGTGCCGAGTGATCTACCCCAACGGTCGAGGCGGTTGGGTCGACGCGGGCCCCTTCGCCCAATACGCGCAATCCTGCCGGGACCTTAGGTTTCGCCCCAGCTCGTCGGTCAATGACATGGCGGGTCTGCTGCGCGAACACGCCATTTTTCTGCATCCGGACTATACGGGGGAGACCGGGTGCAACACGGTTATCGAGGCCCTCAGGGCTGGCCTAGTCCCCGTGGTCAGCGATCAGGGCGCGCTCCCAGAGCTGGTCGGTTCAGCGGGCCTGGTGCTGGCGAGCGAACCGTGGAGCGAGGAATTTCCAGCCACGTGGACCACGGCGCTGGAGGACCTCGTGGAGTGCCAGTGGGACAAGCTCGTCGCCGCGCGCCACGAGCGTAGGCAAACCCTCGACACCGAGCCGATCGTTCAAGCGTGGACAGACGTGCTCAGAGTATGAACTCGTCGTATTCAGGCCCGAACGAGAATCTCACGATGGAGAAAGGTGTTACATGCTAGGTGTCACACGATGTGTTGAAGTCGAGGACGGATCATTTATTTACATCGACCCAGCCGTGAATCTAACGTGGCCGGACACGGCGGCGATGGTGGGAACGAGCCGCAAACTCCGGACGCTCCACTACGACCAGAACCACATCGTCACGCGTGACCAGGCGGACGCACTGGTCAAAGACGGTTATGCGTACCCGATCGGCGGGCGACTCTTCGAACAACCCGAGCTGTGCGAAGCCGTCTTCGGATGGGACCTCTCCACGGAACTCGACTTCATCGCTACGCATATTTCGGACCCGACCGGTATTCGCGGCATCGAATTCGGTTGCGGAACGGGACGGGTGCTGCGGCCCTTGAACCAGCGTGGTTTCGAACTCGACGGGGTGGACATCTCCGAGCCCGGGGTGCGCTGGCTGCAATCCAAGGTGATCGAGGACGCGCAGAGTTCCCAGCGGGAGTCGCCGACGATCTTCATGGCTGACATCTCGTCGTTCTCGGCACTCAACCGATACGGTTACGCGATCGCGGCGCTCAATACCCTGCGCTACCTGCCCTCTTGGGCAAGCCTGCGTCGCCACTTGCACATGGCGGCGCTGAGCGTGCGCTCTGGCGGGGTCTATCTGGTCATGGTCGACACGCGCACGGAGTCGTCCGAGCCCACCCCCGATGGATCGGAGGGGAGGTGGACGATCAACGGCGACGACGGCCGCTCCTATACCGTGGCGTGGTCGAAGGAACGCACCGATCCGGCATCCATGATGGATCTTGAGCGCGTGATCATCGCCGAGGACGACACCGAAATCCTGCGCGAATACCAGACCCAGCTGAGCATGCCGGTCGACGGATGGCAGAAGGTCTTCACCGAAAGTGGGGAGTGGGAGGTCGCCTCGGTTCACTTTGACAGCCCAGAGGGGCCGGTCAAACTGGACGACTTCGCGTCTGAGCTCAACGGCAACTTCTGGTTTGTCTTGCGGCGCACCGAGACCACGGCCGCGCCCATGCTCACCTATTAGTCGACCGCCAAGTGTGGAGGAGGCCCGCCAACGGTGATGAAGGTAGGTCAACCGTGGCGAAGTCGCCTATAAGCCCAAGTAGTTTCCCACTGAACCCCTCCGAATCGACGGTAGAACTCCGTCAATCCGGAAAACCGGGCGTCGTCACTGATCGCGCCGCCGTATTCGACCGTCGCGAAGCCGCGTTCACGCAGCATCTCGAACGATGACCACACGAGGAGCTTGGACATTTGGCTCGGTTCCTTCTGTGGGGCGCAGCCCCACGCGTACAGCGTGGCGCAGGGGCCTACTCCGACGGAAATGCTGTAGCCCTGCGGCTGATCGTTCTCGATGCCGATGGTGGCCAGGGTTGTCACGTGAGTGTCCTGCATAAGCAGCTGTTCGAGACATTCACGACTTAGTGGCTCGGCGATGTGCTTGGACTTCGCGTGGCGCCAATAGACGTCAAGTAGCGCCTCCAAGTCCTCCTCGGTCGTGACTTCACGGACGACACACTGGCGTTCGGCGGCGCGGATCTGGGAGCGTATCCGCGAGGAGACGTTGCGCCGGATCTCTTCTAGCGGCCGCGTCAGATCCATGCAGTTGAACAGCCGAACATCACGGGAGTAGCCAAGCCGGTCAAGGTTCTCCTGGTCATCGACCGTCATCGGCTGTGTGCCGCTGTGCGTGAGCACCGGAAACTTCAGGCCCACGAACTTCGCGGACGTCTGTGCGCCGATGGCGGTCAACTCAGAGTCGATGGCATCCCACACGAGCCGCCGTTGCTGTGCCGGCAACGATGCTCGAAGCAAAGGTCCCGCCGGTTCGACAACTCCAGAAACCACCACGGACCCGCCCGCGTCGGCCACACACGGAACAACGGCCACAATCTCCTCCTGGGCATTCACCACCGCGAAGTTGTGATCGCGACCGGAACCATCCGTGTCCACCAGCGCGCACCATTCGGGAAAGTGTGAAAACCAAGAGCCCGCCTGTTCGGCGACAAAGGCCAGCCATGCCTGGGAACCGATCTGGGCGAAACCGCGTGTACGCAGTGGCTGGTGTTTCGCGTCCATGCTTAGCCGATCCACCAACCACGGCCTCCCTCGAAGTTGGACAGCACCGTAACCGTCGCTTTGGAACCTGTGGCACGGCCTCCCACGAGCAGACAGAAAAATAGCCGGTCGATTCCGTGGGTATCCCAATGCGCCCGCAGACGTTGGGTGAGAGTATCCGCAGACGTTGAGCTGGATTCGGCCAATGTGTCGACCAGCTCGGCGCTAAAGCGGGACTGGCCATCGAGCCGACCTATCCCGGTCGGAATGACCTGGAAGGCCAGATTCAACTGGCGACACAATTGCGCCAGCCAGTCCAGCTCAGGACGGCCCGGGCTCCCCACCGTGGTCATGGTCGAGAAAATACGGCCGTGGTCGGTGAGCTCGCATCGCTTCAGAGCTTGTCTCAGGATCGAGTTCCCAGTAGCGCCCCCGTCGGCGGCCTGATCAACTCCCTCGATGCCAAAACTGGGGAACAAGGGAGCGTTCAACGACACGGTGTCGTAGGGCCCCGTTAGCTCAACGCGCAAGGCGTCACCCCATAGAGCAGTAACGCGATCGTCGCAACCGTTGATCGCGGTATTGAGCTCGAAGACTCCCTTGAGCTCGCGGTTGATTTCCACCGCGTCAACCTCGTCGCCCGAACGGGCCATCAGCACCGATTGAGCGCCGGTGGAGGCGAAGAGGTCCAAACAGCGGCCCCGCGCGTTTAGCAACAGCTTGCCCAACCCCACCGAATCGGGGCCGTAGTATCCGTGCGCGTTGGAACCGGCCGGTCCGACGAAGACCAGTCGCCCCAAGTGCCCAACCAGACGCCGGTTGGGCAGCTGGATCGAAGAATCGGTCACCGTCGCCAATCCCGTTGAACCCATCCAGTCCACCAGATTGGGGCCGAAAGTATCCTGAGCCGCATCGAGGGAAACTGTGCGGCCCAAGCACAGCATGTCCACGGCCAGGCCCAGCTGTGGGGAAAGGGAATCGCGCATCTTCAGCAGCCCTTGGGAGGAGGCGCTCAGTTGCTGGGCTGACAACAAGGCTGAAAGGCCTAGTTCCTCGCACGCGGCGGCAAATGGATGGGGGAGGCGCATAACTTGTTCCAAGGAACCGGTTTTCCCATCAAAGCCAGGATCGCCTCTGTGGAGTCTCGTCGGGATGCCTTGTTACGCCACAGGTGGTCGCAAGACTGACAGCGCTGCACGATGATGTATCCCCCGCCCTCATAGACCGAGCCAATGGGTTCCATGAGGCCGCGACAAGAAGACTGGCGGTCACCCGGAGAAATGTCGACATGTCGCGACCAAAGGCAATGCGGGCAATGGTTTGTGTAACCGTTCCCCTTGATGTCGCGTCGACAATTCGCGCACTCGAAATCTTCCTTACGTCGAGTAAACCGACTTCCCTCGATCGCCATAGATAGTTCATCCTGTGAGTTGGGGTGGGGCCCTATGTTGGGCGTTGAAAGTATTCACCGATAAGGAACCAACAATAGATGCAATCATTGCCAACTGCGCGAATAGGATTTTGACTTAAGGCATAAGCCTCTAAGCCAAACAATCGACTTTCTAGCTTGCGTATTGTCTTTTCGGCGGGTCGCGATAATGGCCTGTATCTTACCATAAGATTGAGGCATGGTCAGTCGCACTTGCCCTGGTGGAAGCAGGTGGGGCCCGGATGGCGGTCGGGATGCGGGCTCGGCCCACCTCCACGCTTGAGTCGATGAGCAATTCTCGGATCTCCTGCGCGGGCGCACACGGGCCCTTTGTCGCTGCGCTGTAGGAGATCTGCTGAGCGGCAACGAGTTCGATGGTCTCATTTGCCACTGGGGTGCCAGCGTTCGTGGCAACTGACGATACCAATGTGTCGCGCATGTCGCTTTGCGCCCAGCATGCCTAGAATGCCGGTTTTATCGAATATCACCTCGGTTAGCAAAGAAGCTTGAGAGAGTTCTGCTCAGCGACTACTTCGCCACGTGTGGTGTAGGGGCCTATTGGTGGACAAGTGGTTGCAGGCGATGAAGGTGCGATCCACAAGCAGACGGGATCGCATCTTCTTTTGGCTCGCCGCAGCTGAGGCCGCATGCCCTGGCCGGAATTGACTATGAGGTCGATGGTTTCATTGATTCGGCGAGTCATGGTGTCCCTGGAGGGGCCAATTCCAGCAGTAATATTGGCATAGGCCTGGCCTTGGCACAGGGAGCTAAGGGCCATCAGGGGCAATCTTACCTGTGTCTACTCGTCTCCACCGTGAATCGAGAGCTACCCGGTGGGTCCCGATGACCTCAGCTATAACATTCACGGCCCTACTCGAAAAACGGCAACGCGGCCTAGTGGAACGACTCGACAAGCCCCTGGTGGCATGGCTTGTTTAGTCCCTAGATGTTTTACCAGGAGCTTTTCCCAAGCCCCCAATAACACCACCCCCCTCACTTGAACCAGGAAGGAAAAGGCTCACTCGAGAGTGAGGGAAGTCATATGCATTACTAGGGCGGTCGTGAGCAGCAAAGATTCGCTATTCATGGCAGATCGCCAATCAATGGCTTGACAAGCGAACTTCGGCAACAATAACGTAATGCATGAGCTACCCGTCTGAAATAGATAAATCAGCCGGGCTTGGAGCGAATTTTTACCCCCGCCCGAAAGAGATGAAATTCCCCTTCCTTTTAGGCTGGCCTCCGGCCAGCAAGCTAGACGAATTCTAGCTGTCGTAGCCGCTTGTGTGATGATGTTGGCCCTCGCAAGTATCATTGCCGCAGAGCCGGCAGAAGCCAGTTATCTGCGTGGAGAGCAAACGCGCGGAAGTGCTTGCACCGGAACCGTTAAAGGTTCAATCAATACAGCCCATACCCAGGCGTGGACCTGGTATGCTCCCCGCGGAACGTGTGAAGGTCATTCGTGGATAGCCGGATCCTTCGACTGTTTTCCGAGGTCCCGAAGCTGGGATAATAGTGCAACAATCGGGACTAACACCCTTGACCCTGGTTGTACGATTACGACTGCAATGCATAAAGGCTGCGGTCAATGCGATGTCTTCCGTACTCTCACGTATGAGAGGCACGATAGAGCCGGAGCAAATGTACGATGGTATACTACGCCGTAGCTTGTTATTATGATATGTTCGGTGTAGGTATGTGTCACTAAGTCGACGTTTCCGATTGCTTATACAGTGCAAATCGATGCATCATGGATAGATCCATGATGCATCGATTTGCATAGTCGGAACTCTGGTTATTTGAAGGTTGATCTCGATGCAAGAACCTACCTCTCAGTTCCATTCCTTGCTTAGGGTGTGTCTGTTTAGCATCCTATTGGTGCTGGCCATAGCGGCGTGTTCCTCCCCGGAGGTCGAGGGCAAGTCAGAAATTGAATATCCACGCTTTCTGACTGAATCTGAAATGGAAGCGGGGATTGCCGCTCAGCAAGAGGCATTGGAGAGCGGTGGAGTTTCCAAAGCTGATTATGAGGCCTTTTTTAAATCCTGGGTAGAGTGCATGCAAACGAACGATATACCTGTTGTCTCCGCAGGTTGGGACCCAATCACCAACACGGCTTTGGAGCACTGGATTGATATGGATAGCGTGTATATCGATACTCTCGAAGAAAGTGACCAATGGTTTGACGCCTACAGTTACATTGAGAGAGAGTGTCGCGAAGCGTACCTTGATGATATTGAGCTAGAATATGCGCTTCTCAACCCAGAATTCATGAATAACGATATAGCTCTTGAAGTAGATCAGTGTCTTTCCGATGCCGGTGTGAAAACTCCCGAGGCGCTGCCGGAAAATATCAGTGAGTTCAAGATCGAGGCGCCGAGAAATAAGGCACACTTTGTCGATGAATGTGCCAAGGAAATCAGGCTATCGCATTTCGATACTGTGATGAACTCGCATGATTCAGATGGCTAAAGATCAGGTCTAATATGGATGTTACTGGCACGTTGAGTGAGGTTCTTCATTTCGAGGTCTTAGCGTCTTGGCCTCGTCTTTTCGGCATTTCCGGGGCATGTAGAGATAAAGGGATTGATCTTGTGGCGTAATTGCCATCAACTCCACAAACACGAGGAAGTCTAAGCTAGCAATAACGCCAGGATGAGAAAGATTCAATACATAGGAATGTCGCTCCATACCCGATTCTATGATTTCGGCTCACATGAATGGTGATAATGAGTAGGATTAGCAGCTTGGTTCGTGGATTTGTACTCGCCATAGGCGTGGCGTTGACAGTGTCCGCGTGCGCTACCGACCCAGGCGAGCATGATTTCAGCGAAGAGGAATTGCAGACTTTTCAGCAAAATTGGTTGCACAACACGATGGTACGTTTCGAACTCAGGAATGTTGTCCAGCGCCTGAACATAATGTGTATGGAGCAAGCTGGGTTCGATATACACCAGGAAGCGATCGAGTGGCCAGAGGATGAGGACCAGATTTTGGGTAAACAGTTCGGACTGGTTCTTGGAGCTGACCCTGAGAATGTAGACGAACTTGGATATGGCGACCTGATTGATCGAGTCTGGGACCAAGACGGTGTCAGACAGTCCATTCTTAGCGAGTACCAACTCCAAACTTCGACATATCATTATGAATATCAGGTGGCCCTGCGGGGCGAGAGTGTCGCGCGGCTAAATATGCTTGATGGTGAAGTTCCTGCAAGCCACTGGGAAGAAGCGGGAGTGGTCCATACAGTTATTAATGGGGTGGGGGAGATCTATTACTACTCCGAGGGCTGTGAGGGCGAGGTCCTGGAGGCGCTCTATGGAGAAAATGTCTATTCCTTCAAACAGCTGGAAAACGAAGCTGGCCCTGCCGGGCAATTTGACTTCCGGACACACCCCGATGTGGTTGCAGCTCATGAATCATGGGCAGAATGCATGAGCGACTTTGGATTCCCTGGAATGGACAATCCCCTCCATGCACAAGACAGCATCTACATGATGTGGCTAGAGCTTGACAGTCAATATACTCTCGAAGAGCCTCCGGTGGAAAAAATTCGGGCCTCCCATGAACGTGAGATTAATATGGCAAAGGCAGATCTCCAATGCTTGGAGGACAACGACATTAATGAGGTGCAACAGCAGTCGCATGCCGAGAGCGTGGGATTGATACATACAGAGCTTGAAGTCAATAGTTCTGTCTACCTGGAGCAAGCGGCCGAATATCTGGAGCGAGCTCAGATGTTGCTGGAAACTCACGAGTTCGGTTCCTGAGGTTATGTCGGTCGATATTTAATGGGTGCCGGGTCAGCGAGGGAACTGGGAATGGGTGTTCCTTTATGGTGCCGCCGAAGATCACCTACTTCTCCTGCGTGCTCAACGCCGTGATCATCTACCCGGCCGATTCTACGCGGTGCCACCGTGACGTACTCGACATGACAGTACTGACTAAGCCTGTCTCCTCTCTGCTCTAGTACGCAGAACGTCTTGGTCTTGAGAGGCCGACGATGCTTGCCATTACGTTCGACCCTAAACAGATCGTGTCGAAGAGCGCCTACTTTGCAGTGGTAGCCGAAATCGTGACCACCGCAGCCGAGTTCGTCTGCTCACAATCAGGGGGAGTCATCTTCCATACCGACTTTGAACGGCTCGTACTGCGCAACCTCGACGGTACGATCCGCATCGAAACCAACCTCTCCGATCCTGAAGGCTTCAACTACCAGGTCAGACACCTCAACCAAGGCGCCCTCGACCACCAACTGGACAATTGTCGGGCGGCGGTAGCGCACCACCCTCGGACCCGAATTCCATCTTTAGGCTCCCGCCAGTAACATAAGCTTGGCCCGGAAACTGGAGCGGCTCTCGTTGACTGTTTAGGAGCCAATCGAACCTGGAATCAAACTGCCGTGGCAGGAACACCGGGTGCAAATGCGTGGAAGAGGGACGTTAGCTCAGCTGGTTAGAGCACCTGACTCATAATCAGGCGGTCGTCGGTTCGAGCCCGACACGTCCCACAGCGATACGAATACAGTTACCGAGGGTGGGGCCATCATCATGATGGCCCCACCCTCGGTGTAGAGGCTTTCTCACCGTTGCGGCCTCACCTGGTCTGACCGTGATTTTGCGCGCGTTTTAGGCCGAAGTAGTTGCGCGGTCGCGGCTGGTCAGCGATGATTTTGACGTGCCAGACTATTACCTCGACAAGCAACCAGGCCAGACTGAACAGTCGTGGTCTGAGGCCGAATCGTCTCTTCAGCAGTTGCTGGAGGGCAATGGACGTTTCCGCCAGGGCAAGCCCCGTTTCCGTCGCGACATCGTCGCCGCCCAAGCGGCCGCACCCGAGCAGCACCCCATGGCCGCCGTCTTCACGTGTGTCGATTCTCGGGTGACCGCCGAGAGCGTTTTCGATTGCAACTTCGGGCAGCTCGCCGTCGTTCGCACCGCCGGTCACGTACCCGATCGGGCCGCCTTGGGCTCGCTGGACTTCATTGTGGCCGAACTAAAGGTCCCTCTGATCGTTGTCCTGGGCCACGAGCGCTGCGGCGCTATCAGCGCGGCGTTGAACGCCGTCTCCGAGGACACTCACGACCCACGAACCAACTACTTGGTCGAGCAGCTGTGGCAGCCCGCTTCCCAAGCTCTCGAGGAGACCGACCCGAAAAAGGCAGCCAGCCACGCGATGCGGCTTCAGGTTCTGCGCACCATCACCGACCTGAAGCGACGGCCCGCCTACGCTGACATTCTGGTGGTCGGCGCTGGTTATGACCTCGATACCGGTACGGTCACACTCATCGACAAACTGTGAGGGAGAACCAATGTCAACCCAGCCGTTGAGCCAAGGTGAAGTAGAACTGGCACTGTCCAACCTTCCTGGTTGGCACTTTGAGGACAATAAGCTGTCGGCGGAATTCGAGTTTCCGAACCACCTTTTCGCAGTCGCCGTCGTATCGGCGATCGGCTTGTTTCAAGAAGAACTCAATCACCACGCCACCTTGAGCCTCACTTACAACAAGCTCATCGTTGTCACGACCACTCACGACGCGGGCAACAAAGTCACCAAGAAAGACATCACGTTGGCTCACAAGATCACCGAATTCGTTGAGTGACTTGAGTTCTCGACTCAATTTAGGCCTGGCTTGTGGTCGACTTCTGTAGTTGTTTTCTGTCATGATGGAAGAAAACAGCGGTGAGGAGGTTCGACCATGAGCCTAGATGCCACACGCGCTACCAAGAACGATCGTAAATTCACTTTGGGGCGACTGAATATGGCCCGGCGGCGGGGGCGGCTGGGGCCCGAGGAATACCGGCTCCGACGAGACCTCGCCAAGAAGGCGGTCCGTCGCGGCGAGTTGTCGGTGCTGCTTGAAGACCTGTCCGACTTGACTCCGGGCCGTGACCATTGGCGTTATGGCCGTTGGCGGGGGCCGGTTCGCGAAGGCAGCGAGCTGGAAGTACAACGGGTCATCGGAATCGTGGTGGCCGTATTCTTCCTAGTCTTGGTGTTCGTCACTATCTACGCGGTCATTTCCGCAGTTCAAGGGTGGCTCTAACACACGGTATGTCGTGACGATGGAGTCGATGGTCCCAGCGGCCTCCTTGCAGATACCAAGTGCCGCGACGACCGACTGCTCTCCAGGCATGCTGAGGGCTCGCCAGTTCCCTTATTGTTGGTGTGTCTACTGTCCGACATAGCCGTCTTGTCGCCACAACGTGGCCTTGAGAACGGGAACCTCTGAGACCAGGGCCGCTGCGCGACACCGCACGCGAAGGACCCGCCACCCCTAGAGGGCGACGGGTCCTTTCCCGCCCGTGTGATCAGGTCTTCGGATCAAACGTTAACGCAAGAAGTCTTCCAATACCGAGTCGAGGCGGGAAAGCTTCTCCTCAATCCACGGAAGCTTCACCGGATCAGCCGACTCTAGGGCCGCCAATCGCTGTTCGGTGCCGTTGCCGTACAACTGGCTGGTTGCCACTCGCGCTGTGAGCGTGCCGGTTGGCGCACCAAAGGCGGACCCCGGTAGGACCCCGACGTTGAAGTCGTCCAACAAAACCTGGGCCAGCCCCGCGCTGTCCTCGATACCCCACCTTTCCTCAAGCCGTTCGCGGAACATCTCGAAATCGGGGTAGACGTAAAAGCCTCCCTGCGGCTCCTGAATGGCCGCGCCATGCTGGGCGAAGACGCCAGCCACCGCGCGGGCCACCGCCGCGTGCAATTGTCGCGACTGTCCAACCCGCTCGACTAGTTCGGTAGGGTCAGACCACGCGTATGCCGCAGCGTGTTGCATCGGCATTACTGGTGCTGACCACATTTCGCTGGCGGCGGAGGCGACGGCCGCGCGCAGTTTCTGGCCCAGAGGAGATCCTGGGAACCGGGCCGCCCCTATACGCCAGCCACCCAGGGCCAAATTCTTACTCAGCGATGTCGTCACGACGGTGCGTTCCGGTGCCCACTGAGCCGGGCTCACCACATTGGACTGATCGAAGACTAGGTCACGGTAAATTTCGTCGGAAACGATGACGAGCTCGTGGCGGCGCGCGACCTCGGCCAACTTCTCGACGGTCTGCTTGCTGGCTATGGTTCCAGTCGGATTGTCCGGCAGCGTCGCCACCACCGCGGTAATGCCGGGCTGGTCGCGCAGTGTTTGCTCCAGCGCCTGCGGATCGGTTACCCCTCCCTCTCCAGGCAGAGTCGGGACCGTGATGGCCTTGCGGCCCAGTAGCTCGATCTGCGCGGCGTACGATACCCAACTTGGTTGCGGAATCGCGACGTCCCCTTGCAGCGAATGCAGTGTGGCGTAGAGAAGAGACTTACTCCCTGGGCCCAACAAGACTTGTTCGGCTCCTGTGGTCAGTTCGCGCCGGGTCCAGTAACCAGCGACCGCGTCCCTAGCGGAACCGATCCCGGCAACCGGGCCATAGTTCGCCTCCCCGGCGGAGGCGGCCAATTGACCGATCAGTGCCGGATGTACCGGTAGACCGGCCTCCCCGAAGGCCAGGGCGAGGACGTCTTGCCCCGCGGCCCTGCGGGCGGCGATGATTTCGTTTGCGGCGAGCGTGGCTGATACCGACACCGTCTTCTCCTAGCTTGTGTCTCTGTGGACTCCTCAACTTTCACGTTCTTTGAGCATTAACGCAAATATTTCTACCTGTTACTTAGGCTAAGATGTCCTTATGCTTGATGTTCGCCGTCTGCAACTGCTCTATGAATTCGCCGCCCGTGGATCGATCGCATCCACCGCCAGCGCCGTGTCAATGACCGCCTCAGCGGTGTCACAACAGTTGGCCGCCTTGGAAAAAGAAGCCGGTATGGCACTGCTTGAACGCACCGCTCGCTCCGCCCATCTCACCGATGCCGGTCGCCGATTGGTCGAACACGCGGGGACCATTTTGGACGCCATCGAGGCGGCCGAGGCAGACCTGGCCGCATTGGACGATGATCCGCGAGGGCGGGTGACGGTGACGGCCTTTCCCACTGCGGCGGTGGCGCTGGCGGCCCCAGTGGTACGAAGGCTGCGTAAACACAGGGACCTGACGATGGTGTTGCGGCAGCAACGCACGGCGGCCAGCAGCATTAAGCAGGTGCGTTCGGGCGACATCGACTTGGCGCTCGTCGATGATTGGTCTGGGGTGGCCCGCTCGGGGCCCCAGGGGCCGTTGACGTTTCATCATCTGGGCTATGACCCCTTGGTGGTGGTGTTGCCCGCGCGTCATCGCGAGGCCGGAGAGGACCGATTGTCGGCGTCCCAACTGATGGGGGAGCCCTGGATTGCCTCTCCGGAGGGCGAACCGTCGCGGACGGCGCTGGAGAGGCTGTGGCGGGCCGAGGGAGTCTCGGCCCCTTCGGTTTCGGAGTTCGAGGGGCTGGGCACGATCCTCACTCTGGTGGGAAAGGGGCTGGGGGTGACGGTCGCGCCCCGCATGGCGACGGTGTCGCACAGCGGCGTGGCGGTGCGGAACTTGTCTACGCCGGTGTCGGGGCGCGATATCTACGCGGTGCATCGGACGGCCTCGACCCAACGTCCGGCCGTGATGGCGGTGTTGCAGGTGCTACACAGTTCCGCCAAACGCTTGGGCTCGGCTTCGGAGGCATGAGAAGTCTGGGCTAACCCAATCCCGCTTCGTCTCGGCCGGGGGCGGTGGGGTTGGCGAATTGGCGGATCAGGTTGAGGGCTTCTTGGCGGTGAGTGGCCAGCATGTTGTGGGTTGCTCCGTGTAGGTGAGACACCCAGAAGTTGGGACGGGCCTCGGCGATGTCGCCGAGCAAGCGGTTGCGGCCCCTCGCGGGATTGGCCGCTGCCGCGTAGGCCGTTCGCGATGACGCGCCGCTCGATGGCTAGGTGAGGTGGTGGTTCGGCCCAGTCCTCCAAGATTCCCCGAGGCCATGAGCCAGCCCATGGAAGATCGGGCGGTATCGCGACAAAGAACGTGGCCAGGAGCTGCGCCACGGTATGCTTCACGGTCGCGCTGTCGGGGCTGAACAACCTGTCGGTCCACGGGTGACCTCGGTCAGAGCGTGCCCTTGCAGGCGAACGAGTTCAAGGTGGTCGTCCGTCCATGTTTCGAGCGGATCTAGCAGGGTCTTGGCCAACATTTGCGTTAGCTGCGCGGCCACTTCGTCGCGTGTGGGCATGTTCCAACTTATAAAGCGCCACCATGGCAAGAGATCGGCAGTATCCACCACCGGCCGATGGCCCGAAAGCGCTCACATGTCGTTGTCATACAGTAAAAACATGATCGCTCGTATGTGGGAAGTCAAAGCTCAACCCGACGCCATGTTCGAACTGCTGGAGTGGGTGCGCCGACAAGCTCTCCCGCAGCTACAACAAAATATCGGGTACAGCCACGCCGAAGTGTACTCCTCGCAGGACGACCGGGTCGTCCTCATCGTCACGTGGGAAACCGATCCGCAACCGGTACCGCCAGCCCCTTCGGAACTTCTCGCCCGCGAACCGCACAGCTGGGATTTCCATCCAGTCACCCTAGACTTATCGGCACCCCAGCCCCTCAGTCGGTCTTTGGATGAGGCGGCTCCTCGTCGCCCCACGCCACGTCATGAATGTCGCGTTTCTTCCGGGTGGCCGCAGGGCGTTTCGTCGGTGGCTTCAGCACATCGGCGTCGCTCTTGGGTTTCGGAGGGTCCTGTTTGGCGAACCAGGCGGCCAAACCAGTCGTCAACGGCACCGCCGCGATCAAACCAAGGGTTCCGATGACGGCCCGGGCGATCTCGGTGGCGATAAGCTGGCTGGTCACCACCTGATCCAACGGCTGCGCGGCAGCCGCGATCAACACCAGCAGCGGCAAGGCCGCACCCGCGTACGCCAGTACCAGCGTGTTGACGACCGAAGTGATGTGGGCTCGCCCCACCCTCATTCCGGCCGTATACAGTTGCAGCCGCGAATAGCGCGGGTTTGCCTTGGTCAACTCGTCGACCGTCGCCGACTGCGAAATAGTCACATCGTCGATGACGCCCAAAGCGCCGATGAGAATACCGGCCAACAGCAGCCCCGACATGTCGATGCCATAGTGCATGCTCAACAGCGACGTCTCGCTGTCGATGATCCCGTTGATCTGAGCCAGGTTCACCGCCGCGCCAGCCAACACCCCGGTGATCAATAGCGAACCGAGCGTCCCCAGCACCGCCATGGTCGTCGACCGATTCCACCCGTGCGTGATATACAGGCTGGCCAGCATGATCGCTGAGGCTCCCACGATCGCCACCAGGAGCGGTGGCTTGCCGTCCAAAATTCCGGGGACGATAAACAACAACACCAAGGCAAAGGTCAACGCCAGACTCACCAACGCCCGCGCGCCCTTCCACCGACCAAACGCGATGATGGCCACGACAAAAGCGATCAGCAACGCCCACAGCGCTTGCCCACGCTCATAGTCAATGATGTGGTACGGGTTCTCAATCTGTCCCTCAGGCAAGTGCATGAGCACCACCCGGTCGCCCGATTCGACATCGACCGGGGAACCGGGCCCGAACGGAATATCGGTGATGATCTCGGTTCCCGCATCCGGCCCCGAGGTGACCTCGACCAAGACCGTGCCACATCGCTCAGGGACCATCCCGGTGGGCATCCCGTCCTCATACTCGGGACACGGCTCCTCCAAGACGGCAATAACCTTGCCGGACTCCTCATTACCCTCGTCGAAACCCTCGGCGTCCTCCAAGCCATAGGGCCACAGCATCAATAGCCCCGCCAATGTAGCTAGCGCGGCGGGAATCAAGATCAGCAACGCGCTGCGTGGCACCCGGTCATTGGCGACCTCGTGATGCGCCGCATGATCGGCTGCCGCGCTGCCGGAATTGGCTGGCTCGGCTTGGGAGCTGTCCTCGAATGGGGGATCGCTGTCGCTTCGGTGATGGCTGTTCACGTCTCGGCACTACCTACAGATCGGCGAAGTGGACGAAGGACCGTCTCGGCGCTGGCGACTGCCAGCGCCGTGCTCGGTCGGGGCCGTCGCCAGTTGCGCAATGGGCCGGTGACGGTGGAGATCACAGTATAAGAACACCAGCGCGGTGCCTGTCTCGGCGCGCGGGTCGGCCGCCGCGCTCACCTGACCGGAGGGGGTGATTTCGATCGCGTGGGCGTGTCCGAAGATCACATCCAGGCGGTTCACCTCGTGTCCTCGTTGCCGTAGGCCGGTCTCCCAGGGGGTTGGTACGTCTTGTTCTAGGTTGACGCCGTGGGAGTTTGACCAGGTGTCGAACCCGGTTTGGCCCGCGTCTAGTCGGATCCGGGGTGCGCCGATGGCCTGGGTGACGCTCTGGCCGCCTCGCAGAATCCGGTCGAGAATTTGGGTGACGATCTGCGGTTGTGCGTCTCCGCCCATGGTGCCTGTGACCAGGCGCAACGAGCCGTCTTCGCGGGAGACGAGAGCGGGAAGGAGTGTGTGTGGGGGCCGTTTGCGTGGCCCGTATTCGGCGGGGTGGCCGGGTGTGAGGTTGAAGCCGATGCCTCGGTTTTGCAAGGCGATGCCGGTGCGAGGCTCGAATAGCAGGGAACCGAAACCGGCGGCGTTGGACTGGATGTAGGAGACGGCCATTCCTTGGGAGTCCGAGACTGCCATATAGGTGGTGCCGCCGTCAGCTTGAGGCCCGCTGACATCGGCGCGGGTATCGGGGTGGATGCGCTCGGCACGACTGGCTGCTTCGAGCAGGATCTTTTCAGCGTCGGCGTGTTCGTGCAGGAATTCGGGTCGGTCGTAGCCAGCTAGGCGGCAGGCCTCGATGATGTAGTGCGCCCACAGCCCCTCGTCTTCGCGGGAGAATTCCAGGTGGTCGAGGATACGCATTGCCAGGCTCAGCAGGTAGCCCTGTGAATTGGGCCGGGAGGTCCATAGGGTGTGTCCGGCGGTGGTGGCGGCGAGGGCCTTTTCCCAATTGGCTTGCTGGGTTCGTAGGTCCTCGGCGGTGTAGAGGTCGGTTCCATTCGCGCCGAGTCCGGCACCTAGTTCTATGAGCCCTGCGCCGAATGGGCCTTCGTAGAAGCCTTCGCGGCCTTTGCTGGCGATGTCGCGCAGTGCTTGTGCGGTGCGGGGGCGCCGTAGCTTCTCTCCGGCGCGGGCTTGGCGGATTTCCTCGGCCCCGTCGACGCCTTCGAGCATTGTCGCGCCTTGCTCGAGGGATTTCGACGAGGGCCAGCCGTTTTCGGCCAGGTTGATCGCATCGGCGAAGAGATCGGCCCACGGCAGCGATCCGTATCGCTGGTGCATGGCGGCCCATCCGTCGACGCATCCGGGGACGGGAACCGCGTGTGGGCTGTGGTGGAACGGAATGCGGTCCAGTCCGTCGGCTCGCAGGGTTTGGGCGCTCGCGCCGCTGCCGGAGCGTCCTGAGGCGTTGAGCGCGGCTGGGGCGGGAGAGGAGTCGTCCCAGACCAGCGCGAATAGGTCGCCGCCGAGGCCGCAGAAGTTTTGCGAGGTGACGGCGAGGACAGCTCCGGCGGCTATGGCCGCGTCGACGGCGTTACCACCTTTTTCCATGATGTCGGCTCCGGCACCGGAGGCGTGGGGACAGATCGAAGAGATCGCAGAGTTGTTCGGCATGGTTGCAAACCTAACGGGTCGCAGGGGCCGCTGTTAAGTCGTGGGACTGAGGCGGTGGAGTCGGTTTGCTCAGCAGGCGGGTAGCGCGCCTGGCGGTCGGGATGTCTTAGGTGAAGGAGGGGCCTCGCCACTTGATGGCAGAGGTGGAGCGCCACAGTTGTAGGAGGGCCAGATTGCCCTCGACTTCGAGGTCGGTGAAGGGCAGCCGGTTCCACAGGGCCAGGTACAGCAGTTCCAGAGGGCCCGAGACGACGCAGTCGGGGCGGGCGGTGGCGGTACGGGTGACGCGAGGCGGTTCCACGTCGGATAGGTGCACGTACCAGGAGCCGGTGTCGACTTCGGCGTCTGTTGCGCGGATGTGGATGAGACTGGGAATGGGAGAGCGCACGTCGCTTTTGGTGCGGGCGTGAAATCCGGTGAGGAGTTCGTCGATGCCATCGGCGGCGAATCCGCGCTTGACTGAGGAGATTTCGTCGCCGCGGGCCGATTCGACGTCGACTCGGTGGATGGTTGTTTCGTGGGCTTGGCGGCGGGTCCAAAACTGCAAGGAGGTCCCTACTGGGAACACTTGGAAGCATTCCAATTCGGGTGAAGCTTCTTTGAAAGCGCCTACCAACTGTTGCAAGCCGTTGCTCACCCAAGGCACGAGATCCTCGTCGGAAGGTAGTGGTCCGACCAGTGCTCGCATTTCTTCGGCATTGGGGCGGTGTTGCCTCTGATGCGTGACGATGTCGTAGGCCCACCGGTGAATACCTCCCAAATGTCGCAGGAGGTCCCGCACCGTCCAACCCGGGCACGTGGGGACGGGAGCGTTCGGAGAAAGCTCATCACCAGCTATGACGATCCGGGCCCCTTCACCCAGCAAGGTGTTAATTGAATCGTCAATGTCCATATCTTTGGAGTCTTCCACTCTCGTTATGTGTCTCGCAAGATCAGGCAACGACCAAAATCGAAAAGTTAACCGCCATGCAAAAATAGCTAGATACACTGGGTGATCGTGACAGCCTCCAGGCAGAGACTCCTAGTAATTACCGACACTACCCAGTGTGGGCGTCCCCTCGTGGATCAGATCAAGTTGGCTTTGCAGGGCGGTCCCTTCAATGTCTTGCTACGCGACAAGCACCTGCCCTGGGATGCCCGTCAGGACCTGGCCGCGCAACTGACGCCCCTCATGGTGGCGCATGATGCGCAGCTGATCGTGTCTGACCCGCCGGAGCAGTGCGAGGCAGTTCATCTGTCCGCCTCCGCCCAGCGGCCCCGACGACGCCCGGCATTGTTGGGGCGTTCCGTTCATCCCGGGGAGGTCGTGGACGTGAGTTTGGATTACGTCACGTACTCGCCGGTGTATCCCACCGCCTCGAAACCAGGCTATGGCCCAGCCGTGGGTCTTCGGGGATTGCGCGAGTTCTGCCGCGAATATCCGATCCCGGTGGTGGCGCTGGGCGGTATCACGGGGCCGCAGCAGGCGCGAGACTGTCGCCGCGCCGGGGCGTGGGGGGTCGCGGTGATGGGCGCGGTCATGTCGGCCAATGAGCCGCACACCGTTGTGGCTGGTTTGCGAGAGGCGATTGAGTCTCGGTGAGTTCCGCATCTGGCTCAGCCCGCCCAGAGAACACCAGTGGCCACCGGGCGGGCTGGGGACGGTTACGGGGTTCTAGCCGTCGGTACGCCCGTAGCCGGGGGTGCGCGTGAACATTTCGAGGAAATGGCCGTTGGGGTCTGAGAAGTAGACGCCGCGGCCGCCTTCGTATTGGTAGATCTCACCTATTTGCTTGCCGTGCGGGTCGGCTTGGAATTGCAGCCCCAGTGCCTTGATGCGGGCGAATCCTTGATCGAAGACCTCATCTGCGACCAAAAAGGCATAGTGCTGACTGGTGATGTCCTCACCCTCGGTGACGGTGAGGAAGTCCAGGTCGACGGAGTTAGTCGTCCTCACTTGCACGAACGGGCCAAATTCTCCGTGAATGTGGAGTTGAAGAATGTCGGCCCAAAAGCGCGCCGATGCGTATTTGTCGCGGCAGACAATGACAGTGTGATTGAGTTCGACTTTCATGATTGATTCCTTATATGGCTGGTGGCAGCCGCGAAGAGTGGGAGAGGAGCGGATCTATACGCGCGTGCCGTATGGCTCCAGATCAGATTTTTCGCGCTGCCTGAGTTTTCTGGTTTCGGTAAGAAAGCGTATTCGGGACTAATGGGCCCGTCAACGAACAAAGGGTCCACTTCCATCGTTACCGTTTCGAAACAATTTTCACAGATTGGAAAACTTTGCAGTTCGCTTGACAATCAGGCGCACGGTATACCAAACTTTTTGTGACTATTGACACCCCTCCATAGGATGAAAAAGGATAGAAGATTGCCTAAACGTTTCTTGTGCGTTACCGCTTCTGCCGCAGCGATAGCGTTGGCTGCAACCGCTTGCGGCGCGCCCGACGAAGAGCCCGGCGAAGAACTGCCAGACTGGGCCGCGGACTGCGACACCTATGCTGACTACGGCTCCTTCGACGGGGAGACAGTCAGCATCTCCAGCTCCATCCGGGGGGATGAAGCCGACGAGATGACCGCCGCCTGGAGCTCGTTCGCCGAATGCGTGGGCATCACCATTCAGCACGAAGGCTCCGGCACCTTCGAGTCCGACATGCGCGTACGCGTCGACGGAGGCAATGCCCCCGACATCGCACTTTTCCCGCAACCAGGCCTCATGTTCCAATTCGTCGACAACATGGTCCCGGCCGATGCCGACACGCAAGCCGCGGCGCAAGAGGGATGGACCCAAGACTGGCTCGACTACGGAACCGTTGACGGCCAGCTCTACGCTCCACCACACTCGGCGAACGCCAAATCGTTCGTCTGGTACTCGCCCAGCTTCTTTGAAGACGGGGGATACGACATCCCCGAAACCTGGGACGAAATGATGGACCTCACTGAGACCATCGCCGCGGACGGAACCACGCCCTGGTGCGTCGGATTCGAATCCGGCGAAGCCTCAGGCTGGCCCGGCACTGACTGGATCGAAGACGCGGTCCTGCGCGAGTCGCCCGAACTCTACGATGACTGGATTGACCACAACATTCCCTTCGATGACCCGGGCATCGTCGACGCTTTCGACCGCGTCGGAGAAATCCTGCTCAACGACGACTACGTCAACGGCGGACACGGTGGCGTGAACACCATCGCCACCACGTCCTTCCAAGAAGCCGGCTACCCGGTCGCCGACGGCGAATGCGCCATGCACCGCCAGGCCTCCTTCTACTCGGCCATGTGGCCCGACGACGTCGAAGTCGCAGAAGACGGAGACGTCTTCATCTTCCAGCTGCCCGGCGACGAGCCCGGCGACGCGCCAATGCTGTTTGGCTCGGAATTCGTGGCCTCGTTCTCCGATGATGAGGCAGTCCATGCCGTTCGCCAGTTCCTGGCCAGCGCCGACTACCACAACCTGCGCATGACCACCGGGTCGTGGACCACCGCCCACCAAGGCGCCGACCCAGAGAACGCCCGCGATGACGCGCTCGTTCGCGCCGTGGAGATCCTCCACGACGAGACCATGACGTCACGCTTCGACGGATCGGACTACATGCCCGGCGAAGTCGGCGCCGCCGCGTTCTGGACCGGAATGCTCGACTGGCTGGGAGGCACCTCCGCGGAGGACGTCACCAGCAACATCGAGAACGCCTGGCCGAGCGACTAGCCACGCATGAGCTACACGCAAGGTTCGTGACACTGTGAACACTTCACAACTGGTGTCGAAACTGACTATGCTCGGCCTCGGCCTAGCCGCGTTCATCCTGGTGATCGTGGTCCTGCTGGCCCTGGCCGAGCTGGTCGCCAAACGTGGAAGCAAAGCTCTGACGGCGGCGGTATTCCTCGCCCCCGTCGGGCTGCTCCTGGGGGCGGGTCTGGTCGTTCCGGCCGCCCGCACCCTGGGCTTGTCCATGTTTGACGGCAGTGGAGAGAACTTCGTCTGGTTCGCCAACTTCCAATGGATTTTCACCGACTCCGGCGCCCAGATAATCCTCCTCAACACCCTCCTTTGGGTAGTCCTCACCCCGCTGATCGCCACCGGTATCGGACTGCTCTACGCAGTCCTCATCGACGGCAAACGCGGCGAAGCGATCTACAAGTCCTTGGTCTTCATGCCCATGGCGATCTCCTTCGTCGGCGCCGCCGTCATCTGGCGATTCATCTATGACCATCGAGGAGGAACCGACCAAATCGGCCTGCTCAACCAGGTCGTGGTGTGGCTAGGCGGAGAACCACAGGCATGGCTACAAATGTGGCCCTGGAACACCCTGCTGCTAATCGTGGTGCTCATATGGGTCCAAACCGGTTTCGCGACCGTGGTCCTCTCGGCCGCCCTCAAAGGCATCCCCGCCGAGATCCAAGAAGCTGCCCGCATCGACGGTGCCACCCCCTGGCAAGAATTTTGGCGCGTCACGATCCCCTCGATTCGGCCCGCGATCATCGTCGTGGTCGTCACCATCTCGATCGCGTCCCTAAAACTGTTCGACATCGTTCGCACCATGACCGGCGGTCAATTCCGCACCGGCGTGGTGGCCGACTCCATGTGGTTCCAGGCATTCCGACTGGGCGAAGCCGGGCGCGGCGCGGCGCTGGCCGTGGTGCTGTTCATCATGGTCATACCGATCGTCGCCTACCAAGTGCACAACCTTAAGCGCCGACAGGAGGAGACACGATGACATCCATTCCTCCGGCCAATGCCCCGACCCCCGATGACGACAACGCGGTCGACGTCATTGACGACATCACCTCGAAAGAACAAGTCAAGGCGAGGCCGAAACCGCGCACCGAAGTACCCTTGGCCTCCGGTGGGCACCGGCTCCGCAAGCTGCTTACTAGCCGGGTCGCCAGCCTGGCCGCGATTGTCATCGCAGTACTGTGGACGATCCCGACCGCCGGTTTGTTCATCAACTCGATTAGGCCCGAGGCCGACATCCGGTCCTCAGGCTGGTGGACGTTCCCGTTTAACCCCAACGTCACCCTCGACACGTACAACTACGTGCTGTACTCCACCGGCTCCTCTGGTGGGTTGGTGAATTACTTCGTCAACTCGTTGGTGATCACGATTCCGGCGGTGCTGTTCCCGGTGGCATTCGCGTCCATGGCCGCCTATGCGCTGGCCTGGATCAACTTCCGCGGTGCCACCTGGCTGTTCATCGGGATCTTCGCCTTGCAGATCGTGCCGATTCAAATGGCGCTCATCCCACTACTGAGTTTCTTCAGCCAGGGACTGACCATTGGAGAGCTCACGGTGATCCCCGCGTGGAATCTCAGTGGGAGCCAAACCTTTATCCAAATATGGATCGCGCATACGATCTTTGGTTTGCCACTGGCGACGTTCCTGCTGCATAACTTCGTCTCGGAGCTGCCACGCGATGTGATGGAAGCGGCGCGGGTCGATGGCGCGAGCCATTCGGTGATCTTCCGCAAGATCGTGTTGCCGCTGATCACCCCGGCTCTGGCCTCGATCGCGATTTTCCAGTTCCTGTGGGTGTGGAACGACTTCCTCGTCGGTTTGGTCTTTGGCGGTGGCCCGGCTACGCAACCATTGACCGTGCGGTTGGCCGACATGGCTGGCACGTGGGGCGATGGCTGGACACGATTGCCAGCGGCCGCCTTTATTTCCATCCTCATTCCGCTGTTGGTGTTTGCCTTGCTGCAACGATTCTTCGTGCGCGGTTTGCTGGCAGGCAGCGTGAAGGGGTAATGACAGTGAATGGAGCCTGACAGGACCCAATGGCGGGTTTATCGCCGTTGCGGATGGTTTGGTGGTTTCGGGGTTGTGCCCGGCCGGATTCCGCCCGCAATGTACGAGGAGAGGTGCGTATGCGCTGGCCATGACGCCACTGGAGCGATTGCTTCGGCAGCGGCCCCTGGGGTTGGCCACACATACTCGCCATCGATCCTCGATGTCGGCTTATTTACCGTTTGATTCCCCATGGTGGATACAGGCGGGTCTGACTGACCTTAATGGTCAGTCAGACCCGCCTGTATCTTGTGCGCTGGAAGTGGGAAAACGTCGGTGAACGCGGATGGCGGTCGCTTAATTGCGCGAAGATCGTTCGTCAACTGTCAGATTTCGGCACAATGAAAAGTAAGCCAGGCATCCCCCGGATTGGCAGATTCCCGACAGTGACTGGCCCACCCATTGAGGGGTAAGAGTTATGTCGTATGCGTATATGTCAGATTCGCACTATGTGCCCGAAGCTCACGGGCAGACCGTGAGGCCCGAACAGCCGTCCATGCCAGCAGAGCGAGGAGCTGACACAAATAGGGACGTGGCGGTCGATCCCTACGTCAACCAGAACAACATCGGTGTTATCGCCGGGGTGATCATTCTGGTGGCGTTCGCCGTCATCGCGCTCGTGGTGTTCGCCTCCACCGGCACTACGAACAGTTCGATGTTGTGACCAGCCTCGACCGTCCCGAGACTGGGTATCGGGACGGTCGGATACGCAGGCTGACCAGTGATGCCGGGACCCGGTCCTCAAGGCCGCAGACTGGGTTGACTCGACCGGCGACCACACGGGGGCAGCCGCAGGCCACGTCTTATTGGTGGGATGAACGTGTGCCACAGGAAGGAGAGATATCAGCATTAGACATTCGCATAACCTTCAAAAAATCCTTAGACAGAAAAACGAAGAGGCCGAACAAGCCAGTTCGGCCTCTTCGTCGTGCTAGCCCGACATGATGCCCGTCTCACCGGCCAACCCGCACAAGAGGAGTCACTACCCCAGCGACCTGCTTCAACACCGGCAAACAGCACCCGGTGACCTCAACAAGTTCCCCGGCCACGTCACGCCAGGCACACCGGTGTCGTTACGATTGAGCACGTGGAAATCTGGCGAGGTATTCAGGCGACCCCCACTGGCTGGGGTCGTTCGGTCGTCACCGTCGGCGTGTTCGATGGCGTACACCGGGGACATGCCCAACTCATCGGCTCAGCGGCCAAACAGGCACGCGAACGCGGCCTCAAGTCCGTCGTCGTCACCTTCGACCCGCACCCAGCACAGGTGGTGCGGCCCGGCTCGGCCCCAATGAGACTGTCCACCCTTAGCCGCCGCTGCCAACTCCTCGCCGAGCTGGGCGTCGACGGCGTATGCGTCCTCCCCTTCACCAAAGAAATGTCTCGGCAAAGCCCAGAGGAGTTCGTGCACACCGTGCTGGTCGAACGGCTACACGCGGCACAAGTCATGGTCGGAGAGAACTTTCGCTTCGGATACAAAGCCGCGGGCAACCTAGATCTCCTGCGCAACCTCGGGCAACAGTGGGGCTTCTCCGTCGTGGCCGCGACGCTGGAAGGCAACGACGAGGCCACCTTCTCCTCGACCTACATTCGCACCTGCATCGCCGCAGGCGCGGTGAGCGCGGCCGCCGAAGCGCTTGGACGCGAATACGACATCGAGGGAATAGTAGTGCGAGGAGCCGGGCGAGGAGGCTCTCAACTGGGATTTCCCACCGCTAACCTGTCGTACGAATCCGACGTCGCCGTCGTAGCCGATGGCATCTACGCGGGCTGGCTCACACGCGCCGACGGTTCACGACACGCCGCGGCCATCTCGGTGGGAACCAACCCGACCTTCGCTGGGGAAAAGAGAACCCTCGAGGCCTATGTTCTGGACTTCGACGAAGACCTCTACGGTGAACAGGTCAGCATCTCCTTTACCGAGCGACTGCGCCAGATGCTCAAGTTCGACAACGTCGATGAACTCATCTGGCAAATCGAGACAGACGTCGCACAGACCCGCGAGGTGCTGAAGCGTCAATAGCGGATTGGTAAACTATCCAGGTCACAAAGACAACCGTGACCGGACGTACCTGCCCGACGCCGCGGATACGCCCGAAAAACATCACTCCTTCGGCCACAATGTGCCCGGAGAATCCATCAAGAGGGAGCTTATGGCGCTCGAAGCTGCTAAAAAAGCAGAAATCATTTCCGAATACTCCACCGGCGACGGGGACACCGGCTCCACCGAAGTGCAGGTCGCATTGCTGACCGCGCGCATCGTGGAACTGACTGAACACGTCAAGGAGCACAAGCACGACCACCACTCACGTCGTGGTCTGCTACTGCTAGTGGGTAAGCGTCGCCGTCTGCTGAAATACCTGCAGAAGGAAGACATCTCCCGCTACCGTACGCTCATCGAGCGCCTCGGGCTGCGGCGATAGAAGACGTCAAAGGGAGCGATTCGTCGCTCCCTTTTGGCTTATTTCGTACCCTTGCGCCACGCCGATGAGGGTAGCGTTAGAACCGGCTCGCCCGCGCTACCGACTCGCGGCAGCGATGCCGCACCGACCGGGTCGGGGGAACACACTCCGCCCGGACGCGCGCATGGCGGCAAACGCCACGTTGCGAACGCGCGGACACCGCTGGCAAGCCGACAGGTTAGACAGCGCCCAGCCACCGACTGCCGGTCCTCGGTAGTGGCACCCGGACAACGTCACCGACCACGGTCACCACGACCCCATCAGGTCGGACGATCCGACCAACCCGGTCGAATCAACAGACGCCACACCGAGTGCTTCGATCGATGACCGGCCAGAACCACAAACCGGCCGGGCGCTCCAACACATGTGAAATGGAGCAAACGACTCATATGACAGAGTCAACGACAGAACACGGCGCTGAGGCCATAAACCTAGGCGAACACCACGCCACAGCCGTGATCGACAATGGAGAATTCGGCACCCGCCGTTTGACGTTCTCCACCGGGCGACTCGCCCGTCAGGCCCAAGGGGCCACCCTGGTGCAGATGGACAACACAATGGTGCTGTCCACCACCGCAGTTAGCAAACAGCCGAAGGACCACTTCGACTTCTTCCCGCTGACCGTCGACATCGAAGAGCGGATGTACGCCGCCGGCCGCATCCCCGGCTCGTTCTTCCGCCGCGAAGGACGTCCCAGCGAGAACGCCATCCTCACCTGCCGCCTCATCGACCGAGGACTACGTCCCTCGTTCGTCTCCGGGCTCCGCAACGAAGTACAGGTCATCGGCACGATCCTCGCCGTTGACGACAGCGACGAATACGACGTCGTGGCCATGAACGGCGCCTCCCTGTCCACCAAACTGTCCGGGCTGCCCTTCTCAGGGCCACTGGGATCAACCCGCGCCGTCCACATCGACGGCCAATGGGTCTTCTTCCCCACCCTGGAACAGATCGCACGCGCCACATTCGACATGATTGTCACCGGCCGCGTCCTCGACGATGGCGAAGTAGCCATCATGATGGTCGAAGCCGAAGCCACCGATAACGTCTTCGCCCTGGTCGAAGGCGGAGCGCCCAAGCCGACCGAAGAAATCGTCGCCGAGGGACTCGAAGCGGTCAAGCCCGTCATCGCCGAGCTATGCCGCGCCCAGAACGAGCTAGCCGCCGTCGCGGCCAAGCCCGTTGGCGACTTCCCGCGCTTCCTCGACTACGGCGAGGACGTCTTCACCGCCGTCGAGACCGCAGTTGCCGCAGAAATGACTGCCGCGCTCGCCATCGCCGACAAGGTCGAGCGCCAAGACGCGCTGGACAAGGCCAAGGAGTCCGCCCTCGAAAAGATCGGCAGCGACTTCGAAGACCGCGAAGGCGAGATCAGCAACGCCATCCGCGCACTGACCAAGAAGCTAGTGCGTGAGCGGGTAGTCCGCGAGCAGGTCCGCATCGACGGACGCGGCCCCGCCGACATCCGTCCGCTCTCCGCTGAGGTGAAAATCCTGCCGCGCGTGCACGGTTCGGGCCTATTCGAGCGTGGAGACACCCAGATCATGGGCGTCACCACCCTCAACATGCTGCGCATGGAGCAGTCCATCGACACCTTGTCACCGGTGACGAAGAAACGCTACATGCACAACTACAACTTCCCGCCCTACTCCACCGGCGAAACCGGCCGCGTGGGCTCGCCCAAACGGCGCGAGATCGGGCACGGGGCGCTGGCAGAGCGGGCGATCATTCCCGTCCTGCCCAGCCGCGAGGAGTTCCCCTACGCGATCCGACAGGTGTCCGAAGCGCTGGGTTCCAACGGTTCGACGTCGATGGGCTCGGTGTGCGCCTCCACGATGTCGCTGCTGAGCGCGGGTGTGCCGCTGCGAGCCCCTGTCGCCGGTATCGCGATGGGTCTGATCAGCCAGGAAGTCGACGGAAAGACCGCGTACGTCACGCTGACCGACATTCTGGGAGCCGAGGACGCCTTTGGCGACATGGACTTCAAGGTCGCCGGTACGCCGGAGTTCGTCACGGCGTTGCAGCTGGACACGAAGCTGGATGGATTGCCGTCCGACGTGCTCGCTGGTGCGTTGCAGCAGGCCAACGACGCGCGTCACGCGATTCTCGACGTCATGTCCGATGCGATTTCGGAGCCCTCGGAGCTGTCGAAGACCGCGCCGCGCATCACGACCCTGAAGGTTCCGGTCGACAAGATCGGAATGGTCATCGGCCCGAAGGGGCAGACGATCAACGGCATCACCGAGGAGACCGGCGCCGACGTCACCATCGAGGACGACGGCACGATCTATGTGGCCGCCGAGTCCGGCGAGGCCTCCGACGCCGCGATCGACATGATCAATAGCATCGCGAATCCGACGCTGCCCAATCAGGGAGACCGCTTCCTGGGCACGGTCGTCAAGACCACCGACTTCGGAGCGTTCATTTCTCTGCTGCCGGGCCGCGACGGGCTGCTGCACATCTCGAAGATCGGTGATGGCAAGCGCATCGACAAGGTCGAGGACGTGCTCAACGTTGGCGACAAGGTCGAAGTCCAGATTGCCGACATTGACGCTCGCGGCAAGATCTACCTCGACAAGGTCTACCCCGAAGGTGAGGAGCCGCCGCAGCGCGAGCGTCCCAAGCGCGAGGGTAGCCGTGAAGGCCGAGGTGGCGACCGTGAGCGCAAGCCGCGCGATGAGGATGGGGGAGAAGGAGGCGACCGTCCGCGTCGTCGCCGTCGCCGTCGTCCCGGAGGAGACGACTAGGTTCGGTTTCGGGTGGCGGCGCTAGCCGTCCCTGTAACAGACATCCAAGGTCCGCCGAGGCACAGCGCCTCGGCGGACCTTGCTGTGTGAGGATCGAGCCCGGCCGGTGGCCCACTCTGGGGCGAGCTGGGGAAGCGTTCAAGCCAAGGTGGCCCGGTCGCGACGTAAGGTGAGGGCGAACGTGATGCGAAGGAGAAACCATTGATCAAGGTAGGTGTGATCGGGGCGGCCGGTCGGATGGGGACGGCCGTGTGTCAGGCGGTGGAGGCCGCGGAGGGGATGACCGTGGCCCAGACGGTCGACCATGGGGACGATCTGGCCTCGCTGGTTGAGGCAGGCGTTGAGGTGGCGGTCGATTTTACCCGTCCCGACGTTGTGATGGACAACCTCAAGTGGCTCATCGACCACGACATTCACTCCGTCGTCGGCACGTCGGGCTTCGATGCGGCGCGCTTGCGGCAAGTCGAACAGTGGCTGCGCGATAAGCCCGAACTCGGTTCGGTGATCGCCCCCAACTTCGGAATTGGGGCGGTGCTGATGATGCAGTTCGCTGCCAAGGCCGCGAAGTTCTTCGACTCAGCGGAAGTTATTGAGGCTCACCACCCGCGTAAGGTGGACGCACCCTCGGGAACGGCCGTGCACACTGCGCGCTTGATGGCTCAGTCGCGCGAGGAAGCCGGGTTGGGTCCGGGCCCGGACGCGACCCAGCAGCAGCTTGAAGGTGCCAGGGGAGCGAACGTGGATGGGATTGCGGTACATGCGATCCGCGCGGAGGGCTACATTGCCAGCCAACAAGTGTGGTTTGGCTCGGCAGGGGAGAACTTCACCATCAGCCATAATTCGGTGGACCGGATGTCCTTTATGCCAGGGGTTGTGCTGTCGATCCGTAAAGTGCCCGCCGTGCGGGGGCTGACCGTAGGCATCGACGCTTTTCTCGACTAGCGCTAACAGATAGAGGCTTATGCAAAAGGCACTTTCAGCGTTCTCTTCGGCTCGTTTACCTGCGTAAACTTTGCCTCCTGCGGCCTTGAATGTGCATTTTTGCATAAGCCGCATACAAAGAATGTGCCTCCGAAAGGCTTGTCACCAATTGACCCGTCGGTCCAGTGGTGGTCGCTACGCCTTTCGGAGGCACATTCGTAAACCGTTCACAAAACGAAAGAAACTCTCAGGACTTCTGATACGAAGTTCTGTATTCAGTTGTCAACGCGTGTATGACGCATTACCACTTGTCGCCGCCACCGTGCGCCTCGTTGTACTCGATGCAAGCGCGGTATTCCTTGCTGTTGGCGATCAGACCCAGGTTGGCGGCGTTGTTCCAGTCCCAGTTCAGGGCGCAGATGTTCGACAGAACATTGATGTCACCCTCGCCGGAGCCGCTTCCGTAGGTCGTGCACAGTTCGCGGTACTCCGAGTTGGCGATCTTCAGGATGCTGATGACGTCGCCGTTCCAGTTTCCGATGCACAGGTTCGACAGCACGTTGATGTCGCCGGAGCCGTAGCTGCCGTGCTCCTCGACCACGTCGGCAGAAGCCGAGGTCGCGGAGCCGACGGCGAGCGCGCCAGCGAAGGCGACGGCGGTGATGGTCTTGAGCGTCTTACGGAACATTGTTCCCCCAAAGAGTTTCGTTTTCGTGTGATGCCTGCCCTGACGGGCAGACTCGCTCACGATACCTATGGGAGCACTCTTTGTCGGTTATTTCGTAGTTGCGCGGTGTGTCGGCTTTATGACGTCCATGGGTGGGGGTGCGATCGCGACAGGCCCGATGTCACCTATGAGCGTCGGTGACACATCGCGACCGGGCTAGGGCCAGTACCGGTGTGGCACCGCCTCTGGTCAGCCGTGACCACTAGTTGCGGGTGGGGGTCGGCTCTGGATCGTCCGCGTCCGCCTCGTGGTCCTCATCGTCGTCTTCGTCCTCGTCCACCTCATCGTCGCCCGCGTCGCCCTCGTCGGTGGAATCGTCGCCCGGAGGTGTTGTCTCCGGGGTGGAGTCCTCCGTTGGCTCGGCAGTGCCCTGGTCGTTCTCTGGCTGGTTTGTGTCCTCGCCGCCGGGAGCGGGGTCCCATTGGTCGACCGACTCTTCGACGTTGGGCGTCATGACGCCTGGGGACGGTCCCGGGGAAGGACTGAAGTAATAATTCGGGTTCTTGTCTTGAGCCAGCGCCATGACCGTCAGGGCCACGACGGTGATGAGAAAGACGAGGACGGTCGAGACGGCGATGGAGACCCACAGTTTCTTACGGGAGGGTTTCTCGTCTTCGTCTGTCGCCTCCGGACCTGTCGGCCCTGGGTGGCCCCCCTCAACCACGGTCAGGTCGTTCTGGCCCTGGAAATTCAGCTCCTCTGCCAGCGTCGGGTCCGCCATGGTCACCGTCGCGACGCCGGTTGCGCGGCCGTTCTCGTCGACGGTGCCGAATTCGACAGTGGCGTCAGGGTCTCCGACGGCGAAGATATGGGTCGAGCGGTATGCCCCCGCGTCGGTGTCCCAGTCCGGCCGCAGCAACGCGGTGGCGTCGCCGTCATAGTCGGATTGTTGAGAATTCGGCCTGCCGCCCACCGCTCCTTTGAGCGGCACCTTGATCTTTTCAGTGGTCTTGTTCGTGAAATGCACGAGCAGTACACTGCCCACCGACGTGATCAAGCTCAACACGGCGGTACCGATGATGGTGCCGTACACGCCAATGACGGTTGCGAAGACGGCCCCGAGTGTGGCGGCTCCGGCGGCGGCGAGCACCTGGACGACACTAAGGTCAAGGCCGGAGTTCTTGTGCTCGCCGGTGGGGGTGTCCTCGCCTTTCTTGGGGTCCAATTGTTTCCTCTTCTCCACAGGGATGCGACGCTGGCAAGACCCTTCAGCATACGGCGTACAGGCCGACAAAGCAGCCCGTTAACCTGCGAATATGCCCGAGGTCACGCTGTGAAGTCGAACGCTAACCGCAACCTGTCAGCAAGCTTCGAAGAGGCTGAAAGTCTGCTGAGAGACGCCTCTAGCCACGAGGGAGAAGAGTCGCAGGTGGCGAACGTGCCGGCTAGAGAGAATAGCGGCGCAACATCCGGTACTGCCACAAACCCATGAGCGCCAGGATCGCCACCGTGCCGCCGCCGACGGTGGCCAACAACATACCGGCATTGCGCCCAGCCGCCTCGGCGGTGAGATGGTGTTCCTCGCCCAAGGCCAAGTTCCAGGTGACGGTACGACCATCGAGATCCCCGTTGTGGGCGGTGACTCGGCCGGGGAACGTCACCGACAAAGTGATCTCAGGTGAGGGCACCTGTTCGCTGAGATCGAACTCGAGCGGATCGTATCCTTGCAAGTTCCAGTAGGCAGTGAGCTGGTAGCGGGAACCGTCCCGCACGATCTGTAGCGAGTCCTGCCCCTCTTCGAGCGAGGCGAAATCAGACAGCGGCTGACGGGCGAACGAAGCGGTTTCGCCGCTGAAGCCGTCCTGACGATAATCGCGACGATCCTCGATACCGGGAAGGTCGCCCAAGAGCGCGTCAATGAGGGCATCGGCTTGATCGGGGTCGAAATCGATGTCGGCCGAGGCCGCCTCGGCCAGGAAATCATCGCTCCACGCCGCGACAATGTGACCGTCGACGGTGTCGTCGTCGTTGATGACCAAGTCCAGTTCCAGCCGCATACAGCCGGTGCTGGCCAGCAAGGTGACAAGCGTGCCGACAATGAGCAAAAGCGGCCGATATCTCATCGCCTTATCGTAAGGCCGTGATCGGGCGCCCGGAGGTGGTTTCGCCGTCGCGGCCTCTCATGGGCGGCCACGATCCACTGCTGGGATTCATTCTTCTGTCATAGAGATGTCGGTATGCCAGCGACGCTGCACGACATTGGCCGCAGGAGAGGTGTGTCGGTACTCGGTACCCTCCGGCGCCCAGCCCGAACCGGCCAGAAAATTCTCAGTGTCGGAGTCTCCAGCCAGGACAAGAGCGTAGGCGTAGCGAATCTTGCCTTCCCTCCAGTGGTCCACCGCCGCGGCCAAGAGCCGGGAGCCGTGCCCCTGCCGGCGGTGCCCCTCGGCCACGATGATCGGCTCGATAAAGGCCGATTGTTGGAAGTTTGGGACCCCGGAGTCCGGCTCGGGGAGGGTGACGGCGGCGAAACCAACGACCGTTTCGCCCAGGCTCGCGCCGTCTTGTTGCAGGTCGCTCTGGCCGGTGCGCGCGATCGCGGCCGGCGAGGAGGTCTTGTCAACGGCGACATAGACCCGAGAATAGTGATCGGGCGGGGACTCGATGGCCTCACGCCAACGGTTGACCATCCACTCGTGATCGAGGTTCTCCATGACCTCAGAGGGGATCAGGCGGCGGTATGGGCCGTGGAGCACGTCCCAGTGCAGTTGCGCGATAGTGGCGGCGTCAGTCGTGCGGGCTGCACGCACAAAGGAGGGTTGCATCCCGCCTAGCCTAAGGGGGATAGGCTAGGCGGGACGAGGGAGGTTCCAGAATGGTCGAGCGGGCGAGTGAGGATTCTGTGCCTGAGCAGGAACGAAACGCTCAACTGGAATCGCAGCGCGACCAGGAAGTCATCCCCGCCGCGCATGTTTCCCAGGAGGAGACGCTCGAGGAGGAACGGTCCGACACCACCGCTGACCGACCGGGGGCGAAGACCGACGAGCCGGAAGAATTCGATTCACCACAGGACGCGGCCCGGGAAGAGTCGCCCCCGCAGCCGGGGGACGGCGAGGCCATTTCCACCCAGATCAACCCACCTGGCAGCGGCGCCGACGCGGTCGAGTCCTCTTCGCCGACCTCACCCTCGGAGCCCACGAGCGGTTCGACTCACGCCAAAGAGGCCCCATTGGCGGATTCGAGCGTCCAGACCCTACAAACCAACCAGGTGGGTGAGGTCAGGCCGCCCGCCCACCCCGAACAGATGCTGGCCCCGCCGGTGAAAGAACCCGGGCCCATCAAACGATTCTTCGCCCTTCCCTGGGTGGGTCCGGTGGCGGTGCTGCTGGGGTTCGCCACCGCGGCCGCAGCGGTCCTGTACTACAACCCGACTAACGAAGTCGGGCCCACCACGTGTGCGTTCAAACTCATGACCGGCTTTGACTGCCCTGGGTGCGGCGGCACAAGGGCGTTTTACTACACGTTGACTTTCAACCTGCCCGAAGCCGCCCGCAATCATGCGATGGCGTTGTTCGCGGCCCCGTTTTTGACGTGGATGTTCGCACAATGGTCGGTGCCACGCCTCTTCCCGCGCCTTGGATGGCGCTGGCCGGTCTTCGTGGTGACCCCACGCATCACGTTCTGGTTCCTCGGCGTATGGGCTGTCTATTGGATCGCCCGCAATCTGCCGTGGGAGCCCTTCATCCATCTCTACGTCTGAACCGTTCGACCAACATTGATGACGGTGAGGCCTATGCAAAAGGCACTTCGGTTGTTCTCCTCGGGGCGTTTACCTGAGTAAACTTCGCCTTCTGCGGTCTTGAATTCGCATTTTTGCCTAAGCCTCGCGGTTGTCAAGGTTATCCACAGGTGAGGAACATCGTTTTGGCTCCGGGCGGGGATTCTTGAAATAATAAAACAAGGGGCCCCAGGTGAGTAATTTTCACCTTCGGTGGTGCGGGGGGACGGGCCTCGCTCGGGGTCTTTCCCTTCGGCGTGGGCCCTGGGATGAGGCCATGCGACGACCGTGCCGGAGTTGTCTGTGTCGCTGCGCTCGGCGGTCGGGCCGCAAGCCACCTGGGAGGGATCATCACCAATCGCAGGAGATAGTTGAGAATGGGCCGCTGGTCAGAGCAAGCCTTGCGGGAGGGTGGCCTACTGCCCGTGACATGATGCGGCCCGCTGTCTCTTTGTCGAGGAAACTTCCAAAGAGACAGCGGGCTTTCCCAATACCGAGTAACAGCCAACTCGGTTCGTTCTCCCACTCCAATGTGGCCAAATCGGCGGCGCTTGGCGATGGTGCAGTGGGACCATATGAAAGGGATGAAAGCTCATGGCCCGGTTATGCGGTCACTTGGCAATGTTGGGTGACCACGTTTGGTGCTTCGACCACCTCAGTGTCTAAGACCCGGGTCGAACGATGCAAGTCGATATTTCCGCTTAGTGAGCGGGCGTGCAGTTCCAGCGCGTCGCCTTTTTCGTGCGGCACCGACGAGGTGTCCCCCGCAGCCAGTTCGCTCGTGACAGTCCCGACCTTCGCGTCCAAGTCCATCCACACATCCGTGCCCGGCACGATGCCCAGGCTGATGTGGCCTGAGACGGAGTTGGCGCGGCACGTGCCACGGCGAAGCGAACTGAGCTGTACCAGACCCGAGACCGTATGTGCCCGTACCGATGCGTTCGTGCGGTCGGCGATGATCGAACCCGAGACCGTCTTGGCGGTGAAATCGCCGCCGACATAGTCCACTTGAACCGCGCCGGAAGCGGTGTTGACCTTCGCCTCATCCGTCACGTTGCGCAGCACCACCGCGCCCGAGACAGTATTGGCACGTACCGATTCCGCCTTGTCGACCGTGGCGCTTCCGGCCACGGAATTGACCGAAACCGGGCCGAGATCGCCATAGAGCGTGATGGGAGCCGAGGCCGACTTCACCGATACGTCGGAGCCGTGCGGGAGCTTGACTTGGATGTGCACGGCCGTGGTGCGGCGGATAAAGATCCAGCCCGAGCCCGCGTCGGGGGCTGAGACGCGCAAATGGGCGTCCTCAAACTCCACGACTGCCGCTTCGACAGCTTCGTCGGCGCCGGGCTTTCCCGAGGCGGGCTTGATCTCCACCAAAATAGTGTCTGCGTCGTGGCCGGTGACAGTGACCGAGCCTTCGGCCAGCGTGATTGAGGCTGTGATCGGGCCCGAGTGTTTGAATTCGGTGTACTCGTTCATGGAAGTCTCTTTCTTGAGGTGGGCCGAGCGGGTCTTTGCCTGGTTAAGGTGTGGCGCTGGGCCGGTGGTGTATGTCGCGACACCGGATATCTCAAGGCCAGAAGGTGTCGAAGTGTGTCTGCGCGCGGAGGCGGTGGTCGATCGGGTGTGGATGACGACGACAGGACTTATTAGGCCCTGGCGTATCCGGTGATGCGCTGGTTGAAACGGGAACCCTTGCCCTGCGGGGTGGGTCCGTGTACGGAATTGTTGATCGCACGCACCAACCAGGCGTTGACGGAGATGCCTTCGGTTGCGGCAGCGGCCTCCACATTGTCCTTCAGGGACTCGGGAAGGCGCAGCGTGATGCGAGCGACGTTGTCGTCGGTGGCGGGAGCCGGAGCCGGTTCCACAGTGGCGGCTTCGACGTTGGAGACTGTCAGATCTGCCGCGCGGCCCCGGACCCGAACGTCCACCGAAGCGGATGATCCGGCGCGGTCGAGTTGATCGGTGATCTCGGCTGCGGCGTCGGAGAGCGCCTCCAGCAAAGCTAGTCGAGCTCCGGCATCGAGTGCGTCGGCCAGTAGCTCAGCGGTGCGGGTGGCATCCTCCCCAGCAGGTCCAGCTGCAGAAGTAAGGCTGCTGCGAAGCGATTGGATGTACGGTGTCAAGTCCATGATGCCATGATGACATCATCCATGACGTCTGTCAACTGTCGCGTGTGCGGGCGGTGACGCGCTGCGTCTTTGCCTACCGCGACCGCCTCGACTCGACAGCTGAGATAGACGCAATCCATCCACCGACGCGCCGTGACCGGCCCCAAAGCGGCAAGTATTCTCGGGGGCAACACGCTAGCAGCAAACCTAGGGGGAGACACATGACTGAAATGGTGCCGTTGAAAGTTCGCCTCATCGCCTGGACACACTTCGAAACCCCAGAAGACGTGCCATGGGAGACCGACGCCGACGGCGGACAGGCACTTGCCGAATTTGCCGGCCGGTCCTGCTACCAGTCATGGAACAAACCCAACCCCAAGACCGCCACCAACGCCGGATACATCGACCACATCATGCGAGTGGGTCACCTCTCCGTACTCGAACACGGCACCGTCAGTTTCTACATGACCGGAGTCTCCCGCTCCCTCACCCACGAGCTGATCCGTCACCGGCACTTCTCCTACTCGCAGCTCTCCCAGCGCTACGTGCCCGAACGCGACGCTGCCATGGTTGAACCCGAGTGCATCTCCGAGGACCCCGAACTGCACAAGCTCTTCCTCGAAGCCGCTGAGAACGCCCAGAACTCCTACAACCAGCTCCTCGAGGGCCTGGAAAAGAAGTTCGCCGACGTCCCCAGCGCCACCCTGCGCCGAAAGCAGGCGCGCCAAGCCGCCCGCGCCGTGCTGCCCAACGCCACCGAAACCAAAATTGTCGTCAGCGGCAACTACCGCGCCTGGCGGCACTTTATCGCCATGCGGGCATCCGAGCACGCCGATGTCGAAATCCGCGCCCTCGCCATCGAATGCCTCCGGCAGCTGCAAAACAAGGTGCCAAACGTGTTCTCCGACTTCGACATCACCCAACTGGCCGATGACACCGAAGTAGCCTCCAGCCCGTACGTGGCCGAAGGATAGACACCCAAAGACGACATCCGTTGATCCTCTAGCCCCACCCGGGCGGCCCGCCTCCCCGTAGCCGCCCCCTTTTTGATGAGGGTGGGGCTAGATGTAACAGGCCATTCAGTAGGTAAATTGGCACCCTGAGGCCAATAAACTTGAGACAGTAAACACAGAAGCGACCACTGCGTTCAGACCCGTCCCAGCCGCAACCGCGACCAGGTCACCGAGGCTGAACGCCACGTCGCGAGGACGTAGTTTGGTGAGGAATATGCGCGAAACCACTCGCCCATTCGGGCGAACCCTCACGGCGATGATCACGCCGTTTGACGCACGAGGAGAATTGGACGTCGCTGGCGCCAAAGAACTGGCCAACTACCTCGTCGAAGAGCAAAAATTGGACGGCCTCGTGCTCAACGGCACCACAGGCGAATCTCCGACCACCTCCGATGAGGAAAAAGCCCAGCTAGTGCGCGCCGTGGTCGACGCGGTCGGCGACCGCGCCCACATTATCGCCGGAGCCTCCACCTACGACACCCGCCACTCCGTCAAGCTCGCCAAGCAAGCCGCCGACGCCGGAGCCCACGGGCTATTGCTCGTGACGCCGTACTACAGCCGACCCCCGCAAGAGGGCATCGAGGCACACTTCACCACCATCGCCGACGCCACCGAGCTGCCTTGCATGCTCTATGACATCCCGCCGCGATCCTGCGTGCCCATCACCGGCGCGTCCTTCCACCGACTCGTCGAGCACGACCGCATCATCGCCGTCAAAGACGCCACCGCCGACATCTCCCACTCCCAGCGGGTACGCGTGGCCACTGGACTGCGCTTCTACTGCGGAGTCGACGCGCTGAACCTCGCCGCGTACGCCACCGGCCAAGACGGCATCGTCTCCGTCATCGCGCACCTGGTCGGCAAGCACCTCGTGGCCATGTTCGACGCCTTCGACGCCGGAGATGTCGCCCGCGCATCCGAAATCAACGACCGCCTATTGCCCGCGCTACATGCCCTCCAGGGCCCCGCGCAAGGCGTCATCGCCGTCAAGGCCGCACTCAAGTCCAAAGGGCTACCCGCTGGCGCACCGCGCCTGCCGATGCCCGAAGCCGACAACGTGCTCCTAGACATGATCACGGAGAATCTCTCCAGCATTGAGGTCAAGTAATGAGTTGGGTTAGCCGCGACAACCTGCCCGAACCGCCAGAACTCCCCGCCGGAGCGCTTCGCGTCACCGCCCTAGGCGGGCTGGGCGCCATCGGCCGCAACATGACGGTCTTCGAAATCAACGGCCGCATCCTCATCGTCGACTGCGGGGTCCTCTTTCCCGACGTCGACCAGCCGGGCGTTGACTTGATCCTGCCCGACTTCTCCTCCCTGCTCGACCGCCTCGAAGACATCGAGGCCATCGTGCTCACCCACGGCCACGAAGACCACATTGGTGGCGTCCCCTACCTGCTGGAACACCGCAAGGACATCCCGCTGGTCGGCTCCGAATTCACCATCGCCCTCATCGAGGCCAAGCTACGGGAACGGCGCATCAAACCCGTCACCCAGACTGTGACGGCTGGCGAGTCGACCGAGGTCGGCCCGTTCGGCCTGGAATTCCTGGCCGTGAACCACTCGATCCCCGACGCGCTGGCGGTCGGCATACGCACCGAGGCGGGCCTGTGTCTGCACACCGGTGACTTCAAGATGGACCAACTGCCACTGGATGGGCGGATCACGGACCTGGCCGGGTTTGCCCGCATGGGAACGCAGGGCGTGGACCTGCTGCTATCGGATTCGACCAATGCCGAAGTCCCTGGTTTTGTCACGTCCGAACGTGAGATCGGGCCGGTGCTGGAGGACATCTTCGCCGGGGCCGAGGGCCGCATCATCGTCGCGTCTTTCGCCAGCCACGTGCACCGAGTGCAGCAAGTGCTCGATGCCGCAGAGAAGCACGGACGCAAGGTCGCCTTCATCGGCCGTTCGATGGTGCGCAATATGGGTATCGCCCGTGATCTGGGACTGCTGAAGATCCCAGGCGGGTTGATGGTGAGCATGGACGATGCGGTGAAGCTGGAGAACGACGAGATCGTCTTCATGTCGACCGGTTCGCAAGGCGAGCCGATGTCGGCTTTGGGGCGCATGGCCTCGGGCGATCACCGACACATCACCGTGGACGAAGGTGACACGGTTGTCCTGGCGTCTTCGCTGGTGCCGGGCAACGAGACGGCCGTTTATGGCGTGATCAACCGTCTGTCGCGCACTGGCGCGACCGTGGTGCACAAGGACGTGGCGAAGGTCCACGTCTCAGGCCACGCCCCGGCCGGGGAGTTGCTGTATGTGTTGAACACCGTCAAGCCTTCGAACATGATGCCGGTGCACGGGGAAGCGCGGCACCTGCAGGCGCACGCCCGTCTCGCAGTCGAGTCCGGGGTGCCCGCCGACCAGGTCATGCTGGTGGAGAACGGCGAGGTCGTGGACCTGATCGATGGCCGGGCTCGGGTGACCGGGCGAATCCCAATCAAGCATGTCTATGTGGACGGGCTCGCCGTGGGCGATGTGGGGGAGCCGGTGCTCTCGGAACGTCGCATTCTCGGTGACGGTGGATTCATCTCCGCGACCGTGGTTATCGACTCGGAGAACGGCAAGGTCGTTGGCGGTCCGACGGTTTCGGGCAAGGGTTTCTCTGAGGACCCGAAGATCTTCAATGACGTGCTGCCTCTGATCGAGGGCGCGATGGAACGAGCTGCTGGCGAAGGAGTGACCGACCCGCATGAGCTGCAACAGATTCTGCGGCGCACGGTCGGACGCTGGGTCAACGAGAACTATCGTCGCCGTCCCATGATCGTCCCGCACGTCCTCGAGGTTTAGCGAGACTGCCCTTAGGGCCAGTGAATGCGTCGAGCCCTCCCACACCGACGGTGCGGGAGGGCTCGACGCATTCGGCGTTATGACTAGGCCGCCATGCCTGGGCGTACCGGGCTTTGACACCTGGCGGTCCGCTCTCGTGCGATGGGACGTGCTGCGTTAGACGTCGCGGCATCGTTTCGGCGACGTCTAACGCCACCGGAGTCCGTAGGGGCGATTATCAGTCCCGTGGCTTGATCGGCAGAGGGTTGGGAGGCTCGATGCGGACTTCGTTGACCACCCCATCGGCTGGCGCGTGCACAAAGGAGGCGATGTACCACGCGATCGTCTCCGGCGTGGTCGCCCGCTGCGGGTCATAGTCCGATCCCACCGCGTGGCGGACCTTGCGCTGCATGTCGGTGTCGAAATGCGACGGGTACACGCTGGTGACCCGCACCCCGTTGGCCTGCTCTTCGACTCGCAGCGCATCTGCCATTGACCGCAGCGCGTGCTTGCTCGCGCCATAGGCCGACCACTGGGGGCCAGTCCGCAGGCCAGCTCCCGAGTTCACAAACACCACGTGCCCTCGGCTTTGCCGCAGTTGCGGCAATAGCAGCCGCGTCAATTCCGCTGGCGCGATAACGTTCACGTTCATATGGTCTTGCCACTGGTCGACGCTCAAGTCCGCCACTGCGGAAATAGCGGCAACTCCCGCATTGTGGACTATTGCGTCCAAAGTGTCGATGTGGGCTTTGTCGACTGCTTTTGTTAGCGACTCAGGTTGGCTAAGGTCGGTGATGAGGGCCTTGTCATGGGGCACCTCTCGCAGTGCCTCGGCACTGCGCGCATGTGCCACCACCCGGTCCCCACGCTGAGTGAACTCTGCGGCGAGAGCCTTGCCCAGGCCGCGACCGGCCCCAGTGATCAAAACAGTTTTTCCCATGGAAGAACCGTATATCGTCACCGACTCAAGATAGGAGCGTCTCATGGGATGGAGAATTGCCGCCGACATCACCATGGCGGCGCATTTTGGTTTCCTCATCTACGTGGCCCTAGGTGGGTTTCTCGCCTGGAAATGGCGCTGGATGATCATTCCTCACCTCGGTGCCGCCGCCTACGGGGCGGGAACGGTCTTCATTGGCTGGGACTGCCCGCTCACTGGCTGGGAAGACGAGTTTCGGCATCGAGCCGGGCAAGAAGGACTGCCCCCGACGGGCTTTATCGACCACTACCTCGAAGGCGTGGTCTATCCCGAAAGCAACCTCGTCTTCGCACAAACTGTCGTCGCCATCCTGATTGCCATCTCATGGGCCGGGCTCATATGGCTATGGCAACGATCGCGCGGCGCCGACAGTCCCACTCCGGCTGCAACCGACGCCAGCGGCCCTAGCCAGCTTGATCACGGAGACGACGATACGGGCACAGGCCCCACATCAACGCAACCGCCACGTATGGGCCCGCAGGGACCCTAAAGGCCTCTGCGCACCCATCGGATACGGTCACAGGGGCGACCTGGCGTGCCCGCGCGCCACGGCTAGGTCGTGATCGGCCCGGTCACCTTGAACTCCATTAACACGCGGAGGCGACCGGCGACCGCACTGGGCGCCACACCATAGAGCCAAAACGCCACTGCCACCTTGGAGCCACGATGTCGCTGCCGAAAGTCTTGCTCACCGGATTCGAGCCCTTTGGTGGGGAGCAGACCAATCCGTCCTGGGAAGCCGTCGAACTCGCCTGCGAACGGCTGTCGCTACCCACCACAGCGGTCGAACTCCCCGTCTCCTTCGCCGACTCAGCCCTCCAGTTGCGCGAGGCCATCGCCACAGCCCAACCGGACTTGGTGCTGTGCCTGGGGCAAGCCGCCGGGCGCGCCGCGCTAACGATCGAACGAGTCGCCCTCAACCTCATCGACGCCCCCATCCCAGACAATGCCCAGGCACAGCCAATCGACGAACCAGTCGTTGCCCAAGGTCCCGCCGCCTACTTCGCCGCCCTCCCCGTCAAAGCCTGCGTTGAAGCCTCCCGCGCCGTGGGCGTCCCCGCCGCCGCTTCACTCACCGCCGGAACCTACGTTTGTAACAGCACCTTCTACTACCTCAGCCACCTCATCGCCACCGAATACCCGTCACTCAAAGGCGGATTCATCCATGTGCCGCTATCCCCGAAACAAGGCATCGACGGTGGCCAAGCGACCCTGGACCCATCCGCAGTCGCCACAGCCCTGGTCGCCATCGTCCACACCGCGCTTAGGGTCGACACCGACATCGCCTCCACCGGCGGCCAGACCCACTGACGCCCCAACCCCAATTAAACAATTCGAAAAAATCGCAGTAACTTAGACGCAAACATCGCCCCCGAAAACCCTTGCGCCACAAACAATCGTCCGCCAAAGCCGGTCAAACGGCTCACCCTCTGCGCCCCGGTCCACCGCCGAGAGGGACACAAGACGGTAACCTAATCGCATGGCCAGGACTTCTAGCGCTCGCAAGACCGCTCGCAAACGCACCCGGAAACCAACGGGTGCCAAAAAGCGCGCCGCAAGCAGCCCGGCAAAAAAGCGGACCGCCAAGAAAGCCGCCCGCAAGAAACCCAAAACCACTATCCCCGGGCCACTCGAAGCCGGAGGTATGGCACTACGCGGCCTGTGGAACGGCACCGCCCGATCGTTTGGCTGGGCTGCCCGATCGGTCCGCAAAGAAGCCGCCTCCGCCCGCGACATCGACCCGGCCTACCGCCGCGACGGCCTCGGACTCCTTCTCATCGCCTTCGCCATCGTCCTCGCCACCACCCTGTGGTTCGACGTCACCGGTTTCATCGGCGAACACGTCGCCTTCGGGCTCAAGTGGATCATCGGACACGGCGCCACCGCCCTGCCGCTACTGCTCATCATCTGGGCCATCCGCACCATGCGCCAAGTACCGCCCGAAGAAGCGCACGGACGCGCCATCGTCGGTTGGGGCTGCATGTGGCTGTCCAGCCTCGGACTCCTCCACATCAGCCGCTCCATGCCCACGGACATGGAACTGCGCATGGACGCAGGCGGCCAAATAGGTTGGCTCGTTGGCAGCGGACTCGACGCGGCCGTTTCGGTGTTCGCCGCCGTGCCCATCCTTATCCTGGTGCTGCTCTTTGGCATCCTCGTGGCCACCGCCACCCCAGTACGCGAAATACCCGAAAAATTCTCCAACTGGTGGGCCCTCGCCACCGGCCACTACGACCCCTACGGCGAGGAGGAAGCCGAAACCGAAGAAACCGAGCAACCATCCCGCCGCAAGCCATCACGACGACGCCAAAGCGCGCTGGCAGCAGAAGAAGCCGCCGACGAACGCCAAACAGCGCCCCTGCCACGGCTGGCTCCCGAAGAAGTCCCCGAACTCAACTACGAGGAGGCCGCAGCGACGGCCGCGAAACCACCACCGCCCCATTCAAAACCGCCCCAGCGGCTCGAACAACCCTCATTGCACATGGACGACGCCGACAGCGACTACGTCCTACCTGGACTGTCGATGCTCTCGGCCGGAGTCAAGGCGAAATCCCGCTCCAAAGCCAACGAAGTCGTCATCGCATCCTTGCAACAAGTCTTCGAGGAATTCAAAGTAGACGCCGCGGTCACCGGGTTCACCCGTGGACCAACCGTCACCCGATACGAAGTCGAACTAGGCCCGGCCGTCAAAGTCGAACGCATCATCCAACTGTCAAAGAACATTTCCTACGCGGTCAAGAGCCCAGACGTACGCATCATCAGCCCCATTCCAGGCAAGAGCGCCGTCGGCGTCGAAATACCCAATGTGGACCGGGAAGACGTCGCCCTCGGCGACGTGTTGCGCTATGCCGAAGCCCACGGAGACAACCACCCCATGGTCATCGGCCTCGGTAAGGACATCGAGGGCGGCTACGTCACCGCCAACCTCACCAAAATGCCGCACCTGCTGGTCGCCGGTGCCACCGGCTCCGGTAAATCCAGCTGCATCAACGCCCTACTGGGCTCAATGCTGGCCCGCGCCACACCACAAGAAGTGCGACTACTCCTCATCGACCCCAAACGAGTCGAACTAACCAACTACGAGGGCATCCCCCACCTGGTACACCCCATCGTCACCAGCCCCAAGAAAGCCTCAGACGCCCTGCAATGGGTCGTCAAGGAAATGGACCTGCGCTACGACGACATGGCCATGGCCGGAGTGCGAAACGTCGACGACTTCAACCGCAAAGTCCGCGCTGGCAAGGTCAAGGCGCCGGAGGGTTCCGAGCGGGAGATCCGGCCCTATCCGTACCTGCTGGTGGTGGTCGACGAGCTGGCCGACCTCATGATGGTCGCCGCCCGGGATGTGGAAGACGCCGTCGTGCGCATCACGCAGCTGGCACGTGCCGCCGGCATTCACCTAGTGCTGGCCACGCAACGGCCCTCGGTAGACGTGGTCACCGGGTTGATCAAGGCCAACGTCCCCTCCCGGCTGGCGTTTTCCACCTCATCGCTGGCCGATTCGCGCGTCATCCTCGACCAAGCCGGTGCCGAGAAACTCATTGGGCGAGGCGATGGCCTATTCCTGCCGATGGGTGAGTCCAAGCCGGGCCGTATTCAAGGCGCGTGGATATCTGACTCTGAGATTGAGGCGCTGGTCGAGCATGCGAAAGACCAGTTGGAGCCAGAGTTCATCGAGGAGGTGACCGCTCCGGTGGCCGCTAAGAAGGAGATCGACGAAGACATCGGCGATGACCTCGACATCTTGTGTCAGGCGATTGAACAAGTGGTCACCACACAATTCGGCTCCACATCGATGTTGCAACGTAAGCTGCGGGTCGGGTTCGCCAAAGCGGGACGCCTCATGGACTTGATGGAATCGCGTGGTGTGGTGGGGCCCAGCGAGGGCACGAAGGCCCGCGACGTGTTGATCAAACCCGAAGAGTTGGCTAACACCATCGCGGCTATTCGTGGGGGAAGTTAAGTCCGACTTCTTCCCGAAATTCCCGCCAGAGCCGTCCAATTACCATACAATCTGCGCACATGGGCACAGTAACGAGAAGATTCGCGACGAAAGCGGTCGCCATTCCGGCCGCGCTCGCGCTGGGATTGGCGTTGAGCGCGTGCGGCGATGACGACGATACCGACATGACCCCTGACGACGGCATCATTGACGATGGCATCGGCGACGATGACATGGATGACGACAACGGCTATGGTGCCCCCGGTGGGCCGGAGCCAGCCGACGAAATCGAGTTGAACACGGAGGACGACAGCGCCTTCGGTGTCATCCTCACAGGGGACGATGACATGACTCTGTACCTGTTCACCGACGATGACGCGGGCGACCCGACCTGTTACGACGACTGCGTCGAGGCGTGGCCGCCGTACATCGTGACCCCCGGGGCCGAGCTGGATGTCGACGAGCAGCTAGACGAGAGCCTGGTCGACACCGTCGAACGTGAGGATGGCAGCCTCCAGGTCACCTACAACAGCCACCCGCTTTACTACTACTTCGATGACTCCCGCGAGGGAGACACGAATGGCCAGGGCCTACAAGATGCCTGGTTCGTCCTAGACGTGAACGGTCAGCCGATCACCGATCAGGCAACATGACCCGCAATGGCAGTTGGGCCCCCGCGCGAAGCGCGGGGGCCCAACGTGTGCCTCGTTCCCCTCAAGCCGTGGTAGTGGGGTCAGGAAAAGTCGAGGTCGAAGGTCACCGTCTCCTTGCCTTCGCTGATTCTCATCGTTGAGTTGTCCTCATTGACCGTCAACGTCCCGTCGATTTCGAACGCGATTTCGAACTCCAGTGCAGTTCCGTCAACCTCGAAATAGGCGTCGATCCACTCGGCGTCGCCCCAGTCAAACGAGGTGTCCTCGCGGTCTACGCGGGTCGGTGACAGCGAGTCGCCATCGGCGCTGACCGTCAGCGCCGATTCCGGGTCCAGGTCCCACGAGACGTCACCGCCGGAGGTGTCCGGCCAGAGGTATGTCACGGTGAGCAGGGCTTTGTCGAGATCGCTGACCCACTCCTCGGCCTCGGAATCCCATACGTCCCGGGAGGCGTCGAATTGGATGTAGTAGCCGTAGCTGGCATTCCAGCGGCTGTTCGAACCCGATACTTCGCCTTCGAAAGAGTCGGTGAGGATTGAGGTCAAGTCGCCTTCGTAGAGGGCGGTGACCGACTCAGTGCGTTCTCCTGAGTTCAAGTCCATGGTTTGCTGCACCCCGGCATCGGTCACGTGCAGGGTGATCTCGGGGTCGGCCTTGGCCGCCACCATGTAGGCCGCGCCCGGCTCAGGGGCACCGTCGAAACGCCACTCGTGGTCATCGACTATGAGCACTGTCTCCAGTTTTGAGTCGTCGCTGGTGTGGGACGGACTGGTGCTGGTGTCTGGAGCCATCTGCACCAGCGTGAACTCGTATCCAGGCGGCAGCGGATAGAAGTCGATGTCTCCGGTGAGATAGCGGATTTGGTAATCGTCGGGGATCTCGCTCAATGAAGCCACGCACTCAACTTCCAGCCCAAAGTGAGCGCCGCGCAACACCGCGGACTCCAACCGGTCTGACGAGTCCTGAGGGCAGATCGAGACCGATACGGAAGCCTCCTCGATGCTCCAACCGGGGTTGGTCTGAATCGAGATGTCCGTCGAGTCAGCGCAACTGGCGAGCAAGAAGGCCGCCGTCACGGCCAAGGAGGCGGCGGCGAGGCTACGCCGACCGTGGGGGGAGCGGGTAATCGGATTGGGCGAATACCGAGGTGTAATACGGGGCATTCATCAATCGTACTGTGCTGTGTCGCGTGACATTGGCCATCACAGGCGTGAGCTATTTGCACCGTTTATCCTACTGTTGTGCTAAGTAACGGCCGTCGTGGCCAGTGGCGGGTCTGACCTCGGCGACGATCAGTGCAAACGCTCAGCGAGAAGGTAGGTAGGCTTTCTGAGTGTCTTCAGCCAAAGAAACTTCTCGCAACGTAGCGGTCCTGACCCTCGGCTGCGCCCGCAACGAGACGGACTCCGAGGAACTGGCCGCCCGGCTCGCCAAGGGCGGTTGGAAGGTCACGACTGACGGCGATGGTGCCGACGTGATCATGGTCAACACCTGTGGCTTTATCGAGCAGGCTAAGCAGGAATCCATCGATACGCTTCTGGCGGCAGCCGACACCGGGGCCAAGGTCGTGGCCACCGGCTGCCTTGCCGAACGCTACGGCAAGGATCTGGCTGAGAATCTGCCCGAGGCCAATGCGGTATTGGGTTTCGATCACTACCCAGACATCGCTGGCCGCCTTGACGACATCGTCGCGGGCCGCGAGGTGGCCTCCCATACCCCGACCGACAGGCGTAAACTGCTGCCGATCTCTCCGGCGAAACGGCAGGACGCCTCTGTGGTCGTGCCTGGACATCAACCCAGCGACCGTGCTGAACAGGCCAAGAGCGTTGACGCCGAAGGGGCCCCGCAACATATCCAGGTCATGCGACACCGGCTGGACTCCGGTCCGGTCGCGAACCTAAAGATTGCCTCCGGATGTGACCGCCGGTGCTCCTTTTGTGCGATTCCCTCGTTCCGTGGCGCGTTCGTCTCCCGCCTGCCCGAGGAGATTGTCGCCGAGGCTCAGTGGCTGGCGCAGCAGGGCGTCAAGGAGCTCAATCTCGTCTCCGAGAACACGACCTCCTACGGCAAGGACCTGGGAAACCCGGCCGCGCTGGAGGGCGTCCTGGAGAGTTTGGCCGCCATCGACGGCATTGAATGGATTCGCCTCTCCTACCTGCAACCAGCTGAGTTGCGTCCCGATTTGATCGTGGCCATGGCACGCCTGGACAAGGTCGTGCCCTATTTCGATCTTTCCTTCCAACACTCCTCGGCCGAGGTGCTGCGCCGGATGCGTCGTTTTGGTTCGACCGAGACCTTCCTGGCCCTGCTGGAACAGATTCGCAACCTTGATGCCGAGGCCGGGGCTCGAACCAACGTCATCGTCGGTTTCCCCGGTGAGACTGAACAGGACGTGGCTGAGCTGGAGCATTTCCTCACTGAGGCCCGTTTGGACGCGGTGGGCGTCTTTGCCTACTCCGATGAGGACGGCACCTCGGCTGTGGACCTGGATGGCCACGTCGATGAAGACGAAATCAACGCCCGCGTCGAGCGCATCGCCTCTTTGGTGGACAACCTGGTCACCGAGCGCGCTTCCGAGCGGATCGGTGAGATCGTTAGCGTCCTGGTCGAACAGGTTGAGGACGATGGCGTTGACGGGCGCGCCGCGCACCAGGCACCCGAAGTGGATGGAACGGTGGCCCTGGTGGGCCATGTGGACGGTTTGCAGCCGGGAGATATTGTCGCTGCGCGAGTTGTCGACAGCCACGGCGTCGACCTGATCGCCGATGTTGACACGAACGCCGAAGTCCACAAGGGAAGCGACTGATGCCCCACAGCGAGAACGTGACCCAGCCATCGCCATACAACATCGCGAACGTGGTGACTGTGGGGCGAATCCTGCTTGTTCCCGTTTTCGCAGCTTGTGTCGTCGTTTCCGGGATGGATCACCTGTGGTGGCAAGTTGCCGCGTGCCTGGTGTTCCTCATCGCCTCGGTCACCGATTTCATCGACGGCTGGTTGGCTCGTTCCCGTGGCTTGGTCACAGCGTTCGGAAAGCTGGCTGACCCCATCGCCGACAAAGCCCTTATCGGTACTGCCGTGGTGCTCCTGAGCTTCTACGGTCTGCTGCCTTGGTGGGTCACCATCGTGATTTTGTTGCGCGAAGTGGGAATTACCCTCCTGCGTCTTGCTGTTATACGACGTGGAGTGATTGCGGCCAGCCACGGCGGTAAAGTGAAGACAGTGTTGCAGATCACCGCAATTGCGTGGTATCTGTGGCCATGGCCGGAGCCAATCGCGGCTTTGGGGCCGTGGATCATGGCCGCCGCGGTTTTGCTGACGGTTGTCACCGGCATTGAATATGTGGTCAGGGTCTGGGCAGCTGGCCGTAAGGGCCCCAGCAATGCCGCGTCCACGACGTAGTCGTGTCGGCGCGGTAGGATGAGATAACCTCCGGTAACAGATCACCCACGGTAGCCGAGGACGGGAGAGATCAATGGTGTTGCTGCGCAGAGTTCTAGGCGAGGCGCTGCGGCATCATCGTAGTGCCCAGCGGCGTACCCTCCGCGAGGTTTCCGCTGAAGCCAACGTCAGTCTGGGTTATTTGTCTGAAATAGAACGTGGGCACAAAGAGCCCTCCTCGGAATTGCTGGCGGCCGTATGCGCAGCTTTGGAACTGCAACTTAGCCAATTGTTGGCCGAAGTCTCCAAATCAGTGGCCCAAACTGAGGGCTCGATGTCCGCTGATGCCCAGCCGCTGGAGCGGCAAGGAATGGATGATTCCCCTTCCGAGTCGGCAGACTCCGCACCGGCGGAGGAATCTGCCCCCTCCGAGCAGCCCGTGGCCAGCGTGAAGCTTCTAGGGGCGTACGGAACTCGTGCCGAGGACGCGACCGAGCGGTCCCCTTCGCCCCGGGTGGCGCAGCGGCCCGACATCACCGCTTGCCTTCCCACTTCACTGTCCGAGGCCCGATCTCGTCGGCGCTTGCCCGGCCGGGTCATGCCCGTGGTTGAGGCTAAGGCCGACGTCGCCGCCTAGGTACCCGCGCGGGCGTGAAAACGCCCACTCTTCTTCGACGGGGATAGTCGGGACGAACCGCCACGGACCGCGTTCCAGGTCGATTGGCTGAGCCTCCATCCGCTGCGTTCACCCCAGCTCCTATGCCGGGTATGCCCGCGCCGGATCCGAGCCGATCAGCTCGCCGGTGGACTTTTTTTCGGCCAAACCACGTCAGCTCGAGTGCGCGCGCCTGGGTATGGTGTTATTTACTATGCAGTTGACAGTTGTGCGCGCATGTCGCACGGCGCCGCACTTCCTGGAGCGTAGGCCAGGGCCTATTCCTCGTTTGAGCACAGGTTGCAGGCGCGTTAGAGAATGCATAGCTAGGTACTCTAGAAGTGTCGGCGTTATGAAGTCACCGGAAGGACCCCGATAATGGCCAACCCGTTTGTCAAAGGCTGGAAGTACATGATGGCGTTGTTCGGTGCCAAAATTGACGAACACGCCGACCCGAAGATCCAGATCCAGCAGGCGGTTGAAGAGGCCCAGAAGCAACACCAGACGCTGGTCGGGCAGGCCGCTTCCGTGATCGGTAACCAACGCCAGTTGGAAATGAAGCTTAACCGCACCATGTCCGAGGTTGAGAAGTTGCAGTCGCAGGCTCGGCAAGCGTTGGTCTTGGCTGACAAGGCTCGCTCTGAGGGTGACGAGAAGAAGGCCCAAGAGTTTGAAAGCACAGCCGAGGTATTGGCGGGGCAATTGGTCAGCCAGGAACAGTCTTTGGAAGACATGAAGACGATGCATGACCAGGCTGTGGCTGCCGCCGAGCAGGCCAAGCAGGCTGTGGAATCCAATCAGATGCAATTGCAGCAGCGCCTCCAGGAACGCACGAAGCTTCTTGGCCAGCTGGAGCAAGCCAAAATGCAAGAGACTATTGCTTCGTCGTTGGAGTCCATGTCGAACATGGCGGCCCCCTCCAACACTCCGTCGTTTGGCGAGGTTCGCGACAAGATCGAGGCTCGTTACGCGAATGCGATGGGTCGCGCCGACCTAGCCAGCAATTCCGTCGAAGGCCGCATGATGGAAGTCAAGAAGGCCAGCGTCGACATGGCGGGCGCGTCGCGCTTGGACCAGATCCGCTCGTCCCTGGAGGGCGAAAAGCTGTCGGGTTCTAAGGACTCCGCAGCGCCAGCCGCTGCTTCGCAGGGCAAGGAATCGGTCACGAACGCTCGTTTGGATGACATCCGCGCCTCCTTGGGCGATGAGGGCAGCAAGGAAGCCGACTCCAGTTCTTAGTGGTTGAACTCCATATCAGACGCCGAGCATCCTAGGCCCGGCCTGGGATTGCCGTCCGAGCCATACCGTCCGCGTACTGTCTAGCTAAACACCCTCCATCGCTGTGGGGTGGGCGTTGTGAGGCGGCCCAGGCCAGGATGCTCGGCCGAGTTGTTTTCAGCAAGGAGTGGTGCGGTGGAGAGTACAGAGAGGCAAGTCGCGACTAGGCGACTGCATCGAAGCCTCAGCGCGGCCAAAAGCTGGACGGTGTTCACCGGCATTTTCACCGCGTGTGGTGCTTTCTTTATTCCGTATTCCGGAGTGACGGCGACCGATGGTGTGTGGGTGGGTCTCGTTGGATTGAGCGGAACTATGGCGCTCATTCGCTGGGGCGACTACCGGCGCACTAGCAAGGCGATGCCGCATATTCGCGACTCGCTGGCGCTCTATGGCCCGGCGGGCATCCGCGAGGAGGCCCGCACCTGGAAGAGCGAGCTGGCGGGGACGATGCGAGTCGCACGTGAGCGTAAGCATTATCGCGGTTCGTTGGCGTGGAAGCCCTACCAGAGACTTGTCGCGGCGACCGAGACTGCCGAAGGCTTGGCTAAGCAGCTGGACCCAAGCGAATCGGCTTCGAAGGTTTTGCAGAGCGTTTCGGATACCGGCCCCGCGCTGCGTGAATTGGCCGAACGTATTCGCGGTCTGGAGAAGACGATGGCCGTGGCCCCCGCCGAGCAGAAGAAGCGGTTGAAGCTGTCCCGGCAAACGCTGCTGAACCGACTGGAGAGTGGGGTCAGTGCCTATGAGGAGATGGTGGTAGCGGCGGGGGAGTGCCTGAGCGAACAAAGGGGTTTGGCCGACGCGCTGGAGACGGTTGGGGAGGACCCGACGTTGAATCGGCTGTCTGACGCGGCGTTGCAACTGCGGGCCGAGGCCGACGCGGCGGGCCAGATGCGTGGAAGCTTGGAGGCTCCTTCGGGGCCTGGCGGGCAGTGAACGGGATCCGCAGCCGTCGAGTGCCGTTCATTTTTCTAAGGTCCGGCGTCGTGCGTGATGAGACTCAGAAATGCTAGATGGGGTCCGCACTTAAACCGCAGGCTACTAGGGGTGTACAGCTGCGGTCGGATCGCGAAGCGGCCCAACTGCGGCATTCGGATCCGATGCCGTCCACCGGGCTCATTGTTCAGCAAACCTGTGGTGTTCTAGCTGTGGCTCCTCTGGCTGGGGCGGCTAACCTCGAGGCCGTACAAGCTTCCAGCGAGGATGACTTTTCCACAAGCGGACAAAGATCATATTGACGCCGTTTTCTCTCTTTTGCGAAAATGTAAGAAGGGGCCCCCGGTGAGGAAATCTCACCTTCGGGGCCTTTTTCTGATTCCACTGCCTAGTGGCCCCTGACGGTGACATATGCCTTCCGGCCAGGTCGCCCAATGAATGCGCGATCCCGGCCGGGAGGGGGCGGCGGGAGAGTCTGGCACGGTGACTCGATCCGGCCGCCCGTTGAGCGACACCTCCGCAGTGATGTCACAGGTTCTGAACCAATTCCTCCCACCTTTTAAGCAAGACATCCGCATCGGGGCTTCCCGCGCGGTCGATCAGCTGCCGGATGAAGTGACCAAACGCCTCCTGGTCATTGGGGCGAATGTGGGCGAAAAACTCGGCGAGGAAGTCACCTGCGCCATCGCTTTGCGGGGCATTGTCGGTCAGCGAGATGAAATCGTTGAAAACGCGGGCGACATGCGGCAGTTGCTCCACATTGCTCGGATTCTCCGCAAGCCACCACAGCGCGGCAGTGCGCGATGTCGACAAGGTTTCGCCGTAAAAGTTCATGCGAGCCTTGACGCGTTCGTCCAGATACGGCTGAAGCGCGACATCGCGCTTGATGTCAACAATGCGGCGGACAGTCTCGACCTCGTCTTCATCGACCATGACATTGACACAGTTGATGCCGTACCGCAAAGGGACGCCAGCGGCGTCTCGGTGCGAGCCCAGTTCGAAATTGATGCGTTCGCGTAGGTCGCCAGCCCGCGTCAGACGCAGACTCTCGGTGATTTGGGAGGCATACCTCAATACGCGTTCCCTAACCTCTTGCTGGGGCATACTGGCTGCCGTCCATGCCCCTGTCACTCGGTACTCCACCACCAGTCGGCAACGGAACTTCATTTGTTGATCCTTGCTGGGAAGTACAAAGGTCTCCACGCTCATACCAGAACATGCTGGTTGACGGACTTCTACAGACTCGCGAGTATGCTCATGCGCTGATTAGCTACTTCGCTGAGCCCGATGCCTCCGATGACCAGATCAACAATCTTGTAGACATTCGGATGGAGCGAAAGAGGATCTTCGGGACTGACTCGCCAACCAAGTTGAGCGTCATCATCGAGGAGTCAGTTCTTCGGACGAAGATGGGTTCCCACGAGGTGCAGCAGGAACAGCTGCGATATTTGCTTGAGCAGTCGAAACTTCATCACATTGAAGTTCGTGTCATGGGCATGGAAAATGGTCTTCACGGTGGTATCGACGGAGCCTTCCACGTTTATGACATGCCGAGATACTTCCAAGACATCGCCTTGGCGATGACTCAAGGTGGGTCGCTCTACATCGAGGAGCCGGACGTTGAGCGGCTTCGTCTCCGGTGGGCCAAGCTAGTAGAGGAGGCGCGGACACTCGAAGACTCAACAAACTTGATTAAGACTCTCGTTGAAGGAAACCCATGAACAACGCAAGGGCCAGACAGGTTCTATCGGCAGTCGAACGTTCGGGCATTGAGTGGCGAAAAAGCTCCAAGATCCCCAATTCCAACGGTCAGTGTGTTGGAGTAGGTCCTCTGGCAGATGGCTCGGGCCGGGTCGCCGTCCGTCACTCCCATCACCCCGATGGTTCCGTTTTTGTCTACACCCAGGACGAATGGGCCTCATTCCTCACTGGAATCGAACCAGGCGAGTTTGACTTCTCCTAAAACACACACAAACAGCCAGCGTGTCCTGGCTATCGATGGTGGCGCAGGCTCTTTAGGGTCAGGCGAGGCCCGGCCAAGCGTATGTTTGGCCGGGCCTAGAGTCAGACTGAGTGAGCTAGTTGAAGAGGCTGGAAATGCTCTCCCGGTGGTGAATGCGCTTGATCGCCTCGGCGAATAGTGGCGCCACCGAGACCGTGCGCACCTTTGCCGACAGTTCGGACTGCTCGCGTTCGACTGAGTCAGTCACCCACAATGCTTCGATGGGGCTATCGTCGAGACGCTGCATGGCCTTGCCCGTGAACACGCCGTGGCTTATGGCCGCCTGTACCGAGTTGGCACCGCGGTCCCGCAACACCTCCGCCACCTCCGCGAGGGTCCCGGCCGAAATCGTGAAGTCATCCACGATGAGGGCGTTGCGCCCGTCCACCTCGCCTATCAAGTCCGCCACGACCGCAGTCTCGGAATGGTCGTGGCGCTCCTTGTCCGCGATGGCCAACGGGGAGCCCAAACGGCGAGCGTATTCTTTGGCCTTCTTGGCGAACCCGGCATCCGGAGACACGACCACGAGGTTCGGGATGTTCTCGGCGGCGATGGCTTCCACCAGGACCGGCGCTGCGTACAGGTCATCGACCGGCAGTTGAAAGAACCCCTGGATTTGTGGTGCGTGCAAGTCCAGAGTGACGACGCGGTCAGCCCCCGCGCTTTCGATAGCTTGAGCGCAAACCCGAGCCCGGATCGACACGCGCGGTTCGTCCTTCTTATCGCCCTTGGCATAGGAGAAGTAGGGAATCACCACGGTCACCGAAGCCACCGAGGCACGCTTGAGCGCGTCGATCCAAAACAGAAGCTCCATAAAGTTGTCGTTGACCGGGAAGGCCGTTGACTGCACCAAGTAGACGTGTCTGCCGCGCACGTTCTGATTTACCTTGACAAAAAGATTCCCCTCGGAGAAACGAACTACTTCGTTGTCCCCCAGGGGAATGTCGAGAATATCGCAGATACTTCTTGATAGTTTCTGTGATGCTGAACCACCAAGCACCACCATCTCATTGTCATCCATGCTCTCGCCTCTCCATTGAGTAACTGACTCCATCAAGCGTCATGATGGTGGCATGCCCATGCTCGCCGCGTAAGTCAGGTACGCGACGCTGTTCGATCCCTCATGTGATTACCACCCCAGCTTCGTGACGTTCCAGCGGCCCGGCCTCGACCGCCCTCACAGCACCCTGCCCTCCTGCGGCCAGGAATATAGCTCTCTGGCCATATTGTGGCCCCTCAAACCCTTCCCCGACACGCCGAATCTCCTACTTAGTGGGAAAATATAGCCAGATCGTGAAACTAGTGGCATACTTCGGGGCGTGACAATCGCCAACATGATTATGTGCAGGCGCGTGCGGCAGCGGTAGAGACCGCCCACCACGCGCCAGACCTCCTGCGTATAGCAGGAGGTTTTTGTTTTTCCCGCACCACGCCAATCGCGCTGATAGAGGACGAGCCAGAGTGAAGACGCAGGAAACCGCAGCCGGTGCCACCGATAGCCACCACACAGCCAACGCGCCCCGACAATTGCCCGGTCAATTCGGCATTGATCAGCTGGAACAGGCTCTGACAGACGAGAGGGGGCTCATTGCCATGCTGGAGGGCCGAGGCATCGCCGTCCGTGGCAAAGAAGCGGCACTGAAACGCCTCACTCAGCGAGTCCGCAACCGCCGTGCACAGGGCTGGTCGTTTGCGAAGGCTGTCGCCTCATTCGAACTGTTGGCGAAGGACGAGCTGGAATCGGGCCTTCCTCGCCCCTTCCGAGTCGAGTCCTATAGGGTGCTCGTGGAACACTCCGGCTCGGGGGAAACCCGCGACGAGGCTACCGTTCGTCTCGATGTCGAGGGAGAACGCGTCATCTCGACCGCCGAGGGCAGCGGCCCGGTCAACGCCCTCGACCAGGCGCTGCGAAAGGCCCTCACACCGCGCTACCGGCAACTTGAGGACATGCGTCTGACCGACTACACCGTTCGTATCCTGTCTAACGTGCCGGGAACCGCAGCGACCTGCCAAGTCCACGTAAGCACCGCCAATGCCGACCGAAAGTGGACCACAGTGGGGGTACACGAGAATGTCATCGAGGCGTCGTGGCAGGCACTGACCGAATCGTTCGTCTACGGCCTGGGTTTGGAATTAGCCGAAGTGCTTGGCCAGATAGCCCTCGATCGCGTCGGCGACGGCCTTCCGCACCGCCGGTAGTTCACTGTGATTGGCCGCCATGACCATTGGCAACATTCCACGGAACAGATGCACCGACACCACGCCGTGTAGCTGTCGTTCCTGCTCTCCCATGTCCTCATCGAGGGCAGACAGAATTCGGTCGATACGGCTCAGCATCGCCACTTGCAGCGGTCGCTTTGCCTCGGCTGTGCGTTGCTCGAACTCTGGAGCGGTCTGGAGCGCGTAGAAGGCCGGATGAGTCCGGTCGAAGTCGATCATGGGGTTGACGATCTTTTCCACAATGTCGCGCAGCGGAAACCTGGCCAGGTCAGCCGTGAAGGTCGCGCCGTGCGCCTCCTTCAGCAGGCCAATATAGCGCTGCAAGAGCGCGGTCGCGATTTGGTCCTTGTTCTTGAAAAACTGATACAGCGTGCCTGGCGAAGCTCCGGCCCTCTCCGCGATGGCATTCGTGGTCGCCGCGGAATATCCCACCTGGCCGAACACTTCGGCGGCGGCGTCGAGCAACTGCTCGATGCGTCGTTCTCCACGCGCCTGGCGCTTGGGGCCGGTCGCCTTCGCCCGATGGGGAACCGTCAGCTTCTTCGTGGCCGCCTTCTTTACAGGCACGAGGTCTCCAATCCACGTTGATAAATACGGCAGTCGTCATGTGTCATACGGATAGCCGTTCGCATGATGCTGCCTCTTCCCACCCGGGAGGTCAATCCCGGCGCCGCGCGGCCAGTCGTGCCAGCGCACACCATCCGACCAGACCCCGCGAGGCGTTGCGGCGCTTGGTCCACGCAACGTTGCGACGCCGACTGATCATAGTGTTGACAGTGCTGGCTACCTTCTTCGGAGCATGTTGAAGTTGGTGGGCGGGTTGGTTTCACCGTCTCCAACGTCGCGGTGTGGGCGGCAGCGCTAGGACCCATCGTCACTGGGTCTAGCGTGAGTTGACGGAAACGCCAAACGGCCCCGCTGTTCTCCATTGAACAGCGGGGCCGTGGTCGAAGTGGCCGACTAGTTGAACAGAGCCAGACCGCGCTGGAACACTTGACCCTGGTTAAAGGTCATGAAGGCACCGCCCACGGCGAAGGAGCCGTTGGAGGGGTGCGGCTTGATATCCCATACTCCAACGACAGAGTCGGCGTCGGGGTGGAATGGGAGGAGTTCACCGTCGGTGTCAACCGCGTATAGTTTGCGCCGGTCAGCTAGGGTGCCGTTGACACACTCGCCTCTGGGGCCGGAGCGTCGGTCAACACATACTTCCTCGAAGTGACCGCCGATCATCACGGTGTCACCGCTGACCGCCACGGCTTGAATTCCGCCGTCGGTGGCCGAATACCACTTGGTCTTTCCATCGAGGTCTATGGCGTTGAGAGTGCCTCCACGGGCGTCCAAAGTGGCGTAAATAGTGTCGCCGCCGATGGCGATCTTGCGGATTAGGGCCCGTACCTGCGGGTCGAAGGATCGATCCAGGTTTCCCGTGTCGGGGTCAACGGCCGCGAGCGTGGCCCATCGGCCGTTACCCTCCATGGCCAGAAAAGCTCCCGACAGGTATACGCGGCCGTGAGCCGCGTCGACATCGCGTACCGACCCGCCGTTGACGACCGGCCGAAAGTCGGTGTCGACCGAATTGTCAGTCAGGTCAATCGCCGCCAAGCGTGGCTGCTGTACGCCGTCGATCGAGGCGAACTGTCCGCCGACGTAGAGTCGGTCTCCACTTCCCTTGAGCCCGTAGACCAAGGCGGAGGGAACGACGCGGAAGTCCTCGTCAAGTTCGCCGGTTTCTAGGTCGAATCGGGCCAATCGGGGCATGCTCACGCCGTTGACCCGGCGGAATTCGCCCGAAGCGTACAAGTAACCCTGGTGAGTCTCTAGCGCCAGCACCCTCCCGTCGACTGAGGGATTGAAACCAAGTAGGTTTCCGTTGGAAGAATTCACGGCCGCGAGGTAATTGCGGTTGAAGTAGGAGCCGTTGGTCGTACGGGAACTGGAAAAGTCACCGCCGACGAAGACGCGGTCGCCGTCATAGGCGACGGCACGTACATCGCTGTTGAATGCCGCCGAAGGCATGGGTGAATCGGATTCGACCGCGGAGGCGGGCGACATCGTCATCGCCAAGACGGCGACGAGAGCAAAGACAGTGGTCAATCGACGCATGTGGACATGTTTGCACGCAAGGGTGAGCCAATCGCGGATCTGGTTTGCGGACACGCCGATCGTTGACCGAACGGTTGACTCCACATGGCTGTTCGTACTAGATCTTCGGTGGCTTTTGAGTGTTTTCGCCGCCGGCTTGGTTGGCCCCCAATGGCGCCCATGGCCGTCCACGTCCGATGGATGGGGCAGCACCGACTCACGTTAAGGCGCCTTGCCCTCGGGGCGGCCTTGCATGTCGCGACCCTACGGTGAGTGACGGCATAGTATAAGAAACGGTATGAGCGGGAGTTTTTACGCACGGCAGCAGGCGACGACTAGAGTGAGGGGCGTGAGTTCATATCAGTCGTCCAGCCGGGCACACGCCGCCGAAGTAGCGGCACGCAACGCGGTCTACAAGAAGCGTCGTTTCTTCACAGGGTTGCCCATCGGTGCGGTCATACACCTCGTCTTCGCCCTCGCCCTAGGGTTCGTGCTGGTGCCCAACGCCGTCAACTTTGACGTGCGGCTGGGAGCCTCGGTCATTTCCTGCGCTATCGCCACCCCCGCGATTTTCGTCCTAGGTTTCGCGCTCATGTTGTCGGGCAAGCTGCGCGCCTTTGGCGGCGGAATAGTCGTCGGTGCTTTGCTGACGACATTGTTGCTCGTTGTTCCCTGGGTGATCGCCGTCGTATAAGAAGATCGGTGAGAGCACAGTTGAGGGCCGCGAACCGGTATGCCGAGCTAGTCCGCCTGACCCGTGATCCGTTCATGGGCCACAGCTGGCACTCAGTTGTCGACCGTCGGCTACGTCTCCTGGGACGGCCGTGCCCGAACCCGTCCCAGTTAGGCTCTAGGATTCAAGTGACGACCCGAGCCGACGATCACGAGGGAGCTCAACTGTGCGCATAGCACGCATCGCCCATCCGCAAGGAATGTCGTTTGCCCTGCTCGAAGGGGAAGGTCCCGGGGCCATGGCTTCGGAAATCGAAGGCCACCCCTTCGCCCAGGTCGCAACCACAGGGCAAAAATGGGCCCTGGAGGACGTGCGGCTCTTGGCGCCGATTCTGCCCTCCAAAGTCGTGTGTGTGGGGCGCAACTACGCCGACCACGCCGCCGAACAGGACGCTGAGGTTCCCTCCGAGCCGCTGATCTTCCTGAAGCCGTCGACGTCCGTGATTGGCCCCGGAGAGGCCATACGTCTGCCAGCCATCTCCTCGCGCGTCGATCATGAGGCCGAGCTGGCAATCGTCATTGGGCTACCCGGAGCTCGCGAGGTCGACAAGGACACCGCCCGCGACGCCATCCTCGGATACACCTGCGCCAACGACGTCACTGCTCGCGACTTGCAACGCAGCGATGGGCAGTGGGCCCGCGCGAAAGGCTTCGACTCCTTTTGCCCGCTCGGTCCTTGGATCGAGACCGACTTTGATCCCGGTGACGCCCAAGTGCGTTGCGAGGTCAATGAAGAGGTGCGACAACTGGGCCGCACCTCGCAGATGATTTTCGACCCCGCCAGCATCGTCGCCTACGTATCGCAGGTCATGACGCTACTTCCGGGAGATGTGATCCTCACCGGCACTCCTGCGGGAGTCGATACGATCGAGGCCGGAGACAATGTTGAGGTTCGCATTGACGGTATTGGTTCCTTGAAGAATTCGGTGATTTCTCGTGACTAAAAAGGTCGTGACGCGGTTCTGCCCGTCACCTACTGGCACTCCGCACGTCGGACTTGTCCGCACCTGTTTGTTCAGTTGGGCATACGCCCGCCACCACGGCGGCACGTTCGTGTTCCGGATCGAGGACACCGACGCCTCCCGTGATACCGAAGAGTCGTACCAACAGCTGGTCGAAGGGCTCAGTTGGCTTGGCCTCACGTGGGATGAGGGTCCCGATGTTGGTGGCCCCAACGGCCCTTATCGGCAAAGCGAACGTTCTGAGATTTACGCGCGCGTGATCCAGCAACTGCTGGAGAGCGGCTACGCCTACAAGGCGTACTCCTCGGCCGAGGAAGTCGAGAGCCGCCATAAAGCAGCCGGTCGCGACCCGAAGCTCGGCTACGACAACTTCGATCGCGACCTCAGCGAGGACCAGATCGCCGCCTTTGAGGCTGAAGGGCGCACCCCGGTGGTCCGGATGCGCATGCCAGCGGAAGACATCACCTATGTCGACGGCGTGCGTGGAGAGAACACCACTCCGGCGGGCACCATTCCCGACTACGTGATCGCCCGTGGCGACGGATCTCCGCTGTACACGCTGACCAACCCGGTCGACGACGCGATGATGGGCATCACCCATGTCGTGCGCGGCGTCGACCTTATGCCCTCCACCCCGCGCCAGATCGTCATGTACCGGGCCCTGAGCGAACTGGGGATTGCTCAGCAAGTGCCAGAGTTTGCCCACCTGCCGCTCATTGTCGACGAACGCGGCAAGAAAATGTCCAAACGGGACCCACGCTCGAACCTGCTGGCCTACCGCGACGAAGGATATTTGCCCGAGGGCGTCCTCAACTACGTGGCGACGCTGGGCTGGGCGATTTCAGGCGACCGTGACGTGTTCACCGTCCAAGAACTCATCGACAATTTCGATCTGGCCAACGTCAACTCCAACCCGGCCCGCTTCGATGAGAAGAAGTTCAACGCCATCTGCGGTGAACACCTGCGCATGATCGAGGCCGATCAGCTAGCCGACCTCCTGTTGCCCGAACTTCAAAGCCGCAACTTGCTTCCGAAGGAGCCTTCCGCCGAACAGTTGCGGATTCTCCAAGAGGCGACACCTTTGGTGCAGGAACGCAATTCAACGCTCGGTCAGGCCGCTGACATGCTGCGGTTTCTCTACGCGGGAGAAGACTTCGAGCTGGATGAGGCATCGGTGGCCAAAGCGCTCAAAGTCGACGCCGCCGAGCCCCTTGACGGGGCCCTCGACGCTCTATCGGAGCTGTCCGAGTGGACTACACCGGCCATTGAGGAGACCTTGAAAGAGACCCTGGTCGACAAACTGGGGCTCAAGCCACGCAAGGCGTTCCAGCCGCTGCGAGTCGCGGTGTGCGGCAAGACCGTATCTCCGCCGTTGTACGAATCAATGGAATTGCTCGGACGCGAACTCACTCTCGACCGGCTGCGGGCGGCACGCCTGATCGTGGCCGAGAATGCCGCGACCGGACCCGGCGCTTAGCCACGTGGTTGTCCACCACACCACCTAACTTCATAGGCCCGCACGGCCTGCGACGGTGCCGCTCGACGCGACGATAGTCGGGCGGCACTCGCATGTGTTCGACTTCCCTGAACTAGCCGCAGGGGCTTGCCCACTGCCAGCGCCCAGGGAGAGGCGTAGGGCCATGTCGGTGCTGTGTCTTATTCCGTCCGTATTTAGGTGTCTGTGTCGCCTTCACGTAGCGAGTCGCCGCCTGAGGTGGTCATTCATGACCAATTGACCTGCGTTGGCCCCCTGGTGGCAGGCGCATCGTGCACTACGATTGAGACTTACGCAACAGTGAATGAGTATGGTTCGACGTTGCCTGGAGGTGAGTCGTGGACGCCGATGAGATCGCCCAAGCGCGTGCACGCTGGCAAGAACGCTATGAGGCGGCTAGGAAACGAGACGCTGACTTCACCACACTCTCAGGGATGGAGGTCGACCCGGTCTATGGTCCACCCCCGGGCGTTGACGATCCCCGGATGGAACGAATCAGCTGGCCAGGAGAGTTCCCCTTTACGCGCGGTCTCTATGCGACCGGCTACCGGGGGCGGCCGTGGACGATCCGCCAGTTCGCAGGTTTTGGCAATGCCGAACAGACAAATCAGCGTTACAAGATGCTGCTGGCCGCCGGCGGCGGCGGTCTCTCGGTCGCCTTCGACATGCCCACCCTGATGGGGCGTGACTCCGATGAGCAACGGGCACTCGGAGAGGTCGGACATTGCGGGGTGGCCGTGGACTCGGCGGCGGACATGGACATTCTCTTCGGTGACATTCCTCTGGGAGATGTCACCACCTCGATGACCATTTCCGGGCCAGCGGTCCCCATATTCTGCATGTACCTGGTGGCCGCCGAACGCCAAGGAGTCGACATCGCCGCCCTCGACGGGACGTTGCAAACCGACATTTACAAGGAGTACATCGCCCAGAAGGAATGGCTCTTTCCCCCCAAACCGCATTTGCGGCTCATCGGCGACCTGATGGAGTACACCGGGGAGGCGATTCCACGCTATAAGCCGCTGTCGGTGTCGGGGTACCACATTCGTGAGGCTGGGGCGACGGCCGCGCAAGAACTCGCGTTCACCCTGGCCGATGGCTTCTCCTACACCGAGTTGGGGCTCTCTCGCGGGCTCGATGTGGACTCCTTCGGGCCTGGGCTGTCGTTCTTCTTCGACAGCCATATCGATTTTTTCGAAGAGATCGCCAAGTTTCGCGCCGCCCGCCGTATTTGGGCCACGTGGATGCGAGACGTCTTCGGCGCGAAGCGGGAACGTACTCAATGGCTGCGTTTCCACACGCAAACCGCCGGAGTGTCGCTGACTGCCCAGCAGCCGTACAACAATGTGGTGCGCACCGCCGTGGAAGCGTTGGCGGCCGTGTTGGGAGGCACCAACTCGCTGCATACGAACGCGCTTGACGAGACGCTTGCTTTGCCCACGGACGAGTCGGCCGAGATCGCGCTGCGTACGCAATCGGTTTTGCAAGAGGAGACCGGTGTTACCAACGTGGCTGACCCGCTGGGTGGTTCGTGGTATGTCGAGGCGCTAACCGACAAGATTGAACGGGCGGCCAACGACATTTTCGGTCAGATTCTGGCTTTGGGTGGAGAGCCCGTCGATGAGGGGGGCCCGGCCCAGACGGCTCGCCGGGCGTTGGCGCAGGGGCGTCATGAGATTGGTCCGATCACCACTGGGATTCTGCGGGGGATCGAGGATGGCTGGTTCACCTCGCTGATTGCGGAGTCGGCGTATGTCTACCAGCGGCAGATCGAAGAAAAGGAAAAACATATCGTCGGTGTCACGACGCAGACTGACACGGTCATGAAGGATCTCGATATCTTGCGTATCAGCGAGGATGTGGAGCGAGACCAAAAGGCGGCGTTGGCTTCACGACGGGCGGCCCGTGACCAGGGCAATGTGGACGCGGCAGTTCGCGCCATGGTGGAAACTGCCCGTACCGAAGCCAATGTGATTCCCTCCATGTTGGAGGCTGCGCGGGCCGAGGCCACGTTGGGGGAGATCTGTGGGGCGTTGAAGGAGGAGTGGGGCGAGTATCGCGAACCGGCCAATTTCGCGTGATGACTCAAAGCGGACCGCCCAATGTGGGGGCCAAGGAGTAACTCCTCATCGAGAGGGTTCTTAGGCCGTCCTTGTCGCAAGCATGGTCACCGTGGTGAAGTGAACAATCGCCATATCTGTGATAAAGGCGGAGGTCACTGCGGTTTAAGGTGCTCATAAACGAGTTGGCTGGCTCAACGACTCCAATAAACTTCCCTGAATTGCGACAGCGACTGCCAGCGGGCGTCTACCACCTATAGGGCTGGAACGGGCCGGTTGGGGTCGTTGCCACCGTAAGGCTGGCGCGGTAGTGGTGCCCCGGCTGGGCGACCGTACCTATGGTCTGGGGTGATTGGGCCCACCCGTGAGCTGTTGCCGGCTGAAACGTCTTGGTATCCCGGTCACGGTTTCTCTTTGAGAGTATCGACACCTTGGGTTTCGCAAGCATCGACGGTCACGCTAGGCTGTCAACCGAAGGGGAGTAGCCCTCAACAACGCAGTCGACATACTGGTGCGCGCCACCCAATCTAGGGCGCCTACCCGGCTGCGTGACCTGGTCGCCACATGCGGCGAACCTGGTGGGCGAGACCTTCGACCAACGGCACTGTGCCTTCGCCTCTGTTCGGCCTTCGATGTGGCCTGACCTGGGTGATCGTTAGCCTCATGGCACAGTCTCGTGACGGCAATTGTCGGGTCGAAGATCTGTGCGCCCTCGTCCCGGCCCCATGCTGGGAGTCGTACCTTCTCCCGGCCCGACCCGGGAGTTTTTTGTGGACGGATTTACCACGGCCCTGCTGGTGAGCATAGGTGTTGTCTTCCTCGCCGAGCTCGGCGACAAGTCCCAGATCATGGCTTTGACATTTGCCAGCCGCTATCGCTTTTGGCCCGTCCTCATCGGTATCAGTGCCGCAGCTGCGCTTCTTCACGCCATTTCGGTCGCCATTGGCTTCGGCCTCGGCTTGACCTTGCCCACTGGCTGGATCACTCTCGCCGCAGCGGTTGTCTTCCTCGCTTTCGCTCTGTGGACTGTCCTGGAGAAGGATGATGATGACGACGGAGCGGACACCCAGCCTTCGGCTCGATGGTGGAGGGCCCCAGTTCTCACCATTTTCATGGCCTTTGTGCTCGCTGAGATCGGCGATAAGACAATGCTCGCCACCATCGTCCTGGCTACCCAATATCAACCGTGGGGCGTGTGGGCAGGCGCGACAGTGGGCATGGTGACCTCCAGCCTTATCGCCATCGCCGTGGGCGCTTTTCTGGGCAAGACACTACCCAAACAAGCGGTGCGTTATGGGGCGGCGGTCCTCTTTGCGCTGTTCGGGCTTTTCCTGGCATATGAGGGAATACGGATGCTCCTCAGCTGATCGGGTAGCGGCCCCGGGCGCAACAGCGCGCTGCGCCCGGGTATTACAGTGCGCCTATGAATCAGAACAATGTCGCCGTCATCTACACCGATGGAGCCTGCTCCGGAAACCCTGGTCCGGGAGGGTGGGGGGTCTACCTGCGCTACGGCGACCATGAAAAGGAGCTGTACGGCGGCGAAGCCGAGACCACCAACAACCGGATGGAACTCACCGCCGCGATCAAAGCTCTCGAAGTGCTCACCCGCCCAACCACCGTCGAGGTATACACCGACTCCACCTATGTTCGTAACGGCATCCGCAGCTGGATGGCCAACTGGAAGCGCAATGGCTGGATGACGTCCGCGAAGAAGCCGGTGAAGAATGCCGACCTGTGGAAGCGTCTGGACGAGGCCGCACAACCGCACCAAGTTGAATGGCATTGGGTTCGCGGCCACTCTGGTGACGAGGGCAACGACCGAGCCGACGCGCTCGCTGTCAAAGGACGCGATGAAGCCGCTGGGTAGAACCCCACTTTTATGCCCTCCGTCGTGCCTGCTCAGCCGGGGTCGTGACATACCGGCCTCAAGTCGCGCGGCCTTGGCGGAGGGCGATTCGCCAAGCCTCTAAAATTACCTTCATGAGCGATTCTGTGCCGTCACGATTTTCCAGCAGTGCTATAGACCTGTCCGCCCTTGGCGGCCAGCCACCAGCTCCGCCAGCGGGCGCGGAGGGCCAGCCGACGACGAGTCCCAGCGCGCCGGACAGTGGCGTCGTCTCGGTGGACATCACCGACGCCACCGCTGAGTCCGAGGTGCTACAACGCTCGCTCAACACCCTCGTCGTGGTCGTGTTTTGGGCCGCGCAGTCGGCTGAGAGCGTGCAGGCCAAGGGCCACTTGGAGCAGCTTGCCGCCGAAGCGCAGGGAGCTTGGACGCTGGCAAAGGCCGATGTCCAAAGTAACCAGCAGTTGGCCGCCGCCTTGCAGTTGCAGGCGCTACCGGCTGTGGTGGCCATCGCCGGGGGCCGTCCCGTCGACCTCATCCAAGGTCCGCAAACCGAGCAGGGCCTACGCCAATGGCTCAATAAGCTCGCCTCCGAGGCGGGAACCGACATTCCGCAGCAAGTTGATCCGGAGCTGGCTGCCGCCGAGAACGCGATGGTCGAGGGCGACCTCGATGAGGCCCAAAAGGCGTACAACAATTATCTGAAAAACAACCCAGCCTCCTCCGAAGCCGAAGCCGGGCTCGCCCAAGTGCAGCTACTTCGGCGAGCCGAGCGACTGGAATCGGACGCGGTGGCAAAGGCCGACGCCAACCCGCACGATATCGACTTGGCGCTGGCGGCGGCGGACCTTCAAGTTCTCTCCGGACAGGCTGAAGCCGGATACCAGCGATTGATCACGTTGATCGGGCGTTTGTTCGGAGACGACAAGGAACGCGTGCGTAAGCACCTGGTCGACCTGTTCCGGATCGCCGGTAACGACGACGAGACGGTGATGGCGGCGCGCCGCAAACTGAGCGCGGTGCTCTTCTAAGTTTTTGTGCCCATACGGTGGGGCCTCGCCCGGATTACCGGGTGAGGCCCCACCGATTTATACGAAGACCTTCGGCTTCCACAGCCGAGGAAAAGTCGCAACCCCAAGTCTGTGGCATACCAGATGGATCAACCCGCGCTCGAGTTGCGGAGGCGCGGTAGACACCTCGTCGCTGACATCCTCCCGGAATTCCACATTCGTCTCATGTGGAAACGCTGTTGTAGGCTCACGCTTCCTTTGCGCGAATGGCCTTGCCTCACAGGTGGGAAAACGAGTGCCGCTAGCGATTCACGCCGCTGCCTCGGGGACTTGGAAACTGGACAACCGGACGGTCCACCGCATGGGATACGGGTCAACGCGTCTGACCACCAAGCGTGATGGAATGCCCAGCGATCGCGCCCAGATGCTCACACTGCTGCGCAGCCCAGCACTTGGCCCAAGGCGCAGAGCGTGGCCCCGGTTGTGTGCGTCCAGAACGCCTACGGAATCGGGGCCACCCAACGTATGCATGCCTTCGTCGACGAATGCGGTAGACAAGGGATCGCCTTCGTTCCCTACTTCGCGATCGCGCGCGAGGGCACGGAGGGCGGTAACAGTGGGCGGTACGAACAGAAACTTGTGACGATGGCCCAAAAATACGCAGTGATACCAGCGCAGATCAGGCTTGCCTGGACCTTGGTGCGCGGCCCGCACATTCTGGCCATTCCCGGTACTGGCAACACCACACATCTGGAGGAGAACATCACGGCGGGGACATTGCGGTTGGACGAGTCCGATGTCAATTCGCTGACGAGCGACGAATGACCTCGTGCTGCCAGTGAATACCTCGACCGTCCACCGACCAACAGTAGGGAATCCTCCTCGAGACGATCAACGAGGCTTATGCAAAAGTCACGTTCGGCGTTCACATCGGCTCGTTTACCTGCGTAAACGTTGACTCGTGCGGCCTTGAACTCGCACTTTTGCGCCAGCCTCAAAGGTGCACCTACCATGATGCCCATGCCTTATGCATCGAGTGGTGGTGCGGACTAGCCGTCCAATGAGGTGGAAATGCCCCAAATGCATGGTCACGGCGAGTGGGTCGCACGTGATCTTGATCCGCCTGAGATGCTGTATTCAGCCACGAGTGGCCCGAATACGGTAAACAGTGTGTAGATAAGGTCCGAACAGCATATGCGGCGGGAGGTGGCATCGAGCAATGGCGAACAAAAAGAAGCGCAGCTCCCATCGCTCTCACTCGAAGGGCTCAGCAGGTGGACGAGGTGGCGGCACAGCAGCCGGGGCTCCGCGCTCCGCGTCACCAAAGACCCCGCCAGTTCCCCCCGTTGAATCGGCCAACTCAGTGGTGTCACTGCTGTCGAAAAACCCCGTGGTACCAGTCGCTTTGCTAAAGCCAGTGGAGGGAAACTCACCAAAGGGCCATTCCGAGAGCCCGCCGACCGAACCCGCCGCCGAGGGTGGGGCCGAAGAAACGGACCCCCCTCCGCAGCCCACCGAGGCACCCGAACCCGCCCCATCGCCCACTGCGACAACAGACTCTGCGAGCCCTGAGACCCCCCAAACTCAGGTGGTAGATCAGCCTCTCGAGCCCACCTCCGAACAGTCCGACCAATCCGAGCCGGACCGTATCGCCGAGTCCGGCACCGCCGCGGCAAAGGTCGAGGAGAGCCAACCATCGACTGCATTCGAGGGCGCGGTCTTCCCCCCGCACAACCCGATCGAGCCCCGACCCGAGGCAGCGGATTCACCCCGACAACTGGAGTCGGAACCCGACGCCGCGCCCACATTGGAGCCCTCGAGGGCAGAACCGAACCACGACGAGGCTTCTGGGCGACCTCCGACGCCTGAGGAGGAACCACTGCCGGAACCGGAACCTGACCCAGATCACAAGCCCAAGCCGGAACCGAAGCCACTCCCGGACCCCTATCCGGGCCCAACACCGGAACCGGAACCCGACCCAGAACCGCAAGAGCCGCCGAGCTCCGAACCTGTCGACGAGGTGCCGGCGAGTCTAGTGGCGGTCAAACGAACCTCGGCCGAGTCTCGGTCAACCCCACTGGTGGCATCCGAACAACGGCCATCCCGACGGGAGACAGCTGATCCGCAGGCACCTCTTCAGCCGCGCAACAAAGCGGATGAGACGGCGGGCCGCTCGATCGCGATCGTGGACGCCCCATCCAACCTTGGGCTGCGTCCGCCGACTCCCCACACCGTCCCCGGTTGCGCGAAAGCTCCCGGCGCTTTGCGTGACCATCAACTTCTCAAACGACTGCGCGCCCACGATGCCGGATGCCTCACGCCGCCCCGATTCGATTGCTCCGATTGGAGACCCGGCGACGGCGTAGGTCAGGCCGAGTCGATCGCCGACTACACTGTGCGGCTGTCAAATCGGGTCCGCGCCATGTGGGAGGAAAACCATTTCCCGCTGGTGCTGGGGGGTGACTGTTCGATCCTGTTGGGCAACGCGCTGGCGGCTCGGCATCTGTCCCAGGAACGAGACTCTCAGATTGGCCTGGTGTTTATCGACGCGCACTCAGATTTCCGACACCCGGGTAATTCGAAATTCGTTGGCGCCGCCGCCGCTGAGGACCTGGCGTTGGTGACGGGGCGCGGCCAGCCGGATCTGACCGACATCGATGGTCTGCGACCGTACTTTGAAGCGGAGAACGTCGTGACCCTCGGGTTGCGGGCCGATGACCCGCACCGGGTGGAGCTGTCTGCCTCGGGCATCGGGGTCCGCACCGTGCCACAGATGCGGGCCGAGGGCACACCGCGTTCGGCGGAGTGGGCCTTGGATCGCTTGGCGGAGGTTGAGGCGTTCTGGGTGCATGTGGATTCCGACGTGCTCGATCCCTCGGTGATGCCGGCGGTGGACGGCCCCACTCCGGGCGGCATCAGCCATGGGGAGCTGGGCCAGTTGTTGGAGAGCTTGGTGTCGAACCCCAAGTGCATCGGGATGGACGTGACGGTGTTCGACCCCGACTATGATCCACAAGGTACCTATGCGGGAGAGCTGGTCGATACGCTTGTGGCCGCGCTAACCGGATCGAAGTCTTTAGGTTTGGATCGGTCCGATTGCGATGCCGCGATTGCCGCCGCTGGTCGTTTTCCGACCTCTCGGCGCCTGCTGTGACCCATAGATGAAGTCGCAGGTTGAGACCTGAAATCGCGCACCCAAATGGTTCATTTTCGCCTGTGGGGTGCGGCGGTTGGGATGGCCACTGCGGTGGTGAAATCTCAGGCCCTGATTGCGCACGTGGCTATTGTCAAACCGCATCGCTGGGTCGGTGTGAATCAGTGGCTGAAAGCAGTGTGGAGAAGGTGGGCGAAACGCCGGTGGTGGCGCTGGAGCGGCCTGAGATGGGTGTTGCGACCCGGTGATGAGGGCGCTTGCGGTCAAGCCCTGAGGCTGTGCGCTCGTGAAACTTGGCTCAAGTGAGCATGCGTTATGCGCGGTGCGGACGCCTGGCAGGGGTGTGGACTCTGCGGGAACGAAGTATGGGGGTTTTATTCCTCATCAGTCATGGCCGCGACAAAGCCTACAGAAGAAGCCTGCGTACTCGCACAGCGTAAGGGTTTTTGTCGTCGTTGGAACTAGAACCAGGGAAGCAAGAAAAAGCGCCAAACATGAAACGGATTCATATAGGGACCCCCATTTTAATTTTACGTGATGTCGTTTTTGTTGCCAAGGAATAGATTGTCACCTGTGGATAACTTAAGTATCTAAATTTATCAATATATATAGAACCTCGTTTCGCTTTTCGTATATGGGTCTATTTTTCGGTGACCACGTTTTCGGCCGGTGAATAACGTGTACGCCTCGGTGTGAAATATGCGATTGAACTGATTCTCTCCTCTGTCGCCTCCAGAGGGCGATCCGCATGGGGAGCTCAAATGTGGGCCGCTACCGGTGGGGAAGATCGACCGGTAAAGCGTCCGGGTTTGCCTGGGGCCAGGCCCAGATTGTGGGTCCAGGGAGGTCGGATGCTCCCGCGAAACCTCGCTGGCGTTCATCCTGCCCCGGTGGGGAGCGTTGGCCCGCTGGCCGGCCGTGTAACCGCTAGCCACCGAGGCCCGATAGGGCGTCAGGGTCGTTGGTTGAGCGCCGGTGGATAGGGAGTCAAGTGAACGGTGTGACTCCCTGCTCGTTACTGACCAGTAGGGGACGCCTGGGTGAGACGTGGCTCCAAGTTTGAAGCGCTCAAGCTTTTTCGCACTGGCTTTCGTCTGGCTCTGTGGCAACAAAATCGCAGGAAAAGGCGTTCTCATTGCCACCAAAAAGTTGAATATGGCGGATTAGTCGCCGCCCAACTTGGCGCGTAGGATCTAGGCTGAAGACGTTCGCGTGAACGCGAACAGTTCACAACGAGGTGAGCACACAACCCAGGTTGGGAGATAAGCCGAAGTGTTGTCGTTTATCGGTGATGAAGAGTTCAGCGATGTCCTTCCAAACCGGGAGGCACTACTGGAAGAGGCGGCGTCATTGGCCGGCTCCAAGGAGTCGCTTTCCGATTTGGTCGACGTATATTGGCGACTCGTCGCCGATGACGATTTGGTGGGACGCAGCGCACAAGAGCTTCTGGACATCACGGTTACTCATCGCCGTCTTGCCGACCGCCGGATGCCCGGAGAAGTGTGCATCAGCGTTGAGGCACCCAACTCCGAGGAAGGCCCCGACGCGGAAAGCCACACTCGGTTCAGCGTGGTCTGCGACGACATGCCCTTCCTCGTGGACTCCCTCACTGGCGTGTTCAACCGGCACAACATCGACATTGACGTCTTTGTGCACCCGGTTGTCTCCGTGCAGCGTGACGCGGAGGGCAAACTTCTGCGAGCACCCTATTCGGGCGAAGAGGCCGTGGTCGAGTCGTGGATGCACATCGAAGTGCAGCGACTCACCGACGAGACCCTGCTGTCGGGCCTGCAGCAGGAAATCCTGGACGTACTTGGTGACGTGCGCGTCTGCGTCGAAGACTGGCAGCCCATGCGTACTCGGGCCCTAGAAATCGCCGCTCGCCTCGAAAGCGACGCCGCCAACCCGCCAGTGCCGCAGAAAGACCTCTCCGACACTGTCGAATTGTTGCACTGGCTGGCCGACAATAACTTCACCTTCTTGGGTTATCGCGAGTACCGTCTCGTTGAAGAAGGCGACGACACCCTCCTCAAAGCCGTCGAAGGTTCCGCGCTCGGGCTGCTGCGCAACGCCCCGAATTCGGGCAAGTCACTCTCCAGCATGGCCCCCGAAGCGCGGGAACAGGTCTACGCCAAGCGCCTTCTCATGATCACCAAGGCCAATGGCCGCTCCACCGTTCACCGCACCACTTACATGGACTACATCGGCGTCAAACTGTTCAACGACAACGGCGATGTCATCGGTGAACAGCGCTTCCTGGGTCTCTTCGCCACCGCCGCCTACCAAGCGTCGGTCAAGGTGCTCCCGGTCGTGAAGCGGAAAGTCGCCGAGGTGATCGAGCGATCCGGTCTCACCCTCACCTCTCACGCCGGTAAGGACCTCGTCCAAGCCCTGGAGGCCTACCCGCGCGACGAACTGTTCCAAACTCGCACCGACGACCTTTACTCCACCGTGATGGGGGTGCTGCGCCTGCGTGGCCGCCGCCGTCTGCGCCTGTTCGTCCGCCGGGACAACTACGGCCGCTTTGTCTCCTGCCTGGTCTACCTTCCGCGCGACCGTTTCAACACCGCAAACCGGCTGAAAATCCAGAACATCCTGGTCAACCGGCTCGGCGGCATCGGCGTAGACTTTGCCACCCGCGTCTCCGACTCGGTACTGGCGCGACTGCACTTCATCGTGCGCCTAGACCCGGCCAATACTCCCGAATTCATCGACGTCGAGGGCATCCAAAGCGAACTGTCCGAAGCCACTCGCTCCTGGGACGCCGACCTGGCCTTGCAGCTGGATCACCACATTGGGCAGGGCCAAGCTCGCAGCCTCTACGAGGAATACCACGCGGCCTACCCCGACACCTACAAAGCCGAACACACGCCGCTCCAAGCCGCTCAAGACATCGCCAAGCTGGAACTCGTCTCCGCCCCCGGCGACATGGCACTGCACCTGTTCCGGGTCAATCACGACGACGCGCGCGTTCGGTTCAAGATCTATAACTTCGGCAAGGCCATCACCTTGTCCAAAGCTCTCCCGGTGCTCCAAAGTCTAGGACTCGAAGCCACCGAGGAGCGCCCGTACGTGGTCAAACGCTCCGACGGCAACATCTACATGCACGACTTCGGGCTGCGCATGCAATGCCCCGAAGGCGAGCAGGTCCCCCAGCTGCGCTCCCGGGTCGAAAACGCCTTCCGCGCCGCCTGGATGGGCGAAGCCGAACACGACCCGTTTAACGAACTGGTCGTTTGCGCCAAGCTCACCTGGCAGCAAGTGGTCGTCTTGCGCTCATATGCGAAGTATCTTCAGCAGGCGGGCACGATCCACACCCAGGACTTCATCGCCCAAACGCTCATCGACCACTCTGACATCGCCGCCGGGCTGCTCGAACTGTTCGAAGCTCGCTTCAAACCAAGCATCGAGGGCGACCGCGACGCACTAGCGGCCACCTGCTTGGACCACGTCGAAGCTCTCCTAGCGGACGTACCATCCCTGGACGCCGACCGCATCTTGCGATCCTTCCTCACTCTCATCCTCAACACCCTGCGCACCAGCTACTACCAGCGCACCAAAGCCGGTCGCCTCAAGAACTACGTCGCTTACAAGATCAACGCCCGCGCCGTCGACTTCCTGCCCGAGCCCCGACCGTCCTTCGAGGTGTTCGTGTATTCCCCGCGCATGGAGGGCGTCCACATGCGCTACGGCAAGGTCGCCCGAGGCGGGCTGCGTTGGTCCGATCGGCGCGAAGACTTCCGCACCGAAATCCTCGGCCTAGTCAAGGCCCAAGAAGTGAAGAACACCGTCATTACCCCGGTGGGCTCGAAGGGCGGATTCGTCGTCAAACGGACCGACTTCGCCAATCGTGAAGAGCGGCAAGAGGAGGGCATCGCCTGCTACAAGATGTTCATCTCCTCCTTGCTGGACGTCACCGACAACCGTGACGCCGAAGGCAACGTCGTCCCACCACGGGACATCGTCCGCCACGACGGCGACGACCCCTACCTGGTCGTCGCCGCGGACAAGGGAACCGCCACCTTCTCTGATATCGCCAACGAAGTCTCGGCCGCATACGGCTTCTGGCTCGGTGACGCCTTCGCCTCCGGTGGCTCGGTCGGATACGACCACAAGAAGATGGGTATTACCGCCCGCGGTGCCTGGGAAAGCGTCAAGCGCCACTTCCGCGCCATGGACCACAACACCCAAACCCAAGACTTCACCGTCGTGGGCATCGGCGACATGGGCGGGGACGTCTTCGGCAACGGCATGCTGTGTTCAGAACACATCCGGCTGGTTGCCGCGTTCAACCACATGCACATCTTCGTTGACCCCGACCCCGACCCGGCCACCTCCTTCCAGGAACGTAAGCGCCTCTTCGACCTGCCGCGCTCTACCTGGGCCGACTACGACCCCAAGCTCATCTCCTCCGGCGGTGGAGTCTGGGAACGGAGCGCGAAATCCATTCCCATCAGCCCGCAAATGCGCCACGCCCTGGGCATTGACGAGAAGACAGAAACGCTCAACCCACAACAGCTCATCCAGGCCATTCTCAAGGCGCCGGTCGACCTCCTGTGGAACGGAGGCATCGGCACCTACATCAAGGCCACCTCCGAGGCGAACTCCGATGTGGGCGACAAAGCCAATGACGCCGTGCGCGTCAACGGCAAGGACGTGCGCTGTCGCGTCATCGGCGAAGGTGGCAACCTTGGCCTCACCCAACTGGGTCGGATCGAAATTGCCCGAAACGAGATTCCACGCGGGGCCGACGCATTGCTCGAAGACGGCGACGGAGTCCGTGCCAAGGCATCCCACGGACGCCTCATCACCGACTTCATCGACAACTCCGCTGGCGTCGACACCTCCGACCACGAGGTCAATATCAAGATCCTGCTCGCCTCAGCGATGGTGCAAGACCGCATCGAACCTGCCGCGCGCGACCAGCTGTTTATGAACATGAGCGACGAAGTGGCCACCATGGTGCTGGGCGACAACTACCAGCAGAACTTCGCCCTGGCCAACGCCAGCCGCCAAGCAGGGCGACTGCTGGGAGTGCACCGCCGCCTCATCAAATACCTGGGCCGAAACGCTCAGCTCAATCGCGAACTGGAGTTCCTACCCAACGACAAGGACCTCAACGCCAGGGCCGCTGTCGACCAAGGCCTCTGCGAGCCCGAACTCGCCGTGATCTTGTCGTACGTCAAGATTCACCTCAAGCGGCTCGTGCTCGACTCGGCCCTACCCGACGAAGACTGGACCGAACCGGTCTTGCGCAACTACTTCCCCGAACCGCTGCGCGAAGATTACGCCGACCTCATGGCCGAGCACCCGCTGCGACGGGAAATCGTCGCCACGGCCGTGGTCAACGAGGTCGTCAACCGCGGAGGCACCACGTTTGTCTTCCGCGTCGCCGATGAGACCGGGGCCGACCCGATCGACGTCATTCGCGCCTACCTGATCGTCCGTGACGTGTTCGGTCTCAACGAACAATTTAGGCGGGTCGAGGCCCTGGACAACCGAGCCCCACAAAACGCCCAGATTTCCGCGCAACTGGTCATCCGCCGCGTCATGGACCGTGGAGTGCGTTGGCTCATCCAGCACCGGCGGGCCCCGCTCGACATCACCAGCGACCTGGTGCGCCTGCGTCCAGGCATGACCACGCTGCTACCACAACTGCCGAATATGCTGCGTGGCATCGAGGCTGACAACTTCGCCACCTTCGTCACCAGCCTCGAAAAGGACGGAGTACCGGCCGAACTCGCCACCGACGTCGTCAGCTGCATCTACGGCTTCGGACTACTCGATGCCGTCGAGGTCGCCCGCGAGACCAACAACAACGTCGAAGACGTCGCCGATCTGTACTATCAGATCGCCGCCCGCATTCACGGCGATGAGATCCTCAACCAGATCTCGGTGCTGCCGCGCGCTTCGCGCTGGCAGACGCTCGCCCGGCTGGCGCTGAGATACGACTTGTACGGAGCGTTGGCGGCTCTGACCCGCACGGTCATCTCCGCAGGCGACGGCAAGGTCTCGGCAACGGCGCTGGAAGAGTGGGAGGCGGCAAACGTCGCCTCGCTGGATCGGGTGGTCAGCGGCGTGGCCGAGGCAGGGCATGGCCAGGAGGACCTGGCGATTCTTTCGGTGATTCTGCGTCATATCCGGTCGCTGGTCGAGGCCAACACCTGAGAAAAGTGCTCATAGCCGGGGCTCGGTCGAAACCGCGTTCGACCGAGCCCCGGCTATGTAGAGGCAGAGGACTGAACTGAGGCCTCACCGAGGAGACTGGGCCATGGAGCCCATGGGGCGGCATCGCACTCGGCGGGGGAGTACACCGCCTGAGGTCGCATCTACGTCGAGGGAGATGATCGGGGTGGGGTTCACCCACTACGCGGGCCTGATCGCCGCGTCCGGGTAAGGTTACTTATCATTTCAGTTACTGCTGAGTGAGCTATCTAGTTGAATCTGTCAACCCTTAGAATGCGCGAGTTTTCCTTGCGCATCGATTAACGAACCCCCGGAGAGCGCTGCCGGACACACCGTGTTCAAAAGAACGGTGTCGAGCCGATGCTCGTCCTCGCGGAGGTGGAGAGTGCAATGAACAAAGGCCGCAAACCCGGTGTGCCGAAACTGCTGAGAGTCCTGAACGACAAGGCCGCGCTGCGCCTGTTGCTCGAAGAAGGCCCGCAAACTCGCACCCAGTTGGCTGAGCGCACCTCCATGTCCAAGGTGACCGCCTCGCAAATGGTCGAACGGCTGGAAAACCGAGGACTGGTGAAGGCCGTGGGAACCAAATCAGGTGGCCGAGGCCCCAACGCCTCGCTGTACGCCGCCGTGGGGTCCTACGCCTACGTCGTCGGTATCGAGGTTGGGCCCGAACACGTGCGGGCCGCCTGCGCGGACTTCACCGGCCAGATCATCGGGCGCGCCACCCTCTCCACCGAGGAAAACTCTGGACCGGCGGCGGTGGTCAAACAGCTCGTCGATGAGGCTGTGACCGACGCTGGAATCGACCCGGGCGATTTGCATCGCGTGGTCGTCGGTACCCCGGGAGTCATCGACCCCAAATCTGGTGATGTCGGCTTCTCATGGGACCTACCCAACTGGCACGCGGGTATCCGCGAAGAGCTACGCCGCACTCTCCACGTCCCGGTCTCCATCGAGAACGACGTGAATCTGGGCGCCGTCGCCGAACAGCGATTCGGGGCGGGCCGTGGCGTGGACGACTTCGTCTACGCATGGTTCGGGCGTGGCCTGGGATTCGGCGTCATCCTTGGCGGACGCTTCTATAGGGGGGCGACCGGAGCCGCTGGCGAAGCCGGATTCCTTCCCGTCTCCGGGGTCGAACTGTCCCACACGGAGGTGCAATCCCGCACCGAAAAGGGTTCATTCCAGATGGTGGCCGGTGGAGAGGCGATCATCGAAATCGGGCGCAAGTACGGTTTCACCGGCAGCACTCCAGAAGGTATTGTCACCCAGGCTCTGGAAAACGGCGACCTGGGACGCGAATGTCTCTCCGAGATCGCCACCCGCGTGGCCCTCGGCGTCGCCTCGGCCTGCATCGTGCTTGACCCCTCGCGGGTAATCCTGGGCGGTCCGGTTGGCTACGCCGGTGGTGAGTCACTGGCCAGCCAAGTCGCCGAAGCCACCACCCGCATCGCCCCGGTCAGCCCCAATGTGCAACCCGGCGAGGTATCACAAGACCCGGTCATTCGCGGTGGCATCCGAGTCGGTCTCGACAAGGTCGAAGAGACGCTCTTCGAAGACTGAAGACCGCGACCACAAACCACACTGGGCCCAGCCGAAGGCTGGGCCCAGCAACACTTTCGGGCTCAGATATCCCGGCGTTGGAACGACACACTCGCCGCCGTCATCAACACAGCGATCACCGTAAACATGACAAAGAAGCCGCTTCCGGCAGAGACCTGGGTCGAACTGTCAAAGAAGATCGAACTGACCGCGACCCCGCCTTGAAGCCAGGCATCGGCATAGGTCAGGAGCGAATACAAGCCTGGGTACGTGACCGAAAAGACCCCACCTAGAACCCCCCAGGTAAAAATCGGATTCAAGATCATATAGGCGGCGACCACAGTGGTGGCCACGGCAGTGTGCCGACCCCACATCGCGATCCCAGCCCCCGCCAAGGCCATGAAAACAATCAACACCAACCATCGGCCAGTCAAAGCGGCCAAATCAAGCCACCATGAGCCCGATAGCTCCCCGGTTTCACCAAAGATCAGCCCAACTGAGGCAAACAGCCCGAAGGTCAGCATCAAGAGAACCAGCGTCGCGACCACAGCGACCGCCACGATAGCCGTGGCTTTGGCCGCCCACAGCGTCATCCGGTTGGGATGCCACAACAACATGTTCGACATGTTCCCCGAGGACCACTCAGCCCCGATGACACTCGCCGCCCACACCAGGACGACAAATCCGAACACCAGCAGCCATGCCTCAAAGAACGTGGGCATTTCTCGTTGGAGCGAAAAGTTGTAGTCGGACGTGCTGGACTGGGCAGCGACCACACCCACCGACAACAAGAGGAACCCCACCAGGGTCAACCCGAGAATCCATCCGAGTCGACGACGCAAACAACGTTTGATTTCAGCTTTGAGCAAGTTCATTCTTGGCCGCCTTCGTGCACGTCTTCGAGACCGCCTTGAGCGGTGAGCTTCAGGTAAACCTCTTCGAGGTTGATACTGCGACGCGACAAGCCGCTCAGATAGATGTCGTGGTCGGCCAGAGTCTTGGTAACCCATGAGGGGTCGGGAGCGCCCGTCACCGTCAGTTGTCCATCCACATGCGCGGCCACCACACCCTCGTGGGCGTGCAGTGCCTCCAAAGCCGCAGTGATCTCCTCTGGCGCCACGCTCACCGACAGCTCGTTACTAGCCGCCGCCGACATCAAGTCCTTTACCGAACCGGCCTGAATTCGCCTACCGTGCGAAATAATCGTCACCGTGTCGCACAGTTGCTGCACCTCACTGAGGACATGCGAGGACACCAGCACCGTCGTGTCAAAGTCCTTTGCCAGCGTGCGCAGCAAAGTACGCATTTGATGAATACCGGCCGGGTCCAATCCGTTGGCCGGCTCATCGAGAATCAACAGTCGCGGACGCTTGATGAGTGCCTGGGCCACTGCTAGACGCTGCTTCATTCCCAGCGAAAAGGACCCCACCCGGAAATTGGCGTAATGGGTCAGCCCGACCTGTTCTAGCACCTCGTGAACCCGCTGCGTCGGCATCCCAACGCTGGTGGCCAACAGCTGCAACGTCGTGAACGCGGAGAACTTCTCGAAAAACCGCGGAGCCTCCACCACCGCCCCGACCAGAGGGACGACCTCGGCAAGCCGATCGGGCACCGGCCGATCGAATACGCGCATCGTCCCGCCCTGCACCGACACCAGGCCCAAAAGTGACCGCAGCGTCGTGGTCTTTCCCGAGCCATTGGGGCCCAAAAATCCGTGAACCTGGTTGGGTTCAACGCTCATATCCAAGCCGTCGACGGCATGATGAGTCTTGCCGAACAACGAGCGATAGGTCTTTCTCAGACCCGAAATCTCGATAACTGGGGTCATGAATCCTCGTCTTTAGTCATTGAGGCGGGCGCAAAAGCGACGTCCGCATACTCATCAGCCCGTTCACCTGCGTGAACTCATTCTCCCGCAGTCGTGCAACCGCAGCGGCGCCTCAGCCTCGTAACTGCACCAACTCGCAGTGGACCGCCTGTGGAACCAGCCAATAAGAGTTCGGATGAGCGTCTGTGCATAACAGACACCAGGCCGACCAGAGAGAACCGCGGCGAATCGGGGTCGGGTGAAGAGTAGGTCTGCTCCGAGACTACCCAGACTCGTCACCTATGGTGCGTCCAGGTGGTCAAAGCCCGCCGGCACATGATTTGATGGGACCGTGGCAACTACCGTTACAGACACCGTTATCTCGGCCGAGGCTCTCAGCGTCCAGCGCGGCACAAACGCTTTGCTTCGCAACGTCGACTGGCAGGTCAATTCCGATCAGCGATGGGTTGTACTGGGCCCCAACGGAGCCGGTAAGACCACCCTCTTGAACCTCGCCGCGGCCCTCATGCACCCCACCAAGGGCACCATGACCGTCCTCGGGGAAAAACTCGGCCGCACTGACGTATTCGAACTACGCCCGCGCATTGGCCTCACCTCAGACCAGCAAAGCGACCGCATCCCCGCCGACGAGACCGCCGTCAACGTCGTCCAGACCGCCGCCTGGTCGGTTGTAGGCCGCTGGAGGGAAGAGTACGACGAGGTCGACACCGACCGAGCCATGCAGCTGCTGGACTGGCTGGGCATCGCCCACCTCAGCGAACGAACCTTCGGCACCCTCTCCGAAGGCGAACGCAAGCGGGTCCACATCGCTCGCGCCATCATGAACGACCCGGAGCTGCTCTTGTTCGATGAGCCCATGGCCGGGCTCGACTTGGGAGCCCGCGAAGGCATGGTCGCCGCGTTGGCGGCGCTGGCCAAAGACGCCAACAGCCCGGCGATGGTGGTCGTCACCCACCACGTTGAGGAGATCCCGCCAGGTTTCACGCATGCGCTGCTGCTCTCCGGAGGGCAAGTCGTGACGTCAGGACCCATCGAAGAGGCGTTGACCAGTCAGACATTGTCGACAACGTTCGGCTTGTCATTGGGTCTGACCCGTTTCAACGAACGCTATACCGCCCAAGCCGCCTTATCTGAAACCACATCTGCGCTGTTAGGCGATGCGTAGAGGCAGTGTGGCCACCCGAAGGGAAGCTAAGCGGCGGATGTGGCCCCACGGTCGTGTCCAAACTGGCTACAGTTGCGCTATGGAGTGGCCCACCAGGGGCCGTATCGGTAGGTAACGACAGAAGGACTGACTCTCAGGTGAAGAGGCGATCACCTCGCCTGCGTCGCGGTGTCGTGGTCCTCACGGCGGTGGCGCTGTTGGCGACGCTTACGACCTTTAAGCACCCGACGGTGCTCAATAACGCTCCGCCTATCGCCGCGCCGGTGGTGGCAGACCCCGCAAATCAGCCCGAGGAAGTGGATGCCTCCCTGTTGCGTTTGGCGGATCTGGTGGAGGAGGGTTGGGCGGACTGGTCAACGGTGGCCGACTTCTACGATCAACTTGATGCCACCACCATCGACCGGTTGACCAGGCAGTTTCCCGACATTGTCGGAAATTTGGGCGGGGCGCCCTTTACCCAGCGCATTGAAGCCAATCGCATGAGGTTGCATGAGGCCATTGAGGAATCGACGCTGATTCCTGGGCCTCAGCGCCCGTGGCATGGTCAGCAGCGGCCGCCGCGGGAGGACCTGGCCAAGTTGCCAGCTGGCGAGCGTCAGCTCATTGGCTTGGACCTGCGCGGAAACAAGGGCAATGGTTCCTGGATTGAGCTGGTCGGCCGGGCCGACGCGGCGAACGTGGTAGTGATGGTTCCAGGTGGAAGTGCCTATATTTCCTCGGACAACTTCGACCGCTACTATCTGCGAGCTCGCACGTTTGTCGAGGAGGCCGATGATCTGGCGGTGTTTATCTGGGCGCAGTCGCCATCCCCGGCCGGGTGGATTCAGGAGTCGTTCGCGGCGTGGTCGCAGCGGGCGGCCGATGAGGTGTCGGCGTTCGTGGGGGATGTGCGACGGCAAGCGGGGGATGAGGCCTTGTTGACGCTGGCGGGCCATTCATATGGCGGCGCGACCATTGGTCTGGCTGAGAAGCATGATCTTCAGGCCGATCGCGTCGTGCATATCGCGTCGCCGGGTACGGGACACGGGGTTTCTAGTCCGGACCATTATTCGGACCCTTGTCGGGAGCGCTTCTCGATGACGGCGCCGGGGGACCCGATTTCGTATGTGCAGGGTTTGTGGGATCTGCCTATGGTCGGGCACGGCGCGCACCCAGACCATTTTCCGGGAATGGTGCGGTTGGAGACCGGTAAGACTCCCGATTGGCCGGGCGCGGTGGACGATATTGGCCGGGATTTGGTGGAGTTGGGTATCTCTGGATCTCGCATCGAGGGCACTCACTCGCATTCGGAGATTTTCATTCCCTATTCGGATGCCTGGTACAACCTGTTGGCTGTCTTTGTCGGCGACGAGGTCCAGCCACATCCGCAGCAGCCTCAGCCGTGGCCGGGTTGTTCGTGAGTCCCGTGGCTTCTCATGATGGGGCTGGATACGCGCAAGCCCGGCCTGAGACCGGGCTTGTCGTCGTGCTGCCTCAGCGCGGGCTGGTCGATTGTTGACTAGTCGCGCTCCAAAATCAGCGGTAGGTGTTTTTCCACGACTGGGAGAACTTCGTCCACGGTGACGTCACGGCCCAGTTCCTGGCTTAGCGACGTGACGGAGGCGTCGGTGATGGCGCAAGGTGCGATCCGGTCGTAAAAGGTCATGTCGGGGTTGCAGTTCAGGGCGAAGCCGTGCATGGTGACAGCCCAGCGTACGCGCACGCCGATGGCGCATATTTTGCGTTCGGGGCCTCGGTCGTCTGCGGGCAGCCATACGCCGGTGCGGTCTTTGATACGTCCGCTGGCCGAGTTGATGCCAAATTCTTTGCATACCGCCACGATCATGTCTTCGATGCGGCGCACGTAGGCGACCACGTCGATGCGTTTACGCAGTTTCACAATGGGGTATCCGACGAGTTGGCCGGGGCCATGCCAGGTGATTTGGCCGCCCCGGTCGGTCGTGACCACCGGTGTGCCGTCCTGGGGGAGGGCCCATTTCTCGGTCCGTCGCCCAGCGGTATAGACACTGGGGTGTTCCAGGAGCAAGACGGTGTCGTCGATCCGGTCGGCGATGCGTTCTTCTTGGAGTTGCTGTTGGGCTTGCCAAGCGGAGTTGTAGTCGACCATGCCGGGTTTTTCGATGACGAGCTTGTGGGCGGGCACGTCAATCTCGGGATCATTCGCAGCGTTCACATATTCGACGATAGTCCGCCAAGGGGTGCGTCCGTTAACTTTTGCGTTGCCGCTCACGCGTTTGGGACTCACTGATATCTGGGCACGGGGCATCGGCTCAACGGTCATAAACATTAAGACGCATCCTGACACGATTTGGTTGCACTCTGTGCGATTGAATCGACCGGTTTGGTGTGGCTTTAGTTACAGCGTGGAGTCGGCGATTATCTCGATACGGTGGGAAAACGTAACGGTTTGGGTACGGAACGGCTTTTGGTGGGGTCTGGGTGGCAGGCCCGCCGTACAGTGCTGTGAAGTCGGTAGTGTGACCGGCGACTCGGCTCTAGGTCACAGGTGCCTCTCTGAGCGCAGCTTCTGTGCCATAGGATATCGCCAACTGGGACGTTACGACGCTGGTGCATCAGGGTAGGAAAGCAGTGCCCACCGTCTGGGCGGCCCAGGACTAGTACGTATTCGGCTGCCGTGTGCGGCCGGTGACGCACGTCCACAAAAGCAACCGAAGATGGCCACTACCCTCGTGGCAGTCTTCATCCACTGAACGGAGACTCACAGTATGAGCAAAGCCGCGCGCATTCTCGCGCCGCTGGCGGCCCTTGCCTTGGCCGCCACCGCTGCCTGCTCGCCAGCGTCGGACGACGCCGACGACAATGGAGGCGACAATGGTGGTCTGGTGCTGCCGACCGGCTCGACCGGTGGCACCTATTACCCGCTGGGTAATGCCATTGCCTCTGTCTGGAACGAACACCTTGACGTGACGGTTAACCCGCAGTCCAGTGACGCTTCGGCTGAAAACTTGCGTCTGCTCGACAGCGGTCGCGCTCAGATCATCATGTCCGTAAACGGCACCGCTGTTCAGGCGTATGAGGGTACTGGTGCCTTCGCGGGCGACGATGGCCTCGAAAACGACTTTGTGGCCGTGGGCAACATCTACGCCGAAGTTCTCCAGGTCGTGGCCACGGCTAACTCGGGAATCGAGGACATCACTGACCTCGACGGTAAGCGCGTTGCCATCGGTCCGCCCGGCTCCGCCACGGCGATCATGGCCGACAACATCCTAGACAGCTACGACATCGATGTGACCACGTTCGAGGACGGCTTCGGAGACGCGGCCGACAAGCTGCGTGACGGTCAGATCGACGCTTCGTTCGCTCTCTTGGCGCTGCCGGCGACGTCGATCGACGAGGTTGCCCAGAACACTGACATCAACCTGGTGAACTTCACCGACGAGGGTATTGACGAGTTGATCGCCAACGACCCGTCGCTGACCACGATGGAGATCCCCGGTGGCACCTATGACGGTATTGACGACGATGTTCTCACGGTGACCAACTGGGCCACCTTCTATGTGGCGCCGGGAATGGACGATGAGCTCGTCTACGACCTGACCCGCGTCCTGTATGACCACGCCGACGAAGTGCAGCACGGTGTGGCCGCGGAGATCCAGCTGGAAACCGCGCTGGACGGTCTGGGTGGTATTCCGCTCCACCCTGGCGCCCAGCGGTACTACGAGGAACAGGGCGTTGAGATCCCGGCCTAAGTTCCACTCACCTTCCTCCGCGAGCCGGCCAGGTGCCGGCTCGCGGTGGTCTGGAAAGGCCCTGCCGGTGCTTTTGCTGTCGGCGGGCCTTTCCGCAGGTTGCTCCACCGACGAACCTTTGAAATTGGAAATCCTTCATGGCGACGATGTGCTCTACAGCCGCGTCATCGAGCCTGGCGAAGAATTCACGATGACTCACGTTCACTCCCTGACCGAACGAACGGTGCGCGAAACGTTCTCGGTCTCAGAGGCGGGAGAAATCCTCATGGAAGAGCTGTGGTTCGACCAACACGGTGCCAATCTTCCCGCCGGGCCTGAGGAATATCCCGATTACACGACCACCTATGAAGTCCGCGGCGGCGAAGTTTTCGTCTCGCACCATTCGCACCCCCTGCCCACCTTCGACATTGTGGTCGGTGGACCCGACCGAGCCCGCACTCTTCACTTTGCCGATGGACATTCGCAGCCCCTCTTGGATATCGCCGATTTCGGCACCCCCGTCGAAGTCACCACTAATCTTTGGAAAGGTTAACCGCCATGTCGGAAGACAGAAAGGATGTGGCAGCCCCCGAGCAAGACGTTGCTTATGACAAGCAACAAGCGGCCGCCGACGTTAAAGAATTCGCCGATGCGAGCCCCACTACCGACGTAGCAGGCCCGGTCCGTAAACGTGAGGACCTCCACCCCGCCTGGCACTGGATCACTTGGTCGTTCGCGGTGTCTATGGGCCTGTTCCACTTGTGGACCGCCTACTCGGGAACCTTGCCCACCTTGCGTCAGGGCGGGATTCACCTGGCCTTCGGTTTGGGCTTGGTCTTCCTGATGTACCTTCCCCGTCGCCGAAAGGAAGCGGGGCGGCTCAACCTAAAGATGCGAGGCGCGATACCACCGCTGGATTCCCTCTACAACAAGTTGGGGTACCAGAGGGCAAACGGCATCTTTGTCACCGCCATCGGGATGGGAGTCATCGCCTATCTGGGTTCGGCTGCGGGAGCCAGCACGATCATCCTGGTGCCCAGCATCGTCGTGCTGATCCTTTTGCAGATCACCCGCTTTGTGAACGTGAGCCTCGGTGGAATGCCCCTAGCTGATGTACTGCTGGCCGCCGGCGGTGTGTGGGCGGCGATGTGGGTGGTCAACAACGCCTCGGACTTCAACCGCTATGTGGGAGGAAACTTCCCCGTAGAGGGTGTCCTCGCCGCCACGATCGGCACCATTTTGGTCCTCGTGGCCGCGCAGAGGGCCGTCGGCACCGCCTTGACTGTCATCGCGCTGTCAATGTTCTGCTTCATGTTGTACGGGCGCGAGATGCCAGGCTTCCTACAGAACGCCGGGTTCGGCCCCGAAACCATCGTGACCGGTTCGTTCTTGAGCACCTCGGGAATCTTTGGCACCCCCATTCAAGTCTCGTCGACGTTCATCTTCTTGTTCATGATCTTCGCGGCCCTGTTGCAACGCACCGGAATGGAGCGGTTCTTCACGAACTTGGCGCTGGGGCTGGCCGGAAGGCAAATCGGTGCCACCGGCAAGGTCAGCATCATCACCTCGGCCTTCTCGGGAACCATCACCGGGTCCTCCGTGGCCAACACCGTCTCCAACGGGGCTTTCACTATTCCCATGATGCGTCGATCCGGTTACTCGCGAGAGTTCGCCGGAGGCGTGGAAGCCGCCTCCTCCACCGGAGGGCAAATCGCGCCCCCGGTGATGGGTGCCGCGGCGTTCATCATGCTGGAAATCATCGGTGGCGGCATCGTCTACTTCGACATTCTCAAAGCCGCGCTGATCCCGGCGATCTTGTTCTTCACCGCGCAGTTCATCATCGTGCACTTCCAGTCGAAACGATTCGGAATCATGGGCCTGCCCGCCGATGCCCTGCCGCGTCTGTGGCCGCTGCTAGTCCGGCGCGGTTACCTGCTGATTCCGCTGATCGCGATCATCCTCATCCTGTCCTCGGGCCGCACCCCGATGTTCGCCGCGTTCTGGGCCATCATCGTCACCATCGGTCTAAACCTGCTGGTACAGGCCATGTACCTAGCGTTCAAGGGAATCCAGGGCTGGAAGGAAATGCCCGACAAGCTAACCCCGATGGCCTTCCTCAACGCTCTCTACGACGCGACCAAGATGGCATTGCCGATCGTGGCCGCGTGCGCGGCCGCAGGCATCATCTCCGGGGCGATCAACGTGACCGCTCTCGGTTTGAACATCGGACGCGAGTTCATTGGTTTGGGCGAGACGATCTCGAGTGGATTCGAATCGGCGATGCCCGGATTCCTGGCCCAGCACATTGACTTCAACAGTGTCACTTTGTTGACGGTCATGATCTTCACCATGGTGGCCTGCCTGATCATGGGCATCGGGCTGCCGACCACGGCCAACTATGTGGTCATGGCAGTGGTGGCAGCACCGGCGATCGTGCCCTTGGTGACGTTGCGTTACGACGACATGGGCCTGGAGGTCTTCCAGCTGGCCATTATTGCCCACTTGTTCGTCTACTACTTCGGAGTCATGGCCGACATCACTCCACCGGTATGTCTGGCCGCGTACGCCGCTGCTGGGATTTCCGGCGGTAATCCAATCATGACCGGTGTGCAAGCGGTCAGGGTGGCCATCAGCGCGTTCCTGGTGCCTTTCATCTTCGTCTTCGCCCCGGAACTGCTGCTGATGGGCGACGACTGGGTGCGTGTGGGGGTTGTGGTCATCACCGCGATCATCGGGGTGACAATTCTCGGTATCGCCATGGCCGGTTGGTATTACGCCAAGCTCAGCGCGGTACAACGCGTCTTGTTGTTCATCGCCGGGATGTTCCTGTTGACCGCGAACTACCTCATCACGCTTATCGGAATCGGGCTCACCATCGCGGTGTTGTTCCGACAGGCGTGTGTGCGGTATCCCTCGATCGGCCGCCTAGTCGGGGTGAAGAACTCCCAGGAGTCCAGCGAGTCCGCCAAGGAATCCGCTGGGGCCTAACCCTGACCTCACCGGAGGTTGAACGTGCCAGGGGCCGGACAGGCAGCGATCCTCGCCTGTCCGGCCCCTGGCATATTCCTGGAGCGATTGGGAAGTCGGCGGTGGGGCAGGAGTGCCGCGACGGAAACGAGTCATCCGCCGTAGCCACGATGGACCATTGGTAAGCCATCCCGACCGCGTGTTGTCGGAAAAGAGAATCATTTCCAGTCCAATTGCCGACACACCCGCTCTCCCCGGGCCGGAAGAATCGATGACACCGTACCGAGAGGAGAATCGAATGTCGCTCGATGTTCCACCTGAGGTCATGGAGAAGGCCGAACGCGGTCAGGTCGACCTACCCGACTTCGTCGCCTGCATCCGGGAATCCCTTCCCTACGCATATGAAACCGTCAGCCGGGTGGCCGGAAATCTAAAAGACGGAGTCCCCAGTTCCAACGGCAGCACCCAGTTCGCCGACAACACCACCGAACCACCAGACGAAGCCACCCGGGGCCAGCTATTGCGTGCGCTCGCGTCTGATTCCATCAAGGGGGCGTTGGAACAACACTTCCAAGTCAAGCTGGTGTTCCAAAACTGTCACCGCGTTGCCGCGTTCCCACTCAGCGAGGTGGGTTCCGACACCTACACCACGTTCATCTCGCCACGAGCGCAACTGCTCAACCAGTCTCCCGAGCTTCGCAGCTGTTAGCGCAGGCACCTCGATCCCCTCCCAGGTGTCTGGCCGGTGACGAGCACGGACTCATATGGGTTGGCTTGGGGGCAGGCTTGCCGTCGAACGGACTGGTGCACATCCTTGCCTCGACCTCGCCGGGCCGCACGTGACCCGCAGGGGCGAAGCGGAGTAGGCACCCACGACCTTGGCCACCAATGAGAAGGCTTCCGTCTCCATATGGCGGCGCGGCCATCTTCGACCTAGCGTTATCCCGATACGCAACGGTCTAAGGTGGCCGCGTCCTACGTTCTCCTGAGCTAGGCTGCGGTAAGGCAAATGCCCGCCTAATCGGTCAGCGAATACGCTAGCGCGCTGTCAATGGTCGGGTCGAGGTATTCGAAGCCGTTCTCCCGCAGCACCGAAGGGATGATCTTTGATCCCCGCAACAGCTCCACGGCGGCTTCGCCGGCGACGATACGGGCGGCAAATCCAGGAATCGGCCACACAGCCGGGCGATTGAGCTGACGCCCTAGCGCCTTGGTGAACTCCTTGTTGCGTGTGGGTGTCGGTGAAACCAAGTTGACCGGGCCCGAAATCTCACTGTTCATCAGCATCGTGACAGCTCTGACCCAGTCGCGCAGGGAGATCCAAGGCAGATACTGCTGACCATTGCCGAAGTAGCCGCCCAGGCCGACTTTGAATGCGGGCGCAAGTTTTTGCAACATGAGCGCGCCGGGGCCAAAGACGTGCGAAGTACGCAAATTGACGACGCGGCATCCGGAGCTGGCCGCCTCAGCAGTCGACTCCTCCCACTGTTTGGCAGTCGTTCCAAGAAAATCGCCAGCGGCGGGAGCGTTCTCGTCCACGGGAGTCTCACCGCGCCCCCCATAGATACCCACGGCCGACCCACTCAGCATGGTTGGCACTCCCGCCTCGGCAATAGCCTGGGCGAGAACCTTGGTGGGGATCTCCCGGCTGACTTGAATTCGACGCTTATAGGCCGAGTTCCAACGTTTGCCGCCAATCGAGACGCCGCACAGATTCACCACCGCCTCGGCGCCCTCGACAATGGATGGGTTGAGATCTCCTTGATAGGGGTTCCATTCGACTTCGTCTTTGGATCGGGCGGGGTGGCGCACGAGACGGATGACGTGGTGATCGTCCTCCCGCAGCGCATTGGTTAGTGCGGTACCCAGAAATCCGGATGAACCAGCCATAACTATTCGCATACATCAAGCCTAAGCCATGGTGGCCGCCATACTGCCCGCCTTGTCCAAGACATAAACCAGGCGGGGTCGGTGCGGGAAATTCCGCACCGACCCCGCCTGAAGGCTGCCTACAGTTCCATCCACGCGGTCGCGTTGGGCGGGATAAGTCCATCATCGACCGGACTTGACGCCAGTTTCACCGTCCCGTCGAAGGGCGCGGGCTGGTCGCCAAAGTTCGTAACACAAATAAGTGAGCCATTCGTAAACGCCAAGAGGTCCGCCTGACCGGTCTCCACCCATGTCACGTACTGGGCCGGATGAGTCGCCCGCAGTCCCAAAGCGGCCCGCACCAGTTCGAGGGTCGAGTCGGGAGCCCCAGACTGCGCCGCGACCGAGGAGGCAGACCAGTGTGCAGGCTGGGGCAGCCAGCTGCCGCCCGGCCCGAAGCCCAAGGACGGACCGTCCTTTTCCCACGGCAGTGGCACGCGGCAACCGTCGCGGCCCACCTGCTCGCCGCCGGTGCGGTGGAAGGTCGGGTCCTGACGCAGTTCACCGGGGATGTCGAGAACCTCATTGAGGCCCAGCTCCTCGCCCTGATACAGGTAACACACGCCCGGCAATGCCAGGGTGAGCATAAGCGCCGCCCGAGCCCGGTCAAGTCCGCGCTGGCCGTCTCCGTAGCGAGTCACCGGCCGTTGCACGTCATGATTCGACAACACCCAGGTGCACGGGGCTCCGACCGCGGAATTGGATTGAATTTCTTCGTTAATGGACCGGCGGAACTGCGCGGCTTCGAAGGGGGCGGTCAGCAGGTCGAAGTTGAAAGCCTGGTGGACTTCGTCGCTTCGCAGGTACAGCGCCCGGCGCTGGGCCGAGTCGACCCAGGCCTCGGCGACCATGATGCGATCGCCCGGATAGGAGTCGACGATTGGCCGCCAGCGCCGGTAGATCTCGTGTACGCCGTCTTGATCGAAGAATGGTGCCAGCGTGGTGCCGAGCATTTCCATACCGGTGTCGGGTGCGTCGGGAAGCCCTTCGGCTTTGACCATGCCGTGGGCGACGTCGATGCGGAACCCGTCGACGCCTCGGTCCAGCCAGAAGCGCAGGACTGATTCCATTTCGGTGTGAACTTCTTCGTTATTCCAGTTGAGGTCGGGTTGGGTGGAGTCGAAGAGGTGCAGGTACCACTGTTTGCCGTCTGGCGTCTTCGACCAGGCGTCGCCGCCGAAGATGGAGCGCCAGTTGTTGGGTGGGGTATCTGGTTTGGCGGGGTCGACGTCGGCGAAGTGGTAGCGGGCGCGTTCGGGGCTGCCTGGCTCGGCGGCGAGGGCGGCTTGGAACCACGCGTGCTCTGAGGAGGTGTGGTTGGGGACCAGATCGACGATGACGCGCAGGTGGGCCTCGTGGGCGGCGGCGAGCATGTTGTCGAAGTCGGTCAAGGTTCCGAAGCGAGGGTCAACGTCGCGGTAGTCGGCCACGTCGTAGCCACCGTCGTTTTGGGGAGAGGAGTAGAAGGGCGATAGCCAGATCGCGTCGACACCGAGCCGTTGCAGGTAGGGGATGCGGGACGTGATGCCCGGTAGGTCGCCCATCCCGTCTCCATTGCCGTCGGCGAATGAGCGCGGGTAGACCTGATAGATCACGGCGTTGCGCCACCAGTCGATCGCGGAGAGTGAGGTCTGGGTTGGCGCGGTGTCGGTGTCTTGTGGCATGGAGTAGCCCTTCCTAGAGGTGGGTTTTGGAATTTGGTCGCTGTCTAGGTGTGTGGCGGGGTGTTGGCTGTGCTTGCCGCAGGGGGTGATGGTGTGCAGCCCGGTGGCCGTTGCGCGAGGCGTGGACCGGGCGGCTGTTTAGCTGCGGACCATGCCGGTGGATTTTCGCACCACGAGTTCGGGCCGGTAGAGGTATTCGGAGGTCGGCGGTGCCTGTCCGTTGATCGAATCCAGGAGGGCGCGGGCGGCGGCGGTGGCGATGTCACGCACTGGCTGCCGGATTGTGGTCAGGGGCGGCGAGGTGTGGGCGATCAGTGGCGAGTCGTCGTAGCCGATGACGGAGATGTCCTCTGGTACCGATAGGCCGCGTTCGTGGACGGCTCGGATGGCGCCCAAGGCCATGAGGTCGGATCCGCAAAGGATCGCGGTCGCTCCTCGGTCGATGAGGCGGGCGGCGGCGGCGTGGCCGCCTTGCTCGCCGAACATTGTCAACTCGGAGAGTTCTTCGCCGATTCCGGCCATGGCTTTGCGGTAGCCCTCGAGTTTGCGTTTGACCGGGCGGTAGCGCTCGGGGCCGGAGATGATGCCGATTTTCTTGTGGCCCAGGCCGCTGAGGTGTTCGACGGCCATGGTGGCGGCCGCGGTGTCGTCGCAGGAGAACGATGGGGCGCTGATGTCGCCGGGATGGCCGGTGATGAAGGCCATCGGTAGTCGTTTTTCTTGTAGCGCGTGGTAGCGGCTGGTGTCGGCGCTGGTGTCGGCGTGCATTCCGGAGACGAAGATGATGCCTGCGACTGCGCGTTCTTGCAGCATGGCGACGTATTCGTCTTCGGTGACGCCACCGGGGGTCTGTGTGCACAACACGGGTGTGAAGCCGGAATTGGCCAGCACTGTGGCGATGGTTTGCGCATAGAGCGGGAAGATGGGGTTTTCCAGCTCGGGAAGTATCAGGCCAATGAGGCCCATGGCGTGCTTGCGAAGGGCTTGGGGGCGTTCATAGCCAAGGACATCGAGGGCGGTCAGGACTGCGCGTCGGGTGTCTTCTCCGACGCCGGGCTTCTCGTTGAGGACACGGGAAACCGTGGCCTCGGAGACTCCCGCCTGTCCAGCGATGTCTGAGAGTCGAAGGCGCATGAAGTTCAGACTAGCGCATATGAAAGAAGGTAACAAGATGGCCGCAAGAAATTTACAAGGGTGCAATTTGTTGCTAGTGTTCGACTTCTCAGCACGGTGAGGTGTTGAACACTAGGCCTCATGAGGCGCTGGTGAAAATCGATGGAGGAGAACCTGATGAAGAAGCGGCATTTTGCTCCGGCTGCTCTCGCGGCGACCGCTCTTGTGGTCACGGCCTGCGGTAGCGGTGACAACGGCGGAGGCGACGATGACGACGTCGACTTCGGCAGCAGCCTAACCATCTGGGCCGACGAAACCCGCACCCCCATTTTGCAGGAATACACTGAGAAATTCCAGGAAGAGTACGGCGTCAACGTCACCATTCAAGAGCACGCCGACGAACTTCGCGAGACCTATGTGACCGCCACGGAGCAAGGACAAGGCCCTGACATCCTCGTTGGCGCCCACGACTGGGCCGGGGAACTTGCACGTGACGGCATGGTCAGCCCCTTGCAACTGACCGACTCGCAGCGCGAGCAGTTCGACCCCTCGACCCTGGACGCGTTCACCATTGACGGCAATGCATATGCCGTTCCCTACGCCACTGAAAACATTGCGCTTATCCGCAACACCGACCTGGCCCCCGATGCGCCCGAGACGTTCGAAGAAATGATCGAGGTCGGCCAGGACCTTGTCGACGCTGGCGAAGTCGACCACCCTCTAGCCATCCCGGTTTCCACCAACGGCGACCCCTACCACGGGTTTCCCCTCTTCAGTAGCTTCGGCGGCTACCTGTTCGGAACCGATGACGAGGGAAACTTCGACACCACCGACATCGGCATTGACTCACCCGGCGGCATCGCTGCCTTTGAAAAGTTTGCACAGCTGGGTGAAGAAGGAATTCTGACCACCAGCATGGGCGGCGACAACACGATTCCGTTCTTCGCCGAAGGCGACGCGCCGTTCCTGATCTCGGGGCCGTGGGCTCTGGGTGACGCTGCCGCTGGTGGTATCAACTACGAAGTCTCTGCCATCCCCGGCTTCGAAGGAGAGGGACCCGCCGCGCCGTTCCTGGGTGTGCAGGGCTTCTACCTATCCAGCAAGGCCGAAAATGAGGTCTTCGCCATGGAATTCCTCACCAACTTTGTCATTGACGAGGAACTTCAGCTGCTGCTGGCCGAAGCCGGCGGTCGCCTGCCAGCCCACACCGGCGCCGCTGAAGCCTTCGCCGCGGACAATCCCGACCTAGAGGGATTCGCCGCCGCCGGCGAGTTCGCCATCCCCATGCCCAACATCCCGGAGATGAACGCCATCTGGGAACCCTTCGGCCGCGCCCAGGCCAACGCCATTGACGCCAGCGTCGACGGCGACGAGGCCGCCAGTACCGCCGCGGACGCCATCCGCAGCGAGCTGGAATAACTTCGAAAGCCTGGCCCTTGCTCGGTCAATTCATCAAGATCGCAGTTCTCGGCCTGGTCACGGCCATTGCCGTCTGGGCGGCAGTGCCGTTGGCCAGCGCCGGGAACTGGTTCGGACTCGGTATCGAGGCCGTCATCGTCGCCGTTGTCTTCTATGTGTACTTGCAAAAGCAGCATGTGCCGTTGAAGTATCTGGTTCCGGGGACGATGCTGATGGTGGCGTTTCAGATTGTTCCCGTCATTTTGACGGTGGGGACGGCGTTCACCAACTACGGCGACGGCCATCGAGGCGACAAGGACGACGCCATCGCGGCGATTATCGCTGCCGGGGTGCAACAGGCACCCGATTCCCCCGAATACATCCTTGCCATTGGCGAAGAGCCTGACGGTGAGATTGTTTTCCTTCTGACCGACCCTATTGCGCAAGAGTTTTACGTCGGCTCCATCACCGGTTTGGAACGGTTGGACGCCGCGGCGGTCACTGCCGACCCCACCGGGCGTATTACCCAGGCCGATGGCTTCGAGGTGCTCAGCTTGGACCAAGTGGGTGCCCGCTCGGCGGAGATCTCTGAGTTGGCCGTGCCCACCTCGGATAATTCCGGCATTAGCTTCCTCAACCTGACCACGGCCTTTGAAGGCATCTCGACCCGCTCCTACGACCAGGCGTGCGACTGCATCACCGATACCGCGGCTGACATCGTCTGGTATGCCGACGACGAGGCTGGACTGTTCGTCACCGAAGAGGGAAACCCAGCCCTGGTAGGTTGGCGCGTCAACGTCGGATGGGACAACTTCACCGCCGTGGTCACCGACCCGGACATCCGGGGTCCATTTGCCAAGGTGTTTGGCTGGAACCTCGCGTTTGCGCTGGGAAGCGTGCTATTCACGTTTGTTTTGGGTCTGGGAACGGCCATGGCACTGAATCACGCGAATATGCGCGGTACGCGCATTTATCGGGCGATTGTGATCCTGCCCTATGCCATGCCCGCTTTCGCGATGCTCATGGTGTGGCGAGACATGTTCAACCCGGACTTTGGGATCGTCAACGACATGCTGGGCCTGGGCATCAATTGGTTTGGCGAAGTGTGGGCGGCGCGATTCATGGCGTTGCTGATCAACACCTGGATGGGCTTCCCATACATGTTCCTGATCGCGCTGGGCGCGCTGCAGGCGTTGCCCCGGGACACGTTGGAGGCGGCGCGGATCGACGGGGCCTCGGGGCTGCGTTCCTTCCGCACGATCACTCTGCCGTTGCTGCTGGTGGCGCTCACGCCCCTGCTGATCTCTTCGTTCGCGTTCAATTTCAACAACTTCAACGCCATTCAACTGACCACGGCGGGGCACCCCTTCCCAGCTGGGGAAACCGTCGGCGGCACTGATTTGTTGATCACGTACACCTTCCGGCTCGCCTTTGGTGGGACTGGGGCCGAATACGGTTTCGCGGCAGCGATCTCGACGTTCATCTTCCTCATTGTGGCCACGATTTCGGCAGTGAGTTTCTATCTGACTCGACATCAGGAGGAGACATTCCGATGACGTTGTTGAAGCGAAGGGTGGACCTCACCAACACCAGTCTGATCGCGGGCCGTGAACACCTGATGCGGCAGCGTTCCAAAGGCACGAAGTTTCGCCGCTGGGTGCTGGAGAAGGGATGGCGGCACGCGTTTGCCTGGATCATGTGCGTGTTCTCGTTGATCCCGATCGTTTTCGTCGTCTCGGCGGCGTTCAACCCAATAGGGACCTTGAGCTCGACATCGCTCATTCCGACGCAAGGGTTCAGCCTCAACAATGTGCGGGACCTGTTCACACATCCGAACATTCCGTTCATGCGCTGGTATGGAAACACGATCATGATCGCCTTCACCGCGGCGTTCATCTCGATCCTGATCTCGTCGCTGGCCGCCTATGCGTTTAGCCGGTTCCGCTTTCACGGTCGGCGCGTTGGCCTGTTGACGTTGTTGCTCATCCAAATGTTCCCCAACTTCCTAGCGATTGTGGCGCTGTTTTTGATCGTGGGGTCGATCGGGGAGTACTTCCCGGCCTTCGGGCTTAACTCGGCCTGGGGACTGATTTTGGTCTATATGGGCGGTGCGCTTGGGGTGTCGACCTGGTTGATGAAGGGCTTTTTCGACACCATTCCGAAGGCTTTGGATGAGGCGGCCTATATCGACGGGGCGACGCACGCGCAGATTTACTTCCGGGTGATTCTGCCGTTGGCCTCGCCGATCATCGCCATCTCCGGGCTGCTGGCCTTTGTCGGGACGATGAATGACTTCATCATCGCCTCTCTGTTCCTGACTGACCGCGACAGTATGACCTTGGCGGTGGGGCTGCATTCGATGGTGGTGGAGAACGTCCGGGCCAGCCAGTGGGGCATGTTCGCGGTGGGGACGCTGCTGACGGCCGTATTGACGGTGACGGTGTTCATGAGCTTGCAGCGTTATATCGTCTCGGGCTTGACTGGAGGCGCGGTCAAGGGTTAGACACCATGCCTGCCGACTGCCATGGTCTGACATTCTGGGCCCATCGATGGGCCCAGAATGTCGGACTCAATCGCTACGGTGGGCCGATGACTATCACACCAACGTTGAACTTCTTGGCTCTCTTTCCATCTGATTTGCCCGCTTCGCTGGCGTTTTATCGTCGGCTTGGGCTTGACATTCCCGCCGAGGCGGACCATGAGGTGCACGTCGACATCCAATTCGACAATGGGGTGCGCCTGGCTTGGGACCGCGCTGATGTCGTCAAGGAAATTCACCCGGACCGGACCCCGCCCAGCGGCGGTTTCCGGCAGGGCATGGCATTTGAGGTGGGCTCTCCATCGGAGGTCGACCAGCTGTATCGGTACATGGCTGAGGCAGGCTATGGCAAGACCGAGCCGTGGGACGCGATGTGGGGGCAACGCTATGCGTGTCTGATGGACCCGGACGGAAACGTCGTCGACCTGTACGCGCCGCTGACTTCCGACTAGGCGGATTCGAATAGTCGCGGGTTGGACATCGGCCTGCGGCACTGTGGGAGTCCTAGCGCGCTATGTGCCTGGAAATGTCACTGTCCGAGGCTAGGGTTCCCACCATGACGACACCTTTGAATCCACGCTTCAATTTCGTCGGTATAGTCTCGGGCGATCTGACCGCCTCACTGGACTTCTATCGTCTCTTGGGGGTGGATATTCCCCAGCCCGCGGCGGGGGAAGACCACGTCGATGTCACTTTTGACAACGGGATGCATCTGGCTTTCGACACAGTGGAGCTGATCAAGTCCATCCACCCACAGTGGAAACAGCCGACGGACTCGCACCGCATCGCGATCGCTTGGCAACTTGACACACCCGCGCAGGTCGATGAGCTGTATCAACGGATGGCGGATGCGGGGTTTGGCTCAGTCGCTCCGTGGGACGCCCCGTGGGGCCAGCGTTATGCCTGTCTGAGGGACCCTGACGGCAACAGCGTGGATCTATATGCCTGGTCTCCCAGCGATGGGGAAAAGTAAGGTCGTCGTTGCCCGCCGATCAGCTGGCACAAGTGCCAGCTGATCGGCGGGCAAGCCAGCACGCTGTTGCGACTCACGGAGGACACAGGGGATATGCGACCGGCATCCATCGGTGATCAAGAGATAAGGACTCGTTGATCCACAGCCCGGTTCGCACCTGAAATCGCACCCCTGAATCCATCGCTTCGGCCAGCCTCTTGCGCATCCGCGAATCCCGGGGCAACCTCGCCACCGGAGTGGGGTTCTCGCCATCGACGGTGGCGTAGACGAACCGCCAAATGTCCTTCACCGCGTTGCGCTGCGCGTCAGCGGAGGGCGCGGTGAGACGAAAGAAATCGCCAAAGCGAACCACATTGGACTCCGGTGGCAGCCAGTCGGCCAGCTGCGGGTCCAACATCCACGTCGTGCAGTTGAGCTTCACGGGTTGGTCTGGTCCAAACCACTGTGGAAATCGAGCTGGGAAGAATTCGCGCGCTTGGGCCACTGATTCCTCGCAGGCTTCTTTGGTGAAGGGGCCGCCTTCGGCGCGAATGTGAATGCCGAGGCGAAACCCGCCCATTCCTCGGTGTACATCGAATTGAAGTCGCCCCAGCTGATATAGCGAGCCGCGCACATGCGTGGAGAACCAGAACGCCACATCTAGGCTTGGCATGCCGAACAGTCGCCGATTGAAGCGGAGCTTCTCTCCGATATCGGCGCACACAAGTTTCGATTGAGCCTCGGTGATTCCACGTTCGGCGTGCCAATCGCGCATAAGCGGAATCGCCGCCAGAATGGGATACAAGGTCACAAGTGCCCCAGTTGGCCCCAGGTGGCGCGGCGGAACCGGCCAGCGCAGCAGCCCCGTTCCTCCCATATCGCACAGCAGGTCCTGATAACACAGTGACGCCACCCACCACAGGTCACTTCCCGGTTCTGGCCGTGCCGCGGCGACCGACCGCGCGTCCTCGTGGCTGGCGTCGCAGAAATCCAACAGGATGGCCCGCAAATTCGCCGCGGTCGGGAGCGGGAAATCGGCCGGGTCGTGTCGCTGGGACAGTTCGATCAGCCGGCGGGTCGATTCGGGGTCGCAGCCCAAGCTCCGGGCGACCCTGGTGGCTCGGAGCTTGGCCTCGGCGGCTTTCCCCTCAACGAGGCCGGACTCCATCGCGGGAGGGGCTTCGAGGTCACCTAGCGGCTTTTGGTCCGCCTCGGCGGCGGAATGGCTCGGCGACTGTCCGGCAGCCCATTCGGAAGAGTTGCTCACGTCCCTATGTCATCACGACTCAGATCACCGTCATGCGACCGGGTTCACCCTCGCCAATGTGGCCCCATATCCTGTAGCCGTGCGCCGGTTTCTCACACCCGCTTGGATCGCTCGCCACGTCATTGCCGTGGTGCTCATCGTGGTGTTCTTGTGGCTGGGCCTCTGGCAGCTTGAACGAGCCCAAGCTGGTAACGCCATCAGCTGGGCGTATTCTCTCGAATGGCCCATTTTCGCCGTCTTCGTCCTGGCTGTGTGGATTCGTGAGGTCGTGCAGGAATTGCGCGGCGCGGATCCCGATAAACCACAGCGGCGACGTCCCCAACAGCGGGCACAGGAAGCGCCGATGACCTCGCCGTTCGAGTCTGACATAGTGGCGACGCGCCGCAATGTCAACTACGTGGGCGACTCGGTCTCAGCCCCCAGAGAAACTGGCACTGCGGTCAGCGAAGAGGAGAATACCTCTGAGCAGACAGTCCCGGCCGATCACCCGACCGATGAGACCCCGCTCGCCGAGAGGAACTTATGGAAGGCGCACTCAAACGTTTCCGCATTGTCGCCTGGATCGTGGGAACCTTGCTGATCGCCCTGATGTTCGTGGCCATGCCGATGAAGTACATCTGGGGCGACGACTCGCTCATTCCGATTGTGAGCATGCCGCATGGTTTCATGTTCATGGTCTACCTGGTGCTTGGTTTCGACCTTGCCCGTCGCGCCGAATGGCCGTTCTGGCCTCGTACCGTCGGCGTCCTCCTGAGCGGCACCGTCCCGGTCGTGTCGTTCATCGTCGAACGTTGGGTGCACCGCACGGTTGTTGCCGAGAATCTCAGCCAGGAAGCAGCCCAGGAACCCCTCCAGAGGGCAGCGGCCGAGTAGGGCCGCCTCGGCTGCTTTGAGACTAACGGGCCCTCACAGCAGAGGGCCCGCACTATGGATCGACCACCGCTGGGCGACCGGTCTCAGTCTTCGCTGTCGTCTTCTTCGGAGGCGGTTGACTCATACGCATATGAGCCCGCGACATGGTCTTCCCAACTTAGGTCCCAGGTCGTGAATCCATCCCCGGCTGGCAGTGATCGGCCGGTGTGGGAGACCGTGATGGGGTCGCCCCAGGTCACGAACTCGAACAGCCATTCGGCGTCATCGTCATCGAGGTTGATACAGCCGTGGCTGACGTTACGGCTGCCCAAGTGATTGCGGGCCCAGGGAGCGGCGTGAATATACTGCCCACTCCAGGTTAGGCGCATCGCCCACTCCACGTCCAAATCCTCGTATCCGAACTGTTCGGAGCCGAACACGGCCTCTCGTTCCCGGCTCATAATTGTCATGTGACCGGAGAAAGAACGCTGGTCAGGGTCTTGTCCTTCTTCGCCGAGCGAGATGTCAAAGGTGTTGACCGTCGCTCCATCGCGAAAGACGCGCATTTGCTTGGTGTCATTGTCGACCTCAATGAGTCGCAGCTCGCCGCTGGTCGACCACGACCGAGTCAGGTCGAATTGGCCGAACCGATCCTCGGACAAGGGCATGCCGCCAAGCGCCAGCCGCACCGAGATTTCGGTGTTGGGCTCCCAGTACTCTTTGGGGCGATATTCCAGCTTGTGGCCGTTGTGCCAATGCCACGCGCCTTCTTGAGCGGGTTCGGAGGTGACAAAGAGGCGGCGCTCAACCTCTCGCCGCCTATCTTGGGGCACATCGAAGCCGATGAACTCGAAGGCGATGACACCCGCCTGCCCCACCACCGCGCCATCTCCGGGGAGATAGTCGGCGATCTCGACCCGGTTTTCCGGTGAGGACATGGTCGTGAACTCGGCGGTGAAGGTGCCTTCTAGGCCTTCATCGTCCACGGCTTTGACCGCGGCGGTGTAGGTCGTGTCGTACGCCAGCGGCGAAGAGGGGACCCAGGTGGTGCCGTCGGGGTGCATGGCGCCGGGGATGTCCTCTCCCGCCGCATCGGTCAGCGAGAACTCTTGAAACTCGCCGTCTTCGACTTCCCAGGCCATCTCGGCCGACACCGCGATTCCGCTGAGGCCATCCTCGGGAGTGATGGTGACCGTGGCGTTGCTTTCGGGTTCGCTGGCGGGGGAGGAGATGCTACCGTCATCGGAGCTGCACGCTGCGATGGTGCCCACGCCGAGGGCTGCGCCCGCCGAGAGAGCGGAGCGACGTGTGAGTTTTTTTCGTCCCAATCCCATGGCTCCCACAGTACACACTCTTGGCGAAGGCCCTGAAGCTAATGCGCTGCACTAACAACCGACGGTGGGGCGGGAATCTCCTCACGTCGATGGGCTGCCCGCTGGGCGATCGCCACGCCAAGGATGACGACGATCCCGCCCCCGATCTGCGCGACCGACAGCGCCTCATTCAACACCAGCCACGCGGCCAGAGCGGCCGCCACCACTTCGGTATATCCCATCGCGCCGGTTACCGGGGCCGACAAACGCCGCAGGGCCGCGATTCCCGCCACATACCCGGCTGCGGTGCAAACGATGACCACGGTCGCCAGAACTAGGGCGTGAACTGAGGTCCCGGACAGTTCTACTTGGGTCGACAGCGTTGCCCAGTCACTGGACCACGGCCGAACGACCACAGTCATCGCGATAGAGCCGATGACAAAGCCCAGAGCCAGCATCACCCGGGTGTCCATCGTTTCGGTCAGTTCCTCGCCGACGAGGTAGTACGCCGCCTGACACATCGCCGAGATGAGCCCGGCCATGACGCCAAGCCCGTCAAGTTGCAGCCCCGACCATACTTCGACCACGATGGCCAGGCCAGTAAGGCTGATCAAGGCTCCTGTCATGGCGCTGGCTGGCAGTCGCACGCGGCGTATGAGGCGTACCCAGGCGACCACAATGATCGGCCCCAGGAACTGTAGCAACAGGGCGATCCCGACCGGGATGAGTGACACCGCGAAGAAATAGGCCGATTGGACGCCGGCGATGGCGAAGACGCCAAACGCGGCCAAAGGTTTCCACGGCACGTGTGAGTAGTCGAGTCTGCGCAGTTGAGGCCAGGCTAGCGCGATCAGCAAGACGCTGACGCCGACGATTCGCATCCATGTGACCTCGAACGGCGACAGGCCCGCTTCCATGAGCGGCTTGGCGAAAGGCCCCGCCATGCCAAAGGAAACCGAGGCGAACAGGATGAGTGCCACACCGATTCCGACGGTGCGTGATGATGAGACGGACACGGATCGAGCGTATCGACCTCCACGGGGCCAATCCCACTTTCGTGAGTAGGTTAACGAACGCCGCGCCAGCGCATTCGGTCAGCATTTTCCCTGATAAGGGCATGTGGGCGGCGGAGGGGAGCCGCCGGTGGTCAGGATGGGTGGAACCCACTGGGCAAGGTGCGAAGAACCCCCACTGGGCAACGGAGCGGGGCCTTAACGGTCTCCGGCGGCCCGCCCGAGATCTAGCCGATGCGGTTGGGTCCACCTGGAAGGCAGCGCCGCCACATTAGCGAATGCTGACGTGAACGTGGTTCGTGTGGTCGGTGTTGGGGTCTCCATAGGCGAGGTTGTAGTGCCGCCATCCAGAACTGGGGAACCAGATCTGCCGATACCAGATCACGTATTGCACGCCCAACTCGTTGGAATTCTCCACAAACCAGGCGGCGAGGTTATCTCCGTAGGCCTTGTCGTCTCCATAAGCGTGTCCGCCGAAGTTATTGGGGCTAGCTGAGAAATCGCATGCTCGCCCCTGCGGGTGTTCTCCAGATGCCTCGTGGCGAAAGCACGCGGTGTAGCGGCCGAAACCGGCGATGGTGGCTTGTTCTAGGGCGTGCAGCGTGCGCGGTGTGAGGCACCCGTTGGTCGTGGGGTCGTTCATCGAACACGATTCGTATGGCAGGCTGCCGTCAGGGTTGCGAGGCACCGGGTCGGCTCGACGGAAATCTCCTGGAGAGGGGCCTTGCGCCGCGTCTCCGCCGGAGGCGGCTAGTTCGCGGGCGGCCGCGTTGCGCGCGTCTTCCATTTGTATGAGGATGTCGGCCTGTTCGGCGATGATGTCGTCCAGAGCTTCCTGGCGGGCTTCGAAATCTGCCAGTGCCTCGGTCAACTCGTCAATACGGCGGGCTCTCGAATCGCCCAGGAAGTCCAGTGTGGTGAGGGCGTGAATCATGTCTTCGGGGTTCTCCGAGGACAACAGCGCAGAGGTGGAGTGAAGGTCGGAGGTGGTGAAGATCAGGGCCGCGAACTCGCCGAGTTCCGCTTCGAGTTCTTCGACCATTTCGCGGGAGTCTTCGAGTTCTCTCTCGAGGTCTTTTTCCTCTTGCTTGAGCGCGGCGAGTTCGTCTTCGGCGTTGAGAAAGTCCTCGATGGCGCTGGACAGTTCGCTGGAGGCGGAGTCGTCTCCGGGCGGGTCGGCCACAGCGTTACCGATGGGAGTGGTGACGAGGAGGAGCGCGGCCAGCGCGATGACTGGAAGCTTGCGCAGGCCTTGGCCACTGGCGCGGCGCACCTCGGATGCGGCGTTGTGGCGCGGTTCGGGGGAGGCGCCGCTGAGGGAGCGGTTGCGGTTGTTGCCTGCCTCAGTCACGTTGTGGGGTAGCCCTTCCAATGTCGTCTGCCGTAGGGCCGGTGACGTCTGCGTGCCGGTAGCAGCGGTGCTGTTCGCGGGTGTTTCCTGCGTGGGCTGGCTGATACCGACGTGTGCGGGTCACCTGGCGTGCCGTTAACGGTTGCGGGGAACTGGGAGGGCTCAGGCCAGGAGGAAGCGGCCTTGGCGCTCCAGTCCGGAATGCCCCGTCCAGCGGCGTTGGGTGCTGGCAGGTCGGTCGTCGTGGCTCGGCGCCGGGGGACCGGCGCGAGGTGCGAGCGTGGACGCGACCTAGCTTAAGCCCCCTTTGTGGTCCTTGCAAGGCGGGGGGCTGGGGTGTTACCCCTGGTAGCCTCCTGTTCGCGATGTGTCTTGCCCGGGTGCGGGTCCGTGTGTCCAGGTTCGGATCTTACGGGTGTTGGCGGTGATTTCGGCGACAGCGCTTGTGGCGAGTGTCGCCAGTTTGCCGGTGATGGAGCCCGAAAGGGGGTCGGGTCTTCCTGGCCGGTGGTGGAAGCGGGTCGTTACTTGGGGTTAACATTGCTAATATTGTTCAATATTGAATGGTCTTGCGGTGGGGGGTTAGGGTTTGCAGAGGTGGGTGCCTATGTGCAATAGGTCACTAAATTGCATGGAGCGGTAGTCTTCTAGACAAACCATCGGCTGGGACGGCACACCCGGCGGGATCGGTCACGCGCTTGGGCGCATGGCTGAAATCTCGCGTAAACGGATTGGCGTCTGTGACGACGGCTCCAGCCGATGACGTCCCAAAACACCACTTGCCATGCCGTCACAATAGGAGGAGGGGACGTGGAAGCCCAGGCCCAAGGCCAAGAGCGGACAAATTACGAAAGAACGTGGCTCGAACCGGCCGCCGCTGACGTGTGGGCGCACTTCCTCACCGTCACTCACCAGCTCGAACAGAAGTTGGAGCGCCATTTGCAGGCCAACCATGGCCTGTCGCACACCCAGTATGAGATCTTGGTGCGTCTGGCCGACTCTCCCGACGGGGCCATTCGCATGTCCGATCTTGCCGAAAACCTTGTGACGGCCAAGAGCGCGGTGACCTACCAGGTCGGGAAAATGTGTAAAGCCGGGCTCATCGAACGTTTCGCCTGTCCCTTGGACGCCCGCGCCACCTATGTGCGGCTTACCTCTGATGGCGAGCAGCTGCTGAGTAAAGTCGCCCCCTGTCACCTTGACCTTGTCAAGCGTCTGGTGTTCGCAGACCTCACGTGCGAGGAGGCCAACCAACTCACTGAGATTCTCAGCCGCTGGCAGAAAAAGCTCAAAGCCGAGGAATGACCCGCCAGCCTCACTTTCCCCGCCCGGGGTCGCCGCGTTCGCTCGGCGTTTGGCCATCCTCGGTGACATCCCGGGAGTGACACAATCGACCTATCGGGGCGAGGTAATGTCACTTCGTGCTTGACTTTCCCCGTCCCACGAATACCGAACCGCTTCCGCTGGCAAAACTGGCCGATCTACTGACCGGTGCCACCAATGGTGGCACCACGGTCGAGCCGGACAACCTGGCGGCCTCATTGGGCGGTCACGCCACCGGAATTTCCCTGGCTGGCCATCTGGTGCAGCGCGGTGACATCTACGCGGCCTTGGCGGGCGCGAATCGGCATGGCGCCGAATTTAGCGCTCAGGCCATTCAACGTGGCGCCGTGGCGATCCTGACCGATGAACGCGGGGCTCAGCTTGCGGCTGAGGACGCGGCCGAGGCTGGCATACCGTTGCTTTTGGCCACAAACCCTCGAGCGCTCACCGGTGAAATAGCCGCTCGCATCTGGGGGCGGCCCTCCGAGCACCTCAATCTGATCGGAATTACCGGTACCAGCGGAAAGACATCAGTCTGCTATTTGATCGAAGCTGGGCTGCGGCACGCCGGTCGCACCACGGGCATCATTGGCACCGTCGAGACGACCATCGCCGGGGAGACCATCCCTTCCAAGCGCACCACTCCCGAAGCCCCTGAGTTGCAGGCGCTCTTGGCCGTGGCCCTGGAACGCGGTGTCACCGACGTGGTCATGGAAGTCTCTAGCCACGCATTGACCCTAGGGCGGGTGGGCGGTTGCCGCTTCGCTGTCGCTGGATACACCATGTTCGGTACCGACCACCTCGATTTCCATCGCGACCTGGACGAATACTTTCAGGCCAAGGCCGAGCTGTTCGACGGTCGCGCCACGGTCGAGATCCTCAACGCCGATGATGAACGGGTGATCTCGCTGGCCAAGCCCGAGACGGTCACCTATTCGTTGACCGACCCGCGCGCGACCTGGTACGCCGCCTCGACCGCCCGAGAGGGTTTCGACCAGCACTTCTTTGTAACCGGGCCCGAAGGGACCACCGAGGCCACCTTGCATATGCCCGGCCGACACAACATGGCCAACGCGCTGCTGGCATACGCTTCCCTCTCCGCAGTCGGCGTGCCCTTGGACACGGCGACCTCCGGTGTCGCCTCCTGCCCGGGCGTTCCCGGGCGAATGGAGCTGGTCTCCGGAACCGCGCCGGTGCGCGGTGTGGTCGACTACGCCCACAAGCCGGAGGCGATTTCGGCCGTACTCGATTCTTTGCAAGAGACCACACCGGGCCGGGTCATTGCCATTCTTGGGGCCGGTGGCGACCGGGACGCCAGCAAACGCGCCCTCATGGGCCGTGCGGCCGCCGCCTCCGCTGACCTGGTCATGATCACTGACGACAATCCCCGCACCGAGGACCCCGCCTCCATTCGGGCTCAGGTGGCCAGTGCGGTTCAGGCAGTCCCCTGCCGTAATATTTCCGGTCGGGAAGTGGCGGTGCGGGAAGCGGTCGCCATGGCCGCGCCGGGCGATACGATAGCTCTGCTGGGCAAAGGGCACGAGACCACGCAAGAGTTGGCCGACCGAGTGATCGAATGTGATGACCGGGTGCTGCTGGCTCGCGCTCTCGCAGACGCCGGATGGGTCACACCCGCTGCGGTCTAAGTCCATCCATCGCGCCTGGTCGATGCCGGACGTGACACCAACGGCCACCCACCCCAGGAAAACAAGAGGAGGTTTCACCTGCTGTGATCGCGATGACCTTGGCTGAGGTGGCGGCCGCAACCGGCGGCAAACTTAGCCCGAACACAGACGCGTCCACCACCGTCACCGCGACCGTGGAATACGACTCGCGCAAAGTCACCACCGGCGGCCTCTTCGTGGCACTCCCAGGTGAACGAGTCAACGGCCACGACTACGCCGCCAAAGCCCACCAACTGGGAGCAGTGGCCACCATCGCCACCCAAGAGGTGGCCGGACCCGCCATCTACGTCGCCGACGGCCTCACCGCCCTAGCCGACCTCGCCAGCGAAACCCTCCGCCGCAGCCAAGCAACGGTCATCGCCGTCACCGGATCCAACGGCAAAACCTCCACCAAAGACCTCATCGGGCAGCTATGCGCCTCCCTAGGGCCAACGGTGGCCACCGAAGCTAACTTCAACAACGAACTAGGACACCCCTACACCGTCTGCCGCACCCAAGCAGACACCCAATACCTCGTCTTGGAAACCGCGGCCCGCTTCAAGGGCAACATCACCCAGCTTTGCCACATCGCCCCACCCCACATCGGAGTCGTGCTCAACGTCGGCATCTCCCACCTCGACGGATTCGGCTCCATAGAGAACACCGCTCACGTCAAGGGCGAACTACCACGCTTCCTTCCCGCCGAAGGCACCGCCATCCTCAACGCCGACGACCACCGTGTCGCCGCCATGGCCTCCGAGACCGCCGCCGAGGTACTCACCTTCGGAATACACAGCCCCGCCGACGTCAGAGCCGAGAAACTCCACACCGAACAGGGCCGCCCTCACTTCACCCTCGTGACCCCATCGGGCACAGCACAGGTCGAACTTCCGCTGTACGGCACCCACCAGGTCTCCAACGCGCTGGCAGCCGCCGCCGTCGCCCACACCCTGAGGGCCAGTGCCGAACACATCGCCGCCGAACTCGGTCGCGTCGCTCGGCTCAGCGAACGACGGATGGACCTCTACCGACGCGGTGACGGCATCACCGTCATCGACGACTCCTACAACGCCAACCCTGCCTCCATGACCGCAGCCATCCACGCCCTAGCCAACGTGCCGACCACCGGACGTCGCTTCGCGGTCCTCGGCCTCATGGCCGACCTCATCGACTTGTCCGACGAATGCCACCATGAACTTGGCAAGCATGCCGCCGAACAAGGCATCGACCATGTGATCGCCGTAGGCGACGGTACCCAACCGATCATCCGTGGCGCCCAATCCTCGGCAGGCTCCATAACCGCCACGCACGTTCCCCAACAGGGCGACGCCATCGACATTCTGCGCCAACAACTGCGACCCGGCGACGCTGTGCTCGTCAAAGGTTCGCGCTACCGCACTTGGGACATCGCCGATTTTCTGCGCCTTCCCACCCTCAGCGAGGAGGACTCTGACTCGTGAGAGCAGTTATCGTCGCCGCATTCGTGGCCTTCGCCATCACCATGGTGTTGACACCGTTGGCGGCCCGCCTGTTCCGGCGACTCAAAGCCGGGCAACCGATCCGCACCGACGGCCCCCAAACCCACTTCCAGAAGGCGGGCACCCCCACCATGGGGGGAGTGGTGTTCATCTTCGCCACTGTCATCGCCTACATCGCAGGACACCTCGTCCTCATCGCCCTGCCCGAAGGCTTTGATCGCCCCCGTGGCATCACCGCCACCGGAATTGTCCTGATCGGGCTCATGCTCGCCTGCGGCCTCGTCGGATTCATAGACGACTGGCTCAAGATCCGACGCAAACACTCCGGCGGAATCTCCGCCCGCATGAAAATGCTGGGCCTGTTCATCTCGGCGGCCATCTTCGGCGTCATCGCCTTCTATTACACCGGCTCCATCGGCCAAACCGTGGGCAGCGAATACCTGTCATTCACCCGAGACGTTCCCTGGCTGGACCTGACCAAAGTCGGGGCCGTCATGCTGTTCATCTTCGTCATCCTCGCCACCACCAACGGCGTAAACCTCACTGACGGCCTCGACGGCCTCGCCACCGGCGCCTCCATGATGGTCTTCACCGCTTACCTGGTCATCGCCTTTTGGCAATACCGTCACTGGTGCGGCTCCTCAGAGGACCTGCAAACAGCGAACTACTGCTACGACGTGCGAGATCCCCTCGAAATCGCCCTCATAGCCGGAGCCGCAGCCGGAGCACTATTCGGGTTCCTGTGGTGGAACACCTCACCGGCGAAAATCTTTATGGGTGACTCCGGCTCTCTGGGACTTGGCGCACTCATCGCGGGTATGGCCATGTCCACCAAGACCATCATGCTGCTACCGATCCTGGGTGCCCTCTTCGTCATCATCACGATGAGTAACATCATCCAGTTCACCTCCTACCGACTCACCGGCCGCCGCGTCTTCCGCATGGCTCCCCTGCAACACCACTTTGAACTCAAAGGTTGGAGCGAGGTCAACATCGTCGTCCGATTCTGGATCATCGCCGGAATCGGAATCGCCATCGGCCTGGGATTCTTCTTCGCCGACTTCCTACGTATCGCCGGCTAAAGGACCATGAACGCCGACATATCAGCGACCATCGCCCAACGCATCCTGGTGGCAGGAGCCGGTATCGCCGGAACCGCCTCCGCGACCACGCTGCTGTCCATGAACCGCGACGTCACCGTCTACGACGCCCGCGACTGTGAAAATCTGCGCACACTAGAAAAACAAGGCGCACGCATCATCATCGGCGTCAATGCGCCGCCGAACCTACTAGACGACATCGACCAGCTATTGGTCTCACCTGGTTTCGCCCCCCACCACCCCATCGTGACGGCAGCGGCCATACGCGGCATCGACGTCTACTGCGAACCCGAGCTGGCCTGGCGGCTTCGAACACCCGAGGCCGCCAGTTGGCTTGGCATCACAGGAACCAATGGCAAGACCACCACCACCACGATGCTGCATGCGATCCTCACCGCCGCCGGACTGCGCAGCCAAGCCCTAGGCAATATCGGCCTACCACTGGTCAGTGTCGCCAACGGCCCCTGGGACGTCCTGGCCGTGGAACTGTCCAGCTACCAACTCCACTGGTCCCACACACTGGCCCCCCAAGCAGGGGCGATCATCAACCTCGCTCCCGACCACCTCGACTGGCACGGCAGCATGGAATCCTACGTCGAGGCCAAGACCCACATCTGGAGATCCGGAACCGCCATCGTCAACCTTGACGACCGGGCCGTTATCGCCGCAGCACGGCACTACCAAGCTCACACCAACCCCGACCTCGACATCATCGGCTTCACCCTCAACCCACCTGACAAGGGCCAGTTCGGACTGGCCGAAGGATGGCTCATCGACGCCAACGGCGAACGCATTTGCCCCGCCACCGACATCCGCCCCTCTGGGCTACACAACGTGGCCAATGCGCTGGCCGCGACCGCCCTGGCCTATCAGGTCGGAGCCACCCCGCGCTCGGCGGCCGAGGGACTACGCGCGTACCGCCCGGAGCCACACCGCAATGTCACGATCGCCGAATACGACGGGGTGCGGTGGGTCGATGACTCCAAGGCCACCAATCCGCATGCGGCCCAGGCTTCTCTGGAGTCATACGACGACGTGGTGTGGATCGCGGGCGGTCAGTTGAAAGGTGTCGACATCGCACCATTGGTGAAGGCTGTGGCCCCACGCCTGAAGTCGGCCATACTGTTGGGTCAGGATCGGGGCCTGGTGGCCGAGGCGCTGCGCGAATACGCTCCGCGAGTACCGGTTGCGATAGTGGACAGTGTTGAGCACTCGGCGATGGATGAAGCGGTGGCTGCCGCCGACGCGGTGGCGAGTCCGGGAGATACAGTCCTTCTGGCTCCCTCGGCCGCGTCCTTCGACATGTATGCGGGCTATGCCGAACGTGGCCAGGCCTTTGCCGCCGCGTTGACACGGCGGAAACACCGCTAGAAGTCGGCGGACCCAGCTTCCTCGTGCAAGAATCGATGCGTATGCAAGATCAAAACCGGCTCTTCGCCCCTCTTCATGGGTTGATGGCGCGACCTCTCGCGTCGTACTACCTGCTGCTGTCCGCAGTGGGTCTGCTGCTGTGCATCGGGCTGGTCATGGTGTTCTCGGCCACGATGGTCGAATCCTATGCGCGGGAAGGCAACGCCTTTGCCGTGATCGTGCAGCAGGCTACCTGGGCCGCGATCGGTTTGGTCGCTTTCTGGGTGGCGCAGCGGCTGCCGGTGCGCACATATCGCTCGCTGGCCCGCCCGATGCTGGTGCTGTCGTTGGTACTGGGTTTGATCCTGGTACTCATTCCCTACGCGGGCCAATCAGCGGCGGTCTCCACCTATGACCGGTGGATTTACATCGGGCCCATCCAGTTGCAGCCCTCCGAGATCGCCAAGTTCGCCCTTCTGCTGTGGGCCGCCGACATTCTGGTCAAAGCTGGTCCTCGGCTGGGAAGTTGGCGTGACCTCGCCGTCCCGCTGTTTCCCATCGCGGGGGTGCTCATGGTCTTGGTCGGCTACTCCGACCTGGGGACCATGCTGATCATGGTGCTGATGTTCCTAGCCATGCTGTTTACCGCTGGTGTCAGGTTGCGCATCATCACCGGTTTGTTGACCCTGGCGTTTGTCGGGTCGGTCTTTTTGATCTTCGCCGCCTCCCGGCGCATGGAACGCATCTTGTCGTTCCGCAACCCGGAGGAGTACCAGGACACGTGGGGTTGGCAAGCCATCCAGGGCTATTACGCCATCTCCGACGGAGGCTGGTTCGGGGTTGGCCTGGGCGAGTCCCGGCAAAAGTGGGAGTGGCTACCCAACGGGCACAATGACTTTATTTTCGCCCTCATCGCCGAGGAATTGGGCGTTTTCGGCTGTCTGGTGGTGCTGGGGTTGTTCTGCATCGTCATTTACGCCGGGTTCCGCATCGCCCGCCGGGTGGAGGACCCCTTCCGCCGGGTGGTGGCCTCCGGTTGTACGGTGTGGCTAACCGGCCAAACGGTCATCAATATCGGCGGCGTCATTGGTTTGCTCCCCATCACCGGGGTGCCTCTACCCTTCATTTCCGACGGCGGCACCGCGCTGGTGATGGTCTTGGCCGCAGTCGGGATGCTCGCCTCCTTTGCCCGTGCTGAACCTGACGCCGCACGGGCACTGCGGGCGCGTAACCCCTCGCGCCTGACTAGGCTGTTGTGGGCACCGCTCCCGCCACTACCCCGCGAGCCAGGGTCGTCTCGCACAGGCGGCCCGAGCCAACGCTCGACCCCTGGGCAAAAGACCACGTCGAGACGGCGTAGCGACGCCAAGAAATAGTCCTCCCCGGCCCCGGCGCTTGAGCTCGAACGGCTTGAGAAACGGGGCGATGAGTCCCTAATACCAGGAAAGAAGTAACGTGTCTCAACTGAACTCAGTCGTCCTCGCGGGCGGCGGAACCGGCGGCCACATCTACCCATTGTTGGCCTATGCCGATTGCCTGCGGCGACACAACCCCGACATCCGCATCACGTGTCTGGGCACCGAAAAGGGACTGGAAAATGAGCTCATCCCCAAAGCCGGATACACGTTGCGCAATGTTCCCGCTCATCAGCTGCCGCGGAAGGTCAACCTTGACCTCCTCTTGACCGCGCCGCGCATGTTGAAGGCGATGAAGGCCACCCGCAATATCCTCGACGAGGTCGCCGCTGACGCGGTGGTCGGTTTCGGCGGTTATGTCGCCGTCCCCGCCTACTTGGCCGCGTGGCGCCGCAAGACCCCAATGGTCGTCTTCGAGTTCAACGACCCGCCCGGAGTCGCCAACAAATTGGCGCTTAAGTTCTCCGACAATCTGGCCTTGGGATTCCCGCACTTGCCTCAGGCCGTTCCGTTGTTGGCCGATGGACATGTCACCGGAGTGCCGCTGCGCACCTCGATCGCGACGTTGGATCGTGCGGCCCGCCGCCAGGAGGCTTGCGCTCACTTTGGACTCGACCCTTCCCGGCCCACGTTGTTCGTCTATGGCGGCTCCCAGGGGGCCAAGTCGATCAATGACGCTGTCTCGGGTGCGGCGGAATCGCTCACCAACAACGGCATTCAAGTTCTGCACGTCATCGGAGCCCGCCGGGAGGAGCCGGTGGTCATTCCCGACAATCTGGCCGCCCGCTATGTGACGATGCCCTATCTCAATGAGATGGAGCTGGGCTATGCCGCCGCCGACATGGTGATGGCCCGAGGGGGTTCTATGACCGTCGCCGAGGTCACCGCGATGGGGCTGCCGACGGTGTTCGTGCCTATGCCGTGGGGCAACCGCGAGCAGTACCGTACAGCCGGTCCGGTTGTTGCCGCAGGGGGCGCGATCTTCTGCGACGACGAGGATCTGACCCCTTCGTGGATCGATGGCAGTCTCATCCCGCTTATCACTGATCGTCACCGACTCTCCGAGATGGCTGCCGCCTCGGCTGGCTTTGGCCGCCGCGATGGGGATGAGGCTCTGCGAGAGTTCACGTTGAAGGCGGTTTCTCAGAATGCCTGACCACACTGGCCGCGACGAGAATCTGCCCTCGCCCATCGACAAGGGGATCACGGCCGAGGATCTGGGCCGCACCCTCTTCATCGGTGTGGGCGGGGTAGGCATGAGTGGGCTCACTCGGTTGTGGGCCACCCGTGGGCTGGCGACGGTCGGCTCCGAATACAAAGATTGGCCCTCGCTACCTGAACTCGTCGCGCAAGGTGTTGTGCTGCACCGTCAACATGAGGCATCCAATTTGGATGGCATCGACACGGTTGTGCGATCCACGGCCATCAACGATGAGCACATCGAAGTCGCCGAGGCTCGGCGACGGGGCATCCCCGTTCTCCACCGTTCAGAGGCCTTGGCCGCCGCCATGACCGGTCGTACCTCGATCGTGGTCACCGGCACTCATGGCAAGACCTCGACTACCGCGATTCTTACCCAGATTTTGGAGCACTCCGGGCGAGCACCCTCGTACGTCAACGGCGGCGAGATCATTGGCGCGCACTCTGGAGCTCACGGTACTGGCGACCACTTTGTGGCTGAAGCCGATGAGTCGGACCGGTCCTTTCTTCGGTACCGACCCACTGTCGGCATTGTCACCAATATCGACGCCGACCACCTCAACGTCTATGGCGATATGGATTCGCTGTGCCGCGGCTTCGAGACTTTTTGCCGCAACGTCGAAAAACGCGGGTTTACTGTGCTGTGTCAGGACAATGAGGGCACCGCCTCGCTGGCTGAGCGTCTGCAACTGGAGGGCCGCGACGTGGTCACCTATGGGCGTGGCACCGATGCGACATTGCGGGTTGGCGACTTCGTTTCATCAACGGCCGGGGTGGATTTCACCGCGTGGTGGAAAGGTGAGGAACTCGGTCGCTTCCGTCTGCCGGTTCCCGGCGAACATCTGGCGTTGAACTCGGCCGCGGCTATCGCCGTGTGTCACAGGCTGGGGCTAACGGTCGAGGAGATCGCTGCGGGCATGGCCTCGTTCGGCGGCGTCAAGCGCCGTTTCGAACTGCGTGGAGTGCGCCAAGGGGTGCGCTATTACGACGAGTACGCCTACCATCCGACCGCGATGACCGAGGCCTTGAAGACTCTGCGAAACCTCACCGAGGGTCGGGTCATCGCGGTGTTCTTGCCCTACCGCGTCTATCGCACGATTGAGATGCGCTCCGAGATCGCCGCCGCTTTGGGTTTGGCCGACAAGGTGGTAGTGATGGAGATCTTTGGCCCCGGCGAGACGATTCCGCCTGGGGAGGGTGGAGCCGCGTTGACCGAGGCGCTGCCGCAGGCGGACGAGGACAAGGTCTTCGTTGAGCGGTGGGAAGACGTGCCGGAGGTAGTCGACGGTTTTGCTCGCGAGGGCGACATTGTGGTGACCATGGGGGCGCCCCCCATCTCGTTGATGCCTGACGACTTGTTGGCGAGATAGCTTTCGCGCCTGCGGTGGTGCCCGAGGTTTGGTCGTTTGCACTCTGGGCGCGTACCGCAACGGGTAGACGTTCTGGGCTGAGTTTATTCGTGTCGGGAGGCGTCCGACCGAGCATCGGCCTGCCATGATGGAGACATGATGCGCAACAGTGGATCGTCTCGGCGGGAATGGCAACTGGTACGAGTGGCTTCTCGCATCACTTCCTCGCGTCGGCTTCTATGGTCGGTCCTCGCCGTGGCGGTTGTGATGAGCATGGGAGTCGCCGTAGCGTGGACGACCCCGTTGTTTGCCACCCGCGATCTGGAAATTCAGGGAAACTCCTTGGTTTCAAACGAGGAAGTGCATGCGGCCGTTGCCGAACAAATCGACGTGCCTCTACCACGGATCGACCTGGTCGGTGCCGAGAGTGCCATTGGTGCCATTGCCGCAGTGGAGTCGGTGACCGTGTCTCGTTCGTGGCCGCGCGGATTGCGAATAGAGATCACTGAACGTAGACCTTATCTATTGGTGCCGGAATCGGACGATTCTTTCTGGGTCATCGATCGCGAAGGCGTTCCGTATCAGCACTTGGAGGAAAGCGATCCGGCTCTGCTGCAAGTGCAGCTAGACGATCCCGGCCCACACGACCGGGCGACTAAGTCCACCCTGGAGATCTTGGAAGATTTGCCACGCGAACTACGTGACCAGTTGGAACGTGTCGAATCTCCCACGGCGGCAGGGGTTGTGCTGCATTTGGAAGGCGGGCAGAGCATCCGATGGGGTGACGCAGACCAAAACGAAAAGAAATCTCAGGTCACGTTGCTACTGTTGTCCCAAGATCATCAGCATTTCGATGTCAGCGCCCCAAACGCTCCCTCAGTGAGTTAGCGTATGGGAAGGATAAGTGAGCCGAGCTCTGGCCTAGAGACTGATGTTTGAGAAGATTAACGACACGCCGATCCGCCTGCTGGTCAGTACGACCGAGAAGGCATAGTTTCCGGATCGGGAATACTGGTACGTCGCCGCAAACGGTTCCATACGGACATCCCCGGCGCGGCGTAAATGGGAAGGAAGGGCAGTCTCTCGATGACACCACCGCACAATTATCTGGCCGTCATTAAGGTCGTCGGAATCGGCGGCGGCGGTGTCAATGCCGTCAACCGCATGATTGAAGCGGGCTTGAAAGGCGTTGAGTTCATTGCTATTAACACCGATGCGCAAGCCCTGCTGATGTCCGATGCGGACGTGAAATTGGACGTGGGTCGGGAATTGACGCGAGGCCTGGGGGCCGGAGCGAACCCGGACGTGGGGGCTAGGGCCGCCGAGGACCACCGCGACGAGATCGAGGAAGTCCTCAAAGGCGCCGACATGGTTTTTGTGACCTGTGGTGAGGGTGGTGGCACCGGAACCGGTGGTGCCCCTGTGGTCGCCAATATTGCGCGAAAATTGGGTGCTTTGACCATAGGCGTCGTGACGCGTCCGTTCTCCTTTGAAGGGCGTCGCCGTCAGACACAAGCAGTGTCGGGCATAGACGACCTGCGTAACGAGTGCGACACCTTGATCGTCATTCCCAACGACCGGCTTTTGCATCTGGGAGACCGTTCCATCTCCATGATGGATGCCTTCCGCTTGGCCGATCAAGTATTGCTCTCCGGTGTGCAGGGCATTACCGACCTGATCACCACACCGGGTTTGATCAACCTGGACTTTGCCGATGTCAAAAGCGTCATGTCAGGTGCTGGATCGGCGTTGATGGGAATCGGCGCCGCTCGTGGTGAGAACCGGGCCATTGAGGCGGCACGAGCGGCCATCGAGTCACCACTGTTGGAACAGAGTATGGAGGGCGCGCGCGGAGTGCTGCTGTCCATCGCCGGTGGTTCGGATTTGGGTCTGTTCGAGATCAACGACGCGGCCGAGTTGGTCAGCGACTGTGCGCATTCGGATGCCAACATCATCTTCGGCGCCGTCATCGACGACGCCTTGGGCGAAGAGGCCCGCGTGACTGTCATCGCCGCCGGGTTTGAGGCCGAGGACAGTGATTTCGAGCTGGCTCAGCAAAAACCAATCAAACCGGTTGAGAAGGAACCGGATGTGACGGCAAAGGCCTCCGATGAGGCCAGCGATCCCAGCGCGACGATCACCACTCAGCCCGAACAGCGTAAGGTGCTCTTCGACGACGTGGACGTCCCTGACTTTTTGAAGAACGGATCCTAAACGGGGGTCGAGATCACGAGCCTTATCCAAGCCTTCGCTTGGGTAAGGCTCACCTGATGTCGGGATAATCGAGCCAGAACAGAAGGACACGAGTGCTACCGCCCTCCCTGACACCGACGAAGTCGCGACAAGCCGACATTGACGAAAACGTGGCTGCGGCCCGGCAAGCTATCGCACATGCTTGCCGGGCCGCAGGCCGCTCACCCGAATCGGTCAGGCTCGTAGCCATCACTAAGACCTTTCCCGCCGTCGACGCGGTGGCACTGGTACGCGCGGGTATCACTGACATAGGTGAAAACCGCGAACAAGAGGCGGCACCGAAAGCCGCGGAGCTTACGGTGAGTGGGGTTGAGGTCGCATGGCACTTTGTCGGGCAACTTCAGCGCAACAAAGCTCGTTCTGTGGCTAGGTTTGCCGATTGGATTCACTCGGTCGATCGAGATCGCCTGGTGAGTTCTCTCGATCGTGCCGCGGCCGAACATGGGAGACGGCCACGGGTGCTCTTGCAGGTGAATCTTGACGGAGCGCCAGGCCGTGGGGGAGTGGCGGTGTCCGATGTGGCTGCGTTGGCCGAGAGCGTCGCCAAGTCTTCTTCATTGACGTTGAGTGGTGTCATGGGCGTCGCGCCTCCACAATGGGAGCCCAAAGAGGCCTTCGACCTCTTGGCCGAATGTTCGCACAGGGTGCGCCGCATCGAGGCGAATGCCAGCGAGATATCTGCTGGTATGAGTGGAGACTTCGAGGAGGCCATCGCTTGTGGTGCGACGATGATTCGCTTGGGCGGCAAACTACTTGGCCGCCGTGACCGTCCCCACTGAGAACCCGGTGAGGGCCCTGTTGGAAATGTCACCTCGGGCCCGCAGTCTCCACTTGAGCGAGGTGGAGCACACACATCACTGACGTCGTCACGTAATCTAGAGAAAATCTCAAGCGACATGACGACGAATGGCTTGCCCCCTAAGGGATCGCGCCCGAGCGGGTTGGCAAAACGGATAAAAATAACATGCGTGTAAGTATTAGGCGCTAGGATGAGGTAGCGGCCAGCTACCGGCCGGGAGGGAGCAGAGTCGATGGGTGCCATGCGGAAGGCTGGCGTGTGGCTCGGCCTCATAGAAGAAGAAGAGGACCGGAGCTATAGTCGCAACGCCTACTCTGAGAACGATAACGAGTTCAGCGACGAGGAGGACACTCCTGTCGCGAGGACATCCTCGCGGACGTCCTCGGCCAGCGCTAGTCGGGTGCGCCGGCTCGAACGCGCGGGCGGTGAGCCTGCGACGTTGCGTTCGGTGGAGCGCTCCGAGGCGCGCTCCGCGAGCAGGACCTCCACCTCGCCCTCCGTGGCTTCGCTTAATCGGGAGAACCTGTCGGTGGCTCCGCAGCAACCGACTGCTACTGCCCGGTCGCTTCCACAGGAGGACAGCAAACCCAACTATCGCATTACGACGCTGCATCCGACGACTTATACCGAGGCCCGCACGATTGGCGAATGCTATCGCGATGGCACTCCGGTGATCATGAACCTCTCGGAAATGGATGAAGCGGACGCGAAGCGTCTGGTCGACTTTGCCGCAGGTCTCATCTTCGGGCTGCGGGGATCGTTCGAACGGGTCACCAATCGGGTGTTCCTTCTCTCACCGGCTAATGTGCAGGTGACAGCTGAGGACAAAGCCAAGATTGCCGAGGGCGGGTTCTTCTCGTCCAACGGATAGGGGATACTCACAACTGTGACACTGGTCGTGCAGATTCTTTATTTGGTCTTGTTCACGTTTTATCTGTGCATGCTTGCGCGCTTGGTTTTCGGCGTTACGCTGCGCTTTTCCCGTTTTTGGGAACCTGGGCGCCGTTCGGCGGTGTGGCTGGAGACTGTGTTTTCAGTGACCGACCCGCCCCTGAAGGGGTTGAGGAAGGTGATTCCACCGTTGAGACTTGGTAACGTTGCGATTGATCTAGCGTTCTTGGTGCTCTTGATCGGAGTATCCATCTTGTTGCACGGAGTATTGGGCAACATGATGTAAAACGTAGAACGGACGCTAGGCGAAATTTTGAGTTTGTGGTCCCTGCGACCACCAGCTGAATGTAGGAGTTTCGATGCCGCTGACCCCCGCTGACGTTCACAACGTCACGTTCAAGAAACCTATGCTCGGCAAGCGTGGCTACGACGAGGACGAAGTTGACGGCTTCCTCGATGAAGTCGAACGCGAGCTGATCCGACTTAACGAAGAGAACGGCGAGCTGCGCTCTCAGGTGGAGAACCTGCGCGCCGGCGCGGCGCCAGGTGTGGCCGACCATGCCGAGATGGCCGCCGCTTTGGAGCGCGTCCAGCGTGAGAAGTCTGCCGCGGAGCATGCCATTGCCGTGCTTGAGGCCGATCTGGAAGAGACTCGCCACCAGGCTGAGGTCGCTCTCCAGCAGAACTCGGGCGCGATGCAGCAAGCCGCCGCCGGGGCCGAAGGTGGGGAGCAGCAGGCTTTGCGTCTGCTCATGGTCGCGCAACGTACCGCAGACGACCACCTCGAAGACGCTCGTCGCGAAGCCGAAACCGTGCTTGGCGAGGCGCGCAGCCAGTCTGAGGACATGGTCGCGCAGGCTCGCAGCAAGGCCGAGCGCCTTGAGCGTGACGCTCAGCAGCGCCATCAGGAGATCATGGGCGCCCTCGAGACCGAGCGCGCGACGTTGAGCAAGTACATCGAAGAGCTGAAGACGTTCGAGCGTGACTACCGCACCCGTTTGAAGGCATACCTGGAAAGCCAGCTCCGTGACCTTGACGGCCGTAGCCGTGAGGGCGACGAGCCGGAAATGCCGCAGACTGATGCCGACATTCCCCAGGCCGCCGGTGTCGGTGGATACGGAAAACTTTCCTAAAACTGTTCGCATCGGCCATAACTGCAAGCTCGGTTTGTCGTTGTTCTATACAGCGACATTGGTACTGGGATCTTCGTGCACGCCGTCGGCGGGTCGAGGTATTTGTCGGAACCAACGGATGTCGTCGACGTGGAGCAGGTTAATCGGCCGCCCACTGTCGTAGACCCCGTTATGGCCGATGACCCGGACTACACGTCCTGAGCCCCTAACCTTTCACGACAGGGTGCTCAAGACCGGCTTTTCGAGAGCGTGTCTTCGGAAAGAATCCGTAGGACGGCATAATTGTCAGCACTGTTGCCCCGGCAACGCCGAAACGACGCTGTAGCGCATACGCCACGCGAACACGCTGTCTCAGACAGCTCTCGGAGCGAAATGGCCAGCGCAGCGCCGCGACGGCCTCGGTCTGACGTTTTTGTCCGGGTTATGCGATCGAGATCATGTTGACCCTTACCTCCCTTCGCGGGGACGTGTCGCCACCAGTGATACAAGCGAGTAGACCGACCTTCGGGGCCGGTCGTGGGTGGGAGAAGGCTCGACATGATCGTCAGCAGTTTGCTAATTCTGCTAGCCGCCTTGGGGCTGCTGACGTTCGGTGTGATCACGGACCAAAACAGCCTGCTCGTCGCTTCAATTGTGGCCAGTCTCCTGGCTGGTGTGGCTTTGTTCCTGGGGGCACGGGCCAGCGCCCAACGAGCCAAAGAGAAGTCGAAGTCCTCCTATGCCAGTCGTAGCGCTCAACGGCGCGCCGCGCGGGCCTCGAAGGTAAGCGACCCGACCCAAGCTGAGACTGAGCTGCTCGATGTGGGCGAGGGTCTGACGCCGCCGGTGGCGCAGGCGCCAACGGGGCCCGGCGATCAGCACCGAAGTCACGATCCTGACCAGCGTGGTCGTGGGGGGCATCCTGCCAGGGGCGGCGTTCCGATAGTCCCGGGTTCGAATGATCCGCGGTTGCGCGGTGACGACGCCCCCACCTCCCAGATTCCTCTGATTCGCGATGGCTTTGAGCCCCCGGCGGTGGAGTTTCGGTCCGGCGGCGCTGTGCCGCCTGGCTCGCGCTCCGATGCGCCCGGCCGCCGTGCGGATACGAGCTTTGGCCTGCCACCGCGAACCGAGCCCGGAGGCGGACCCCAGTCCGTTCCCTCGCAACGCGACGCGGCTGAACCATCGTCGGGAGACTTGCCGTTTGTCGATCCGCGGCGCGTTCAGCCATCGCAGTCCTCCGACTATGACTCGTTCCCCGCCTGGCAAGACGATGATCCACATTGGTCTGGGCACCCAGATCAGGCCCGTGCTTCGGCTCCGGAGGCACCTTTGCCCGGCGAGGTCGATTCACCGGCTACGCCGCAATGGGAAGAGTGGGAACTGTCGGACCCACGCCGCGCGCATGGAGCCAACGGCCACCAGGGCGACGGTACGAGTGGCGTTAACGCCTATGGGCTTCGCGCCGGCGAAGCGCCCCTTCCTCCTCAAAGTGAGCAGGCCACCGGGGCCCCACGAGATAGTGCTGCAGTTCAACGAGCCCGCGATTGGGCCGAGGAGGCACCCGCTCATGCCGATTGGGAAATTCCGGAGGATGAACCCTCTGGCCGTTCGCTGACGGCCGTGGAGGCGGCTTCGCTGATGCGCTTGGACGCGACTGTTCACGTCATCGATGGTCGGCCGCGATTCCACCTCTCTAGCTGTTCGCACCTGCTGGGGCGTGACGAAGAGCCTTTGGAGATCAATGAGGCCATTGAGTTGGGCTTCACTCCATGCGTCCAGTGCGACCCGGCTGGAAATCTATCGGCGACCCCGGCCCTGCATTGATTAGTGCCCCCTGGCTTGGCGAGCGAGTGGTTTTGGCATCGAAGTAGTGGGCGTGGTGCCGCATCGTGGCGCTCGCGCTCGTCTCAAAAGTCTCCGTTGGAAGCACATTCCCCGCCCTACCTAGGCTCTTTCGTGGCTTTCCGATGCGTCCGCCCAGTTCCAGGGGCATTTGGGAACTGGTTTGCGAGTTGCGATTGACCACCTAGTCCGTGGCGCGTATCCTATGTGCTACCTTGCGCGGTTTATGCCGCGTAGGCCCGTCTTGACCAGGAGGCTTGTGTGACTGTGGTGTAGCTCGGGAAGCGGTGCGGGGCGTGGCTGTTGTGCGAAGGCACGATCCGAAGAGACTGTTCTCAACAGATCCGAGTCATCATCGCCGATCCGAACCTTTGGGCTGAACGACCCAGGTGTGCGGTAATTAACGGCATAATGCGGTGTGGTGTCGCAATGAAAAAGGGTCGAACTTCGCTGCGGTCTAGCGGGCAACGTCGATCATGTACAGGCACTGACCTTTAGAGACCTGTCTCTAAGACGGTGGTGAGCGACCGTCTCTCACCAGTGTTTTTGAGACGGCGCGGAGAACCCGCGCCGAGTAGTACGGGAGCCGAGATTATGGCAATGACCATCGTCCGGGGCACGAACGTGAGAGTAGCCTCGCGTGGCGGCCAGTACTGCCATGCCGTCACCGGTATCGGCAAGACGGCGCTCTCGGTGTCCATGTTGTGCCAGGACTGCCTGCCTAACCCCCATAGAGGCTTGCTATGACTCCAGCTAAGAAGTCCACCGCCAAGAAGGCGACCGCCAAAAAAGCCGCGGCTAAGAAGGCCGCCGCGAAGAAAACTACTGCCACCTCGAAAGTGGGTGCCAAGTCCACTGTGAAGAAATCTGCGGCCACGGCTACTAAGAAGGCGGCGAAGAAAGTCGTAGCCAAGAAGTCGAGCGCGGCAAAGCCAGCCTCGGAGCCTCCGGCGAAGCCGACCATGCAAACGCGGTCGGCCCAGGAAGAGACTGAGCTGCGAGAGGCCCTCAACGAGCGGCTGGAGGAATTGCGGGAGGAACATCGCCGCGTTGTGCTTGAAATGGAGACCTTGCAGCGTGAGCGGCTGGCTGATTCGGCCGGGGACGATCAAGGTGATTCAGGTTCAAAGACGATTGAACATGAGCAGGAAATCACGGTCGCCAATACCATCGCTGAGAAGGTCTACCAGGTAGAAAGGGCGTTGGACCGGCTTGACGTGGGGGACTGGGGCATCTGCGAACGGTGCGGAAAGCCGATTCCGGCCGCCCGTTTGGCTGTCTTTCCTTCCGCGACTCAGTGCGTGGCGTGCAAGCAGCTCGATGAGCGTCGCTAACAGCGGTGCCGTTCATTTAACCAACAGTCCGCATCCATTCTTGGGGCGAGGCGCGTATGTGATGAGGCTGACCTGGGGCGCAATCTAACCCCTAGCTAGGGGTTCGGTGGCGGCCCCGCCACTGTGAGCCCTCCCGGCCGCTCCCGTGCTCTCCTGGCATGTCAGGCTAAGCTAGTCGGGCTGAATCCTCCCAGCGTATGCGCTGGTGAAAGCCGGGTTGCTCGACCCTTATCGAAGGTCGGGCTCAGATGTGGGTGTCCTCACCCAACCAGTGATAGGGGGCCGGGCCCGGGGCCGACGGCTTTGCGGTACGTATTCCCTGGATGAGGTCGTATTGGTCCCTCGGGCATGCTCCTCGTCGCCGGGGCCCGGTGGCGCCGCGCCGGATAGGCATTGCACCCAGACAGTCGAATAAACAGGCACACAGGAGAGACCAACACTCGTGAACACCGCTCAGCCAGACCCCACACTTGAGTCTGTCGGCACGCAACGCCGCAAGAGCCGTAGCACCAGGGTTCTGGTCAGCACGTTCTTGTCAGTGGCGGCTGTGTCAGTGCTCATCGACGTACTCACCAAGGTCGCCGCCGTTCACTGGTTGACCGATGCTCCGCCAAAGGAACTGCTCAATGGCGTCCTGTACTTGAACTTGACCCGCAATCCAGGCGCGGCTTTCAGCATGGCCACCGATTACACCTGGGTGTTGGCCATTATCGCGACAATTGTCGTCGGCGTGTTGCTGTTTCTGTCCACGCGGATACGCAATCTACCCTGGGCGTTCGCCCTCGGTCTGGTGTTGGGTGGGGCCACGGGCAACCTGGTGGACCGCATCTTCCGCGAGCCGGGCTTTATGCAGGGCCACGTCGTCGATTTCGTGAGCGTGTTCGACCCGGCCGGGCGGGCTTTCCCGATCTTCAACATGGCCGATTCTTCGTTGGTTGTCGGTGTCATTCTGGTGGTTCTTTTGGAATTCACCGGGCGTCCCTTTTCGGAACCTCCGGCCGAGGACAGCCGGGCCGATACCAATGCTGAGGCTGACAATGCCTCCGATGTCGACGACGCGACATTGTCCGCTCCAGCGGCCTCCGACTCAGAAAGTGGTGAGACACGACCATGACCCGTCCCCAGCGTTCCCTGCCCGTGCCAGAGGGCTGTGAGGGCCAGCGTGTCGATCAAGCTCTTTCGCGGCTGCTTGGCCTTTCTCGCACCGTTGCCGCCGAGCTGATCGCCGAGGGCGATGTGACCGTGGACGGCGCGACGTGCGCTAAGTCTGACCGGCTCACCTCCGGCCAATGGCTCGACGTCACGCTGCCGGAGCCGCCGCAGGCGGCCCAGGCTGAACCGCCGCGTGCCGTCGATGGCCTGAACGTGGTGTTTGCCGATGACGACATCGTGGTGGTGGACAAGCCGGTGGGCGTCGCCGCCCATCCGAGCCCTGGTTGGGATGGCCCGACCGTCACCAGTGGACTATTGGCCATTGGGCATCGGCTCAGCGAGCATGGAGCTGATGAACGCAAGGGCATTGTGCACCGCCTCGATGTGGGGACCTCGGGGGTCATGGTGGTCGCCAAGAGCGAACGCGCCTATACGGAACTGAAGCGGGCTTTCAAGGAGCGTACGGTCGATAAGCGATATCGTGCCATCGTGCAGGGACATCCCGATCCACTTTCGGGCACTGTAGACGCGCCGATTGGCCGCCACCCTCGGCATGACTATCGGTGGGCCGTCATCGCCGATGGGAAGGCCTCGGTCACTCATTACGACACGCTTGAGGTGTTTCCGGGTGCGGCACTGTTGGACATTCACCTCGAGACTGGCCGTACTCACCAGATCCGGGTGCATATGAGTGCGTTGAACCATCCGTGCGTGGGGGATTTGACCTACGGTGCCGATCCGACCATGGCCGAACGGCTGAATCTGACACGCCAGTGGCTGCACGCCTACCAGCTAAGTTTCACGCATCCTTCGTCAGGTCAACAGGTTTCGTTCGAATCGGACTACCCTAAAGATCTCGCGTATGCGCTAGAGATTTTGCGCGAGGGCCAGTAGCCGACTCGGTCTTACCTGTTCGCCTCCCATCCCGCGATCGCAGCCTGTCCAACGGGCGCATTTGGCTGCCGGGATATAGGCGCACAGCGGCTTTGTCATGTGTATCGCGACCGACGCGGCCTGGTTGCAGGGCAGGTGGGTGTGCACCCGGCCGGGGTTGGGATTTCGGTTGGTTCCAGCGCGCCTGTGAGTTGACGTGGGGGAAGCATGAGTGTGGGCAAGCGTTTTTCGCGTCTGGACGAGGTGGTAGTGCCGCGGCTGGGGTCTCGTCTTCACCGGGCCCTCATCTCGCGGGCCAGTCGCGCGCTCGGATTGGGGCTTTTGTCGGCTTTGGCGCTGACCGTCATCGTGGCATTGTGGTGGGACGCTGGAATTGGCGACCACGCCACGCAGCGGGCCGCTGACGCCGGTGGTGGCATTGCCGGGTCGGGAATGTTGATCGGTCCTCCGCCGGGAACGACGTCGCAGGCCTATGTCGAACATGTGCGGCGGGAGATGAACGAGCTGCTGTCTATCGAGGGAGCCACTGGAGAGGTCGAGGATGTGTGGGCGGTGGTCTCTCTGGAGTCTTTCGCCACTCCGCAGGAATTGGCGGACCTTTTTGGGCCCACGGTGGAAACCCAACGGGCTTTCCTGCGCCCGCCCCCGGCCGACATTGAGGTGACTGGGGTTGAAATCGAGGTAGGAGAGATGCCCGGCGGCTTGTCCAAGGCGATGGAGCTTCTGGCCGACCGGCGCGAGTCGCAGGCGAGGGATTTGTTTGAACTCTCGGAGTCGCTTACAGGCGACAGCTCAGCTGAGGCTGAGCAACGCGACCGTTACCTCAACGACAGTATGGTGGCCGCTACTCAAGCTCACGCCTACCGCCAGGGCTGCGAATGCGTTTATGGGGCCGTGGTGCGGGCTACCCCAGGGACACTGTATTGGCTGCAAGAGCAGCCGCAAGTGCGACTCATTCACCCGGCTCCAATAGGAGTCGACGCGGACTCGGTGACATTTGTCCCCCTTTTGCCAACTTATGAACCCACAACTTCTACCCCCTCTGCGTCGTTGGATGAAGGAACCCCTGATTGAGGAACCATCTCAAGGCGGTTCACCCGATAAGGGTGTTACGACAGGTCAATCCTTCTGCGGCCACGTCGAGACTGCGTTAGCTGGGCTCCTGCGAAAGCGCGGGGGCGACGCAGTGCCGTCGCTGGCTCGGACGAAGGGTCTCTCACTGGTAGACGCATCACCGCCGATGTGGCGCGGTCGCCTTTTATCCTGACGGTTTGCGGGCCATACTTGATGAGCAGACGTGTTCGCGAAAGTCTTCGGGAACGAACCCGACAACTGACGGCCCCGGTAGCCCATCTGAGAAATTTTCACGATGAAGTGTCAGATCTCACGGGTGGCTGCGGGGGCGTCTAGGTGATTCCGTAGGCTGAGTGAAGAAAAATTGTGTCCTCGCGGTCGCTGGCGGTAGCGGTGCAGAAAGAAACTGCCCCGTGGTGACCTCAACGAGACACCCATAGACTTTGCCCAGGTCACGTGCGTGAGCAGAATCGCCGCGAAACGAGGAGGTATACGTGGGATCGCCGGATAGGTGGAGTGGCGACCGTCCCGAGTCTGGTTCGCGTTGGCGCAGCCTCTTGGGACGCAGTCGAACACGCGGTACCCAAGCCCCACCAACCCCATCACCCCCGCCCGAGCACACTCAATACCCACGCCGCAACCCGCCGCCTCCGCACCAAGCCCCACCCCCGTACCAGTCGCAACCGCCAGCGGCTCCTCCTGCCCAGCGCCGCAGCGCGCCCGTTGAGAACTATCCGAGCGCCGAATCACGCCGTCAAAGCGCGCCGTCCCAACCGCGACGTGGTGTACCGCCGCAACAATTGCGTCCAGCCGCGCCAGATCCGCAGATCATGGAGAGGCTGCGTCGCCCGCTTAGCCGATCCAAGGTCGTCGCCTTTATCAACCCCAAGGGCGGCGTGCACAAGACCACCGCCACCGTACTCACCGCCGCAGCGCTGGGTACCGCTCGCGGCAGCGGCGTCATCGCCTGGGACGACAACGAGTTGCGCGGCACCTTGGGCTTGCGCGCCGGTACGGCTCGCCACGCCCGCACTATTCGCCACCTGGTCGAGCATCTGCCGCAGGTGGAGGCCGCTGGCGTACATCTGCCCGAACATCTCGACGAATTCTTGCGCCATTCCTCCGACGGTTCCTTCGACGTCCTCGCCGGTGACGAGGACCCGAAACTGCAACGCCATCTCGACCCGTCAACGGTGCTGCGAGTGCTCGACATTCTCACTCGCACCCACAACATCATTTGCATCGACACGGGAAACAACGTTGAGAGTCCGAACTGGCGCACAGTTGTTTCCTCAGTAGACCGACTCGTGGTGACAACGGTTCCCCGCGAAGACGCCGCCTTCGCGGCCGACTGGATGCTGGATCTGTTGGAAGAGAACGGATACGGTCACCTCGTCTCCGAAGCGGTCACGCTTCTGTCCTGCCCGACCCCCAACCCGGGGCCACTACTGAACGACTTCACCCGCCACTTCAAAAGCCGAACCGGCTCAGTTGCCGTGGTGCCATACGACCCAGCGCTTGAACCGGGCGCGAAGATCGAATTCTCCGCCCTCCGTGATGCCACGCGGGTGGCCTGGATGAGCGCGGCCGCCACGATTCTCGAAGGCCTGTAGCGACACAGGGCAGGTGTGGGAAGATCGGCACCGTGGACCGCAAAGAGACCGCCAGCGAGAACACCCGCGCCACTGGCGAGCACCCGGAGCCCAGCTCTGACTTCGCAGATGAACCCTCGCCTGAAAAGTCACCGCCACCAGATGCCGCGCGTAAGACGCTAGCCGCCGATACCAGGGCCGCGGCCCTCCTCGCCGTGGTGCTGGGATTCTTCGGGCTACCGCTGGCGGTGCTGTGGCAAGCCCTCACCCCTCGCGTCGAAATCGTCCGCACCGAACGCTCCTGGGCACCGACCGAACTCGATCCAGCGGGCTTTGTGCTAGCTGACCTCAACTTCGCCGCCATCGGACTCATCGCCGGAATCATCGCGGCCATCTTGGTGTGGAATGCGTTGCGCGCCCGACGTGGACCCATCATCCTATTCGGGCTCGTAGTCGGCTCCCTCGCTTGCCAAATCGTGGCATGGCGATTCGGCAGCCGCCACTGGGAGGCCTTTTGGGACGCCGTCCACGCGGGCGAACCCGGCTGGACCTTTATGAGACCAGCACAAGTGCGCATGGCCGACATTGACCTCTACCAGGCATGGAGCGCCCTCAGCGGCGGAGACTTCGCCCTCATGACTGATCACCTACAGCTTGGCGTCCTCGCCACGATGGCCTTGGCCGCAGCTTTTACCTACGCCATGTGCGCGGGCTGGTCGCGGGGCTATTACCTGCGAGAACGCCCCAGCGACTTTTTCCAGGAGCGCTAAGGACGAACCGGGGCGTGCCACGCGACGCTGTGATCAACCTCAGTTCAGGCGTCGACATTCAGTGTGACCTATCTTTATTGGGCCGCTGTCGCCTCCCGTGTGCTGGGACAATTACCCTTAAGGGGTGCTTCGACGACTGAGTCTCCAAGGAACGATCACCGACTATTCCGCGAGCGAGCTACGGGATCTGCTCCCTCGCGCGACCTTTGACGTCAACGCGGCCCTCCATCAAATCCAGCCGCTACTGGACGACATCGCCCAGCGAGGCACCCCCGCCGTCACCGACGCCGTGGCCCGGTTCGACCAGGTTGAACTGGAACGCCTGCGAGTGGACCCCGCAGCCATCGACGCCGCTGTGGAGAAACTGGAACCGGCCCGCCGCCGCGCCTACCAAACCGCCATCGACCGCGTACGCCAGGCTCACTCCGCCCAGCGCCTACCCGACATCCACACCCAGGTCGCGCCCGGCGGTTACATCACCGAACGCTACGTACCGGTCAATCGAGTTGGTCTCTACGTGCCCGGCGGATTGGCCGTGTTGGCCTCCAGCGTCATCATGAACGCCGTACCCGCCCAAATCGCTGGCGTCGAACAGCTGGCCGTCACCTCGCCGCCGCAGAAGGACACGGGACTGCCCGATGAGGGCATTCTGGCCGTGTGCGGCCTGCTGGGTCTCGAGGAAGTCTATGCCGTCGGCGGACCCGCAGCCGTGGCCATGTTCGCCTACGGCACCGACGAATGCGACCCGGTTGACATGATCTGCGGCCCGGGAAACATCTATGTCACCGCGGCGAAGCGGGCCGTACGCGGCTTGGTGGGAATCGACGCCGAAGCCGGAACCACCGAGATCGCCATCATCGCCGATGCGGAGGCCAACGCCGCGCACGTGGCCGCCGACCTCATCAGCCAAGCCGAACACGACCCAGCCGCCGCCAGCGTCCTCATCACCGATTCCGTGGCGCTGGCCGACGCGGTGGACAACGAGTTGGCCAAGCGGGTGCCACTAACGAAGCACCACGCCCGAATTCACACCGCGTTGACCGGGGAACAGTCGGGCACGATCGTGGTAGACGACATCGACGCCGCCGTGCGCGTCGCCGACTCCTACGCCGCCGAACACCTCGAAATTCACACCGTCGACGCGGCTGACATCGCCATGCGTATCCGTAACGCCGGGGCGATCTTCGTGGGTACCTATACCCCGGTTTCCCTGGGGGACTACTGCGCTGGCTCCAACCACATTCTTCCCACCGGTGGCTGCGCGCGCCACTCCTCGGGGCTGAGCGTGCATTCATTCCTGCGCGGCATCCATGTGGTCAACTATTCGCAGTCGGCTTTGGCCGCGGTTGCCGAGGACGTCGTCACCTTTGCCAATTCGGAGGACCTTCCCTCGCACGGCGAGGCCGTGTCCGTCCGATTCGAAGCGTGAGAGGAGAGGGGAGCTCATGACTAACATTGATTCTCTGCTCCGCGCTGACCTGCGTGGCAAGACGCCCTATGGGGCCCCGCAACTGGATGTCGAGGTCGCACTCAACACCAATGAGAACGCCTATGCGTTGCCCGACACCGTGGCCGAGGCGATTCAACGACACGTGGCCGAAGTGGTGGGCGGACTCAACCGTTACCCCGACCGTGACGCGGTCGACCTGCGAAGGGATCTAGCCGCCTATCTAGGGCATGACCTCAGCGTGGACAACGTGTGGGCCGCCAACGGTTCCAACGAGATATTGCAGCAGCTATTGCAAGCCTTCGGCGGCCCAGGCCGTACCGCGCTCGGGTTTACTCCCTCGTATTCGATGCACCCGATCATCGCCTCCTCCACGGGCACCCAGTGGGCAGATGGGCTACGAGAGGCAGACTTCGGCCTCAGTGCCGAGCACGTCCGGGCCGCGATCGCCGAGCACGACCCCGACGTGGTCTTCTTGTGCTCGCCGAACAACCCGACCGGAACCGCGCTCGACGCGGAGGTTATCGTCGCCGCCGTCGAAGCGTGCCGGGGAATGGTGATCGTGGACGAGGCCTATGCCGAGTTCGCCCGCGAGCCCGAAAACACCGCTGTGCGGCTCCTGGTCGATCATCAGCGGCTGGTCGTCACCCGGACCATGAGCAAAGCTTTCGGTTTGGCCGGGGCCCGCCTCGGATACCTGGCGGCCCATCCCGACGTGATCAGTGCGCTATTGCTGGTACGACTTCCCTATCACCTGTCAAGCCTGACGCAGGCTGCGGCGCGCGGAGCGCTCACCGGCACTAAACAGCTGCTGGCCACAGTGGATGAGATCCGGATACAGCGGGACCGCATCGTGGCCACTATTCGCGCCCAAGGGTTGCCAGTAGCCGACTCAGACGCCAACTTCGTCCTCTTCGGAGGAATGGCCGACGCCCCGGCCGTCTGGCAGAAACTACTTGACCGTGGCGTCCTCATCCGGGACAACGGACTACCGGGCTGGCTACGGGTCACCGCTGGCACCCAGTCCGAAACGACCGCGTTCCTCGCCGCGCTGCAAGCGGTGCAGACGGTCAACCCCGAACTGTTCGACCACACGTCATCGACTAAGGAGTCCACATGAGCCGCCACGGTTCCGTTTCCCGTTCCACGGCCGAGACTTCTGTGGAAGTGTTCGTCGACCTCGACGGGCCCACCGGTGAAGTCTCCGTGTCCACCGGCATCGGCTTCTACGATCACATGCTGCACCAACTGGGCAAGCACGGTGGCTTTGACCTGCGCGTAAAAACCAAGGGCGACCTGCACATCGACGCCCATCACACGATGGAAGACACCGCCATCGCCCTAGGCCAGGCCTTCGCCAAAGCTCTGGGGGACAAGTCGGGAGTTTCCCGCTTCGCCGACGCGACCGTCCCCCTAGACGAGGTGTTGGCCCGCGCCGTGGTCGACCTGTCGGGTCGCCCCTACATGGTGCACGAGGAACCGGAAAATCTCGCACCGACCATCGGAGCGGACTACCCGACCTCGCTGACACGCCACGTGCTGGAGTCGTTCGCCTTCCACGCGCGCATCACCCTGCACGTGTCGGTGCTGCGCGCCAGCAACCATGGCCAAAAGCCCGATGCCCACCATGTGGTGGAAGCCCAGTTCAAAGCGCTGGCCAGGGCGCTTAAGGGCGCGTGCCGCCTCGATGAGACGCAGCGCGGCATCCCCTCCACGAAGGGGCAGCTGTGAGCGAGTTCCTTGGCCCCATGCTCGTCATGCTCGTCGCCGGGCTTCTCGGTGGCGGGTCCTATTCCCTGCGCCAGCAGGGGAAAACGCTCGCTTCGCTGCTGTGTGGACTGGTCGGTTTGGTTCTGTTCGCCTACGGCATCTTCCTCATCTATTAGGTGGTCTCATGAGTAAGACTGTCGCGATCTTCGACTATGGCAGCGGTAATTTGCGTTCGGCGCTGCGAGCCGTGCAGCGAGCTGGGGCCGACGCCTCGCTCACCTGTGACCTCGATGAGGCCCGTCAAGCCGATGGGCTCGTGGTGCCCGGCGTGGGGGCGTTCACCGCGTGCATGAAGGGCATCCGTGACACCGGGCTTGACAAGGTAATTCTCCAACGAGTCGCCTCTTCATCGCCGGTGTTGGGCATTTGTGTGGGAATGCAGGTGCTCTTCGAACGGGGACGGGAACACGGTATCGACACAGAGGGCCTAGGTATTTTCGCCGGCACTGTTGATTCTCTGCAAGCGCCTCGGGTTCCGCACATGGGATGGAACACGGTTGAACCCGATGCGGACATGTCGCTGTTTGCCGGAATTGAACCCGATACTCGCTTTTACTTTGTGCACTCCTACGCTGCGGTGCCTCCGGTCGCTGGGGCCCGGATCGCCCGCGGCCACCACGGCCATGCGTTCGTGGCCGCCATCGAACGCGATGCCGTGTCGGCCTGCCAATTCCACCCGGAGAAGTCAAGCGACGCCGGTGCCGCCGTCCTCGCCAACTGGATCAAAGGAATCACATGACCACTTTGCAGCTGCTGCCCGCCGTCGATGTCGCCCAAGGTCAAGCGGTGCAGCTTGTACAGGGTGTCGCTGGCACTGGCGGCCAATATGGCGATCCGCTGGCCGCGGCTCTCGAATGGCAGCGTCAAGGAGCGCAATGGCTTCACTTGGTCGACCTGGACGCGGCGTTTGGGCGCGGTAAGAATTCCACGCTGTTGGCCGATGTGATTGGCAAACTCGACATCGATGTCGAAGTCTCAGGCGGTATTCGAGACGATGCGAGCTTGGAGGCGGCACTTGCCGCTGGGGCTCGCCGGGTCAACATTGGCACTGCCGCCCTGGAGAACCCGCAGTGGTGTGATCGGGTGTGCGGCGAATATGGTGACCGGGTCGCCATTGGTCTGGATGTCAAAGGGACCCGTCTAGCCGCTCGCGGCTGGACGCACGAGGGCGGGGAATTGTTCGACGTGCTCGAACGTCTGGAGCGCGCTGGTTGCGAACGCTATGTCGTCACCGACGTCAAGTCCGATGGGATGCTCAGCGGTCCCAACACTGACCTGCTGCGGCAAGTGTGCGCGCGAACCGACAAGCCTGTCATCGCCTCCGGTGGGATCTCTTCATTGGCTGACCTGGAGGCATTGAGCGCTCTGAGCGCCGAAGGAGTCGAGGGAGCTATCGTCGGCACGGCGCTGTACAAGGGTAACTTTACGGTCGCTGAAGCGTTGAACCTCTTGAGAGGTTGAGAACTCCTCCGTTTTTGGGGGTACTTGCTGTCGCCGGGAACCACGCGGATCATGTGGCCGCGTCGGCGCGCTCGTGCGCTGGGCGGAAATTCTTTGCCTCACTTCGAATGATGTGAATGGGTGCGCCTTTGGCGTGCCCGCGACCTGGGGTGTGGTTCATGGCTTTGGTGAAACGTGTGTCCTCTGGCGGCAAGTGGGAGGGGCTTTTCGGTTACTCGCAGGCGGTGGCGGTGGGGCCGTTGGTGATGACTAGTGCGTGCGCCGCCGCCGTTGACGGGCGACCCTCCATGATTGACGACCCAGGTGCGCAAGCCAAGGAGGCGTTTCGGTCGGCGCTGGACGCGTTGGTGCGAGCCGGTGCCGGGATCGGTGACGTGGTCCGTTCCCGCATGTACATCGTCAACCCCGAACATGCCGAGGCCGTGGGTTTGGCACACGGTGAGCTCTTCGGGGTTGTGCGCCCAACGGCTACGGTCGTGGTCGTCAATTGTCTGACCCATCCCGAACAGCTGGTGGCGGTGGAACTGGAGGCGTTTCGCGGTTGGAGGGAATGATGGCGCTGGGGGGCCACGTGCCATTGTGGGTCCAGTCAAGTAGTGCGAGGTGCGGGCGACTGGTAGCTTGCCGACAGTGGAAGCGAGCATCTGGGTTCAGCCGCGCAGATCCACGGGCGAGGGCAATGGTTGGCAGTGATTGCGCCGCGACTAGCGATCCGTTTTCATCGACTTCGGTCGGCCCCTTCCCGTCCTGGCACGTGACACCGGTTCGACCGTGCTCACCACCGCAGCGGCACCGGTTAGGCTGGGGTGGTGAGTGTTGCAGTGCGTGTGATCCCTTGCCTGGACGTCGACGCCGGTCGGGTCGTCAAAGGCATCAAGTTTCAAGACCTCAAGGACGCGGGAGACCCCGTCGAGTTGGCCCGGGCCTACGATGCCGCAGGCGCCGACGAGGTCACCTTCCTTGATGTCACGGCCTCGACCGATGACCGTGCCACGATGCTTGACGTGGTGGCCAGCACCGCCGAACAGATCTTCATCCCGTTGACCGTCGGCGGCGGGGTCCGCGCTGTTGCCGATGTGGATACTCTCCTGCGAGCGGGTGCTGACAAGGTCGGCATCAACACCGCCGCGATCAAACGCCCCGCGCTCATTAGCGAGGTGGCCAACCGTTTTGGCAACCAGGTGACCGTCTTGAGTCTCGATGTCGCCTCTGGCGCGGATACGCCCTCGGGTTGGGAAGTCACCACTCACGGTGGTCGCCGACGAACCGGCATTGACGCTGTGGACTGGGCACGTCAAGGTGCGGATTTGGGCGCGGGCGAACTATTGGTCAACTCGATCGACGCCGACGGGACCAAATCAGGCTTCGATGTGCCGCTGATCGCCGCGATTCGCGCCGCCGTCGAGGTACCGGTTATCGCCTCGGGTGGAGCCGGTAGGGCCGAGCACTTCCCTCCAGCGGTCGCCGCTGGAGCCGACGCGGTGCTGGCCGCTAGTATTTTCCACTTCGGAGAAGTGGCGATTTCACAGGTCAAGGATTCTTTGGCAAGTGCGGGGTATCCCGTCCGGCGCTAGAGGACATGAGGCACGTCTCGTCTGTATGACACCGTCGCCCGCAGCTAATCCGCCTTCCTGACGAGAAAGGCTTAGGCCCCCGATGCTTGCTCAGCGGTACACCACCGCCGTGATGCGCGATGAAGAAGCAATCCCAGTAGCACCAGTGGGTACAGCAGCGCGATGAGCATGAGGAGGTCTTGCTCGATGAGGCTGCCGCACAGGATGGCGGCTAGAGCGATCCAACAGAAGTCGATGGCCAGTCGTCTGGCCCAGCCGCTGCCGCGTCGCAGCCCTAGCGCGACCGTCTTGAGACTGACCGCGACGATGGTGCTCAACGATGCGGCCCACACTCCGCCGGGTATGTCGATCCAGTTCACAGGCAGGGGTGCGGTGAAGGCAGAGGCCCAAGCGATGATCGCTATGGAGGCGGCGAAGACCGAGCACACCCAGATCTTGGCAATGGCGATGCGCGTCGGGGTGGGAATGGGTCCGCCGCGCCCGGATTCCTCGTGAGGGGAGGCGAGCGCTCCAGGTGAGCTGGGTGCTGGCGGCATGCCGGTGGGACTCGAAATGGTTCCCGCGGTCACGGGGGCTCCTTGAGCTAGGGGAGGGGAGGCATCTTCCAATTTAGCTCATTGCGACACATACCACTTGCCAGAATATTCGCGGATGTGAAGAAACGACACGATATTGGTCGATCGGTTTTATGCGGGCGACGATGTCATGCCCAGCCTCTAGGCTGAAAGAGCCTGCTCATCGGAAGTGGTCTTGTGAAAAAAGGGGTAGTTGTGACCGGCCCTTCGGTCGCTCAAAGCAGTGAAGTTCGCGCGTCGGATCTACCGGCGCGCGGGGCCCTCGGAGCGGCAGCACAAGCAAAATTTGGGGCGTGAGTTGTCACACAGGAGAAATTTTCTCGCCTGTTTATTGGTTGTGATGTGGGCATATTCAGGCATTTAAGCCGCAAAAATCGTTTGTTCCCGCTGAGGCAGTGAGTCATGATTGCCTATATCCTTACTTGTCGGCTGGCAAGTAAGTGTCGGTGTCTCAAAGAAGCGCATAGCGCCTGACCCCTGGAGTGTGAATGACAGACACAAAGGCAGAGTCATCAAAGACCGGGTCGCATTCGCCCCCCGCAGGGTCTACGAAGAACAACCGCGACACGACGTCGACTCACACCAACGACCTATACGACTCCACGAAGGGTGACAAAACCCTCCGGCGCGGCATGCGGCTGCTCGGCCACGCCATCAAGACCGAGCCCCGCGTGTTCACCATCTCCATCTTCGGCGCAGTCCTCCACACCACCATGCTGGTCGGCAGCGCCTTCGTCACCGGGCTCATCGTCGACCGCGTCGTCATACCGGCAGCCCAAGAGGAACGATTCCTCGTCGCCGCCACCGCCGCCGCCGTCGGCGTGCTGATCCTCGTCTCGTGCCTACGCATCACCGGTATGGCCACGCGCCGCCTCGGAGCCGCCTCCATGCAATACCGCATGCAGGCCCGCTACCGGCGCAAAGTCACAGACCAGTACCTACGCCTGCCCGTCTCCTGGCACCAAAAACACCAGACGGGCACCTTGCTGTCCAACGCCAACGCCGACGTCGAAGCCGCCTTCCGGCCCGTCGCGCCACTGCCCTTCATGGTCGGCACGCTCTCCATGCTGGTTTTGGCAATGGGCTCACTGTTCGTCATGGACTGGATGCTGGCGATGGTGGCCCTCGCCCTCTTCCCTGTCCTGCTGATCATCAACATCATCTTCGCTCGCAAGATGTCCCCGCGCGCCGCCCGCGCCCAACGGCTGCGAGCGGTCGTCTCCGCCTCAGGCCACGAATCCTTCGACGGAGCCCTCGTCGTCAAGGCCATGGGCAAGGAAGCCGAAGAAACCGAACGCTTCGCCCGTGACGCCGACGAACTTCGCGACGCCATGATCCGAGTCGGACGCCTGCGGGCCGTCTTCGAGCCAGCCATCTCGGTTCTACCCGAAATGGGAACCCTGCTGGTCCTCGTCGTCGGCATGTACCGACTCCAGTCGGGACACATCGGCGTCGACCAACTGGTCACCATCGCCTTCCTCTTCACCATCATGGCCTTCCCCATCCGAGCCATTGGCTGGGTCATGGGTGAACTCCCCGTGGCCGTGGTCGGATGGAACCGTGTCAACAACGTCCTAGCCGCACGAGGCGAAATGCCCTATGGCGACAAGCTCACCGACAACAAAGAGCCCGCCACCCTCACGTTCGAAAACGTGGCCTACGCCTACCCAGACGGCTCCCGCGCCCTGCGCGACATCACCTTTGAGGTGCCCAGCGGCAAAACCGTCGCCCTGGTCGGCGCAACCGGCTCGGGTAAATCCACCATCGCCTCTCTGGCGGTGCGCCTGGCCGATGCCGACAACGGGTCGGTGAAACTCGACGGCATCGACACCCGCGAGCTCACCCACGCCGCACTGGCCGAATCGATCGCCCTCGTGCCCCAGATCGCCTTCGTCTTCGACGACACCGTGCGAGGAAACGTCACCCTCGGTCGCGGTGACTACTCCGACGAGGAAGTCTGGGAAGCACTGCGGCGCGCGCAAGCAGACGGCTTTATCTCCAGCAACCCCGAAGGGCTCGACGCAGAAGTAGGCGAGCGTGGAACCACGCTCTCGGGCGGACAGCGCCAACGGCTCAGTCTCGCCCGCGCCATGGTCGGCCAACCGCGCCTGATGGTCCTCGATGACGCCACCTCGGCGGTGGACCCGAAAGTCGAAGCGGCGATCCTGGCCGGCCTGCGCTCCGACCAATACCCCGCCTCGGTCCTCGTGGTCGCCTACCGCCGGGCCACCATCAGCCTCGCCGACGAGGTTGTGTTCCTACGTGAGGGCACGATCGCCGCTCACGGCACCCACGATGAACTCATGGAGTCCAACTCCGACTACGCCGACTTGGTCTCCGCCTATGAACAAGCTGAGGCCGAACGTGTCCGCGAAGGCGAGTTCGACGAACCCGAAGACATCACGCTCCAGGAGGCCCAGACCGAGGTGAGCGCTAAATGAGCAGCCACGACACCATCTCGAAATCACGACGCGAAAGCGCCGAAGCGGCACAGCGTGCCACCGAACGCGACGAAAAGTCCACCGCCGGGGCCCTCGACAGCCGAGAGGCCGTGCGCCCCTGGGAAACCGTCAAGCGTGGACTCAAGCTCTCCCCAGAGCTCAAAGCCGGCCTGCTCGGCACCATCCTGTTGGCCATCGTCGCCACCGTCGGACGCATCGTGGTCCCCGTCGCCGTTCAACAGGCAATCGACAACGGCCTCATGGTCGAAGGTGGCCCCAACGTCGGCTATGTGGGCTTGGTCGCCAGCTTGGGCTTCGGCATCCTCCTGGTGACGGGCACCGCCAACTACTTCATGAACCTGCGGCTGTACACGGTGTGCGAAACGGCGCTGGCCTCGATTCGTCGCCGGACCTTCCGCCATATTCACGACCTGTCGATGCTGCACCAGCAGGGCGAACGGCGGGGCGCGTTGACCTCGCGTGTCACCACCGATATCGATCAGATCAGCCAGTTTCTGCAAATGGGCGGTATCGTCCTGCTGATCTCCTCGGGGCAGATCATCGCCGCGACCGTGGTCATGGTGGTGTACAGCTGGCAGCTTGCCCTGGTGGTGTGGGCGACGTTCTTGCCGGTGACACTGATTATTCGCTGGTTGCAGCGGCGTTTGGCGCAGGCGTACATGATCGTGCGTCGTCGCATTGCCTCGATGCTGGGTGCGGTTTCGGAGACTGTGGTGGCCGCGCCGGTCATTCGCTCCTACGCGGTGGGTGAGCGGACCGCGAAGCGTATTGACGATTCGATCGAGGGTCATCGGCACGCTCAATTCCAGGCGATGAAGAAGTCGGTCATGTCCTTCGGAGCTGGCGAGACGATCAATGGTCTGGCGCTGTCGGCGGTTGTCGTCACCGGGGTGTGGCTGGTCTCGGGCCAGAATATGACTGTCGGTGAGCTGACGGCGTTCCTGTTCCTGGTGACGCTGTTCGTGCAGCCGGTCATGATCGGTACCGAGGTGCTCAACGAGGCGCAGAACGCGGTCTCGGGCTGGCGACGGGTGCTCGACGTGCTCGACGTGGAGCCCGATGTGGCCGACCCGGGGGAAAAGGGCCGTGATCTGGCTCCTGGCCCGCTCGGGGTCAGCTTTAAGGACGTCGACTTCGCCTATGTCGAGGATGAATTGGTCTTGCGCGACATAAACGTGGACTTGAAACCGAAGTCGAAGGTCGCGATCGTCGGCGAAACTGGTTCGGGTAAGACGACGTTTGCGAAACTGCTCACCCGGCTGATGGATCCGACCTCGGGCGAAGTGCGGCTAGCGGACACTCCGTTGCGCGAGATCCGTTTTTCGTCGCTGCGCAAGCGCGTGATCATGGTGCCGCAGGAAGGCTTTCTCTTTGACGGCACCTTGGCCAGCAACATCCGGTTCGTGAACGCGAAGCTCTCCGACGCCGAGATCTATGTGGCGTTCTCCGAACTGGGCTTGGACGACTGGGTGGATAACCTTCCCAACGGCTTGGAAAGCGAGCTGGGGGAGCGCGGGGAGCACTTGAGCGTCGGTGAACGGCAGCTGGTGGCGCTCGTGCGCGCTTATATCGCCGACCCGGACCTGCTGGTGCTCGACGAGGCCACCAGCGCGGTGGACCCGGCCACGGAGCTGCGATTGTCCGCAGCCTTGGACAAGGTGACACGGGGACGCACGACTGTCATCATCGCCCACCGCTTGTCTACGGCCGAAACCTCCGATGAGGTCTTGGTGTTCGACCAGGGGCAGATCGTCCAACGCGGTCCGCACCGGACCCTGGTGCAGGAGCCCGATTCGGTCTATGGTCGTCTGCACTCCTCCTGGATCGAACAGACGCGCGCCGCCGACTAGGAGTTTGCGGTCGCCTATATGAGTGTGGGCCCTCCCCGAACGGGGAGGGCCCACACTCATATAGGACAGCTGGCGAAACGCTACAGGTTGGTGCTGCGCGGTTCGTCGCCCTTGGGTCCGGAGTTGTCCGAACCGTTGTCGTCGCCGTTGGACTCGTCCGTGGCGACAGAGCCTTCGTCAGTCGGGTCGGGCTTGGGAGCCATTCCCGGCTTCATGACTCCGCGACGCCACCGGTGACGCTCAACCCGCTCGGCGTTTTCCTCGCGGTCGAGTTCTTCGCCGACCATCGTGCGGATGGCCTCCCGGAAACCGCGTTGACGCAGTTGCGACCGCAGCGGGTTGGCACCTGGGTCGGACTTGAGCTCCTTCATCAACGCCACGCATAGTGCCAGCATGACGATCATGAATGGCAGTGCGACCAAGATGTTGGCTTGCTGTAGCGCGGAGAGTCCGCCATCGGCTTCGTCTCCGCCGGAAAGCAGCAGCACCGCGGCCACGGCTCCGATCGAGGAACCCCAGAAGACCACGAGGGCCTTCTTAGGTAGTAGCGAACCACGGCTGGAGAGGGAGCCCAGCACCAGGGAAGCCGAGTCGGCGCTGGTGACGAAGTACAGAGCAATCAAGATCATGCACAGCACCGACAGCAGGCCCGCTAGGGGAAGCTGGTCGAGCATGCCGAACAGGGCACTCTCTTGTCCCTCGCTGGCTAGGGAAGCGGTCAGCCCAGCTCCGTCGAGGTCCTCGAAGATGGCGGTGCCGCCCATGATGGCGAACCAGAGGGTCGAGGCGCCGCTGGGAACCAAGAGGACACCGACGACGAACTGGCGGATCGTGCGGCCACGCGAGATGCGGGCGATGAAGGTACCGACGAACGGTGCCCAGGACAGCCACCAGGCCCAGTAGAAGATCGTCCAGCCCGAGACCCACTCGGCGTCGGTGAAGATACCGGTGGAGTTCGAGATTCCGACCAGGTTTGCCAGGTAGGAACCGATTGAGGACGGCCACAGGTCCAGGATGTAGGTGGTCGGCCCGACGACGAACACGAAGAACATGACCACGGCGGCCAGGATCAGGTTGGTCGTGGACAACCACTTGACGCCTTTGTGGATACCGCTGAAGGCGGAGACGACGAAGGCAAGGGTCAGACCGATGATGACAATGACGGGCAGATACTGGTTGTTGTCTACCCCGGCGACGATCTCCAAGCCGTTGGCCACCTGGAGCGCTCCAAGCCCGAGGCTAGTCGCTGTACCGAACACGGTCGCGAAGATGGCCAGCAGGTCGATGCCTTTGCCGACGAAGACGCCGGAGGGCTTGTCTCCCAGTAGCGGCTGGAAGGCCGCGGAGAGGCTGTTGCCGCGTCCCTTGCGGAACGTGGCGTATGCCAGGGCGAGGCCGACAACCGCGTAGATGGCCCACGGGTGTAGAGCCCAGTGGAAGTAGGTGTAGACCATCGCGCCTTCGACGGCGCGTTCGGTGAGGGGCACCGCGTTGACGCTGGGCGGCGTCGTCGCGAAGTGGGAGAGGGGTTCGGCGACACCAAAGAACATGAGGCCGATGCCCATGCCCGCGGCGAACATCATCGCAATCCAGGTCAGCGTGCCAAACTCGGGGCGTTCGTCAGGCTTGCCCAACCGGATGTTGCCATAGCGGCTGATGGCGATGACAATGGCCAGAACCAAGAAGATATTGGCCGAGATGATGAACAGCCAGCCAAAGCTGTTGGTGACCCAGTCCAGGGCGGTGCCGGAGACACTGAACATGTTCTCCGAGGCGACGACGCCCCATACGACAATGGCCAAGATGACGGCGGCGGCGATACCGAAGACGCCGAAGTCGATTGGAAGGGTTCTGGGGCGGGCAGACGCTGGCGGTGGGCCCTCCTCCGGGGATTGCGTAGTAGTGGTTTCCTCAGGTTGAGTCATTCATTGCTCCATTTAGTTGGGGTGAGCCACCGAGCACTTTGCGTGACTGTGTTTCGCCACTTGGGGGCTCATTTTGCAATGCTTGAATAGGTTACCTCGCTGCTTCCAGGCAGGGGAATTGATGCGTGTTAATGACACTGCTTTATAACAACGGCATATCAATGACGTGATCTCGTGCCTTAGTTTGAGGTGTTTTCATTCGGGTTTTCGCAGTTCACGAGCCTGGAAATAGGGCAGCGGGAGCCTGGACGGTCTCTTTTTCCCAGGTCGAGACGCGATTATTAATCATATTGGCGCAGTGGTTGCCAACGAGAAGGTCGCGTATTTGTTGTGCTATTGCGGGCGAAATTCAAGCCGAATAGCCGCTGATTTAGGAATTGACAATTATCAATACAAAGGTGTTTGTGGATGGTGATGCGACGCCTCACCTGCCACAACAATCTCGCCCAGACGAGCCGACGGAGGCCGCCTAGGGGATGAGGCGAGCCCGCTCGGTCTGGGCACGCTTGGCCAGATCGGCCCCCGAGCCATCCCCGGCCACCAGCACCACCGAAGCGCCAACAGCGATCGGAACCAAGAGCCAATCCAGAGGGGCGCGGCCCTGGGTTGTCATCAGAACCCGCTCATCCCGACCAACTCCCATTTCCCCGGCCCGGTCCTTGGCCGCGCTCATGACCTGGTCGTGCGTCAGCTCCTTGGGCCCGCGCCCCGGCATCGCCGTGAGCGCCACCTCCGCGCCGGTCACCGGCGCGGGCGGGGTGAAGAAGTCTCCGCAACCGCGAACCTGCGCGAGGAAGTCCTCCGCGCCAGCCTCCATGGCCGGGCCCGGACGCAGCCCCACCGCCATGGGGGCCAGTTCGACCGCCCACACTTCATCGGCGGCCAGCGCCTTGTCGCTACGGCAACGATCGGCCGAGGTGAAGGCCACCGGAACGCTGGCCGGTTCGTGCGCGATGCGCAAACCCGCCATCCAGCACCCGAGCATGACTGTCGCGGTCAACCAATGGGCGGGCATGTCCACGGCCACAGTGTCGCCGGGTTCCAAGCTCGCCAGGTCAACGCAGAGGTTGGCGGTCTTGTTCATCCAATTGGCCGACGTCACGTATGACAACTCCGTGCGCTCGCCGGTGGTGTCGTCGTAGAACGTGATGAAAGGGCGTGTCTCGTCGGCGGTCATCGTCTCGCCGAAATGGTCTCGAACAGTCACCGCCCTATTGTCGAACGCCGACCTTGGCAGGGCTACGGTGGGGGCGGATGGCGGGATTCGCGCCGCCGGTTTGCCGGGCGCGCCCCGCAGTGCAGCTGCCCAGCCTGGGGCAACGACCGGTCGGCTCGGCGGTGACCGTAGGGAACAGAAAGGGACGTCGTGGGGGAACACAACACCGATCAGGCAGACACGGGAAACACCTGGGCTGACAATCCCATCTTTGAACGTGCCGTGTTCAACGCCGAGGGACTCATGCCCGTCATCGCCCAACAACACGACAGCGGCCAAGTACTCATGCTCGCGTGGATGGACCAAGAGGCCTTGCGCCGCACCCTCGCCACCGGGCAGGTGACCTACTGGTCGCGCAGCCGGGGCGAATACTGGGTCAAAGGAGCTACCTCGGGCCACGTGCAACGACTCAAGACCGCTGCTCTGGACTGCGACGGAGACACTTTGCTACTGAGCGTGGAACAGACCGGACCAGCCTGCCACACCGGAACCACCAGCTGCTTCACTGGACGTGAGATACCCGTCAACCGTGAACAGGAGCGATCATGACCCACCTGCGTCGTGGAACCGCCCTCCTGGCTGGCCTGGCGTTGACTGGCCTCGCGCTCCTCACCATCACCAGGGCCTGGGGACATGAGACTCTCACCCGCTCTGGGCCACTGCCCGACATCACCGAACCAATCTCCGGCACCGACGTCGCCGCCTGGGCACTACCGACCGCACTCGTGGCCGGAGCCGCGTACTTGGCCCTGCTCGCCGTCGGGGCGAAGCTACGCCGCGTCCTACTGGTCCTAGCGGCCCTAGCCAGTCTGGGCCCCCTCAGCGGCGGCATCCGGGGCCTAATGGAGACCCCGGGGCTCTTCAGCGGCGCCACAGTAGCTCTGTCCTTGGCGTTGCTCACCGTCAGCGTGGCCGCCTTCATCGCTAGCCCCGGCTGGGACACTGAAACCTCCCCTAAACCGGGCACCGACCACTCCGAGCGTGAGGACGAAGCTCAACTCAGAGACCCAGAACAGATCTGGAAAGCCCTGGACGCAGGGTACGACCCCACGTCTTCTACTATCTCCACAAAGGCGGCAAAGGAGGAAAAACCCCGGTGAGCGTGCTCGATGAAATTATCGCCGGTGTGCAAGAAGACCTGCTTGTACGCCAAGAACAGACTCCGCTGGAAGCAGTACGTGACGCGGCGCAAGCCGCGAAGGCTCCCTACGACGCCTACACGGCCTTGCGCACAGGTGGCGTCGGAGTGATCGCCGAAGTGAAGCGATCGTCCCCTTCCAAGGGCTCCCTGGCCGACATTCCCGACCCGGCCGCACTCGCCAGCGAGTACGCCGCAGGCGGAGCCTCGGTCATCAGCGTGCTGACCGAGCGGCACTTCTTCAAAGGCAGCCTGGAGGACCTCGACAATGTCCGCGCCTGCGTGGACATCCCCATCCTGCGTAAAGACTTCATCCTCACCCCCTACCAGGTGCTCGAAGCCCGCGCCCACGGCGCGGACATGGTGCTTCTCATCGCCGCAGCCCTCGAACAGGACGCCCTGGAAGCGCTGCGGGAACGCATCGAGTCACTGGGAATGACAGCCCTGGTTGAGGTACACACCGAGGAAGAGGCAGACCGAGCGCTGGCCGCCGGAGCAAAGGTCATTGGCGTCAACGCTCGCAACCTCAAGACGCTCCAAGTTGACCGCTCGGTGTTCGAACGTATCGCGCCGGGCTTGCCACGCGACGTGGTCAAGATCGCCGAGTCCGGTGTGCGCGACGCGCGCGACCTCATTCGCTACGCCTCGGTCGGAGCCGACGCGGTGCTGGTGGGCGAGGGCCTGGTGACCAAGAAGAGTCCACGTGAAGCTGTCTCCGACCTGGTGACGGCGGGGAGCCACCCGGCCACTCCACGGCCGGCTTAACGTAGAAGGAGACATCCCGTGACTCACGGCGAGCAGACTCCAGCCATCGGCGGACCTGACTCCACGGGCCACTGGGGCCGGTTCGGAGGCCGGTTCGTGCCCGAGGCCTTGATCGCCGCGTTGGAGGAGCTTGACGAGGCACATCGCAGCGCCACCGCTGACAAGGCGTTTCAAGCTGAGTTCGACCGCATGCTGCGTGAATACGCCAACTGTCCCTCCCCGCTGTACCAGGCGAGCCGGCTATCGGAAAGTGCCGGGGCCGACATCTGGCTCAAACGCGAAGACCTTAACCACACTGGCGCGCACAAGATTCGCAATGTGCTCGGCCAGGCCCTGCTGGCCAAGAAAATGGGCAAGAAACGCGTGATCGCCGAAACGGGCGCGGGCCAACACGGCGTGGCCGCCGCCACGGCCGCCACCTACCTGGGCCTGGAATGCACCGTGTACATGGGGGAAGAAGACACCCAGCGGCAATCGCTCAACGTCGCCCGTATGCACATGCTCGGAGCCGAGGTAGTTCCCGTCACCACCGGCTCTCGCACGCTCAAAGACGCCATGAACGAAGCTCTGCGCGAATGGGTCGCCTCGGTCGATCACACGCACTACCTCATCGGCTCCGTCGGTGGACCGCATCCGTTCCCGGCCCTGGTGCGCGACTACTGTCGTGGCATTGGCGACGAGGCACGCGCGCAAATCCTCGACCGGATCGGCCGCCTACCCGACCACGTCGTCGCCTGCGTCGGCGGTGGCTCGAACGCGATGGGTATTTTCACCGCCTTCCTTGATGACGACGTGGCACTGCACGGCTACGAGGCCGGAGGCGACGGCTACGAAACGGGACGCCACGCCGCCACCATCACCGCGGGAGAAGTCGGTGTTCTCCACGGTGCGCGTACGTTCGTCTTGCAAGACGAAGACGGACAAACCATCGCCTCGCACTCCATCTCCGCCGGGCTCGACTACCCAGGCGTCGGCCCCGAACACGCCCACCTAGCCGACATCGGCCGCGCCACCTACCAGCCGGTGACCGACGCCGAAGCCATGGACGCCATGCGAACCCTCGCGGCGAAAGAAGGCATCATCTGCGCCATCGAGTCCGCCCACGCGGTAGCGGGAGCGTTGCGCCTAGCTAAGGACGCACCGGGAACGACGATCCTGGTGAACCTCTCCGGGCGCGGAGATAAGGACATGGGCACGGCCGCGGCCTACTTCGGCCTGGCAGAAGGGAACGCGCAATGAACGTCCAATCAGCTTTTGCCGCATGTAAGGCCGAAGGCCGCGCGGCGCTGGTCGGATATCTTCCGGCCGGGTTCCCCACTGTCGCCGACTCCATCGCCGCCATCGACACCATGATTGACTCGGGCGTCGACATCGTCGAGATCGGCATGCCCTACACCGACCCGGTCATGGACGGACCCGCCATCCAGCGAGCCGCCCAACAGGCACTCGACAATGGATTTCGCACCAAGGACCTCTTCGAGGTCCTCGACGCGGTCTCTGGCCGGGTCCCGATCCTGGTCATGACGTACTGGAATCTCGTGGAGCGCTACGGGGTACGCCGGTTCGGGCACGATCTGGCCGGATGCGGTGGAGCCGGGCTCATCACGCCCGACCTCATCCCCGAGGAAGCACAGGAGTGGATGGCCGTCTCCGATGGCTACGACCTCGACCGTGTCTTCCTCGTGGCACCTTCCTCCACCGACGCTCGCCTGCGCTCCACTTGTGAGGCCTCGCGCGGTTTCGTCTACGCGCAGTCGATCATGGGAGTCACCGGCGTCAGAGCCGGCACCTCCTCGGCCGCACCCGAACTCGTGCGACGCACCCGCGAAGTCACCGACCTACCCATTGGGGTCGGGCTGGGAGTACGCGACGGAGCGCAGGCGGCCGAAGTCGGCGCGTTCGCCGACGCGGTCATTGTCGGGTCGGCGTTCATCAACTGTTTGCTCGACACCGACTCCGCCACCGGAGGCAAGAAACTGGCCGCGCTGACTAGTGACCTGGCAGCTGGAGTGCGTTCAGGTCGCGACTGAGGAACCTCTCACGAGGCCACCGCTGTGGCTGGTAACCACATTACCTCCACTGGTCGTTCTCACGGGCTCGCTCACGTTGAGGTGGGCGGCCCGCTCAACTGGATACCTCCGTCGCCCCCTCCGACGGTGGGCAACCCGACGGGCACGTACGCCAAGAAGTGCCCCTCGTGTACCATCACCCGCCACCAACGGATACGGTTACTCATCGTGGAGCTCGCAACAATCATCAGCGCCAGTGACTTGGCGTCCATCCCCAGCCCGCCAGAGGCCGAATGGCAGCTCGGGCCTATACCAATCCGAGCCTATGCCCTGTGTCTGATCGCCGGGATCGTAGCGGCCGGATGGATCATGGAAGCCCGCCTGCGTAAGCGCGGCGCTCCCAAATGGACTGTTCTTGACATCGCGGTATGGGCCGTGCCCTTTGGCATCATTGGCGGACGGCTATACCACGTCATCACCAGCCCCGACGCCTACTTTGGCGCGGGCGGAGACCCATGGCAGGCATTCGCCATATGGGAAGGCGGGCTCGGCATCCCCGGCGCGATCGCCATGGGCGGGCTCGGGGCGTGGATCGCCTGCCGCCAACTTAAACTGCCGCTCACCATGGCCGCCGACGCCCTCGCCCCCGGACTACCAGTCGGCCAAGCAATCGGGCGATTCGGTAACTGGTTCAACCAAGAACTGTACGGGCGGCCCACGGAGATATTCCTCGGACTGGAAATTGACTACGCCCACCGCGTCCCCGGTTACAAGGATTACGCGACCTTCCACCCGACCTTCCTTTACGAAGCGGTATGGAACATCGGCGTCGCACTAGCGGTATGGGCGGCCGACAAGAAGTACAAATTTGGCTTCGGGCGCGCATTCGCCGTCTATGTCGCCCTCTACGGGGTGGGACGGTTCTGGATCGAGAGCCTACGCATCGACCCGGCCGGGGCGTTCTTGGGCATGCGAGTCAACCAATGGATGTCGATAGCCATCGTGCTGGGCGCGCTCATTTACTTGCTGCGGACCGAAGGTCCCCGGCTCGTGCTCGTCCCCGACGTCGAGGATCGGCTGCACCCCGTAGCCTGGAACTCCGAACAGGCCACTCGCGGCACGTTCGAAGCTCCCTCCGAGGAGAACACCGACGCCTCCGATGAGGAGACGTCGAAGATCGCCAACGGCGGGAAGAGGAAACCCGGCGGATCGGAGGCCGATTCCGCCGAGGAGACCCCGGACGATAGATCGTCTGAGGGCTCCGAGGAGCCGACCACGGATGACAACCCAGACACCCCCGACTCCAACGACACCGAAAACGACGACGCGAAGACGCAGAGGTTATGCAATGGGTTTCGAACCATGGTCATGTGCCGTGCCGGACCCCGCACATCCTTCTTAGACGCCACGACCCCTCCCAGCAGGTGCAATCGTGAATACTCCGAAAGCGGTGGTGGTCGGAGCCGGAATAGCCGGACTGGCCACCGCTATAGCCCTCTCTCAACTGAACTGGCGGGTCGCACTGCTGGAACAGCGACCACGTCTGCGCGGCGACGACACCGGTGCCCTAGTGTGGCCCAATGGGATTCGCGCGGCGGCCTCACTTGGCTTGGCCAACTCACTGGAAGCGGTCTCCCACCCAGTTTCCAACCTGCGCCTGCGCAAAATCGACGGCGGCACCATCGCCACAGTCGGACCACAACTGCTCAGCGCCAATTCCAGTGAACCGACAATGATCCTGCAAGGAGCGGCATTTCACGAGGCCCTGGTGTCGCACCTGGGCTCCAACGTCGAAGTACATCCCTCCACTGCCGTCACTCGCATCGACCTCGTTCACCTGGCCGCGGGAGACGCCACCCGCCGGTGGGAGGCGGACCTCATTGTCGCCGCCGACGGCACCGATTCGATTCTGCGGCATCACATTGACGAAACCGCGAAGGTCACCTCGGCCTCGACCGTCATGTTCCAAGCGACCATCCCTCCACATCGGGCACCCGACCTCGATAGCGACGCCGTCATCACGTTCGGCCCAGCAAACCGGCGCTTCTCCTACGCCAGCCTCGGTCAAACCGGGGCCGCCTGGGCGGCCACCGTTCCCGGTGGGCTCCGCCCGGAGTCAGACCAAATCCAGCATGAGCTGATCAATCGGTGGTTCGCGGACTGGCCCGAACCCATTGGCCAACTCATCGGCGCGACGCGACCCGGGGAGCTATCTCAAAGCGCAGTACGTTACCTATGGCCACTGCCGAGCGACTTTCAGCACTGCACCGACCAACGCGGCGCGCTCCTCGTCGGCGACGCCGCCCATGCGCTGGCTCCCGAACTGGCGCAGGGGACAAGCCTCGCGCTAGAGGATGCCGCCACGCTCAAATGGTGCCTGACGAATTCCGCTGGTATCACTGCGGCGTTGGCGCTCTTCGAAAAGGTGCGGCGCCCAAGAGTGACACGGTTGGCGCGACAGGCGCGACGGCTCCATAACGTGGCCGGACGGTCGACCGGCGTCGCGGGTCAGCTGTTGCGCGCTGCCCCAGGCTCGCTGATTGGCCGGCAAATCAAGCAGGGTTTTGACTGGCACCTGCCTGGCGGGGGCGGCGCCCACTCCCGCTAGAGAACCATCGTCCAATCCCTTAACGTGGCTTCCGATTCGGCTGCGACGACATCAGCCCATAGTTATCCACAGGCGAAGAATCGCTTCTTGATGAAGAAAGCGGACTTTTGGGATAGTAAAAAAGGGGGTCCCTAGGTGAAAAATTCTCAGGTATTCATCCTGGCGCTCCCCGCCCCAAACCCCCGCCGACCACCCTCGGCGTCCACCACTGAACGGGTGGGCAATCCGGCACGCAAGTCGTAGAGTCTTGCGTATGCATATTCGTGATGCGCATGCCGAGGATTGGCCCCACATGTGGGCCTTTATGAGACCTGTCATCGAAGCGGGCGAAACCTACCCATACGAGCGCGACCGCGCCGAAAACGTCGTCCGCGAATTTTGGATGAACGACTCCTCACCCCGCGCCACCCTGGTATCGGTAACCGACGACGGAGCCATCACCGGCACCGCCGAAATCCACCCCAACCAGCCAGGCCAAGGAGCGCACATCGCCAACGCCGGATTCATTGTCAACGCCGCATACACTGGTCAAGGTGTCGGTCGCGCTCTGGGCAACGCCGTCCTCGAACGGGCCCGCTCCGAGGGCTACCACGCCATGCAGTTCAACGCAGTAGTCGAAACGAACTCCCACGCCGTGGCACTGTGGCACTCCCTAGGCTTCCGCACCCTCGCGGTCGTCCCCGACGGATTCAACCACCCCACACACGGCCTAGTGGGAATGCACATCATGTACCAGAAACTCACCAGCTCTCCCGAGGACGCCTAAGAGACCATGACCGCACTCGAATACCAAAAGCGTTGTGAGCAATGGGGTCTGACCGACCCAAGGGCCGCCGTCGCGGTGCACGGATGCCTGGGCGGCGACTCACAACTAGCCGCAGCCGTCCCCTACTTCCCCAAAACCTACTCCGAAGTAGACGACTGGGTTAAGTCCACCCTGCTCGATGGCAAAAGCCCCATCTTCGAATCACTATCGGGCGTCGTCGAAGAAACCCTCGGCGGTCAACCCAGCGAAGAGCTCGACCGCATGCTGTGGCTCCTAGTCTCCGGACCCCGGAACTTGTCCCAACTAGCCAAAATCACCAAACTCGGCCCCACCGGCACCACCGAAGCGATGCGCCCCTTCGTCGACGCCGGAATGATCACCGCCGTACGCGACCCGCTCGACCCCGACACCGACCTGTGGCGCATCAGCGACCGCCGCCTGCGTTTCTACTACTCACTCCTGTCGGGCCACGTCGGCTACTGGAAACGAGGCCGCATGCACGACCTACTGTGGCGCCGACTCCACGCCCGATTCAACCGCTACATCGTCCGCGGCGAAGCCGCCGACATCGCCCGCCAATGGGGCACCTCCCCAGCCGGAGCCGCCCGTTTGGGAATCGAAGCCACCACCGCAGCCCGCCTGCTCGTGCCCGACTACGAAGCCCGCCGCCTCCGCGCCTCCGAATTCTCCCTTTGGTCCGGCGAGGACCCCGCCCGACTCCTCGCCCTGGGCACCCTGCGATGGGGACTCATGATGCGCAACGGCCAACTCGCCCGCCTGCGCATGCTGCAACACCTACTCATCCAACAAGGTGTCCCCGGAGCCGACCAGGCCACCCTCGTGTGCATAGGCACCCATTTCGAATCGGGCATCGCCAATACCCCAGAGACCGAAAAATTCCACCGCATCGGACCCGATGACCTATTCGCCCCGGCACCACTGCCGGCAAACAACCCAGCAACAGGTGAAACCCCAGCTCAGGAAGTAAACACTGCGGCAGCGGCTAGCGAACGATCCTGAGCGACGCCCTGTGTGGAACCGCCCGCAGTGACGGGTAATCTGGACACATTTAACCGGTAGGCATGAGGAGAAACAGGCAATGGCAGTTGACGCAGTTGTCACAGGCGCGGGCGGATTCATTGGAGGCCATCTCGTGGCCAGCCTCCTAGCGGAGGGAAAGACCGTGCGAGCGGTCGATATCAAGCCGACCGACGACTGGGACCAGGTGCACGCCGAGGCTGACAATCTCCAGCGAGACTGTGCCGACCTGGCCAACAATCGCGAAATCGTCAAAGGCGGAGTGGGCGAGTTCTACAACCTGGCCTGCAACATGGGCGGCATGGGCTTTATCGAAACCCACAAAGCCGACTGCATGCTGTCAGTCCTGCCCTCCACCCACGCCCTCATGGCCGCCCGGGAAGTCGAAGCCGAACGCTTCTTCTACTCCTCCTCGGCCTGTGTCTACGCCGGATACAAACAAACCGACGCCGACGTGACCGCCCTGCGCGAAGAAGACGCCTACCCGGCCGACGCCGAGGATGGCTACGGCTGGGAAAAACTATTCTCCGAACGCATGGCCCGTCACTTCCGCGAAGACTTCGGCCTGCAAACCCGCGTTGCCCGCTACCACAACATCTACGGTCCCAACGGAACCTGGGACGGCGGCCGCGAAAAGGCCCCCGCCGCCACCTGCCGCAAAATCGCGCTGGCGAAGCTGACGGGCGACCACGAGATTGAAGTGTGGGGCGACGGCCTACAAACCCGATCCTTCACCTACATCGATGACTGCGTGTATGGCTCGAAAATGATTGCCCGTGGTGACTTCTTGGAGCCGCTGAACCTTGGCTCCTCCGAAATGGTTTCGATCAACCAGCTGTACTACCTGGTCGCCGAGATCGCCGGTATCGACATCGAACTCAACCACGTCGACGGTTTCTTGGGTGTGCGAGGACGCAACTCCGACAACACCCTCATCCGCAAGGAATTTGGCTGGGAGCCGTCCATCTCTCTGCGCGAAGGTATGGAAAAGACGTACGCGTGGATCTATGACCAGGTGAAGGCCACCTACAAGCTATGAGTCAACCTCGCCTCACCCGCGTGGATGTCCTCGGCGTCGAGGTCTCCACGGTCAACCAGGACATGGCCCTGGAAGAAATCAGTCGCTGGGTCGACCACGACGAACGCCATTATGTGTGCGTGACCGGAGTCCACGGGGTTATGGAATGCCAGCGCGACGAAAGTCTGCGCGCCATCCACAACGACTCGGGGCTCACGACCCCCGACGGCATGCCGATGGTGTGGGCCGGGCACAAGGCTGGAGCCGACTGGATGGATCGAGTCTACGGGCCCGACCTTATGCTCAATGTCTTGCAACGCGCCGCCGACAAAGGTTGGACCTCGTTCCTCTACGGAGGTAAGGACGGGGTGCCCGAACTGTTGGCCCAGAAGCTCACCGCCCGCATCCCCAATCTAAAGATCGTTGGCACGTATTCTCCGCCCTTCCGGCCTTTGACACCGGAGGAGGACGCCCAGATCGTGCAGCGCATCAACGACTCGGGTGCCGATTTCGTTTGGGTGGGGTTGTCCACCCCGAAGCAAGAGAAGTGGATGGCCGCGCACCGCGACAAGCTCAACGCTGCGGCCTTGTTCGGAGTGGGGGCGGCCTTTGACTTTCACGCCGGTTTGGTCCCGCAGGCCCCGGAATGGATGCAAAAGCGTGGCCTGGAGTGGTTTTTCCGCCTGACTAAAGAGCCCAAGCGCTTGTGGCGCCGCTACTTTCGCAATAATCCGGCTTATCTGTGGAACATTCGCCGCCGACCACCGAAACTGGTGGACTCCGCCTAACGTAACCGGGGACGACTCGACGAGTCGTCCCCGGTTTTTGGTTGGAGACGGCAGTCGCCGGTGCCCTAATACGTGGTTTTCGGCGCGGTTCTACTGGCCTGCCAGTCACATCATTGATGTGCTTGCGGTATACGTTGGGCCGTTTTGGTCGGACCTGAGGGTATTCCCCGGCGGCGAACGGCATATGTGTAGCCGAGGGTGACTGCGAACAGATAGGCTCAGCGAGGCAGGATCTCGCGTACATGGAGGTATCGGTGAGCACCGCAAGCAAACACCAGCAAACGTCGCGCAACGCCGTGGTCTGGGCGGTCCTCAACCGCGAAATCGAACGGCAGTCGGCCTTGCTCACCCAGGCTGACCCCGACCCCTCACGCCAACTCGCCAGCGGCCTGCGCAAGCTACGCATTGTCGATGTCGGAGGTGGTTCCGGTGGTATCGCCGTGCCACTAGCCGAACTTGGACACGAGGTCACGGTCGTCGACCCGAGTGCGAACGCGTTGGCTGCCTTGCGGCAGCGTACCGCTGACGCTGGGCTGGAAGGTTCGGTCGCCGCCGTGCAGGCCGATACCGAGGAACTTTCCGACACGTTGGAGACTGGCAGCGCCGACCTTGTGTTGTGCCACAGCGTTTTGGAACATGTCGATCATCCGCAGCGGGCCTTGGAGTCCATCGCCGATGTGGTGGCCGAAGGTGGCGCGGTGAGCCTTCTGGTCGCTAATCGCGCGGCGGCCGTTTTCGCCAAAGCTCTTGGTGGACAGTTCCAGTCAGCCCTGAACTTGTTGTACGACGTCGAAGGTCGGCTAGGGGAATCCGACACCGTCGCACACCGCTTTGAGACGCATACTCTGACGGCGCTGGTCAACGGGTGCGGCCTGGCGACTGAGCACGTTCACGGGGTGCAGGTCGTCAGCGACCTCATTCCCGGCTCGGTCTTGGAGTCCGAGGGCGGCTCGAAAGAGGCGCTGCGTGAGTTTGAACTGGCCACGGCCGCCCGCATTCCCTTCCGGGACCTCGCGGCGCAGTTGCATGTGCTGGCGCGTAAGCCCCGCACTTTGTGAGCGGCGTGGCCCGCAGGCGAGAGGTCGCCGATGGAGGCTGTGCCCATTAGGCTGCAAAGCATGCGTGATTTCCCGTTGGAACAAGTTCTGCCCCGTTACGGCGATGGGAGCCTGTCAGACCTTTTGCCCTCGACTCTGGCTTTGCTGGGCGTGCCAGGTCACCCTGACCGGCTGGGGTTGACTTCTGGGCCATTGGCGGGCACCCGGCGAGTCGCGGTGTTGTTGCTGGATGGCTTCGGCTATCACCTGCTTAATGTGGCGCAGTCCGCAAGTGAGACGTTGCGTGAGATCGTCAACGGCAACCTTGGTGACATGGGTACTCTCACCACGAATCTGCCTTCGACCACGCCGGTGAGTCTGGCTAGCCTCGGTTCGGGTTCGACCCCCGGAGATCACGGAATCATGGGCTTCACCGTCCGGGTCCCGGAGGATCATCGGCTCTTGGTGCACATTCTTTGGGGATCGGATCCCGATCCCCGTCAGTGGCAGCCGATGCGGACGTGTTTTGAGCAGGCGCGGGATGCGGGGGTGGTGACGACGGCCGTCTCGGCTAACGCGTTTCGCAACAGTGGCCTGACACAAGCGGTCTTTCGAGGGGCGGACTATGTGGGAGCTGACAGCGCCTCGGAGTGTGCTCTGCAAATGCGCAAGGCCCTCGTGCGCGGTAACCGCTCGCTGGTTTACGGATACTTGCCGGACGTGGACACGGCCGGGCACCAGTTCGGTGTGGGCTCGCCGGAGTGGCTGGAGAAGGTCTCCGACGTGTGCGGAGCGATCGAGCAGCTGGTGGATGGCCTTCCCTCCGATACGGCGTTGCTGGTGACAGCGGATCACGGCATGGTGAACGTGGATCATCAGATTCACCTGGACGACTACCCGCACTTGTGGGATGGGGTCGAGTTGATCGCCGGTGACCCGCGTATGCGTTACCTCTATACCGCTGATGGATCCACCGCTGACGTGGAAGCCGCGTGGCGGGAAACGCTGGGGGAGTTCGCCGAGGTGCTGACAAGAGAGGAAGCGATCTCGCGGGGCTGGTTCGGCCCGGTGGGGGAGCGACATGCTCAACGCGTGGGGGATGTGATCGTCGCGTGCATTGGCACCAGCGGCATCCTGGGGGCCTCAGGCGAACCGGAGTACTTGACGCAGTTGGTTGGCCATCACGGAGGCTTGACCGCCGCCGAAATGGTCATTCCGCTATGGGCCTATCGCGCCTAGACGGCTCAGCGGTTGGGCGGCTACCAGCCAGGAGCCCACCTTGACGACCGAATATTCCCGGGACTGTGCGGCGAAAGCGATGGGTAGGCGAGGCGATCAGGGGAATCTACCCAGCCGTGGCCGTCGCTCTTCCGCATCGCTGTCATCGCGGGCCCGCGCGATCCTATCTGTGGGGGACCGGCCGCGAGCCCGCCCAAGTGTCGTAGTGCTGGCCTAGAGTTACCACTGTGAACTCCGACAGCGCCTCCCGGGGCGGTCCTGGCCCCTGGAAGGGCTACCACCGCTCGGGCACCTACGCGGGTAAGGGCAAGTCCAGCCCTTACATCGGCCCCGACCTGGACGATGATGGGCTCGGCATCTTGCATGTCGACATGGACGCCTACTTCGCCTCCGTCGAGCAAGCCCGCAACCCTCAGCTGCGCGGTAAGCCCGTGATTGTTTGTGGCCTGGGCCCCCGTGGAGTCGTCTCCGCCGCCTCCTACGAGGCGCGGGTGTACGGCGTGCGGTCCGCTATGCCTACCGCTGTCGCGCGCCGCGCATGTCCGCACGGCGTTTTCATCAAGCCCGAAGGCACCGCCTACCGCGACATCTCCGACGCCATCATGAATCTGTTTCGTGACTTCACTCCGCTGGTGCAACCTTTGTCGGTGGACGAGGCGTTTCTCGACGTGGCCGGTGCTCGTCGCCTATTCGGAACCGCTAGCGCGATTGGTCGGAAGATCAAGCAGCGCATCCGTCAAGAGCATGATCTGACCTGCACCGTTGGCGTGGCCAGCACCAAGTTCCTCGCCAAGCTCGCCTCGACCTACTCCAAGCCCGATGGTCTGGGAGTGATTCCTCGCCAGAGTGAACTGAAGTTCTTGCACGCTCTCCCGGTTAGCGCCATGTGGGGGGTCGGTGGCAAGACCGCCGCCAAGCTCGAACGGTTGGGTTTGCGCACCGTCGCCGACCTTGCGGCAGTGCCGGAGGCATCCCTGGCCGCCTCCGTCGGCAGCGCCTCGGCAGCGCATTTGCACGCGCTTGCTCACAACGAGGATCACCGCACGGTCTCGGCCACTCCTTCGGTGGACAAGTCGATCTCGGCTGAGACGACGTTCGCCACTGATGTCGGCCCGGCGGTGTGGCAACCGGCGCTGGTAAAACTGTGTCAGAAGGTCGCCTCGAGGGCTCGCAAGGCGGGGTTCGTCGGTCGGACTGTGGGGGTGAAGCTCCGTTTCGGAGATTTCCGCACCATTACTCGGGACCGGACATTGCCGGTGACCACGGATGTGGGGCGCGAACTGTACGAAGTGGCCTTCCCACTGGCAACAGCCTCGGCGAAAGCGCCGCTGCGGCTGGTTGGAGTGCGATTGAGTAACTTGGCCAGCGCTGCGCACACGGCCCGTCAGGTGGCTCTCGATGAGCCTGAGCACGGGTGGCGTGATGTTGAGACGACCATTGACGATGCCTCGACTCGCTTTGGGCGCAACAGCATTAGATCCGCTAGCACCTTGCGCCCGCGTGACTGCTAACCTACTGACGCCACAGAGGCCACAACGGAATTTCCGGCTGGTTCGCGCCGATCGGGGGTTCCGAGGCTCACCAATGGCGACGAATCGGCGGGTACGGCGGTTACAGTTGAAGGACGTAGAACGGAATATGATGATTCATCACTTTCCGCTGTGCGTTCGGGCGGTGAAACCGCGCGGCGACGGTGCCCACCTGGCACCGGGCCACACGAGGGAACCAGTGTGGCCAACCTCGTCGCTTCGGCCCACAGGTTCACAGCGATCTGCGTGGGCAGTGGTGACGCCGAGGCATGTTCGGGAGCGCTCTTGAGTTCTCCCCGAGACAAGCCTGACGCTACGTCCGGTTAAGCGGTGTCGCTAGCCACATCTCGTGGCTGGTCAAAGAGGGATGGTTAGTTTGGGTTGCCGAATAACCCATTCAATCAGCGCCTTTGTCCAGAATTGGTGTGCATCTGCCTTCCGTGGCGTGGCGTGGCCCCGTAAACTAGAAGAAACCACCGAGCGGTTCATCCTCACGGTGGACCATAGGACCTCGACAGCGCAGGAGGAGTGCCGTGCCGCTCTCCGAACACGAACAGCGACTGTTCGACGAAATCGAGCAGTCCCTGCAAGATGACCCCCAATTCGCCTCGGCGGTGCGCGCGAACGATCCGAGTCACGTCACCCGCCGCAGGATGATCATTGCTGGCCTGATTTCGTTCATTGGTCTTGGCGTCATCATCGGCGGAGTCATGTCGTCGAACGCTACATACTTCGCTCCGGCTGGTGCCGTGCTGATGTTCGCAGGTCTGCTTTTCGGTCTCCGCGCTCAGCGCAAGGGAGCCACCGGGGAACTTAGGGCAGTCGACGGTAAAGCTAGCCGTAAGACTGGTTCCGGCGGGAAAAGGAACGGACCCTCCGGTGGGGGTAGTTCCTTCGGTGACCGTATGGAAGAGCGCTGGCGTCGCCGCCGCGACACGGGGGATTACTTTTAAGGGGTTCCTCCCTTGGGGGGAGGAGCGATAGCTCACGTGGTGGATGAGTGTGGGCTAAAACGGGCCTGAACCGCTCTTGGCCCCTGCTTGTGTGTATGCCATCGGTGTGGTCGGTTGCCTCTTGGGGCCGTCGACTTTGACCGTGGACCGGGTGTGCGAACATACAGCGTTGACCTCCAGGCGAGCGGGTATGGCCGCTGGCTCAGATCATGTCGAGGTTGCTTCCTCGGGCAACTTCTTTGAGACGACAGCTAAGGGCCTCAGGAGTAATCCTGAGGCCCTTAGCTGTGTGTTTGAGAGCGGGTGGGCTCTTAGCGGCCCCGTAGCATGGAGCGGCGTGCGCCCTTCATGGCGTTTGTGCTGGTCGGGGTAGGGCCCTTGGGCATGGGCAGGGCATTGCCCAGAGCGGTCAGCCGCTTGTGCACGTGATTGGCGTCCTTGGCCTTAATATTGCGCGGCAGCTTCATGAGCGTCTTACGCAGGTCAGTGACAGAGACTTCGTTCTCACCCTCGCCGATGACGAAGGTGTAGACCGGGGTGGAGCCGACTACGCGAGAGATGCGCTTGCGCTCTTGGCTCATGAGCTTGCGGGATTTTCCTCCGCCCTCCGCCAACAGGACGACGCCAGGCTTGCCGACCGCGCGGTGCACCATGTCGGTTTCGGAAGCGGCTGCCACGGCGGGGGTCATGTGCCAACCGCGCATGCCGTCGATGAGCGCGTAGCCGCCGCCGGGGCGTCCGACCGCCTCCTTGGAGATGACCTTGGTCGTACGGGTGTTGAGCGTGATCATGCAGCCGATGAGGGCGATGAACAGCGCTGATACGTACCAAAACCAAGGCCAGGACAGGAAGACCACCAGAGCCGTCACAATGATGAACGGCAGCAGGACGACAATCGCCTGCACGGGCAGGAACCATTTGTCGCGTTTGGTGGTGTATTTAAACGCCATCCCAATGGTCTTCAGTTTGTCCTTAAACGAGGTTTTCTCCTGCTGCTTAGCCATACCTCAAGCATACGGTGGGGCACAGGCCACGACGATGTGACCCGGACGTTTGCGCCGGTGAAAAAGAGACCCCAGTTTTCCACAGGGGATGAATCGCCTGTTGACGGAAAAACATGATGTTTGGGATAATGATTTAGGGGGTCCCTAGGTGAGAAAAATTCATCTTCGGGTTATTGCCTGGCGGCTGGCCCAGGGCTTTCGCACCCACCCACTCGGGCTTTGAGGTACGCGCGGAGAGCCCCACCACCGAATGGCTGCCACCGTGGCCCACTTAGTTCCCAGCGATCCAAGACCGCACCCACGCCCGCGTGAACTAGAAAACCCTCGGTTGCGCGACTGCGCAACCGAGGGCAACGAACGAAACCCCGTCTATGCGGGGGTGGTCTCTCGCGCCTCCAGGGCCTGCTTGTAGAGGCGACCCGCCCGGTATGAAGAGCGCACCAGCGGCCCGCTCATCACCCCTGCGAAGCCAATTTCCTCAGCCTCGTGCGACAGCTCCACGAACTCTTCGGGCTTAACCCAACGGTCAACCGGGTGGTGCCGTTTCGTGGGACGCAAATACTGCGTAATCGTGATGAGTTCACAACCGGCCTCGTGCAGATCACGCAGAGCCTGTGAAATCTCCTCGCGAGTCTCACCCATGCCCAAGATCAGGTTCGACTTGGTCACCAAACCGTCCTCGCGCGCGGAAGTAATCACCGACAACGAACGCTCATAGGTGAACGCCGGGCGGATACGGCGGAAAATGCGCGGCACCGTCTCGACATTGTGAGCCAGCACTTCCGGCCGAGAGGAGAATACTTCGGCCAACTGGTCAGATTCGGCGTTGAAGTCGGGGATGAGCAGCTCTACTCCGCAACCGGGAAGCATTGTGTGGATTTGCCGCACTGTTTCGGCATAAAGCCACGAGCCGCCATCATCCAGGTCATCGCGGGCCACGCCGGTCACCGTCGCGTACTTCAGGCCCATCTTCATCACCGACTCGGCAACGCGACGAGGCTCGTCACGGTCCAAAGCCTGCGGTTTCCCGGTGTCGATCTGGCAGAAGTCGCAGCGTCGGGTGCACTGCTCGCCGCCGATCAGGAAGGTAGCCTCGCGGTCTTCCCAACACTCGTAAATATTGGGGCAGCCGGCCTGTTGGCACACCGTGGCCAGGCCCTCGGTCTTCACCAAGTTCTTCAACTCGGAGTACTCGGGGCCCATCTTGGCTTTCACTTTGATCCAGGACGGCTTCCGCTCAATGGGGGTCTGGGCATTGCGCGCTTCGATGCGCAGCATGCGCCGTCCTTCTGGCTGTACGGAAGTCACCCGTCCACCCTACGCCCTATGGCCGTTCGTTGCCCTGTAACGGTAGCCACTGTGATGCGGCTAGCCCGCCACCCAAATCCGGACTCCTCAGCGGAGCGCACCCGGTTTCTGTGAGTCGTCTGGGTGCTGCGATGCGGCTAGGCGCCGTGGCCATCAGCGAATGTTTTAATCAACGCAACGAGCGCGAGCACGTGCGTACGCGATCGGGGACCGGGCAGCGGCACACCGCTGTGTACAGGAGCGCCGCAGCGGCCAGCTGCCAGCTGTGGCACAGGGAGAGGCTGGACTGTGGAACTGATTCACTCGGGCAAAGTGCGTGACGTCTATGCCGAGGGAGACGAACTGATCTTGGTCGCATCCGACCGCGTCAGTGTCTTCGACACGGTACTGCCCACGCCAATACCCGACAAAGGGAAGCTACTGACAGCGCTAAGCCTCTGGTGGTTTGAACAGTTGGCAGATCTAGTGCCCAACCACATCATCTCCGCGACGGACGTGCCCGCGGAGTTCACCGGACGCGCCGTGCGCGTCAAGAAGCTGAAAATGGTGCAAGTGGAGTGCATCGCACGCGGCTACCTGACCGGTTCGGGTTTGGCCGAATACCAAAGAACTGGCTCCGTATCGGGAGTTGAGCTGCCAGCCGGGCTGGGGGAGGCGCATCGACTTCCCGCTCCGATCTTCACTCCCACGACGAAAGCGGCCGTGGGGGAGCACGACCAGCCCATCTCGTTCGACGCGGTGGTCGCGCAAGAGGGCGTCCAGCGCGCGGAGAGACTGCGCTCGCTCTCCCTCGAGGTGTACCGACGAGGAGCCGAGCTCGCCGCGCAGCGCGGCATCATCATCGCTGACACCAAGTTCGAGTTCGGACTCGACGCCGATGGCACCATCGTGCTTGGGGATGAAGTGCTCACCAGCGACTCATCGCGATTCTGGGATGCCCAGGCATGGCAGCCGGGACAAAGGCAAGATTCCTTCGACAAACAGGCCGTCCGCGACTGGGCCACCTCCACCGGCTGGAACCGGGAAGGCCTTGGCCCCGAAATCCCTGACCAGGTCGTCGAGCTGACACAAGCGAAGTACATCGAGGCATACGAGCGCATCACCGGTCGCGTGTGGGCATAAAAATTATGGTGGGCCATGGGCGTACGGCCCCTTGCTTCTCCTCGCACTAGTAGCTCATCTTCTTTAAACCAACAGGGCAATCACCGTGGTTGCCCTGTTTTTGTGCGCGAGGGGAAAGTCTCGACATCAGTGGGGGTGTCCAGAGGTCACTAGCGAACCTTGACCAAGACTCGGAGAGATCGTATCTTGTCAATATGTGAAAGTTTCAATCAGGTTACGTCGGTAATAAGACGTTAACTTGCAAAACTTTGCGTTCCCCTGACTTACAACGAGGTTCACAACATGAATCACACCTCCACCCTTGGACGTACCCACTGGCGGCGTGCCGGTGTCGTCCTCTCATCCAGTGCCCTCGCCGCCGGACTCATCTGGACCGTTCCCGCCAGCGCCACCAATGACGACGATCCCACCACCGAATACACCTCGGCCAACTTCGCCACCCTGGGCGAGGGCGACTCCATCATCAACATGTTCCAGTGGAACTGGAACTCCGTGGCCCAGGAATGCCAAACCTTCCTGGGCGACTCGGGCTACACGCACGTCCAAGTCAGCCCACCCCAAGACCACATCGCCGGAGAGCACGCGGCCGAAGCCGACGCCTGGTACATCCACTACCAGCCGACCAGCTACGACCTGAACTCACGGCTGGGTACCGCATCAGAGTTCGCCAGCATGATCGCCACCTGCAACTCCCACGGCATCGAGGTCATCGTCGACGCCGTCATCAACCACATGGCCGCCGGTGGCCCTTCCACCCGCACCAGCTGGGCAGGACACAGCTACCGCCAGTTCGACTACCCGGCCGTTCCCTTCGCAGAGAACGACTTCAACAGCGCGGGTGAGGACTATTGCGAAGTGGAGGACTACAGCAACCGCTGGGAGGTGCAGAATTGCCACCTAGTGGGCCTCAACGACATCGACACTGGCGCCGAGCACGGGCGGCAGGCAATCGCCGCCTACCTCAACCATCTAATGGACCTGGGCGCGGCCGGGTTCCGAGTAGACGCCTCCAAGCACATGCCCGCCACCGACTTGGAGGACATTCTCTCCCGGGTCCAGGGTGATCCCTACATCGTCCACGAGGTCATTTACCACAACACGTCCAACGAGCCCATCCACCCGGACGAATACTACGCCTCCGGCGCGGTGCACATGTTCGACTACGCCGCCTGGATGCGCAACCACTTCGCTGGTGGTACTCCTGCCAACTACCTACTGGATCTGGGGCCGCACTGGGATCTTGCGCCCAGTCACTTGGCGGGGACATTTATCTCCAACCACGACACGGTGCGCGGTGGTGACAGCGGCACTTACCTCAACTACTACGATGACCACCGGGAATACCTGTTGGCCAATGTGTACATGATGGCTTATCCCTATGGGGTGCCCAGCCAGATGACCGATTACGCCTTCAACGGTTTCGCAGACCCACCGCCCTTGGAGGAGAACGGTCGCGTGTCCGACGTCAATTGCGAGGCGCATTCGTGGACGTGCCAGCAACGACTTCCGGAATTCACGGAAATGGCCAAGTTCCGGGCTGCCACCGCAGGCCACGGGGTCACCGATCAATGGCACAACGACGCCGACGCTTTCGCCTTCGGTCGTGGCGAGGCCGGTTACGTCGTTATCAACGCCGAGCAGCATCCAATCGAGCGGACCTTCCACACGAGTCTGGCCGGCGGCGAGTACTGCGATGTGCTCACCGGGGGACTTCACAGTGGCGATTGCGCGGGCGATACCTACACGGTCGACTCCCAAGGACGCTTCACAGCCACCGTTCCCGCCGGTTCATCCCTGGCCCTACACGTCAACGCCAGGGGCGACACAAGCCCGGGCAATGGCCAAGGATGTTTGGACGTCAACGTCAACGCCGAAACGTGGTATGGGCAAAACATTCACATCACCGGCAACATCTCTGAGCTGGGAGCCTGGAATCCGCATAACGGACCAGCTCTACACACCGAGGAATCTGTATATCCAGTGTGGAGCGAACAGTTGTCAGTCCCCTCAGGGCAGCAGATCGAGTACAAGTACGTGAAGATCAACCCAAATGGGGACCTCGAGTGGGAATCCGGAGCGAACCGGACCACCATTGCCTCAGGCAGTGACTGCCAGGCATTGCACGATACCTGGCGCGGCTAGTCAGACCCCACCGGAAGACTGGCTTTCCCCTGACCAAGTAATGGATTGGGCTGAGCTCTCTGTGGAGCTCAGCCCAATCCATATGCGCGCAGCCTAGGGAAACACAACCCGAGTCCGGCCACGGCTCATAACGAAAAACGGTGGTGGACCGGCCGAAGTTCTTAGCCGATCCATCACCGTGCAAACAATGTGGGGTCAAACCCCTAGTCAGACTCGATGACCGCGCCACTGCGGCGCTGCGCCCATTAAAGCGGAATATTACCGTGCGCGCCACGGGCCGGCGGCACCGAATCCAGGGCCTCGGCCAACGCGCGACGAGTCTTGGCCGGGTCGATCAGCTCATCCACGACGCCGATCTCCTGAGCCTTGGCGACCCCACCAGCCACCCGCTGCTGTTCGTCCACCAGCTGGGCCCGAAGCGACTCGCGCTCCTGGGGCGCGGCGGCGGCGAGCTTCTTGCGGTGCAAGATATTGACAGCGGCGCTGGCTCCCATGACGGCGACTTCGGCACCAGGCCAAGCGAACACGGCCGTGGCTCCAAGAGAGCGTGAGTTCATGGCGATGTAGGCTCCGCCGTAAGCCTTGCGGGTCACAAGCGTCACCCGCGGAACGACGGCCTCGGAGAACGCGTGTAGCAGTTTCGCACCCCGTCGCAGGACGCCTTCCCATTCTTGGGCAATGCCAGGCAGGTACCCAGGCACGTCAACAAGGACGATGAGCGGCACGCCCAGCGAGTCGCACATCCGCACGAAACGCGCGGCCTTTTCGGCGGATTCGGAGTTGAGGCAGCCGCCCAGCCTCAGCGGGTTGTTGGCGATGACGCCGACTGTGCGCCCACCAAAGCGACCCAAGGTGGTGACGATGGAGCGAGCGTACTTCTCGTGCAGTTCGACGGAGGAGTCTTTCGTATCGAGGATGCCCTCGACCAACGGGTGCACATCGTAGGCGCGGTTGGATTGTTCGGGAAGCAGGTCGGCCAGGTTCTCGGTGTCGATGGCGTCGTCGACGTTGAGACGGCCTTGATTGCCCAAGAGGTCGGCTAGCTGGCGGCCAGTGGCCAGGGCTTCTTCATCGGTCTCGCGCAGCACGTGAGCGACACCGGACTTGCGACCATGGGTTTCGGGGCCGCCCAGCGTTTCCATGTCGACGTCTTCGCCGGTCACCGAGCGCACCACGTCGGGGCCGGTGACGAAGATGCGACCGGTGTCGCTCATGACGACGATGTCGGTCAGCGCGGGCCCGTAGGCTCCGCCTCCGGCGGCGGGGCCGAGCACTACTGAGATTTGGGGGACCCGGCCGGAAGCGCGGATCATGGCGGCGAAGACGTGCCCGACCGCGTCGAGCGCGGTGACACCCTCGTTGAGGCGGGCGCCGCCAGAGTGCCAGATGCCGACCACGGGGATGCGCTCGGAGACGGCGGTGTCGATGGCATCGACGATGTGCATGCAACCGTCGGTGCCCATTGCCCCGCCCATGACGCGGGCATCGGAGCAGTAGGCGATCACGGCGCTGCCGTTGACTTCACCGCGAGCGGTGAGGACGCCTGACTTATCGGGCGTGCTGATGGGGCGCATTGTGCCCTCATCGAACAGCGCCGTCAGCCGGGGGAGTGGGTCGCGCACGTCGACGGCCGCCTCAGCGTTGGCGGGCGTGGTGGCCGAACTCTTCGTAATAGCACCTGACACGTCGGTCTCCTTAAGTGTGCTGTTGTCGCGTGGGCCCCTAGTGGAGGCTTCTGCACGTTGGTCTCAGCGACGCTGCCCCATCTTTGAGTGAGAACGTCGAGCTTCTGCCTCGTCGCAGAAGCCTCCTTACCGATGAATCGGTGACCCGGGGCCAGATCACGCAACCTCAAGTCTCGTCGGCGGCACCGTGGCACCGTAGACGAGACTTCGGATCTCTACGGCCTAGTGAAGAGCAAGGCCGCGTTGTGCCCACCGAACCCGAAGGAGTTGTTCATGACCGCGTTGAGCTCAACCTTGCGAGCTTCGCCGCTGGCCACGTCCAGATCCAGGTCGGACTCCGGGGACTCCAAGTTGAGGGTGGGCGGAATGATGCCGTAGTGGATCGCCAGGATGGAGGCGATCGATTCGACGGCTCCGGCCGCACCCAACAAGTGCCCGGTCATGGACTTGGTGCCGGTCAGAATCGGGTGGCTGCCGATCGCTTCGCGAATTCCGTGAACCTCGGCCATGTCCCCGACGGGAGTGGACGTGGCGTGCGCGTTAACGTGCCCCACGTCCGAGCCGGTCAGACCCGCCTGCTGCAACGCGAAGCGCATGGCGCGAATACCGCCAGCGCATTCGGGATGCGGCTGCACCATGTCGAACCCGTCCGAAGTCAGTCCGGACCCGGCGACCTTGGCGTAGATGCGGGCTCCGCGGGCGCGGGCGTAGTCGGCCCGTTCCAGCACGAGTGCTCCCGCGCCCTCACCCATGACGAATCCGTCCCGGCCGGTGTCCCACGGGCGCGAGGCGCGCTCCGGCTCGTCATTGCGCGTCGACAGGGCTCGCATGGAGCCAAACCCCGCCAGCGGCAGTGCGTGGATGACCGCTTCGGCTCCCCCCGCGACGACAATGTCGGCGCGTCCAGCGCGAATCATGTCCGCCGCCCAGGCAATCGCCTCGGCTGAGGTGGCACATGCGCTGGTGGGAGCGTGGACGCCCGCTTGAGCACCCATTTCGAGGCCGACCACGGCCGCAGGGCCGTTGGGCATCAACATGGGCACGGTGTGGGGGCTGACCCGGCGTGGCCCTTTTGCTTCGAGGATGTCGTCCTGCTCCAGCAGGGTGATCGCCCCACCGATACCAGATCCGAAGCACACTCCCAGCCGTTCATGGTCCACGTCATCGCCATGTGCGGCGTCGTTCCACGCTTCCTGGGCCGCGATCAGGGCGACTTGCTCGCTCCGGTCGAGGCGGCGCATGCGCACACGCGGAATCTTCTCGCCCGGCTCTTGGGCCAGTTGGGCGGCGATTCGGGTCGATAGCTCGGCGGCCCACTCTTGGTCAAGAGCGCCTACCCCGGATTTTCCAGCAGTGAGTTGTTCCCAGGTCGATGCGACGTCTCCGCCAAGCGGAGTGGTCGCGCCGAGCCCGGTGACGACTACCTCTGTCACAATTAAGCCTTTTCGATGTAGTTGATCGCGTCGCCGACAGTCTTCAGGTTCTGGATTTCCTCGTCGGGAATGGCGGTGCCGAACTTTTCCTCGGCGGCGAGCATGACCTCGGTCATGGCCAGCGAGTCAACGTCGAGGTCGTCAGTGAAGGACTTTTCGTCGGTGACGTCGTCCGGGGTCACACCGGCGACCTCTTCGAGAATTTCGGACAGACCTTCACGGATCTCGTCGCGTGTCATTTCGTTTCCTTTCACATACGGAGCAAAAGTTGGATTTAACTTTCGCTTACGGGCAGTAGATGACCTGCCCGGCATAAGTGAGTCCTCCGCCGAACCCGAACAGAACGATCGGGTCGCCAGATTGCACCTTGCCTTCTTGCACCAATTTCGACAGTGCCAACGGTATGGAGGCCGTTGACGTGTTACCGGAGTAGATGATGTCATCGGCGATGATGGCGTCATCGAAGCCCAGTCGTTTTGAGATGCCTTCAATAATGCGCAGGTTCGCCTGGTGCAGGACGAAGGCTTTGATGGATGCGGGTTCCAGTCCAGCGTCGTTGATGGTCTGGCGGATAAGGGGAGGAAGTGATGTCACCGTCCAGCGGTAGACGCTCTGCCCCTCCTGCTTAATGAAGGGAATGTCCTCGGTGATGCGAATGACGTCGGCCATTGCCGGTACTGAGCCCCACACGACTGGTCCGGTGACCTGTTCAGTCTCGTCGGTGGCCTCCATGATGACCGCGCCCGCGCCGTCTCCGAAGAGCACGCAGGTGGAGCGGTCGGACCAATCGGTGAACTGGGTTAGCTTCTCGGCCCCGATGACGAGCGCTCGCTTGGCAGTGCCACCCTTGAGGAACTGGTCGGCCATGCCCACCGCGTAGCCGAAACCTGAGCAGGCGGTGTTGACGTCCATCGCCGGCGAACCGGTCTCGATGCCCAGTCGCGCGGCGACCTGACAGGCGGTGTTGGGAGTGCGGTCCATCGCCGAAGTCGTGCCTACCAGCACCATGTCGATGTCGCTAGCGCTGAGGCCAGAGTTGGCCAAGGCCTGTTGCCCGGCTTTGAAAGCCAGATCGGCGACTTTTTCGTCCTTCTCGGCGATGCGGCGTTCTTTGATACCGACCCGAGAGGTAATCCATTCATCGGTGGTCTCGACCATTTCGCACAATTCGGCGTTGGTGAGGACCTTCTCGGGTTGGTAGTGACCGACGCTGACGACGCGGGAACCGTTCGGCATTTAACGCTCTCCTTGGGGCTGAATCCGAGCTAGGGGGTGGCCAACGGCGACGCGGTCGCCGGCTTCGACCAGCCACTCCAGCAGCAGCCCAGAATGGGCGGCCGTAACGGTCTGGGTTCCGGCGCGACCGGACACCTCACCGAGGCTTACGCCGTTCTCCACCCGGTCTCCCGGGGTCAGACCCTCATTGGGGCTGAACACACCAGGGGCGCGGGAGACGGCCACATGGAAGGCCACGGAGGGCTCCACGGTCGGCTCGGCTCCGTGAGAGGCGGCCAGTTGCGCGGCGGCCTCCAGGTCCTCGGGCGTGTTGACGGTGAGGAGTTCAACTCCTTTGAGGGCTCGCTTGGCCATACCGGTGAGTGTTCCGGCCGGTGCCAGTTCGATGAGGGCGGTGACGCCCAAGTCGGCGAGTGTCTCCATGCAAGCGTCCCAGCGCACCGGCGCGGTGATCTGGTTGACCATGAGGTTCAGCGCGGACTCACCGGAGACGACGGCCGAACCATCGGAGTTCGACAGCAGCAAACGCTCGGGGTCCGCGGTGTCCACACCTCCGGCAATGGCGCGCATCTCCTCTTTAGCGGGCGCCATGTGCGGAGTGTGGAAGGCCCCGGCCACGGCGAGTTTACGAACTCGGGCGCGAGCTGGGGGGTTGTCGACTAGCTTATCGATCGCGGCTACCGGACCGGCGGCGACGATCTGTCCGGCCATATTGCGGTTGGCGGGCCAGGCCCCGGCTTGCTCGATCGCGTCGAGTACCTCCTCCTGTGCTCCGCCGAGGACGGCGGCCATGGTGGTGGGCTCGGCATGGCAGGCGGCGGCCATTTCCCGGCCGCGCACTCCCGCGAGCGTCACGGCCGCTTCGGGGGAGAGAACACCGGCTAGGGCGTAGGCGGTCAGTTCCCCGACGGAGTGACCCGCGACGACCCCTGCGTCGGCCACGGGCACATGTTCGGCGGCCAACAGTCCCGCCGCCACAAGGAGCGGCTGCGTGTTGGCAGTATCGGTAATCTCATCGGCGTCGGCTTCGGTTCCGAGGCGAATGAGGTCTTTCCCTGTCAACTCCGACCACCAGCGCAGCCTGTCGGCGGCTCCAGGTAGGTCGAGCCAGGGCTTGAGAAAACCGGGCTTCTGCGCCCCCTGTCCGGGCGCGACTATGGCTAGCACAACTCAAACTCTGGCCTACCTGGCCGTGATTAACAGTGCTTAACGCTGACTGAATGCGTGATCATCTTTTGTTGGAAACCTACAATAACCTTTGTAAGCTGGGCTTATGCCGTTGCGCGGGGGTGGATTCCAGGCGGCCTATGGCCAAGCCCACACGTAGGGCAAAGGCGTCATGTGCCTCAGTAGGGGCCAAACCGGTCACTTCGTGAATGCGGCGCAGGCGGTAACGCACCGTATTGGGATGGACATATAGCGCCCGGGCGGTGCCTTCCAGGACCCCACCGGAGGAAATGAACGCGTCCATCGTCTCCAGCAGCTCGCCACCGGCGCGTTTGAGTGTCACGTACACACCGGTTCGCAACGCCTTGCGCGCCTCGATATCGCCAGCGACGGCCCGCTCGGGTAGTAGTTGCGTGGCCAGAGCAGGGCACGGAGCGTCGGGCCAAGCCGCAGCGGCGCGGTGACCGGTGACGGCCGCGTGCGCCGAAGACGAGGCCTCGGTGACTCCGGCTACGGAGTGACCCACCACGATGGGCCCCTCACCGAACTGACTAGTCAGTTTCTCCACTGTCGGCAGCGCGTCGTCAATGCCGCCTATGAGGACCACGAGGCGGGCCCCATGAACACCGGCCAAGACTTCCACGCCCAAACGGCGGGCAGCCTTTTGGACGCTGTGGAGCACCGCGGTCGTCTCACCGCCGGGGGTGTTGCCGCAGGCCACGGTGACCGGCTGTATCTCCGACCAGCCTAGGGCGGCGGCGCGTCCGGCCAGTTCGTCTGGGCCGTCGCCTCGCAGTAGAGCGTCGACCAGCATGGCTTGGAGTCGAGCGTCCCAGGCTCCGCGCGACTCAGCGGCGCGGGCGTATACCCGAGCGGCGGCAAAGGCGATTTCACGAGAAAAACGCAGTACAGCCTCCCGCAGGGCCTCGTCTTCGCCTTCGGCGGCCAAGGCTGGCACCTGTTCTTCCACCACCTCACATGTCACCTGGATGAGCGCGACCGTGTGTTGGAGACTGATGGCCCGGGCCAGCTCGACGGGCGCGGCCTCAAAGACCTCATCGGAGATGCCAGTATCGGCTCCCTCATTGCGCATCCACTGGACGAGCTGACGTACACCAGCTTGCGCCACGAGAGTGACCATGGAGCGCTTCTCGGCGGGGAGCTCCCGAAACCACGGCAGTTGGTCATCCATGCGGGCAATACTTTGGGTTGCCAGAGCGCCTGTCGCGCGCTCGACATTCTGTATGGTGGCGGCCAACATCATGGTTATAAGAGTGCCAGCTTCTCCTATGAGGTTGCGCACCGGCTCACTGCCTGCGTTGGAGCGGGTGGGTGCCCCCAGGAATATCAGCTGTAAGGGAACTGTTACAACGGGCGGAACCAACCATAGAAAGGCCGATATTCGTGGCCACCATCGATCTCACCAAAGAGACGTTCAAAGACACCATCGAAGCTGACGGCATCGTGCTGGTCGACTACTGGGCACAGTGGTGTGGCCCCTGCCGTCAGTTCGCGCCAACCTTCCAGGAAGTCAGTGACAATCACGAGGACATCGTCTTCGCGAAGGTCGACACCGAAGCGGAACCGGAGATAGCCGCCGCTGTCAACATCCAGTCGATTCCGACCCTCATGGTTTTCCGGGATGGAATCTTGGTGTTCGCCCAGCCGGGTGCGCTGCCGAAGGAAGCCCTGGAGGATCTCATCAGCCAGGCGCGGAAACTGGATATGGACGATGTGCGCGCCCAGGTCGCGGCGGAAGAAGCGGGACGAGCCCAAAGCTAGCCGCAGAACGTGTCATTCCCGTGCCACGTGCGGGGAAGGCTCGTGAAGCCGCCATCGCGAACGCAAGGCCAGGCACGGTTCTCCGCGTGCGAAGTAGAAGTACGTGCGTAGAAGTGTCGCTCTTGCGACACAACACGGCGAGTTAACCCCAAAGTGGCCGCCTCGGCGGTGCTGGTTGGGTACAAACAGTGAGTCACTGTTACCTGGGGTGCGCACAGTGAGCGATTCCCTATCCAGCGCATGAGAGACGAGCTGGGATCAGTGCATAAAACAGGGTTGCGACCGTGCTGGGGGGACGGTCGCAACCCTGTTTCTCGCTTAGTATATCGACATCGGCCAATTTGTTCTATAGGTGATCTCGTTCAAAATACGGGCTAAACCCATCGATATCGCCAATCAACAGCCCCGGTCGCGCGGCCACCTGAGCTAGTCCGATCTTCGGGTGATTCACTCCAGGCTCTCCTCCAGACACGAGCAATCGTTGGAGAGTCCGACCACGGCCCTCCGCAAAGGGGAGCGGAGACCCCCGTCGGCCTCAACTCTCCATTCATGGTGGAGTCTGAGGTCCTCAGCGAAAACCGACGCGCTGACGTCGACGCTGGCCTCGCAGTGCCTGCGGCATATGCAGACCATCGCTACGGGCATCGAACAGATTCCCGAGGTGCTCGCCGAATTGATGTGGACAGCCAGCGTCTCTGCCACGCACCTTTTCGGCCTGGGGCGAGGTCAGTGGTCGCACGTGCTTTGGTGCCCACAGGGCTCGGTATGCAGCTTGTGGAAGGTTCCGAAGGGGCGGCCCTACCTCCCGCGTATCTGGGCGAGATTCGCGCATGCTTGGACTTGGGGCGGAATGTGGGATCCGCAGAGCGTCTGAAGCTCCTCGCATCCGCGCTGGGGCCGATCCTGGCTCTCAGAGAAGACTGTCCGTTGGAGCGGGCTTTCGCTTCGCGTTCCGGAGGACCTGTCCTTCGACGGTGTCGAGATCCGCGACCGTCCGCGACGCCCTTGTGCCGCCGGAGACCGGCGCGTCCTCGGGCATGAGCTCGTGTGACTCGTGCTGTGTCAACACTTCCTGCTGTTCAGCGAGCTCGACCCAAAGAGAACTTACCGAACAGCCTTAAGAGCTCCTATCAGGTTTCTCTTCCTGCTGCGGTGGAGTGATGTCGCGCCTGGCCGCGTTGTCGGCCCTTGCCCATACCCGCTGGGTATGAACAAGGGCCTCCGCCTCCCCACGCACTGACAGCACACCATCCTCGCCACGGAAACAAACCTGATAGGAGCTCTAACTAGGGGATTGCGGAACGATTGAGGTCGTTTCAGAACCCTCCCAAAAATCGTCATCAAACCGAAAGCACTTCGTGGAACCACTACGCGGGTGCTATCGGTGTTTGTTCGCATATAGAAAGGGAGCCAGCGCCAGGCTGGCTCCCTTTGCTTGTCTAATTTTTAGTCGCCAACGGTCTCGCCGGCGTCTGCCGCGGTTGGGTCGGTGATGCGGTACTTCGCAGCGGCCGACGCGGCCAGCTCCGGTTTCACATCGCCGGAGGCGGCCAACTGCTGTAGAGCCGCCACCACGATCGACTCGGCGTCCACGTTGAAGTGGCGACGCAGCGCCCCACGGGTGTCGGACTGGCCGAAACCATCGGTGCCAAGCGACGAATAAGTCCCGGGCACCCAGCGGGAGATCAAGTCCGGCACGGCCCGCATGTAGTCGCTGACAGCGACAAACGGGCCCTGAGCGGACTGGAGCTTGCTGGTCACATACGGCACCCGTTGCTCAGCGTCGGGGTGGCGCACGTTGTGCTGTTCAGCTTCGATCGCATCGCGGCGCAGTTCATTCCACGAAGTCACCGACCACACATCGGCGGTGACATCCCAATCAGAGGCCAGGATCTCGGCAGCGCGCTGAGCCCAAGGCACACCCACACCAGAGGCCAGCAGCTGTACTCGTGGCCCCGTTCCTTCACCTTCGGCGAACTTGTAAATGCCCTTGAGCAGACCCTCGACGTCGAGATTCTCTGGCTGAGCCGGCTGCTGAATTGGCTCGTTGTACACGGTGAGGTAGTAGAAGATGTTCTCCTGATCCTCCCCGTACATGCGACGCAGACCATCCTGCACGATATGCGCCAGCTCGTAACCGAAAGCCGGGTCGTAGGTAACCACGGCCGGGTTCGTCGCCGCGATAAGCGGAGAATGCCCGTCCTCGTGCTGTAGACCCTCGCCATTGAGCGTCGTGCGGCCAGCGGTGGCTCCCAGGAGGAAACCCCGAGTCATCTGGTCGGCAGCGGCCCACAGGCTGTCGGCAGTGCGCTGGAACCCGAACATCGAATAGAAGATGTACATCGGGATCATCGGCTCGCCGTGCGTGTCATAGGAGGTGCCCGCGGCGGTAAACGCCGCCGCCGAACCGGCCTCATTGATACCCAGGTGCAGCAGCTGTCCCTGCTCGGCTTCCTTGTAGGACAAGAACAGGTCCCGGTCCACCGACAGATACTTCTGGCCGTGCGGTGAGTAGATCTTGGAGGTGGGGAACATGGCGTCCATCCCGAAGGTGCGCGCCTCGTCGGGAATGATGGGCACCCACCGTTTCCCAGTCTCCTTGTCCTTCATGAGGTCCTTGAGCAACCGCACAAACGCCATGGTCGTGGCGACCTTTTGTTTACCCGAACCGCGCTTGACGACCTTGTAGGCGTCTTCGCCGGGTAGATTCAGCGCGATGTGGGTCTTCGAACGCGCTGGCATGGGGCCACCGAGCTCGGCCCGCCGGTCCATCAGATACTTATATTCTTCGGAGTCTTCGGAGAACTTCAAGTACGGCGGTAGATACGGGTCACGTTCCAGGTCCGCGTCCGGGATATCGAGCTTGAGGTTGTCGCGGAAGACCTTCAAGTCATCCAGCGTCAGCTTCTTCATCTGGTGGGTGGCGTTGCGAGATTCGAAACTCGAACCGAGTGTCCAGCCCTTGATCGTCTTGGCCAAGATGACGGTCGGACGGCCGTTGCGCCTCTGGGCAGCCTGGTAGGCCGCGTACAACTTGCGGTAGTCGTGACCGCCACGCTTGAGGCCCCAGATTTGGTCGTCGCTCATGTTCTCCACCAGCGCCCGCGTACGCGGGTCGCGGCCGAAGAAATGCTCGCGCACGAACGCGCCGGACTCTCCCTTGTAGGTCTGGAAGTCACCATCGGGCGTGGTGTTCATGATGTTCACCAGCGCGCCTTCGGTATCGCCAGCCAGCAACGGGTCCCACTCGCGACCCCACACGACCTTGACGACGTTCCAGCCAGCACCGCGGAAGAACGACTCCAGCTCTTGCATGATCTTGCCATTACCGCGCACTGGGCCGTCTAGACGCTGCAAGTTGCAGTTGACGACAAACGTCAAGTTATCCAGGCCTTGTTCTGCGGCAAGCTGCAACGCGCCGCGTGACTCCGGCTCGTCCATTTCCCCGTCGCCCAGATACGCCCACACGTGTTGTTCGGACGTGTCCTTGATACCGCGATCTTGCAGGTAACGGTTGAACTGGGCCTGATAGATCGCCCCGATGGGCCCCAGGCCCATCGACACGGTCGGGAACTGCCAGTAGTCGGGCATGAGACGCGGGTGCGGATAGGACGGAAGGCCACCATCGGGGCGCGACAGTTCTTGGCGGAAGCCATCAAGCTGCTGCTCCGTCAGTCGCCCCTCCAAGTACGAGCGAGCGTACATGCCTGGGGAAGCGTGCCCCTGGAAAAAGATTTGGTCTCCACCGCCGGGATGGTTGCGACCCCGGAAGAAGTGGTTGAAACCAACCTCGTACAAGCTGGCGGACGAGGCATAGGTGGAAATGTGGCCGCCCACTCCAATGCCAGGCCGCTGCGCGCGGTGCACCGTCATGGCGGCATTCCAGCGAATGTAGCGCCTAATGCGGCGCTCCAACGCTTCATCGCCGGGGAAGAGCGGTTCCTTCTCCGGCGGAATCGAGTTGATGTAGTCGGTGCTGATAGGGCCCGGAACACCGATTTGGCGCTCCCGAGCCCGCTCCAGCAACCTCAGCATGAGGTAACGAGCCCGGGAACTCCCGCGCTCGTCGAGCATGCTGTCGAGTGACTCAAGCCACTCGGAGGTTTCTTCGGGATCAGTGTCGGGAAGTTGTGGCAAACCGTCACTGATTACCGGCCGGTTGTTATCGGTGGTCACGGGCGATCCCTCGTTCTTAGACAACAGGGTATAGCTGTAGTTGGTTCTTACCATCCTGCCTTGAATCTACTCGTTGCGTTGCGACAGGACCCGTTTTGTTGCGACGGCAGACACACCTGATGGGCGCCGGGTAGTCAAACTCCCATCCTCGCCCATGAATTGACCTGAATCTACCCCTGGTGACATGAAAAACAACGAGACAATGACTCAATTTGGCATCGAATCAAAGATAAACCCGTGACACCCGGGGTCTCTCAGTTCACTTAAGCCGACCAATGTCCAACACTCATGGCGGAAATTTCGTATTCTCGGCCTCAAGAGACCTCGACTCTGCTTCCACTTCAAGGACAAGCAAAGAGCCGAGACACACCACGAAGTGAAGGGAAGGCACCTAGGTGAACACCACCAGCTCGGTCGACGAGCCCAACCCGGTCGACCAGCTCGGCATCACTGCGGACCACGAAGTCATGGAGATCGGCTACGACACCGACGTCGACACCGACCTACGCGATGCCGTCATCAAGACCGTTGGCGAACTACACCCCGACGACACCACCGACCTCATGGACGCCGTCCTCCTATGGTGGCGCGACGACGATGGAGACCTCGTCGACGGCCTGCTGGACGCCCGCAGCAACCTCGACGACGACGGCACCGTGTGGCTCCTCACTCCCAAAGCCAACCGGGCCGGACACATCGACCCGGCCACCATCTCCGAGGCGGGACCACTCGCCGGCCTCAAAGCCACCAAAACCATCCCCATCGAACCCGATTGGCTCGGCATTCGCATGCGCCTGGGAAAAAACAGCTAACCCCGGCAACCACCGGCCACCGTCACCGCCGGGAGCCAATCCCGCCCACCGACCAGACCTAGAACCGCCTCGCCGAAACCCACGCACTGACGTAGCTTTGAACCCAGCTACACAACCGAGAGGAACACATACATGACGATCAGCGTCGGCCAAGCCGCACCGGAATTCACCCTCAAGGACCAGAACAACCAAGAGGTCAGCCTCCAAGACTTCGCAGGCGACAAAAACGTCCTGCTGGTGTTCTACCCGCTGGCCTTCACCGGAGTCTGCGAGGGAGAACTGTGCGGAGTCCGCGACGACCTCGACGAATACCAGACCGACGACGTCCAAGTCCTGACCGTCTCCGTAGACTCCCCATTCACCCACAAAGTCTGGGCAGAACGCGAAGGCTTCACCTTCCCCCTGCTCAGTGACTTCTGGCCCCACGGCGGAGTCGCCACCCAATACGGCGTCTTCGACGCGGACAAAGGAATCTCCAACCGCGGAACCTTCGTCATCGACAAGCAAGGCATCGTCCAGTTCGCCGAAATGAACCTCCCCGGCGAGCCGCGCGACCAGCAAGGATGGAAAAAAGCGCTGGCGGAACTCTCCGGAAAGTAACCTGCGCTACGTCGCCGGCTGGGGTCGCTGATGTCCGCTCATTAGGTCAGGTAACCTATTTGAGCCTGACGCGCCAACAGCCGGCGCCTCTGGTGAGGGCGCTTAGCTCAGCGGTAGAGCACTGCTCTTACAAAGCAGTGGTCACTGGTTCGATCCCAGTAGCGCCCACCAGCACAAATGCCCCCGGGAAAGTGACTCCCGGGGGCATTTGCAAGCCTAATTGATAGCCTGGCGAATCCGAACTTCTCAACACGCCGTCGAGGAAATCTTCACCGAACTCAGCGTCCAGAAGTTCGGCACCGTGTGTGATGACCGGTCACAGCTGAATACGGTGAACCTTTCGCAGCACGTTGGTAATTCGTGGCTAACGAGGTCTGCGATGTTTTTCTCCGCAGGAGCACTCTTCCCCTTTCACAGGATTGCGTTGTTCCCGTTGGGGCGCGTCTATCTCTGGTGCTGGGTATAGCGAGGGCTGTCCTCTTGCAAGGCCGGGGGCAGCTTTCACCGTGATGGGGCCTCTCGTTCAGCGCGGTCGCCCTCGGCGGTCTAGCCTCTGAACTTTTCTCTCAATGGCGCAGCCTCATGTGGCCCCTTCCAAGCGGTTAGTCCGCCTGGTCAGGCGCTTCAATAGCCGAGTGAGTGGGGCACAGTCAATCGTGGTGGCGGTCTTTCTGCGTGTCTCGTTCTGTCGAGATGTGGACGATGACGTCCAACCTGAAGTCATAGGGGTGGAACAGCTGCGACTAAGACGCATCTGCAATGACCACTCTGACTGGCTCGAAGTCTGCATACTTGCGGAGCAGGACAATGAGGACGCCAAGGGTCTAGGCGTCCCTGTCTAGGAACAAGTAGATACGCCTTTCGAACTCCGGCGCATTGCGCACGGTCGCCTGTAGCCACGCGTCTGGAAGTTCCACACCAGATTCATCGCCCCATGGGGAGGTCATGACCAGAATCTCTTGAGCTCCTCAAACACGGCGTTGTGACGCTCCAGTATGGGGGTGTACTCGCCTTCGTTTTCGGTATACCGCTCGGTTTCGGGCAGGTTGTGGAACCGGACCCAGAATTCGTTCTAGGCGAACTTGAGCCGCTCGGTTTCCCAGGGCCGATCCTTCGACCAGCGATGCTCCCACCGTTCGGCGAAGGCCCGATCCATCGGTCAGGTCTCCCTGCGGTCGAGCATCAACCGGTAGTCGGGCAGCCAGGCTGTCTCCAGGAAATCGTCGGCTTCGAGTCGCGCCAGCAGTTCCGCAGGGCCGGTGACCTTAGTACCCCAGAGGTCCCAGTCGGTGTACAGCAACCATGATCGATCCGCAGGCCAGATGTTCGACGGACTCGAGCTAAACGGCAGCAACCGAAGCGCTTCCAGATCGGCGAGACGGCCCTCAAATACCGTGAACTCCTCGGCAGTGATCGCATCGCACCAGTGCGCGTACACGACCGTCTCGGGGCCGGAGAACTCACACAGCACTGCGGCAAGGGCGCGGAAGGATTCCCAATCGAGGCTGCCTTCAGTGGGCGGCTGAATCGAGGCGGGCCACGAGCCATCACGCTTTACTGACGGGAACGAACGGAGCGAAGGAATGGGATAGAACGTGTCGTGGCCGAGCCTGACGATCGGGTCGCCGATACGTTCGGCGAGCTGGTGCCAACGTAGGCGCTTCCAGCCCGGTCCGGGGTGATCGGCCCAACCGAGCCCACCACCTGGCACCGTCAGTTCAGGGTGATCGCGTTCGTCGAAGTCGCCCAGGCGCCACGGCTCTACCTCTCCGGCGGCCAAACGGCGCCGATGTTGCTCGTCATGCGTCTCTTCGACAATCGGAGATTCTTGCTCGTACATCGCGTTGAGCACCCACAGTGCGGCCGTCCCGGGGCTGGGATCATACCCACACGCATGCCGGATCCCGTCTTCAAGCACCCACAGCATCACCATGCCATCGGCCCGAACCCACTTGGCAGACATAACGATCCCTTCGAACTCACACATATAGCGAATGGCCGAATCACGGTTGCGAGGATTCTACTGGTTGCGGTCTGAGCTCGGCTCGAGCCCTTCGCCGAGCCGAGCTCACCTATGCACTCGAGACTCGGTCAGAACCCCGACCTCGACGGGCCGGAATTCCGGCTCGTTATCCGAATCCTTCCCGGTGTCTCGATCCTGGAAATCCTTGACGATCCGGGCGACCTCCTCCAACTGAGTACCTACACGAGGTGAGGCGTTGACGAAAGCAGCGATGAGACTTGTCATCTCCAAGGAGCCTCCAGTAACAATCGGTAGAGCCAGTCCTGACCGTAGACCGCCGAGTCCCTCAGCTTCCGCATCGATGCACCAAATACCAGGCAGGCTATCCACGGACTGTCGAATCAGTCCCGTATCAACAACCGGTGAATGTTGCGGCGGCTGATGTCGAACTCGGCGGCGAGATGCAATTTGCAGACATCAGCACGAGCCGCCTCCACTAGTGGCTCGTATTCCTCAGGCGTGAGGTGGTCTGGATTGCTCGGGGTGGACCGTCGCGGCTGCCGTGTGCGCGTTGGGGCAATTGAGTTGTGGTGTGGGGTCCCTCATGGTGCGCCATGGCTACGACGAGGTCTCTGAGCCGGGCAATTGAGGCTTTAAACTGGAGTTTTGAGTTGTAATAAGAGACCGAAAGGTCCACCAGCACAAATGCCCCTCAACGGGAACCCGTTGAGGGGCATTTTCGTGTCGAAAGTCAGCAAGCTACTGAGCATCGACGACATTGCGATGGCCGATACTCACTGTGGTCGATACCCGGTGGGCTACAGCTAAGCAGCGCGTTGAGCGCCTGCCTCTAGCAAACAGCGGGCTTGACCCAACTGCACTCCAGATCGCCATCGATCTCAGAGGCCGGTGGTGAGTACTGCGGCATCGGCGCGCTGGCCTCCTCGGCGCTAAACGAGGCCAGCGCGATCACGATCTGATCCTCGATGTCCTTGACGCCTCCGGGCATGACGTACTTGTTCAATAGGATGCTGAAGACTAGGTCACGTCCGTCCGCATCGGTCACATAGCCGGACAGGCCACTGACGCCGTTGAGGCTCCCGGTCTTAGCCCGAGCGTTGCTCTCGGCCGGAGTGCCACACATACGACTACGCAGAGTTCCGCCGACCAGACGCTCTCCTTCGCAGGCGATGGGAAGAGAGTCGTACCAAGTCTCATACCAGTGGGCGTCTTTTGTGGCCGACAGCAGATCAATGAATTCATTGGCCGCTACTAGGTTCTGGCGGGACAGGCCCGATCCATCAGCTTGGCTGAGAACGCTGGTGTCGACCCCTTGGTCGGCGAGGAAATCGGCGATGGCTGCCAAGCCCGCGTTCCAGGTGCCAGCTCCGGAGACTTCATGACCGATGGTCTTGACGAGAGCTTCGGAGTGGCCATTGTTCGACAGCTTCATGAACGGGATCATGAGGTCCTCAAGAGTCATTGACTGGTGGGTCGCGACGGTGAGGGCATCCTCTGGCACTTCCTGGCCCAGTCGCACATCTCCGATGACTCTAACGCCTGCGTCCTTGAGCGCGTCGGCAAAGACCGCCGTGGCATAACCAGTTGGCTCCCATACCGTAGTCCAGGAGTTCCTGTTGTTCGCGTCAACGGGGATTGTGCCGCTGATGGCGATGGTGTTTGTGGCGTGCTTGCGGGTGATCTGCAGATTGTTTGCGCCGCCCGAGGCGACTGTTGTGGCCGTGTTGTCGATGGTGACGTAGTCAGTTTCGGGTTGGAGAGTCACCGTGGGTGCCTCGTCGGGGGAGTCCGAGGGGGTCACTGAGACAAAGACGGTACCAGCGTCATAGTCGGTATCTGGCGCGAGCGTCAGTGGCGAGATCTGCGCTTGGTAATAGAACTGCTCGTTGTCCCAAGGCCAGGAACGGCCCAGTCGTGTGTCGTCGAATCGAGTGTCGTCGGCGACTAGATCCCCGGTGACAGTCTTAATTCCCGTCGCGGCCACTTGTTGGGCCAAATCGACGTAGTCCTCTTGCAGCATGGTGGGGTCCCCGGTGCCACGCAGGTAGAGGTCACCGATTGCCGCGGAGCCTCGCACCTTCCCGTCGACGTGGACGTCGGTGTCGAACCGATAGTCCTCCCCGAGGATGTCGATGGCGGCGGCCGAGGTCAAGAGTTTGACATTGGATGCGGGCAACTGGCGGTCCTCGCCGTTGCGGTCGTAGATGACTTCGCCGGTCTCCGGGTCGGCCACTACGACACTGGCGTGGGAGCCAACCAAACGTGGATCTTCCAGAATGGAGTCAATGGTTTCTTCCAGGGCCTGGTTGGCCTCGTCGGCATGGGCAGAAGGCGAGAGCACCACAGCTGCGGTTGTCGCGGCGATCAAGGGCACCGGGAGGGTATAGATGAGGAAGCGTTTTCGCATGCGTCCGTCCTCTTGTTGAAGGAGATTTTTATGATGTAGGGGTTTGATGAAAAATTATGCCATGTTTGGGCATATTTCGTGACCCTGCTCACGTCAAAATTTTTGTTCCACCGCCCTGGAGCGCAGATCTCCACCCGGCGAGGCAGGGAAGGGGCAGCAGACATAAAGGTGTGGCCGGTGGAGCCTCTGCGGAAATGAGGAATGGTCCTCAACAGCGACGGGAATAAAGGGAAAGTCCTATCGGGGGGCCAAGATTGACCGCAAAGGAACCCGCATGACGAGGCTTATGCAAAAGGGCGGATTCAAGGCCGCAGGAGGCGAAGTTTACGCAGGTAAACGAGCCGAAGAGAACGAAGAAGGTGCCTTTTGCATAAGCCTCGACGTACTTTTTCCTATACGCGGTGGACCAAGGTCGGTATTAGCCTGAGATTTCGGCTCTGAGGTATAACCACATGGCTCGTGCTCTTTGAGGAAATAGTGGCACCTTTTGGCAACCAAAAAATGCTACTGACGACCATCTAACACATGCTGATGAGCTGGCCCCAGCTCTCCCTTCCCTGGCGCGGACAAGCCAGCTGTCCCGACACACCACCTGCGGCTTGATCGCCCCCACGTGGAGCTCGTCCCGCAACGTCACCTCAAGCCGATCCCCAACCCCGACCTCACAACACATCATCGATATTCCACCGCCTCGCCACACCCAATCAACGAACCAACCCCACCAAACACACACCAAAGCCAGTTCTGAGCACCGACGGCAGCGGCTTCCCAGTTCGCATCATGTGGTCTAGCGGCTGAGGTGGTCACTGAACTGGCTAGGTATGGGCCGGTGGAAGTGGTTGTGCGCCGCATAGCCGCGGAAAACGTGGAGTTCCTGCCCCCGCCACGGCTGCGCAGCTAAAACACCTGGTGGCATTTCATCCCCCCGAAGAGGGCCGGGCATGAACTCTGCGGCAAATGCCCATCGGCTTTCGCGGGTTCGGCGTATGGCTTCCTCTTGGGGCGGCACAGGGGATGTCTCGTCGGGGACTTCGGCGGTTACGTTAGCGCGTGGTACCAAGATCCGCGCGATGGCAATGGGCATCGGGCTCCCCGGTCAATAGGTCCTGGCTCGCAGCTACTTCGATGGTCTCACCATCTAAGGTGGCTCGCCTTAGGCATCGTTGCATGCGTGCCCGCGTCTTTTTAGGACGTTTCCGCACCTAGGACTCGCTGCCTGGCAGGCCCTCACTCTCCTGTCCACGCAAACAAATCAGTTGTCGCGGTTCCCCTGAGCTCGGAGGTGACGCTCGGGCGTTAGTCCCGGGCGAGGCGGGAGGTGAGTCCCAATAATTTCCCGCACCCAATGGTGGCAAACGATCATGCGCCTGGGGCGCCGGGACTGCCAGAGTCTTTCTTACGACCCCCGATCGCCTCAAGGTCTTAACTGCGGCGGTGACCCAATTCGAGATATCGAAGCAGGTAACCGCCGCGTGGAAGTAGCTCAACCTGCACGAGTTGTTTGCCATGGTCGTCCAGAAATCGGCCCCGACGCATAGCGCCTGGTCGAAAAACTGGACTCCTAGCTACAGCCCGCCGCAGTAAAACTCAGCACCATCACCTCGGAAAGGCGGTACCTACCGTGAAGAAGATCCTGAAGCTCCAGAAGATGCCCTCGGCCGCGACGCGTTCCTCGATCGACGCCATCAGCTGGAGCTCCTGCGACTCCGGCAGCTGCAACGGCCAGGTCATTCAGTAACAACCCCATTTTCCAAACATAGAAAGGCGGTACCTACCGTGAAGAAGATCCTGAACCTCCAAAAGATGCCCTCGGCTGCCACGCGTTCCTCGATCGACGCCATCAGCTGGAGCTCCTGCGACTCCGACAGCTGCAACAAGGCTGTCCAGTAAGCATTGGACTTAATTGAGGCGACGGGGGTCTCTTTCGAGTTCATGCCAGGAGGAGGCCACCGTCAATGTACGCCATGGAAACGCTCTACATCTACTGCCTGCAACATCCACGTTGGTTCGACTCCCTGTCGCGATACGTCCCAGGCGGGGATCACTTGGCGGTCTACCGAGACACGATGCCCCGGGATTGGGGCCTGCGTCGACGGGGCCTGTGGTTCATCGCCGACCCGCCCCAAGGGCGTCTCAAAGCCCAGGGGTGGAAACTGCACTTGTCGACCCGGACTGAAGACAGCGTCCGGATGCTACGCGAGGCTTTGCCCATCTTGCGTGACCACGGCGCACAATTTAAGTTCCTTCTCGATCCCAAAGCCGTCTCTATGGTGAACGGTAAAATCTGGCCGCGTGGCTCTAGCGGTAAGTTCTTCACGATCTACCCTGAGGATGATGACCAGTTCCGCAGCCTGGCACTGGAGCTGTCGACGAAGCTGAAATCTTTCCAAGGTCCCTATATCCTGTCGGATCGTCGGGTTGAGGGCTCCAGCGTCGTCCACTATCGATACGGCGGTTTCGCTGGCATTCCGCAGGTTCGCTCCGATGGCGCGGTCAACTTGATGATCGCCGCTCCTGACGGAACCCTGGTCCCCGACATCCGCCACCCGTACTGGAATGCCCCGGAGTGGGTTGACGTCGATCCGTTCGGAAAGCCCGCTGGCGACATTGTCGACGAAAACGACGCGGGGGAGGAAGAACTTCTAGGCGGCCGCTTCGATGTGGTTGAGGCATTGCAATTTTCCAACCGCGGCGGTGTTTACCGGGCGATTGATTCGCAGACGGGCCTCGAGGTTGTGATTAAGGAAGCCCGGCCTCACGTTCAGATCGGCTCCCCGGGAATGGCTCAAGAATGCATCGACGTGCTGCGCAAGGAACACCGATTGTTGGCCGAACTGTCTGACAGCCCCTACTTTGTGACGCCCGCGGCCATTTTCGATGAATGGGAGCACTGTTTCCTGGCTGAAGAATTTGTCTCGGGCAATCAGCTGAGTCAAATCTCCATTAGTTCAAATCCCCTGTACACCCAGGAGTTGACTCCAGAACACTTCTCGTCGTACTACACGCGGATGCTGGGAATGTTTGAGCAGTTCGCTGCGGCTTTGGAGGAAGCCCACGCCAAAGGAATCGTCTTTGGTGATCTCTCCTGGACCAACGTCTTGGTCGAAGAGGACACTGACAGGGTGAAGCTGATCGACCTGGACGCGGCCATTCAGATTGGCACCGATGCCCCACTCGGCGTCCACACCAAAGGAATCTCCAGCCCTGAAAACATGCGCACTGGCGTCCCCACCGCCCAGGGCGATCTCTACGCGTTGGGAGCCATGCTGTTTGGCTCAATCATGCTGCTGAACACCTACCTGGGCTATCGCCCCGAAGCCCTGCCAAGTTTTCTGCGTGAACTACAGTCCGACCTGGGCGTACCCGCAGATTTCGTCGAGTTGATCTCGGAGCTCACCGACACGAGCCAGCCCTTGCGGCTCGATGCGGGCCACGTCCGCACCCGGTTGGCCGCCATGTCGATCACCTCGGCGGAGAACTGGCCCGAGACGATTCCGTTGGCGCGGCCGGCCAGCGAGACTTTCGACCGAGACCGAGTCGAGCAGCTGCGCAAACGTACTAAGGAAACTGTCGAGGGTATCTCTAAGTACCTGCGGAACACCGCGACGACCGAACGTGACGACCGATTGTTCCCCGCGGATGTGGGAGTGTTCGAAACCAATCCGCTGGGTGTGGCGCATGGTGCGCTGGGCGTCATGCACGTGCTGCATCACGTCGACGGCGAGGTGTCTGACCAACTGCGCGGATGGGTGCTAGAGCGCACCATTAAACCGACTGGCACCCCGCCTGGTCTCTACCATGGGCTCGGTGGAATCTCCTGGGTGCTCTCCGAACTGGGCTACACCGATTACGCGAAGTCTTTGCTGACAGACATAGGCGACAACCCGCTACTGCACAACGATCACGATGTGATGCACGGAAGCGCCGGTGTGGGTATGGCGTGCCTTAAATTGTGGCATGAGGGTGGAGACGAGCACTTCCTCGATGTCGCTCGCTCCATTGGTGACCATTTGGCCAGCACGGCGCTCAAGGGCACTGTGGGCGCATACTGGGAGGCCACCGACGCCGAAGGAACTGTCAGCACCCCCTTGGGTTATGCCTATGGCTCATCCGGAGTAGCGATGTTTCTGCTCTACCTTTATGCGGCCGGGCAGGATGAGGCGCACCTGAAACTGGGCCGGGCCGCTTTGGACTTCGAGTTGTCTCATGCGGTGGAACTCAACGAGTTCATCACCACCTTCCGAGGCGACGCCGACCCCGACCGCGACGCGGTGTTCCGTGGCTATTGGGACCGGGGAACCGCAGGAGTCCTGACAGCGCTGGTGCGCTATGTGGCTGTCACCGGGGACCCTGAACTGGAGGCCTGGGTTGACCGTTTGCTCCCTGACATCTGCCGCAAGTACGCAGTCTTGCCACAACTGTTCCACGGTTTGGCCGGGGTGGGGAACGCGCTGTTGGACGTGGCCCAGTTCGCCGCCCGCCCCGAGGCCGTGGCCGAGGCCTGGCGTACCGCCGAGGGCATTTTGCTCTATGGGATCGACTGCCCTGAGGGCATCGCGTTTCCCGGCGAACAGGCGATGCGGGAGTCGGGCGATATCTCCACTGGCTCAGCGGGAGTGGCGCTCTTCTTGCATCGGCTCGCGAACTCGCAAGAGACCGTGGCCCCGAACTTGAACTTCATGCTGGACGAGATTCTTCCCCGCCGAGTTGACCGAACATGACAGATACGTCTACCTACCGCAGCAGGGTTGGTGCCCTGAGAGCCAATCGGGACTTCGGGAAACTCTGGATCGGTCAAGGCGTCGCCGAACTGGGCGGCAGCATCTCGATGCTGGCTATTCCCTTGTTGGCGATCGCGATGACCGGAAACGAAGTCATGGCGGGTCTCATGGGCACGGCGGGATTTGTCGCGATGTGGCTGGCGCACTTGCCCGCAGGCTATATCGCGGACATGTTCGACCGACGCAAGATCATGCTGTGGTGTCAGGGAACGCAGTCCTTTCTCTACGGCGGGTTCATCATCGCGCTGGTGACTGGTTATGCGTCGGTGTGGGCGCTCATGGCCGTCTACATGGCTGCCTGTGTGCTGGCGATAGTCTTCGGTGCCGCTCAGCGGCAGGCGATCCGCCAGATCGTCGACCGTGATCACATCCCCGAGGCGATCAGTATGTCCACGGCACGGGGATACGCCATCTCGATGGCGGGGCCCTCGATCGGCGGTGGCCTCTTCGCCGTGGCTAGATCCGCGCCGCTTATCGCCGATGTGGTTACGAACCTGATCTCGATGCTGTTCGTTTCTCGCATCAAGACATCACTCAAGCCGGAATCCAAACCGACGATAGGGCGCCTGCTGCCTGACATCGGGACCGGATGGAAGGTCCTGTGGACCAACACCTTTCTTAGGTCGAAGACGATCTACTCGGTGACAACCAACGTGGCGGTCTCGGCACTGATGTTCGTCCTCATCATCGACAACGCCTCCGATAGCGTGGTCTTGGGCGCGTCGTTGAGCGCCGCCGCAGGGGCCGGCCTCGTCGGCGCGCTTATCGCTCCTTTCCTGTACCGGCGCTTGGGGATGCGGACCCTTATCGTCGGTTCGGCTCTGGTACGTGGATCAGTACTGGTGGTGGCGGCTTGGTCGGGCAGCCCGATTTTGTTCGCCGCCGTCTTGGCGACAGTGATGCTTTTGGGGCCGACCGTCAACACCGCGCTGTCGGCGGCGACCCTCTTGGCTGTCCCGAAAGAGGTACTGGGCCGAGCTTCAAGTAGCTCTGCGTTTGTCTCCAGCGCGTTGCAACCTTTCGCGCCGCTATTGGCGGGATTGATGCTTTACTTCCTCTCCACCGCAGCCACACAGCTGGTCATTGCCGGGGCATTTGTCTTCGTGGCTTTGCTGGCGGCGACGTTGCCCGGCCTGGATGTCCGGCCGGGCTCGCAGCCGCGAGAGGCTAAGGCTTAGGAGCTAGCCGAAATCGCTCGTGCCCATGCCGGCGTCATGGGCACGAGCGATGGCTTCGGAACGGCTGGCGACGCCGAGCTTGGCGAGCAGGTGGGACAGATGGTTGCGGACAGTCTTTCTTGAAACCCCCAGTTGTTTGGCGATCTGGAAATTGTCCATGCCTGTAGCCACCAGCGCGAGTACTTCGTTCTCGCGTGGGGTGAGGTTGGGGAAGGACGCAGTTTCGGTTGACTGCTGGAGTCGGCTGGTGACCTGGGTGGCTAGGTGAGGGCTGAAGACCGCTGATCCGCCTGCGACGAGGTGGATCGCGGTGAGGATTTGCTCGGGTGAGGCGCACTTGTCGATGTATCCGATGGCTCCCCAACCGATGGCCTCTTGTACTCGGGCCCAGTCGGCTCCTGCGGAGAAGACAATGAGGTTGGTGTTTTCCGCGTAGAGCTTGCGCAAGAGCGATCCGCTGACTCCGCTGTGGTAGTCGAAGTCGACGACTGCGGCGTCGGCGGTGCGGCTTTTGCGTAGGGACGAGGTTAGGTCGCGTCCGGTGAAGCTTGATACCACTCTCAGCTGTTTTGAGGCGTTGACAAGCCATTCCAGCCCTGCGACGAACATTGGGTGGCCGGTAATGGAGACGGTGTGCGTAGGTGAGTGCGTTGCTGGAGGTTGTATGAAGGTATCCTCTTCGTTGAACAGTGGGGCAGTGAAAGCAGAGGGTGGGGTCATATGTGGCGTCATCCTTCAGGGCTCGATGGAGTGGCTATAGCATTCCGGGGTGCCATTGCCACGACGCGGATTCTCGTCGGGGTGGGTCCGACTTAGACACGCTAAGACCGTGATGAAGATCATGTCTATAGGCCCTAGTGACCGTCGCCTGTCAGATCAACGACATGTCGGAGTCTGAACCGGAGTAATCCTCATAATCTGGGTTTGTAGTCAAATTCCGCCAGTGATGTAAGCGCTTGCACATAGACTTGTTCACCATTCTCTTCAAACCCGGAAGCCCGCCTGACCTCATATGACACTTCCATATCGAGAGGGGGGTGATGGCTCTTGGCCCTCACCCCCCTCTCGGATCACACCTCTAACTGAGAAAGCGCTTCCTTCAACACATCAACGGCGTGGTCTAGCTCCTCGGGAGTAATGACCAGCGGCGGGGCAATCCGGATCGTCGTACTGTGCGTTTCCTTGCACAGAACCCCAGCCTTGGCCATCCGCTCACACACCTCGCGAGCGGGCGGGGCGGCCTCGGACAACTCCACGCCAGCCCACAAACCACACACCCGAATCTCTTTAATGAGATTCGGATCAATCTGACTAAGCGCGTTGGACAGGTGTTTGCCCAGATCAAGAGAGCGTTGCTGCCACTCACCGGAACTCAACATGGCGACCACTTCGCGGCCAATCGCGGCCGACAGCGGGTTGCCACCGAACGTCGAACCATGCTGCCCAGGGCTGAAAACGTCCATAACCGCTCGGTCGGCCACCATCGCCGACAACGGCATGATCCCGCCACCAAGGGCCTTGCCCAACAGATACACGTCAGGGCGCACGCCCTCGCGCTCACAGGCGAACGTGTATCCGGTGCGCCCAAGGCCCGACTGAATCTCGTCGGCGATCATGAGCATATTGTGCTCGTCGCACAACTGCCGGATACGCTCCAGCCAGCCGGCCGGAGGAATGACAACCCCGCCCTCACCCTGAATGGGCTCGAACAGCACCGCCACCGTGTTCTCCGTGATAGCCGCCTCTAGCGCCTGCGCATCCCCATACGGGACAATGTCGAACCCAGGCGCAAACGGCCCAAAGTCCTGACGGGCATTGTCATCAGTCGAGAAACCGACGATCGTGGTGGTGCGGCCGTGGAAGTTCCCATCGAAGACAATAATGCGAGCCTGGTCGGCAGCCACGCCCTTGCGCTGGTAACCCCACTTGCGGGCCGTCTTGATCCCAGTCTCCACAGCCTCAGCGCCAGTGTTCATCGGGAGAACGGAATCCATGCCCGCCAACGCGGCCAGCTCGGCGGCGAACGGACCCAGTTGGTCGTTGTGGAAAGCGCGACTGGTCAGCGTAAGCCGGTCGACCTGCTTGTGAGTCGCCTCCACCAAACGAGGGTGACGATGGCCGAAATTCATCGCCGAGTAGGCCGACAACAAGTCGAGGTAACGGTTGCCCTCGGTATCGGTGACCCAGGCTCCTTCGCCCTCAGCGAGCGCGATCGGCAGCGGGTGATAGTTGTGCGCGCCATGCTGGTCTTCCAGCTTGATGAGGTCGGCGGATGAGGTCATGGTGAAATCCTCTTGCTCTCGAAATTGCGGAAACGATTCATCGTGGAGAAAAGAGAGTGTGGGCGCTGTCGTCCAAAACCGCCATTCTCGCGCCGCGAGGCCACAACGCGGAAGTACGCGAAGAACGCGGGACGAGCCGCGACCAAAGCGACGCCCCGACCAGGGCGAGAAAAGGCCACGGGCTGTGCGCGGTGAGCGCAGACGAGTGCCGCATCGTATCGCGGACGGGCAAGGCGACCTTGGACGACACGCATCAAAATTCGCCTACGGACCCACACGTGGACCTTGGAGTCGCCGCGAAGCCGCACCCTGGCACGGCGCGGTACCCGCGCGGCCGAAACACCCACACGGCGGGCGGCGGCGCGCTGCGGTCGGCTCAGCGTCACACAGGCAAAAGGCGTCAACGAACCTCCAGGTCCCGTTGTGGTGCGATTGGGCTCACGATGTAGAGGCATTGCAACATACGCGCAACGACCACTCCGGCCGGGGTAGTGGCGATGTGAGGAAAAAATGCCCCTCTACCTGCGTTTTTACGGATGAGATTGCATCGGTCTGATTGTATATTCACCCGCTCGGACCTCCGAGCGGAATGAAAACCGAACAACATATGTGACAGCAGGGGCCAAATGGCACCAAAGAGATACCCGTGCAAGTGTTCATTTGTCACATCTGGCAGCTCTACCCCAAGCCCACAGGCTCGCCTAGCGTGGAAGCCGTGACTCAACTAATCACTAAAGACCTACCTCCGGTCTCATCGACCCGTGCCGCGACCGCAGCGCTGGCGGTCACCATCGGCTCGGTCATCCCGGTATTCCTGCTCGGTGGTCTTGCAGTGCAGATTATCGCCGAACTGTCGATGTCGGCCACCCAACTGGGTCTGGTGGTCAGCCTCTACTTCGCCGTCTCGGGCGTGACGTCCATTCTGTGTGGGCGCGCCGTCGAGAAGTTTGGGATGATCGCTGGCTCCTATGTCGGAATTGGCCTGGCTGCGGCGAGTTTGATCGCCGTGGCCGTGTTCGCGCATAGCTTCGCTGTGCTGGCAATTCTGATGGCTCTAGCCGCCCCTGCCAACGGTTTTGGTCAGTTGGCGGCGAACGCCATCCTCGCCACATACGGCTCCCCGCAACACAAAGGTCTCCTCTTTGGCCTGAAACAGGCCGCTATTCCGATGTCGACAATGCTGGCGGGGGCATCGGTGCCACTGTTGGCCCTGACGGTGGGGTGGCGCTGGGCGTTCATAGCCGCCGCCGTATTGAGCCTCTTGGCAATTCCGCAACTTCGGGGCATCCCAGCGCGCCGCAAAAATGTGCCTGCCTCACAGAGCGAAAGAACGAACCCGGCACCGGCCAAGAGCGTCATGAGCCCCGGTCTGATCCTCATGACAGTGGCCACCGGTGTGGCGGCGACCGGAGCGACACCGACGGGTTCCTTCTTGGCCGACTACGCGACGTCCATTGGGGTTTCGGCGAGCCTGGCTGGACTCAACCTGACATTGGGCGGCTTGGTTGGAGTATTCGCCCGTACCTTCGTCGGGGGGATCGCCGACCGAAACGGGGGGACAAACCCGTTCTCCATCATCGTCGTGTTGCTTCTGATCGGGACCGCCGGTCTGCTGACGTTTACCCTCGAATCCCATTGGCTGCTGCCAGTGGCGACAATCTTGGCATTCGCATTCGGTTGGTCATGGCCCGGTTTGTTGAACTTCGGAGTCGCCAGCCTGTATCGACACACCCCGGCGGCCGCCACCGGAGTGACACAGACCGGTGTCTACATCGGTGGCGCTTTGGGCCCGCTGGGCTTTGGCCTCTTGGTCGACCACAGTGGATACCAAGCCGCATGGGTGGCGGCGGCCGCCTGCATGCTCTTGGCCGCAGCGCTCATCGAGACCAGCCGCCGAATGCTGCGCAACGAAAACCTGGGGGTTTAATACGTTGCGCGGAACTGGCGCAGCGGTAAAACTGTGCGCATGCCTGATGCAGCGCTCGAACGAGACATCGCCGCCATCTATGACGTGCTCAATACCTGGGGGCTGGATGACGATTTTGTCCTTGACCGGATTAAGAAGGCTCAGGCAGTACTCGATGTGGGATGCGGAACTGGCCGGGTCCTCCACGGCGCGCTCGATGCCGGGTTCACCGGGAGGCTAGTCGGTATCGACCCCGACCCATGGGCTCTGGAACGGGCTCGGGTTCGCAGTGAGGTCGAATGGGTCCACGGCGACATGTCCACGCATACGTGGGATCGAGAGTTTGATCTTGCGGTGATGACGGGGAACGCGTTCCAGCAACTCGTATCCGATGAGGACGTGACGACTTTGCTCGACGGGGTTTTTCGCGCTCTGCGCCCAGGCGGCAGCTTCCTCTTTGGTACTCGTGATCCCCGCGCCAAGGCATGGGAGTCATGGTCCGATGAACCGGCGACATTCACTTTCGAGGGAGACAAGGTGACCATGTCTCAGAGGGTTGAACCTCCGTTGGACAAGTCGAACATTGTCATCTCCATAGACGAGACGATGGAGAGCGCCCGTTGGGCCGCACCCGATACCCGAACGTGCCAATTGCGCTTTTTCACCCTCGACCAGGTGAACTCCTTGCTCGCCAAAGCTGGTTTTGTCGTCGCAGAGCAGTACGGCTATTGGGACGGGCGGCCCATTGACGCACATAGCCGCGACATCATCACGCTCGCGAAACGCCCGTGAAGCAGTTATGGCCTATTACGGTGAGCCGCACATGGCTCAGATATACGACACATTGTGTACGGGCCGACCAGATGCGGACTTCTACCTAGACCTGATCATGCGGTCTCGCTCAGTCTTGGATGTGGGCTGTGGAACCGGTGCCTTTCTGCGTGCGGCCCGCGAAGCCGGCCATCCAGGACGCTTGTGCGGTCTTGACCCGTCCGAACCCATGCTTGAGGTAGCTCGCGCTCGCGGCGACATCGAGTGGGTGTGCGCAGACGTCTCGGCTATGCATTGGCGACAAGAGTTCGACCTGATCATCATGACCGGGCATGCGTTCCAATTCTTGGTCGACGATGCACAGATCGCCGGGGCGCTTGAGGCAATCCGGCGCGCGCTGGCTGAGGACGGCCGGTTTGTCTTCGAGACGCGCAATCCCCTCCGGAGGGCTTGGGAGCGGTGGACCAGTGAGTATCAAAAGGAGATCAAGGGGCCTAATGGCGAAGTGATTCAGGTGCGTCATGACCTGGAGTCGGTCGAAGGAGACACTGTCACCTTTACCGAGACCATGAACAGCGCGTCCTGGGAGAAGCCGTCTCTCAGCCGCTCGAGCCTGCGATTCCTTGACCGCCCGTCGCTTGCACAGTTCATAGCGGACGCGGGGTTGAAGGTCGACCATCAGTATGGGAACTTCGATCTGCGGCCGTTTGAGGACGATGATGACGAGATCATCACGGTCGCTTCCCGGAAGTAACCCATATCACGAGCGCATGAGTGGGCCTCCTAGCTGCGATAATAGTGTCGTCACGCGGGAGTGGAGGGTCTTGAAAGTCCCGAAGAGGAGTACGTTAAAGTATTGGTATCGCCAGCGAGGGAAACCTCGCAAACGATACTTTGCGGAAGTGGCGCAGCTGGTAGCGCGACACCTTGCCAAGGTGTAGGTCGCGGGTTCGAACCCCGTCTTCCGCTCCACGAAACCCAGGCTTCGCGGTCTGGGTTTTATTGTGGGACTGCCACTAGGCATCCTCCCCGGGTCCGGCTCGCCGGATAAGGACGATTAGCTCAGCGGGAGAGCGCTTCCCTGACACGGAAGAGGTCACTGGTTCGATCCCAGTATCGTCCACTCAGAGTCTCGAAGAGAGCATGAGGGGCCATCTAGTCGATGGTCCCTTTCTTTGTGCGTGTTGGCATTTAGGTAAGTCGGGTCGGCCTACAGCAGACTTCCTCGGTTCCATTAGCTGTCGCTCACTTCATTGCCCATTTGATGTCCCGTGTAGTCGGTGGCTATCTCATGGACTCTGCTGCCAGTCGATGCAGCGATCTACAAAGCGCCCGTTTGCTCGAAGTAGGTTTCGCCAGCTATAGATGATCGCATTCCTTCGTTGTTGCAGCTAAAGCCGATATTGCCAACAGTGGGGCTATCGCCCTGGTGCCTTATTTGTCGTTAACCTGCAACTGCATCTAGGCACCGTCTGGAAGGTGCACTGTCAGATTAAGGCGAATGAATGAACTATCTATTCTATAAAGAGTGCTAAGAGTCACATTTGACTAGTGAGATGTTGTTGTCTGTTTGAGGCGAGGCGTTATTGACCTGCTGAAAGTAGTGTGCTCGTGACAGCCGTACGTTAGTTACTAGATCGAGCCTGTGCGTGGGTGTGAAGAGATCTGCTTGACGGCGAGCAGAGGGCCGTCTACTGTGGCTCGGAGAGTGCGGTGCCCCACCAACAGCCGCGCAGTGCCCTTTTCATTAACTTAATGGAGAATCTCATAGTGCCCGCCCCGCAAGAGCCGATTCGTTATGCCCGGCCGCTGAAGGCTGCTACCCTGCCAATTCTCGCTGTGACGGCAACAGTCACTCTGTCTTGGTTGTTCCTGCACATGCACAAGCCCCGGACGACCTTCGTGAGTTCGACCGTTGTGCCGAATACCTTGACGATGAGCTTGCAGTTGACAGCGAGGAACTTGCCATGCAGCTCGCTGCTGAGCGTGGCGAAGATGTGGAAGTTCTAGGGAGCGAACTAAGCGATATAGTAAGTATTGGGTGAATCAGTGAATTGGATGAGGTTGGTGGCACAATAGTGAAAAAGTGCGAAGAGCTCGACAGTCACGGTGAGATCGCCCTGTGGATGCTAATGCAGGAATTCGATTGGGGTTTCGAAGACGCAATAGAGTCTAATCTAGAAGCGACTTTGATGATTTCTAGAGAGTATTTTCCGGGAGACTGGAAAGATGTAGCTAGAGCGGCGATTTCAGCGGGCTTTAGAAGAGGGTGGATTGTGCCTGGGCATGAGGACCCTGATTTTGCGTCTCGATATTCGAGCATGTTTCGGCCACTGCCGGGAGACCCTGATGATTGGTCTACATGGATCTATAGGAACTATCCAAGCGAGGAATCACCAGATTCCGTCGATAGGTTTGCGATTATTCCTACGGCTGCTGGTCGTATGTTGGATCGCCGATACCGGCAAGCGTTCCAGTCTGGCCTCATAGGTTCTTCGTGTGAAAACATTGTAGACGGGGCCCAGATCACGGATCTGGCAATGCGGTCGTGGTGCACGGCAGCTGGCATCACCTTGCCTCGATTTGAAATGCTAGATGCCGATCAACAAAACACGGTGTCCATAGAAGCGTTCGCACAACTTACCGTCGCACGAGTCGCGCTCGACACTGAGGTTCGCGCTAAGCACACTTCAGATTGGCATAATAACTATACGGCGTTGAGTACTTTGGAAAGTTTCGATTCCCATGGGAGACTCGCCTGTGATGCTGTATTGGGGAGCGACATGACTGCGCGTATTCGATTCCCAAGTGGGGTACTTTACCCAAAAGAGGATTCATATGGGAACGAGGGGCAGCATGATATTATCCGCGTGCAGATCTCCATGCTGCTCTTGATTGCAAGGTTGCAGCATCAACGGTTGTTTTCCAGAGAATTGCTTGAACTCCTAGACTGGAGCCAAGATCGATCTCATTCTGTGCACCGATCTATTCTGCTAGAAGCATTGCAGCAACTAGTGGAAAATGGAATGGTCGAGATCGGAGATGGGCCAGATGAGGACCCAGGTAACAATGAATTTACCGCATTCCCTGGCTCGCCGCGCGACTGGGCAAAATGGCTCTATGAGTCTTTGTGGGTTCCACGACATGCTGAAAAACCAGGACCAGATAACTATTTTTACCTCTCTCTGACACAGTATGGAATGCGAGCTGGACAACATCTCGTTAATGACCTACTGTCAGGCTCTAATGCGCGCGATGTCGACCTTGTGGCCGACGAAGCCAGGTTGGTCGAAGTACTGGTCGCATCATGGCGGAAGTTCTATGACAATTCACTGATGAGCTCTCGATTCAATTTTGACGAATATGAGATCAAAGTACTGATTGATGTCGCTCTTGAACTGCTGATCCTAGCGGAAGATTCGTGAACTAAGACTGGAATGGAATTTGGAGCAACTGGGCGTAAGGTTCTCCAGATAGCAGTTGATGGTGAAGGTAGGATGATCACTGCATATCCTGTTTGGAGTATGTAATTTATGAATGAGATTACAAAGGAAAGAAACTATATTAATTTTTTTCCATTTTCAAGGAATGAGTCGTGGCGTGCGGACTGGAGTCCGGAATCTATGTCAGTGGATTGGGGGGATATCGATGAATGGTCTTTGCTATATGATCTATTCGAAGTCGAAGTAGAGATTGTTATTGGTGGGCAAGATTTTACGCCTGTCGGACGCGGTTTGTTTCCGATTGTGGATTACGTAATTATACTTTCGTTTCCGCTACTAACGCTTTTGCGCGAAGGGGGGCATGTTGAAGCAATTTCGTCAAATGGGATTGCATTTTACGTGTTTGCTCTCGAGGGAGACACCGTAATTATGACTGATCTGGATAAAGCTATGGCTGACCCCGAACGTGGGGGTTCGATTCAGGTAAGTATTGATGATTACAGAATTGTGAAGGAGCAGGCTATGGATAAAATGTATAGCCTGCTTTATGGGGCTCACCCTGAGCTGCGGCGTCATAAATATATCGCAGAATTGAGGGAGTCATTGGCTGAACACGATAAGGCGTATGTTTGCGACAATATAGACAGTGTAAACTAGAAAATGAGTGAGTTGTGCGTTCAACGCCTTACGAATGAATCAACCACCTGTGAACACGGATCTTTATTTCAATAAATGGTTATTCTGTATTCTCTACATGCTCTGACTATAAGCACCTATCAAACTCTTCATTGACAAGTTGGCGATGCTTCACACTTATTTTCAGAGAGTGCCTACGAACAAGTCTAATATGTAATATCTCTAGCGCTATACAGAAACTATTCGATAAAATTCAATGAATGTCCTTATTTTATCACTGAATCGATTATTTTAAGTTTGCGAATTAAGGAGAACAGCGTGTTGGTTGAGTGTATTTCTTCTGATGAAGTGAGAGAGTGGGTTGATGATAAAGGAGATATTCATAGGAACGTTCATCACTTGCAGCAAATTAGTGTCGGAACGAGGTACGAAGTTCATGGAATTGTCATGGGGGGCGATAGAATAGCATATCTCGTCGCTGGGGACAAAGATGATACCGACCCTAACGTCTATCCAATGATGATTCAGGATAAAAATTTTGTGATCGTGGATCCAGCGATACCGGCCGATTGGTATTCTTGGAGGGGTAGGATACTTTGTTATTTCTGTGGAGAGAATTGCGATTGTGGGGCAAATCCGCCTGTGCAATTTTGTATAGGATATAAAGAGTTTGCTTTGTCGCTTCGGCACGGGATAGGACTGAGTGAGAGGAACCCTGATGACCTTCTTATTTTCTATAAGGTTATACATGGGATTCGAGAAAAATAGAAGTATGATCGATAAAGAGTATATATGAGCCCCGACTGGGCACGGTATGTTCCTTACTCGTCAAAATCTGCATCAGCCTTTACTGAATAGACTGAGTATTTGCAGATCGTCGTTGGAGTAGTCAGCATGTTATCATGCGTTATTTTCGACAACATCTTGGTTAGGTTCACACTAAAGTTATTCATCGTGGTGAGGTTGTGGAAAGCATCTGGTAGAAGAAGAATCATCTAAAGGTTGTCTGATATCGCTTGTGCCACAAAGGTTGAGTATTTCTGGGCGGGTTTGGTGACTGTCCCCGAGGAGTGTTGGGTCGAGCCATTCGCGTGGTTGCCGGCCAGCGGTCACTAAATTGGTTCGTCAGCTTGAACGCGAAGGTTCTGATGCGCTTCGTCGGTGCTTGCCCCTTGCCCCTTGGGGCTTGTCGTTGTCCGATCGGGTGTGGCCGGTAGCGGCTCCCTGGCGTTCCATCCTCACCCTGCGTTAAATGGTGCCTTTGTTTGGGAGCTCGAAGCCTGCTGCCGACTGCATCATCGAGAACCTGGACCTTAAACCAACGTCGCGGATGCGTAAGCGATTTGCATCGGGCACGATGCTCATCGTCGTCGGCACCCTGGTGACCATCTAAGACCAGTCGATCGCTGAGGCGTGCATGAAGTCCGGTACTCGACCAACCTTCAGGTCGACATCGACGCCGACACGCAGCCGGTGGTCATGGCGGGCACGACGTAGCCTTACTGCGCGTTCACGCCTGCAAGGTCTGCGGTTAGTCCCGGGCCGAGTACATCCGCTGGCGATCACCTCGTGATCGCCAGCGGCGGCTATCTCGCCACCAGCGCGATCGCCCTTCACCGCCGCCGTGCAGGTGAGGCGCTACCGCCCTGGAAGTAGGAGCACAACTCTCCATGCGGTCAGGGTAAAACCTGCATCCCGTGCGCTATCGCGCGAATGAAGACCTGCAAATTTGCGCGACTGTTGCTTTGGAGACGCACTGTCGCGATCGCGATCATTCGCATCGCCCGCCTCCACAACTTCGCCCGCTCCATCAAGGTCCTCAACCAACATGAACACCAAACAAGTTGAGCAAGGCGCATTATGTGAGCATGAAAAGGAAATGAGACTCTGCTCTGAGGCAAATTGCGACTTTGCGGAAATTGAATCAATGTGTTTGTGCGATGGTCGACGTCCTGGTGTGGAAATTAAACTAAATAGATTCACCAAGTGTGTCTGGAACATCTAGTACGGGAGACTTGGCATTTGGCTGATAAGAGTCTGTGGTGTTCTTTATTCCAAGTTAACCGATTGCACATTTTAATTGTCCGTATGGAATGAGAATTTAAATGAATTCTACTATCAAGTTCCCTTGTCCGTGTTGTGGCTACGTCGTCCATGACGATGTGGGTAGCTATATGATTTGCCCAGTTTGCTGGTGGGAAGATGACCTTATACAGCTTAGATGGCCGACTCTGCGAGGCGGGGCGAACAAGCCCTCACTCGTTGAAGTGCGGAAAAATTATCGCAGTTCTGGCGCATATGGTTCGGATCCGCGGATCGTCTCATTGACGAGTTCCTATGAAAAGATTGAAGAAAAGGAAGAGGGTTTCAGAGCCGTTGATGTGGAGAAGGATAACTTTGAAGCCGAATATGATCAACTCGACCCGTGGCCAGAGGATCGGTCAACACTTTATTGGTGGAGAAGTACTTTTTGGCGTTTGTAAACTCCTTTGAACTCTTTTAGGACAACAAGTAATGCGTTCAATAAAGTCGCTATTCTTAGGCCGATATGCATTTTTGGCTGGGCTAAGTGTTTTGTGAATATGCTTGGATCGCGGCTGCCAGGAAGTCTGTGGGTACGTGTCAGTGCGTTTATAGACTGCAAAAGAATAGGTCCTAGAACGACTCGAATCTAGTTGATACTTCGATGAACTAGTGAACTGAATCTACATTGGATCAGCAGGCTTCATTTAGTCTGAGGCAATCTGCGTGTAGTAAGGATATTACTCACGCCGCTGCCGGGTCGGTTTCGATGGGCTCTCGGTAAACAGTCGGCAACTCGACTGAAGTCATCTTTGGTTAGCGGCACGCGACCTCGCAGCTGGAGCATGGATCAGGGCCCCATCCGGGTCCTGGGCCCAAGCCACCCAGATATAGCATCATGAATCCACAATCACCACTCACAGCCTCACCGTCGGATCGCTCCACACGTTCTACGTCGTCAGTTGAGAGAAAAAACTCCTTAATCACAACTGCAGAATCAGTGGCATCGAGGGAGTCGTTGACAATCTGCGGACTCTGCAGCGAGGGAAAAGTAGCAACCCAAACTTCCGAGTGGTATCGTCGCAGTCGGACCTCGACGATTTGTTTCTTGAAATCGCATATCATGGTGATAGCATTTCTAGTATGAAAAACAACGTTGGGTTTTACACGAATCTCCCGGATGGAACCAGAGTGCAATATCGATACAGTTCAAGATCTGAGGGTGCAGCAATCGATGTTAATCCAGGAACAGGTAGAAGTATCGATAATTGGAGAGTGCATATTGATAAATAGTCAGGAGCGAATAGATCACGAGATCACTGTCTCGATTCTTCTTGAAATAGCTGATGAGGATCGACTGTTTACCTACCTTCTTTTCTATGCACCGCTAGACGGCGATAAGTCGGGAAAAAAGCGAGAGCCTTATTGTCGGCGTGGGATACGAGCCGTGTGTGATGCTATTGAACGCGAGTTGATTAGTATCGATCTTTGCGTTGGATATGGTAATCCTGATGCTGAAACGCGTGATGGTTATATTCGGATGCGGGAGCCTGCTGACGTGCAGGTCGAGTATGTGCACGCCTTTCTCGACGACGGCGACTTCGAAAATATCGGCTGGGACGGAGACGAAGGGTTTGATTTTGGTATAACCGAGAAAGGAAAAAGATGTCTCTCTCTGGCGCATTCTTTGGCACAGGCAGAGTATGAGCTGATGCTAGCGGAGTTCGGGATCGTGTCGGCGCGGGATTTGGTGTTGCCGGCAGTCCAGGCCTGGAATAAAGCGCACGGTTTCAAGGCGTTTACTGAGGACAAAAATATTCTCATGGAATACGAAGAATATTTCTACCACTTCATCTACGGAGGCCTTCTGAACCTGGACGGGGTTGAAGTTGGATACGGCCCACGGAACGCGATCCAATGGGAAGTCGCGGACCCATTCCGCAACGCTTTCAATAGCGATTTCGCCTATAAGGGACCGCACGCTGGCCTTCCACTACTTGGGGAGAACGTGCACTTTCGCATAAAAGAATTCTAAGATAAGAGGCGAATCTGGCCAGTCACGCTTTCTGAGTTGTTGATGACCCTGTAGATGCGGGGCCACGGATGGTTATTGGGCACCGGCGCGCGCCCTCGCAACCGGGGCATGGATCAAGACCTCATCCGGTTCGTGGACACAAGCGGCCCAGGTAGAGCATCATGAGACCACAACCACCACCCACAGCCTCACCGTCGGATCGCTCCACACCTACTACGTACAGGTAGGCAGTTATGCATTCCTCAACCACAACTGCTCGGAGGTCGACCCGAGAGAGGTGCATAGTGCTGAAAGAGCCAATCAACGTGGCATAGACGTGCAACATGTCTGGGACGAAGGAGAACTATTTATTGATTTTGAGACGGGAAGATCGGTAAAAATCCTCGATCAGGGGAATGGCACGAGGCATGTTGTAATCAGAGAAGGGGATAAACCTATCACGAATTTTCCCATTACTGATGCTGAGTACAATAGGTACACCGGGCCTGGAGGGCGCTGGGAATGAGACACTTGGTGGTGATCCAGCCTAGGAATTGGAGTTTATAAAATGAGATCTAGTTATATGCTTTGTTGTGTCTGTTTGAGTCGTGACGTGGATAGATCTACGCACGATATGGTGCAGGTGGATGTGCGAGTGGACCAGCGGTTTCAGGAACTGGCAATGCATCGTGCGTGCTTGCGAAACGTGGTCGATCCCAGTATTCCAGTCGTGGGGGAAGACGGGGGTAGGTCGCCGGTGATTTCGGCTCCAAAACGAGATCTGGTCCTTACTTGGGAAAGCCGCGTTTCGTGTCTGGAAAGCGGATCTGTTGATAGCGAGGATGCCATGGGGCCAGACGAGTTCCATGCGACATTGCGGGTACGTGACATCATTGATGGCCACGGGGGTATAGGCGCGCAAGAGACGCGGATTTTGCGATGGGCTGATGAGAGGTTCCTGGCAGCCACGCTGGAGGTCTTCCGTTGGCCCGCAGAACATGGGGGAGGCGAATTGAGTGCGCGTAGGTGGTGGTGGGGGCGTGCGCCTTTGTTTCATGGTTAGGCGTATATCTGTAGCAAGCTGGTCAGTGCAAATTAGAGGTTGAGGGCGCAGAGATGTTCAGCGTCTAGCTCGTGTCTGAGTCACCTGTGAACATGGATTCGCATTTCAAGAGATGGTGATTCCACGATGTGAACATACATGCCATTACCGATCCTCAAGGAAATCTGTTGTGGATATCGGCAGCCTTGCCCGGCCCTGTTCATGACACACGAGCCGCCCGCATCTGGCAGATCCCCTATGAGTGACACCGGGCTAACATGCCCCCTAGCCGACAAGGGATACCAGGGTTTGGACACTGACAACATCGCCGCGCCATGGAATGGAAGTAACAAACCCCCATACACAACCGACTACAACCGCCTGCACAGCCAGCTACGCGACCGAGGCGAACGCATCTTCGCCCAACTGAAGAAATGGCGCATCCTGCACAAACTCCGCTGTAACTCCCACCACGCCACCAATATCACCCACGCCATCAGCGTATTCAACAGCCACGAACAAAAAACACGATGAAGTAAGCTTCATGTATTCCTCATTGGAGAGCGCCATCTGGACCGCGTCGGTGTCTTCGTCTCCCCAGAAACAGTAAATTGGGCACGGCGCATCGTCGACTAGGGCGTCGGGAGCCAGATTGGCAATGTCGCGATAGAACTTCCGCGCCGCCAAAGGATCAAACCGTTGCTGCACTTGCTCCAAGACGGCATGATCCTGCTCTAGCTCTCGCGCCTGGGTCTCGACGTCGTCTAGCGTGATTCGATAATCGCCGAGCACGGGAAAACCACCGGAAGCCACAGCTGCGACGGCCTTGGCAGTGCGCAACTGACGAGTCAGCCACGGCCCGAAAACCCCGGTGAAGGAGTAGCCAAAGAACACAAAGCGCTCATAGCCCACATGCCGCGCAACGGCCTGCAAGTCAGCAGCCCAGCACCCCACGTCATAACTAGGTCCCCCGGTCCTGGAACTCTGACCGTAGTCCCTGGGGTGGCGACGATGAGAGTGAACTGCTCCGCCAGCTGAGCTTCGACGCCAGCGTCCCAGGTGTAGTTGCACTCTGGGGCTAACAGCGGGGGACCAGCACCGCTGACTTACTAGCTTTGTGAGTCGACGGGCGCGAGTTGGTAACCGGAGCAACCGTGATCGGGTCTCATCCGACTGTACCGACTTTGGCCGAGTACGAGACCCCGCCTACTGAGGCAGCGTGAGGACGTCGGCCCCATTTTCTGTGATGGCGATCGTGTGCTCGCTATGGGCGGTCAGCGATCCGGTGGCACTGCGCAGCGTCCACCCGTCGGCGTCGGTGATGAGCCGATCGGTGTCAGCCATGACCCACGGCTCAAGGGCCAGCAGCAACCCGGGGCGCAATCGATAGCCTTTCCCAGGGCGTCCTAGGTTGGGAATGTGCGGGTCTTGATGCATGGTCGACCCGACCCCATGGCCTCCAAAGTCGGTGTTGACCCGGTAGCCTGCCCCGGTCAGAACGGTACCGATGGCATGGGAGATGTCTCCGATGTGTGCCCCTGGCACTGCGGCCGCGATTCCAGCTTGAAGAGCACGCTGGGTCGTATCGATCATCGCTTGCCCCGACGAGGTAGAGGAATCGCCGACGAAAAAGCTGATGGCCGAGTCGGCGACCACCCCGTCCAAGGATACGGCCAGATCTAGGCTGAGCAGGTCCCCATCCTTGAGTTGGTAGTCGCGCGGCCGCCCATGGAGGACAGCGTCGTTTACCGATGTGCAAATGTAGTGACCAAACGGCCCCTGGCCGAATGGCGGCGCATAGTCGACATAGCAGGACTGGGCACCCGCCTGGCTGATCATGTGGTGCGTCCATTGGTCGATCTCCAGCAGGTTCGTGCCCACGACGCACCGCTGTCGCAGCGTTTGCAGAATCGACCCGATGAGCCTGCCGGTCTTGCGGGCCCGGCGCAGCTCAGCAGGGCTCATTATCTCAATCACGCTAATTTCCTCGTCCGGTGGTCCAATAACTATCCCGGTAATACTATCCCAGTGTTAATATCCTAGGCATGGTCAGGTTGCCCCTTACATCCGCGGATATTGAGCGCGGCAAGCGCTTGGGCGCCATCCTGCGCCGCGCCCGCGGTGAACGATCCATGCTTGAGGTCGCGTTGGCCGCCAACATCTCCCCCGAGACACTGCGGAAAATCGAGTCGGGGCGAGTGGCCACCCCCGCGTTTACCACCATCGCGGCCATCGCCGCCGTCCACGACCTTTCACTTGATGTCGTGTGGGCGCAGATCAGTCAGCCCACGAGCGATGCTGATGCCCAGCGGCAGCCTCAGCGACCCGGCGAACGCCTAGCCTCGTAGCCCGCTGCCTCTTTCGCTACATCCCGCCTCGCCCGTGCCAGGCAATGGCAGCGAGTGAAGCCCCATACCCGATCGGAGCTCTGCGGATCTCAAGAGCCATGCCGATTGCGCGTTAGTGCTGGAAGCGACCCCAAGCAGGCCTACCGAGGCGCTGTGCGTGCGTCAAGGGTCCTAGGCGAATTCCTGCAGCCAAATCCTAGTAACTGTTAAAAGGCTGTATTACAGTTACTATTGTCGGGCGATCCTGAATCAAGATCCCAAGAACCCGCAGCCAGGATGAGCCACCACGACCAAGAACGGGCACGAATAACGGCGCCACCGAAAGGGGTGCGAGTATGACGACCACGCGACTCACCGTCAGTCCCTTGACTTCGCAAACGTGGGACGACTTCGAAACGGTGATGGGAACCAACGGCGGAGCCCGCGGCTGCTGGTGTATGCATTGGCGGCTAAGCATCGACGAATGGATGGAGGGCAAAGGCGATGGCAACAAAGCGCACATGAGGAAACTCGCCACCGGTTCGCCCAGTCCAGGAGTCGTTGGCTACCTCGAAACCGAGCCCATCGCCTGGTGCGCCTTCGGCAACCGCGCCGACTATCCCCGCATGCAGCGCTCTCCGCTGCTGAAACCGATCGACGACGAGCCGGTCACCTCCTTGAGCTGCCTACTCATCAAGAAAGGTCACCGCCGCGAAGGGCTATTGCCAGAGTTGATCCGGGCCGTATGCGATTACCTCACAGGGACCGCTGAAATTCGAACGCTCGAAGCCTACCCAGTGGACCCGCTCGGCGGCCGGCAAGCCGGGGCCGACAACGCGATGACCGGCATCGCCAGCGCGTTTCGCACCGTCGGGTTTCACGAGGTCGCACGACCCCGCCGCGACCGTCCAGTGATGCGGTACTCGTTGCGATGAGCACTGGCACTGTGTGGAGCGACGACCATTTTATCGCCGGTGATGTTGCGCTGGATTTCGCGAACACGGTCTATCGCCGCACCCCTGAGCTGGGAGCGGACCTGCTCGATAGCCCTGAGTCCTTGTTTTCGTGGCTGCGTTGGGCTGCGCTGTTGCCAGCAGGGGATGGTCCAGCACTGGACGATGACCCTGAATCGGTCCTGGATGAGGGGCGCACGATGCGCCAGCACATGTGGGCGGTCTTTTCCTCCCTGGAGAGTGGGAGCGATGTACCGACTTCGGCACTGGCGGGCCTGCTTGGGGTCGCCTATTGCGGTGTGCGCGACGCGGTGACTGTGGGTGCTGATGGTTCGATTGCGCCGCATATGGTTCGGGGGGCGCTTTCGGTCCTTGCGTTGCGTTCGCTCAGGTTGGTGCTGAGCCCGGGGTCGCGGCCGTTGCGATCGTGCGGTCGGTGTGGTTGGTTCTTTGTGGATTCCTCGCGTGGGCGGCGTCGCCGCTGGTGCAGCATGAAAACCTGCGGAAATCAGGCCAAGGCGGCCCGTTATCGCAGCACCCACTCATAATCGGTTGCCCTGTGTTGGCCCTCATTTGATGAGGCGATCAGCTGGGTTGCTCATAGTTTGCGCTGAGGGTTTCGATTCCATCCAGCAGCAGACGTAGCCCGACGGTGAAGAGTCGGTCCAAGTCGAGGTCGTAACCGTCTTCCAGCTGGCCCGAAGGGCCGAACATGCCAACCAAGGCCGGGTAGCGCAAGCGAGCATCGTCGGACCGCATAGTCGGCTGATAGCGCAGGTCGGCCCATTCCTCGTGTGACACGCCAGTGTGTGAGATCGCGATGTCCTCCTTTTCGCGATTGGCCGCCACTCCGGTGATGTGGCCGTGTATCAACACATAGACGTCGAATCGGACCGCAGGTGGAAGAGCAAGTTCGTTCAAGGCCGCGAGCATGTGGTCGCCGATGGCCAACAAGCTCGGTACGGGGGTTGGGCGCGTCACGGGGTGCATATGACTCAGCCAAGGGTGGCGCGCGTGTATGCGCCATAGCTCGCTGGCGAGTTCTTCGATGCGGCTCCTCCAGGGTTGCGCCACCTGGTTGGGGACATCGATGGTGCCGTAGGCGGTGTCGGCCATCGACAAGATTAGTTCCTCTTTGCTGTCGAAGTGCCGGTATAGCGACATGGGGGAGACGCCGCAGCGTCCGGCGACTGCGCGCATGGACACCGCTGGTAGCCCGGCCGTATCGGCGATATCGATGGCGTGGCCGACGATCAGGTTTCGGTTGAGTTCACTAGCGGCAGGGTTGTGCGCTGCCTGGGGCGATCGTGGGGGTGCGGCCACCACGCTGCCCGAACGCGGACGGGTCACGATCAGCCCTTCTTGACGCAACACATCGAGGGCTTTGGCCGCGGTGGCCAAGGCCACCGCGAATTCTTTGGCGACCTGCCTCGTCGATGGCACTCGTTGGCCAGTACCGAGCGTGCCGTTGGTAATCCGCCTGCGTAGTTCGGCGGCAATCTGTCGAAACGGTGCTTCCTCAGTGCGGTCCACGTAGGTGCCTCCCTATCAACTGATCTAGAACAGATGCCCGCGTGTTCAGTTCTGATCGCCTTAACTGTTCTAGGCTAGAAGAAGCTAGAAATGCAGTTCACGCGCTACTTTCCTAGAGTTATGGCATCACTTTTACGCTCTAGGGGAGTAGCAATGACCACTGTACTTATCTCGGGGGCCGGAGTCGCGGGAACGGCCCTGGCCTACTGGCTGCGTCGATTCGGCTTCAGCCCCGTCATCGTTGAGAAGGCACCGGCGCTGCGGGTTGGAGGGCAGGCAGTCGACGTGCGCGGAGTCGCTGTGGAGGTGCTGCGGAAGATGGGTCTCGAGTCAGCCGCCCGATCTGTGCGCACGACAATGCGAGGTATGTCCATGTTGGATGGCCAGGGCAATGAACAATGGCGTTCCGAGGAAGTCACGCTTTCTGCCGGGCGCGTGGACTCCGATGACATTGAGCTCTTGCGAGAAGACTTGGTACAGCTCATGCACGCGGCCACCGACAGTGTCGAGTACCTGTTCGGTGATTCCATCCGTGCTTTGAGCGCAGATGAGACGGGAGTCGACGTTGAGTTCGAGCACGGTGCCCCACGCCGCTTCGATCTAGTGATCGGGGCTGACGGTCTTCATTCCTCCACCCGTGACCTGGTGTTCGGACCCGAACGAGACTACATTTCTCATTTGGGCACGTATCTGTCGATTTTTAGTTGCGACAACTTCTTGGGCCTAGAGGATTGGCAGACGTGGTTCAACGAGGGGGATGTGGGCGGAGCGGTGTTCACTGTTCGTGACAACTCCCAGCTGCGGGTGAATCTGGGCTTTATCACCGAGCCATTCAACTTCGATCACCGCGACACCACCGCCAACCAGCGGCTGCTTCAGGCCCGGTTCTCTGGCCTGGGCTGGGAAGTTCCGCGACTACTTGAGCGGATGCGGCGGGCTGACGATTTCTATTTCGACTCCATGGCCCAAATCCACCTGCCCTCGTGGTCAAAGGGGCCAGTGGCTCTCGTGGGGGACGCGGCCTGTTGTGCGTCCGCCCTTTCGGGGCAAGGGACCAGTGTGGCGATGGTGGGAGCATATGTGCTCGCCTCGGAGCTGCATCGGGCCGAGGGGGAACATCGAGTGGCCTTCGAACGATACGAAATACGAATGCGACCTTTTGCCGAAGCCAATCAAAGGCTAGCGACCGACCCGCGCGACCGACACGCGGAGGCCGAAAACGTTGCGGCCGTGGAGAAAGTCAAGAATGCGATCGATATGACCGACTTGTGGGTATAGCGCCCGGTTCCCGCCAAGCGCAAAATTTCACTTACAACTCTGTAAGTAATATGTCCGAATATATTGACTTTGGTTAATAGACCGTCATAATTGAGGTTCCAGGACGTGCACAGTCTTAGAGCCACTAACAGATTTTCCTTCCACTGCGATGGTGTTTATGGCACCTGGCCGCCTTGTCGGCACTTGCCATATCCGCTGAGGCATGGCAAGCACCCTCGCCTTGCCAATCGGTCATACGCACCATCCTCGCTACGGAAACTAATCAGTTGGTAGCTCTTAGGGTTCGATCCCACCTCCACACGCGTCAACGTCGCCGCGCTCCTCCCTCCGCCTCGCGACTGAGGCATCCCCTGGCAAAAGGAACCCCCATGACTTCCGAAACAAACACCACAACGACCCGGCCCAAACGCCGCACCGTGAAATTCGTGGCGGCTGCGGCGGCCACAGTGGTCGCCGCCGCTGGCATCACCATGGCCTCGGCCAACGCCAACGCTCAGGATCACCACCATGAGTGGGAACTGATTTGGGCCGATGAATTCAACGGCCCGGCAGGTTCGTTGCCTTCCTCGAAGAACTGGCACTTCAACATCGGGCACTCCTACCCTGGTGGCCCCGACCTATGGGGCACAGGCGAAATCGCCTACCACACCAACGACCCCGCCAACGTCTCCCTCGATGGCAACGGCAACCTCGTCATCACAGCGCACCGTGACGGCAACGGGGACTGGACGTCGGCCCGCTTGGAGACCCATCGCGGAGACTTCCGCCCGCCCGAAGGCGGTGCCCTCCGCGTGGAAGGCCGTCTTCAGCTGCCCAATGTGACCGGAGAGGCCGCCGAAGGATACTGGCCCGCATTCTGGGCCCTGGGTTCGCCATACCGTGGCAACTACTGGAACTGGCCGGGCATCGGAGAGTTCGACTTCATGGAGAACGTCAATGGCCTCGATTGGATCTCAGGCGCACTCCACTGTGGTGTCGCACCGGGCGGACCATGCAATGAGTTCAACGGCCTCAGTGGTTCGACCGACTGCATCACCGGCCCCTGCATTGGAGGATTCCATAACTACGCCTTCGAATGGGACGACAGCGTATCTCCAGCGCAACTGCGCTGGTACATCAACGACACCCACTTCCACACCGTCAGCGAAGGTCAGCTACCGGCCCACACCTGGGCGGAAATGACCGAACACGCTGGCTACTTCATCCTGCTCAACCTCGCCATAGGCGGCGGATTTCCCGATGGAGTAGCGGGTAAGCAGACACCCACGGCGCAGACCCAACCGGGACACTCGATGCTGGTCGACTACGTGCGAGTCTTCACTCGCAGTTAGCCCATCTCAGTTGCCTTCAGGGGCAATTGCCTGGTCAGTGCGGGGCGAAATAGCCTTGTCTCGTACTGGCCAGGTACTTCCGTGACGGTGGCGCTACCACGTTCACATCTTGAAACTGTGGCGACGCCGCTGCACCAGTTCACCGAACAGATCCTCATACATGGGGGCGATCTGCTGGGGACGGTATCCCTCGGCGGTGCGCAGCTCAGCCTCGCTTAGGTCATAGCGAAGCTGAGCGTCCGCCATCAACTGTTCCAGTTGTTTGGCGATACCCGATGCGGTGGGCTCGCAGAGCATTCCGTTTCGATGATGCTCGATGAGCACCCGCGGCCCAATCGGAACATCCGTGGCCACCACAGGTACACCGCTTGCCATAGCTTCAATGAGAGACATCCCGAATCCTTCGAAACGCGAGGGAACCACGGCGATGGAGGCCTGGGCCCACCTATCATCCAGCGGCGTGACCTCCCCGGCCAGCACCACTCGGCCCCTCAGATCCTCGCGGCTAATGCGTTCGTCGAGTTTTGATGACTCGCTACCGCTTCCATAGATGACCAGCGACCATTCGGGAAAGTCCTCGGCGAGCATCCCAAACGCGTCCACCAACAAGTCGAAACCCTTCGTACGGGTGTGTCGACCCGCCGCCATGATGACCGGTTCGCTCAACTTCGACATACGTCGTACCGGGACGGGGACCGCATTGGGGATGGCCCGAATAGGAGCTGCAAAGTCGGCCAGCTCCCTTCGATACTCCTGGCAGTCCTCCTGCGTCAACGTGACAATGGCATCGAGTCCACGCATTGTCTTCAGCAACTGGCTGCGCAGCCGACCACGATAGGAGTTGAGAAACCGATGCTCTTGGCCGATCAAGATGGTCTCAGGCCGACCATAAGCGGCCAGATACGAGTGCAGCCCGGCTTTGGTACTGATGATGACCGACGCCTCGGTCGTCGCCAGCCATTGCCGAACACGCTCGTCGCTGAGTCGACTATAGAGGTCGTGCCCCGGGGCGTCTCGTGGAAAAATGTCCGATTCCACTTGCGCGAGCCGCCGCTGCCGCAGGTGGTTACCACGCCTCCACATTGTTCCCCACTTACTGGAAAACAGCGGACGCGAATCGGTCAGAGGTGACAGCTTGACCCTCTCGTCCCATCGATACGCCACGTCGTCGCGGTGACGATGCACCGAGGCGATCTCCACCTCATGCCCACGTTCGGCCAGGAAGTTGGCGGTGTTGACAGTGGTTCGCACCGTGCCCCCGTTGCCGTAGGCATTGTGAACCAGAAAGCCGACTTTCATCATCCCCCTGGCTTCACCATCGCAAAAAACCGTTCCGCACGCGGTCAATTCGCTAAAGAGGCCATGGCACATTCCCACCTTCGGGCCAGCGACAGCGCGCCACGACTGGGGACAAAACGGCCGCAGCGCTGACGAGAAGGGGATGAACGCCCCCGCGCCGGTGTTTGGCCGGGTGGACGCGACGAACCGGGCCTAATCAACCTCACGAGTGACGCTGTACCCGTTCTTCCAGACCCTAACGATGTCCTCGGGCCGTGGAACGTGCTCGGTGATATCGGTGTCGAGCAACAGCATGTCGGCCTTGAGTCCTTTTCCAATTCGGCCCCGGTCTTTCAGCCCAAACGCGTCGGCGGTGGCCGAGGTCGCCCCGACGAGGATGTCGGTCGGACTGAGACCGGCCAGATACAGCAGCTGCATCTCGTGAAAGGTGCTAAGCCCAGCCACCAGATTGTGGTTACCAAGGTCGGTACCCACCAGGAGGGGAATCCCAGCCGCGTAGGCCGCCTCGACCCCAGCAAGGACGTTGGTGCGGAAACGTTCGTCAATACCAGGTTCGCCACAGTTGGGGTTGCCCAGCTGTTCTATGGCGGCCTTCTGATTCTGGTCGAGGAATGGGACAAGGTCCTCGTTGTCCACCAGGTCGAAAATGAGGTCGTCACAGGCGGAGGACACCACCGCCAGAGTGGGGATGATGACCGTGCCATTGTCGGCCATCATCGCGATCAGTTCTTCGTCGACGTCCGAGCCGATGGGGCCATGGGCCATGATGTCCGCGCCAGCTTCGACGGCGGCCCGGTAGTCCTTCCACGTATGGGCATGCGCTACCGCTAGGTACCCTTCGGCGTGAGTTTGCTCCACCACAGCGCGGGCCTGGTCGAGGGTGAGTGTGTCTCGGGGGTCCTCGGCGTTGCCGCTGTCGATCATGAACTTAATGAAGTCGGGCTCGGTGTCGAACTGGTCAGACATGAAGTCGGCGATGTCAGTGTCATCCTTGATGACGGGAACACTGCCGAACTGGGTGCCATGGCCACCGGGAACGGTGACGAAATGGGAGGCGAAAAACGTGTCGGCCTGCTCGTATTGAGACGGGTCCTCGCGCACTTGGCGCAGTCGTCGCATCCCACTGGTCTGGGAGTTACCCATTTCCAGCTGCGTCGTGTTGCCGAATCTGACAGTGGCGGGGGCCATAGTGGAGGCGTCGTGAACGTGGGAGTCGATGAGTCCCGGCACGAGAGTATGTCCTCCGGCGTCAACGGTGTCGATGCCCTCTGGTACAGCGAGGTTGGTGCCCATGTGCGTGATGGTGCCGTCTTCTACGATCACAGTGTCGGCGTCTACATCGGAATCGCCGTCGAAAATACGGGCGTTGCGCAGTGCGAAAGTTCCGGTGTTCGATTCCGCGTCGCCGCTGCCGTTGCGACAGCCGCTTACAGCGGCGACGGCCAATCCGGTTCCGAGAAGGGTGCGACGTGGGATACGTATACTCATGGATTCCTTTGCAAGGCGGGTATTCCCACTCACGCCCACTGCAAGGGCTGCATGTGGCGGTGGGGCGGGCGAGTACGAGTGTAACGGGAGTCAACAAAGGCGACGTGAATCCGAATTCATAGAAGTGGGAGCCGGACTCTGCGCTAGAAGCGAGGTCGGAAAAGAGTGCGTAGGCCAGTGCCCGGAGTAGGATCGCGACATGACACGTGACATCAGTAGAACCTTTCAACAAATCGACGTGTTCGGCTCGGCGCCGTTCGCTGGCAACCCGGTGGCGGTGGTCGTGGATGGCGAGGGGCTGACCACAACCCAAATGGCAACGGTTTCGGCGTGGACGAACCTGTCTGAATGCACCTTCCTCTTGCCTCCGACAACTGCGGAGGCTGACTATCGGGTGCGAATCTTTAGCTTGTCCAACGAATTGCCTTTCGCTGGTCATCCCACGCTTGGGTCCGCCAGGGCATGGCTGGCCGCCGGTGGCCAGCCGCGAAACGACGACGTCGTGGTGCAAGAGTGCGCTGCGGGATTGGTGCCGGTCCGTTACGACGGTGAGGAATTGGCGTTCGCGGCGCCTGCGCTGGTGCGCACAGGTGAGGTGTCGCCGGAGTTTCTCAGATACGTGATTTCGATGCTCGGCGTTGAGGACGATGATGTGGTCGATGCGGCCTGGGTTGACAACGGCCCCGGATGGGTGGGCGTCCTTCTCCGCAGCGCCGACAAGGTCTTGTCGGTCGAACCGAAGCCGACCGATGTGGCCCTTCCTGAATTCGCCAGCCCCTATCGGCCTCACGTGGGGGTGGTTGGGTTTCATGGCGATGGGCATGAATGTGCCTATGAGGTGCGGGCGTTTTTTGCCGATAACTCTGGTGGTATCCGCGAGGACCCTGTGACCGGCAGTCTGAATGCCTCGGTGGCGCAGTGGATGATCGACTCCGGCCGGGTCTCGGCTCCCTACACTGCTAGTCAAGGCACACGTTTGGACAGGTCAGGGCGCATCAATGTGAATGTTGCCGACGGTGAGCTGTGGATCGGTGGCCGCACCACCATCGCCATTCGAGGACACATCGACATCCCCTCCTGATCGGTGGCTGAGGAGCGAGTCGGGGACGGATGAGTCCCCCCGCTCTACAATCGGCAGTATGGGGGAGCTGTTCGCACGCGAAAAGGCCGAGGTGGCACCCGGTGCGGTGCTAGTCCCTGGCTGGCTTGATGTGGGCCAGCAGGTGGGGCTCCTGGCCACGTGCCGTGCTTGGGCTCGCCCGCCCGCAGGAATGCGCACGGTTCGTACTCCTGGCGGTGGCACGATGAGCGCCAAACAAGTGGGCCTTGGCTGGCACTGGTACCCATACCGCTATGCGCGCCATGTCGTGGACGGCGATGGCTCACCAGTCAAACCTTTTCCCCCGTGGCTTAATAAGCTAGCCACGCAGGCACTCGAAGCCGCATATGGATCTGCGGCTCCCACCGAAACCTACGATATTGGTTTGATCAATTTCTATGACCGTTCGGCTCGTATGGGGATGCATCAGGACAAGGAAGAAGCCTCTGATGCTCCTGTCATCTCAATGAGCTTGGGTGATACCTGCGTATTCCGGTTTGGCAACCCGCACTCACGCCGTCGTCCCTATAAGGACATCAAGTTGCGCAGCGGTGACCTCTTCGTGTTTGGGGGACCATCGCGAATGGCCTATCACGGGGTGCCGAAGGTCTATTCGGGCAGCGCTCCAGCGGAATTGGAGCTGGATGGGCGGGTGAGCATAACGCTGCGGGTAAGCGGCTTTGCCAATGCGGGCAATTTGGATAGGGGTTTACCCGAGTCGATGAGTTGTGAGGCTACAGGATGACCGATTCTCATTGGAATGTGGCCTATGCTCACCAGCTATAAAAGCCTCCAGAATGTGATGTTTGCCTCCGCAAGGGTGGACAGCGAGACTGGCTAATTGATGATATGAGGACCGGCTAAAGTCCGATTCGAAGTTGGCAGGCTAAAGTCGCGCATTAGTGGCACTTTCCTATGTGGAAATATCTGACATAGGTTCTTGACTGATTGGAGGATCCCGCGTTATGGTCGTTGGCGTTGCGCAACAGACCCAAGCCCTTACAATTTCAAGAAAGAGGTCGCCGTATGGCGATAACCCCACGTAGAGGCTTATGAAAAAGGCACTTTCAGTGTTCTCGTCGGCTCGTTTACCTGCGTAAACTTCGCCTCCTGCGGCCTTGAATTTGCACTTTTGCATAAGCCTCGTAGTCTCAAGCGTATTGTCAGTGCTCTCCTCGCGAGTTCGGCAGCGACCATCATGGCCACTTCTCTCATATCCACCTCTGCGAATGCCGACGAAGCCTCGGCTGCAAACGAATTTACAGTCGCGGCGTCCGACGGCGGGGCAGCGAGAGTTCAAGGCAACGGTACCGCTACTTGTCAGTCCGGCCGGGTTTGTGTATACAGCGAGTACTGGTGGTATGGCCGTGGTGCCAGCTTCGAGTACACATTTCACGCTTGGAGTCATCTACGGTCAGAAGTGGCCTGGATCAGTAACCGCGGTCGATCGGGGCACAACAACGGAAACAGCATGAATGTGTGCCTTTACGAGTACAACAACCACAATGGTCACTACTACTACCTCGTGCGCGGCCTTGGTGAGAGTGCATTCTCAAACGGAAATCCACCCTTGCATGATCGGCTTAGCTCAAACCGCTGGGTGTCAGGCGGCAGTGGAAACTGTTAACTGTGGCGATCGTCTTCAAAGTCCCACTAATGGAATTTTAGAGATATTCCATTAAAGAGTGGGCGTGTCGCGATCTCAAAACTGAATGTGGTGGCCCTTGTTGAGAGCAAGGGCCACTGTTCATGACCTCGACAAACGTAAGGCACTTGAGTATGAAATTGGTGACTGGACCACTCCTCGTAGCGGCTGTCGTTATAACGTCCGCCTGCACTAGTGATGCCCCAACAGAGGGCGAGGATAAGGCTTCCCAACTAGCTGATTCTGTCGACGCGACGGATAAACAGTTGGAGGGGATCGATCACGCCATTGAACTCGTGGTGCGCAGATGTATGGAAGACCGTGGGTTTGAAGTCCACACGCCTATTGGTAGCTACTCTGACGGTGAAATGTATGGTACGCCCGAGTTCTCCGAACCGAAGCCGCCAACCATGGCAGAGGCGCAAGAACGTGGATTCGGTTATGGCGTCGAATTTGGTCCCGAGAATGGAGGGGAATCGGAGGTCGGAACTGCCAACGACCAAGAAGACGATTCCGCCTGGTACGACCTGACTATAGAAGAGCAAACCGAATATGGCGAGATCCTAACCTACGGCCACTTCTTTGATCGTGATGAGTTCGGATTGGAGGAGCTGAAAGAAAAGTACTTCCCCGATGGGGACGCTCCGGACCACTTTGGTTGGGGGCTAATTCCAGACGAGATCGCCGAGCTTCGAGAGTCCACTGGTGAGACCTATACCTTCCCAGATGGAACTGAAACTAAGTTCTTTCCCGAAAGCTGCAGGTTCTGGGCTGAAGAACAGGTGACGGGGGATCCCTACCTCTACCACGAATATCAGCACACGACAGTGTTCGGTCTGCAAACGTCCGTATTCGAAGACGCTATGCAGCGCGAGGAGCCGGTGGCCGCACGTGGTGCCTGGGCGGCGTGTATGGCCGATGCGGGCTATGAGCACCTGACCGAAGCTTCTGATTTGTGGCATGAGCTATACGCGGTGATATGGCACGACGAGCTGGACCGGGACGATCCAGCGCAGACCGAGGCTGCGCACGAGAGTGAAAGGGCTCTGGCGATCGCCCACGCCTCCTGTGAGGAGGAAACAGGATTCTGGCAGGCTAAGTCTGACGCGTGGGATGCGGCGTTGGCCGACTATCTCGTTGAACACGAAGACGAGGTCTATGCCTGGTTTGACTTCGTGGAGGCCGCCGAGGAACGCGCCGCCGAACTGCTCGCCTCCTAGACCTCGAACTTGGAACTCCCATGCTACGAAAGTCCCTCCTAGCGGCCGGGTTGGTCGCACTGCTCCTCGCCGCGACCGGGGTGACGTGGTGGATCGCCAGTGAAGCTCGCACCCCCGAACAGAGGTCACTCGACTCTGAGCCTCCGCCCGATTCGGTCATAACCGCCGAGGTGGTCGCGGGCCCATTGCTAGAAGAGATGGAACTCCCGGGAACAGTTGTCAGGGAGTCGACCACGACCGTTTCGGCACCCCAGGAAGGAGCGATCGTCACTGAGCTGGGAGTCGAAAGTGGAGACACTATCGAGACCGGGGACGTTGTCGCCGAGCTCAATGGGCGCCCGTTGATCGCACTCCCCGGCAGTTTTCGCTCTTATCGCGACTTGTCGGAGGGTGACGAGGGGCGTGACGTCGAACAGCTGCAGCAGGCCCTCGCTGTCTTGTACGGAGGTGACGTTACTGGGTACTTCGGCCCCAATACGGCGAACTTTGTGGACCAGCTGTACCAACGCAACGGATACTCGCCGTTGGAGGGAGACCCGGTCGAAGAGGTTGGGCCCACCGAGGAGGGGGAAGAGCCCCCAACTCCTGAACCGAGCGTGCTTGTGCCGCAAGCGGAGTTGCTTTTTCTTCCCACTCTGCCCGCTGTCGTCGGGGAGGTCTTGGCGAACATTGACGACGACGCGGGCGACTTGGTCACTATCGTCTCCGGCGACTGGCACGTCGAGTCGAGCCTGCGAGGGGCCGACACCCAACAGATCCCGGCCGACGCCGCGGCAACGGGAGATGGGGAGACCGATCTTGTTTTTGTTGGCACGCGAGGCGAGACTACTGAGGAGGGAGAAGTCCGGAACATCGCTGTCTTTGGTTTCTCCGACGAGCCCGAGTTCGACGAGGGGGAGACTGTGACTGTGACGGTCGAACTGGCCCGGTCGGAGAGCGAAACCGTCGTGGTACCAGCAACGGCTCTGTGGGAGCGAAGCAATGGCACCACTGTCGTCACCGTACTGGAGGATGGGGAACTTCGCGACGTCGAAGTGGATATCGACCTGAGCCACCGGGGACGCACTAGCGTCGTCGCCGAGACCGGTCTTGCACCGGGGGACCTGGTGGTAGTGGGGCGTGACCGGTGACGAATCCCATTATTGAACTGCGTGGGCTACAACGGACGTTCCCGGGGCCACCGCAGGTACGAGCTTTGCGCGACGCCACTTTCACCATTGCTCCTGGAGAAACGGTTGCCATGACCGGCCCTTCCGGTTCTGGAAAGTCCACATTGCTCAACCAGCTTGGTCTGCTCGACACCCCAACTGGAGGCCACTACGCAATCGACGGGACCAGGGCTAACGATCTTCCCGAACGGCGGCGCACCCGTCTACGAGCCGCAGTGTTGGGCTTCGTATTTCAGGCGGCGCACCTCGTTTCCCACCTCGACGTTCGTGCCAATGTCACCGTTCCACTGGCTCACATTGGAGTTCCACGTCGACAACGATCTGCACGAGCTGAGTTGGCCCTTCAAGCAGTTGGCCTTGACCATCGCTTGCGGGCCGCTCCAGCGACGCTCTCAGGCGGGGAGCGCCAACGTGTTGCCATAGCCCGTGCTATTGTCACCCGCCCGCGCGTTCTCTTGTGTGACGAGCCCACTGGCAACCTAGACAGTGAGAACACCGAGGCTGTTCTCGCGCTCTTGACCGACCTGTCCCGGGAACACACCGTCGTGATCGTCACTCACGAGGCCGAAGTCGCCAAACGATGCGACCGCACGATCTCGGTCCTGGACGGAGTGGCCCGTGGGTAGGAGACGTGGTGCCTCCTTCGCATCCGACATCGTGATCGACGCCTGGCGGGCGGTGCTAGGGCGACGCTTGCGCTCAGTCCTCACCATATGCGGAGTTGCGCTGGGAATTGGAGCGGGCATCGCCACGATCGGCATTGCTTCCTCGGCGGCCGATGCGGTCAGCGAACATTTCGACGCCGTGGCCGCGACATCCGTCACAGTGCGTTTTCCCGATGGAGTAGCTCCGCCTGGGCCAACTCGGATCGACGAGGCTCGCAAGCTCAATGGTGCCGAGGAGGTCGGCGCGATGTGCGCCACAGATGAACAGGTGTCAGTGACCCGGACCCGACCTGGTCATACTGATCGAGCAGAACGTTTCCAGCTGGCCGCAGCTCAGCCGGAAACGTTGCAGGCGTTGGGCGCGACCTTGGAAACAGGACGCTGGCCTGACACGGCGCATGTGGACAGAAACGATGCCGTCGCCCTCATCGACTCGGCCGCGGCCCGTCGGCTTGGCATCCTCGATCTCGTCGAGGCACCAGTTATTTACATTGGCGGCGAACGCTACGTTGTTGCCGGGATCTTCGTCCCGCCACGTGACCAGCCTCGACTGACAAACGCTGTGGTGGTGCCCTATTCACAATGCATGCAAGACCCACAAAAGTGGAGTTCCAAAGAGGTAGTGGCCCGTTCGAAGTTGGGCGCGGCCTCACATGTGGCCGCAGAGATACCGT